>NZ_VORX01000010.1 GCF_007997285.1 Gelidibacter salicanalis
CCGGCAAAGATGTAACCATCAATGCCGGAGATAAGGTGACCCTTTCTGCTACGGGGGCGAAGTACTTTAAGTGGAGTACCGGCGACAAGACATCTACTACCACGGTTCGGCCAACAGCCACTACGACCTACAGTGTACGGGGCACCAATGATGACGGATGCGAAGGCACGGATACCGTAACAGTGATCGTGAAAAAGGAAGAGTCTGCAGGTATTACGGCAGATGCGGGAGTAGAGCAGACCATCTGCGAGGGTTCCAGCGTCACTCTATCGGCCACTGGCGGCTCTACTTATTTATGGAGCACAGGAGATAAAACCCAAACTATTACCGTAGTTCCGGAGAAGACAACAAAATATACCGTTACCGCCTATGATAGTACGGGAAAAAAATCTGACAGCGATGAGGTTTCAGTAAGAGTCAACCCGTATGCCAAAGTAAATGCCGGAAAGAATGTCACCATCAATGCTGGAGAAGAGGTTACCCTCTCTGCTACGGGGGCCAAATATTTTATGTGGAGTAACGGAGTCAAAGAGTCCAGTATTACGGTTCAGCCGACGGTTACTACAACCTACAGTGTGCGGGGCAAGAATGATGATGAGTGTGAAGGTAGGGATAAGGTCACCGTAACCGTGCTGAACAATGATAGAGCAGTGGCTGATGCAGGTTCAGACCATACCATTTGTGAAGGATCAACTATAACACTTAATGCAGAAGGTGGAGATTCCTATTTATGGAGTACTGGGGAAACCACATCCACCATTGTCGTAAATCCAACAACTACTTCAAAGTATTCAGTTACAGCCTATGTTGGTGAAACTGAAGATACAGATGACGTTATAGTTTATGTAGACTCAAAACCTAATGTAAATATTACCAATGGTACAGAGACTTCAATTCTTAAAGGAGAGTTTATAACCCTTTCGGCTACTGGTGCAAAAACATATAAATGGAGTAATGGTTCTACTGACCCTAATATAGCAGTGAGTCCAGAATCCACTAAATCCTATAGTGTCATTGGTAGCGTAGATAAATGTTCTGCGACAAAATCAATAACCGTTAATGTTTATGACAAAGTGGTGGCAAATGCAGGTAAGGATGTGACAATATGTAAGAATGAAACAACAATTCTCACCGCTAAAGGTCCTGAAAACAGTAATTATTTATGGAGTACTGGTGAGACTACGAAAAGTATTATTGTAGAGCCCAAAGTGGATACCGAATACTCTGTAATGGTTTACCATGATTTAGATACTGACACAGACAGTGTTATGGTAAAGGTCGAAGACTGTAAAACTTCCCCAGACATCATTGATCCAACCACAGATATAATTGAAGGGTCAACAGAACTGAAATTGTCAATTTACCCTAATCCTACACATGGATTAGTACATATCAACATTTCAGGCCTTACTAATCTATCAAGTATTCACTTGTATGATATTTCCGGCAAGTCCTTATATAATGAAACGATTAATAATGGTCAAACAAAAAGTTACGTAAAAAAATTGAATTTATCAGATTATGCAGCGGGTATTTACCTATTACAACTGGTAGATAACCAACGCGTTATTACTAAAAAAATCGTGGTAAGGTAAACTGTCATTAGTATTTATATGCCAGCATAAAGCCGTCTCAAATCTTGAGGCGGCTTTTTCCATTATACCAAATGTATATATGTAACAGGTACTATTATAAAGGTTGTCTGCTTTGTGATGTATGATTCAGCGCGAGAAGCAATAGGCTTTTGTAAAGAAAGCATATGCTGAATTTTCCAAGCCCTCAGGAAAGTGTTTTCAACATTGTAATTAATCATATTTAAACGAGTTTATTGATGCGGCTCTGTGATTTATAAGGAAAAGTCCATTAAAAAGTAGTTTAGCATATATTAACTGGTTGCTTACAATTTACATTATGAGGTAATTTATATCGGAGCACGAATGCGGAAATGTAAGACTCAAATAAGTTCTTCTAAAGTGTCTTCTGTCTTTAACTTATAAATTTGATATTGAACCCACATCGCTGCAAATGTGACATAGTAAAATCCAAAAAAGTTATGGTTTGCCATTAAAAATAAAGCTAACGCAATTATTTGCATAATTAGATTAGGTGCTCTGCGGAAGTAAATGAAACTCATATAAAGCAAGTAAATGATATACATCACAAAAATAATGAAGGGTATAATTCCTGCCTCTCCTATTATTCTTAAATACGTATTATGAACACCTAAGTTCATATTGCCCTTTCCTGAAAATGTTCCGTATCCATTACCTATTAACGGAGAATCATAAATTTGATCATAAAATAATGCCCATGTGTCGGCTCTCGAATCGGAAGTTATTTCTTGATTGGAAACCTTTTCATTGCTTACCAAATTTTTCAGCTGGTTAAACCGCGGATTATTTAGGCCTACCAGTTCATCTATAAAAAATAATGTACCTAAGATCAATACACCACTACCTAAAATACGGAGATTTTTGATACTTATTTTTAAGGAGATTAAATTAATAAAAAGCCAGATAACAATAAATGTTCTGGAGAAGGTTAGCAGTCCTGCTAATGTAAATACAAACTGTCCTATATATTTTAAACTTGCTCTTTTCAAGCCATAGGTTAAGGCAAATCCCGTTATGCAAATAAACCCGGCTACATTCGGATTGAGATAAAAGCCAGAATAACGCCCAAAACGCGTTGGAAAAAATATGGATTCGACCCCAATACTCAACGCGCCAATCAATAGAAACACATAGAGTTCAGTGATTTTAATGTGTTTGGAGAGTTCATACCCACATATAATAAAAAGTAGATATTTTATAAATTCCATTAAAAAGGTAAACGGATCACCAGAATATTGCAGTCCTGAAATGGAATAAAACAGTAAAGCAATAATCAACAGCCACCAATTAGGAGCAGACTTTTTTTCTAAAAAATAATATATGGCTAATAATACTATGGTTGCATAACTTAATATGCTCCCGAGAGCACCTCCGTAAATAGACAAAGCAATTGAAGGCAAGTTCAATATCACTAAAGCAAAAATTATATATTTTAAAATTTTCATAGTTTTAGTAGTATATAATCGCTTATTTGATGTGCCTTGTTATAATAGCACCCCATTGGGCCGTAACCTTTTTACTGGTATAATGTTCTGAAGTTTCCCTAGCTTTTTCTGAAAATTGTGTTCTTAAGTTTTCGTCAGAAATCAATTGAGAAATTTTTGAAGTTAATAAATTCTGGTCATCAACCGGTACCAAGAACCCATTAACACCATCATTGATTAAGTCTGAAGGCCCATAATCACAATCCGTGGATATACAGGGTAAACTAAAATGCATTGCCTCTAATAGTGCGTTAGGGAAGCCTTCTGATCGCGATGTAAATACAAAAAGCGATGCTTTATTATAATAATTATGAATGTCTTTTATATGTGATAAAATTTCAATTTTATCTTCTAGATGATAAGACTTTATCAGTTCTATTAAAGTTGTCTTTTTAGGACCTGCTCCAATAATTATGACTTTCCAACCCTCTGGCTTTAGAGTGTTAAAAGCATTGATTAGTTTATAGTGTTGTTTATCATCATTAAGCCGTCCCACGGAAAGTATAATGTTTTCTCTTGTAACAGATTCGTTTCTTAATAGAGACAGTTCTGAAGATAATGGATTGGGGAGTATAGAGATGTCAAGCGATTTACCAATAGGTTCATAAAACCGTTTCACGTTTTTTGTCTGTACAATTAAATGATTGGCCAAGGGGTAGACAAGCTTTCTCAAAATCAACCAAAATTTAGGAATGGCATTGCTTTTTGGATTATTACGTTCACTTATCAAACATGGGATGTGATTTAATTTTGCAGCCACCGTAGCAATTATATTTGCAGAAGTTATAAACCCTATAAGCAAGTCAATCTGTTCATTTTTGGTAATTTTGGATACTCTTCGCGTTAAGTCAAAATTCAATTTGATAGATCCAATGGCTGAGACTGGTTTATCAATGTCATCAAAGCATGATATCACCTTAATTCTATTGTCTAGAGGATAGAATGGGTCAGATTTTGTAAATGTAATAATGGTAACTTGATATTTTTCAACAAGTTGATTGCTTAGAGTTGAAATAACGCGTTCTGCACCACCTGGTCTTAGAGCCCCAATGACAAAAGCTATTTTCTTTTTATTTGTTTTCAGAACCTTAACTAAATTAGTATTTAGACTATTATCTTTAATGGAAGAAGATGGTTTTTATAAGCAACAAAGTTTATTTTGAAATAGTAAAGGCACATCATAGTACCTATATAAACTTCGGTTAAACATGTGTATATCTTCTCTATTTCAAAATATATATTTTATTGTTTGAAATAGGCCACAATATACTCAAATAATTATTTCATTTGGATAGTCCGTAAATATATTTAAAATGTTCCCTAAGATGGAAGCAGCGCGATGATTGTGGAACTAAAAATGTGGTATAGGTTGTCTGAAGCCTAATCATTTACATGTAAAACAATAGTTTCAACAGTGGCCAAAGAATCGCAATTTTTAACTTGCAATCTAAACTCTTGCTCCTTATAGCTGTTTTCTATAATATAAGTTTTACATGGTTCAGTTTTGGTATCACTTTCTGAAAAATTGACTGATCCATATTTAATCATATCAGAAACCACGGTGGTGTCTAAGTCAAATGTTCGCATGGTTTGTAAAGCTTCTTCAGAGAATGCTTTCTTATTCAAGGAAATAATTTTAGTGGTTCTGGCATTGGGACTGTAAGCGCAGGAAGTTTTTTTCCCGCTTAAAAAGAAAGCAAGGATAACTAAACCAATGGAAAAGCCACCTAAATAATAGCCCAAACGATGAATAAATTTCATTTTAAAAAATTAAGAGATTGACGTCACTGTATTTTAAATCGAACCAATTGGCAACCGACTTGTTTGTTAAAATACCGTGGTAAAAGTACAATCCATTTTTTAAACCTCTGTCAAAACGTAGTGCATTTTCGATTCCGCCATCGTCGGCAATTTTTAAAAGATAAGGAGTAAACATATTACTGATTGATACAGAGGCTGATCGAGAATAGCGTGCAGGAATATTAGGCACACAATAATGAACAACTCCATTGTGTTCAAAGGTAGGTTTATCGTGGGTGGTCACTTCACTGGTTTCAAAACAGCCACCCATATCAATGCTCACATCAATAATTACTGCCCCAGATTTCATGCAATCTACCATAGATTCAGTGACCACAATTGGCGCCCTATTAGTGCCGCGTACGGCGCCAATAGCTATATCACAACGTTTCAAAGCTTTCAGTAAATTTTTAGGCTGCAGAGTTGAGGTGTATAAGGTTCTGCCTAAATTGGATTGAACCGACCTTAATTTGGTGATTGAGTTGTCAAATATTTTAACATTCGCCCCCAAACCAATGGCTGAGCGTGCGGCAAATTCGCCAACAGTACCAGCCCCAATAATGACGACTTCGGTGGGTGGAACCCCACTGATATTCCCAAACATCAGCCCATTACCTCCGTTTATATTGGACAGGAGTTCAGCGGCAATAAGTATGGATGCAGTTCCGGCAATTTCGCTTAAAGATCGCACTGCAGGATAAGAGCCGTCATCGTCTTTTATAAACTCAAAAGCCAAAGCGGTAATGCGCTTTGCCGCTAAAGTTTCAAAATATTTCTTGTTTTGGGTTTTAAGTTGGAGGGCAGAGATTAATAAGGTTTGTGGATTAATCATCTTAATTTCATCCAAAGATGGCGGTTCCACTTTTAAAATAATAGGGCAGGAGTACACTTTTTCGGTGTCTTTGGTGATTTCGGCACCAGCTTCGCTATACGTTTTATCTTTAAAATTAGCGCCTTCGCCAGCACCAGCTTCAAGCATAACCCGATGACCGTTAGAGACGATCGCCGATACTGCATCTGGAGTTAAACAGACGCGTTTTTCCTGAAAATAAGTCTCTTTGGGAATGCCTATAAAAAGCTTTCCTTTTTTTTTATAGATTTCGAGCGTCTCTTCTTGAGGAAGTAACTGTTCTCGGGTAAAAGGGGACATTGATTTGCTCATTTGAATTTGAAATAGGCACTCAAATTACAAATATTTATTTTAATACGGGCGTTCTAAATTATTAGAAGTACTCGTTGACTTTTTCAAAAAAATTCTTTGGTTTTATTCTGAACTCATCTTCTAATTCTTGCATTGTTTTTCCCGCGTCGTTGATTTTGCTAAAAATTTTCGCTCTAATCAAATAAATCGAAGGTATTACTATAGCCATAATGGGAATTAAATAGAAGAATTGCTTGCTGTCAACATATTTTAAATCATCATTTAAAACAGTAAAAACCTGAAACGAGAACATGCATATGGGCACTAAGAGTACATGATACCACCAATGTCTACAAGTGAAAAACCAAATAAATAATAATAATAAAGGAATAACTTTATTTGCTAATGTCCACGCCACAGTCAATGCACTTCCATAAAATTTACTATCGTACGTAAATAAGAATGTGTGCCAGACTGGAACGTCGGGCACACTTTCATATAAATAAAACAAATAGGGGGTAGCTGCGATTAAAGTCGCAATTATACTTCCTATTATAAAATTCTTTTTATCCGTGCGTCGGAACTCTGATTTTATCTCTGTCAATTTGGGTTTTTGTTTGTTCATTTAAATCAATAAGATTTGTCGCTTGTGCAGTGAACAATGCACCTCCAAATATTGCTAATGCAATAACGTACTTTTTTGTTTTCATAATTCTAGGGTTTTTAATTAATTAATTTGATTCAAAATTAGTCTGAACACGTAGTAAATCGTGTTAAACAAACGTTAAAATAAATCCCTAAACCCTTGTAAACGTTACGGTTTTCCCGTACTCTTCAAAATTGACGTGGGGTGCCGATGCCTAATTTTTGCAAATTATTTTCTGCTTTTTTGCTTAATGTTGGTTTCAGTTAGTTTTTTTAATCAATATATAGCGTTCTTGAGCCGTCTACATTCGATTTTATAGTAATTTTAGTGTATTCTTCAGGCAGTAAATGCTCAATTCGTTCTGGCCATTCTATAAAAACATAGTGATCAGAAAACAGATAATCTTCAATTCCGAAATCCAGCGCCTCTTCTTCGTTCTTTATTCTATATAAATCAAAATGGTAAATGAGACCATCTTTGATCTCATATTCGTTGACTATAGAAAATGTTGGACTACTAACATTTCCTAAAATACCCAGTTGTTTTGACAATGCTATGATCAAAGTGGTCTTTCCTGAGCCCATATCGCCATAGAATAAAAGCGTTTTAGAAGTGAGTTGTTTTATAATAGCGTCTGCAACAGATTGAATATCTTCAAGTTGATATGTAAATTCCATTGATACATTTAATAATTATTTTGCCAGACAATAATAGACATTATTACTGAAAAGAACTAATAAAAAATGCATTTCGTCGGGATTTTGATGCGTTACATGGAGCTATTGTCGAATATAGGGTTAAAACCCTGCAAGTTATTGCAGTTATTCTAGTTCTTATAATGTTTTCGTCTTGTTGTAGGTCACAACTACTTTCTGAATTCTCATTCCAGAAGTATTTTGAGTTGTCTTTCGTAGGATGACACCTTTTGATTACCCTGTTTTAGAAAGGGAATACAACAACGTTGACGTGTTTTAATGGTCCACATATTAACTTACCTTTTTCGGATTGACCTACTGTAAAAAGCATGTTTTCATCTCGATAAAGCGAGGAGTGAGTGTTGAGAAATCTCAGGATTATATGACTCCTCTTCGTTCCTCATTCGAGATGATAAGCTGTTTTAAAACTATGAACTTCCAATCCGAAGTGCATCTATTTAGGATTAAGCACTACAAAAGGGATAATCATTTCCTCCAATGACACTCCGCCATGTTGGTAGGTGTTTCTGAAATAACTCACATAGTGGTTATAATTGTTAGGATAGGCTAAAAACATATCGCCTTTAGCAAAAATAAAAGAACTGCTCATGGTGATGGTTGGGAGGTGAATATCCTTCGGATCTTTTACGACAAACACATCCTTGGCCTCGTAAGTTAAGCTTCTTCCGGTTTTATACCGCAGGTTTAAGCTGGTTTCTCTGTCGCCAATAACCTTTGTCGGATTGTTTACATTTATAGTACCATGGTCCGTGGTCAGGATTAATTTAAAGCCCATTTGCTGTGCTTTTTGAATCATTTCTAATAATGGCGAGTTTTTAAACCAGCTCAATGTTAAGGAACGATAAGCTTTGTCATTGGAAGCAAGCTCTTTTACCACTTCCATTTCGGTTTTGGAATGGGAGAGCATGTCTACAAAATTATAAACAATCACCGAGAGGTCATTGGTTTTTAAAGATTTGAAATTTTCAAGTAATTTTTTTCCTGATTGCAGATTGGTGATTTTATGGTACTCCGTTTTCATTTGTTGAAGTCCTAAACGTTTCATCTGAGCTTCTAAAAATTCGGCCTCGTAAAGATTTTTGCCGCCATCATCTACATCATTTTTCCAATAATCAGGATGGCGTTTTTCCATCTCACTAGGCATTAACCCTGAAAAAATGGCATTTCTAGCGTATTGAGTGGCGGTGGGAAGAATGCTATAAAACGAACTTTCCGCACTTTTTTTATAATAGTTGCTTACAATAGGTTCAAAAGCTTTCCATTGATCATAGCGCAAATTATCAATCACAATCAATAATGTAGGTTGCCCGGTTTTTAGTTCTGGAACAATTTTGTCCTTAAACAGATTGTGCGACATGACCGGAGCGTCCGCATTCTTTTCAAACCAGCTGGTGTAATTTTTTTCAATGAATTTCCCGAACTGGGCATTAGCTTCAGTTTTTTGTGATTCTAAAATTTCCGTCATTCCAACATCTTCAATATCTTCTAACTGCAATTCCCAATAAATCAATTTTTGATATAAATCAGCCCACTCTTCGTAGCTGTTTACCATAGACATGTCCATGGCTATTTTTCTAAATTCTTGCTGATAATTGGAAGTGGTTTTTTCTGAAATCAAACGGGAATGGTCCAAATTCTTTTTTAAGCTCAGCAAGATCTGATTAGGATTAACTGGCTTGATCAGATAATCGGCAATTTTATTACCAATCGCTTCTTCCATGATATATTCTTCTTCGCTTTTGGTAATCATAACTACTGGAAGATTGGCACGACGTTCTTTAATCTCATTCAAGGTTTCTAAACCGGTTAAGCCTGGCATATTTTCGTCTAAAAAAACGATGTCAAAATTGGTGTCATTAATAATCTCTAAGGCTTCTGTACCACTTTTGCAGGTCGTGACCTGATAGTTCTTTTTTTCTAAAAAAAGGATGTGTGGTTTTAGTAAGTCAATTTCGTCGTCAACCCAAAGAATATTTATATGGTTCATGTATATTTGTTTATAAATTAATGTTTAAATTCTCAAGTTTGAATAAAGTAAACAAACTCAAAATATTCAACGACCCAATTTACGGATTTATTACCATACCGAATTCGTTAATCTTCGATTTGATTGCCCATAAGTATTTTCAAAGACTGCGCCGAATTTCTCAAATGGGCATGTCTTATTTGGTATATCCAGGAGCTCACCACACGCGGTTTCATCACGCTATGGGAAGCATGCATCTCATGCAAAAAGCGGTCAATGTGCTTCGTTTTAAGGGTGTTGAAATTTCTAATGATGAAGAAAACGGGTTGTTAATAGCCATTTTGTTGCACGATATTGGTCATGGCCCTTTCAGTCACGCCATGGAACACAGCATCGTCACTGGCATTTCGCATGAAGCTATTTCGTTGCTTTTTATGCAGCGTTTGAATGCTGAGTTTAACGGAAGTTTAACGCTAGCCATCTCAATTTTTAAAGGTGAATACCATCGAAACTTCATGTGTCAGCTCATTTCCGGTCAACTCGACATGGATAGAGCAGATTACCTGAAGCGCGACAGTTTCTACACGGGCGTGGCTGAAGGCAATATCAATGCCGAACGTTTAATTACCATGCTCAATGTTGTGGATGATGAATTGGTAGTAGAAGAAAAGGGGATTTATAGTGTGGAGAAATTTCTTGTAGCGCGAAGATTGATGTATTGGCAAGTGTATTTGCACAAAACGAGTGTCGTGGCAGAGCAGTTGCTGATGCGTGTATTAAAGCGCGCCAAAGAATTGACCAATAAAGGGGTAGAGTTACGAGCCAGTAGAGCTTTGTCCTATTTTTTGAAGAACGATATTAATACTACTAATTTTAATGATGAAACTTTAGAGGTGTTTGCACATTTGGACGATTATGATATTGTATCCGCTATGAAGGAATGGCAATATCATGAGGATTTTGTGTTGAAGAATTTATGTGATATGATTATCAATCGCGACCTTTTAAAAGTGAAATTGAAAGATAAAAAGCGCAAAATTGAAAAGGTAAAGGAACACAAGGATATGTTGATGAAACGCTATAACATATCTCCTGAAGAAGCAGATTATTTCGTGTTTACCGGGCAAATCTCCAATCAGGCCTACCAACTCAAATCTCAGAACATAAACATTTTGCACAAATCAGGCAAAATCCAAGACATTGTAAAGGCATCAGATCAATTAAATTTAAAGGCCCTTTCAAAACCAGTTACAAAATACTATATCTGCTATCCAAAGCCTGAGTCAATTTCCTAAATAGTCAATAATTAGAGTAACTTCGTGATGAATTGTCAATTTTGGACCGTTGATAACTCCATTATAAACAACTCTCCAACAAACAGGAATATATGGTACATTTTTTCTATTTTTGCGTTTGATGAAATTTACAGCATTACAAATAGCAGAAATTTTAGATGGCGATATCGTGGGCAATCCGGATGTCGAGGTCTCTAAACTTTCAAAGATAGAGGAAGGTACGGAAGGTTCGTTGACGTTTTTAGCCAATCCCAAGTACAAACCCTATATCTATTCTACAAAAGCGTCTATCACCATTGTAAGTAAAACTTTTGAAGCGGAAAGCGTCATAAGTACAACGCTTATTAAGGTAGAAGACGCTTACAAATCCTTTTCGAAACTTTTAGAATATTACAATCAAGCAAAACTGAATAAGTTTGGTATTGAGCAACCATCCTATGTTGCTGAAACGGTTACTTATGGTGATGATGTATACATTGGTGCATTCACCTATATAGGCGAAAATGTAAAAATTGGAAATAATGTAAAAATTTTCCCCAACTCTTTTATCGGCGACAACGTTAAAATTGGGGATCATACGGTAGTATTTGCCGGCGCAAGAATATATTATGATTGTGTTATTGGCAAAAATTGTGTTATTAATTCCGGGGTCATCCTTGGTGCCGATGGGTTTGGTTTTGCACCGGATGACAAAGGCGAATATTCTAAAGTACCTCAAACAGGGAACGTTATATTAGAAGATTTTGTTGATGTTGGAGCGGCCACTACCATTGATCGCGCCACCTTAGGCTCTACAATTATCCGAAGAGGGGTTAAATTGGACAATCAAATACAGATTGCCCACAATGTTGAAATTGGCAAAAACACGGTCATTGCTGCTCAAACCGGCGTTGCGGGATCTACTAAAATTGGCGAAAATTGTATTATTGGGGGTCAAGTTGGGATTGCGGGACATATTGCTATAGGTAATAATGTAAAAATACAAGCGCAATCTGGAGTCGGCAGAAATGTGAAGGATAATGAAGCTATTCAAGGGTCTCCAGCATTTGGGTACGCGGAGTGGAATAAATCTTATGTATATTTTAAAAATTTGCCTAAAATCATGAAAGAAATAAATGATATTGATAAAAAAGTAAATGGGAATAGTTAAAACAAACCTTAAACAGAAAACCATTCAAGAGTCTGTATCTCTTACAGGCGTTGGGTTGCATACCGGTAAAGATGTAACGATGACGTTTTCACCAGCTCCAGTTAATTCTGGATTTTCATTCAAACGGTTGGATCTTGAAGGCACGCCCATTATTGAGGCGGATGCAACTTTTGTAACCAATACACAGCGCGGAACTTGTTTAGAAAAGAATGGTGTCCTCATTCAGACTTCGGAACATGTGTTAGCCGCCCTCGTGGGAATGGATCTGGATAATGTGAGCATTGAATTAAACGCATCCGAACCTCCAATTATGGATGGCTCATCAAAATTCTTCGTAGAAGCTCTAGAAAAAGCTGGTGTTGCTGAGCAAGACGAGTTTAGGGAAGAATATGTCATCATAGAAGTTGTCTCATATATTGATGAGGGTACTGGAAGTGAGATTATCATTTTGCCTGCCAACGAATACCAAGTGACTACCATGGTCGATTTTGGCACAAAGGTTTTAGGCACCCAAAATGCAACCTTAAACACGATTTCAGACTTCAAAGAAGACATTTCAGATTCGAGAACCTTCAGTTTTTTACATGAAATTGAAATGCTTCTTGAACATGGACTTATAAAAGGTGGTGACTTAAATAACGCTATTGTGTATGTAGACAAGGAATTGTCTACGGAAACCATGGAGAAATTAAAAATAGCATTTAAAAAAGATACTATTGCGGTTAAGCCCAACGGAATTTTAGATAATTTGACATTGCACCATCCAAATGAGGCCGCACGTCATAAATTATTGGACGTTATTGGCGATTTAGCGTTGATTGGCATCCGATTAAAAGGTAAAGTCATTGCGAACAAACCAGGACATTCCATCAACACACAGTTTGCCAAAAAAATGTCCAAGATGATTAAACTCGAAAGAAGGAGCAATGTTCCTATCGTCGATTTAAATCAGGAACCGTTAATGGACATCAACCAAATTATGGACATGTTGCCACACAGGCAACCATTTTTGTTGATTGATAAAATCTTCGAATTGACCGATACTGGGGTCATCGGTATGAAAAACGTCACCATGAATGAGCCGTTTTTTGCCGGCCATTTTCCAGGTGCTCCTGTAATGCCAGGGGTTTTAATAGTGGAGGCTATGGCGCAAACAGGCGGTATATTAGTGTTAAGCACTGTTCCAGATCCTGAAAATTACCTAACCTTCTTTATGAAAATTGATAAGGTGAAATTCAAGCAAAAAGTTGTGCCAGGGGATACCCTCGTTTTCAAGTGTGACCTGATCACGCCTATCCGAAGAGGTATTTGTCATATGCAGGGTTATGCCTATGCCAATGGGAAACTTTGTGCGGAGGCCGAATTGATGGCGCAAATATCAAAAGTCAAATAAGAATAACATTTCAGTTCTTAGAAAGCAACTCACTTAAAGTGCGTCTAAAGACATCAAACTAATAAAAAAATTAAATGAACCAGCCACTCGCATATGTGCACCCTGGTGCTAAAATAGCCAAGAATGTTGTAATTGATCCATTTACAACCATACACAATAATGTGGTGATTGGAGAAGGCACATGGATAGGAAGTAACGTGACCATTATGGAAGGCGCTCGGATTGGTAAAAACTGTAATATTTTTCCAGGAGCGGTAATTTCAGCTGTACCCCAAGATTTAAAATTTAAGGACGAAGACACCACTACCGTTATCGGTAATAATGTGACCATCAGAGAATGTGTAACCATCAATAGAGGTACTTCTGACCGAATGAAAACCATTATTGGCGATAATTGTCTCATCATGGCCTATTGTCATATTGCGCATGATTGCATTGTGGGTAATAATTGCATCTTTTCTAACAGCAGCACTTTAGCTGGACACATTACTGTAGGAGATTATGTTGTTTTGGCCGGGATGGTTGCCGTGCATCAGTTTTGTTCTATCGGAAATCATGCCTTCGTTACAGGTGGATCTTTGGTGCGTAAAGATGTGCCTCCGTTTGTAAAAGCGGCTCGTGAACCATTATCTTATGTGGGAATTAATTCTGTAGGCCTGAGAAGACGCGGTTTTTCTTCAGATAAAATCAGAGAGGTTCAGGATATTTACCGAATTCTCTACCAGAAAAATTACAATAATACCCAAGCTTCAGAAATTATAGAAGCAGAAATGGAAGCAACGCCAGAACGTGACGAAATTTTGCAATTCATAAAAAACTCCCACAGAGGGATTATGAAAGGCTATTTCAAGTCGAACTAAGCATATATTATAAATCAAAGCATAACTACAAATAACATTTAGAATGGCAACAACATCAGATATAAGAAATGGAATGTGCATTAAGTACAACAATGATATCTATAAAATCACCGAATTTTTACATGTCAAACCAGGTAAAGGACCAGCGTTTGTAAGAACCAAAATGAAAAGTGTAACCAATGGTAAAGTTTTAGACAATACCTTTTCTGCTGGACATAAAATCGAAGAAGTACGGGTTGAAACTCATAAATTTCAATTTTTGTACCATGATGGTGAATTTTACCATTTCATGAATCAAGAAGATTATACTCAAATTAGGTTGATAGAAGCTGCACTAGACCGACCAGAATTAATGAAGGAAGGGGAAGTGGTGACGATTCAAATCAACACTGAAGATAACCTGCCACTTTCAGTAGAATTGCCTGCAACTGTCACTTTAGAAGTCACGTCTACGGAGCCAGGAATTAAGGGAAACACTGCAACTAACGCGACTAAACCAGCGACTGTAGAAACTGGAGCGGAAGTAAATGTCCCTTTATTTATTAATGAAGGGGATAAAATTAAAGTGGAAACTGAAAAAGGAACTTATAAAGAGCGCGTAAAAGAATAGGTTTGGAAGTTTCAAAGTTTAGAACTGTTGATGATGTTGAATCTTCAAAGTTTTCAAGCTTCTAGCACTTCTAACTCCTAAACGAATAACTCATCCATTTAGAAATTCATCAAGAAAAGTAAATGAAATTCCCAAAACCATATACGTTAAAACAAATTTCTGAGATCATCGGTACCACCTTTGTTGGTGATGCTGATTTTCAAGTTTTGGGCATGAATGAGATTCATGTGGTGGAGCCTGGGGATATCGTTTTTGTAGACCATCCTAAATATTATGATAAAGCTTTAAAATCGGCAGCCACTATTGTGTTAATCAATAAGGAAGTGGATTGCCCGGATGGTAAAGCATTACTTATCAGTGATGATCCTTTTCGCGATTTCAACAAACTTACCCAGCATTTTAATCCGTTCCAAAGTGCGAATCAGAGTATTTCTGAATCGGCTAAAATCGGCAAAAACACGATAATTCAGCCCAATTGTTTTATCGGGCACAACGTTGAGATTGGCGAAAACTGTTTAATTCATGCCAATGTCATCATTTACGACGACACCATCATCGGCAACAACGTTACCATTCATGCCGGAACAGTATTAGGTGCAAGTGCCTTCTATTATAAAAAACGTCCTGAAGGCTTTGATCAATTGATTTCAGGAGGTCGTGTTGTGGTGAAAGACAACGTTCACATTGGTGCCTTATGCTCTATAGATCGTGGTGTTACAGGAGATACCATTATTGGAGAAGGTTCAAAACTGGATAACCAAATTCAAATTGGACATGATACCGTAATTGGCAAGAAATGTTTAATTGCTTCTCAAGCCGGCATTGCGGGCTGCGTGATTATTGAAGATGAAGTTACCATTTGGGGACAAGTTGGGAGTACCAGTGGCATCACCATTGGCACAAAAGCTATTGTCCACGCCCAAGCGGGGATCAGCAAATCTTTAGAAGGTGGTAAAACTTATTGGGGAAGACCTGCTCAAGAGGCAAAAGCGGAGTTGAAAGATAAAATATTTATCAAAAGAATACCAGAACTAATTGAACAATTAAAGAAAAAATAATGTCTGCAAAAGAATTTGTCAAATCTTTTTACGAATCTAATTTAGCCAACGGAATTGAGCTAGCGCCAAAATATTTCCATAAAGACTGTCAATTGCATTGGAATAGTTCTACAGGTTATAACGTAAAGGACTATGAAGGCATTATCCAGTTTTTTAAACATATTCAAGCCTCATATGATTCTGTAAGGGTTCAGATTAGCCACTTATTAGAAGATGGAGACCACGTTACCACAAGGTATACCATGTTTGTAAGCACCATTGAAGATCCTGAAAATGAACAGGCTTTAGCTAATTTTATAAGCATTTGGGAGCTAAAAGATGGCCAACTGTACAGAGGTTATGAAATCAGTCAAATGGTAGACGACAATATAGAAAGTTACAAATCATTTTCAGAAATAAAAGTTTAACAAAGACTTCCTAAGTGCTGTTAAAAAGATTACTTTTGCCAAGTCTTAAAATTTAAAAAATAATATAAATGAGCGTTTTAGTAAATAAAGATTCAAAGATAATTGTTCAAGGTTTTACAGGCAGTGAAGGGACTTTTCACGCTGAACAAATGATAGAATACGGAACAAATGTGGTTGGTGGAGTAACACCAGGTAAAGGTGGACAAAGCCATCTAGACCGACCTGTTTTCAATACTGTTGAAGACGCAGTAAAAGAAGCCAAAGCAGATACGTCAATTATTTTTGTACCGCCAGCTTTTGCTGCAGATGCTATTATGGAGGCTGCAGATGCGGGAATTAAAGTGATCATTTGTATCACTGAAGGTATTCCAGTTGCTGATATGATTAAGGCTGCCAATTATATTAAAAATAAAGACTGTCGTTTAATCGGTCCTAACTGTCCAGGAGTTATCACTCCGGGTGAAGCTAAAGTTGGCATCATGCCAGGTTTCGTTTTCAAAAAAGGAACTGTAGGTATTGTTTCTAAATCAGGAACTTTAACCTATGAAGCGGCTGACCAAGTTGTAAAGCAAGGTCTTGGTATTACTACGGCTATCGGTATTGGTGGAGATCCAATTATTGGAACCACAACTAAAGAAGCGGTTGAATTATTGATCAACGATCCTGAAACCGAATGTGTGGTAATGATTGGTGAAATTGGTGGACAGTTGGAAGCTGATGCTGCAAATTGGTACAAAGCTAGTGGTAGTAAAAAACCTATTATCGGATTTATTGCTGGTGAAACTGCACCTGCAGGTCGTACAATGGGACACGCGGGAGCTATTGTTGGCGGAAGTGATGATACCGCTCAAGCTAAAAAAGAAATTATGAGAGCTTGTGGAATTCACGTTGTGAATTCTCCTGCTGAAATTGGTAAAAAAGTAGCCGAGGTTATGGCTAAATAACCTTTTACAAATATTTAAGAACCTCACATTTTTGTGGGGTTTTTTTATTTCAAACAGCATCTAATCCTTATATTTGAATTGAGAACTATCAACCTAGTGAGGGTGCACACGTGTAATGAAGCCCGCATTCACTACTAAATTTATATTTATGAAATTACTACAAGGAAAAACAGCAATTATAACTGGCGCAAGTAGAGGTATAGGTAAGGGTATTGCCCAGGCTTTTGCTGAACACGGTGCAAATGTTGCATTCACATACAGTTCTTCTGCAGAATCAGCAAACGCGCTAGAAACTGAATTGAATACTTTAGGAATCAAAGCCAAGGGCTACCAAAGTAATGCGGCCGATTTTGATGCCGCCCAAAAATTGGCTGAAGAGGTGCTTGCCGAATTTGGAAGCATTGATATTTTAGTGAATAACGCCGGAATTACAAAGGATAATCTCTTAATGAGAATGGGTGAGGACGATTTTGATAAGGTTATTGAAGTGAACCTTAAATCTGTTTTTAATATGACTAAAGCGGTTCAACGCACGATGCTGAAACAACGCAAAGGGTCTATTATCAACATGAGTTCTGTGGTAGGTGTTAAAGGAAATGCAGGTCAAGCCAATTATGCCGCATCTAAAGCCGGTATAATCGGGTTTTCTAAATCTGTGGCCTTAGAGTTGGGTTCTCGTAATATTAGAAGCAACGTGATTGCTCCCGGATTTATTGAGACGGAAATGACTGCGAAATTAGATGAAAACACCGTAAAATCATGGCGCGAAGCGATTCCTTTAAAACGTGGTGGAACTCCTGAAGATATTGCTAATGTCTGTGTGTTTTTGGCGAGCGATTTAAGTGCATATGTCACAGGTCAAACCATCAATGTTGACGGAGGGATGCTGACCTAAAAGTTTCAATTTACGATTTACGAATTATGATTGTTACGAATCTTAAAATCCGTAGATTGTAATTCGTATATCGTAAATTTTATAATGCAAACAGAAACTCTTCTATACATTATATTAGCTGGAATTATAGCGCTTTCATTAGCGCTTTTTCAGTATGTCTACAAATCAAGACAGAAGAGTAAAGTGAATCTGTTCTTGACCTTTTTGCGGTTCATTAGCTTGTTTGCAATTTTTCTCCTATTGATTAATCCGAAATTTGACAAAACAACATACTTTAACGTCAAACCAAATTTACTAATCGCGGTAGATAATTCAGAATCGATTAATTTTTTAAACCAAATTGAAAACACGAACACTTTTATTGCGCTACTTAAATCTCACGACGCGTTAAATAAGCGCTTCGATCTCGAATTTTATAGTTTTGGTAAGGATGCTAGTCCATTGTCTGAGTTGACGTTTACTGACAAACAAACTAACCCAAGTGTCATTTTCGATCGGTTTTCGCAGGTTTACAATGAGGTCATTGCGCCCATAATTTTAGTGTCGGATGGAAATCAAACTTACGGTAGCGATTATGAATTTACCACCCAAGATTATAAACAACCTATCTTTCCTATAATATTGGGAGACACCATCCGCTATAATGATTTAAAGATTGAACAACTCAACGTCAATAAATATGCATATTACAAAAATAAGTTTCCAGTAGAACTTATTGCCGTGTATAACGGCAATGAAAATGTTAGCACAGCTTTAACGATTACTTCCGGAGATAAAACTGTGTATTCTCAAAATTTGACGTTTAGGCCAGAGCAATCCAGTCGCGTAGTGACCTTAAATTTGCCAGCGAACAGTTCTGGTGTGCATGCCTATAAAGCAGAGTTAAAGCCCATATCCAACGAAAAAAATACCATTAATAATAGCAAGAATTTTGCGGTTGAAGTGATCGACCGGAAGACCAAAATTGCTATTATATCTTCAATCACACACCCAGATTTAGGGGTGTTGAAAAAAGCTATAGAAAGTAATGAGCAGCGCGAAGCAGCGATTCTAACTCCATCCGAGTTTAACAATATAAGTATTGATTTTCAACAAGCTATACTATATCAGCCTAACAATAGCTTTAAGACCACTTATGAGATTTTAGAAAATTTAAAATTGAATACTTTTACAATTTTAGGCACTAAAACCAATTGGCCGGAGCTAAATACATTGCAATCTGAGTTTAAGCAAAACGTCACCAATCAGTATGAAGAGTACCAATCTGCCTTAAATATAAATTACAGCACTTTTATTATAGACGATTTAAATTTCTCAGATTTTCCGCCTTTGCAAACAGAGTTCGGTCCTCTTGTGTTTTCCATGCCTACAGAAACCATCTTGTACAAAACGGTTAATGGTATTCAACTAAAAGAACCCTTGCTGCTCACTTATGAAATAAATCAAAAAAGAGGCGCAGTCCTGAACGGTGAAGGCATTTGGCGTTGGAGAGCTCAACATTATCTTAACGAAAAATCATTCCTTGACTTTGATGATTTTATTGGAAAAATTATTCAATATCTTGATTCGAATCAACAAAGAAGCCGATTAAACGTTTCCTATGAGTCGTTTTATGATGGCAATGATAACGCAATAATATCAGCCCAGTTTTTTAATAAGAACTATGAATTCGATACTACTGCCAACCTTGAAATTACCGTCACCAATCAAACTAATAAGGTGACGCAAACCCTGCCGTTTATTTTAAAACAAAACATTTATCAGGTTGATTTGAGCGGACTTCAGGCCGGCGACTATCAGTTTGTTGTAAAACATCAAAGTGAACATATTTCAAAATCTGGTGAATTTAAAATTTTAGAGTATAACGTCGAACAACAATTCTTAAATGCGAATGTATCAAAACTTCAAAATGTGGCATCTAACAGTAAAGGAACTGCTTATTTTATTGAGGACAGCAACGGAATCGTCGCTCAGCTGTTAAACGACGAAAGGTTCGTAACCATTCAAAAAAGCACTAAAAAAGTCGTACCTTTGATAGATTGGAAATTTCTACTCGCCTTAATCGCGTTAAGCCTTTCTACGGAATGGTTCATTAGAAAATACAACGGATTAATTTAAAAAAACTATTTATTATTTATGGAAAAATTACCTAAGATCGCATTACCTGTTATTATTGGTGCAATTATTTTAATTATTATCATTGCTAAATCAGCAGTTACTGTCGATTCAGGACAAGCAGGGGTGTTGTATAAAACTTTTGGAGGTGGTGTAGTGACTGATGAACCAGCACTTGGTGAAGGATTTCACGTAGTAGCACCTTGGAACAAGGTATTTATTTACGAAGTAAGACAGCAAGAAATTTTTGAAAAGATGAGCGCTTTATCTTCAAATGGATTGGATATCAAATTGGACGCATCTATTTGGTTTCAACCTGAATATGAAAATTTAGGAAAATTACATCAAGAAAAAAGTGAAATGTATAAAGAGCGTATCTTATTGCCAGCTGTAAGATCAGCAGCAAGAAGTGTTGTTGGGCGTTACACCCCAGAGCAATTGTACTCTAGTAAAAGAGATGCTATTCAATCTGAGATTTTTGAAGAAACTAAAAATTATGTCGATGATCAATACATTCAACTGATTGATATTTTAGTGCGCGACGTCACTTTGCCTCCAACAATTAAAGACGCAATTGAACGCAAATTAAAGCAAGAGCAAGAATCGTTAGAATATGAATTCCGATTGGTTACCGCGGCTAAAGAAGCAGAGAAAGTAATTATTGAAGCTCAAGGTAAAGCGGATGCCAACAGAATTTTGAGCGCATCCTTAACTGACAAAATTCTTCAGGATAAAGGTATTGAAGCCACCGTTAAATTATCTCAATCTACTAATAGCAAAGTTATTGTTATTGGTTCAGGAGATTCGGGATTGCCTGTAATTTTAGGTAATCAATAAAGTAAAAGCCTGATAGTGTAGGTATTGAAAATTCTTTTAAATTTTTTCATTCTATCATTAGGATTTATAAAATTTATTTTACGACATTTGTAAAACATAAGAAGAACATGAAGTTTATTCAATCACATCATCACCATCATCATATTTGCACTTAAGCGAACTGAAGATGTATTGAATAAAGTCAACATATTTTAAAACCGTTTGAGTAACTCAAGCGGTTTTTTTGTTTCTATTTATTTAGAAATCTCACCAACAGGTTTACTCAGACAACACTTAAGTTTAACTAAAAAGACACCCACCTTAGTGGGCACTACAATGAGTAAATTAAAAATAGCAGTACAAAAATCGGGTCGTCTACACGACGATTCCATGAAGCTCCTCAGCGATGTAGGCATTTCAATAGACAATGGTAAAGACCAATTAAAAGCGTCTGCCAAGAATTTTCCCTTGGAAGTCTTTTATCTTCGTAATGGCGATATCCCGCAATACCTTAGAGACGGCGTGGTGGATGCAGCCATTATAGGTGAGAATATTCTAGTAGAAAAAGGCAATGATATATCCGTTGTTGAAAAATTAGGATTTTCTACCTGTAAAGTTTCTATTGCCGTACCTAAATCCTTCAAATACAAATCTTTTAAGGATTTAGAAGGTAAACGAATAGCTACATCCTATCCCAACACCGTAAACCAATTCTTGGAGAAAAACAAGATCTCAGCTCAACTGCACATAATTAATGGCTCTGTAGAGATTGCTCCTAATATTGGGCTCGCTGATGCAATCGTCGATATAGTGTCCAGTGGAAGCACCTTGTTTAAAAACAATTTAAAGGAGGTGGAAGTGCTATTGAAGTCTGAGGCCGTATTGGCAGCATCACCATTAATTTCCGCTTCTGATGAAGCTATATTAAAACGCTTACAATTCCGGTTTCAATCGGTTTTAAAAGGGAGACAGTCTAAATATGTCCTTTTAAACGCTCCCAATGACAAGCTCGATAAAATCATCAGTGTCCTGCCCGGCATGCGTAGTCCAACCGTGTTGCCCTTGGCGCAAGAAGGCTGGAGCTCCATTCATTCCGTAATTACCAAAAATGAATTTTGGGATGTCATTGATGATCTGAAAGCAAATGGGGCTGAAGGAATTTTAGTTTGTCCCATCGAAAATATGGTGGTATAAATTTAAAATAATAAAGTTCAGAAAAATTCAACCTTCGAGTCAAGCTTGAAATAAAAGATGGACACGAACATAATATCAACGCAATGAAAATTATAAAAAACCCTGATAGATCAGCTTGGGCGGATTTAATTAAAAGACCAACCCAATCCCTAGAAAGCATCGAAGAGACCGTGGTTCAGATTTTTGATGATGTCCAAAGAAATGGCGATGTGGCAGTGCAAAAGTACACCTCGCTTTTTGACGGCACAGATGCTGAGCTCACCACTGTAACCAATACAGAAATCACAAATGCAGCTCAAAAAGTTTCTGAAGATTTAAAATCAGCAATTCAAGTTGCCAAACAAAATATCGAAACTTTTCATAGTGCTCAGAAAACCGGTAAAATTGAGATAGAAACCATGCCTGGCGTCATGTGTTGGCAAGAAAAACGTGCTATTGAAAGAATAGGTTTGTACATTCCGGGAGGAACTGCACCGCTCTTTTCAACGGTGTTAATGTTAGCAGTGCCTGCACAACTTGCGGGCTGTAAAGAGATTATTCTTTGTACGCCACCCAATAAAAATGGTGTGATTGCCAATGAAATTTTATTCGCTGCACAATTGTGCGGAGTCACAAAAATTTATAAAGTAGGAGGGATACAAGCGATTGCAGCCATGACTTTTGGCACTGATACCATCCCGCAGGTATATAAAATTTTTGGCCCAGGAAATCAGTTTGTCACCGTAGCAAAACAATTGGCCACAAAATATGGAGTCGCGATTGATATGCCAGCAGGACCGAGTGAGTTGCTGGTTGTCGCGGATGACAGTGCAAATCCTGCTTACGTTGCCTCAGATTTGCTAAGTCAGGCTGAGCATGGTGCCGATAGTCAAGTTATTTTAGTCTCCAATTCTGAGGCCCTGCTAACAGCGGTCGAATTAGAAATCCAACAGCAATTGACCGCACTGCCAAGACAAGCTATGGCACAAAAAGCCATTGACAATTCTAAATTGATTTTAATAGGAGATGATCAAGATGCTTTAGATTTTATTAATGCTTACGGACCCGAACATTTTATTGTATGTACTCAAAACGAGATCTTTTTTTTAGAAGGTATACGTAATGCAGGCTCTGTATTTGTTGGAAATTATACCCCAGAAAGTGCGGGAGATTATGCTTCTGGCACCAATCACACCCTGCCAACAAACGGCTACTCCAAAGCGTACTCAGGGGTTAATTTAGACAGTTTTTCTAAAAGTATGACCTTTCAAAAAATTAGCAAAGAAGGCTTAAAAACTATAGGCAAAACCATTGAACTCATGGCGGATGCCGAGGGTTTGCAAGCACATAAGAATGCGGTCTCTATCCGATTAAATGATTTGGCAAAATGAGCATACAACACTTAATAAGACCGACGATACAAGCTTTAAAGCCGTATTCCTCGGCGCGAGACGAATTTAAAGGGGAAAAGGAAGATTTAATTTTCCTCGATGCCAATGAAAATCCTTTTGATAATGGCATCAATCGGTATCCAGACCCCCAACAGACCGCATTGAAATCCGTACTCTCTGAATTGAAAAATGTACCTGTCGCCAATATTTTGTTAGGCAACGGAAGTGATGAAGTTCTGGATTTGTTGATCCGGATGTTCTGTGAGCCAAATGTAGATAATATCGTTATTCTTCCGCCTACCTATGGTATGTACGAGGTGTTGGCAAATATCAATGCAGTAAAAACCTTAAAGGTTAATTTATCAGCAGAAGAATTTCAGCCGCAAACCGCAAAGATTTTAGAAACGGCGGATGCAAATAGTAAGATTCTTTTTTTATGCTCACCAAATAATCCTACAGGTAATAGTTTTAAAGTGTCCACAATCGAAGGTTTGTTGAACGATTTCAAAGGAATAGTGGTTATTGATGAAGCTTATATCGATTTTTCAAGTGATAAAAGTTGGGTGTCCAGACTTCAGGAATTTCCTAATTTGGTCGTCACCCAAACCTTGTCAAAGGCATATGGCATGGCGGGCATTCGTTTGGGAATGTGCTTTGCATCATCAGAAATAATAGCCACCTTAAACAAAATTAAACCCCCGTATAATGTCAACACCCTGACTCAAAAAAGAGCTATTGAAGGATTTAAAAATAGTAGACTTTTTGAAACCGAAATAGGCTGTTTATTAGAAGAAAGGAAAGTTTTAAGTAAAGCTTTAGAGGATGTCAATTTCGTGAAGAACATTTATCTTTCTGATGCCAATTTCATCATGATCAAAGTTGATGATGCCAATAAACGTTACCAACAATTAATTGATCATGGCATCGTAATTCGCAACAGAACGAGCCAACCACTTTGTGACAATTGTTTGCGTCTTACCGTGGGTACCACAAAAGAAAATACACATTTAATTGAAACCTTAAAGAGCTTATAAAAACATCATCATGAAGAAAAAAGTTTTATTTATAGATCGCGATGGCACTATCATTTTAGAACCCAAAGATTATCAAATTGACAGTTTTGAGAAACTCCAGTTTTATCCTAAAGTGTTTCAGTATTTAGGGCGAATTGCGCGCGAATTAGATTATGAATTGGTCATGGTCACCAACCAAGATGGTTTGGGCACCGACTCATTTCCTGAAGACACATTTTGGCCGGTTCATAATTTTATGGTCCAAGCCTTTCAGTCGGAAGGCATCAATTTTAAAGCGCAATACATAGATCGCTCGTTTGAAGAGGACAATGCGCCCACTCGCAAACCAAGAACAGGATTGCTGCACAATTATCTGACAGAAGATTATGATTTGGAAAATTCCTTTGTTATCGGAGATCGGTTAACAGATGTTGAATTGGCCAAAAACTTGGGAGCGAAAGGGATTTATATGAATGCGCTCACGGAAAATGAACCCTCTACAGAAGAATTACGTAAGTATATTGGACTGGCTTCAACAGACTGGGAAACGATTTATAACTACTTAAAAACAGAAGATCGGACCGCGAGTTTGGAACGCAATACCAACGAGACCAAAATTGCCATCCAACTGAATTTAGATGGAACTGGTAAGAGTAGGATAGATACAGGAATTGCTTTTTTTGACCACATGTTAGATCAGATTGCGCGTCACGGTCAATTGGATTTAGATGTTAAAGTAAAAGGTGACCTTGAAGTAGATGAACACCATACAATTGAGGATACTGGCATAGCTTTGGGTGAAGTTTTCGCA
The DNA here is from genome assembly GCF_007997285.1 of Gelidibacter salicanalis. Classification (GTDB taxonomy): domain Bacteria; phylum Bacteroidota; class Bacteroidia; order Flavobacteriales; family Flavobacteriaceae; genus Gelidibacter; species Gelidibacter salicanalis. The sequence continues at coordinate 25,298 of NZ_VORX01000010.1, forward strand.
AAGGCCTTAGGCAATAAATTGGGTGTTGAACGCTATGGTTTCTGTTTGCCCATGGACGACTGTTTAGCGCAAGCTGCAATTGATTTTGGCGGTCGGAATTGGTTGGTTTGGGAGGCGGAATTTAAGCGTGAAATGATTGGTAAAATGCCTACCGAAATGTTTTTCCATTTTTTTAAATCCTTAACGGATGGGGCAAAATGTAATTTGAATATCAAGGCTGAAGGCGATAATGAACACCATAAAATTGAAGCAATTTTCAAAGCTTTTGCCAAATCAATAAAAATGGCCATTAAGCGCGATCTGGAAAAAATGATTCTGCCGTCCACCAAAGGGGTACTGTAGATTAGTAAAAAAACAACAGCATGGTTATAAGAAATTTAAGCGCTAAAACGCATTTTATAATGAATATATGAAGGTAGTTATCATAGATTATGGTGCGGGAAATACCAAAAGCGTTCAATTTGCTTGTAATCGGTTAGGATTCGAACCGCTATTAAGCAAAGATCCAGAGGTCATTACAGCAGCGGATAAGGTGATTTTTCCTGGGGTCGGGCAAGCGCGTAATGCGATGAATATGCTCAAAACTTCAGGATTGGACAACCTTATTCCGCAGCTTAAACAACCTGTACTTGGCATTTGTTTGGGAATGCAATTGTTGTGTCGCAGTACAGAAGAAGGGAATACCAAAGGTCTTGGCGTGTTTAATGTAGAGGTCAAGCGTTTTTCTAATACCGTCAAAGTGCCCCAAATGGGCTGGAACACCATCCTCAATTTGGAATCCAATCTTTTTGAAGGCATAAAAAATGAAGCTTATATGTACCTTGTGCACAGTTATTATGCTGAGCTTTGCGAGCATACAATTGCCCAGACGGATTACGACTTAAAATACAGTTCTGCGCTCAGAAAAGATAATTTTTATGGGGTGCAATTCCACCCCGAAAAAAGTAGTACTGAAGGCGCGCAGATATTGAAGAATTTTTTAAAATTATAACATGAGAATAATACCAGCAATAGATATTATAGACGGAAAATGCGTGCGTTTAACCAAAGGCGATTATAACACTAAAAAAATATACAATGAAAATCCGCTAGAAGTCGCTAAGCAATTTGAAGCTTCAGGTATTGAATATCTGCATTTGGTCGATTTGGACGGTGCAAAGGCCCAGCATATTGTCAATTACAAGGTTTTGGAGCAAATTGCTTCTAAAACTGGTTTAAAAATCGATTTTGGTGGTGGACTTAAATCGAATGAAGATTTGCATATTGCTTTTAATTCTGGCGCCAAACAGGTTACTGGAGGAAGTATTGCGGTGAATGACCATCGGACCTTCGAGTCCTGGTTAGCGCAATATGGCTCGGCTAAAATTATTTTAGGAGCAGATTGTAACAACGGAAAAATCGCAATTAGCGGATGGCAGGAGGAAAGCAGTCTAGATGTGATTCCTTTCATTAAAAATTACCAACGCCGGAAAGTGCAATACGTCATCTGTACGGATATTGCAAAAGATGGCATGCTAGAAGGCCCGTCCTTTGATTTGTACAAGAATATTATCGAAGAATGTTCTAATAGCAGTTCTGGTCAATCTATAAAATTAATTGCTTCTGGGGGGATTTCGCATATTGATGAACTTCCAAAACTTCAGCAAATGGGCTGCGAAGGTGTGATTATCGGAAAGGCTATTTATGAAAACAAGATAAGCCTTCAGGAATTGGAGCAATTCTTATAAAATGTAACTAACAGATGCTTACAAAACGAATCATTCCGTGTTTGGATATTAAAAACGGTCGTACCGTTAAAGGGGTTAATTTTATCAACCTAATTGATGCTGGAGATCCTGTGGTTTTAGCGAAACAATATGCTGAAAAAGGTGCAGATGAACTTGTGTTTTTAGATATTTCAGCCACTTTAGAGGGGCGAAAAACGACTTTAGATATGGTATTAAAAGTTGCCGAACAAGTAAATATTCCCTTTACGGTGGGCGGCGGAATCGCATCAGTGGAAGATGTAGATGTGCTTTTAAGATCTGGTGCTGATAAAGTTTCCATCAACTCTTCAGCCATTAAACGTCCAGCGTTAATTAATGAATTGTCCAGCAAATTTGGCAGCCAATGTGTTGTCGTTGCCATTGATGCCAAGCAAATTGACGGCCAATGGATCGTGCACTTGGCAGGTGGCAGCGTGCCAGCCCAACTAAATCTTTTTGATTGGGCAAAAGAAGTAGAGGCAAGAGGCGCGGGAGAGCTCTTATTTACTTCCATGGACCATGATGGTACTAAAGATGGATTTGCCAATACAGCCTTGTCAAGATTGTCATCTGAATTGAACATCCCGATTATTGCTTCGGGAGGTGCCGGAACCATACAGCATTTTGTAGATACCTTTCTAATAGGAAAAGCCGATGCGGCGCTGGCGGCAAGTGTGTTTCATTTTGGTGAGATAGAAATTAAAGATTTAAAAGAAAATTTAAAGCGCAATCAAATTGAAGTGCGACTTTAGAAGATGTCCATATGATACACATTTTTAAGAATCTGTCATTTGAAATTAGTATGAATTAGAGAAAAGAATGGCTTAATAAAATACAGAAAACAATGAATTTAAAATTTAATACTGAAGGATTAATTCCCGCCATCATTCAAGATGCTACGACCAAAAATGTATTGATGCTGGGTTATATGAATGCTGATTCGTTTAAAATAACCCAAGACCTGAAAAAAGTCACATTTTATAGTAGAAGCAAAGGGCGGTTATGGACTAAAGGTGAAGAAAGTGGAAATTTTCTAAACGTGGTAGACATCAAGTTAGATTGTGATCAAGATACCTTGTTGATTCAGGCGCACCCCGAAGGTCCCACGTGTCATAAAGGCTCAGACACCTGTTGGGATGAGCGTAATAGTCCTAATTTCGGATTTATTTCGCATTTGGAAAATACCATAGAAGAACGTCGCAGTAACGCTACACCTGAAGAATCATACGTAGCATCATTGTTTGCTAAAGGCATTAATAAATTAGCTCAAAAAGTAGGTGAAGAGGCGGTAGAGGTGGTGATTGAAGCCAAAGATTCTAATGATACCCTGTTTTTAAATGAAAGTGCGGACTTGCTATTTCATTACCTCATGTTGCTCCAGGCTAAAGGCTTTAGATTGGAAGATATCGAGAGCGTGCTCAAAAATCGGGAGAAAAAATAAATGAACTATTTTTATCTGATCAATATACAGTACTTAGGGTTTCGTTATCATGGTTGGCAAAAGCAGCCCAAACTAAAAACGGTTCATTTAATGATTGATAAAACCTTAAATTTTGTATTTGGGGGCGAGATTAAATTCAAGTCGTTGGCCGTGGGAAGGACAGACGCTATGGTATCCGCCAATAATACCGCCTTTGAATTGTTTGTAGAACAACCCATCCTAAATTTTGACATTTTTATTGCCCAGTTCAACTATTACCTGCCACAAGATGTCCGAGCAGTAGCGATGCAGGCTGTAGACAAGGATTTTAATGTTATTCAAAACGCTAAAATCAAGGAATATATATACGTTTTTGCGCACGGGCAGAAAGCCCATCCCTTTTGCGCTTCCCTGATGACCACGTTTAGAGATGTTTTGGATATTGACCTTATGGCGCAGGGCGCTGAGCTATTTATTGGTACACATAATTTTAGAGGTTACTGCTCTAAAGTATCTGAGAAAGGCTTGTACACAAGAACGGTAGCACATTGTGAACTTATTCCTAATACACTCATTACCGCCAGTTTTTTTCCTAAAGCGTCTTATCTCTTAAAAGTTCATGGGGAAGGCTTTGGTTATAATCAAATCAGGACCATGATGGGTACGCTGGTAAAACTTGGTCGACACGATATCACATTGACCGATATTTCAGAAAGTTTAAAGCCAAACAGTACTTTAGTAATGGATTTTATAGCACCAGCATCCGGGTTGATTCTGAATCGTGTGGCGTTTGAATGAATTTTAATCTGAAATTTTAATTTTTTAGGTCAGCCATTTTCTAGCCACGGCACGTTTTGAAAACCAAATTAGAAATACTGAAATCACCATGATGGCTAAGCTTAAAAAGATATCTCTTGGATTGACTTCAGTCAGGATGTAAAACTGCTGCAAGCCGACTGCTAAGAACGAGACAATAAATAAAACGTAAGCCCAACGTTTGCGAAGGAGTAGGGAAATAGACCCTAACAATCCGGCAAATACCGCAATAGCAAATACGGAAATATACCAAGTCGGCAAATCGGTATAGATGGTTTGCTCGGTTTTTGAGAGTTCTGTCAGTTGCGCTTCGTTCATAAAAGCGTGTGCCAGGTAGTTGTAGACGCCAATAGCATTCCATAAAAAGGCAATAATGCTTACCACCCAAAAGTAGACTGGAGGCTTATTTAAACTAGTAAAATTCATAAACTGTCGGTTTTGAGATTTAAAACACAACAATTTATGAATTTTTTGGTAAGGAATAGCACGAATTTCTAAATGGCTGTTTTAAGAGATGAATTAATCCTCATCTACTACATGAAGTACGGGCGTTTTATTTACCCATTTTCCATTTTTAGATTCGCCCAAGATGTAGACTTCCTTTGTCAATTCATACTCTTTGATCGTTCGAAGCATGTGTTCTTTGGTATCTCTATGGATTTTTATTCCTGTAGTTTTTCCTTTATTTCTGATTTCTATATAAAAACCGTCTCTAAATTTGATAGGTCTTGTAGGTGGTCTTCCCATGAATTTAAATGTTTGAAGTATTTAACTCGCATATTAAACAAAATAATGTCAAAAAGCAAACGTTAATTGAACTTTTCAAATATAGGCCTCTATAAGTTCTAACTTATAGATTATTGATAGTAATTTTATATTCACAAATTGAGCTACACTATAGAGAAAAAAAAGTTATTTTTAAACCATTGATGTGCAAAAGAAATCGATATCTAATGAGATCTAAAAAGAAAAAAAAATCATATAAAACAATCAATCGCTCCCCTGGTTCTGCCCATTATCGCGGTAAAAAGCAGTCGACCGTTACTGCCGTCGATATTATAAATTATACTAAGGAGGATTATCATAAATTTGAAACGGAGAAGGTAGAAGACGCGTTTCATTTAAAAGGAAATAACAAAGTTACTTGGATTAATGTTAATGGCCTTAATAACACCTCCGAAATTGAGAAGTTGGCGCATCATTATGGCCTACATCCTTTGACCTTAGAAGACATTCTGAACACTAACCATCGGCCAAAGTTGGACGAGTTTGATAATTATTTATTCATTGTTCTAAAAATGTTGTATTTTAAAGACGATGAAGAATTGGTCTACGAGCAAGTGAGTATCGTTGTGGGAGACGATTATGTGTTAACTTTTCAGGAAGCTGACGGCGACGTTTTTGATGATTTAAGGCTCCGAATAAGTTCAGGAAAAGGTCGAAGCCGCAGTTTGGGATCAGATTATTTGACATTTGCCATCATGGATGCGGTGGTGGATAATTATCTGACCGTTATTGAAGCTTTTGGGGATAAGATTGAAGATATAGAAGAGTATATTTTTGATGCCAACGCAGAAAGTGATCATACAGCAAATACCATTCAAGCTCTAAAACGCGAGGTGCTTAAAATCAGACGCTCGGTGATGCCATTAAGAGAAGTCATCAACCGACTGGAAAAAATTGAGCACCCTATTGTCAATGAAAAAACCCGTAATTTTATAAGGGATTTATATGACCATATTGTGCATGTCAATGAAAGTATTGAATCTTACCGAGAAATGGTTTGGAGTTTACTGGATATGTACATGACCATCATTAGCAATAAAATGAACGAAGTGATGAAGGTGCTTACCATAATCGCCACCATTTTCATTCCTTTAACTTTTATCGCAGGGATTTATGGGATGAATTTTGATTACATCCCAGAATTACATTATAAATATGCGTATTTTATTTTGTGGGGCTTTATGATCTTTATATTCTTGATGATGTTAATCTACTTCAGAAAAAAGAAATGGCTGTAATACTTTTCTGGTTACCACTTACTTAATCGCGCCTATTTTATACCATAAAGCAATTGATACACTATTTACTGAAACACAACATAAGAGTTCTTTAAGCCTGCTGAACAGAAGTATTTGGCTTCTGTATTGAACCTCATAAGTTTAATTAAACTATACGTAGCGCAATTGATATTAACCTTTAAATTTTAAAATTAATTATATGAGAGATGAATTAAACAAATCATTAGACACGCTCATGGACAAGTTGTTGGGCTGGATGAATGCGATTATTGAGAATATTCCAAATTTAGTGTTGGCTATTATAGTGATGACAATAGCGTTTTTCATGGCGAGATATGTCAGCAAACTTGTCCTAAAACTGGTGGGGAGTCGTGTACAACAAAAATCAGTGAGTAATATCATTGCCAGGTTGACCACTATTTTTGTAGTCTTTGTCGGATTGTTTTTAGCTCTAGGAATTTTAAATCTTTCCCAAACACTAACTTCACTCATTACCGGAGCAGGTGTTTTAGGATTGGTAATTGGTCTGGCTCTTCAAGGTACTTTATCCAATACCATCTCAGGAATTGTCATTTCATTTAGAGATAAAATTCAAATTGGACATTGGGTAGAAACTAATGACTTTGCTGGTGAGATTATTGATATCAATTTAAAGAATTTCACCTTAAAGGAATCGGATAACAACATGGTGTTAATTCCCAATAAGACCATTCTCGAGACGCCAATGAAAAACTATTCGTTGACGCCGTTTATTAGAGTAACAGTCTCTTGTGGGGTGGGCTACGAGTCCGATTTGGAGTTTGTAGAATCCTTAACTAAAAAGACTTTAGAAGCTAGCTTTGAGAAAATTGACGACATGAAACCTGTAGAATTCTTTTTTACCGAATTTGGAGACAGTTCTATAAATTTTAAATGCCGATTTTGGATTGAAGGCACCAGAAATGTCCATAAACTTAACGCCACCAATACAGCGATAATTGCGATAAAGAAAGCATTTGATAAAGAAGGTATTAACATTCCGTTCCCAATTAGAACACTTCAATTTAATAATAAATTGACGGTCAATCAAAATCCTGACCAAACTGACAGCTAAACAATTGAAAATTTGTTTGCTAACTTTGCGCTTAAAATTTACTTCTCTATGACCTTATCAAGTACATTCTCCAAAGATTTATTAGTGTTTTTAGCACACTTAAAAGTAAATAATAACAGAGATTGGTTTAATGAACATAAAAATGAATTCACAAAACTTCAAATGGCCGCGAAACAAAATTTTAATCGGCTATTTGAAGCATTAAAAGTACATGATGATGTAGATCAGGTTAAAATATTCCGTATTCACAGAGATGTGCGATTTTCTAAAAATAAATTGCCTTATAAAAGCCACTTTAGCGGTTCTTTTCAGAGGCGTAAGCCAGAATTACGCGGGAGCTATTACTTACATATCCAACCTGATAATAACTCATTTATAGCGGTGGGTTTTTGGGATCCTTCCAAAGAGGATTTGTTGAGAATTCGCAAAGAATTTGAAATGGACGACGCAGACATTCGAGCCATTATCGGCAATAAAAAATTACGTAACGTTTGGGGTGAACTGACGGGAGATGAGCTTAAAACCGCTCCCAAAGGTTTTGATAAAGTACATAAGGCCATTGATTTGATTCGTAAAAAACAGTTTGTATTCACCAAAACGTATACGGATGCAGAAATCCTGTCTTCAAATTTTTTAGAGAATGTCAACGCATCTTTTATAGCCATCAGGCCATATTTTGATTATATGAGTGATGTGCTCAACACCAATAGCAATGGGGAGTCACTTATATAATTTCAGTAATCGTAAACGTGTTGCCATTAAATTCAACCTTTTCGCCAATGGTTTTATTATTTAAAAGTAAACCAATAGGAGAGCTGGGTGAAATTGCAAAAATACTTAAGGCATCCAAATCAATTTTTCCAGCACTAATGGAAATAAAGAAATGATTGGACGTCGTTTTAACCAAACTCCCAAGGGAAACAGAACTGTGTACGGACTTCGCACTAATGGTTCTTAAACTGTCCAACATTTTTTGGGCATCAATTAAATGGAGCGAATTTTTCTCCAAGTCATTAAACAACTTACCGTTTCCGGAATCGTCATCGTTTCCGTTTCCTTTGTCATTGCTTTCTATGGAATCTTTAATAGTTTCAATTTCATTTTTATAATTGGCAATTCGTCTGTTAGCATAATCATAACAAGCTTGTAGAACATCACTTTTTAAATTCATAGCACGGGCGCCATTTCTGGCCTAAAGAGTTGGATATGACTAACCAAACGCTCCTTTACAAGGTTCATCATGCGCTTGTTGAGCGCGGATGAATTTTCGGTATAAACGGTGTATTCTTCAATAGTAAATTGACCAATGATCATTCCTTTTATTGAATTTCTCAGTTTCATATCTTTGTTAATGGCATTTTCAATATAGTCCAATTGTTTCGGCAAAGATATATCATAAAACACATTTTTGTGCTTCCCAATATAATTTTTAAACACCGCAATGATTAGGTCGTTTTGGAGCTTTAATAAAGGTCTCAAAGTGCCATTTTGAAATCGCTCCTCACTGCTCATCGTGTCGTAGATTCTAGCACTTGAAATGCCAGGTCTTATTTTCAGAAGATCTTCTGTTCTATTTATCATAATTTTCGATTTAATTAAATTTATGCATAATGCCCTGTATATAAGTTAAGGGCTATAGATGTTGTTAACTACGTTATTAACAACACTCTTATTTTAAACACATTTTAGCAGTACCGAAAATTGTAAATAGGCGTGGTAACTATAAAATAGCATTATAGTCAGTAAAAATTTCAATATGATTAAGGTTGCCATTGCAACTGTGCTACCTTTGTAGGTAATAAGCACAGTCGAATTTAGCTGACAACCATTTATATGTCTTGGCTTATTTTAAGTGCTTATCCGACTTAGATAATAAGAACAAATTAAATTTTTTTATGAGATTTCATACACGTAAATGGGTAAAACCTGAAGATCTAAATCCCAACGGCACCTTATTTGGAGGTCAATTATTGGCTTGGATCGATGAAGAGGCAGCACTCTATACCGTCATTCAACTTGAAAATTCTAAAATCGTAACCAAATATATTTCTGAAATCAATTTTATGAGTTCCGCCAAACAGGGAGATATCATTGAAATTGGCATGGATGTTGTCAAATTTGGAGGCACTTCTGTGACTTTAAAATGCGAGGCCCGAAATAAAATGACTAGAGAAACAATACTCACCGTGGACAATATTATTATGGTGAATTTGGGTCAGGATGGCAAACCAGCTCCGCATGGAAAAACAGAAATTGAATATGTAAGAAATCGATTGCTTTAATTTTTTCAAATACCATAACAAAATATGGGAAAGCCTTAACAACCCCAATGTAGTAATATTCGTATATTTAATATAAACCACTATAACTTAATCACAATGAAAAAATTAGGAATTATACTTCTCGTGTCGACACTTTTTGTGTCGTGCTCTTTATCAAAAGTAGAAAAATCAGCGCGTAAAACCGTTGATGGCAACTGGGTACTCAACTCTGTAACCTATGATACACCAGGAACTTTCAATACACTCTTGTTTAACGATGCCACGGCTTCCTGCTTTGAGGATAGTCAATGGTTTTTCAGATCTAACAATAGTACGGGAACCTTTAATATTATTAACGCCGACTGTACTACGGGAGTTAGAAATTTTAGATGGGCAGCCAATGAAATTGGAAAAAACAGCGGTAATTTCGATTTTACAATGAAATTCACCGATGAGAAAAATAAAGACTTGCAAGAAGATGCAGGGTATAGAATGAACCTGAAATACTTGGATGAAAATAGTATGCAAATCAAACAAACTATTCAATTTGAAGGCAAACCTTTTAATATTAATTTAAACTTTACAAGAACAACTTTATAAATTTAGAAACATGAAAAATACGATAAAAACAATTGCATTACTATTTATGGTAATGGCATTAGTAAGTTGCGACGCAACTAGAAACGCAAACAATAAACAAAAAGGAACCGTTATTGGCGCCGGTAGTGGTGCTGTAATAGGTGGTGTTATTGGCAATAACGTGGGCAGCAAAAACAATTCGGCTTTAGGTGCTATTATTGGTGCCGTTGTTGGAGGTGTTGCGGGTAATGCTATTGGTGACAAAATGGATAGACAAGCTGAGCGTATTGAGGAGGAGATTCCAGGGGCTCAAGTAGAACGTGTTGGTGAAGGGATTAATGTAGTATTTGATGAGACAAGCGGTGTGTATTTTGATACAAACAAATATACGATCAATGCGGCATCATCTGAAACCTTGAAAAAATTGGCGAATGTCTTTAAGGAATATCCTGATACTAATATCTTAATTGAAGGACATACAGATAGTACAGGTCCAGACAATTTTAACATGACCTTGTCTAAGCAACGTGCAACTGCAGTAACTTCTTTTTTGTCCAATCAAGGCATTCCTTCTGGTCGTTTTACAACTAACTGGTATGGTCCTAATCAACCAAAATATGATAATAGTACTGTAGACGGAAGAGCTAAAAACAGACGTGTAGAGTTGGCAATTATTGCAAATGAGAAAATGAAAAAAGAAGCGATGGAACAATCTGGAAATTAGATTTTTCTACGCTTTGTAATTTTTTAAAGCAGCCTTATGTCGCGTATCGATATAAGGCTGCTTCATTATTTAAAGAGTTTTGAAATTATCTGTATTAAACAGAGTTGGCGTTAATTCAAACAACTCTAAGTCGAAGTAGGTAATGGCAGCAATAACATGATCAAAGATATCTGACATAATGTATTCATAATTAACCCAACGCTTATCGCTACTAAAGGCGTATACTTCCAATGGAATGCCTTGAGAAGTGGGTTCCAATTGCCGTACCATGATGGTCATCTCTTTATTAATACCAGAATGACGTTCTATATAGGTTTGAATGTATTTTCTGAACACTCCTAAGTTGGTCAGGTTTCTACCATTTATTAAGGTTGTTTTATCAACATTATTAGACGCGTTGTACTCTAGCAATTCCTTTTGTTTGGTGCTCAAATAAGCTGAAATGAGTTCGATTTTCTTAAGATTTTCTATTTCATCATCTTTTAAATAATGAACACTCTTTGATTTAATTAAAATAGAGCGTTTGATACGACGTCCTCCAGAAGATTGCATCCCGCGCCAATTTTTGAACGATTCTGATATGATGGCATAGGTTGGAATGTTGGTAATGGTCATGTCAAAGTTTTGCACTTGTACGGTAGACAGGTTTATTTCAATGACATCGCCATCCGCGCCATATTTATCCATGGTAATCCAATCTCCAATTCTCAGAGTATCGTTAATGGCTACCTGAATACTTGCCACGAAACCTAATATGGTATCCTTAAAAATCAATAATAAAATGGCGGAAGCGGCACCAATGGTGGTGAAAAACTTTAAAAAGGATAAGTTAATAAGCGCTGCAAGAATAGAGGCAACCCCGATAACCCAAACAAAGAGCATCACGACCTGAATATAACTATCAATGGGTTTATCTCTTAAGCGAGGCAAAGTTTTAAAGTAGGATTCTAAACTTCTGAGCACACTACGCACAATCCAAATGGTTAGTAAAATACCATATACTTTCAGGACGATAATGAAAAATGCCTGAAATTTTGGAAAGTCATAAAACACGACCGGAAACAATTTAATGGTTAAGAACAAGGGCACCAAATGTGCTAAATTACGCGGTGCCTTATGACTCACTAAAAAATCATCGAACTGAGTGCTGGAGCGTGTGGCAAACCTATTGAACGCCTGAACCAATATTTTTCGGGTTAATAAATCTGATATGAAAATGATCACCCCTAAAATGAGAAATAAGGTGAGCATGTTCAACAACGTGGCCCACCAGTCAGTCAGTCCAAGTTCAAGATAATAATCGCAAAAAATATGGCTGAATTCCGACATTAGGCGGTGCGGTTTAAATATTTACGTTCAATGTAGAATGTTGCAAAAGGTATTAAAGAAGCTAACAATACAATTCCCAAGGTTTTAAAAGACCATTTAAATTTAGAACCTACCAAAAGTGCCAAAAGCACATAGGCTATAAATAATAACCCGTGGGCCATACCAATGGGGTAAAGTAAAGTCTTGTAAATTTCCGGTTGGAAAGGTTTTACCAATAACATGTTGCCAAACAATACTAAGTAGGAAATTCCTTCTAAAACGGCAACAATTTTGAAGCTCTTTAACAGTGTAAACATGGTGATTTAAATTTTATGCAAAAATACCTATGTTATCCTGTATAAGCTAATTTTTTAAGGTGAGATTTTAATTGCTGAATGTTGCCGTTTTGGTATTGATTTATAAAGTTTAAGCTCGATATTTAGAAGTTTTTACGATTGATTTTCCGATAAATACAACCACTCAAAATGATCTTCATTTTTTAATGATTTGATACGGGTAAATCCATTTTTAATGTAAAACTGGTGCAAGCGATTCTCTTCAGTTAAGAGGAAATATTTTTCGTGAGACTCGGCTTTCTTTAATTGACTAAGCCAATACGAGCCTAAATTGTTACTGCGCTTGTGTTTGGCAATCCAAATAAAGCCAAGGTATAAATAGTCTTTGCTGAACCAATAATTGGCTTCATCTTCAAAATAAGTAAAGTTAGGCGGGCAAGCAGAAAACATGATGCCCCCACCAATAATTACATCATCTTCTTCAATGACATAAATTTTGGCTACCGATTCATAATCTTTCCAAAAAGGCGCAATTTCTTTTTGCCATTCTGAAGGTAACATATCAAAGAACTGTTGTGGTTCTGAATTTAATTGTCTAAACGAGAGGGATTCCATGATTAAAGTTTAATGCGTTTCAAAATTATGGTTATAAAGTTAGAAAATTTGTGGCGATTCAGATTATAAAAGACCCCAAGACCATAATCGGTCTGAATCTTCAAACCATCTATCGCCAATGTCGGTTCTGTAATACCCATTATTGACAATAACATTGCTGATTCGATTATTCATCATTTTTTGGGCATCTTTCATAGTGATGCCAGTTCCGGTTACTAAAAGGGCTATACCAGTGTTTCCCGTAATCAGCCATTCCTCATTAACCTTCTTAAGATGCATGGGGTGAATGCCTTCCTTAAGATCCTTACGAAACACGACTACAGCATCCTTTGAAAACAGTTCAAAAGTCTTTTTGTCGTTATAAGGAAAGGGTGGCACAACTATAAATGCCCCAACTTGAAAACCTTTTTTTGTCGTAATTTTAAAGTTTTGGCCTGTGGCCACTTTATAAAGTAATTCTCCTATAGGTTCATTGATTCCTGCTCGCTGAATGAATATTTGCGGAAAGCCAAAACGCGAGGTAAATTCCAGTGGATATATGCCATTACCATTTACGATACAATTGATATCAATGTGGCCAACAAATTTCTGTTTGGCCAAAGAAGGTTCAAATTTTAATAAGGTGGCATCAAAAACAGGGGACTGGTTTACCCAAAACATGCTGGACCCCATTTCTCCTGTAGATACCCCCAATTCTTTTGGGAAAAGCTTTTTATGTTCAAATGTGACATTTATGGGTTTTATAAATTCTTTGCCGTTAAAGAAAGCAGAAACTGATATTTCTACCCCTTTCACTTTCTTTTGAAGTTGAAAATTTCCAAAATCATCGCCCCACGATTTATCATAAGCTTTTAACACGCGAATAACGTCAAGCCCTTCATCATCACTTCCTACAAATAAAAGTTGCTTTAGTTCTTGTGTTTCACCTGAAGGTTTGATCACATAGGCATCCGGATTCTTTTCAACGTAGGCAATAGCATCTTGAAAGCTCACAAACTCTTTAAAGGGTAGCGTTTTTATTTTGTGTTTTTGAAGTTCCTTTTGGCCGTAGTTGCGGTCCAATTCAAGAAGATCTGTATAGGCACTTCCGCCAAATACGACTTTGCCAGCGGCGCGTAATTCTGTACATTCCTTGCCAAAGCCAGTGTAGTCAAAAATGAGAATGTCCGCCCAATCTACGTGTTTTTTCCAATCTCTAACTTTTGTAACGAAGCCAGTGCCAATTTCTCGCGATGGCTTGTCCTCAATATAAAGTTTAACATCGTGACCTTCGTTTTTTGTGGCATAAGCGATGTCTAGAATTTCTCCCCAACGAGAGATAAAAAGAAAGTTTTTAGGTAAGCTATTGTGCTTTTTCAAGGGGTTGCTGAGATGAATTAAGTTCTACGAAATTACTTAATTTTTTGTCTCAAAATTTAATTTAATCAGCAATTTATAAATAAAAAAGACTGTCATTTCTAACAGTCTTTTTTGAGGATTAATTAATTATAAATCGTTAGGATTATTCTTCTGTACCCATTAAGGCAAAGAATTTATCCAAGTTTGGAAGAATCACAATACGTGTTCTTCTGTTTTTCGATCTATTATCATTAGTGTCGTTTTCAGCAATTGGCTTAAATGAACTTCTACCAGCTGCAATCATCTTTTCAGGAGCAACACCATAATCATCTTGTAATTTTCTTACTACTGACGTGGCACGCAATACACTTAAATCCCAGTTGTCTGCAATTTTACTTGTACGGATGCTTCTGGCATCAGTATGACCTTCAACCATCACTTCAACGCTTGGTTCAGAATTGATCACATTAGCCAATTTTTGCAAGATGTCATTTGCTTTGTTACTCACTTTATAACTAGCAGTGTTAAATAACATTTTATCAGAAATTGAAATCATCACAACAGTTTCGTTGATGTCAATTGAGATATCTTCATCTTCATTAAGATTATCCATAGACTTATTCAAATTATAGGACAAAGCAAGATTCATTGAATCTTTCAAGGTTTTTGCTTCAGAAAGTTTCGCTTGATCAACATTTCGCAAGGTTTTACGCATTGCTTTTTTAGTGTCATTGGAAATTACCGCAACGTTATCAACATTTACAAGCATTGCATCGTTTGCTTCTGTTAATGAATTGATTTTTTTATTATAACTATCAACTCTTGCCTGAATCGCATCAAATTTAGCTTCAAGATCTTCTTTCTCTACTCTTGTTTTGGTGAGTTCGCTTTTAATTTGACCGTTTTCTTGCTCTAGGGCAACATATTTCTTTTTAGAAACACATGAGGTAAACATCATGACGGTGAATACTGCAATTGAAATTTTTTTCATAATTTTAAATTTATCGGTTTAGTATATGTACGGACGTCTATGCCTTCTAGACGTTATACTCGCTCATATTTTTGATTATTTTAACATATAAATCCTGTTATCACAACAGTATCTGTGGGTTAAGGGTAAAGCTTTTATTTGATTTTTTGGGTGTTCATCTACCATGAGGAGTCGTGTAAACAATCATCTGTTCTCCCGGTTCAAATTATGTATTGATTACTTGAGTGTTTTTTCATCAGTTAAGGAATCACGTTCCAGACGCACTGGAAATCCTTTCTCGCCACCATACAATTTTATTTCCTGGATATCGGCAGGTAGATAATAGCCATTTTCCTCTAAAGCTTCTTTCACATTCCTTACAACATTTCCTTTGGTGATTAAGGCCATTCTTCTAAAATCTTTGGTATCGACCCAAAAAAAGACTTTGAGGTTGACCGTACTGGTGGCCAATTCATCTTCAATCACAAAATTGACGTGTTCATCATCCTCTATAACGTTAGGTTCTCTTCGCAAGGCATCCATTATGGTCTGTTTAGCGCCCACAATATTGTCTTCATAAGCAATACCAATTATAAAGTTCCATCTAAAGAAACCATCTTCCGTAAAATTGGTTACCGGTTTGGTCAGGACATCGCTATTAGGAATGTACACGTCTTTTCCGTCAAACGTTTTTAATTTGGTATACCTAAATTCTAAATTTTTGACCTTTCCAAAATTCTCACCAATCTCAACGGTATCATCCACATCAAAAGGACGATTAAACGCCAAAATTACTCCGGCAATAAAATTTTCGCCAATATCTTTAAACGCAAATCCTAAAACTAACGCACTAGCGCCAGCCGCGGTTAAAATGGCGGTGGCAATACCACCTAAACCCGCAGATTTTAAAGCAATCATAATGGCAAAAATGATCAGAACATATTTTATGGCTTGGCCTAAAAACTTGCTCATTAACGGATCATGGGTTCTAGCCGAAATCCGTTTTCGAGCAAATTGTCCAATCCATTTGGCAATGAGAGATCCTAACACTACAATTAAAACTCCAACGCCAATGCCCGGGAGTTGGTCTATTATATTATTGTAAAAGTTAATGAACGATTCGGTTACTGTTTTTGTATCGTATTGCATAGGTGGGTTTAAAAGAACGTATTATGAAATGTGTTGCAGGCCTATACCAGTTATTTGCCTGCAACACATTGCTTATTGTTTAGTCTATCTCCGTAGGATCGGTTTCTTCTAAATGGTCGTTTCCTGGTCCACCTTGACTGTAAAGTTGATTCTCTTCGTCTTTTAATTTCTTTCTAGAGCGGTCTTCAGGTAAGGTTCTTCCGGGTATATCTAAATCTGTGCCCTCAAAATCTACAGGTTGCGATCTATTGGACTCATCCAATAGGGCATCGTCACCACCATCTGTTCTCAAATTTCTGTTTTTATCACCTAAAATGTCCTTGTCGTGCTCAGTGATGTCAGAATTGTAGGTGTGCTTTTCTGAGTTGTTTTTTTTCTTATTTGTGTCCATCATATAATGTTTTAAAAGTTCAAGTCATAAGGTAGGTGTGTTTCGTTTTAACATTTAACCGTTTCGGAATTAATCTTAATCCGATAAAAAATACGTGCTATTCATTATGCTATTTTGAGATGAGTCCAGTTTTAATCGACTTGCATCAAGGTGTTAGCACTATCAGCTGTATTTTTGGAAATGTCTGATTCCTCAATTTGGTTTAAAAATGATTACTTGCCAGATGTTAGTCCCCAGGTGAGCTTTAAAATTGCCAACAACTAGCTTATTTATTTTATGAGAACACAATATAAATGGATGTTTATGTTGAGGACAATACCTAAGCGTTTCACCTAAATCATCGAGACTATGAAGCATATAAGCTTATTTATCTGAGTAAAATCAAAACCGAAATCCTCTTAACATGTTGCCCAATTATTAGAAAAAGCAGTAAATATGGTCAAAAATGAGATGCACATACTAACCTGTTATAGCTTTAGAACTGACAAAGATACCTTCGGGATTTTTGATACTTTTAATGATGAAAATGGGAGGGAAGCGCATTTGCAAGGTGCCTTACTGCAATTACTTAGAGACAAGACTGAAGAATTACTTATTGGTCCACCAGATATTGAAAAAATTCAAATTTTGTCGGCTAAAGAATTTAAAACTATAGATTAAAAAGATGTCAAAACAACCCTTATTAACGCCTATTACAATTGGCGATTTAGAATTGAAAAATAGAATGGTGATGGCGCCAATGACGCGGAGCCGTGCAGCAAATAAAGGTAATATGCCCACTGAAGAGCTGCACGTACCTTACTATACGCAACGGGCAACTGCAGGACTTATTATTACGGAAGGGTCTCAGGTGTCTCCACAAGCAGTGGGCTATATACATACGCCGGGTATCCATACCCAAGCGCAAGTTGACGGTTGGAAGAAAGTCACATCGTCGGTTCATGAGGCAGGCGGACGCATCTTCATCCAGTTATGGCATGTAGGCCGCATGTCACATCCAGATTTTCATAATGGCGATCTGCCCTTGGCACCATCTGCTATAAATCCTAATTCAAAGTCTTATACGCCGTCCGGATTTAAGGACACCGTAACTCCAAAAGAAATGACTTTGGAAGACATAAAAGTCACGATAGCCGACTTTCAGAATGCCGCAAAAAACGCTGTAGAAGCTGGATTTGATGGTGTAGAAATCCATTCATCCAATGGCTATTTGTTTCATCAATTTTTCAATGGGACCAGTAACCAGCGGACGGATAACTACGGAGGAAGTATTGAAAATAGAGCGCGTTTCTTTTTTGAAACCCTCGAGGCCATCAAACAAGTGATGCCGGAGGATAGAATTGGAGTGCGGTTCAATCCGTCCTTGCATAATATTTTCGGAATGACCATGGATGAGAAAACCATTCCTACCTTCGACTATATTATTGAAACCCTTGACAAAGACTATAATTTATCTTATCTTCATCTGTCTGAGCCATTTAATGATGTTTCCGAGGTGAAATTTGCAGTTACCGATATCGCGAAACACTTTCGCCCTAAATATAAAGGCACTCTAATGATCAGCACTGGTTTTGACCAAGAGTCAGGAAATCAGGTCCTAGAAGACGGTGATGCTGACCTCGTGTCCTTCGCTAAACTGTATATTTCAAACCCAGACTTAGTGGGGCGTTTTAGAGAAAACATAGCCACTACACCATGGGATGAAGCTACGTTTTACACGCAAGGAGAAGAAGGCTACACTACCTACAAAGCAGAAACAAGAACATTAATTCCAAATATATAATCATGAGTACAACAGATAAAAAAACATTTGCAACAATAAACCCTGCAACTGAGCAGGAAATTAAAACCTATACGTATATGACTACTGAGGTCGCCTTAAAAGCGGTTGAAGATTGTCATAAAGCATACCTCGAATGGAGAATGACGCCTATAGAAGAGCGGGCCAAGATCATAAAAGCCATCGGTAAGGAATTGGATAATCAGAAAGACAAATTAGCGGCATTGATGACTGAAGAAATGGGAAAACTTCTCAAACAAGGCTATCAAGAGATTGAGCTTTGTGCTGGAATTTGTGAGTTCACCGGCACAGAAGGCATTAATTATCTAAAAGATGAAGAGCGCGAATTGGCTGAGGGCGGAAAAGGCATTGTCAGTTATTCACCAATTGGTGTTATTTACGGCATCCAACCCTGGAATTTCCCATCGTATCAAGTTATTCGTTACTCCATTGCTAATTTGATGGCAGGGAATGGTGTCCTCTTAAAACACGCTAAAAATGTTACGGGTTCGGCACTATTGTTACAAGAAATTTACGAAGCAGCAGGACTTCCGAAAGGCTTATTTAAAGCTTTAATTATTGATCATGATCAATCTGATGACATTATTGCTCATGAATTGGTCCGTGGTGTTACCCTAACGGGAAGTTCAGAGGCGGGACGGATCATCGCTGAAAAATCAGGCGCGGTGTTAAAGAAAACAGTTTTAGAATTGGGAAGTAACGATGCCTATCTTGTACTAGACGATGCCGATGTTGCATTGGCGGCAAAAACCTGTGTCCAAGGGCGTGTATATAATAATGGAGAAACCTGCGTTTCAGCAAAACGTTTTATCGTGACTGAAAAGGTTTATGATCAATTTAGGGACGCTTTTATTGAAGGCATGAAAGCGATCGTGACTGGTGATCCTACTGATAAATCTTCTAAAATGGGGCCTTTAGCGCGGAAAGATTTACGTAAAACGCTTCACGAACAGGTGGAGAAAAGTGTTCAAAAAGGTGCTACTATTAGTCTTGGAGGTGAAATTCCAGAAGGAAAAGGGTATTATTATCCAGCAACCGTTTTAGAAAATGTAACTCCAGGGCAACCGGCTTATGATGATGAGCTTTTCGGACCAGTAGCCTCTTTAATTAAGGCCAAGGATAATGAAGACGCCATGCGTATTGCCAATGACAGTCAGTTTGGATTGGGTGGTGGTATCTTTTCAAAAGACGAGAATAAAGCTATTGAACTGGCTCGTAAACATTTTAATACGGGGATGATCAATATCAATTCCTTCGGCTTGGCAAGACCAAACATGCCTTTTGGAGGTATCAAAAATTCAGGATATGGTAGAGAGCACGGCGGTTTCGGTATTCGCGAGTTTGTAAATACCAAAGCGATTTTTGTTCCAAAGAAAAAATAAATAGAATAGTAATTAAAAAATAGAACCTTATGAATCTTACCTTAGAACAAGCAGAGAAAATCATTAGTAAGGCCAAAAAGAAAGCTTTGGCAATCGATACAAAAATGAATATTTCAGTGGTTGATGCTGGAGCGAATCAAGTGGCTTTCGTGCGAATGGATGGTGCATGGTTAGGTAGTGCCGATATCGCACTTAAAAAAGCAAAAACGGCCCGATTTTTTGATATGCCTACCGGCGAAATCGGTAAATTATCTCAACCGGGTGAATCTCTTTATAATATAGAGCATTCCAACGGCGGCTTGATCACATTCCCAGGTGGATTGCCCATAAAGGATAAAGCCGGCAATATTATTGGAGCCATTGGCGTAAGCGGCAGCTCGGTTGAAAATGATCACGCGGTTGCGGAAGCCGGGGCCACATCATTATAAAGAAATACTAATTATAAAACATAAAAATTATGAAATTCAATAGAACAGCAAAAGCCCACTGGGAAGGTGGCGGAAAAGATGGTAACGGAACATTGACTACGGAGAGCGGGGTTTTGAAAGAATCACCTTATGCCTTTAAAACACGATTTGAAGATGCCGTAGGTACCAATCCAGAAGAACTAATTGGCGCAGCACACTCAGGGTGTTTTACTATGCAGCTGAGTTTCTACATCGTAGAAGAAGGTTTTACTGCCGAACATTTAGATACAAAAGCGAAAGTTTATTTTGAGGATGGCAGCATTCCTAAAATAGAATTGGAGTTATCAGGTAAAGTGCCTGGGATGGACGAATCAAAATTCAAGGAACTAGCTAAAAAATCAAAAGAGAATTGCCCAGTTTCGAAACTTTTAAATGCGGATATCACACTCACCACAACCTTTGAGAGTTAGAATTTAAATACTCTAATTTCAATCAGTTATTAATACAAGAAAAATATTATGAAAACTACGATAAAGGCATATGGCGCAGCAGACTCTAAAGCAGATTTGAAACCCATGGATATTGAGCGACGCACCTGCGGTGATGATGACGTGAAAATTGATATTACCTATTGTGGTGTTTGCCATAGTGATATTCATACGGTTAGAAATGATTGGAAAAACTCTAAATACCCCGTAGTTCCAGGTCATGAAATTATTGGTCGGGTCACTAAAGTTGGGAAAAACGTCACTAAATTCAGAAAAGATGATCTAGTAGGAGTAGGCTGTATGGTGGATTCGTGCCAACAATGCTCCGCTTGTAAAGAGGATTTAGAACAATTTTGCGAAAAAGGGATGGTAGGCACCTATAACGGCAGGGATGTGCATTTGGGTGGACATACCTTTGGCGGCTATTCAACCGCTGTTGTAGTAAATAAGGAGTTTGTATTGCGCATTCCGGAAAACATTGATCCTAAGGGTGCAGCACCTTTATTGTGTGCTGGCATTACCACATGGTCGCCTTTAAGGGCTTGGAAGGTTAAGAAAGGTGATAAAGTTGGTGTCATTGGCTTGGGCGGACTCGGGCATATGGGTGTGAAATTCGCCAATGCCTTGGGCGCTCATGTGGTCATGATTACCACGTCTCCCGACAAAGCTAAAGATGCGAAAGCTTTGGGAGCTCACGAAGTCTTGATTTCTAAGAATGCTGAAGACATGAAAGCACACCGAAATAGCTTTGATTTTATCTTAAATACCATTCCTGTAGGTCATGAAATGGATCCCTATATTGGATTGCTAAAGCGGGATGCCACTATGGTGCTCGTTGGTGCTGTAGAACCTCTAAAACCATTTCATGGCGGTGGACTTATTGGCGGACGCAAACGGATTGCCGGTTCTTTAATTGGTGGTATCAAAGAAACTCAAGAAATGCTAGATTTTTGTGGTGAACATAACATCGTGTCTGACATTGAAGTGATTGACATGAAGGATATTAATGACGCCTATGAACGCATTATTGATGCAGATGTAAAATACAGATTTGTCATTGACATGGCATCCTTGAAAAACTAATGAGACATCATAAAATAACGATTTTAAAAGAGGCGTATCGACGCCTCTTTTCTTATTTTTGCCCATTAGCTTATATCACTTTTCCACATAGCGCATCATGAACAGTTCTAAGAACACTTTTTTTATACTCCTTGCTTTTTTTTCTATTTATATTATCTGGGGATCGACGTATTTATTGAACAAAATTGCAGTCACGGAATTGCCACCATTTATGCTCGCGGCAATGCGCTTTATAACCGCGGGAGTCTTGATATTCATTATTGCTAAATTGATGGGCAAACCTTTAGCCATTACTAAAAAACAATTGATCAACACAGCAATTGCGGGTTTTTTATTCCTGACGTTTGGTAACGGAATTGTGGTTTGGGCGCTCAAATATGTCGACTCTGGATTTGCTGCACTCGAAATTTCTGCACAGCCTTTGGTAGTCCTGATTTTGATGCGTGTATTTCAAGGAAAGAAAATTCAAGCCATGTCGGTGTTGGGAGTCATTTTGGGGATCATTGGCATTTACTTGCTAGTCAGTCAGAATGAAGTGGTCAGTAAGGAAGGCTCAATTTTGGGCATGATCATGATTTTTGTATGTATGGTTAGTTGGGCCACAGGCAGTTTATTTGTAGGCAAAGCGGATTTACCATCCAATTATTTTGTCAATACCGGCTACCAAATGATCGCAGGAGGTATTATGCTGGTGATCTTGAGTATAATTTTTGGGGAATCGTGGAGTTTGCCTCATGTGTGGAGCGAAAAAGTACAAGTGTCAATGGTGTTATTGGTGGTTTTTGGAAGTATCGTTGCCTTTACATCATTTAATTTCCTGTTGAAGAGAGTATCACCAGAAAAGGTAGCCACATCAACCTACGTTAATCCTATTATAGCTTTATTGTTAGGCTGGTATTTCTTAAATGAAGTGATAACCACACAATCGATAGTTGCCGCGATCGTGTTATTAACAGGTGTTTACTTTATAAATACAAAGAAGAAATTGGTGCTTTTTGAAAGGTTTCGTAACAGAATTTAAATATCTTTAGTTTTTAATTTTTATGAATACACAAACGCTGATTGCTACAAGAGAACGGATTTCACCTTACATTCATAATACGCCCATTTTTACGTCCCATTTATTGGACGACATGATTGGGTCAAAACTATTCTTCAAATGTGAAAACTTCCAGAAAATGGGAGCATTTAAAATGCGTGGTGCCATCAATGCTATTTTACAGCTAAGCGAAGCGCAACAGCAACGTGGTGTGGTAACCCATTCCTCAGGAAACTTTGCCCAAGCATTATCCTTGGCTGCAAAAAACTTAAAGGTGCCTGCTTACATCGTTATGCCCAAGAATGCTCCTAAAGTGAAAAAAGATGCTGTTATGGGCTACGGTGGCAGGATTACAGTGTGCGAATCGACACTTTTGGCGAGGGAAGTGGCGGCTGAAAAAATTGTGACAGATAAAGGCGCCACCTTTATTCATCCATCCAACGACCTCAATGTTATTTTAGGCAACGCAACTGCAGGCATGGAACTTTTGCAGGCCCATTCAGATCTTAATGCCATTGTTACTCCAGTAGGTGGGGGCGGTTTAATTGCCGGCACCGCTTTAGCTGCACATTATTTTGGAAGTCATTGTAAGACGATCGGGGGAGAACCGCAAATAGTGAATGATGCTTATAGATCATTGCAAAGCGGACAAATAGAAACTAATACGACAGTTCATACTATTGCAGACGGACTACGCACGCACTTGGGAGATATTAATTTTCCAATTATCAAACAACATGTTGATCACATTATCTGCGTGGAAGAAGATGAGATTGTAAAGGCTTTGAAATTATTGTGGGAACGGTTAAAAATCGTGGTGGAGCCTTCAAGTGCCGTAGCATTTGCGGCAGTTTTAAAAAATAAATCCTATTTTAAAGACCAATCTGTAGGCATTATATTATCAGGTGGAAATGTAGACCTCGAAACTATTAAATTTTCTTAGATAGTTTATTACATATTCAAAAGCTTCTGATTTTTTAGACATAAAAAAACCCACTCTAAGTGGGTTTTTCCATGTTTATGCAATTTAGTAGTTGCTCTTATTTGCTAAATGAGATGCATCGGTTTTTACATTATTTGCAATGTCTGACGCATCATTCTTCACATTGTTTGCTATATGTGAAGCTTCGGTTTTAACATCTTTTCCAACCTCTTTGGCGGAATTTTTCAATTCGTCAAAAGATGATTTTACTGAAGACTCAACTTCAGTATATCGGTCTTTAACTTTTTGACCTACTTCATTAACTTTAGAGTGTAATTCATTCTTTTTTTCAGGAGATAGATTTTTATATGTCCACCAGGCGAAAACACCTGCTCCAAGTCCTAATAAAGCCAAAAGACCTTTTCCTTGTTGATTTTTCATGATTTAAGTTTTTAGTTTGATTCTGTTCATTAAAGATAATAAAATTTTAATTCATATGGAAAAATTCCATCTGGATTGTGATTCCTTTAATATATTTTTAAGATAAATTTAAGAGAATAATATATCGCAGTAGTTCATAAAGACAGAATCTGCAATAGGATATGTTAAAATTATAAAAAATTAAGAATTTGAATCATGAAAATAGTAAATTATACTAAATTTCCATTAAATATATGACACTATGAAAACTTTAATAACAATATTAGTGCTTTTTGTTTCTACTAACATTTTTTCGCAAATACCAGATGGGGTTGATCCAATACGTATAAAGCATGAGGCAGATAGGATTACTAATGCCTATGATAAGCATTTAGGTCTTACTTCTATACAGTTTCCCTTGTTTAAAAATAAAGTTGCTGACTATTTACAATTGAGTGAGAAAATAAAAGAGAAAAATGAGGGTCGGGCTGAACTAGATGCTTTGGTTGAAATGCAAGCAAACGAATCTTTAGCTATGGGTGATATTTTGACCCGATTGCAATACAAGAAATACAAACGCGTGAAAAGGGAAATTCAACCATTAAAAACAGTGGATACCTTAGAGTGAAATACTTTAATTGTTTATGGACGACATTAAATTAAATTTATTGAACAAGTAACTCTACTCGGTTAATTGTTGCCGATCCACTGGCAGCTTCATTAGAAATATACAGATCACCGTCAGCACTAAAGGTTATCCCTTCAGGTTGCGGAAAACTAATTTCATCTAATTTATGCACTGCTTTCAACGCGCCTTCTGAATTCATAATCAATAATTTCGGATTTTTACCTTCCAAGATGTAGAGGTCTTTGGTTTTGGGATGTACAGCCACTTCCGAAGGACTAAAAGTTTTGTGGAGCTTTTTATTTTTATAAGGTTTTAAAACTGATGACGTCATGTCAATTTTATAAGTCGGAGTCTTTCTATTAACTTTTTTTGAAGTCAGATCAATTTTGTAAATTCCCTTGTAGGCCTCCTCGGTATCTTTATCTTTTGGGATGGTGAGTAGCGCAGCATCTTTTGTAGAATAAGTTAAGGATTCCAAATTATTGGATGACTTAAAATCGGTTTGATGTGAACTAACGACCTTGTTAGCGTCCTTCCAATTTTTGATTTCATAAAGTAAGCCGTCACTTTGCATCACATACAAATCATTTTTATGAAGGGCAATCCCTTCATAATCACCATTACCGGCAAAAGGAAGTTCTTTTGTAATTTTCTTCTCATCCAAATTATAGATGTATACAATGCCATCTTCATCCTGTATACAGGCTAAGGTTTGACTGTCTAACCAAACGATACCGCTAATTTCATCAAGTTCTGGGGGGAGTTCCCATGTTTCTGAAATGGTGTAATTATCACTGCCTTCCGTTAGCTCAGCATTTGCCTTGTTGACCTTGGCGAATCCCACAACAGCTATACCAATTAATAAAGCGATGAATAGTCCTATAAAAATGGTTGATTTTTTCATGATAAGTATTTATTATTTCAAAAGTCATGTTTAAAACTGAAAACAATTAGGAATAGGAGACCAGTGTGTATTATTTAATACTAATTTAACGTCCGTCGGGAAAACTCAAAGTGAAATTATGTTGTGTAGTAAATTCATAGTTCCATTCGATAGAATATTTCTCAGTGATAGCTTTCGCAATTGCTAACCCTAGTCCGGTCGATTTTTTATCACTGCTCAATTTCTTGAATCGAGAAAATACGTAATGGGCATTTAATGGTTCTGCCGCTCCATAATTCTGCACCTTGATCAAATTTCTAGCGATGACAATGTGCACCGTATTATGTTGCTGTCCGTGTACAATAGCGTTTTTTATCAAATTGGTCAACAAAATAATGGCCAAATCTTTATTCATCTGAAAATTAAGCTGTTCTTTGGCATCAATAGTTAAACGAATGTGTTTATGGGACGCTAAATCCTCAAAATCTTGAGTAATGGAAGAAATGAGTAGGTTAAAATCGATATCTTCTTCGTCAGTAAACTGTCTATTTTCGATTTTTGATAGGAGCAATAAAGATTTGTTAAGTCGAGTCAAACGGCCTAAATTATCTAAAATAGAGGCCATGGTTTTCAGTTCATCTTCAGACAAGGTTGTGTTTTCTAAAAATAATTCAAGTTTATTAATACTTATGGCTAATGGTGTTTGAAGTTCATGAGACGCATTTTCGATAAAATGCTGTTGCTCTAAATAGCGTGCCCTACTTTGTTCAACCATAGTTGTGATGGAAGCGTTAAGCAATTTAAACTCATCAATAGATGTGTCTTTTGTTGTAATCTGATGATTTTTTTCAATTCTGAAATTCGGTAATTGTGATACAAGACTATGAAATGGTTTCCAAATCTTTTTGAGCATCAGATTGTTCAAAATGACAATTGAAATCATGAGTAATATATAGAGTACGATAAGATAGGTGATGAGATCTTGAATCAAATCGTCCTCTTCAACCATAGAGGTGATAAATTTGACCTTGTAATAACTGTCGTTGTAAGCAATTTTAGTTTCATAAACTCGCACAGGTTCATAATCCTTTTCATTTAGCATAAACATTAAGGTATCAGAATACCGTTCTGTAAATTTATCATGATATGTTTTAGATACAGGAGTAATGCTATGGCTCCACAGTTCTAAGTCCTTATGTTCTAAAATTTCTGGATTTGTGGGTAAACGTTGTAATAATAGTACTTTTTGATTTTCCAAACCATCGTCAAGACTGTCATAAATTTCGTCCAGCATAGCATAATAAAAGATGAATGCCCAAATGGTAATGAGAGGCACCAAGATAATAGCGAGATATTTAGAGGTATGGTTTAATAATTTCATTTAAACCAGTTCTAGTTTGTAACCAACGCCATACACCGCTTCGATTGTGAGAGTAGCATGTTCTAATTTTTTTCGCAGGTTTTTTATTTGAGAATAGATGAAGTCAAAGCTATCGGCCTGGTCAATATGATCTCCCCAAACGTGTTCGGCTAAGGCAGACTTGGTGACCAATCGTTTTTTGTTGGTAATGAGATACATTAAAATATCATATTCCTTCCGGTTCAGCGCCACCGATAAATCATCAATCTTTACGTCCCGACTTTCCGGCGATATCACCAGGTTACCCAATTTGATTTGTTGATTGCCTTCAAAATGCCGACGTCTCAAAACTGCCTTTACTCGGGCGTGCAATTCGGCCATGTGGAAAGGTTTTGGCAAATAATCATCGGCCCCTAAATTTAAGCCTTCTAAGCGATCATCCAAGGAATCTTTTGCCGACACAATAATAACACCTTCATCCTTTCCGGAAGATTTTAATTCTTTTAAAAGTTCTAAACCGTTGCCGTCTGGCAAGGATATATCCAACAGAATACAATCATAATCATAAACGCCTATTTTGTATAGCGCAGTTTTATAATCTGAAGCTGTTTCTACTATATAGCGCTGACGTTCTAGAGTCTGTGTCATATTCTCCAACATCTCGGGTTCATCTTCTATAATCAACAATTTCATCTTGGTATTTTAAATGGTTTAGGCAATTGTACAGTCTAAATCTATAATCATTTAGGAATTCATCTAAATTAATTAAAATGGATGGCTATTAATTTTAATCATCCTTTTATTTTGACAAAAGCTTAACATTTTAGAAGTCAGCTTTCCTAATTTGTTACAGTTTTCGCCCCTTACTTTGTTTCAAATTAAAAAATAATATTATGAAAAATTTAAAAATAGCGACATTGGCTTTGTTTGCAACAGCAACAACGGCAATGAATGCTCAAGATTTAAAAACTGAAGAAGTGCCAGCTAAAGTACGCACCACATTTACCACTGCCCACACCAATGCTCAAGATATTGAATGGGAAAAAAAGGGGGATCATTTTAAAGTTGAATTTGAAACCAATAAAATGGATCACGATATCTGGTATGACGCTGAAGGGACCGTTGTAAAATCGAAAATGGAAATTACAGAAAGTGAATTGCCAGCGGCGGTAGTTTCAGCGGTTAAAAAGGCATATGCGGACTATAAGATTGATTCTGTAGAAGTGCTTGAAATGAATGGCGCTAAAACCTATGAAGTAGAAATTGAAAAAGGATGGTTAAAAGAGCGTAAATTAATTATTGACGCTTCAGGAAAAGTGATCAGTGATATGGAAGATTAATTTTATCATAGTGTACTGAGTAAGGGGATTGAGACTAGGTTTCAATCCCTTTTTTAGGTTAAATTTAATAGTTATTATGAGATCAATGAAATTGAGATTTCTATCAAAAATTTTACTAGTATTTTTAGCATCGATAAGTCAAGCGCAGAATGATTTTACTGGGTATTTTGAACCCGCTTTTGAACTGTCTCATCGTGTGAGTACGCGCTATAGTTATAGTTTTGCTATCGAAAATCGAAATGATATTTATAGGAATGACCGTGTAGAATATACTATGAAACAAATCGATCTATCCCATCTTTCTGAATACCAATGGCATCCTGAATTTACTGTAGGTTTAGGCGTACAATACCGCATTGAACACACTTTTGATAGGCATGAAGAAAACGAATTACGATTTCAGCAAAAATTGATCTACACGCCAGAAATCTCCCGTTTTAAAACAAAACACCGGGTACGTATGGAGCAACGACTTTATGCATCTGAAAATAAGCACCGGTTGAGATATCAGTTAGGTTACACCTTTCCATTACATGCAAATAATGCCAGAGAACCTTATGCAAAGGTTGATACCGAAAGTTTGTTGGAAATTGCAAAAACCCAAAAACCTGAATTTGAGCAGCGCGTCGGTGTGGGATTGGGATGGTTGATGGGGCCTAAAACCACGCTGCAATTTAAAGTGGAATATCAGCTGGAGGATTTTACCCAGCACCTGAGCCATGAAGTTTTTCTTTTGGCTGAAGTTGCTATTGCGTTATAGAGAACTTTGGAGTGTAGTAACATCAACACCTTTATGATAACAATGGCGCGACTCCGGTTGCTAATTAAGGTTTGGCTTCTTCTTTATCAAAATTAATAGGATTAGAGAGCGCCGTGACTAATAATACTCTAAAACGGAATCATTATGATTCCTGTTCAATGTTTTCTGAATTGTCACTTTTCTTACTGCTCATCATAAAATTAATTACAATGCCCACCAAAGCGATACAAACTATGGCAAAGATGATGATCATTATGACGCCATTGTTCCAATTGGCATCTAAAAGGATTGGTTGATACATTTTTTCTTGTTTTGATTGTTTAGATAAAATTAGCCTTTTACGGACATAGAAAAAATGATTTATGTCAGTAAAAGCAATAATCCATTATTTAGATGCGTAACATCTTCAAAATATGACTACCTCAACATTAATATAAGTCTGAATTTTGTTTTAAGATGCGGAAATTGCATAATTTTGCAACGCCTTAAAACACAGAAAAATGAAGCCATATATTGTACTGATCCTTTTGTTATTTTCTATAGGATCAGTAGCACAAATTGATTACAAAAGACAGTTTGATAGTTTAACCACAGTGCACAAAGTTTGTAAAATTGAAAGCACCATCAGAAATCACCGAGTAAAGCTTGATCAGTTGAAAAAAGAGAAGAAACGGCTAAATGCACAATTGAGTGAATTGCAAAGCTTTAAATTGGGTCGTACCGATGCCGAAAAAGAAGAACAGATTTTAGAAGTTACTGCACTTTTAGAGACCAATGCGGCTGCACTGACCAATGCTACCGTTCAATTGACCACTTTAATTACAGAATTGGTGATTGCAAGTGACGAAGTCAAAGAGTTACAGCATAAATAGTTTTGATATTTAAAAACGGGAATGTAGACTTACTCTCCCGTTTTACTATTGTAATTATACCTTTTTTGGGGGTAGGGCAAATGCAACTGCATCATGCTCAAAATGGTTTCGGTGAGACCCATCGCAAAAAGGTTTGTTTGAGGATAATCCACATCTGCAGAGCGATACAACATCGCGCCCACCAAGGTCGTAGGCATTGCCATCTTTATCGACAATTTCAAAATCGCCTTCAATTCGTAAAGACCCGTTGTTATTTACTTTTAAGATTGTTTTGCTCATAATATTAAAATTTAAGAAGTTTAGTTTTTAATTGAAGTCTGCTAATTTAATCTAAGTTTTTCAATTCCTCTAGCTTTCCTTTTTTTATACGGATCGCAATCTGGAGATCCGCTCTCGTTTAGTATACTACCGTATGTACTGCTTTACTTACTGAACCATCGCGTTCAAAACTTTAGGATTAACAAAGCCCTAACAGAAACACTGAGTTTATTGCCGTAATTTAGTGTTTTGGGCAAATTTCAGCCTTCCAATCCAAAATACAACTATTTATATACATGAAATCTTCACATACTGCATATTCAATATTAGACTTAGCCCTAGTTTCAGAAGGCCACAGTCTTAAACAGACATTTAATAATTCTTTGGCCTTGGCGCAAAACGCGGAGCAATTTGGCTACACCCGCTTCTGGTTGGCTGAGCATCATAATGCGGTCAATATTGGGAGTAGCGCAACCTCTGTGCTTATAGGCTATGTGGCAGAAGGCACAAAAACCTTGCGCATCGGTTCAGGTGGGATTATGTTACCCAACCATTCGCCCTTAATTGTAGCGGAACAGTTTGGAACTTTAGGAGCATTATATCCTAACCGTATCGATTTAGGATTGGGACGTGCACCGGGTACTGATCGAGAAACAGCCCAGGCTATTCGCTCTGATTTTATGCAAGCGGCCCATAAATTTCCTGAAGATTTGGAAGCCATTCAACAATATTTTTCATTGGATAATGCCGAATCTAAAATTAGGGCTACCGTGGCAGAAGGCGTGGAGGTGCCCATTTATATTTTAGGATCTAGCACCGATAGCGCCCACTTGGCGGCTCGAAAAGGCTTGCCTTACGCGTTTGCCAGTCATTTTGCCACCAGACATTTAGAAGAAGCATTAGAAATTTATCGAAAGGAATTCCAACCTTCAGCAGTGTTATCCCAACCTTACGTTATGGCAGGAGTCAACATTATTATAGGAGAAACCGATAATGAAGCCGAAAGTTTCGCGACGTCGTTGATCAGAATGTTCCTCGGTATTTTTACGGGCAAGCGCGACTATATGCAGCCACCAACGGCAATGACTCAAGAATACCGTGAAATTATGGAACATCCACAGGTGCACCAAATGCTTAAATATTCATTTATCGGGAGTAAAGCAACGGTAAAATCACAAATCAAGTCTTTTTTAGAAACCAATCCTGTTGAAGAGCTTATTGCGGTAACCAATATCTATGATATACAGGATCGAATTCGTTCATATGAATTGTTTGCGGAAGTTATGGAAGAGTTGAAGAAGGAAATTTAGATTGATAACATCTCTTTTTTTATTTGGGCTAATATAGTTTCAGATAGCAGTAAGAAAATAGCGAAATGTAAAGCATCTTTAAGATCTAAATTTATATATGATGATAAAACCGAGAACTAAAGCACCAGATTTGACCATTGACTTAGTGAATGATACCACTTGGTCCTTAGCTGATCAAACTCCAGATAATTTCACCTTAGTGGTTGTTTACAGAGGCAAACATTGCCCAATTTGTAAAAAATATCTCCAAACCCTTCAACAGCATTTACCAGAATTTACTGAAAAAGGCGTGAATCTCATTGCCATCAGTTCTGATTCTGAAAAGCGGGCAAAAGCGACTTATGATGAATGGAAAGTAAAAGATTTACCGATAGGTTATAACTTTCCGATTGCCGAGGCAAGAGCTTGGGGACTTGCCATTTCAAAAGGTATAAAAGAAGAACCTGAGGAGTTTATTGAACCAGCACTCTTCCTGATTCGTCCGGATCAAACGCTTTATGCCTCATCCATACAAACGATGCCGTTTGCAAGACCGGAAATTGAAGAGTTGTTAAAATCTATCGATTTTATCGTTAAAGAAAATTACCCAGCACGAGGTGAAGCCTAATTGATTCCTACCAAAACACTTTTTGTTATGTTTCCAAATTTTCTTTCAAGATGACTTCTCAAGATAACAGCGTAATTTATGACTTTCAGTCGCCACAACCAGATGCCCTTAGTTGGCATGTGGTTAATGACGGGGTCATGGGTGGACTTTCTAAAAGCAAAATAGTTTTGACTGACAAAGGGAATGGCTTGTTTACAGGTGCAATATCCACTGAAAACAATGGTGGATTTGCAACTGCGAAACGGTCGTTTTTACAGAAGGAGGTGTCTCAATTCGATAGGATTAATCTGCGCGTAAAAGGGGATGGAAAATCGTATCAACTCCGCATCAAATCTTATGAAGCACAGCAGTATTCCTACGTTCAAAAATTTAAAACTTCCGGGGAATGGCAAATGATTACCCTTTATTTTGATCAATTTTATCCAATTTATAGAGGAACTAGCCTAGATCGTCCCAACTACGATGGTAAGTTGATGGCAGAAATAACCTTTCTAATCGGTAATAAACGGGATGAATCTTTTGCCTTAGAGATTGAACGTATGTGGTTGGCCTGAAAATTTTAGTTTTATGTCCATATGGCTTCCATAATTTTGCTTTAAGAAATTTCTAAACGATATTATTTGCGATATGTTTAAACAGATGTTGCCGTCTATTCACACCATTGCATCTTGTATTAATAGTCCAAATGATAGGATTCTCTGCCTAAGTGTGGTTATCTTTGCACAAAATTTTGTAAATGTCAAAACAGTTTTCAGATTTAGGAATACATGAGCAATTTCAAAAAAGTTTAGCAACTTTAAAAATTACTATTCCTACGGATATTCAAATAAAGACCATTCCTATTGTTCTCAATCAACAAGAAGATGTTGTGGTGTTGGCAAAAACTGGAACAGGAAAAACCGCTGCTTTCGGTTTGCCTTTGTTACAATTGATTGATGCTGAAAAAACAGAGGTACAAGCGTTAATTTTAGCGCCAACAAGAGAATTAGGCCAACAAATTTATGACAACCTGACTGCTTTTTCTGCAAACAGCCCTGAAATTTCCATCGCTTCACTATGTGGTGGTATTCCCATTAAACCTCAAATAGAACGTTTAAAAACAACTACTCATATTATTGTTGCCACACCTGGACGTTTACTCGATTTGGTAAAACGTGGTGCTTTAAATATCAAAAGCGTACAGTATTTGGTATTGGATGAAGCGGATGAAATGGTCAGCGCCCTAAAAGATGAAGTGGATGCCATTATTAAAGACATTTCAAAATCGAGACGTACCTTATTGTTCACGGCTACAATGCCGGGAGCAATAAAACAATTGGTTCAAAATTACATGTCCAAACATGTGGTGCATATTGAAGCCGATATGGCATCTGTAGGACATCAAGGTATTGATCATCAGTATGTCGTGGTGGAACCCATTGAAAAGCTAGAAGTTTTATTGCATTTTTTAAATTCTAAAGAAAGCGAACGCGGGATTATATTTTGTAAAACTAAGGCTGCCGTTAATAAATTAGCTAAGAATTTAGCTATTAACAAGTTTTCATCAGGAGCACTTCACGGCAGTTTAACCCAAGGCATTCGCGACCGGATTATGGGACAATTTAGGGAAGGTTATATTGATATTTTAGTTGCTACAGATTTGGCAGCCCGTGGCATTGATGTAAAAGAAGTATCCTACGTGGTTAATTATCATTTGCCAGACACTTACGAAGCGTATGTACACCGAAGTGGGCGTACGGCACGAGCAGGTGCTAAGGGGTTGTCTTTAACCATCTTACAACAAGAAGAAGTGCAAGACATTGCCGATTTTGAAAAAGAACTCGGTATTGTTTTTACTAAATTTAAAAAAGCGGACGCCCAAAGTATCGAAGAAAATAACGGCTTACTGTGGGCCAAAAAAATATTTAAGACCAAACCAAATCGGGAGGTTTCAGAAGATTTTAAATCGAAGATAAAGACCATCTTTCATCACCTGACAAAGGACGAATTGGTCGATAAAATACTCGCCAATTACTTGGCACAATCCAACACGGAAACGCTTAAACCAGAGGCTTCCAAAAAACATAAAAAGAACCAATAGCAATGGCCAATACTATAAAAGATCAACAGGATATTTTAGATAAGTTGAATATCCAAACCTTGCATCCCATGCAGGAGGAAGCCATTTCCGTAATAGCCGAACAGACCAATACCATCTTATTATCACCAACAGGTACGGGTAAAACCCTGGCCTTTTTATTACCTTTATTGGATGTTTTAGACCCAACGAATCCTGACGTTCAGGCGCTTATAATTGTGCCGTCTCGCGAACTTGCCATTCAAATTGAGCAGGTAGCCCGTAATATGGGCTCCGGATTTAAAATTAACGCGGTTTACGGTGGACGACCAATGTCCAAGGATAAAATTGAACTGAAGCACACTCCGGCGGTGTTGATTGGTACTCCCGGGCGGATTCTGGATCATTTTGATGCGGATCGTTTCTCGAAAAAAAGTATTAAAACCCTAATTTTGGATGAGTTTGATAAATCATTGGAAGATGGGTTTGAAGATGAAATGAAGCGCATCATTGGCCAATTGCCAAGTATTAATAAACGGATTCTAACCAGTGCTACACAATTGGAGAAAATACCTGGGTTTGTAAGATTGGATAAACCATATGTAGTGGACTACCTTACGGTTAAACGAAAATCCACTTTAGCAATTAAGACTGTGGTGTCTCAAAAACCGAATAAACTGCCAACTTTATTGGAGTTGTTGCAACATATTGGTAATGAGCAAGGGATCATCTTTTGTAATTTACGGGAGAATATCGATCGATTGAGTCACTTTTTGAAGCGTAACAAAATCAGTCATTCCACTTTTTCTGGAGGCATGGAGCAGCAAGACCGTGAACGCTCTTTAATAACTTTCAGAAACGGCACGAGTCAAATATTGTTAGCCACTGATTTGGCCTCTAGAGGTATCGACATTCCGGAGCTTAACTTTATAATTCATTATGAATTGCCAAAGCATAAGGAGGAATTCATCCATAGGAATGGAAGAACGGCGAGAGTCAATTCTAAAGGTACTGCCTATATCTTAAAAGGTAGCGATGAAACCTTACCCGATTTCATCAAAGATTCACAAGGTGTAAACATTTCTAAAAAAGCGCCAAATACGCCGCCGCAATGGGAAACGCTATTTATCTCAGGCGGACGTAAAGATAAAATTTCCAAAGGTGATATTGTTGGACTTTTTATGAAGCAAGGAGGTCTTACTCAAGAGCAGTTGGGCACCATAGAACTGAAGCAGGATTGCGCATTTATCGCCGTCCCGCTTAAAGAATCCAAACGCATTGTCACTCTTTTGGACAATACCCGTTTAAAGAAGAAAAAAGTAAGAATAAGAGTATTGGATTAATAATCAGAAATTATCACTTCTTGATTCTAACCGGTTTTAGTTGAATAAGGCCTACGGCATCCAAAACTCTAATCACTAAATACGTCATATCAATTTCATACCATTTCACGCCAAAGTTAGCTCTACTGGCGTGTCTGTGGTGGTTGTTATGATAGCCTTCACCCATCATCAAGAAATCAAAACGAAATAGGTTTTTACTGGTATTTTTCATCTTATAATTGGCGTACCCATAAATATGACCGAACCAATTGATGATCACCCCATGGATAGGTGCCATTAAAAAGGTAATGGGCAATAAAAGCCATTGCCACCATGCGGTTGCGAAAAACACGAATACTAAAATATAAATGCCTATCCAAAGTAATCTGGAAAAACGAGATCCTGCAAATTTATCAAAAGCAGCCCATTGCGGTACATTCTTGGTGAATTTCTGATCTACTTCTACACGCTGATCGTTGATATCTTGATAAATGGTTTTAGTCTTCCACATCATGGCGAATAAATTATCGTCGTAAGAAGGGGAGTGTGGGTCTTTTTCAGTATCCGTATAGGCGTGGTGCATGCGGTGCATGATGCCATAACCATAAGCACTCAAATAACTTGAGCCTTGAAAAATCCAAGTCAATACAAAAGTTACACGTTCCATGCTCTTAGACATCGTAAACACTTGATGTGCAGCATAACGATGAAGAAAGAAAGACTGAAAAAACAAGCCTCCGTACCAAAGAACTAAAACGAAAATTACAATAACCATAATATTTTTTTACAAAGATAAACTGATAGTTTGTGCGAAACAATGAACCTAGGTCAAGTAATACGTCTATAAACGCTTTCTGATTCTGCTAAGTGCTTGAGCAGTAATGCCAATATAAGAGCTGATATATTTCAAGGGTACCTCTTTTAATAGTTCTGGGCGTTCTTTAAACAGTTTTATGTAGCGTTCTTCGGCCGTAAGATTCAATAAATGTTGTTCGCGTTTAGATTTTATCAAAAATAGACGCTCAGCAGTCAATCGGCCAATAAGATTCCCTATTTGCGTGGTTTTATAAACCGCCTGCAAATCGTCGTAAGTGATGCTTAACAACGTTGTCTCAGTAAGCGCTTGCAATTCATAGGCTGATGGGGTTTGCGTTAAAAAGGAATCATAAGCACTGACAAACTGATCTTTAAAACTAAAACCGAAAGTGATTTCCTTTTCTGGATTTTCCTTTGGAATATATAAACGGACCACCCCTGATTCAATAAATGAAATGTAATTTTCAATCTGATTGGCCTGTAAAAAAACGCCTTTCTTTGGTATCACGCGCCGGTGCAATTTGGAAGTGAAAAAATCCCAGTCTACGTTAGAGATGGTTGCAATTTGATCGAGATAGCTTCTAATTTGGTTCACGGGTTTCTTTTGTAGGTTTAAGATCACTGCAAAGATAAGGATTTGGAGTTGGTTTTGCAATCCTCCGCGGACCCATCTAAGACTCATCTCTAGCAATAAAAATTACTTTCGGGCAGCAGAACATAAGGGGTTGTTTTTAAGTTCTTTTTAAAAAAAAAGAGGTCAGCATATCCTGCTGACCTCTCAATTAAAATAAAAACGATGAATTACTGTCCAACTTTTTTTCGTCGGTAGTTATAGAGTGTTTCATCTATTGTAAACCAACAGAAATAAAAGATTCCGACAGAGAAGATGACATCGCCAATCATACGCAACCATTTTAGGGTTTGAACGACGGGAGAATATAATAAGTCCGCATCTCTGGCAAATGAGTAGCCTTTGGTAATAGAGGTATACGCCTGTATGATACCAATAGGCAATAAGCTAAAAATAACCATCGCCGTCAATCCGATATTCAATAACCAGAACGCCCGTTTCAACTTTGTATTTTGCCACACCCGGTCAGAATAAAAGCGGAGGCATATAATGATAAAGCCCATTCCCAACATCCCATATACGCCAAATAAAGCGGTGTGGGCGTGTACTGCTGTGGTGTTTAAACCTTGAATATAGTATAGTGCGATGGGTGGATTGATTAAAAATCCGAAGACCCCGGCACCGATAAAATTCCAAAAGGCAACGGCAATAAAGAAAAAGATAGGCCATTTGTACTTTTGAATCCAATCTTTGCTTTTTAAAAGGTTCCAGTTTTCTCTGATTTCAAAGCCCATTAAGGTTAAAGGGACAACTTCCAACGCGCTAAAAGTAGCTCCAAGAGCAATAGCTTGAACGGGAGTTCCTGAGTAATATAAATGGTGTAAGGTTCCTATAATTCCTCCAGCTAAAAATATGGCTGCAGATGCCACAGAGACGCGCCCCGCAGTTTTTGTAGAAATAACCTTCATTCGAGAAAAAATAAAGGCGATAACCACAGTTGCAAAAACTTCAAAGAAGCCTTCCACCCATAGGTGTACCAGCCACCATCTCCAGTAATTAATCACGGGTAAGCTACTGTTTTCTCCATACATCAAACCTGAAAAGAAGAATAAACCTATAGCTACCACAGAAACTAATAAAATAATGATCAGATCTTTTGATTCGTCTTTCTTATTTATAGCGTACATCAAATGTCTGCCCACCATAATAACCCACAATACTAAGCCTATGGCCAAGAAATACTGCCAGAAACGCCCCAAATCCATATACTCATAGCCTTGGTGCCCAAAGAAAAAGTTGGTGGTTAAATCTAAGAATTGATGCACACCAAGCCATTCGCCCATCATAGAGCCTAACACAATAATAATTAGGGCAAAGAACAGGAAGTTGATACCAAATACTTGGTATTTCATTTCTTTCCCAGAAATCATAGGAGCTAAAAACAGTCCCGTGGCAAGCCAAGTGGCGGCAATCCAAAAAATAGCCAATTGCGTATGCCAAGTTCTGGTAATTGAATAGGGTAAATATTGCGATAACTCAAATCCGAAAAACGCCTGACCTTCTACGGTGTAATGGACGGTAAGCGCTCCTAAAACCACTTGCAGTGCAATCAATAATGAGATGACAATAAAGTATTTTAAAACCGCCTTTTGAGAACCTACCAATTGTAATTTTGAAAGCGGGTCAGAATTTGGTTTTTCTAAGATCTCACCCTTTTCATGGTTTCTCAAATAGTAGTAGGTTAGAATTCCTATAAATAGTAGGAGCAGAACAATTGATAAGCCTGACCAAATGAGAGAGTCATCAGTGATCAAATTATCAATTAAAGGTTCATGGGGCCAGTTTGAAGTATAGGTATACTCTTTTTCTGGACGATTGGTACTTGCCGCCCAAGAGGTCCAAAACAAAAAGGCATTTAGCTGCCCTAATTTTACGGGATCAGTTAACGCGCCTTTCGGAATGGCATACTGCTCATGACCGTCAGAAAATATAGAACTATAATGGTTAATGTTGGCTGAAATGGCATCCCAGCGGATTTGTGAAATGCTGATGGTTTGGGTGTCTGCGTCAAAAGTGTTTGTTTTGACATCCTTAATCAGACGTGCCTTAAGAGCAGCTTTCTTTTCCACATCAAGGTCGTCATAGGCGGTGTTATAATCCGTTTGTGCCCAATGCTCCAGCATGTAGACGGCTTCTTTGTGTATCCAATCTGCGGTCCAATCAGGTGCCACATAACTTCCGTGGCCCCAAATGGAACCTACTTCCATGCCGCCAATAGATTCCCATACATTTTGCCCGATTTGAATATCGGCTTTGGTATAGACCACAGTATTGGTTTCTTTAATGACAACGTGTTCAGGAATTGGAGGCTGGGTTTGATAAACCTCGGTGCCGATCCATATCAGCACAATAAATGACAATACAACAACGCTAATAAAAGCGATCCAAATTTTTCTCATGGTTTCTGGTTGGTTGGGGTTAGTCTACAATTTTATTTACACGGTCCACGCTATCATTTTTTGACAGCGATAAAAGGATAATGGCGTCTTCAGTACAGTATAAATCGTGAGGGACATTTGCCTCTAAGGCGATGAGATCTCCTTTTTTAAGTTTTCGGGTTTCACCGTGGACGCCAAAATCGATTTTCCCGTCAAAAAGGGAAACTACAATGGCGTTGGGCGCTTTGTGTTCTTTCATCAGTTGTCCTTTGCGCATAAGTATTCTGATTTCTTTAGAGTGATCACTCTCCAGCATGACGCTGATGGCAGGTTTGTCGGTTTTGTAAATAAGGTGTTCAGTAATTGAAGCTGTTTTCATAAAATAATGTAAGTGAATTGTTAATTAATATAAAAAGGTCTATTTATCCTTTATTGATGTAAATGTGTTATCTTTTTAAATGGAAACGGTCTAAATTCATCTCGTTGACCAACATGATTAAGGTGGTGTTTTGCAGCATTGCTTGGAGTTCCTCTTTAATGGCCACAAATTTGAAGTGGAGGGGGCAAGGTTTTTTATCATTGCACTGCTTCAATCCTAAGCCACAATTGGTATAAATGGAATCTCCATCTAAGACGCTTACAACGGCTTCAAGCGTAAGGTTTTTCATGGCTTCTGGTGCCATAAAAAAGCCGCCTTTTGGCCCTTTGCTAGAATCAATGAGGTTGTTTTTGACTAATTGCTGCAAAATTTTAGCTGTAAATGCCGGAGGTGAATCCACCGCTTGAGAAATCGAAGTTAAGCTGGCTTTATGCCCCAGATGTGATTGTTGTGCAATAAAAATTACTGCTCTTAATCCGTACTCACAAGACTTTGAAAACATAGAGGTGATTTAGCCCACAAAAGTATAGGAAAATTCAATAAAGGACAATTTTATCCTATATTAAATTAACAAAAAAACCGGCTGATATTTAGGGTGCTGAATGCTAATAATTTAGAAACAAATTAATTTTATTGACAACAGTGTCTTCAATTTTCCTGCATGGGTGGTGGGCTTATCTTAAGCGGCATCCATGACCAGTGAAGCAACCTTTATCATCAATCCAGGATTTATAGCCCTCTACGGTGTTTCTGGGGTCATTTCATTTGCTTTAGTATTACCCATTGCGGCATTTATCTCTTTAATTGTGTTTACCAAAGGCTTCGTCAAACAGAAAAAAGTGGTAAAGGCCACAACCATGGCACAATGGATTGGAAAGCGCTATAAAAGTATAACTACGCTATTTTCTTCGCATTTGTTGCGCTGCTGTTGATGACCCTTATCGTATTAATTAATATTGGGCTCACCCAGGTCATTTTAAAATCGCTTAATGCAGAACCGTTTTATGTATTGATGGGCATAACCACGTTTATTTTTGGATATATGATATTTGGTGGTGCAAATTCTGTGGTTTACACTAATACCATTCAAGCCATAATTATGTGTATTGTGGCCATTATCTTAATTGGGTCCAGTGCCGATTTTTTTACGGATGGTATTAAAGGTTTTATGCAGAAACATAATGCCATAGATCCTAATTTGATCAAACCCACCAATCCGTCAAGTTTCTTATTTGTGATTACTTTGAAATTATCGTCACCCAAATTGTTATTGGTGTCGCTATAGTCTGTCAGCCGCATATCATCACCCAAATCCTTATTATTAAAAGATTCGACAATAGTAAACACCTATTTAATTAGTGGTATTTCTTTTATGATTATTTTCTTTATAGTGGTGATTGTTGGACGATTTGCCCGAATAAGTTTTCCTGATTTCACCGTGAACGGAACAACCTTAAAAATGGATGAAATTATTCCAACCTATGTTGTGACCAAATTCTCTGTAGGTATCGGGTTGGTAATTGTGGTTGGACTGATTTCTGCAGGATTATCCACTGTTCTGTTATTTAGTATATGTTTTGAGACATATATCAAATTCAAAAAATTCTCCTCTTTTTTCAAAGGAGGAGTGGCTTCTGCTTCGGCAGGGAAGCAGAAGACCAGGTGGTTTTTTAATGGATTCCCAATTGATGTTCACGTTACTAATTTTCGTAATTTGTCAGTCTCTAAATCAGATGTTATGGATCAAGTGACTTCTTTCGATTGGACAAGAATATTTGTAGGGGAACAACCCTTATTCTTCTTGGCCGAACTGTTTTTACGCGTGGTGGTCATTTATATAATGGCCTTGCTTTTATTGCGACTGGCGGGGAAACGTTCCCGTCAACAGCTCACCACCCTCGAGCTGTTGTTGGTGATTGCTTTAGGTTCCGCCGTGGGCGATGTGATGTTTTATCCGAGCGTAGCAATCATCTATACAATTATCGTCATGTTGACGATTTTGATTCTGCAGCTCCTCATTGAAAAGCTAAAAACAAGATTCCCACGATTTGACAAATTCGTCGATTCAAAACCGACTTTGATCATTCAGGATGGCCAATTTATAGAAGAAAGCTTAAAATCAGAAAACCTCACCAAAGCAGAAATTTACAGTTCGCTTCGCCTGGAAGGCATTCGCAATATGGGCGAAGTAGAATATGCCTATTTAGAAATACCCGGACAAATCAGTGTCTTCAAATTTGAAAAAGGCCAAGAACGAGACGGCTATGTTTTAGTGCCGTACCAAGAAGAATAAAATGAACATTAGAAATTCATGAACCAAAAATTCTCCTCCTTTTAAGGAGGAGTGTCTTCTGCTTCGGAAAAGAAGCAGAAGACGAGGTGGTTTTTCTAAGTCAAATCATACCTCAATCCTCACCCCTCAAACCTATCTCACCAAAGGCTCCAAAGTATCCCAAACCGTTTCTGCCAAAATTTTATGGCCTTCCACATTCGGGTGAATGCCATCGCCTAGATTTAGAGCGGCAATTCCTCCAACATCCTTTAGTATAAATGGAATAAATTCTAAGTTATTTTTTTCGGCAAGATCCGCATACAATTCTCTAAATCCAGTGGTATATTCTTTACCCATATTTGGAGGTAATTCCATCCCTGCAAGAATAATAGTCGTCTCTGGGCTTTTAGTTTTTACCACATCAATAATCGACTGTAGATTAGCACGAGTTTCTGACAAAGCCACACCACGTAAACCATCGTTGGCACCTAATTCTAATAAAAAGATATCAATAGGTTGTTTGATCACCCAGTCGATTCTGCTTTTTCCACCAGCAGTCGTTTCGCCGCTGACGCCTGAGTTGACTACCGTATAATTTAAATCTAAAGAATCAATTTTTTGTTGTACCAAAGCCGGATAAGCTTCTGTAGTATCATCCAATCCATAACCTGCCGTAATACTATCTCCAAAACATAAAATAGTTTTAGTCGCCGTTACTGGCGTTTTTGCTTCTTCAACTTGGGTTTCGGTTTGATCAATATTTGTGTTTTTTTTTGCGTCAGAATCGCCACAGGAAAACAACAAAAGAGGTAATATAAAATAACAAAACTTTATGAGTTTATGCCCGCTGGACGTTGGTAGATGTAATTGCAATTGATTATTTTGAGCCTCGAACATAAATCGCTATTTAAATTAAAATTAAATGTCAAAGATATTAAAGATTACCGGGTTGGAAAAAACATATACCAGTGGTAACAAACAATTAACGGTCTTACACGACATCTCTTTTGATGTTGAGAAGGGCCAAACCTTTTCTATTGTCGGACCTTCAGGCAGCGGTAAGACGACCTTGTTAGGAATTTG
The DNA here is from genome assembly GCF_007997285.1 of Gelidibacter salicanalis. Classification (GTDB taxonomy): domain Bacteria; phylum Bacteroidota; class Bacteroidia; order Flavobacteriales; family Flavobacteriaceae; genus Gelidibacter; species Gelidibacter salicanalis. The sequence goes on from NZ_VORX01000010.1 coordinate 68,524, forward strand.
TGCTGGTTTAGACCAACCTAATGCTGGTAATGTAGAGTTGTGTGGACAAGTCTTAAATAGCTTAAACGAAGACCAACGCGCACAATTGCGGAATAAAAACGTCGGATTTATTTTTCAGAATTTTCAGTTGTTACCAACCCTAACAGCCCTCGAAAATGTAAGTGTGCCTTTAGAATTGCAGGGCACGAAAGATGCCACAGAAAAAAGTAAAACCTTGTTGGAAAAAGTTGGACTAGGCGATCGGGTGCACCATTATCCGTCGCAACTCTCGGGTGGCGAACAGCAGCGTGTGGCCCTTGCCCGCGCGTTTGCAAATTCACCATCAATTTTATTCGCTGATGAACCTACGGGGAATTTAGATGAAGAAACCGGAGAGAAGGTCATTCAGTTGTTATTTGACCTCAACAAAGAAAATGGCACCACCTTGGTGATCATTACGCACGATTTAGAATTGGCCAACCGAACCCAACAAATCCTAAAACTTAAAGGCGGTAAAATAGTAACCAATCAACTGACTTCTGCACTGTGAACAATTCCAATAACAACACTTCCTTACAATTGCCTTGGCTTTTTAAAATGGCCTGGCGAGATGCCAAAGCTAGTAAAGTGCGCTTGCTCTTATTTATGGCGTCCATTATTTTGGGCATTGCCGCCGTGGTATCCATACAATTATTCAGCACCAATTTAAAAGATAATATTCAGCGTCAATCAAAAAGTTTGATGGGGGCTGATTTTATCATTGATTCTCGACAAGAACCTACTGTACGTGCACAGTCCATTATCGATTCCTTACAGCCTGATGCTTCTGAAGTCAAGTTTGTATCGATGATTGCATTCCCCAAAAATGGTGGCACTAAATTGGTACAGGTGCGTGGTCTTGAAGGTGGTTTTCCCTTTTATGGGAGCCTCGATACAGAGCCTTCTGCTGTTTCCGGAACCTACCAGGAATCTGGTGGCGTGCTAGTGGATGCCACATTGATGTTGCAGTTTAAGGTTAAGCCTGGAGATTCCATCAAAATTGGAGAATTGACACTTCCAATTGCCGGTGCATTAAAATCTATTCCGGGAAGTTCTGCGTTTTCGAGTTCTGTAGCACCGCCAGTGGTGGTGCCGTATCGATTTATAGAGGCCACTCAATTACTGCAATTTGGAAGCCGAAAAGAATATCAATATTATTATAAAGTTTCGGATACCGTTAATCTCAAACAACTTCAAGATCAATTAGAACCGCAACTCGATTTGGAGAATGCCGATTTAGACACGCATACCAGCACGACAAACAGATTGGGACAACGATATGATAACGTGGGCAAGTTCTTGAATCTAGCTGCGTTTATTGCCTTATTATTAGGGTGTATAGGTATTGCCAGCTCCGTACATATTTATATTAAAGAGAAATTACGCGCTATCGCAGTTTTAAAATGTATGGGCGCATCCCGACTTCAAAGTTTTCTGATTTTCTTGATCCAAATTGCGGGCATCGGGATTGTTGGCGGACTGGTGGGTTCACTGATTGGTGTGGGACTTCAACAATTATTTCCGTATCTCCTTAAAGACTTTTTACCGTTTACGCTGGTCATCAGTATTACGCCAGCACCTATTTTAATAGGTGTGTTCTTAGGGCTTTTCATGTCTATTTTATTTGCGCTGTTGCCCTTATTGCGCACGTGGTATGTATCGCCATTAGATGTGCTGCGCGTGGATGAAAAGGCATCTCAAGAACCTACTAAAATTCGACTTCTTGTATTTGGAGCCATATTGGTCTTCTTGTATTTATTTTCATTCTGGCTGATCAAAGAGCCTCTTTATGCCTTGGCATTTGTGGCCGGTACCGTGATTACGTTTATTATTTTGGCCGGGGTTGCCTTAGGATTTATCAAAACCGTGAAACGCTTTTTTCCTAAACATTGGAACTTCACCGCGCGCCAAAGTCTGCTGAATCTGTTCCGCCCCAACAATCAAACCGTAGTTTTAGTGGTAGCGATCGGCTTGGGAACATTTTTAATCAGCACCTTGTATTTTACTAAAGATATTCTTCTGTCTAAAACAGAAGTAGGGCAGACTTCAGAAAATGCCAATATCATTGTTTTAGATGTGCAACCGCCGCAATTGGATTCGGTAGCTCAAACTATTACGGCTAATAGCTTAACGGTTCTTAATAACATTCCGTTGGTGACGATGCGGATGCACAGCATAAATGGAACTTTGGTGAATGAGTTACGCCAAGATACCACCCGCCAAATCCGTGGTTGGGTCTTAAACCATGAATTTAGAACGACTTATCGTGATGAATTGACCGAATCTGAAGAAGTGGTAGAAGGCGAGTGGGTTTCCCAAATTAATGCCAATGATCCAATAGCCATTTCCATTTCAGATAATTTAGCCGACGATGCCAAACTAAGCGTAGGCGATCCGGTGGTGTTTAATGTACAAGGCGTATTGATGGAGACCACCGTTGGCAGTATTCGTAAAGTAGATTGGGCACAAATGCAACTCAATTTTACCATCGTTTTTCCTGCTGGCGTTTTGGAACAGGCACCACAATTTAATGTTTTAACCACTTCAGTACCTGACGATGCTAGCTCGGCAGCGCTGCAACAGAATTTGGTGTCCAATTTCCCCAACGTCACCATCATTGATTTGCGCCAAGTCTATACTCTTGTGGAGGATATTTTAGATCAGGTATCGTGGGTGATCAACTTTATGGCGTTTTTCAGTATTATAACCGGAATTATTGTCTTGATTGGCTCCGTAAGAACCAGCAAATACCAACGGATTAAAGAAAGTGTGTTGCTCCGCACACTGGGTGCGAAAAATTCACAGATCTTACAAATTTCAGCTTTTGAATATGTGTTTTTAGGATTGTTGGGAAGTTTAGTAGGAATTATCCTTGCCCTGATCAGCAGTTTGTGTTTGGCACTTTTCGTATTTAAAGAACCGTTTATACCTTCACTTGTTCCATTTATAGTGTTTCTGCCAGGTATTACCCTTTTGGTAGTGGCCATTGGCTTAAGCAACATTCAATCCGTGTTGAGAAGTTCACCGTTAGAGGTATTGCGGCGTGAAACATAAACGGTTTAACTATAAAAATCTAACCGTTTCGAGGTCATCGGGACGGTTTTTTTATGTTACGGCCGGAATTAATCGGCTATAATTTAATTCGGATTCACTAATTTATTCCGTAAATTGAGTGCTAATCATTTATTCATAACAAATGCTAATCATACTATATTCATTACTCATTCAATTACCACAAGGGACTCGAAACCCAGATGATAACAGCCCTATGGATTTTTCCAACCCTTTTGATCTCATCGTCTATATCATTCTGCCCATTTTGTTGATTATCTTTTACATATTATGGAGAAGGAGCAAAAGACGCCCTAAAGACTAGTATTAATTCACTATCAACCCTTTATATGTTACAGAATGTTATAATGAAATGCGTAATTTACGCTTCAGAAGAGCATAAATGATGCAACAAATGATTCATGATTTAAAAAATAATGGAGCTTATCGATAAGCTTGACGAATGGAAAAATGGATTCACTCTTAGGTCTTTAATATTGTTTCAATATTCTAGATTCTAAGGAATAATAATATCTGGAAATTTATATTCATTTAAAATGGAAATAGATAGTTATAGACATCAAATGATCAGGATAGCAAACTATTTATACATTTTTAACAAATTTATTACAATCTATCCCTAATAATATTATGTTTGTAAGATTCTCCCTAATAAAATAGCTTCCAATTGTTTGGAATGCAATACGATAATCTGCCCATATACTTGGGTACAAATTGTCATGTGAAATTTATTAATCTTAACAAGAATAAATATGAAATTAGAAAAAATATTAGACAAGTTGGGTTCACTGGAAAAGAACTCCTTTATTAAGATAATCGATAATATAATTTCTAAAAATCCGCAGAATTCAATTGAGATAGATAAGATTTTAAGTTCATCAGACAAAGGACTTAAATCGGTTGATAGTCGAAATGTGTCTAATATCTTCGCTTTAATTTCATCAGAATTTACGGAATATTTGAAATGTGAATTTCAAGAAACTAACTCACAATTAGACATTTTGATCGATATCATAATTCGAGATGGTAATTGTTTAATGAGACAAGATTGGTTTTCTAGATTATATGAAAAGGAAATCAAGAATTTAAAATTAAAAATTAAAACACTCAATACTGAATTGTTGAATGAAAAATCAGAACTCAGCGAATCAAGGAAAAGAGATTATAGAATATACAAAGCCTGTTTGTCAACAGCGTATAATAATGATATTGCAAACAACCGAGACGCAAAAATAACGGCTGATGAGCATTCAATTATTTTAACGTTATCAAAACAACTAGGTCTTTCTCAAGAAGATGTTAAACTCATCAAATATTCTATTCTACCTATTAAAAAAGAAGAGATTCAAGATGTCATTACGAATTTAAAAAACTTGGGAGTTATTTTTTATTCTAAAAAAGAAAATACAATTTATGTTGCTGATGAAATAGTTAGATTATTAAGAAAGGTGAGAGAAAAGGAAATTGCAGAAAAATTCTATAGACGTACTTTAAAGTTGTTACGCGACCCAATCATTAATCAAATTGCCAAAGAACATAATATTGATAGAAAATTACCGACGTCAGTAAAAATTGAAGAAATTATTGATCAGGGAGTTTCGTTTACTGACTTGCTCACCTATGGGATCTATAAGGAAGGAACAAATTTAACTGAAAAGAAAAAGACTCTAAATGAACTATGTGAGAAAGGTTTAAATATTCCTAACCTTAAGGGCAGTACTCTAGAAGATAAAATTCAGAGTTTAATAGAGTATTTTGATAATATCGAAAAAGATGAGAAAGTTGGTATTTCAATTGATGGATTCGATAAGATGCTCTCCGAACTAAATCAATCCTTACCAAAACTTAACAAAGAACTTAAAGAACAATTCGAACTCAATGACGAATATGTTTTAAGTGCAGATTATTTATTGGATTATAATATAAAACCTAGAGATATTTTAGATTTAATAACTAAACCAGATATGTCTAAATTCATCCTAGATAATGGAATTAAACAACGAGGAGACGCTATTTTAAATATTCTAGATCATTATAAAGATGTAGAGAATTTATATCTTGAAAACTATGCTAATGTTGGGTATCGAAACTTAAACCTTTTAAAAGAAAACGGAATATCGGTCAAAGAAAGCGAGTTAGGATTAAAATTTGAGGAACTCACAAAAATTATTTTTAAAGGACTTGGTTTTAATGTAGATGATAAATTTAAAAATAAATTAAACACTCAAAAGGATATGATTGATATACTCCTTAATCTAGGTAATGATGAAATTATAATTGTGGAATGTAAGACAAGTAAAGAAAGAGGTTATAATAAGTTTAGCACTGTATCAAGACAATTAAAATCATATCAAAATCTTGCACTTAAAAATAACTTAAGAATTGCAAAAATGCTTTTGGTATCGCCAGAGTTCAGCGATGACTTTATATATGACTGTGAAATGGATACTGAAATGAATTTATCGCTTATTACAGCCTCAACATTGTCTAAAATATTTGAATCCTTCAAAATGTCAAAATATCAAGAATTCCCTCATGTACTGTTTAGGGATATAGTTATAAATGAAGAACGGATTATTAAAGCATTAACGAAATAGCCTTTTGGTGCGCTACTTATCTTTTATCTATTTAAAAATACACGTATCTTTAACATTCCTATAGAAGCTAAAATCCCAATAAATTTATGAAGTATGTGCTGTCCTTATTTTTTGTCGTCTTATTATTTGGCTGCAAAGAAGTGAATTCTAATGACGAAAATAAACTACGAAAATTTGTAGAACAATGGAATGAGTCGCATACTCTATTAAAATCACCTTACTTAGCGCCCAATTACATGAATGTGGTTTCTTATTACGGGAAGCAACGTACCAGAGCGCAAGTGATGCAGGACAAAAAGATGCTGTTTGAACAATTTCCTGACTATACCCAAAGCATTTTAAACGATGACATTGAAGTAACGGAAGAGTCAGGAATATATTTGGTTACCTTTACTACTCACGTGAGCTATAACGGAATAGAAGCTGATTACGATTCTTATCTATCCGTAACCATCAAAAATGGCGATTTCAGAATTCTACGTGAAGGTGTGGCTGAAACGGTTAACGATTTAGATGCGCCAATTTTTCCGAAAGCACGAGAAAACAATCGCATTATTGCTAATAAAAGGCAACTTTTTGGCGATTTTAATGGTGATGGATTATCTGATTATGCCACGGTCATTTCTCCAGAATTAATCGCATCAAAAACGACAGAAGGTCAAAATAGCGATGCAATAAAATGCAAAGGCGGGTGTGATAGCATTATCGTTTTTAGCAGTGCTGATTTAGAAAACATCACTATAAAAGGGGCGTACAAGTCAGAGCTAGATAACCTCAAAGATCTAAATAGAGATGGTGCTGATGAGATTGGTTTTTGGGATATTAAACCGACTTCTAAGACGTTATACGTGTTTAATCCAACCAACGGTGCATTACTTACTGAACCCATTTTTATCAACACCACAGTGCATAAAGGCTTAAAGCTTATTGACGTTTTCAAGAAATCAGGCGTCAATAAAATTACGGTTACCCGCAGTGTGGAGCAAGATGGGAAATGGGCTCTGAAGAGTCAAATCATTATGTTGGATTAACCGATTTAGTTTGATTCCCAAAGTAATTTTCTTGCCGTTCCATAGTTCCCTAAATGATACAGTGCCAAAGTAGGAGCTTTAAAATTAGTAGGATGGAATTTATGAGTTTCTAAACTGTCTAAAACGGAAGTATCTGCTACACCCAAACTAATGTGCGGATTATAATTTTCATAGCTGTGATGACTAATGAATTTCGGTACATAGGCGATGGTGAAATCATCAATAGGCGTCCCATCTTCATTTTGCACATACGATTCTTGCGTCCCGTTGCTCACACTAAACGGTTCTAATACTTTAATCACCTGGTCGTGTAGCCGCATTAGCGCTTCGCTTTTTTCAATTCCCATGGAAGCGAAACTTTCTTCTTTTTCCTTATTATATTGGAGTGTATCTACCAAAAAGGTCTCATTTTCTATAGTTTTATAAAGTCCGACCAGCACTTTTTCTATTTCTGGCAAATCACTTTCATTTACATAAGCTTGCATGATGGTGATGTGGGGAATATGTTGCGCGTCTAAAGTAAAATTATCAGGATTGTTTTGTAGCACCGATTTGTTCAGTTCAACCGCTTGAGTATACACATCTTGAGGAAGCGTGAGTAGTACATCAATAGCGATGACATGTTCTTGCTTTTGTTTACAGGCATGAGTGAGGGTCAGACTTATAAAGGGTATGATCAGGTACTTTAACTTCATATTAAAACGTAAATTAATGTTTTCAAAAGTAACCAAAATGTGAGACATTCCCTTTTTTACACAGCATTGCCAGTTTGTCCTCTAGGTAGATTTCAAGACAATGGACTTAAGCATCTAAAACCACTGCGTCTTTTTTCGCCGTTTTATTTATCTTGAATTGCAGCAAAAACACCATCGCGATAAACGCCACTCCAAAAATGAGTACTAGCATGGTAATTTCCGAAGATACGGATGCAAAATCACCTCTATAAAACGCGATTTTTCGAAATGCACTCAAAAATTGCGTCACCGGAATAAATTGGGCTACGCTAGCAATCACTTCTGGAATTGCTGCCGTTGGCCAGGTAAATCCGCTTAATATAAATGCAGGCGTAGAGATAACCATCAATAATTCGGTAGCTTTTAACTGACTAGGGATGGCAATAGAAAATAACATTCCGATAGCCATAGAAGCCAAGGTCAGTAAGATCGTTAAGACCAACATCGGGAAGTTGAAAATATCGGCGGTGATCCTAAAATATGGAAAAAACGAACCGACGATGGCCCAAATAAAAGGTAACATAATTAAAAACGGCGTGGCTTTTAGGAAAATTAGGTATAACGACGACTTGTGATTTTTTATTAAATCACCAAAATAGCCATCTTCAAAATCTCTCGAAAACGCCAAGGCCATTGCTAAAAATATAATTTGTTGCATGATAGCAGCCAAAATCCCTGGCAACATAAACGTCACATAGTTTCCGGTGGAGTTATAGAGTTTATTAAAATTGATTTTAAAACTTTCGTATGATGTTTTAGCCTGGTCAGGATGCATGCCTTGTTTTTTAAGCCCTTCAATTTCAATTCCCGCATTCATCGTCATCAACACGGTATTGATATGATTGCTTGCTGTGTTGGCGTTAACGATGTTGGCCATGTTTAAATCTACACGGATTTCAGGGTGCTTCTTTTGTAGCACATTCTTTTCAAAATCGGTAGGAAAGGTAATGACCGCCGCGTACTGCTCAGTAGGCATTTCGGCAACGATATTCCCAGAAGTTGGGCGCACATCTTTTACAAACAATCCTTCATTAGCGATAAACGCATCAATAATCTGATCGGTTACCGGACTGCGATCTTGATCAACAATAACAATCGGTAAATCTTTCACCTTGGCCTGTTGGTAAACAAATCCGAACAAAATGCCATACCCAATTGGGGCCCCGAAAAAGATAGCCATCAATACGCTATTTGAAAAAATACGCTTGAATTCTACCTTAAGTAAGCTTTTAAAATCTTTCATGGGTTCCTATTTGATAAGAATGGTTGCGTTGGTATAAAACTTTTGTTTAGACACATCAGATGTTGGCACCACTTTTAACTCATAAATAGATTCAGATAAGTTATATAAAGGCGCCGTGCTGGTAATATCAGCATACTGTGCCATTTGTTTAATGGCGACAATTTTAGCGCTTGTCTCATCTTTTGTATAGGGATTCACTAAGGTCAATTCCTGACCCAATTTGAAGTCGTAGATTTTAGATTCCGGAATGGTAAATCTAAAATACAGACTGTTGGTTTTATAGCCATTGAACATGGTATAGCCTGGCGTTAATAATTCGCCTTCCTCTAAACTGATGGTCTCAACAGTCATATCTGCTGGAGCAATCATATACTGCTCGTCAGAGGCTGACAATACTTCTTCCTTAGCGCCAACGGCACGGTCCAATTGACCTTGGGCTTGGGCGATTTGTTCTGAACGCGCTCCTTTTCTGACCTCATCACGCTTGGCTTCTAAAGCTTTTACTTGCGCTTTAGCCATATTGAGTTTCATACGTACCTCATCAAATTGTTGTTGGCTCACCAGCGAATCCTGATACATGTTTTGCAACCTGTTATACGACTCTTGGGCAAACTCCAATTGCGCTTTTCCAGAGTTTAATTGGCCTTCAATTTGGTTTAACTGTTCAGTTGTGGCACCGTTAGATGCAAGGTTTAACTGACCTTTGGCTGCGGTTATTGCGCCTTCGGCCTGCATGAGTTTGGCTTTGACTTCAGGGGTATTCATCAATGCTAGAGTATCACCTTTTTTGACGGTTTGGCCTTCTTCAACATAAATTTTTTCAATCCGTCCTCCAATTTTACTGCTAACAGCTATGGTTTCAAATTTTACTTTCCCACGGTTAGAAGTGATTTTATCGTTTTTACAAGCGTTTAAAGAGAGTAGGGCAAAGGCGCCTAAAAGTATGTGTGTATTTATTTTCATGTCTTAAATTGTTGTCGGTTTAGTAAGTGAGGATACCTTTAGCGTGTAACAAATCAGCTACAGCACGGCGTTCATTAAAATTCGATTCTTGTAGTTTGAAATTGGCTTTTTCAACATCATTCAATGCATCCAGCACATCATTGATGGACGCTAAATTGTTTTTATACTGCTTATTAATCATTTCATAAGTGTCATTCGCCAATTCTATTTCTTTCTGCACAATTGTGGTGTTTTGCAGTGCCGCCTGATAGGTTAATTCTGCTTTTGTAATACTCAACGCAATCATCTCTTCAGCATCTTCTATTTGGTCACGGTATCTTTGACTTTCCAAAAGTGTTTTCTTGCTGTTCAATCGCGATTGGTTCCCATCAAAAAGCGTCCATCGCACACCTGCGCCAATAAACCACTTAGGATCTAAAAGCGATAAATCGTCTTCAATAAATTCATAATGACCTTTTACCGCAATTTTCGGAATAAAACTGCTTTTCTCCATTTTGGCTTTGTATAAGGTCGCTTTTTCAGCTTCTTCTAAAGCCTTAATTTCGTTGCGCTTTTCAGCGTTAGCAGCTTCTGAAACTGCAAAGGATTGCAATTCCGGATCTAACAATCTCAAATTTTCTTTAGTTTCACCCGTTAACTGATGTAGAAGTTCAATCAGTAAAATGTTATTATGTTCAAATTCTAATTGCTTGCCAGCCAATTGCTGTTGTGCCAATTCAATTTTTTTTCTGCTGATTGGTGTTGCTAGGCCATTTTCTATCGCTTTTTTCACATAAAACACCTGTTCATTTAAGTAGTCTTCAGATGCCGACAGCACTTTTTTAGAGGCTTTTACCAAGGCTAATTTGTCATAAGCTTCAATGATTTGTAAAGCGACTTTATCTTTTTCGGCCAACCCAACATAGTTTAGGGACGATTCTTTATGTTGACTTGCTTTTAGGGCGTTTGTAGCTTCGAATCCGCTAAACAATACCCAGTCTAAATCGACCGACGATTTTAAAATGTTTTTATTTTGTAGATTGGGAACCTCCGTTAAAGGAACATTTTCAGGAAAGGGTGTATTAAACGGAATACCGATAGCATCCTTTATGACCAACTTTTGAGTGCCAATTAGTAAATTTTGCGTGTTTTCATCAAATGTAATGTCGTCATTTAGCCTGGTGTAACTCCCATTAAGAGTGATTTTTGGCAAGAAAACAGATTTCGCCAATTGCTGATCTACTTGCGCTTGCGCGGCATCAATTCGGTTGGAATTAAGCTTATGATTCTTATTGATGCCTTTCTGAATCAATTCTTGCAGCACAGGATCTAATTGCTGTGCAGATAGAGACATTGGCACTGCGATTGCCACGACCATCAAAAATAGTTTTAAGACACTTTTTTTTAAATTCATTAGATAATGGTTTTAAATACTAGGCAAATTTACGTATCACTATATTGATTTCCTTTGACCTATATCAAAAAAGGGGTAGTTAGGTTTGAGTTTTTAGGTTTGAGGAGGATTTTAAAAGGGTGGTTATCATTTTGGTTTACTTACGGATGCGGCTTAAGGTTTCTTGGGTCATTCCCAAATAAGAAGCAATATACCCAAGCGGCACTTGATGGGCAATATCAGGGAACTCAGCCAGCATGTAATCATAGCGTTCTTTGGCGGTTTGAAATTGGATGGCATTGAGTTTATTCACAATTTTGGTGAGCATTTCAGTAGTCACCAAACGTCCTAGTTTTTCCATTTTATGGTACTTCGCAAAGAGTTGGTCCATGTCTTCTTTTGAAATACTAAATACCACAGAGTCCACTAAAACTTCCAGATTGTACAAACTTGGGGTTTGTTGAAAAAAACTATCGGCACTGGTCATAAATTTTCCAACCCCAAAAAACCATTGGGTAATTTCCTTTCCATTTTCTTTTGTATAGAAACTTCTGCCCATACCTTGTTCCATAAAATACAAGGTTTTACAAATAGCACCTTGATGGACGAGAATCTGATTTTTGGGAACTGATTCTTTTTTAAAATGACCTTGGATGTCATTTAATTCGTTTTGTGTAAAAGGTACTATGGAGCTTAAAAATTCAACTATACTCATGTGTGTTGGTAGTATTATTGTTGTTATTATCGGTCAGCGACAAGATAAGTAAAATTATTAGTGTAAATTTTCGGTACATTCAAAATAATAGAGTATAGACTCTAATTGGGTGAGCTATAGTGTTGGGAAATTCAAAAATATAGTGTCGTTTTTAGCAATCTTTTACTCTCAAGTTTTATGTGCAGATCAAATTACTAGGGATTAGAAAAGATTGGCATCGACAAGGTTTTAAAGGCAGTATTTCTATAGTAAAAAACAAAAGTGATAAAATTTAACAAATATGTTATTAATTACGTAAATATTATTGTAAAATGTAATCTTATATTAGTTATTTTAGAAGACTATCAAATCAAATTATTTTTTAATAACAATTAATCAATCCATGTTTATGAAACACGCATTAAGAAAAAATTATCGAGGGCTTGTTGCGCTCGGTTTAATGTCCTCCGTTTTTTTATTTCCCTCATGTTCCAACTCGACTATGGATTCAGAACTTGATCTAACTGAGAGCCAGGTATTAACCTTGATTCCAGATCCTAGTGAACTTTTGGTTGTAAATGGATTTGGGCCAAACTACAAGGGAGAAGCAAATGGAAGTCCTGAGGATAGAGGACGCTTTGATATCACATTGAGATATCTAACACCAACAACAGAAAGACAACGCGAAGTTTTTGCTCAAGCTGTTGCGCGTTGGGAGCGCATAATCATTGCTGATGTGCCTTCCTTTACAGGGACACTTCCGTCAGCTTTTGGTGGCGTACCGCCCATAGAGGGAACCATCGATGATATCATTATTGAAGTTGCACTTGTCAATATTGACGGACGAGGTGGAATTCTTGGATCCGCTGGACCAAGATATGTACGTAACAGTGATAATTTGACCTTATCTGGAGTAATGCAGTTTGATGTGGCTGATTTAGCATTTTTAGATGAGATAGATTTATTTGAAGAAGTGATAGTTCACGAAATGGGACATGTTTTGGGCGTAGGTACACTTTGGAATTTCAGAAGATCTTTAAGAGCAGGTCCTGCAAGCAATCCATATTTTACAGGCGACAAAGCCAACGTTTTCTGGAACGCAGAAGGCGGCAAATTTGAATTGCCTATTGAAAATAGTGGTGGTCCTGGTACTGCAGGAGGTCACTGGCGTGAATCTATTTTAAGAAACGAATTGATGACAGGTTATCTTAATTTAGGAGAAAATCCACTAAGTAGAATAACCGCAGGTTCTATGAGAGATCTTGGCTATGGTTCTTCGTCTGTGGGTGAATCATATGAATTGCCACGTGGTACCAAAGGCGTTGAAGTTAATGAATCTGGAACACCAGGTAACCAAGGTCTGAATATAGCGGAAATGGAAGTGATCCTTATGCCTATTGGTATCGCTATCGATAATTAAATGTATTAAATTTTTAAGAATACCTTTGAAATCGATACACACGTGTTCGAATTTGAGGTAAATTTTATAGGAGAGCTCACCATTAATGGTGGGCTTTTTTTTATAGTTTAAGTTAAAAGCAATTAAGCATTTGTAAGTAGATTTTTTTTAAAGTACACCTAATTATAATAAAGTACAGCTGGAAAACCGTCTGCTAAATCGCCACATTTTAAATTAATTACTGTATCTTGTAGTCTCATTATCAATACTATGCCTTTATTTATGGATTTGCATGAACTTCCTGAAGGTGTTTCGGCACAACACGTGGCTGAAATGCATCAGGCAGATTTGAATATAGAGCATAAATTTAATTGTAGAGGGCTCACCTATTGGTGTGATGAAAAACGAAAAACAGCATTTTGTTTAATTGATGCGCCCGATGAGCAAGCGGTAATTAATTTACACAAAAACGCACATGGTGCCGTTCCGATGCGAATTATTCAAGTGAACGATACGATAGTGGAATCTTTCTTAGGTCGGATTGAAGATCCTGAAAAATCGAAAGATGTGAGTTTAAACATTATTAACGAGCCCGCATTTAGGTCTATTATGGTGGTGAAGTTAAATCGGAAAAACTTAATTCCAACCGATGCTAATTTATTAAAAACTGCCATTAAAAATTGCTCACGCACTATAAAAAGAATCACGACAAGCTGCAATGGCCGAATTGTGAAACATAAGGCAGACAGTTTTTTAATCTCCTTTAAATCGGTGACTGATGCCATAACTTGTGGCATCAAAATTCAAGAATTATACACAGCCATTAATCCTAATCTGGAATTGAAAATTGGGATCAGCGCTGGCATTCCGGTAACCGACAAGCAAGCAATATTTGAAGACACCATTAAAACTTCTGATTATTTAAGTGATATAGCTAAAGGTAATTTTTCAATCACGAGAGCCCTAAAAGATCTTTATGAAGGGGAGAATCAAAATTCGCCAATCCCAAATGGTAATGCGCTTCATGTTGTAAATACGTCGGAAGAAACTTTTATAAACCAATTGATGGCATATACAGAAGCTGTTTGGTCGCAACCTTCTACAAATGTGCAGGATTTCGAACAGTGTCTTGGGTATAGTAAATCTAAATTTTACAGAACAATTGTTGACGTTGTCGGCAAATCTCCCAACTTATTTTTGAGAGATTATCGTTTAAATAAAGCACTACAACTATTAAGAAAACAACGCGGCAATATCTCAGAAATTGCGTATCAAACAGGATTTAGTTCGCCTGCATATTTTTCAAAGTGTTTCTACAAAAAATACGGAATTCTTCCTTCAAACCTTTGCTGTTAATTTTTCAGCCCATAGCTAAAGTAAATACGGTTAGTTTAAACTAGAGAAAACCTTTTAATTATGTTTCTTGTTTATAACTACAATCTCTCGATCTTCTAGAAACAAAAGCCTAATTTTGTAATCTTTTTGTTAGCATGTCCTTTTGCACTTCAATCCGATAATGGAAAGTAAAGCTTCACATTGTGTAGCTGCATTCTTTTTAAAAGGATTGAATTACCATTGGGAATTTTAATAACAAATGCTAATCATAAAAAACTGGGACATTTATATGTCCTTTATTTTTGATGGATATGGGAACACAAGATTCAAACGGATTAAACAAAGCTTCACGAACGCTATTGCTAGTGGGGGTTTTGTTTGTAGCTATCAATTTACGACCAGCACTTTCAAGTATTGGTCCTTTGGTGGATATGATTCGTGCTGATGTTGGGCTTTCTGAAACGTTATTAGGATTGCTCACCACCTTACCATTGATAGCTTTCGGTATTGTTTCTACAATTACGCCGTTATTTACCAAGCGTTTTGGTATTGGGAACACCCTATTAGCTGCTTTAATTTTACTGACCTTGGGCATCATAATTCGTTCCTCAGTTGGCATTTTTGGGTTGTATTTAGGTACTATAATGTTGGGGATAGCCATTGCATTTGGAAACGTATTGATTCCTGCGTTAATAAAGAGAAACTTTCCTCACAAAGCCGGCTTTGTAACAAGTTTATACTCCGGTATTATGTCGCTTGGAGCCGCTATTGCTGCAGGATTGAGTTTTCCTTTAGCTGTTGAGTTCAATTTAGGTTGGCGTGGCTCTTTAAGTGTTTGGGCGGTTTTGGCGGTTATTGCCTTAATTATTTGGATTCCTAATATCAAACGTATCAATCGTACGGTGCCAAGTAGAAGTTTCAAAGAAGCCATGAAGAAACTGAGTGGTTCTATGTTGGTTTGGAAAATGGCACTCTACATGGGGCTTCAGTCGTGGGCATTTTATGTGATTTTAGCGTGGTTGCCAGCAATCTTGATTGATCGGGGTTTTGATGCTTCGTATGCAGGTTGGATGCTTTCCTTATCACAAGCCACAGGAATTATCGGTGCCATTGCAATTCCTGTATGGGCCGGCTCTAGAAAGGATCAGCGTTTAATTATTGTTTCTTTAATTATCATTGAAGTTATTGCATTAATCGGATTAATGATACCCGAACTTGGAATGGTTGAACTTTGGGTTGGCCTGATTGGAATGGTACTTGGGGGCACATTCGGATTAGCACTATTGCTCATTGTCCTAAGATCTAAAGATGCCGAAACTGCTGCTGAACTTTCAGGAATTGTGCAATCTATCGGATACTTAATAGCAGCAACAGGACCGTTTATCGTCGGTTTAATTTATGACCTGACTGACACTTGGAATTATGCTTTAGCTTTATTAGTGGCCGTATCAGTTATTAAACTCATTATGGGAATTGATGTTGGTAAAGATAGAAAGGTATAGGCATCACCATTTTTACAATTGAACCGTAAATCAATTTCTTCACGGACGTCAATTTTCTATTTAGTCAGCTACTCAACAACATTTCAAAATTTTGATGTGTTATCTCCTTTGTTTTAACTTTTTTTTTCTCTCGCGGATTGTAAGATCATCTTGGTCTAAAAGTCTTTTAATTTGGTCAATATGTTGATTTGAAGACGGTTAATCTCATCTACATTTGCTATAAACCAAATAAAATAGTAATAGTTTAAAATCCAAATATGATGAAAACTGCGATAAAAGAAATTTCACCTCAAATAATAAAAGCCTTTGTAGAACAATTAAACGGTCGCGTCATTGTGCCATCAGATGGAAATTATGATGAAACCCGAGAGGTGTATAACGCTATGATCGATAAACGACCTGGACTATTCGCAATGTGTGAAAACGCTGACGATGTCATGGCCGCTGTAAATTTTGGTAGAGTCAACAATCTGTTGGTGGCCATAAGAGGCGGTGGCCATAATGGCGCAGGATTGGGATTATGTACTGACGGATTGGTCATCGATTTATCAGGAATTAAATTTGTGGATGTAGATACTTCCAACAACACCGTTAAAGTAGGGGGTGGTAATATTTGGAACGAAGTTGATCAGGTGACCCATGAGTTTGGCTTAGCAATTCCTTCCGGAATGATTTCTACCACCGGTGTGGGCGGACTTACGCTTGGTGGTGGAATAGGATATTTGACACGAAAATACGGATTGACGATTGATAATTTATTGGAAGCTGAAATGGTATTGGCAGATGGAAAATTTGTAACTGTTAACGCTAAAGAAAATACCGATTTATTTTGGGCTATCCGCGGTGGTGGTGGGAATTTTGGTGTGGTGACCTCCTTTAAATTTCAAGCGCACCCCGTTAAAATGATCATGGGAGGCCCAACCTTATGGCCCATTGAAAAGGTAGAGGAAGTCATGTCGTGGTACAATGGTTTCATTCAAAACGTTTCAGAAGATTTAAATGGGTTTATTGCTACGATGATCATTCCGGAATCGCCATTTCCTGAACATTTACACAATAAAATGTTCTGTGGAATTGTATGGTGTTATGTGGGAAATCCCGATAAATTTGACCAAATATTTAAACCAGTATTAGATCAAAATCCAGTGTTCGCCCATGTTGGAGAAATGCCTTATCCTGCATTACAAACCCTCTTCGATGAGTTATTACCAAAAGGCCTTCAATGGTATTGGAGAGCAGACTTTTTTAATGAATTAGGCCCAGAAGTAAGAGCGCAACATTTAAAATTTGGATCGAAAATACCAACATCTTTATCTCAAATGCATCTATACCCTATATCCGGAGCTGCAAGTAGAGTAGGAGCGGACGAAACGCCATGGGCCTATAGAGATGCCAAGTATGCAGGAGTATATGTTGGCGTAGATCCTGATCCGGCAAATGCAAGTAAAATTACGGATTGGTGTAAAGACTATTATAATGCCTTACATCCTTTTTCTGCCGGTGGTGCGTATTCCAATTTTATGATGGAGGAGGGTGAAGACCGTGTAAAAGCTAGTTATAAACATAATTATGAGCGATTGGTCAAAATCAAACGCGTTTATGATCCTGAAAATCTGTTTAGAGTAAATCAGAATATTAAAGTGTGATGACCTTGTAATATAACTGGCAAGGTGCTCTAAATAGATGATTGAAAGCCCATCAACTGAGCAGTATACGTAATTGTAATATTATTGATTGTCAAAGGTTTAGAGTTTATAAATATTTATCTTTAGAGGTACTAATGTTTATACATCATCTAAGTTGAAACAGTATTATTTATCAATGTTGCTGTGCCTATGGTTTTCAAATGCTCATTTGTGTGCACAGAATGCAGCATTGTCTAGTGATGAGGCATACAATCAATATAAAGCCATCAGTGATTCTATGGCAATTTCATTTCCTGAAGACGATATAAAAACATTTAGGCGTACATCATTTAATGAAACCCAATTGCAAAATTATTTGTCCATGCATTTTAAGCGTATGGACCTCTTAACTCATATTAAAGGACATCATGTTTTTGTACTGAATAGTTATCTGCATTCGGGTAATTGGTTTAAAGACATTGGTTTTCCGAAAGAATCTATTAGATCCTATAAAGCCTTTTTCCGCCATTATAAATTAGTAGAACATGAACTCTCACCGGAAGATCGAAAAGGTTTTAACGTGATGCGGTTTTATGCACACAGTGTTCTTGCTGAAAATTATGCGAATCTTGGCCAATTTGATAGCGCTAAAAAACAGCACCAACTGAATATGGACTTCACCAGAAATCTTGATAATTTATATTATCCTTCAGCCATTAACAATTATGGATTGCTCTTATATTGGCATAAAAAGGAATTGGATTCAGCGCTTCATTATTTTCAAAAAGCGTATCAAATCACGGAATCCAAATTCCCTAAGCATACGTTAATCGGGAGTATTCGCGATAATATTGCAGATGTTTATGTGGAACAAAATCTTCACGAAAAAGCACAACCGCTATATGCACTCAATTTTGATTTTTATAATTCCACGTTCAATGAAGGCACGTTTGAAAAGGATATTCCGCGGTTAATCAGTGCAGGCGCACAATTGGTAACCAGTAACATTCATTTAAACAAGCTAAACGAAGCTGAGCAGGTTTTTAAAGCATTGGAAAAGATTGTGACACATCAGGAAAATTCAAACTTAATAAATCCGCAATCGTACTTAGAATTCTTGAATGCGAAGCAACTTCTATTACAAGAACAACATAAAATTGACGCGGCTTATGCTACTGCAAGGCGCATTAATGCTTATGCAGATAGTATTTATAAAGTTGCGGCCATAACTGATAAGCGTTGGCAAGAGGAGTTTAATGACGTCACTATCGATAGGATTGCGCTTAATTTTAAGATTGATCAATTGGAAAAGGAAGATAAAATTAATAGTCAACGTGGAAAATTAAGATTAATCGGGTTGGTCTCTTCTGTGTTTATATTAATTCTATTGATTTTATTTTTAAGCAGACGCCAACATCTGATCAATGCCAAGAACAAACAATTGCTAGCAGAACAACACTTGGAAAACTCAGCCTTAAAGGTAAAGCAGCTACATTCTGAAATTAAATCTAAAGAACGCGACTTATCAGATTTTGCTATTAGCTTGACCCAAAATCAAGACTGGACCAAACACCTCGCAGAACAGTTGGAAGCGATTAAAACTTCCAATCCTGAAGATCGTGAAGTGCTCTTGGAATCCTTAAATCAGGACATTAAAAATAAAATAAGCTTTGACAGTGATTCTCAAGAATTCTTCGAGCGCTTAGACAAGTTAAGCGATGCGTTCTATAGTAAACTGACGACGCTGTATCCTAACTTAAGCAAAAATGAAATTAGATTGTCTTCTCTAATTCGACTAAAGATTGAAAGTAGAAGTATTGCTACACTTCAAAATATTACAATGGCTTCCCTCAATACAAGTCGTTATCGGCTAAGAAAAAAATTAGATCTTTCTGAAGATGTGGATTTGGATACGTTCATTCAGAATTTGTAATCCGCTATAAAATAGCTATTTAAAATCGAAAATTACCACATGTCTATTAATTGTCTATAGCTTGTGCATCAGCTGTCTATACCAATTTCATAGATTATAAGTCTATCTCTTCTAATTTAGTACTTTCCTAAAATCAGAGTTCATACCTCAAATTTCCTAAGTGTTTATAGCGTCACACATTCGTTTAATTTTAAAACCTTACACTCATGAAAACACGTATCCTCGGTTTAGTATTTTTAGGATTGACCAGCCTTATGTCCGCACAAAATGATTTTGCAATGGTTACACCTGAGTATAGCCACAGCGTAACATCTGAAAAACCCGTTCTAAAAAACGGCCAGTATTTATCTGAAATGACCTTACAATCTGAAGCCGTTCGCGTCACAACATTACAATCGATTGCCGCCAACTATGACATTAGTGCATTGTCTATTTACAATGCGAAGACATCACAAACGTATTCAGTAGTTTTTAAATCGGCTGAGAATTATATTAAAGCCATTTATGATCATGATGGGACCATTACTAAATGTGAAGAGTTTTATGAAAATGTAAGAATGCCCTATGAGCTTAGCAGCGATTTGGCAAAAGAATACCCAGGTTGGGAATTTCATAAAATTCACTACACCATTGATTATGCTGTAAATGAAACACCAATCTTTGTATTTGAGGTCATATTAAAAAAAGGGAAAACAACTAAAAATGTACAAATTACACTATAACCATTTTTTGTGTAAGGTACAGGAAATTAAAAAAGGCTGTCCTATTTATAAGACAGCCTTTTTTGATGTTTAAAATAATTGAAAGATTATTTCAAATTTTCCAATAACTTTTTTGCTACCAATTCCGAAGATGCAGGATTTTGACCTGTAATTAAATTCCCATCTTGAATGGCATAAGCTGCCCAATCTTCTTTTTTAGAATAGATACCACCGTTTTTAGTCAGCATATCTTCCACTAAAAATGGCACGATATCCGTCAATTGAACTGCAGCTTCCTCAGTATTTGTAAAACCAGTTACTTTTTTGCCTTTGACTAATGGATTGCCTTCCGCATCTTTCACGTCTTTTAAAGCCGCAGGTGCATGACATACAAAAGCGATAGGTTTCTTTTGACTGTTAAATTTTTCAATCAGGGTAATTGAAGTTTTATCAGTAGCTAAATCCCATAACGGACCATGACCACCTGGATAAAATACGGCATCAAAATCATCCGGATTCATATCCGCTAATACTTTGGTGTTTGCAATTAATTTCTGCGCTTCGGCATCTTTATCAAAACGCTTCGTCGCTTCTGTAGCAGCATCTGGCGCATCACTAGTAGGGTCGATTGGTGCAGCACCACCTTTTGGCGTGGCGATAGTAATAGTAGCACCTTTGTCTAATAAAGTATAATATGGGTTGGCAAATTCTTCAACCCAAAACCCTGTTTTCTTTCCGGTATCTCCTAATTGATCGTGAGATGTTAATACAAATAAAATGTTCATCTTTTTGTCTTTTTTAATGTCTGTTTGTGCTTCTGAAACGCTTTCAGAAGTTTTTTCGTTTTGACTATCCTTACAACTTGACGCCATAACGATAGTCAAAACAATTGCTAATGATTGTAATAGCTTCATATCTAAAATTAATAAGCCATTTTAACAATCTTCTCAACCTTGTCTGGCGACAGGGTCTGGTGTTCTCCTAATCCTAACCAGCCACGTTCTGTAAAACGTTTCGAAATGGTTTCGGCGGTGCCTTCGTAATCTTTAGTATAATCAGAAAGTTTGGTGTCTATGCCTAATTCGTGGAAAAATGCTACGGTACGTTCAATAGCTGCATAAGCTTTGTCGTCGGTACTGCCTTCAGTGATATTCCATACACGTTCACCATACTGTGCTAATTTTTCTTTTTTAGCTTCAAAATTATACTTGTAATGACTTGGTGCTATGACTGCCAAAGTTCGCGCATGGTCTATTCCGAATAGTGCGGTTAATTCATGGCCCATAGCATGTACTGCCCAATCTGTAGGAACTCCTTTTTGTAGCAGTCCGTTTAAAGCCATTGTACAACTCCACATAAAATCCGCAGCCGCCTTGTAATCTGTAGGATCTTTTAATACTTTTGGAGCTACTTCAATGATGGTTTGTAAAACACTTTCTGCAAAACGATCTTGTAATAGTGCGCCGTTAGGATAGGTCATATACTGTTCTAGCACGTGGGTAAAGGCATCGGTCAATCCGTTGGCCAATTGACGTTGAGGAATCGAACTGATCACCTGAGGATCTAAAATGGAAAACTCCGGAAACAATCCAGGCCCGCCCATGGTACGTTTTTCTTTAGTTTCTGCTCTGGTAATTACGGCTCCCGAATTCATTTCTGAACCTGTTGCTGGCAAAGTCAATACCGTTCCAAAAGGCATGCCTTTTTCAGTTTTGATGCCTTTGCTTAAAATATCCCAAGGGATGTCGCCTTCAAATAGGGCAGCAGCCGATAAAATCTTGGTACCATCAATCACCGAGCCTCCGCCAACAGCGAGTAAATAGGTAATCTCTTCATCCTTAATAATTTTTAAGGCGTCCATCAAAACGGCGTATTCCGGATTGGCAGGGATGCCACCAAATTCAACCACTTTCAGGTTTTTTATAGCGGACTTAACTTGCTCATAAATCCCGTTTTTCTTAATACTGCCGCCACCATAAAGTAGTAATACTTTAGCGTCTTGTGGGATTTCATTTTCTAGTTTTGCTATCGTGTCCTTTCCAAAAATTATTTTGGTTGGGTTTTTAAATTCAAAATTGTTCATTATTTTGTGTCTTTCTTTTAGTTAATTATATTTTGACAATCATTTTCCCCGTGTTTTTACCTTCAAATAAGTCGATAAAAGCTGTTGGGATATTGTCAAAACCTTCTACAACAGTTTCTGTGTAGGTCAATTTGTCTTCAGCCAACCATCCTGATAATTGTTTCATGGTTTCTGGGAATTTTTCAGCATAATTTGAAACGATAAACCCTTGCATGAGCGCGCTCTTTTTGACTAAAAATGGCTGCACACTTAAGCCTTTTGGCAATTCAGTGTTGTTATACGCTGAGATAGCGCCACAGATGACCATTCTTGCAAATTTATTGATGTTAAATAACACGGCATCAGAAATTGTTCCGCCAACGTTATCATAATAAATATCAACACCGTCTGGTGCGGCTTGTTGTATTGCAGCGACCATATTTTCTGTGGTGTTGTAATTGATGCCTGCGTCAAAGCCAAATTTTGATGTTAACATCTCAACCTTTTCGTCCGTGCCTGCAATACCAATAACGCGTAGTCCTAGAATTTTTCCTATTTGACCAACAACGGAACCTACCGCTCCAGCAGCTCCAGAAACCACAAGTGTCTCTCCCGCAACAGGTTTACCTATTTGAGTTAAACCTAAATAAGCGGTCAAGCCGGTCATGCCCAAAATCCCTAGATAGGCACTTAAAGGTGCTTTAGAAGGATCGACTTTTAAAAGTCCTTCACCAGTGCTTACTTGTTGGGTTTTCCAATCGAGCATGCCAGACACGTAATCACCTTCTTTAAATTGCTCGTTTTTGGAAGCAGTCACCTTAGCTATAACACCTGAATGAATTGGTTTGTTAAGCTCAAACGGTGGCACATAAGATTTTGCTTCGCTCATACGACCTCTTAAATAAGGATCAACAGAAACATATAGGGTTTCTAGAAGTAACTCGCCATTAGCAATAGTCAAATTTGTCTCTTCTGTTACAAATTCGAAATCTGCAATTGTAGGCGTTCCTTTTGGTCTGTTTTTTAATAATATAGTCTTCGTCATCATAAATGTCTTTTAAATTTTTTAGTTGTTTTTTATACTGCTCCACGCCAATTGATAGGCATCTTCTAGTTGTGAAGCATCCAATTGAAATGCGCCACGTTTTTGCGCCATCATTAAAAATGACAGCGGATTGATGGCATAGGCGTACAATAAATAGTTGGACATGTTTTTTATCAGCCCTTCTTTTTTACCGCGTTCCCAAAGGTCGAGTAGGGGTTGTAAATGTTTAATCCCTTCCTGTAAAATAGGTTCGTCGATAATTGGGGTGTTATCACATTGTGCCAGAAACATTGCGTTTTCAGAGGCGTTGAGTTTGAAATCAGCTATACGTTTCCAAATCACCTCAAAACCACGTTCTACAGACATATCAGAAGAATAAGTTTCAAAGGCGTAATTGGTGTATTGTGCTTTAACGTCGATATAGGTTTTATTGACCAAGTCTTGCTTATTTTCAAAATACAAATAAATGGTCGCCGGAGAAACGTTGGCCATTTTCGCAATCTTACTCATTGGTGTGGCGTGAAAGCCATTGTTATTCACCAACTCAATAGTGGCCTTAATAAGTGCATTACGTTTGTCTATACTTTTTTGAAGTGTTGCCATGTTTAATTTATTTACAATGCAAATATACAACAAAAATGAATGTTCATTCTTTTTTTAACAAAGTATTATATGTGAATGCTAATTTGGAGGATAACATTAGCGGTAGCGTATCTGCGTTAAATTAATGAATCTGGCGATTATTAACTTTTAGAATTTCTCCTGAGAACAATAAATAGTACTGTTGAAATGAAAAGAAAAAGTAAATACCATGTATTAGAGATTAAATCCACATAGGTCATATGACCCTTGGCGAGACTTAAAATCATTAATACTTGTGCGCCATAGGGTAAGATTCCTTGAGTAATACACGCAAAAATGTCCAATGTAGAGGCCGTCTGTTTATTATCTAAGCTATATTCATCATTGATAGATTTTGCAATAGAGCCCGAAATTATAATAGCAACTGTATTATTGGCTATAGCGAAATTGACGCTTGATACTAATGCCGCAATTCCGAATTGTGCCGATTTTTGATTTCGTATCAAGGTTTTTATTTTAACCAGAATAAATTCGATGCCACCGTTAAAGGCTACCAGCGCTGCCAATCCGCCTGTTAATAAGGAGAGTAAAAATATTTCGGTCATATCAGTAAAACCTGTATAGGCGATGCGGGTAAATTGGATGATAGAGAAATCCCCATAAAATAGACCTAAAATACCGGCCGTAAGTACGCCCAATACTAAAGTGACAAATACATTCACCCCGATTACCGATAACCCTATCACGATTAAGTAAGGCGCGATTTTTAATAGCGAATAGGAATAGGTCACAGATTCAGAAGCATTCGTGTCGAGATGTATGCCTTGGTAGATAAGAATACCAATGGTGACAAGTGCTGCTGGAATGGCTATTTTTATATTCGTCTTAAATTTATCGCTCATTTTAACTCCCAAAGATTGGGTGGAAGCAATGGTGGTATCAGAAATAACCGATAAATTATCGCCAAACATGGCGCCACCCAATAATGCACCACAGAGAATTCCTAGAGAAAAACCGCCCGTATCTGAAAAACCTATGACTATTGGCGCTAAGGCTACAATGGACCCTACAGAAGTTCCGGTTGAAACCGATAAGAAAGCGGCAATAATGAAGACTCCAAAATAAATGTATTGCACATTTATGACATCCATTCCTAAATTAACAATGGTGTCGACACTTCCGGTGGCCTTTGTGACTGCGGCAAATGCACCAGCGAGTAAATAAATTAAGCACATGGTGAGAATTTTAGGATCGCCACAACCTTTTAATAGCGTGTCTATCTTAGAATTTACCGATTGTTTAAACATTAAAAATGCCACAAGAATCCCGGCAATAACTGCAATAGGCGCGGGTAGTGCGTAAAAATCATCTTGAATAATCCCAACACTTAAAAATGTGGTGATGAATACAAAAAAAGGAATTAAAGCTTTAAAACTTGGTGTGATAGGTGATGTAGCTGTCATGAATCTTAGTTTGCAGAATCTCAGCTTGAATATGACAACAAATAATTAGGAATGAGAATAACGTTTTTTCCAAAGTATTTGGCTTATCATATTTAGCACCTTGCTCGTTAATGCAGGTTGCTATCTCTTGATGAGATTCTTGATAATTAAGTGGGCAAAAGTAAGGTTTTTTACTAATAAAACAGAAGAATTTAAATAAATTTTTAGGTTAGATTATTAGAAGAGATAAACGCTATTGGAATGAAGTTATTAGACGTTGCTGAAGTGCATATCAAAAGATATCTCAGCCTTTACTTATTAAATAAATCAATCGTTTTTTCAATCGCTTTATCAAAGTTATCCCAAGACTCTTGAGAAGATAAATCTGTTGTGATAAACTTTTTATTGAATTTAGATAACAGTGTAAAATAAATGTAGCCACCTATCATGAGTTGAAACGCATGATTTAAGGAAGTATCCTTATCTGAAATAGCAAACATTTTAGACATTTCTTTATTGCTATACTTAAATAAATCGTGAGTAGCTTCATTGTTTTCAAGTAATTGCCAGCGCAGAATTTCTTGCGTGAGTTTGTTTTCACGTAGTTCTTGCGTTCCAGCTTTAGCAAAATCTTTGAGAGCTTCTGTGGAATTTATCGCTCTGTCCTGCAATGAAAGCATAGATTTAAAAAAATCTCCTTTTTTTGCCAGATGAAGGAGCAGACCTTCTAATCCACCATAATAACGATAAATAAGTTCCTTAGAAACACCTGCTTTTTTAGCAATAGCATTTATACCTACTGCTTGAGGTCCTTTTTCCTCTAATAGGCTTAAAAAACTTTCATAAATTTTTTCTTCTGTTGCAGCTCTGTCTTTCTTCATTATAATTCATTAAGGTTTAGTACCATTCCCAATTCAATAGTTCTATCTCGTAATAACGGATAAGTTTCCTTCATTAAATCGAGCATATATGGTAAAGGCACGTGGTCAAAAGTACCATAATCTTCCAAATATTCCATAAATTCCGTTGTGCCTGAATTATCATACGCTTGAAACAACGAATCATTTTTCCCATCAAAATCTAAGGGTTGAACGTTCAATTTTTCACATAGCGTTTTATTAAAAGCTGGTGTTGCTTTTAACCATTTGCCATCTAGGTACATTTCAACATAACCATGTGGCACAAGCACGTCGTTACCAAATTTTTCAACAATATCATCTACGGCAATATGATTTTTAACTTTGGCTAATCCTAATCGGGCTGGAATGTTTTTACCGCGCAAAACAGTGATCAATAGGATAGCTTTATCCAAACAATGTCCACTTTTATGTGTGCAAATTTCAGACGCTATCCAATCGGTTTCTTTCAAACTAAAGCGATAAGGATTGTAATGCCAAGCATCCCTAATATAATAATAGGCTTTTAAAGCAAATTCTAACGGCGTTTCCTTTGTACTGCTATCATTTATTTTTTCAATTAGTTTTTGAATAGACGCTGACGAATAGTCAAAATTATAATTGGTTTCTAAATATGTCATATTCGCTTTTTTTTAATGATTTATATGCTGACATCTATAATAATTATCGTCAATTTATAGGATGTTAATAAAATTATAGTGTTTTTATTGACAAATATAATTCTTTAGTCTAAGTTTGTAACCATGTGGTCACATATTTTTTTATTCTATATGTTACCTCTTAGTAATTTTAAAAAATAAAAGGAATGGATGCATATATTTATGATTCTGTAAGAACACCTAGAGGAATCGGCAAAAAAGCAGGAAGCTTATCTCAAGTAAGCCCAGTACAATTAGTAACAACGTTGCTGTCAGCACTGAAAGAACGAAATAATTTAGACACATCGTATGTAGAAGATTTAGTTTTAGGCTGTGTAACACAAGCAGGAGAGCAAGGTGGGAATATTGCAAAAGTTGCTGCACAAGTAGCAAATTATGGCGATCATTTAGCAGCAGTATCTTTAAACCGTTATTGTGCTTCTGGCTTAGAAGCAGTAAATCAAGCAGCTGCTCGAGTAAGATCAGGTTGGTCAGATTTAATTATTGCTGGCGGCGTAGAATCTATGTCGCGAGTGCCTATGGGAATTGACGGTTCTGCTTGGGTTATGGAACCTGATGCTGCTTTCGGTAAGTTTGTACCACAAGGAATTTCGGCCGATTTAATCGCTACCAAATATGGTTATTCACGTAACGACGTGGATAGTTTTGCAGTGGCATCTCAAAATAGAGCCGCTGCTGCTTGGTCTAAAAATGCATTCAAAAAATCCATAATCCCAGTTACTGATATAAATGGTATCGAAATTTTAGCAATAGACGAATATATTCGTGCCAACACTACCATAGAAGCTTTAGGAAAATTAAATCCGTCGTTTGAAAAAATGGGCGAGATGCTATTCAACCAAACGGCTTTAGATACGTATATTGAAATAGAACGGATTAAACATGTACATCATGCTGGTAATTCTTCAGGACTTGTAGATGGTGCGGCATTAATGCTAATTGGTACTAAAGAAATTGGAGAAAAATTAGGACTCACTCCAAGAGCGAAAATTAAAATGGGAAGTATCATAGGTTCCGAACCTTTAATTATGTTGGAAGGTCCAACACCAGCAACTAAAAAAGCATTAAAAAAAGCAGGGATGACAGCTTCAGACATCGATTTATGGGAAGTTAACGAAGCCTTTGCTGTTGTACCAATGCGATTGATGGAAAACATGAAAATTGATCACTCTATTGTAAATGTAAATGGAGGAGCAATCGCAATGGGACATCCATTAGGTGCTACTGGATGTATGATTCTTGGTACTGCTTTAGATGAATTAGAGCAGCAAGATAAAAGCACTGCTTTAGCAACGCTATGTGTTGGTGGAGGAATGGGAACTGCAACTATAATAGAACGTGTTTAAACGCTTAAAAAGAAACATAATGCAACATATAAAATATACAATAGATACAGACGGGATTGCTTTTATTACTTGGGACGTGGCAAACTCGCCAGTGAATATTATGAATGCAGAAACCATTTCAGAATTTTTTGCAACAACCGATAAAGCCATTAAAGACGCTACTGTAAAAGGTATTGTTATCAATTCTGCCAAAAGAGATTTTATTGCTGGAGGTGATTTAAAATGGTTTCTAAATTTTGATGGTTCCAAACAAGATTGCTATGATATGCTCGCAAAAACGCATCAAAGCATGCGGCAAATGGAATTATCATCTAAACCGATAGTCGCTGCAATAAGTGGATTGGCTTTAGGTGGTGGTTTAGAGATTGCCTTGGCCTGTAATCATCGCATTATGCTTAATCATCCAGCAAATAGAATAGGATTGGTAGAATGTTCTGTTGGTTTATTTCCTGGAGCAGGTGGTACACAACGTTTTTTAAGACTTTTAGGTCCCAGAAAAACAATTGAATATATTACTCAATCTCGTAAACTAACAGCAGAGCAAGCCTTAAAAGATACCTTAGTCAATCAAATATGCAGTCCTGAAGACGATATTAACGCATTAGCTAAAGATTGGATATTGAAAAATCCAGAAGTGCAACAACCTTGGGACGATAAGCGCTTTGTAGTGCTTGGAACACCAAATGGAATAGGTCAAGTATCTGGTTTTACGGAGTTTTATTCGGTATCTAATGCCATGGCATATAAAACGACCCATGGTAATTTGCCACATATTAAAAATGTGTTAAGCGCTATTTATCATGGAAGTTCTACAGGAATCGATAAAGCTTTAGAAGTTGAAGCACGTTATTTTGTAAATACCTTGTTCACTAAAGAAACGAAAAATATTATTAGAGCTGCTTTTATTTTTATAGGTGATGCAGCCAAAGGAAAAGCCAAACCAAAAGATTTTGAAAATACGACCTATAAAAAGGTTGGTGTTTTAGGTGCTGGAATGATGGGGGCAGGCATTGCCTATGTTTCTGCAAAAGCTGGATTAGATGTCGTTCTTAAAGATGTTTCTATGGAAGGTGCCGAAAAAGGAAAAAGCTATTCTTCAAAAATAGAACAGGATAAGATTGCAAAAGGACGAAGTACCGAAGACAAATCGAAGCCCTTATTAGATAAAATTCAACCTACAGCTTCAGTTGAAGATTTAAAAGATTGTGACTTAATTATTGAAGCAGTTTTTGAAAATTTAGACCTTAAATATAAGGTCACACAAGAAACCGAAGCAGTGATTGCAGATGCAGTGATTTACGCAAGTAATACCTCTACATTACCTATTACAGCATTGGCAAAAGCATCAAAAAAACCAGAAAAATTTATTGGTTTGCATTTTTTCTCACCAGTGGATAAAATGCCTTTAGTAGAAGTTATCGTGGGAGAAAAAACATCTGATGAAACAGTTGCGGCTGCTATTGACTATGTCACAAAAATTAAAAAAGTACCTATTGTAGTTAATGATGGACGTGGATTCTTTACCTCTCGTGTCTTCGGAAAATTTGTAAACGAAGGTATTAAGATGTTAGCAGAAGGAATTCCACCAGCGGTTATAGAAAATGTAGCCAAGAAAATTGGTATGCCAATTGGTCCTTTAGCTATTTCAGATGAAGTCACTCTAAAATTGATGTTAGATATCATGAACGAAAGTCCTGATTTAACTGAATTTGAAAAGGAATTAAAAGATACCATTGACACTATTGTGAATAAACACGGTAGAGTTAGTAAAAAATCTGGAAAAGGATTTTATGAATATCCAGAAGGCGGAAAGAAATATTTATGGGAAGAATGGCCAACTATTTTTAAACAGCAAACAGATTATGATGAAGAGGAAATTGGTAAACGATTATTATTCGCAATGGTTATAGATTCTTACAAGTGTTTAGATAGTGGTGTATTGCGTGAGCCTAGAGATGCTGATATTGGTTCTATCTTAGGACTTGGTTTCCCAATTTATACAGGTGGTGTCATGTCTTACATCGATTATATTGGTGCTAAGGAATTTAAAGCTTATGCAGATACATTAGCACAAAAATATGGCGAGCGTTTTCAATTACCAGATGCGTTGGTAAAGCGTATTGAAGCAGCAGGAGAGGGAAGAGTATTTTATAAAAACTAATTTTTAAATAACTAATTATGTTACAAAACGTATTATTAGAACGAAAAATATATGCATCAGAAGAACATAAAATGATGCAAGGCATGATTCAAGATTTTATTGCTAATGAGCTTGCGCCTCAAACGGAGGAATGGGAAAAAAAAGGCATGGTAAGTCGTGAAATTTGGAAAAGAGCAGGCGATTTAGGTTTGCTTTGTATCGATATGCCAGAGCAATATGGCGGTTCTGGCCTCGATTTTAGTTATAGTGCTTTATTTATGGAAGAACTAGCAAAAAAGGGAATCAGCGGCCCTGGCTACTCATTGCATTCAGATATTGTAGCACCGTATATCCTAAAATGGGGAACAGATGCTCAAAAAGAGAAATACTTGCCACCTATGGCTACAGGCGAAATGATCACGTCTATTGGAATGACAGAGCCTAACTGTGGTTCAGATTTACAAGCACTTCGGACAACAGCCAAAGACGCAGGAGATCATTATGTAGTTAATGGACAAAAAACATTTATTACTAATGGCTATTTGTCAGATATGTCTATTGTTGCTGTAAAAACAAATTCCGGTACTCCTGAAGAAGGCGTTTCATTATTAATTATGGAAAGTGCAATGGAAGGTTTTGAAAAAGGCGTGCCTTTCAAAAAAATTGGAATGAAAGCACAAGATACTTGTGAGTTGTTTTTTGACAACGTCAAAGTTCCTAAAGAAAACTTGCTAGGTAAAGAAGGCTACGGTTTTAAAATAATGATGACAGAGTTAGCACGTGAGCGATTAACAGTTGCTATAGCAGCGGTCGGGGGTGCACAAGGAGCCATTGAAGATACTATTGAGTATACGTCTGTAAGAACAGCATTTAAGCAACCCATTGCCGGCTTTCAAAACACCCAATTTAAACTAGCGGAAGCTGCAACACTCTTACAAATCCATCAAGCGTTTATAGACCGTTGTACAGAAGATTTAATAGCAGGTAAACTCTCTGCTGAAAGTGCTTCTATGGCAAAATTTTCAGCAACAGATATGCATAGTAAAGTGGTCGATGAATGTCTACAATTATTCGGTGGCTATGGTTATATGTGGGAATATCCTATTGCACGACAATATGCCGATAATAGAGTAGCACGTATTTACGCTGGCACCAATGAAATCATGAAATTAGTAGTGGCTAGAGGCTTGTTTAAAGAGTTATTTGCTCAAATGAAAGCCATGCGTAAGCAACAAAAGAAATAACAGTAGTTGTAAATAGCAGATTTTAAACTTCAATTATAAAATAATGCAAGAATCAAAACCATTACAAGGCATTACTGTATTAGATTTTACCAGATTACTTCCAGGACCTTTAGGCACACATCTATTAAGTCAATTAGGTGCAAAAGTAATTAAGATTGAAAGTCCAAAACGTTTAGATTATACGCGATTTTACGAACCTAAAATTGACGAAAGTTCTGTTATGTTTCATGCTATGAATCATTCAAAAGAACAGCTTATAGTTGATTATGAAACTGAGGAAGGTTATAAAGAAGTTAGTGATTTAATAGCTTCTGCTGATGTGTTGATAGAGCAATTTCGTCCTGGTGCCATGGCAAGTTTCAATTTAGATTTTGAGACTGTAAAGGCAATAAACCCAAACATTGTTTATGTCTCCGTTACAGGCTATGGTCAAACTGGAGCATTACATACCAAAGCAGGTCATGATCTTAATTATTTGGCTACTGCTGGTTTGTTAGATTTAAATAGAGACGCGCAAGGAAAACCTGTTATTCCTGGGTTTCAAATTGCAGATATTGCAGGTGGTTCGTATATGTTAGTATCGGCTTGTACTTCTGGACTCATAGCTCAAAAATTACAGAATAAACCACAGTATGTCGATTTGAGTTTGTTAGATGCAACTATCCCCTTAAACGCTATTGCTCATAGTATGCTTCAAGGTGGCGCTTCATACAAACAAACGCCAATTTTAAGTGGTATGCTTGTTAACTATAATGTATATGAAACTTCCGACGGAAAATGGATTGCGTTGGGTGCTTTAGAAATGAAATTTTGGAACGGCTTCTGTGACCTAGTAGATAAACCAGATTGGAAAAGAACATCGGAACTAGAATTAATCAATGGTGTTTTTCCTAAGAACCATTTAGAAGCACTTTTTAAAACCAAAACGAGAGATGAATGGACAACCTTAAGTGCCAATCATGATACCTGTTTGTCGCCAGTTTTAGAGATAGAAGAAGTAACAGAACATCAACACATAAAAGATCGTAACGTTTTTAATAAGACTACCATTAAAGTTAGCACCATAAAAACGTATGCTTCGCCTTATAAAACTTATAGTTAACCACTGACCATCTGTATTATGCCACAAAACTTAACGCGTTTATTCGATATTCCAGCATATCAATTAAAACATACACCACACGATAAGGCGTTTAATACAAAAACAGGAGGTAATTGGTTGTCTTTGAGCACGCAAGATTACTGTAGTCAAATTGATACTATAAGTACTGCGTTACTAGAATTAGGTGTTCAAGCGGGCGATAAAATTGCTGTAGTAACAGAAATAAACTGTGTGGAATGGCATATTTTAGATATGGCAGTTTTGCAAATTGGGGCAATTAACGTGCCCTTATATGCGACATTGTCTTCAAAAGATTATGAATTTATTTTAAACCATTCCGATTCAAAATTTTGCTTCGTTTCCAATACAGATTTATTTAATAAAGTAAAAGCAATACAACCAAACACGCAAGTAGCTACTATTTTTTCTTTTGATAACACTGTTTGCCTTGACAATTGGGAACATTTGTTAGCTTTAGGTCAGAACGTAAATCATCAAAAAGAACTCGAACAACGAAAGGCAAATGTGTCGCCAAAAGACCTTGCAACCATTGCTTATACTTCCGGAACCACAGGAGTTCCAAAAGGTGTCATGATTGCGCATGAAGAATTATTACATACGGCAACGACGTGTAAGGATCTTATAAATCTTCAAGAGTCCTACCTTCCAATGCTGAGTTATTTACCAATTAGCCATGTTTTTGAGCGACTAGTAACGTATTATTACCAGTACATGGGAATGGAGATTTATTTTGCGGAATCTCTTGAAAGGCTAGTGGATAACTTTCAAGAAGTAAAGCCAGTATTTTTACCTATTGTACCTCGCTTATTAGAAAAAATTTATGATAAGATTATGGCAAAAGGTAATGCGCTTTCAGGTGTAAAGAAAAGTTTGTTTTTCTGGGCAGTAAGACTAGCCGAAAACACTGAAATAGGGCAAAAAAGAGGCTTAAAACACAAAATAGCAGATACATTAATTTATAGTAAATGGCGTGCTATTTTTGGTGGCGATTTACGATTTTTTATATCGGGTTCTGCACCTTTACAAGAACGTTTAATAAAAGTGTTTACTGCGGCAGGATTGCCAATATATGAAGGTTATGGAATGACGGAGTCCTCTGGAGTCATCTCTTTAAATAGCTATAAAAAAGGTGGGGTAAAAGTGGGAACCGTAGGAAAAATAATGCCAGGTTTAGAAGTTAAGATCGCAACAGATGGCGAAATTCTCGTTAAAGGGAAAAATATTCTAAAGGGGTATTACAAAAATGAAGAAAAAACCAATGAAGCTATAAAAGATGGTTTTTTTCATACAGGTGATATCGGCGAAATTTGTAATGATGGATCTCTAAAAATTACGGACCGAAAAAAAGAAATGTTTAAAACTTCTGGCGGCAAATATATTGCTCCAGCAATGATTGAAAATATGATGAAACAGTCGCCATTTATTGAACAGATTATGGTGATTGGCGAAGGCTATAAAATGCCTGCCGCACTCATTCAAGTCAACTATGACTTTGTTAGCGATTGGGCAAAAAAGAACAATCATATCATAACCGATATTACGACCGATAAAACCCATATTGCCCAAATTCAAAAGGATATTGATGTGTATGGTGAAAGTTTAGGGAAGTGGGAGCAAATCAAGAAATTTGAAATCACACCTGAAGCATGGACCATTGAAGCTGGACATTTAACACCGACGATGAAATTGAAACGTAAGGTCATCAAAGAAAAATATCAAGATCTTTTTGTTAAAATATATTTGAGATAATCTTCTATAGGTCTTCATAATATGCATTTGTTGAAAAACGATTGTTTGACGAAAAATTGTTTGATGAAGTTTTGAACCAATAATAACAGAATTTTTAATTATTTACTAATCAGATAACTTTTGATTGATGCTATTGAATCCAATAAAGATAACATTTACATATATAATCATAACTCAAAGCAGATTCAAGCATCAAAACCAACTGACATTAAATATTCATATTTGTTCTATAATTTATATTATGTAAAATAGAATTTTATAGGATATGAAATCCTACTATTCTTTACCATCTTCCAATGCACTTACCCGTCCAGTATATTCTATAGAACTCCTGGTGGTCGACTGGACTCTGATGGTGCTTCTTAAATTTGGATATAAGATAATCATCATATCGTAATGCTCACTGTTGCGATATTTATCGTCAATCTTAAAACGAATCTCTACAGCGTGTTTTTGATCATCATGCATCACTTGAAAATCTTTAGGCACATCATCAAATTCAATGCTGGTTTTATTATTGTTATAACCACCGCCAAAATGCTGTTCCCCAAAAAAAGGTAAATAACCGCTGATACTGTCTCCTTTGATTGTCAATCTGTTAGCATTCGCGCTAATATCAATATTATTCGCGCTGTTACCCGGACCTAAAATCCGAGAGTTGGCCACGCGGCTAAACGCTGCCGAGGCAAATGGTGAGGCCCTGTTAGAGACAATTTCAAATGTTTGGGAGTCTACTAAATCCTTCAAATTCTGATACGCCTGATTATCCCGTGCCGTGAATTCTTTGGAAGAACCACAACCAATGAACACAAAGATTAACGCACTATAAAGAATTAGGTTTTTCATAGTTACTAATTTACGAATTTTGGATTAGAGTTGTATCAGATGATTAGAGAAAAGTTTTTGACACGAATTTCACGAATTTCACGAATTTTTCTTCTGTTGTACTCTGTGTAACCACTCTTAGATGATAGAAAAGAGAATAGAGAGAGGAGAAAAATGTAAGTCCCTGATATAGGTTGACCACTTTAATCAAAGTGTAAACTTATGAAAGCAAATTTAAAAACCTTAAAAAAGCACCGTATTTATTCGGAAGAATTTAAGCTCCAGATTGTTCATGATTTCGA
>NZ_VORX01000011.1 GCF_007997285.1 Gelidibacter salicanalis
TACTCACCCGTGCGCCACTCGTCAGCCACCGAAGTGCTGTTACCGTTCGACTTGCATGTGTTAGGCCTGCCGCTAGCGTTCATCCTGAGCCAGGATCAAACTCTTCATCGTTAATTTTTTTGAACTTGCGTTCAGTACTTTTCAACGACCAAAGGAAATTTAATGTTTGGTACTCAAAATGGTTTGTTCTTTATTGTGCTAATACCGTTTCCAGTACTTCGCTACGCTGTCAATCCAATATGTTAATGAACTTATTTCTTGTCTGTCTTAGCAAACTCAATCGCTAAGCGGGTGCAAATATATAACCCTTTTTTAATTCCTACAATGTTTTTGAAAGTTTTTTTAAAAGTTTTTTTTCACACTCTAATCAACTCGCAATAAACATTATTTTAATGAACTTTCCGCTGCTAAACGTTACCGTTTTAAGCGGCTGCAAACATACAACCTTTTTTGAATCTGCAAAACCTTTTTTGAAAAAAATTTGCTTCTCTATTTTAAGATGGTAATGAACGCTTTCCCTTGTCTGGGCGGCCCTGCGGCCCCTCGTTTGCGGGGTGCAAATATACAACCCTTTTTACTTTACAAACAAACTAATCTTTCTGTTTTTTTAAAGTTTTTTTCTCCATTCTGAAAATGAAGGGTTTAGTCCGCGCGGAGCAACGCTCTTCCTACGGCACGATCTCTGCGGCTGGCCCGCGTTAGCGATGGAGCCCTTGTTTGAACTCTTTTGCAGACGCTCCTGCGGCTGGAAAAAGTGAGGGGCGAGAGCGCGGTGGGCTGCCCCAGAGGGCAGACCAAACGCCCAAAAACAATTCATTGACCTAAATAGGTTACAAAATGCTACCTATATATGGAGTCCACTATACCAATCCGAAGTTCTATACTTCATTATAATAGGTACCAACTTATATAGTGTTCTGTTCCTATAATATATGGTAGGACTAGCTTCTTATATTATAGGGGCATGTAATAATGAATCTCTCAGGCGGAAAATTATGAGACACTCTATATTATACCTATATATATATTGTATGAAAGTTTATAACCTCTTATCTTTGTCAACCTAATTAGTAAGATATATATGATTGATATAACGCTACCAGACGGAAGTGTAAAACCGTTTGAGAACAATGCAACGCCAATGGATGTTGCCAAAAGTATAAGTGAAGGGTTTGCCCGAAATGTGATTTCAGCAAATTTTAATGGAACTACGGTGGAAACCCATACCCCATTGACCACGGATGGTGCCTTGATATTATATACTTGGAACGACAAGGATGGGAAGAAAGCTTTTTGGCATTCATCAGCCCACGTTTTGGCGCAGGCACTTGAAGAGTTATATCCTGGCGTAAAACTTTCTATCGGTCCCGCTATTGAAAACGGTTTTTATTACGATGTTGATTTAGGTGAAGGCACCATTTCTGA
This sequence comes from Gelidibacter salicanalis, assembly GCF_007997285.1. Classification (GTDB taxonomy): domain Bacteria; phylum Bacteroidota; class Bacteroidia; order Flavobacteriales; family Flavobacteriaceae; genus Gelidibacter; species Gelidibacter salicanalis. The sequence goes on from NZ_VORX01000011.1 coordinate 1,426, forward strand.
CAAGGATTTTAAGACCATTGAAACAAAAATGCTGGAAATTGCCAGGGGTAAGCACGACTTTAACTTGCGTTCTGTAACCAAAGACGACGCTTTATCCTTATATAAGGCTCAAGACAATGAATATAAAGTAGAATTGATTGAAAATCTGGAAGACGGAACGATTACCTTTTGTGATCATGCGACGTTTACAGATTTGTGTAGAGGTGGACACATCCCTAATACGGGCATCATTAAAGCTGTCAAAATAATGTCGGTTGCGGGTGCGTATTGGAGAGGTGATGAAAAGAATAAACAATTAACACGTGTATACGGTATTTCATTTCCTAAACAGAAAGATTTGACGGAATACCTCTATTTACTTGAAGAAGCTAAAAAACGGGACCACCGTAAACTAGGAAAAGAGCTTGAATTATTCACCTTTTCGTCAAAAGTAGGTCAAGGTCTGCCATTATGGCTGCCTAAAGGTGCCGCCTTGCGTGAACGCCTTGAAAACTTTTTAAAGCAAGCACAAAAGAAAGCGGGATATGAAATGGTGGTTACCCCACACATAGGCCAAAAAGAATTGTACGTCACTTCTGGTCACTACGAGAAATATGGTGCCGACAGTTTTCAGCCCATCCTTACCCCTTCTGAAGGTGAAGAGTTCTTATTAAAACCCATGAACTGCCCTCACCATTGTGAAATTTATAATGCGAAGCCGTTCTCTTATAAGGAACTTCCTAAACGTTATGCCGAATTTGGTACGGTGTACCGCTACGAACAAAGTGGCGAGCTACATGGCTTAACGCGTGTGAGAGGCTTTACGCAAGATGATGCGCATATCTTTTGTATGCCTGACCAATTGGATAAAGAGTTTAAAGACGTTATCGATTTGGTACTGTATGTCTTTGGATCTTTAGGTTTTGAGAATTTTACCGCCCAGGTATCCTTAAGAGACCCTAATACTCCAGAAAAATATATTGGTAGTGATGAAAATTGGGAGAAAGCTGAGGCTGCCATCCTAAATGCGGCGATAGATAAAGGTCTAAATTATGTGGTAGAAACAGGAGAAGCTGCGTTCTACGGTCCGAAGTTAGACTTTATGGTTAAAGATGCTTTGGGCAGAAACTGGCAACTTGGGACAATTCAGGTTGATTACAATCTACCAGAACGTTTTGATTTGACCTATAAAGGTAGCGATAATGAACTGCACAGACCGGTCATGATACACCGTGCGCCGTTTGGTAGTATGGAACGTTTTGTAGCTATTTTGTTAGAGCACACAGGTGGAAATTTCCCGCTTTGGCTCATGCCAACGCAGGTGATCATATTATCAATTAGTGAGAAATATGAAAAATACGCCGAAAAAGTTTTAAATTTGCTAGAAAATGCCGAAATTCGCGCCCTCGCTGATCATAGAAATGAGACCATTGGCAAGAAAATCCGCGAAGCGGAAATAGCCAAAATCCCCTATATGATTATTCTAGGTGAGAATGAAGAGAACGAAAACATGATTACTGTACGACAACATGGCGGAGAAGACTTAGGCATGATTAGTGTAGAAGAGTTCTCTCAAATTGTCGATACAGAAGTAAAAAAGACATTGAAAACCTTTAAATAGGCACATTAAGTTTAACTAAAAAATATATAAGCCATAGCAATTCGTAGAAACAGAGGTAGCTTCAAAAGAACTGAAAAAGAGGAGCAACATAAAATTAACAGAAACATTCGATCCGAGAACGTAAGACTTGTAGGAGATAATGTTGAAACTGGTATATACACCACTAGGCAAGCTTTAGCAATGGCTGAAGAGCAGGGTGTAGATCTGGTTGAGATATCACCAAAAGCTGATCCGCCTGTATGTAAGGTCATGGATTATAAGAAGTTTCTCTATGAACAAAAGAAGCGCGATAAGGCCTTAAAGTCTAAAGCGACTAAAGTTGTTGTTAAGGAAATACGTTTTGGTCCTCAAACAGATGATCACGATTACGAATTCAAAAAGAAACACGCTGAGAAGTTTCTGAAGGAAGGTGCAAAGCTGAAAGCTTTTGTATTTTTTAAAGGACGATCTATTGTGTTTAAAGAGCAAGGACAGATTTTACTATTAAAATTGGCCCAAGATCTTGAAGAATATGGTAAGGTTGAGCAAATGCCAAGATTAGAAGGTAAGCGTATGACCATGTTCATTGCGCCAAAAAAGAAATAAGTACACATAGGCAACTATGTATATATAAGATAATAAGCGAATAGTAAATTTAAATTTAGGAGAAAAATGCCGAAAATGAAAACAAAATCTAGTGCTAAGAAACGTTTTAAACTAACGGGCACTGGGAAGATTAAAAGAAAGCACGCTTTTAAGAGTCATATCTTGACGAAAAAATCTAAGAAGCGTAAACTTGCTCTGACACATGACACTTTGGTGCATAAAGCAGACGAGAACAATGTTAAAGTGATGTTACGTTTAAAGTAACCCATTTTAATTGGTTAAAACAATAGTATAAACCCTGGAGATAGGCTAAAAGATTAGCGATTGTAGATTGATGATTTTTGATTTACGACGATAAAAAAGACAAAGTGTCGGTTACCGACCGCCTACTACAAAAAAACAATTAAGAAATGCCAAGATCAGTAAATTCAGTAGCAAAAAGAGCCAGAAGAAAAAAGGTTCTTAAACAAGCAAAAGGATACTTTGGAAGACGTAAAAACGTTTGGACAGTAGCCAAAAACGCGGTTGATAAAGCGATGTTATATTCGTACAGAGACCGTAAAGTAAAGAAGAGAAATTTCCGTTCATTATGGATTATGCGTATCAACGCTGCAGCCAGATTACACGGAATGTCTTATTCAAAGTTTATGGGAGGTATCAAAGCTAACAACATCAGTTTAAACCGTAAGGTTCTTGCTGATTTAGCGATGAACAATCCAAATGCTTTTGAAGCCATTGCTAAACAAATTTCAAAATAAGGCGTTTTCGCCAAAATAATAACCACAATTCGCTTATAAAAATCCGGTTCTTCATGAACCGGATTTTTTGTGTCCAGTAGACTCCAATGTTTGAGTTAACTTTTGTGGGATAACCGTTACTGCACATGCACCTACTTTTCTATTTTCGCCACGAGATTCAATCAATAACCTAAAATCTATTTTATGAAAAAAATTCTTTTCATCCTTACCTTATTAATTACCATAAGCTCAAATGCACAACAGAATAATACGCCATACGAATGGAATTGGATAAAAGACGGCATTTGGCTGGGCGCCGGATTAGGTGGTAGCGCTTACGGTTTAATGCTTATACAAGATAAAGAAGGTATCACCATGGCGGAATTAAATGCATTAGACAAAAATGATATCAGCAGGATTAACCGATGGGCTGCTGGATATAATTCAGAAAGCGCTAGTAGTATTAGTGACATTCCTTTTGCCGTTTCTTTCGCTGCACCATTAGTGCTATTATTTAACGATGACATTAACGATCATACAGGCCAATTTTTAGGAATGTATCTAGAAAGTCTTTCCACCACAGCTGCCCTCTTTTCTATCACGGCTGGTTTGGTTGATAAGTCGCGCCCGTATGTTTATGACGAAAATTTAAAAATGGACAGACGCTTGAGCAATAGTGGTCAACGATCTTTCTATTCAGGTCATGTTGCTGCTTCTGCAACCGCTACATTTTTTGCGGCAAAAGTGTATTCAGATTACAATCCTGATGCTGAAGGCAAGTTCTTTATTTGGGCTGCAGCTGCCGCTGTTCCTGCTACTGTTGGATATTTCAGGATAAAAGCCGGACAACATTTCCTAACGGATGTGCTTATTGGTTATGGCTTAGGTGCCGCTACAGGTATCCTGGTTCCTGAACTTCATAAGACAAAAGACGCCTCACTTAGAGTTTCACCAACTGCAGGTCGTAATTTCTCAGGAGATGACTACAGAGGTGTGGCCATGTCCTACACATTTTAATTACTACATTACCAGATTTTACTTTCTATGGATGGCAAAAATTTTGAGTTCCTCAGTTTTGCCATCCAATAACTCATCACCAAGAGAAATGGCTTCGAACTTAGAAGTTAACTTAAGTTTGCTCATTAAGTCTTCTGAAATTAGTAGAGACTCATTATAATCATTGCATTTTTCTTGAATGCGCGAGGTTGAATTGATCACATCGCCATGGTACGCCAATTCCTTTTTTACCGTTCCCACTTCGGCTATAATAATTTTCCCAGTATGTAGCCCAGCCTTAAACTCTGGTTGAACACCATACTTTTTCTTATAATAGCGCGAATGACGTTTTAGTTTTCGGTCAAAATCGAAGAACAATCTGATACAATTAAGGTTTCTAATGCCACTTTTTGGTGTCCAACTCAATACGGCTTCATCACCCACATACTGATACACTTCAGCATCGTACTTATTTATAATCTTGTTGAGATAGAAAAAACAATCCTGAATGAGCATGCTGTATTTTAAATGCCCCAATTTTTCGGCATGAGTAGTAGACGATTTCATGTCTAAAAACATAAAGATCTTCTCTACTTCCCGCGGATTTTTATACCGTCCAATCAGCATTTTGAAAATAATTCCTTTCCCAAATTTATCGTTGGCCAATCTGATAAATGAAAATAGCAGCGAACAAATGATAAAATAGGCTGTAACCATCCAAAAAATCTTGTTAGACATCCACCATCCAGTATGGTTGGGGAAATCGACGCCGATGTAGTCTTCCGCTAAATAGGCAATAATGGTCAATGAGAAAATAAGGAATATCAAGTAAATGATGGATTTAAAAAATAAAATCACTCCCAAATTCAATGCCTTGGATAAAAACTTATCAAAAGCATATTCCACAACGGTGTACACAATGGCTACCATGACGCCTAAGACCACGCCGAATAACAGGTATTCAGATACTGGCAACACCCTACTCTGTTGTATGGCATCTACCTGTTCCTGTTCTCTACCCAGATAGCGTATGAGTATAAAAAAACAGAATGCAAAGGACCAGTATACTACTGAAGCGAAGAATAATCTAAAAAATTGTTTAACGTAGTACAGCATTAAAAGGGGCTTATTATTTAATTTTTAATTTCAGAAACGGCAGTTCTAAACTCTTGCCAACTCACCAGTGCATTATGATCCTTATCATAACCTTCTTAAAGTTTTGATGTGACTACACCCTAATGAGTCCGCTGATCTCAGCTTTACGGAGCAGCTCCGAAATCTCTTTGTTTGACAATTTCCCGTCCTTATCAGCATCAAAAAAAGCGAACGCTTCTTCTGGTGTTTTAAAACTATTGGCAATTAGAATCTGTATTTTATTTAATATGTTCTCTTTAGTAGACATAGATTTGGTTTAATTTTAAAGTATGAAATCATCCGTTGTTAGCCATATGAGCGCCCTAAACATTACAATGGTTCTCAAATCTGCTCAAATAACGATCAAAAATAATCGGTTATACTTTTAGTATTTAACTGATTGATGAACTTTACTATCGCAAATCCATTTATCGTCATAAATTAGTACTCAAAAAACCTAGATTTTCGACTTTGTAAATAGCTTAGGTTTTCTGTTTTTTCTTCTTGGCAGCCGGAAACAGCACATTATTCAAGATCAATCGATAACCAGGTGATGTGGGATGGAGCTCTAATTCCGTTTTGGGGTCGCCTACTTTATGGGTGTAATCCTCCGGATCATGTCCGCCATAAAAGGTAAAAAAGCCTTTCCCTTTAATACCATGGATATATTTTGCCTCGCCATTGGTTTTGTTTTCGCCCATCACCAACACATTAGATTTGATATGTTCGGGAGCAAACGCTGTAGTCTGTCCCATAAAACCCTTTACTAATGCAGTATGATTCTGACACAACATGGTTGGGATAGGATCCCATTTTGCAGAAAAATCCATTAAGGTAAAGTAATCAGTAGTCATGGGAATTTGACGTTTATTAGTCATATCAATGGATGAAAACTCATAGATATTAGGATTGCGTTCCAAAATAAAGTCTTTAAATGCGAAGGTTTTGTCGAAATCTAGCTTGCTTTGATAGTTAGGTGCACTGGCATCACCGTCAAACATCGGTTCGCAAATATCAATTCCCTCAGCCGCTAGGGCAATATCGAAGCTGTCCGTAGCGCTGCACATAGCGAACATAAATCCGCCGCCCACAACATAGTTGCGTATTTTTAAAGCCACGGCCAATTTTTGTTCAGACACTTTAGCATATCCCAATTTGGCCGCCAAGGCTTCTGATTGTTTTTTATCTTCAATATACCAGGCTGCCGATTTATAAGTACGGTAAAATTTGCCGTATTGTCCAGTAAAATCTTCGTGATGCAGATGGAGCCAATCATAAAGAACTAAGGCATCATTCAAAACTTCTTCGTCATAAATCGTTTCATAAGGAATTTCAGCATAGGTCAGCACCATCGTAACGGCATCATCCCAAGGTGGATTCCCTTTAGGAGAATACACGGCAATTTTTGGTGCTTTTTCGAGCACTACAGCTTCCATATTTTGGGATGGGCTACTAATCAATTGCAGAATTTCTTCAGTTTTGGCATCGGAAATAATTTCAAAAGAAACGCCCCTGATTTGGCATTCCCTTTGAATTTCAGGGCTATCTGGTAATAAAAATGAACCACCCCGATAATTGAGCAACCAATTTACTTTTAACTGCTTTTCGAGCGTCCAATAGGTGACGCCGTATGCTTTTAGATGATCCTTTTGCCCCTCAGCATCCATAGGAATTAGAATGTAGGATGCGAATGAATTGAGGAAAATACAGAAGAATATGACAATGGCAACAAGTGTTTTCAAATTTACATTTTTTACAGTGATGGCACTATAAAGTCATCGACTTAAATGGTGCTTATCTTCAATGGAAAGATAAACAAAAATACAGCCGTAGTAAACGCTTTAGAAAAATATTAAATGGTGTTACTTTTTAATGATGAACTCTTTTCCAGACAGCAAACTGGCTATAATCTTGGTATTAGGAAATTGTTCTAATATAATTTTGAGAAACACGGTGATTGGAATAGACATAATCATGCCGGGAATACCCCAGATAAAGCCCCAAAACATCAACATTACCAAGACCGCAATGATATTTATAGCAAAGGATTTACCCATAAAAATAGGTTCTAATATAGCCCCGAATATTACCTGTACTAAAGTGATGGCCAGCATAAATATGAGCAAAGTACTGGTGGTATCCAACTCGACGAAGGCAAAAAGAGACAAACTAATGACTGAAATAAACGATCCGATCATTTGTACAAAGTTAATCACAAAGGCAAAAAGACCCCAGAATATTGGAAAACTAACATCAAAATACACACAAGCCAACCCAGTAAAGATGCCGGTACCCAAACTCACTAAAAACTTAACTTTTATGAATTTTATGAGGTCGTTTTCAATTTTAAGGAAGGTCTTTACGGACGTATGTTTCTGCTTAAGCAAGGTGGCATTCATGAGTTTTTGCACGTTGATCGACTCTGCCAACCACAATACCGTAAAAAAGGCGGTGGTCAGGGACATACTTAAAAAACTGCCCACAAAGCCAACCACTGACCCAATGTTTTTAGTTTCCGCAATTTGAGCCATAATGTTGCCGTTTTTGCCCAATTCTACCCCAAAATAAGATTCGAAAGAGTCCTTAAGATGGCGTAATTTCCCCTCGGCTTGTCCAAAAAATGTACTATCCGAAGCAAGGATCTGCCTGCTGGACAAATGGATCAGTTCCGCCGTGACTCCAAGTCCCAACAGAATTAGAAGAATGACAATAAAAATACTGACATATTTAGGAACGCCTTTTTTGCCCAACCAACGCATTAGCGGCAAAAACAAGAGCGCTATAAACATAGAGAACGCCAATGGAATAAAAATGAAGGATAGGATTTTTAACAAATAAAAAACCAGAGGCACAACAATAACTAATAGCAATAAATTGGTTGTACGTCTTTTCTCCATTGGTTATCCTGTTTTAAAATCATCCAAAGATAATCTTATACACTTAAAAATAGGAATGAAACCGCGGGATTTTAAAATGGCACATCATTATCGTCATCATCATCCATTGGAGGAGGATCGAACGCATCTGATGGCGACGGGAAATTGCTGGAATTAAATGTATTGTCATTGGCTGCTGCATTCATTTTAGAATGAAACTCTCCAAATGGCGTATCAAAATCATCAAGGTTGTCAAATTTACCAAGATGTCCGATAAATTTCAATCTGATGTTTTCCAAGCCACCATTTCTATGCTTTGCAATGATAAACTCCGCTTGACCTTCGGTTGGCGAACGTTCTTCATCATCCCACTCGTCAATTTTATAATATTCGGGTCTGTAGATAAAGGATACAATATCCGCATCTTGCTCAATTGCACCAGATTCACGTAAATCAGATAATAACGGTCTTTTACTCCCACCACGAGTTTCCACGGCACGTGATAGTTGTGATAAGGCAATTACCGGAACACTCAATTCCTTAGCCAAAGCCTTTAGGTTACGAGAGATTGTAGAAATTTCCTGCTCCCTGTTTCCGCCTTTTTGACTGCCACCGGCAGTCATTAATTGCAAATAATCAATAATGATCATTTTTATACCGTATTGCGAGGCCAAACGACGTGCCTTTGCCCGTAAATCAAAAATAGAAAGCGATGGGGTATCGTCAATAAAAAGTGGAGCTTTTTCTAAAGCTTTCACCTTAACGTTTAATTGTTCCCATTCGTGTTTCTCTAGCTTCCCGGTACGCAACTTTTCCGAAGACAAGCCCGTTTCACTTGAAATTAGACGGGTTATTAATTGCACCGATGCCATCTCTAATGAGAAAAAAGCCACGGGAATGTTGTGGGTTACCGCAATATTTCGCGCCATTGATAAGGTCAACGCTGTTTTACCCATACCAGGACGCGCTGCCACAATGATTAAATCACTTTCTTGCCAGCCTGAGGTCAACTTATCCAATTTATCAAAGCCTGACGGAATACCACTCAAGCCTTCTTTGTTGGAAATATCTTCAATCTTCTTTTTTGCCTGAATTACCAAACTTTGGGCAGTTTCAGTTGATTTTTTGATGTTGCCTTGGGTGACTTCGTAAAGTTTGGCTTCGGCCTGATCTAACAAGTCGAAAACATCCTTGGTTTCATCATAGGCTTCTTCAATAATTTCGTTGGAAATTTTAATCAGACTCCGCTGAATAAATTTCTGCAAAATAATACGGGCATGAAACTCAATATGCGCTGAAGAGGACACGCGTTGGGTTAATGAAATCAGATAAAAATCGCCACCCACCAAATCTAATTTTGCATCTTTCTTAAGTTGGCTAGAAACGGTTAATAAATCCACCGGTTCACTGTTTTCAAACAATTTAAAAATGGCTTCAAAGATGTGTTTATGAGCGTCTTTATAGAACGCATCAGGACTGAGGATGTCAATTACTTCATCCACACCCTTTTTATCAATCATCATGGCTCCAAGTACAACTTCTTCTAAATCAATGGCTTGAGGTGGGATTTTACCCTTCTCTAAGCTTATAATTGTGCTTTTGTCTACTTTGTAGCCTTGTATCTGATTTGGTTGCTTCATGAATGCGAAAGTAAATAAATTGTAAAGAAAGAAGCTGATTTATTAAGCTTCAATCTTAACAGGTCATCAACAATGTAACTGTTAATAACTTGATTATATTGTTAATAAGGACAAAAAAAACCGAAGTTAACAACTCCAGTTTTGATTCTTGTTATAGTATGAGGGAGTTGTTATTTATAGACACCCATATCTGCATATTTCTCCATGCGATTTTTCACCAAATCTTTTGGTGATAAGTTTTTAAGCTCAGCAAAAGATTTTTCGATGGCTTTTTTAACTGACAAAAAGGCTTCTTCGCGGTTGGTGTGCGCACCACCCAAAGGCTCTTTAATAATGTCGTCAACTAATTTCATTTTTTTCATATCAGGAGCGGTCAGCTTTAATGCTTCTGCGGCCTGTTCTTTATACTCCCAGCTACGCCATAAAATAGACGAGCACGATTCTGGAGAAATGACCGAATACCACGTGTTTTCCATCATTAATACACGATCTCCAACACCAATACCTAAAGCCCCTCCAGAGGCGCCTTCGCCAATAATCACACAAATAATTGGCACCTTTAAACGGGTCATTTCCAAAATGTTTCTCGCAATAGCTTCACCTTGGCCGCGTTCTTCAGCTTCCAAACCTGGATAAGCACCGGGAGTATCAATTAAAGTAACTACAGGAATTTTAAACTTCTCCGCTGACTTCATTAAGCGTAATGCTTTGCGATAACCTTCAGGATTTGACATCCCAAAATTGCGATACTGTCTTGTTTTAGTGTTGTACCCCTTTTGTTGGCCAATAAACATATAAGATTGATTGCCAATCTTACCTAAACCACCAATCATGGCTTTATCATCCTTAACATTTCTATCGCCGTGCAATTCTAAAAAAGAATCACCACACAAAGCTTTAATATGATCTAAGGTATATGGTCTATTGGGGTGGCGTGATAACTGTACACGCTGCCACGCCGTAAGATTTTTATAAATATCTTTTTTAGTAGCAATGAGCTTCTTCTCAATTTGCTCGCAGGTTTGAGTGACATCAACATCACTTTCTTTACCAATGACTTGGCACTTTGATAGTTGATCTTCTAGTTCTTTTATGGGAAGCTCAAATTCTAAATACTCCATAGAAATTTAAGGTTTAATTATTAGTTAGCCTACAAACCTACGTATTTTTTCCGTTGTTATAAACTCAATAATACGAAAAATACGGTATTTTTTAGAGGTCTCTGCAAAGGTACGTATAATCAAAGCAACTCTAAATAATTAATCAATTTTGTAGCGCTTTCGTTTTCTATCGCGGTAAGAAATGACGTTTTTTAAGACTCCATCCAATAGGACTGCCAGCAAAACTAGAGCGGCACCATAATAAAATTGAGGTCCCATGGTTTCAGTTTCTGGAAACAAAATAAGTGCTAGAGTTATGCCATATACAGGCTCTAAATTATAAGACAAAACTACCGTATAAGGACTGATAAACTTCATCACCTTTACAGATCCTATAAAGGCATAAGCCGTACATATGGAGGCCAAAATAAAAAGGTATACCCAATCTGAAGTAGCGAGTGTAAAGAAGTCGGCATTGAAGCCGCCTTTAAATACAAGGATAAATATGCTGAGAAATACCACGCCACTTACAAATTCATAAAATGAGATGACCGTAGCCGAGTGCTTCTGAATAAAGGTGCCGTTAATCACCGCAAAAAGACTAGACAATAAAGCAGATACCACCCCCAAAATAATACCATTGATATATTTTAATTCGCCATGGGTTATCAGGAACACTCCAATAATAACAATCAGACCGAATAGAATTTCATACCAGATAATCCGACGTTTATAAAACAGTGGCTCAATAAACGAAGCGAAAAATGCACCCGTAGAAAACATGGCCAGGGTTATGGAGATATTGGATTGTTTAATGGCCTCAAAAAATGTAATCCAATGTAGTGCAATGATGACACCCGCAGCAAAAAACTTAAGCATGGTCCGTTTGTCAACCTTAATTTTCAGTTTGATCAGTTTGATGTAAAGAAACATCAAAATTCCGGCCATAACCATGCGGTACCAGACTAGCGGAATGGAACCAATGGTAATCAGTTCACCCAAAATAGCGGTAAATCCGGCAATAAAAATCAGAAAATGAAGGTGTAGGTAATTTTTGAGTTTAGCGTTTTGCATTGTAGAGGAGATAGACAGCCAAAATACCAAAGACCACATTAGGAAGCCATACGGCTATTAATGGCGAAAAATCAGATTGCTCGGCCAAAACCCCAAACACCTTATCGAAAAACACATAAACCATGGCGGTCGTAATACCGAAGGCCAAGTTAACGCCCATCCCTCCTCTTCGTTTAATAGACGATACGGACACGGCAATAATGGTTAAAATAAATACCGCTACAGGTAAGCTCCATTTTTTATATTTCACCACCTCATAGCGGCCAATATTTGAAGAACCCCGGGCCTTTTCTTTATCAATAAAGTCTACCAATTCTGAGTAAGGTTTGGTTTCTGCAATGTAATTGACCGGCGTCAAATCTTCTAAATCAAAAGAAAATACGGTATCCTTACGTCTGGAATTCTCAATGATGTCACCGTTATCGGTTATGGTTCTTTTGTAATAATTGAACAGTTTATAGGTACTGTCTTTTTCAGAATAAACGATGGAATTCGCGAAAATTTTGTATTTTAATTCGTTCTTTTCAATATGCTCCAAAGTGAAGTTATACCCTCTTTTCTGAGCGACATCAAAACTACTCACGTAAATAAAATCCGTGTCGTTAATCTGTCTAAAGATATTCTGCCCCGGTTGTTGATGTCGGGCACTTTTTAAATATTTATAGGTGAATTCATTAAACCCTTGGCTGGCAATTGGCGCAAGATAAAACCCCAAAACCATTGCAAATATGGAGATGATGGTCGCCCCAATAATATAAGGTCGCAAGAAACGGGAGAACGACACCCCCGAGCTTAAAAAGGCTACTATTTCAGTATTGTTGGCGAGTTTGGAGGTGAACCAAATTACCGATAGAAATAAAAATATTGGGAATAATAAGTTGGCAAAGTAGATGGTAAAGTTGAGATAATACACCGCTACTTCCCAGAAAGGCACGTTATTTTCTAAAATCTTACCAATTTTTTCGGCAAGATTTACCGTGATACCAATAGGTATAAACAGCAATAACATCATCACAAAAGTGAGAAGATAACGTTTTAATATGTACCAATCTAATATTTTCAATGTTTGGCGACTATGGTTTATTTAATATTTATTGTGTAAAATTTCAACTTCCATTTCAATTTCATAAGAGATATCAGGCTTCACTTTAACTTCAACTTCGATTTCAATTTCAACTTCACCTCAACTTCAATTTCAATTTCAATTTCAACTTCAATTTCAAGTTCTACAACCGTTTATCCATCTGTTTCACCATCATCTCTTTCCAAGGTCTGAAATCTCCGGCTAAGATATGTTTTCTTGCTTCTCTGACCAACCATAAATAAAATCCGAGGTTGTGAATGGTGGCAATTTGCATGGCCAAGCGCTCATTTACGCTAAATAAGTGGCGCAAATAGGCTTTGGAATATTCCGTATCTACATAAGTCATGTCCATCTCATCCAAGGCAGAAAAATCGTCTTCCCACTTTTTATTTTTAATGTTGATGGTACCGTGCGCGGTAAACAACATCCCATTTCGGGCATTACGCGTTGGCATCACACAATCAAACATATCTATACCTAAAGCGATATTTTCCAGAATATTGATAGGCGTCCCCACCCCCATTAAATAGCGTGGTTTATCTTCTGGCAACACCCCACACACTACTTCAGTCATGGCGTACATTTCCTCTGCAGGCTCTCCTACTGAAAGCCCTCCGATAGCGTTTCCTACCGCTCCGGCATTGGCAATATATTCGGCAGATTGCAAACGCAAATCTTTATAAGTGCTTCCCTGAACAATAGGAAAAAAACTTTGCTCGTATCCGTATTTAAAAGGGAGTTTTTCTAAATGGTTGACACATCGGTCCAGCCATCTATGCGTCATGTGCATGGAGCGTTTGGCATAATTATAATCGCAAGGATAGGGCGTACATTCATCAAAAGCCATGATAATATCGGCACCAATGGTACGTTGAATTTCCATCACATTCTCAGGAGTAAACGTATGGTAACTACCGTCAATATGCGATTTAAATTTTACGCCTTCCTCCTTAATTTTGCGATTTGCAGAAAGTGAATAGACTTGGTACCCGCCTGAATCCGTCAAGATATTGCGATCCCAATTCATGAATTTATGCAAACCTCCTGCCTGTTCTAGGATTCTAGTTTGCGGACGTAGATATAAGTGATAGGTATTTCCTAAGATAACATCAGCATTAATATCATTTTTTAGTTCTCTCTGGTGAACACCTTTTACAGAGGCTACAGTGCCAACCGGCATAAAAATAGGGGTTTCAATAACCCCATGATCTGTAGTAAGAACCCCTGCTCTTGCCTTGCTTTGAAGGTCTTTTCCTTTTAATTCGAATTTCATAAGTCGTAAACCTACATCATTTTTAGGTCAATCTGAAAACGATCACATTGAGTTTTGAAGCAGGTATTTTTTATTGATATCACACGCATCCTCTGCGCCATCGCTATTGTATTCGCAATAACTGATGTCATATGTCAAAAAAAAGCATGCTCAGTGCTAAACTTTTTTTACTGACAAATCAGACTATGGATGCCGCTAAAAGCGGTATTTGTACCCCCTTAAACCTAAAGCGCTTTGCTTCTAAATTTTAAATGGTGCCAATAAGCTGGCAAAGATATGTAATGCACTGCTGAAGATAAAGAGCTCTTAGTAAAACTTTACAAAAAATATGTGGTTTAAACCAAGTGCTCGTTTGAGCGCAAAATTCTTGAAACTAATACCATGAACCCTTCCTACAATTGTTAGCAAAACCGAACAATTCGTTAATAAGTGCGTAATTTTCAACTTTGTTGTCGAACTTAAAAAGGCTACTTTTGCAGCATAAAACTAACTTTTATAAAATGTCAAACACACAACAATTAGAAGATTTAACAACCCAAGTACGCAGAGATATTCTCCGTATGGTACACAAGGTCAATTCTGGTCACCCAGGAGGCTCATTAGGCTGTGCTGAATTTTTAGTAGCGCTGTACAATGAGATCATGGACAGAAAAGACACCTTTGATATGGACGGGATAGGCGAAGATTTATTCTTCCTTTCCAACGGTCATATTTCGCCAGTATTTTATAGCGTGTTGGCAAGAGCAGGTTATTTTCCTGTAGAAGAATTAAGCACCTTCAGATTGATCAATTCCCGTTTACAAGGGCATCCAACAACCCATGAAGGTTTGCCAGGAATTCGCGTAGCCTCTGGGTCGTTAGGCCAAGGCATGTCTGTAGCCATTGGCGCAGCGCAAGCGAAAAAATTAAATAACGATTCGCATTTAATATACAGTTTACACGGTGATGGTGAATTGCAAGAAGGTCAAAACTGGGAAGCAATTATGTACGCTGCTGGTAATAATGTAGACAACCTTATCTCAACGATAGATCTTAACGGCCAACAAATTGATGGACCTACAGATGTTGTCTTGCCATTGGGTAACGTAAAGGACAAATTTGAAGCATTTGGTTGGACCGTTGTGGAGATCAACCAAGGTAATAACATTGATGAAATCTTAAAAGGAATGGCGGTTGCAAAATCCAAAACAGGACAAGGCAAACCCGTTTGTGTACTTTTAAAAACTGTTATGGGTAATGGCGTTGATTTTATGATGCATACACACGCATGGCACGGAAAAGCACCAAACGATGATCAATTGGCCATCGGAATGGAGCAGAATGCAGAAACATTAGGCGACTATTAAACCATTTTAGTTTTACGAATTACGAATTTAGATTAGATATGAAAACATATACAAATACAGGAAATAAAGATACACGTTCAGGATTTGGAGCGGGACTAACGGAATTGGGACAAACCAATGAAAACGTTGTTGCGCTTTGTGCCGATTTGATTGGCTCCTTAAAAATGGACGATTTTAAAAAAAACCATCCGGAGCGTTTTTATCAAGTAGGAATTGCTGAAGCTAATATGATTGGTATGGCAGCAGGATTGACTATTGGTGGAAAAATTCCATTTACCGGCACCTTTGCAAACTTTTCTACAGGTCGTGTGTACGATCAAATTAGACAAAGTGTGGCTTATTCTGATAAGAACGTTAAAATTTGCGCATCGCATGCAGGTTTAACACTTGGAGAAGACGGTGCCACCCACCAGATTTTAGAAGATATTGGATTGATGAAAATGTTGCCAGGAATGACGGTTATCAACACCTGTGATTACAATCAAACCAAAGCCGCTACCATCGCCATTGCAGATCATAAAGGTCCTGTTTACTTGCGTTTCGGTCGCCCATCGGTTCCCAATTTTACGCCAGAAGATCAAACTTTCGAAATTGGAAAAGCCTTGCAACTCACGGAAGGTACTGACGTCACAATTGTCGCTACCGGACATTTGGTTTGGGAAGCACTTGAAGCAGCAAAAACACTGAATGATAAAGGCATTTCTGCAGAGGTTATCGATATTCATACCATTAAACCATTGGATGATGAGGCTATTTTAAAATCTGTTGGAAAAACAGGCTGTGTGGTAACCGCTGAAGAACATAACTATATGGGTGGATTAGGAGAAAGTGTTGCCCGTGTATTGGCATTACATCATCCTGCACCGCAAGAATTCGTGGCCACTCAAGATACTTTTGGAGAATCTGGAACACCAGCGCAACTTATGGAAAAATATGGCTTAAATAGCGCATCTATCATCAAGGCTGCTAATAAAGTTATCGCCAGAAAAAAATAATTGCTTACTGCTCAACTGGGCTTGACTCCGTTTAAAACGCAAGCATTCAATAAAAAAGGGACTTTCTTTATCATGAAGAAGGTCCCTTTGTGATTTTGAAATTACGCGGTCTTAAAATATTTGTCGTTTGGCAGCGTTTTTGATTATACCGAACATCAAATACATCATCAAACTTAAAAACTACAATTATGAACATTCTGAAAACATTGCAAGAACAGCTTAAAAGGAGCAACGGCACTAGTAAAAAATTAGTGTTGGCAGGTTTAGCATTTTTAGCAATCACATTAGGTACCCAAGCACAAAACGGAAACGGATTTGGAATCAAGGCAGGATTAAATTATAACGGTAATGGCGATTATTTTCAATCCATTGGAGATAATGCAAAACATCCTGATCGCAATGTAGGCTACCATTTAGGTGTCTATGGGAAAATTGGAAACCGCTTTTATTTTAAACCCGAACTCGTCTATACCCAAACCAAAAGTGAATACGACAGCAACGATTTTAAAATGAAAAAAATCGATGCTCCGCTCTTAGTAGGCATGAAGGTTTTAGGCCCGGTGAGTGTGTTTGCAGGCCCATCTTTACAGTATATCGTAGATTCCTCCTTTGATGGCATTACGATTGATGACATCGAGAACGATTTTAGCGTGGGCCTTAATTTTGGTGTAGGCGCCAACTTTAATGGTTTTGGTGTCGATTTAAGATACGAGAGAGGGTTTAGTAAAAACGAAGGCACTTTTATTGATAATTCTGTTGGTGTACCACCAAGTAGAATTGACACCAGACCCGACCAATTGATTTTGAGTCTCTCCATTGCGCTTTAACATTCGTAAAAAAGACAAAAAAAAGGCTATCATAATTATGATAGCCTTTTTTTTATGATGTATTTTATACGTATAACTTATTTACTATAATCTGTAGTAACAGATTTCTGTAAATGATCCGGAATACCGTCGCCATTAGCATCAACAACTTTAAGTGTTTTAATCGTGAGGATGCCACCAGTCACTTCTCTACTTCTTACATATTCACCTTCGGCCAAAACAGGCTCTGTATCTCCGTTGGCTTTGTTCACCGTATACGTTTGCCTGGTCATTTCATTTATGGTCAACACCCGATCACCATCATCATCTCCATCTAAGAAATTAGGAACATTATTTGCATCGGTATCATCATTAAACAAGTTCTTATCACCATTTAAATCTTCCATAAATGAAGGTATGCCATCACCGTCATGATCAGCAATTTCTGATTGGTATAATTCAAATTTGAAATTTATATTAGAATATGCAGGAATGGTTGCTGTAGGACTACTAAAATAACCCAAACCTGAAGGCAAAAACATAACCCCTAACCCATAATTATTAAAGGTTACTGTGCCATCAGCATTCTCCACAAAATTAGACGAGGTTTTAAATTGAGGAATCACTTCTCGCCATCCTGGAATCAAATTCATTAAATCGAAATCGGTTGGTGTTACGGTGCCGTCAAAAGAAGTTCCATTACTAAGAAAACCGTTATAGTTTAGTCTCACCTTATCTGAAAAATTCGGATTGACACCCCCACCTTCATTCAACTCTAAAATATAATATTGATATTCCGTGTCTAAATAGGTTGTCGTTTTTGGAGCATCAATATTTACCGCCTCACTTAACAACTGATTGTTTGTCGGATCTGGCATAGGCAAATAATTGCCACTACCATCCTTAGGGAGTTCGGTGATAATTAATTCTGATATCGAATGATTTCCAGGCTGTGTAAAGGTGGTACGGTTGTAGTAATGCGTATTCAAATAGTTCTTTAAAGAATCGAAATCTGCTAATTGCTGTTCAGTACGGTCACGTGGTGGAACTTGTGTTATGGCATCGTCATCATCCTTTTTACAGGAAGTCAATAGCATTAAAAAACAGAATGTTAACAGTGCGTAGGCTTTTAATTTCATCAATTTAATTTTATTCATTTTCAAAAGCAATAGGTATCGGACTCAAAATCATTACCTAAGACAATTAAAACACACGTTTAAGTGGTATTTCAATAATGCTTATTTTTGCCGGCAAGATACAATAATATAATATGTTTGCACAACAACATTAACGTTGTTTTAAAAATTTTAATATGCGAATAGACAAATTTCTATGGTGCGTGAGATACTATAAAACACGCACTATTGCCACAGAAGCATGCAAAAAAGGTCATATCAAAATCAATGGTCAAGTCGCGAAACCGAGTCGCGAAGTTTTCCCTACTGACAAGGTCGAATTACGAAAAAATCAAATCAATTATCAGCTGACGGTTAATGACATCCCACCAAGCCGCTTGGGAGCCAAATTAGTCAGTATTTACATAACCGATACTACGCCAAAAGAAGCGTTTGAAGCCCAAGAACTTTTAAAATACTCTAAGGATTATTACCGCAAAAAAGGCGTTGGCCGGCCAACCAAGAAAGACCGTCGGGATATTGATGATTTTTATGAGACTGATGACGCCGATTAAATAAACGCTTTAATTATCTTTGAAAAAACAATGTGTAGCATGACCGAGTCTAAACAAGTAATTTTAAACCATCAGGAAATCAACCATAAAATCAGGCGCATTGCTTATCAAATTTACGAGAGCAACGTCGATGATGCAGAAGTAATCTTAGCAGGTATAGACTCCAATGGCTATATTCTGGCCAAGAAACTGAAGGCTAATCTTGATAAAATTTCGGACTTGGAGGTGGTACTTTGTAAAGTGATCATCGACAAAAAGAATCCACTAGAAGCAATTATTACCTCTATTGATGCTTCAGCTTATACCAATAAATCCATTGTTCTGATTGACGACGTTCTGAACTCCGGAACGACTCTGATTTATGGTGTAAAACACTTCTTAAACGTGCCTTTAAAACGTTTTAAAACGGCAGTATTGGTTAATCGAAACCACAAGAAATTCCCGGTGAAGGCTGATTATAAAGGCATTTCACTCTCTACATCTTTACAAGAACATGTAGAAGTTATTTTAACCGGTAAATCTTACGAAGCCTATTTAAAATAAGCGGACAATTTCTTCCGTTAGTTCAGAAACCGTTTTCCCATCCGTCACCAAGGTCTTTGTGCATTGACTGTAATAATACGAACGCTCAAAAAGATGCTTGCCTACAAACTCCGTTAAATCTTCCTCAGTTGTAATATGGGCTATTAACGGGCGTCCTAATCGTTCGGGCAGCAATCGCTGCACAAGATTTGGGATGCTGCTTTTTAAATAGACGCTGTGCGCATCTTTTGCGCTCAAAACAGCAGCCATATTACTGCCATAACACGGCGTGCCACCTCCAAGTGACACAACTACATCAGTACGCTCTAAAACCTCCTTTAAATAAACGTGTTCCTTCTTTCTGAAATAGATCTCACCTTTACGATCAAAAATTTGAGGAATGGTCAATTGTTCCTTTTCTTGTATATAATCATCCAAATCAATAAAGTCAAAATTGAGCATTTTCGATACATTTTTGCCAATTGTCGATTTCCCAGACCCCATATACCCTATTAAAATAATTTTCATAACTCCCCTTATAAATTGATTCTTAAAAACATAGCCTTAGCGACTGCAAAAAAACAAAAAATTATTTTAAAAAAGGGTTTGGTATATTGATAAAAGCTTTTATATTTGCACCCTCATTAGGGAAATGACTCGATAGCTCAGTTGGTAGAGCATAACACTTTTAATGTTAGGGTCCTGGGTTCGAGCCCCAGTCGGGTCACAAAGTGGCAACACTAGTTTAAACCTTGTTAATTTAAAATTAGCAAGGTTTTTTTCCTTTAAAAACGCATACTTTATTCCATTAAGGTTTTGCAAATCAAATCATCATTTTATCCTCAATAGGGATAATGACTCGATAGCTCAGTTGGTAGAGCATAACACTTTTAATGTTAGGGTCCTGGGTTCGAGCCCCAGTCGGGTCACAAAGCGGTAACACTTATTTAAACCTTGTTAATTTAAAAATTAACGAGGTTTTTTTATATCTATACCTTACCTAAAAAGCAGATTTATCAATTATTTCTTTTTTTTCCTATCCAATCCTAATTTGCAATTAAGTAGAGGTCGACTGGGACTCTGTCGCTTGTCTCAACGGATTGCAATAGCAGGTATTGAAATATAACTGCATTGCCATTGATCTATGGGCTTTATTGATTATTTTGTCTCCCCAAAACAACCTTATTCACTATCTTATTAAAAATCATCATGTTAAAAAATACTGTTCTACTCCTTCTCTTAATTTTTAGTTTGACATTGCCACTTCAAGCGCAAACAAAAGTGAAAACCTTCCATTTGGACACTTATGGGGTGTTGCCCAATCTGAAAGAGAATAGCGCTCCTAAAATTGCATTGGCTCTTCTAAAAATTAAAGCTGAAATAGTCGCGGGAGATTCTGTCGTGATCCAATTTAAAAAAGGACGTTATGAATTTCATCCTGAAGGCGCCTTGATGCGAGAATACTATATTTCCAACCATGACCAAGACAATCCTAAACTAGTAGGTATAGAATTGGATGGTTTTAAGAATCTCACCTTAGACGGTAATGGCTCTGACCTAATGTTCCATGGGCGCATGCTGCCTTTAGCACTAATTGAAAATACCAACCTGACCGTAAAGAATTTACGTATCGATTTTGAAAAGCCCCATATAGCACAAGTGAAAATTGTCGAGAATGATACGTTAGCCGGAAGCATTATTTTTGAGACTGCACCATGGGTATCTTATACCATTAGAGATAGCATTTTTTATAATACTGGGGAAGGATGGGAAATGCAACCTATTGCTGGCATCGCCTTTGAAGAAGACACTAAGCGCATTGTTTATAATAGTGGTGATATTGCTGTGGGCACCTCCAGCGTGAGCGAACTATCTCCTGGCCTTATAAAAGCCCACCATTGGAAAAACAACAAGTTAATACCGGGAACCGTAGTGGCCATGCGGAGCTATTACCGACCAACGCCTGGAATCTTTGTCCACAAAGGTAAAAATATAGGGTTTAGAAATGTGAAAGTACACTATGCTGAAGGCATGGGCCTTTTAGCCCAACTCACAGAAAACATCTCTTTGGATGGATTTGAGGTGGCCCTCCGTGGCGACGATGATCCGCGCTACTTTACAACTCAAGCAGACGCCACACATTTTTCCAGTTGTAAAGGTAAAATTAGCTCAACTAACGGATTTTATGAAGGCATGATGGACGACGCCATAAATATACATGGTACCTATCTTAAAATGACGGAGAAGATTGATGCGCGAACCGTCATTGCAACCTACATGCATCCGCAAGCCTACGGGTTCGATTGGGGTTACGCTGGAGATGACGTTCAGTTTGTAAAGTCAAAAACCATGGACCTCTGGGACCATCAAAATAAGATTGTTTCCATTACACCTGAACGCAAATCTAAAGATGTCCCTCTAAAAGCGTTCCGCATTACATTCGCAAAAGACCTTGGTCATGAGATTGATCCTACAACTTTTGATATTGGCATTGAAAATTTAACCTGGACGCCATCAGTAATTTTTTCAGGAAACACTATTCGTAATAACAGAGCAAGAGGTGCATTGTTTAGCACTCCCAAACCAACGTTGATCGCCAATAATTTGTTTGATCACACCTCGGGATGCGCCATTTTATTGTGTGGCGATAGTAACGGCTGGTATGAAACTGGCGCGTGTACGGATGTTACCATCCGCGATAACAAATTTGTGAATGCCCTTACCAGTATGTATCAATTTACCACCGCCATTATTTCCATCTATCCTGAGATTCCGGATCTTGAGAATCAGACCACCTATTTTCATTCTGGAATCAAAATAGAAAATAATAAATTTGAAACCTTTGATCACCCCATTCTTTACGCCAAATCAGTAAATGGATTGACTTTTAAAAACAATACGGTCATCACTAACCAAGAGTATCCAGAATTTCACAATAATACCAATGCTATTTTATTTGAGCGCGTAATCAATGCAGATGTTGGCGATAATACGCTGAATGGAAGTAGCATCAACTTGCTGCAGACGAGAAGTGGAATTCAAGACTAACTGACTTTTCGCTTTAATAAAAATGATTTTCAGTAATTAATTGGTAAGACCTTCAAGGCCATCTGCACCTTCAATAATTTAAAAACCTTGCAATTGTGACGATTGCAAGGTTTTTTTATTGACGCTAAAACTAAAAACAACACAGTACTCTTCTCGAGAGTGAATGCATTACAGAGATAAAACTGCACCAGTCTAAGGACATTGTTGCACGCTCAGCTGTTAATTTTATCCTTAAGTCAATTAAAAATCGCAGCAAATTCACTATATTATCCTTTAACAAAAATTTCAAGTTAAATCATTGAGGCGCCCGCGTATAGCGTCATCCGATACACTATGGACAAAAGAATACTGTTACTTACTGATTTTTCTAAGACTGCCCTTAATGCAGCACGGTATGCACTCGATCTGTATTCGGATTGCGACTGCACGTTTCATTTTCTGAACACCTATCATGCCGATAGTTATACTATTGAAGGGTATTCCTATATGTATTCCGGTCAACGCGCCTACAATGTTGAACGGCCAAGTACTGAAATAAAATTCAGAAGAATGGTGGAGCAACTACGTTTAAAGGATAAAAATCCAAAACATACTTATTATACCATTGCGGCAAGCAACACCTTATTGGATGGCGTTAATGACGTCATTTCCAAACACGATATAGACATCGTGATTATGGGGGCCAAAGGAATGACCAGTTCCAGAACCGTCGTGTTCGGGATGAATACCATTGATATTATGGAAAACATTACAGCATGTCCTGTTTTGGCAATTCCTGAGGATGTCGATTTTAAGTCGCCCAAACAGATTGTATTCCCAACAGATTTCAAGATTCCCTTTAAACGCCGGGAACTCAAATATCTTATCAATATTGCCTCAATGCACGATTCAGAAATCAGAGTGTTACACGTTAAAGAGGCCGCCCAACTCAACAGATCCCAACAAGAAAACAAAGCGTTGTTAGAGCGTCTCTTTAAAGATATCGCTCATACATTTCACACTGTTGAACATCCTTCAGTCCATGATGGTATCAATAATTTTATCGACAGTCAAAAAAGTGACATGATAGCATTTATCAATCAAAAACGCAATTTTTTTACCAGAATGCTTTACAAACCCTTGGTGCAGGAATTAGGGTACCAATCCAGCGTGCCCGTGTTGGTCTTAAAACACCGGGTATAGCCCCTGGCAGTAGGTGTAATGCAACGCTTCCAGATCAGGCGGACATTCAAATTTGACCGCTATAATGATGTAAACGCGTGGAGACTAATCCTTCAGAAAATTAATTTTGCAATTTCTCATTAGAGACTAATTCATTAAATATAAACTAGAAAATATGAAAACTTACAAAATTGGAGTCATCGTAGGAAGTCTACGTAAAGAATCATTTAATCTGAAAACCGCCAAAGCGTTGATAGAACTAGCGCCTAAATCATTAGCCCTAGAATTGGTAGATATATCAGGACTTCCCATGTATAACGAAGATTTGGAAGAAGATACACCAAAGGAATGGGTTGCTTTACGCAAAGAGATTAAGGCGGTAGACGGACTTTTATTTCTGACACCTGAATATAACCGTTCTGTAACTGGTGTTTTGAAAAACGCACTAGATGTAGGCTCGCGTCCGTACGGCAAAGGTGTCTGGAGTGGAAAACCTGGGGCCATAGTCAGTGTATCCATTGGAGCCATAGGAGGTTTTGGTGCCAACCATCATTTAAGACAATCTTTGGTATTTGTCAATGTGCCAACCATGGCACAACCTGAAGCTTATATTGGTGGTGCGGCAGATCTTTTTGACGCTAAGGGCAAATTGACCAACGATTCTACCCGAGATTTTCTAAAGACCTATATGGAAGCTTTTGAAAAATGGGTGATTACCAATGCTCAGAACTAACGGCTAAATTAAACCTCATTCAAAATTTTCTACGTGATTAATCTCAGTGGTCGTTTTGGGTAAGGAACACCAAAAAGTTATGCGATCTGGCCGGGAACTTAAACAGAAATGGGTACAGAGTTATACCGTGTAAATCGGTCTCATTCCCATATGGAAGAATTTGCAACCTCTTAGAAAATCACCTAAAAGCTTACCTTGTATGCCATTCATCTATGGTGTTGTCCACAGAATTTACAAGATCGGACACACTACAATTAGTTTTAACGACTTACTTAAAACCCAATTAGGCAATGGAATCACTTCGCGTCATTGAAATTGTCGGTACTGCGGCATTTAGCATTGCGGGCACTTTTGCGGCCATGGAAAAAAAGCTGGATGTATTTGGTACTTTTATCATTGCCTTTATAACGGCACTTGGCGGCGGTACCTTACGGGACATCTTAATAGGTGAAGTACCTGTAAAATGGCTATTTGAATACGGTGCGGGATTGATTGTGCTGCTCAGCACCATAGCGGGACTCCTGTTCCGAACGCTCATTAAAAATTATCATAATGTGCTGTTGTTTTTCGACTCGATTGGACTGGGCTTTTTTACGGTTGTGGGCATTCAAACCGGCATTTCTTTAGGGATGCATCCCTTAAGCTGTATTGCTCTTGGCACCATTACTGCCTGTTTTGGTGGAGTCATTCGGGATATTTCCTTAAGTAACATTCCTCTCATATTTCAAAAAGAAATTTATGCCACCACCTGCATCTTAGGGGGTACAGTATTCTTTATATTATTAGAGTTAGGCGTGCCGCTTTTACCTGTAGAAATAATCTGTCTGTTGACCATTGTCCTATTCCGGTTGTTGTCCGTAAAATTCAATTGGCATTTACCAACCATTTGGAAAACGACATAGTCACGATCTTCTACACTGCTATGTCGCTATATTTTACGTATAAAATTCAAGTTGAAAACTTTTTTTAACGCATCCCTTAAGAGCCAAATGTTCATTGATTGCAAAATTTATAGTTACTGATTATATGGATAAATTTTAGCTATCGTGCTTTTGAGGCGACTTAAGCAACGCTAATACAATTTATAGTAGTATCTTAAGCTTTACATGTAGGCCATAATACAATCCTAACTTTCCAACGAACCTTTTAAATTTTAACCGAAATTTTTAAAAATTAGATACGATGAAAAAGAAGTTTTTTAATGCAAGCATATATCGGCATGATAACGCTACAGAACTCGTGATAGAAAATGGAAAAATCACCCATATCGGCTCAAATTTGCCAAAATGTGAAGAAGAGATTGATCTAGGTGGAAAATTGGTATTACCGCCTTATGTTGATCCGCATTTACATTTAGATTACGTCTACACGTTATCAGCATTGGGACAAGAAGGTGCCGGATCAGGGACGCTGTTTGAAGCCATTGAAATGTGGCCTAAATTTAAGGAAACCTTGACCGTAGAAAGTGTGAAGAAACTGGCATTAAAGGGGATTAAAGATGAAGTTTCTCAAGGGGTACAACACATTCGTACCCACATTGATGTAACTGACCCTAACTTTGCCGCTTTAAAAGCCATGTTGGAAATGAAGGAAGAACTCAAAGATACCTTAGACATTCAGATTGTCGCCTTTCCTCAAGAAGGGATGTATATGTATAAAGGGGGCCGTGATTTAGTAGAAGAAGCGCTTAAAATGGGGGCTGATGCTGTAGGGGGCATTCCACACTACGAACCTGCTAGAGAATTTGGTGAAAAATCAGTTCATGAGATCGTCAAATTGGCCTTAAAGCATGATAAGATGATTGATGTGCATTGCGATGAAACGGATGATCCACATTCGCGATTTGTGGAGCTGTTAAACGCGCTTGTCCTTATGGAAGATTATGGCACAAGAACAACCGCAAGCCATACCTGTTCCTTTGGCTCGGCAGACGATTCCTATGCCTTTAGAATGATGGATGTATTTAAAAAAAGTAACATGAATTTCATCTCCTGCCCTACTGAAAACGCCTATCTACAAGGACGACAGGACAGCTATCCAAAACGTCGTGGACTGACCAGGGTGAAGGAATTTATTGATGCTGGAATTAATGTCGCTTTCGCCCAAGATTCTATTAACGACCCTTGGTATCCAATGGGCAATGGCAATATGATGAATATCTTAGATAATGGGATCCACTTGGCACAAATTATGGGACCAAGAGAGATCCAAACAAACTTCGATTTAATAACTTACAATGGCGCACGCTGCTTAAATATTCAAGACACCTATGGCCTGGAAGAAGGGAAAGCAGCCAACTTTATTGTCCTCAACGAAGCTTCTGTTTATGAAGCTATTCGTAAGAGAGTAGACGTCTTGGCTTCCGTACGGAACGGAGAATTCCTATTCCGTCGTAAAGAAATGGCTTATGATATACCCTTAAAACTTTAAGCAAAAACTCGATAATCCAATTTAAAAATGTCATTTCTCATAATTGAAGTTTTGATATTATGAGAAATGACCTTGATTTATACAGGACAATTTGGGTATAAGGCCACTTAAACACTCTTGGCGATCTCATTTCGCACTAAATATTTGCCACATTGAACGAAGTGAAATGTCACATTATGTACCTTCTACTTTCTCAAATTAATCGAAGTGAAATGTCAAATATTCCGTAAAAAAAAACCATAGAGCACAATGCAAATGTCAGCCCACAAGGCCCTTTCCTATCTTCAAAACCTCATCCCATTAAAACTTCAAATGAGCGCAGACTAACCACTATTTCCATCATTTGCCCAAAGCTTTCTTAGCAAAAAACGAAATGATCATCCCAGGAACCGCCAAGGCAATGGCAAAATAAACCAAACCCATAGGCGAATAATTGCCCAGCAGCAGTCCGGCTACCGAAGTGGCAATCATTATTGATAGATTAAAAACTGACGACTGCACTGAAGTGGCAACGTCTTTGGCGGTATCCACCTGTCTGCTCACCGCTGCCTGAAGCAAGGTTACCAACGGGCCGAAGGATAATCCCCATATAAAAAATGCGACATGCCCCATGCCCGTCAGTCTACCAAACAGCAGAAATACAGCCATAGATAAAATAAGCAGGCCAAACATCGCAATGGTCAGCACCCTTAAATGTTGGTCAGTATACTTTATCGCCACTAAGACAGAGATTAAGGAGCCTATCCCGAATAACAACAATGCGCTCTCTATGCCACCTTCCAACTGAATTTCATCTACAAGGCTCGTGATATAAACGTACACCCCGTAGTGGGCCATCACTCCCAATAATGTCAGTACTAAAACAATTAATACCGAAGGGATTCTTAAAAGTGCAAACGGTGATGCGTTTTTAGTAAGTTTTTCACCAGGCAAGGATGGCAATCCGAACAGACTAATGATAGCAATTATAAAAATGACCACCCCTAATCCGACAAATTCCGTCCGCCACCCATACGTATTACCAATAGAAGTCATCACTGGCATTCCTATACTGATGCCTAGCGTATTTCCGGCCATTATTACCGCAATGGCCTTGCCATGATCCTTTTCGCTTACCAAGCGCATACCGTAAGCAGCAATCATGGGCCACATCACTCCCGCACAGATGCCACCAAAAACTCTTAAAATAATAATTATACTATGATCGTGGAGCAGTCCTGCGACAATATTAGAGATGGCAAAGCCTAGCAACAATATCAGCAATAGATATTTTCGATTAAAGCGCATGGTCATGGAAATCAGTGGGATGGCAAAAATGGCAGAGGCTATGGCGTAGTAACCCACCAGATTCCCGGTTTGAACCTCACTGATGTTTAAATCGGCCATCATTTGAGGCAACACGCCTGAAGGCATTAATTCCGAAAGGATGCCTAAAAAAGTCACTGTGGACATCAAAAGCATTATTAGCCAAGGAAAAACAGGCGATGATTTTTTACTGACAGGAGGTTGGTTCATAGGAAACTAAATTTATAGCTGCTTAATGTTCAAAACGGAGGTTAATTTAAACATAATTTAGCTCAATTACAGTTCGTATGTTGTCCTATTTAAAAACCAGCACTTCTCCCGTCAATTGGCTATGTAAATTGAAAAAAATTACTTATCTTATCCGTTGACGCTCATTATTTTACAATAGTCGAGTTCACACTTTTATATACATGCAATTTTGTAGATTTTTATAGTATTAACCGTTAAAAAAAAAGAATATGACATTGATAACGAAAAAGGAAATTACTGATTTACACAACACCACTCAAGACATTTGTATTTCCATTTTTATTCCCACGCACAGAGGTGGCAAAAAGGTGCTTCAAGAGGAAGATCCCTTAGCATTAAAAAACCAATTGAAGGACGTGAAGCATAAATTAGAAGAAAAGGGGTTGAATGCCGATAGTATCTCTAAATTTACAGAACCCATTCAGAAACTTATTGATGACAGTTCATTTTGGAGAGAGCAATCTGACGGTCTCGCACTATTTGTAGCCGATGATATTTTTCATAAGTATACCCTCCCCGTATATTTTCAAGACTATAATTACGTCTCGAACGCGTTTTACCTCAAACCACTGATGCCAATGTTTGCAGGTGACGGCAGTTTCTTTCTATTATCTTTAAATAGAGACGATGTCAAATTATACGAGTGTACAAAACACAGTTTCACTGAATATGATATTGAAGATTTAATTCCGGAAACGAAACAAGATCGGGTAGGCTTTGACTATGAAGAAAAGAACCTTCAATTCAGATCAGGTGCTACAGGATCTGGTAAGGCAATGTACCACGGTCAGGAAGCAGCTACGGGGAAAAGAAAAAATGAAATCAAAAAGTATTTTAGGGCGATAAATGATGGCCTTGCAGAAATTTTTAAAGATGAGAGCATGCCTTTACTAATTGTTGCGCAAACGCCACTCTTCGATATCTACAAAGAAGTCAACACCTATTCGCACACGTTGGAAGATAATCTTGTTGTCGATTTTAGTAGTTCAGATATGTTTGACATTCACGAATTGGCTTGGGAACGTATGGAACCTGTTTTTGACCAACCGCGTAAGGAACATATAGCGAAATTTATGGAGCAGCAAGGCAAAGGAACCACCGCAATAGGCATAGGTAAAATTTTACCTGCTGCTATAAACGGACAAATAGAAGCTTTGTTCTGTGAAAACAATGAAGATATTTTTGGAACTTACAGCAAAGAAGATGATCTCATCGAAGTAACGGAAGGTGACGATGATGGCACTACGATTTCGTTAATGAATTTGGCTGCGATTCAAACCTTCTTAAATGGAGGTGCCGTATACTTAATGGAAAAGGAAGATATGCCCAATCCTAACTCAAGAGTAAATGCCTTATACAGATATTAACATGCTCTGAAAACAACTTTCAAAATACAGCTCTAATTTAAGGTGTTGGAAAGAAATCAAAAAAGAGAATCTACGTAACGTAAATTCTCTTTTTTTTTCTCTAGCGTGTACTGACTAACTCTACAACCCTGGAGTACGTTTGTTAAAACGTCGGTCATCAAACTCGCGACGTTCGTAAAAATTGTCATCATCATAGACATCATTATTTTCTCTACGACGTCTTAATTCACTTTCGTCATTGGATAAAGTGTTAGCGTCGTCAGTTGACTGATAAAAATCTTCCGCCGTTCCGTAAGTTTTTAACTTATTTTCATCGTGATGGTATTTTCTAATCTCCTCACGAATAATTCTTCTAAGGCGATCCTCATCCATTTTAAAATCATCATCGCGTCGCTGAGACTTGTCGACAAATCGGTCCTCATTGGTTAGATGATGCTTCTCGTTGTCACGATCATTGGTAATGCGATTCCTGTTATCCACTCGTCTATCATCACCCAAGAGATTATCATCAACAATACGATCATCATCATAGCGATTATCGTTAGTATGGGTATTTAATCCATCAGTATCTTTGTATATTTTCTGACGGCGCTCATAAGAACCTAACACTTGATTTTCATAAGTTCTATTGATGTCATCACCTTTACGGTATCTCTTGGTCTCAGCAAACGTGCGATGGTCAATAATATCCGTATAAATATAGTTGGAGTCCTGGTTAACATCTACCAATCCTATCGGTACAATAATATGATTTTCGCCATCTTTATTTACAAATTCCCGAAGGTCTCCCTGACTTGGACGTCCGTATGGATCGTATTTTGAGTCGATGATACTTTTATCAACTTCAACATCTAGATAGACCACGCGCTCGGCATCTTTATTGACCAGTAAATTATCAACCTTTCCAATCACGCGATTATCAACGTCTTTTACATCCCAGCCTCTCACATCTGGGTACCCATCTGAAATTTTATAATCAGATAATTCATTTATATAGTAGAGGTGTTTATTGTGTTCTGCCATCATTTTAAGTTTTTAGTTGTTCATCATTTGTAATACATCCCTGCTTTGTCTTAAAAATGCATACAGAGAATTTTGTTGCTTGTTCATCATTACAGAACCATCAATCTTTGCAGCAGTTGTTTTCAAATCAGCTACTTGAGTCTGTAAAGATGGATAACTTTTTTTCTGGATATCTTCCATCACTTTAACAACTTTATCACTTGCAGTTTTAAAATTTTTAAATCCTTTAGTATCCTTAGTTGTTGTAGAAATAGAAGTTATTAAGGAAGAAAAATCTCTTAAATCTGATAGAGCTTCCGAATCTTCAATGTTGTTTTCATCCGCCTTCTGCACTACTGCTTTGGTAAGATTAGAAAACGCCTTCTTGGTATAGGAGGAATCTACAGCAACACGTGTTGAATCCGCAATAGATTGATCATATGCCATAAACTGATTGTATGACGAACTGGAGCTCCCTGCGTTGTACGGATCATAGGTTGATTGCGTATTGGTCGTATCCATTACTTGCTCATTTATAATATCGTCATCATAATCGTCATTCACATCTTCATCATTTGCATAGACGAAGTAAGCAATGATTCCTAAAACAACCAAAATGAGAATGACCCAAGGCCATACTGGTTTTTTCTTTTCAATTTTAATTTCTGCCATAATTTTATTTTTAGATTAGTTGTGCTGAGGATGATCAGCTACTTTTAATTAAAATTACTATAATTCACTGCTTTAAAACTGCTCTTAAGCATCAGATGTTGACTCAATTAAAATCTATGCTTTGTGATATCAACATTTTAGAAATTCAAATATTAGCCGCATAAACAAGTGATAGCATACCATACCAAAAAAGGAATTAGAGATAACTACAAAAAATTCAAACCTGAAAATTCAATTCCCGAAGCCTTATTTCAATCTCAAAAGCGCTGTTGGAAAAAACACCAAGACACTATTCTTCTTCGCCCCTCACCCGTTCAGACATATTTCGATCCTTCTTATTATCGGAAGTCTCTCCATATTGATTTTTATGTTCAGGTTTCAATGGTCCTTTTTTAACTTCTTTGTTTTTTTCTGGATTGAATTCTTTTTCATCAGTACTCTGTATCATAATATATCTTTTAAGTGTGTATTAAAATTTTGTTTTTTTAGGGGTTCTTATAATTGCCAACTCCTTATTTCTTCTGATACCTCTTCCCGACTTCTATTGGTTCTTCTGGCTATATTTTGGGCCAGCATATCAAACTCACCTGTTCTATAGTCCACATCTTCATCCGTAATATTGGGATACTCTTTTCTATACTCCTTTCGGATAGTTTCCCATCGATCCTCCAAGCCAGAGTCGTATTTGGGTTCTAATTTGTCATTGTCCATGTTGTTCATAGTGATTGGGT
Source organism: Gelidibacter salicanalis (assembly GCF_007997285.1). Classification (GTDB taxonomy): domain Bacteria; phylum Bacteroidota; class Bacteroidia; order Flavobacteriales; family Flavobacteriaceae; genus Gelidibacter; species Gelidibacter salicanalis. The sequence continues at coordinate 33,582 of NZ_VORX01000011.1, forward strand.
TTAAACGAGACTCATGAAATTACATAATTCATAATAGCCATATGTGTCTTATCCCTTAAAAAAGTAATCGCAAACATTGAAAATTCTGAAAAAGACTTTTAATGCAATGCTTCTAGTGCATTAAGAGATGAGAAAGGTTAAAAAATAGTTTTTTACAACAATCCGACTCTAAGTAAATGATCTTAATTTATAGGATGATAAGTAAAATTTCCAATACTGCTTCTCTTGAAGAAATAGAATCCCACCTTCAATCTAAATTTGACTATGGGCAGCTCTACACACCAAAAGCCATAATAAACGGCAGGAAGGAAGCCACGGTGTGCCTAGTTACCAATGACGCGCCTCACCACATCCAATACGGTATTTGGGGACTTTTACCTGAGGGCTATACCGATAGTTGGAAAAGTTTTCAGGCCATTTACAATACTTTGGAAATTGAATGCGAATCTCTTTCACCAAGGACCTGGCCATACGATGCCTTAAAATATAGACGCTGTTTGATTCTTGCTACGGGATTTTTTACGGGAGAAGTCGTAAATAAAAGTATGCAGAGTTACTATACATCATTGCGGAATAATAAAATATTTTGCTTTGCGGGAATTTATAATGTTTTGGAAGATGGTTTTTTATCCTGTGGCATACTGAGTCACAGCAATAAAACACCAGAAGCCCAGCTTAAACATTCCCAACCTGTACTCATCGCCCAACATAATTATGCGTACTATTTATCAGGACATGACGTTTTGGAGTTAATTTTAAATGGCACATTTGAGCTTGACCCAAAAGAGCAGGTCAAACAAAGAGTTGTAGATGTAAACACTACTTTCTATGATGAGTTTAATACTTATTTTTAATTAAGAAGCCATTGAAGAAGGCGTGCGTAACTGTTGCTGGTAGGATTTTGGCGAACATTTAAAGCGTTTCTTGAAAATTCGACAGAAATAACTTCTACTGGTGAGTCCTACAGAATACACAATTTCTGACACATTAAGATCCGTATTACGCAACATATCCAAAGCTTTTTCCAAACGGATATTTCTGATGAAGATGGCCACAGTGCAATTGTGCATTTCCTTAAAGCCCGCTTGGAGCTTGGACACCGATAGCCCAGTTTGTTTACACAATTCCTTTATGGTATACTGCTGTTGCGGATTCGCTTTTATCTTAGTGGTAAGCACTTCTAACTGCTGGATTTCAAATTTTCGCAAAAAAGCTGATTTCACACAAGTACCCTCTTGCACCAGAAGCTCTTTAAGTTTTAAACCAAATAGAATATTACTGTAGCCTTTTGCTATAAATTTATTCTCGCAGCCTGACTTGTCTAACTTTTTTAAGGTTCTAGCCATTTCGCATATCCCCAGGTTGGGAACTAATAATTTCGGATTAAGAAATTCATCTAAAAGCATCCCCTGATCTTGTAAGACATTCAGCAATTCCGTTTGTTCCTGATCTAAATCTGATTTCCCAATTTTTAAGAGCATAAAATCATAGGCTTTATCGGCTACGCAATCAAAACCTATGGTTTCAGCACTTTTAAAGGAAATAAGGATGCTGGAAAAAGAGGGAACGGTCAACAATTTGCCATCACAGCTTAATCGTAAGCTGGAGGACAAAGCCAAATTAACGCACAAAAAAACGGATGATTCTTTTTCAGTCTCTAAATTGATCCTTAAATTTTGATAACATTTCAGTTGAAAAGTATAATATTCCAGCTTTCCTGTAAGCTTTTGTTTTTCAACAAACCCCTTAAAATAACGGTCATTTTTAGTCAGACCATCACGAATCTCAAAACTATATAAATCATTCATAGCAAAAATGTTTTAGGTTTTTTAATTCAATCGGGGTAACAAATTTGCAGAATATTTAGGACTATCATTATCTTTATTAATGTAAAATATAACGCATTAACGTTCTCAGTGTGAGACAAAAAAAACCCTTATGAAGATAAGAGTTTATTTTTAAACATTAGTGTCCGATAAAAATAAATAATAAATTAACAAACTCATTTAAAGCAAGGGACATTAGAAGATTTCCGAAATGAGACCTTGCATTTTAGAAAATGTTTCTACTGGGAGGGAATGTGCGATTTTAATTTAAATGATCGTTGTTTGTCAGTTAGTTGCAAACAAGTCTTAATTCTTTATTCTAACAGCGCAGCGGTCTTGATTCTTTATCGGACAACAATGATTTTTAAATGTAACGCTACTGTTAATTTCTTAAATCGTTTGCTTTAGACCATTGCTTATATTGTTCGTACTGGGAATCATCAAGAATATTTTTCAAAATTCGATTCTCTTCCTTTATTTTTTCATTGGCGGACAAAAGTTTGTATGCATCGTCCTTTTGCGATTCCTTCCACTCTCTGATTGCATTCTCGTAGCGGTTAATTTGATCTTGAGTCATATTAAATCGAGAATATAAGTTTTTTCGACGTTTAGGATTATCCAAATTCCAATTTTCATTTAAACTATCCGTGATTTTATCATTACCAACGGACACTTCATCCATAGCGTCGAAGTTTCCTGTCTTTTTATAGTTTGTAGTATTGGTAATTTCCTCGTTTTCTGGAACTGTTCTACCTTCGGTACTATGATCTGGTGAATTGTTTTTTCCAAAATCACAGGACATAACCAAGGTCATTAAGCTTACTAGAATTAATTGGCGCTGAAAGTTCATAATATCTGATTTTTAGTTTACTACAAAAATACACCCCAATGATCTCATGTGTTTTCTCATTTGGAACAAACATTAGCTTTAATAGAATATGGATATTAAAACAAGAACTCCAGATCATGCATTGACCTGGAGTTCTTATCAATTTAAAAAATAAATGAATTTACTTTTTCTTTGCAGCTGATGTTTTTCCACTAGCTGGCGCTTTTTTTGGGTCGTTTTTTTGATCCGATTTTTGATCCGACTTTTTAGGCGCGTCTTTCTTTTGATTTTTGTCTTGAGTGCTCATTTTAAGTTCATTTTAAAGTTCTAATTAAAATTACCTAATAAGTAGATTAAGATAGTATCCCAAAAAATTTAATTAGCGCTCAAAAAATACATTTTTAAGATTCCATAAGATTATTTATCGCCTGTTCCATATCAATCCCTTTTCCCAATACACCTTTAAATACATCTTTAGTTGTTGCCAACCGATCTGGTACAGTTTGCATATTGTAATCTTGAATTTTTAGCCCTGACTTTACTTCAGACCATTTTAAAGGTGTGGATACGGTGGCTAATTTTTGAGGACGCACGCTATACGCCGATGCTATGGTTTGGCCCTTCCTATTCTGTAAATAATCCAAGTAGATTTTTGGGCCGCGTTTTTTTAATGAGCGCTCTAGGGTTGTTAGTTCGGGTAAGACCTCGTTGACATATACACACAGCAATTTTGTAAAATCCCGTGCTTCCTCATACGTATACAACGCTCCCATGGGTATATAGATATGAAGTCCAGAAGCACCTGAGGTTTTACAGAATCCCTTAATTTTGGCCCGATCTAAAACTTGTTTGACCGTTAAAGCCGTTTCAACGACCTCTTCAAAGCTGTTTTCGGTTGACGGATCTAAATCAAGGATAGCATAATCCGGATAATTTAACTGATAGATGGTGGAATGCCAGGGATGTAATTCGATACAGCCTAAATTATTCATATAAAGTAAAGTAGCCCGATTTTGACATAACAGGTAATTAATATCCTTAGCGGAAGATTTCGAAGCAATTTCGATGGTTTCAATCCAGGCCGGTAAATTCGCGTGGTCTTTCTGATAGAAGGAATCCCCTAAAATCCCGTTGGGATGCCGATGCAGACTTTCCGGACGGTCTTTGAGGTAGGGCAATATATATTCGGACATTTTAATATAGTAATCCAGCAGATCATATTTTGTCAACGGCGGATTGGGCCAGTATAATTTATCGGGATTGGTAATTTGAACCGCTACCGCGTCAATTTCCAACGAAAATTCGGAGTGAGAGGACTTCTGTTTTTTAGGCGCTGGGGTTTCATTTATAAGATTATCAAACGCAATGGTTTTATCTTCCCGCATTCTTAAAAAAACAGGATGTCGCATCACTTTGGACGGTGTCCATTCTGAAAATTTGACCTCACACACTAATTTAGGTATCAACCAAACTGCCTCACGTCCTTTAAGATGTTTACCAATATCAAATACTGGGGTGTCGGTTTCTAATACCTTAAACTTGTTGTAAAGCTCAGAAATTTGAGCTTCTGAAAACCCAGAACCACAAGTACCTACATATACAAGTTCATCATCTTCCACCATTCCTAAAATTAGGGAAGCAAATTTCCGGGATATGGTGGTAGACTGCGTGTAACCACAAATGATGGTTTCCGTATTTTCAATTTTTTTGAATTTTAACCAATTAGAAGAACGCACATTGATCTCATAAGTTGAATCGGCTTTTTTGGCAATAACCCCTTCCATACCCAAATTGATAGCCTGCTCGTACACCGTAATGCCCATAGCTTCCACATGATCGCAATACTGGATATGCGGCAAGTCGGGCAACAACTCCTTTAACAACTCTTTCCGATCTAACAACGGCAGATTTATGGTGTCGTGCCCGTTAAGATGCAGCAAATCGAAAATATAATAGACCAAGCTACCTTCCGTGTGCTCAGCATCATAGTTTTGTAGAGCATTAAATTGGGGCAAGCCGGTTTGGTCCAAAACCACAATTTCACCGTCCAAGATGGCCGTGTGCTCCAAATGCTCCAATTGTTCGTGAATGATTTTAAATTTTTCGTTTAACGAAATACCATTTCGAGAATACAATTCGACTGTGCCATTTGTAATGGTGGATACCGCGCGATAGCCATCGTATTTCAGTTCATAAATCCAATTTTTATCGTTAAAAATTTTGGTGCCCGGCGATGCTAGCATCGGTTTGACCACGGACTTTAAATTAAGTTGTGCAGGCGGTGTTGAAGCCTCGGTAGAAAATACCTCTAAATTAAAGTCTTCGGCATCGTAATCCAGTGGTGTCGCAAATTGATCGTCGTGTTTGATGAGCAACCATTGCTCCTTTTTATTCATGGAAGACGAACGCACCAAAGTAAAAATGCCCTGCAATTTTTCGCCGTGAAAAATGAGTTTTAATTTCCCGTCGGCATAATCTGAACCGAGATCTCGAGCTTTATACAGATTCTCATAAACCCCAGAATCCCATAATGTCATTTTACCGGCGCCGTAATTCCCTTTAGGAATAATGCCCTCAAAAGTGAGATAGGCCACGGGATGGTCTTCCGTATGTACGGCTAGACGCTTGTCTTTCGGATTCATAGAAGGCCCCTTCGGAACTGCCCAACTTTTTAGCACCCCTTCCATTTCCAAACGCAAGTCGTAATGCAAATGGCTGGCACGGTGCCGTTGAATGACAAACCGGTACTTGTCCTCGTCATTCCGGACATCTTTGGGTTCAGGAGTGTCCTTGAAATTGCGTTTCTTCCGGTAGTCTTCCAGCCCCATATTTTAAGAGGCTTTCTTTTTACGTTGGTCTAAACTCGCTTTTAATTTGGCCATTAAATCTTTGGCTGCAGTAGGTTCGCTCTTCGTTTTCTCCACCTTGACAGTTTTACCAGAAGCCTTCGACTCGATTATTTTGAGCAATTGGCTGTTGTAAACATCCTTATATTTTTTGAAATTAAATTTTTCGGTGTAGTTTTCAATCAAGTCCTCGGCCATGGCAATTTCCTTATCCGAAGTTTTTGTTTTCGGAATTTTCACGTCTTTAGGATCGCGAATTTCTTCAGCAAACCGAATGACGTGCAATACAATCACATTTTTATAAACCCCAATGAGCGATAGATTTTCCTTTTGACGCATCACAAACGTAGCAACACCTAATTTACCGGTTTTTTTAAGGGCATCGCGCAATAAGTTATAGGCCTTACCGCCCTCTTTTTGAGGTTCGAGATAGTAGGGATTTTTAAAAAGCATGTCCGCCACTTCGGTCTCTTCAACAAATTCCTCAATATCGATGGTCTTACTTTTCTTGACATTGGCATTTTCAAAGTCTTCTTTCTCCAAAATGACGTACGCATCATCCTTTTTAAAACCTTTTACAATATCCTTCCACACCACTTCTTCTCCGGTATCTTCATTAACCCGCTTATACCTGATGCGGGCGTGGTCGTGTTTATCGAGCATGTCCAAATCTAAGTTTCGACTTTCAGAAGCTGAATACATTTTGATGGGGATTGATACAAGGCCAAAACTTACGGTGCCATTCCAAACTGATTTCATAGTGTTTTTTTTAGATAATTTGTAAGTGCAACCTTCTTATTGCTGTTCTGCACCACTCAAATTCCTCCTTTAAAAAGGTGGATTCATTTTAACGATAGAATTTAAGACATCCCTTCTTGGCGAATGATTGCAATTCGTATTTTTTGTAGCGTTATCACAAGTTGTACTGAATATTAATATGAGTGACCATCTTAAAACACATTCCTTAACGTGCTAAGTTTGAACATTTAAGCTTAGACTGTTTATTTACGGATATTTTAAAGCTAGAAATAAACGGGATTTGCTAAAAAGTAAATTGAAAATTTCCATATAAAAATATTTGATTTTTTATATTTGCAGCGCTAAAGTCCTAGAGGATTTGTCTTGATTACCAAACAAGATTTCAAAATTGAATACCATTATTCAGTTTAACATCTTCTGACTTATATTTAATGCGCACGTGGCGGAATTGGTAGACGCGCCAGCTTGAGGGGCTGGTGATCGCTTAGATCGTGGAAGTTCGAGTCTTCTCGTGCGCACTATAAAGCAGACTACTTCATCAACGCTTCTGATTTCTTCAGTATTTTCAACGCCATCCGTTTAAAACCTACATTCTTTAACAACTTGTAATAATTTAGTGTAATTTTGTTTCATACTTTTGATAAAAGAATGAACAATATTAAGACCATATTCAGTATAAAGGATTTAGAACACCTTACAGGAATAAAGGCACACACCATCAGAATTTGGGAAAAGCGCTACCAACTGCTCGAACCAGAACGCACGGACACCAACATTAGATTCTACAATTTAGGACATTTAAAGAAGTTGTTGAACATCAGCTTCCTTAATAATAACGGACATAAAATTTCAAAAATTGCCTCCTTATCTACTCAAGATATGCACCAACAGGTGCGGGAATTGGCCAGCAAAGGACATCTTAAAAATCACGCCATCAATACCTTTAAATTGGCGATGTTAGACTTTGATCAGGAGCTGTTCTATGAAACCTATAATGCGCTGATCAAAACAAAATCATTTTCTGAGATCTTTTATGAATTGTTTTTGCCCTTACTTTCAGAAATTGGTACCCTATGGCAAACGGACACGATTACCCCTGCCCATGAACATTTCATCTCGTCGCTGCTCCGTCAAAAGATTTTGATCAATACGGAATTGTTACAATCCCAAAACAAAATTGACCACGACAACGCCTTTGTGCTTTTTCTGCCGGATAATGAAATTCACGAGATTGGGTTAATGTTTGTTAATTATGAACTCGTTGCGCGAGGTCACCGCTCCATTTTTTTGGGCTCCAGCGTCCCGATTAGCAGTTTAAGGGACATTCTTCCCTATTATAAAAACATTACCTTCCTTTCCTATTTCACCATCAAACCTGAAAGAGCAGACTTGGCAAACTATTTAGCAGAATTTGAATCTGAACTCTTGACGGGAAACAGCAACCAATTATGGGTACTTGGGCAGATGACTCAATATATTGATTCCCAAAACTTACCGAAATCCATTACCCCTTTTGAAACAATTGGCAGCTTAGTAGCAACGATTTAATGTTATTAAAATTGCTTTTTGTTTAACTTTTAACTACATTTGTTAAACAATGAAAAATCGTGTTGCTATTATTGGTTCTGGTTTCTCTGCACTTTCTGCAGCTTGCTATCTTGCGAAAGATGGCTACGACGTGACCATTTTTGAAAAGAATAAGACAATCGGAGGTCGCGCTAGACAGCTAAAAAAGGAGGGCTTTACGTTTGACATCGGCCCAACCTGGTATTGGATGCCTGATGTCTTTGAGCGTTTTTTTGCGGACTTTGGCAAGCAGCCTTCTGATTACTATCAGCTCGAAAAATTGAATCCTGCTTATAGTGTGTATTTCGCTAAAGACGATTATATAACCATTGAAGATACTTTAGAAAAAATTTGTGAAACTTTTGAACACGAAGAACCGGGAAGCTCTCAAAAACTGAGGAAATTCATTGCCAATGCGCAACACAATTATGAAGTTGCCATCAAAGATTTAGTATACAGGCCAGGTATCACACCGTTTGAATTGATGACGCCGGTGACTATCAAAAAATTAGATCAGTTTTTTAGTACGATTAAAAAAGATGTACGTAAAGAATTCAAAAATGAACGCTTGGCTAAAATTTTGGAATTCCCAGTGCTCTTTTTAGGCGCAAAACCAGATAACACACCTTCCTTTTACAGTTTTATGAATTATGCCGATTTTGGAATTGGGACCTTTCATCCTAAAAAAGGTATGTATCAAGTTATTTTAGCTATGAAACAGTTGGCACTGGGTGTAGGTGTCACCATTAAAACAGAACAAACCGTGGATAATATCAGCGTAGCTGAGGGAAACGCCACGAGCATTACCTCAAATGGCGAAAAACTTCCATTTGACATCGTTTTAAGTGGTGCTGATTACCATCACACCGAAACATTATTAGAACCCTCTTATCGCCAATATTCTGAAACCTATTGGGAAAAGAAGGTTTTTGCGCCCTCTTCGCTCTTATTTTATGTGGGCTTTGACAAGAAATTAATCAACGTTAATCATCATACTTTATTTTTTGACGTCGATTTTGAAGCGCACGCCAAAGAAATATATGATACGCCACAATGGCCCAAAGACCCTTTATTTTACGCCAGTTTCCCATCTTTAACTGATCAGAGCGTGGCGCCTGAAGGTCAGGAAGCCGGAATATTTTTAATTCCGCTAGCTCCCGGATTAGAAGATACTCCAGCATTAAGAGCCCTTTACTTTGACAAGATTATTGCACGGTTTGAGAACTTAACCTCGCAAAGTGTGGGAAAAAATATTATATTTAAAGAGTCTTTTTGCGTCAATGACTTTATTCAAGATTACAATTCTTATAAAGGCAATGCTTACGGAATGGCAAATACACTGTTCCAAACCGCTTTTTTAAGACCTAAATTAAAAAGTAAAAAAGTAAAGAATCTTTATTTTACGGGACAATTAACCGTGCCAGGACCCGGAGTGCCGCCATCACTAATTTCTGGTAAATTGGTTTCAGAGCTTATTAAGAAACATCATACCCTCAAAAATTATGAAACAGCTATTTGATACCGTTTCTCATCGATGTAGTAAGGCCGTGACCAACTCTTACAGCACGTCTTTTTCTCTTGCTACCAAGATGCTGGCCAATAGCATCCGACAGGATATTTACAATATCTATGGCTTCGTGCGTTTTGCTGACGAGATTGTCGATTCCTTTCATGACTATGATAAGCAATCCTTATTTGATCGTTTTGAGGAAGATTTACAATTAGCCCTGGTGCAAAAAATAAGCTTGAATCCCATTCTTAATGCGTTTCAGGAAACCTATCACAAGTTCAATATAGACAAGCATCTCGTAGATTCTTTTATGAAAAGCATGCGCTTAGATTTGCACAAAAGCGACTACTTAACGGAAGCCGATTATAAGATGTATATCTACGGCTCCGCTGATGTGGTGGGCTTAATGTGTTTAAAAGTTTTTGTAAAAGGCGATCCTCACCAATACGAGACTTTAAAAGAGAGTGCGATGAGTTTAGGCTCCGCCTTTCAGAAAGTCAACTTTTTACGGGATCTTAAAGCCGATTATGAAGATTTAAGCCGCACCTATTTTCCGAACACCAATTTGAACCATTTGGATGAAATCTCTAAAAAGGCCATCATTGATGATATTGAGCATGATTTCGCTTTGGGATTAAAAGGCATCAAGGAATTGCCAATTGAAGCTAAATTCGGTGTATTTATGGCTTATAGATATTACAACCAACTTCTCAAGAAACTAAAGAATACACCTGCGTTGGATATTAAATCGACCAGAATTAGGGTGCCCAACTACAAAAAGTTTGAACTTTTAACCCGAAGTTATGTAAAATATCAACTCAATTTAATGTAAGTTTAGACATGCAAATTTTCCTTTGGATACTAATATTTTTTGGCACGTTTGCCATCATGGAATTTAACGCGTGGTTTACCCATAAGTACATCATGCACGGTTTTTTATGGAGTCTTCATAAGGACCACCACCATAAAGATCATAAAAGTTGGTTTGAGCGTAATGATGCTTTTTTCATCTTCTATGCGGTGATCAGCATGACCTGTTTCTATTTATGGAGCTATGAAGACGTTTGGTATTGTCTGCCATTAGGTCTAGGAATTCTAGCTTACGGCATCGCTTATTTTACGGTGCACGACATCTTTATTCACCAACGCTTTAAAATCTTCAGAAACGCCAATAATTGGTACGCAAAAGGCGTACGTCGTGCGCATAAAATGCATCATAAGCATTTAGGTAAGGAAGATGGGGAATGCTTCGGGATGTTGGTAGTGCCGTTTAAATACTTCAAGAAATAAACAGTTTAGTCAGGTTATCATGGTGCAAGACAATTTGTCTTTTGATTATATTATCATTGGAAATGGTCTTGCTGGGTTGCAGTTGGCCCTAGAACTATCTAAAGATCCATTTTTCAAGTCCTACACTATTGGACTCATTGATCCTTCCCTAAAAGATATTAACGATAAAACCTGGAGCTTTTGGGAGATAGGGGCTGGCAAATGGGATGCCATTGTGGAACAAACTTGGCACACCGCACAATTTGTATCGCCAGGAATCTCTTTAAACATTCCCCTTCTAGAGTATAATTATAAAACCATTCGATCTCTCGAGTTTTATAAGGCCGCGAAATCACAACTGGCAACGCATTCCAATATCAAATTTATAGTAGATTCGGTTGAAGACCTTCAAGAAGGTATCACCTCTCAAGTTATTGGAAAAAAACAGACCTATACCGCGACTCATATTTTTGACAGTAGAGTTCCGAAGGAATTTTTTGATGCCAAGGCTGATCACACTTTGATTCACCAACATTTTAAAGGTTGGGTTATTGAAACGGATACACCTCAATTTAATCCGGAAGCTTTCACCATGATGGACTACCGATTTCAATATAAAGATTCGACTAGCTTCATTTATCTGCTTCCGTTTTCTGAAACAAAAGCGCTCGTGGAATATACTTTTTTTACGCCGTTTACTGTAGCATCGGAAGTTTACGAAGCGTTTTTAAAACGCTATCTTTTAGAAGAATATAAGCTTGAAAACTTCAGAATTGTCGAAACGGAAGTGGGCAATATCCCGATGACGGATTTCCCTTTTTGGAAGTATCACACTAAAAATGTCACAAAAATTGGCACCGGCGCCGGATGGGTTAAAGGCTCAACGGGCTACTCCTTTAAGCATACGGAAAAAAACGTCGCCAAGCTGATTGCCAATATAAAAGCTGGCCATGCGCCATCAGACCGACTATTCAAATGGAAATATAAATTCTACGACAAGATTTTTCTTAAAGTGCTCCACGATGAAAACGAAAACGGCGTCTGGATTTTTGAACGTTTTTATTCCAAAAACACCATCCAAACCATGTTTCGGTTTTTGGATGAAGAAACATCTTTTTCTGAAGATCTCGCCATCATGAAATCCCTGTTTTCAATGGCATTTATCAAGGCCTTCTTTAAAGTGCTATTTAAGTTTTAAAAGTTCATCCAGCAACCCTCTGACCTTTTTACTATTCCAATCTGCAGCGCCCGTTTTATCAATAAGTATATCTCCTTGCTGATCAATGACGAAGGTTCTCGGAATGGCTGAAGTCTCCAACTGTACTGGATTTGCAGTAATGGAGGCATGCACTAAAAAGTCGTAGGCATTTTTCTGCTTAAATTTTGAAATGACTTCTTGCTGCTCGCTAGACACAAATAGAAATACCACATCATCTTTATAATCTTGATAGAGCTTTTCCATACTTGGCATTTCAGCAATGCATGGCGGACACCACGTGGCCCAAAAGTTGATAAAAACAACTTTGCCTTTAGCCTCATTAAAATCGTAACGCATACCGTGTTCATCTACCAATTGCCAATTGTAATCCTTTAAGGTAATGCGGTCTTCTTCATCCACAATGGACGGACTGAACATGGCCAAACCTTTTTGTAAGAACACTTGTATGGGTTGTCGGGTTTGTGGAATGATCATGATTAAAATGATACCCAAAAAAATAATATTATTACACTGACTTTTTGAAATTTTCATAGGCTTAAAAAAAAACTCCCGATGGCTATCAGGAGTTTTTATAAAATTATTTATGGTCTTAACTTAAGACGCATTCTCTCTTTTTATCAAGTTTAAAGCAGAACCTTCATTATACCAATCAATTTGAGATTGGTTATAGGTATGGTTTGCAACGATGACATCTTTAGTGCCATCAGCGTGTACAAACTCTAATGTTAGAGGCTTCTCTGGAGCGAATTGATCTAAATCTAAGAAATTGATAGTATCATCTTCTTGTATTAAATCATAATCACTTTCATTAGCGAAGGTCAATCCTAACATTCCTTGTTTTTTAAGGTTTGTTTCGTGGATACGGGCAAACGATTTTACCAATACCGCCGCGACACCTAAATGTCTTGGCTCCATGGCCGCGTGCTCACGAGAAGATCCTTCACCGTAGTTATGATCTCCAACAACTATAGAATAGATGCCTTTCGCTTTATAATCTCTAGCCACATCAGGAACACCTCCGTACTCACCTGTCAATTGATTTTTAACAAAGTTCGTTTTCATACCAAAAGCGTTGACCGCTCCGATAAGCATATTATTAGAAATGTTATCTAAATGCCCTCTATAACGCAACCATGGTCCTGCCATAGAAATATGGTCTGTGGTACACTTACCAAATGCTTTTATTAAAAGTTTAGCACCTTTTACAGAGCCTCCAATGGGTTCAAACGGGGTTAATAATTGTAAACGTTCTGAGGTTGGACTCACTGATACATCTACATTACTTCCATCTGCAACTGGCTCAACATATCCTGCATCTTCAACATCAAATCCTCTTGGTGGTAATTCAATGCCTTGTGGAGCATCCAATTTCACTTCTAGACCATCTTCATTGATCAGTGTATCATTCATCGGATCAAAATCCAAACGACCTGAAATTGCAATGGCAGCAACCATTTCTGGTGAACCTACAAAGGCATGGGTATTTGGATTTCCATCAGCACGTTTTGAGAAGTTACGGTTAAAGGAATGCACAATTGTATTTTTCTCTTCGCCTTTGAGATCACTTCTATCCCACTGACCGATACATGGGCCGCAAGCGTTGGTGAAAATAGTGGCGTTTAAATCTTCAAAAATCTTCAAGATACCGTCACGTTCTGCAGTAAAACGGATGGTTTCTGAACCTGGATTAATACCAAAGTCTGCTTTTGCAACTATCTTTTTATCTACGGCCTGTTTTGCAATGGACGCAGCACGTGTTAAATCTTCATAAGACGAGTTGGTACAAGATCCGATCAATCCCCAATCCACTTTAATTGGCCAACCTTTTTCTCTCGCAAGTTTACCAAGTTCTCCAACTGGAGTTGCTAAATCTGGCGTAAAAGGACCATTTAAGTGTGGACGTAAGGTATCTAAATCAATTTCAATAACTTCGTCAAAATACTGTTCTGGGTTTTCGTAAACTTCAGGATCTCCAGTAAGGTACTCACGAATTTTGTTCGCTTCATCAGCAATCTCTGAACGATCAGTCGCTCTTAAGAAACGCTCCATAGAGTCGTCATAACCAAAAGTTGAAGTGGTTGCTCCAATTTCAGCACCCATATTACAAATGGTACCTTTACCTGTACACGACAGATTTTTTGCACCAGGTCCGAAATACTCAACAATTGCTCCAGTACCACCTTTCACGGTTAAGATACCAGCCACTTTTAAAATCACGTCTTTTGATGCGGTCCACCCACTAAGACTTCCTGTTAATTTAACACCGATAAGTTTAGGGAATTTTAACTCCCAAGCCATTCCTGCCATCACGTCAACGGCATCTGCGCCACCAACACCAATGGCTACCATTCCTAAACCACCTGCGTTAACAGTGTGCGAATCGGTACCAATCATCATTCCGCCAGGGAACGCATAATTTTCTAAAACTACTTGGTGAATAATCCCTGCTCCTGGTTTCCAGAAACCGATACCGTATTTATTAGATACTGACGCTAAAAAGTCAAAAACCTCACTACTTGTTTCGTTAGCACGTTTCAAATCAGGCACTGCTCCCTGTTTGGCTTGAATCAAGTGATCACAATGTACCGTTGTAGGCACAGCTACTTTAGGTTTCCCAGCTTGCATAAATTGTAACAAAGCCATCTGAGCGGTCGCATCTTGACACGCAATTCTATCTGGAGCAAAATCCACATAATCCTTGCCTCTTCTAAATGCTGTGGTCGGTTGGCCGTCCCACAAGTGAGCGTATAAAATCTTTTCAGATAATGTAAGTGGTTTACTAACTATTTGACGCGCTTTATCCACACGTTCAGGCATAGTTTTGTAAACTTTTTTAATCATGTCAATATCAAATGCCATAGAGTATATTTTAAGGTTGTTGTTTATTTAGTGCTCGAGATCTCGAGGTGTGCAAATTTACAAAATTTAGAAGACTTTTAAAAATAAGTAGCCAAATCAAAAAAGCGTTGCATAAAATTCAATAAATATCGACTAATTAAGTATATAATTGGATAATTCATAAAATCACTATGGATAAAATACCAAATTGCTAAAATCACCAAGAGAGACCCCAAAATACAATTTAAAAATTGTGTGATTTTCTGAAATGTATAATGAACAATTCCTAAGAAATGCGCGCAAGCAAATTTAAGTGCAATCTAGAAGTTGTTCTAAAATAAGCTCTCTATAATCTGCTCGTCACTAACTCCCTCGGCTTCAGCCTTGTAATTTTTGATGATTCTGTGGCGAAGAATACCATTGGCAACCGCGCGCACATCTTCAATATCGGGTGAAAATTTACCGCGAATTGCGGCGTGAGTTTTAGCCGCCAGAATTAAGTTTTGAGACGCTCTCGGCCCCGCTCCCCAATCGACAAACTCTTTGACCAAATTGGAAGCGGTCGCTTCTTTTGGTCGGGTTTTGCCTACCATGGTTACCGCATATTCAATCACATTGTCAGCGACCGGAATACGGCGAATCAAATTCTGAAAATCAGTAATTTCTTGAGCGGTAAATAAGGGGTTAACGGTGGTTTTAATATCAGTGGTGGTCGATTTCACAACTTGAACTTCTTCTGCGAAAGAGGGATATGCTAAGGTAATGGCAAACATAAAACGATCTAATTGCGCTTCAGGCAACGGGTAGGTTCCCTCCTGCTCAATTGGGTTCTGAGAGGCTAATACAAAATACGGTAAGCTTAATTGGTAATGATGTCCTGCAACGGTTACTGAGCGCTCTTGCATGGCTTCCAACAACGCAGCCTGTGTTTTAGGAGGGGTTCTGTTAATCTCATCCGCAAGAATAATATTTCCGAAAATTGGCCCTTTAATGAACTTGAATTGGCGGTTTTCGTCTAATATTTCACTGCCAAGAATGTCACTCGGCATTAAATCTGGCGTAAACTGGATGCGCTTAAAATCGAGACCTAAGGCCTGGGCAATGGTATTGACCATTAAGGTCTTTGCTAATCCGGGAACACCAATTAAAAGAGCATGTCCGCCAGAAAAAATTGAAATCAAGATTTGGTTCACAACCTCATCCTGACCTACGATTACTTTTGCTACTTCACTTTTTAGGGCTTTGTATTTTTTAACAAATTGTTCTACGGCAGCAACATCTGACATATCATTATTACTTTTTCAACCAGTTACTTTGGAAATCACAATCTCTATAATCGCCATTGATATTAATATAGGTATCCATGATTTTCTCATTGACCCATTTCTCAATTGCTTTAAACTGTTTATCCTGTTCTGTTAAATTTTTGATTTTTAGATAATCTTTAGAAAAATCGGCTTCATGCTCGTTAACGCGATCTGTAACGGTCATCAATTTAAATTTAATAGAGTTTACACGGTCTTCATCCTGAAGGACTGGCGTGATTTCATTATCCTTTAAATCCTGAATTTGCGTGTATAATTCTGGATCCATCTTGGTCAGCTCAAAACTGTAATCTTGAGTTCTCGGATTGATCAACTGCCCACCATCATTACGGGTTTCATCTTCATCACTGAATTCTCTTGCCGCTTGGGCAAAGGTGATTTCTTTATCGATAATTCGTTTCCGCACCAATTCAATCTTATCTTTAGCTTCTTTAATTGCTGCAGTAGTTACTTCAGGTCTCAATAAAATGTGACGCACATCATATTCTTGACCTCTAATTTTTTCTAAGTAAATAATATGGTAACCAAAATCGGTTTCAAAGGGCTCTGAAATTTCACCTTCCTGCATTGAAAAAGCAACATCTCTGAATTCTTTCACCATTTGCGGACGTTTTCTGTTTAAGGTATATAAACCTCCTGTTTTACGAGATTGAACATCATCTGTGTACAGGACCACTTTTGAAGTGAAACTTGCACCACGTTCTACAACATCTGCTTTAAATTCTTTTAAACGGTCAATAACTTTTTGTTTTTCTGCTTGCGCTATTTTTGGGATGACCACAATTTGGGCCACTTTAAGTTCTGTTCCAAAAAATGGACGTTCTTCTTTTGGGATTTCATTAAAATACTGTCTCACTTCTTCAGGAGTCACTTCAATATCAGCTACAATTTTCTCTTTCATTCGCGCTGCCAGTTGCTGACTCTTGTTGATTTCGAACATTTCGTCACGCAAACTTTTTTCGGTATCCTTGTTATAAAACTTCAGCATATTAGCGAGATTGCCGTCCATTTGCTCCAAAATATAATTGAATTGTTGGTCAATTTGAGAACGCACCTCAATATCATTTACCACAATACTATCTTGAATGGCATGGTGCGCATACAATTTATCTTCCAATAATTTTCCGAATAACTGGCAGCGGTTAGGCAAATCAGACTTAGAAACACCGGAAGCTTCCAATTGGGCAAATTGTTTGTCGAGATCAGAATCTAGAATGATATAATCTCCAACGACCGCCACAACACCATCAATTTTAACACGCTCTTGAGTAGAAGGTGCTGCTTCAACTTTTGGTGCTACAATCGAGTCTTGAATGATTTCTTGGGCAGAACTAAAGGTATAGGATAATAGGACAGCTAATGTGAAGGCGACCCTAAGTTTAGTTGTAAATTTCAAATTGGTTGTTTTTAATGGCATCTCTTGTAATATCTTTTTCGAATTGCTTGATGAGTTCTAATTTTCTACGATTGATTATGATTTGTTTTACCGTCGGTTTAACGTATTCTAAGGGTGCATAATCATTTTGTTGTAGGACCTCATTAATTTGGATCAAATATAGTCCTATTGAATCTTTGAGCTGTATAAAATTAGATTTTTTTAACAGTTCTTTTTTGTTGTCAGAATTCACTACAGGAATTTTCTGAACCACCTGTGCCGCCTTGATCCAGACGGAATCATTTAAGGAATAGGATTTGAATTGAACGTGCAGAGAATCGAGAAAGCGCTTATCCTTGGCGTTGAACCGTTTGAACCGTTTTTCAATCTCGTCCTTGTTTAAGGCGTTTTGAAGTATATTGATGTACCTCAGTTTGATCAGTTCTTCGTTCAGCTTAAAAGATTCCTTATTGCTTTCGTACACTTTTTGAGCCTCCATATTAGTGACCGAAGTATCAATACTACGTTTCACTAAGGCCTCCACATAGGCCTTGGTGTAGAGGTCATTTTGATATTGATTGACCAGTTTTTGATATTCTTCCTGCAACTCTTCAGGCAGGTTTCTTTTTGCCCCATCAACCAATAGCAATTGGGTTGCCCAACGCGTGATGTAACCATTAACCAAAAGTGTACTATCTTCAAAGGAAGTCCCCTCTACCACCAAATCTTTAACATCATCTTCGTAAAGATAAAACTCTCCAACTCTGGCAATCGGTGTCCGGTCATCGGTTGGTCTGAAAAGATCACAGGAAACCAGAAAATAACTCAACAGTACTACTAAAAAAACGTTCTTAATCAATTTTTATTTTTATTTTGAGATCCTGAGCTGGGATTTTACATCGTGCAAAACCTCAGTATTTATGTCAACTGTATAACGCTCTTTAAGGGTTTCTAACCACTGCTGCTCCAAAATAGTTTGATAGTCACTAATGATTTGCCCTTTAGCTTCATCAAAGGTTTTTTGTGTTTTTGGAAGCGACGCGATCACCTTTACCAAATGATAGGCGTCATTGTTAAAATACACTTTAGAAAATCCTTTCTTGAGCGAAATATCCTTTGGAAACGCGTGATAGTCTAGCGGTTTAATACCTTCCGTAAAGATAACTTTTTGTGCGGAATTTGTATTGAGTTGTTGGTTAATTCCTTCCATCGACAGTCCCTTTTTCCATAGTTTTTGAACCGTTTTAATATCCTTTTCTTTTGCGGCTGTAGCAATTTCAACCTGCATCCTCTCTTCCCAGAAATAAGCGTCGCTATGCGTGTTGTAGTGTTTCCGCAGTCCAAGTGTATCTTTGGCGGCGGCATTCCAAACTTCTTTTTCCATCAGCTCAAAAAGCAATAAGCCGTCTCTATATTCTTTCAAAATATAACCAAATTCTTCGTTTTCAAATTCTAAATGGTCCTCATGGTATTGTAAAATAGCATCCTCTTCAAAGCCCAAGTATTCCTTTTCAACGACTGTTTTCAATGGCAATGTTTTGCCTGCATAAACCTGTTGAATGCGTAGTAACCTGTTTCCAAATGCTTCATAAGTCAGGGTATCTTGCTCTATGGTCAACAGCGTTTTATGTTTTTCGAAATGCTTAGGCAATTCCCAAGAGCGCGCGAAAAAATTAGCATTAAGGATGGATTCAAAATAAGCTTTCGCTTTCGGATTGACCGAGATGCTGTACTTCGCTCGCAAATCATTGGCTAAAGTGGAATTGATGATCTTGGAACGCGAGTCGCGTTTAATTTTATTCTCAATCTCGGGTTTCGCTTCCTCATAGGTTGGTACATCGCTCTTGTCCAACAACTTTACAATATGCCAGCCATAATTGGTTTTAAAAGGTTGGGATACTTCGCCAACAGTGGTTAGGCTAAAGGCGACCGACTCAAATTCAGGAGAACCCAGCTGTCCGCCAGTAAAGGGCGACAACTCGCCACCGAGCTCAGACGTACTTTTATCATCAGAAAACTGCTTGGCTAAGGCTGCAAATGCCTCACCTTGTTTAATTTTTCTATAAATTTCGTGAATGCGGGTTTCAGCTTCATTTAAAGAATCATTTTCTGTACTGTTGACCATGATGTGTGCTACGGTCACTTCACCTAAGGATGGACGCTTATCCTCAACCTGCACAATATGATACCCGAATTGGCTGCGAAAGGGCATCGAAATGGCACCTACTTCAGTATCATAGGCTGCAGTCTCAAATTCATATACCATTTTGAAGGCCGAAAAATAGCCCAGCTCTTCAGCAAATATGTTTTGACCATCGTGAACCTCAGCTCTTACCTTGTCAAAACCTTCATTCTGAACCCGATTTCTTAAAGCCATTACATCTTGATAGACTTTTAAAGTGTCTGTCACATTCTCATCCAAACGAATCAAAATGTGCGAGGCTTTAATATCTGTTTGCATTCGCTCATACGCTTCCTTAATTAAAGCCTCCGTCACTTTGGAGTCCGATACATAATTTTTTATCAATTGAGCCTTATAAGTTTCAAACTCTTTCAGGTAGCGTTCGTCCTGATCATAACCCAAGCGTTTGGCTTCTTTAAGCTTTAATTGATAATTAATGAAAAGTTTGAGATAAGCATCGATATCTTTCTGGGTATCATCCTTTACCAAGTCTAAATTCTTGTTGTAAACCCTCATGAATTCACCAGCAGAAACGGGGTCGCCATCGACGGTTAACAACACCGCTGATGGAGACCCTTGTGCCTGTACAAATAGGGTAATCCATAGTAAAATTAAACTGAAATATATTTTCATGTACTCTTTAAATAGCGTTAGATGAAGCTACGATACAACTATACTTATTTGAAAACCTGGTGCTCCTATAAACTAGAAACACGACCGTCAATGGCTGCAAAAATAATATAAATAGCGTAGAAAACAAGTTACCTTGGCTTAACGGTTTATAACTCTACTTAGTATTTCAGAAGCCGGTTTCCCACAGAATAATCTATGTGCTATTTTAAAAATAAGAATTATTACTGCACTTATCACCGCCTTCTTGAGCTAATGGGCAGTCATTTTTAACAGTTAATCTTTCAGATTATCGGCATGTGCGTAACCACTGTATATTTACACCATGAATACGCGAGAGCAATTATGACCTATACACTCAACATCATTATAAAAGCGCCTTTGAGCCTTTGTATTGAAAAATTTGCCAATTCAGCACATAAAACGGATTGGCAACGAGGCTTGCGCTATGCGGAACACCTGTCCGGTACTCCGGGAGAGCTGGGCTCAAAAATGAAGCTGCACTTCAATGTAGGCAAACGACGTATGGAACTTGTTAAAACCATTACCCATAAAAAGTTGCCTTACGAGTGGCATGCCACCTATACTACTGATGGGATGGCTACCATTCAGGAAAATTATTTCAGCTCTACCCCAGAAGATGACACACAGTGGACCTGCATCAATGAGCTTCTACCTTTAAATTTCAAGATGCGCCTTATGATTGGTGTCATGCCCAAAACATTTAAAGACCAGACATTGCAATACATGAAAGATTTTAAGACCTTTGTGGAAACCGGAACTTCTGTTGCTGATGCGAAAACTTAAATTAATATGGGATTTTAAAGGCCCTGACGGCATAAAAATAGCCGAGCATCACGCTATCCATTTAAAGGAATTTATTGCCATTGAAAAATACACCAACCTTCTTACCGGCTTTGAAGCGTTAACTGATGATCACGCCATTGCTTACTTAGTAGTGCCGGAAGATCAGATGAAACGGTTGCGAGATGCTTTAAAACCACACCGTGGCCAAGTGTATAGTGAGGGGTGAGGAGTCAGGAGTCAGGAGTCAGGAGTCAGGAGTCAGGAGTTAGGAGTTAGGAGTTAGGAGTTAGGAGTTATTTATGTCAAATACATCTTGATTAACAAATATTCCAAAAACTTCATTCCAATTCTAATCGCTATTTTCTATTCTCTCTATTCTTGCTCTCTTTTCTATTCTCTCTATTCTATTCTCTTTATTCTATTTTAAATAAAAAACGCAACCTCTTAAAGTTGCGTTTTTACTGTAGTATATTGAACGTATTATTTAACGTCCATCAACTCCACGTCAAACACTAAGATTGCATTTGGAGGAATGACACCACCAGCGCCCTGAGCACCGTAGCCTAAATCAGATGGAATTACCAAACGGGCCTTATCACCAACGTTTAACAAACAAATCCCTTCATCCCAACCAGCGATGACTTGACCTACACCCACTTGAAAATCTAATGGCTGCTTGCGCTTGTATGATGAATCGAAAACCGTACCGTCAGCTAATTGACCTTTATAATGTACAGAAACCGTTTTACCTTTCTCCGCTGCTTTACCAGATCCTTTTTGTAAAATTTGGTAACGTAAGCCACTATCAGTGCGCTCAAAACCGGTTGCCAATTTATCCAATTCAGCTTCATTAGCTTTGCGTGCTTCAGCTATAAGTTGTTCTCTCGAGCCTTCAAAAGTTCTAAACGCTTCAATTGCATTAAAAGCTTTAGCGTCTTCGCCTAGTCTCACAATTTCTATAGTTTCAATGACATCTCCTTGAGCAATGGCATCAACAACATCCTGTCCTTCAATTACATTTCCAAACACGGTATGTTTGTCATCCAACCAAGGTGTTGCAATGTGGGTAATAAAGAATTGACTTCCATTAGAACCTGGCCCTGAATTTGCCATTGACAAAACGCCTGGCGCATCATGTCTTAAATCCTGATGAAACTCATCTTCAAATTTATATCCTGGATCTCCAGTTCCTGTTCCTTGAGGACATCCTCCTTGAATCATAAAATCAGGAATTACACGATGAAATTTTAAACCATTGTAATAAGGTTTGCCTTGTGCCTTTGCTGAATTTTTTAAATCTCCTTCTGCTAAAGCCACAAAATTCCCAACTGTTCCCGGTGTTCTTTTGTATTCTAAATTCACTAAAATCTCACCTTTATTGGTGATGAATTTCGCATATAAGCCGTCTTGCATGGTATTTATTTTTTGTTTGAAGATGCAAAGATACAAATTGATTGGCAAAATCGATTTAACAATCGGAATTTCCATGCTATTAATGCCTATTATGGATTAAAAAATGCCATTTCGGACAATTAAGTCGTAAATTTAAAAGAAATAATGCGAATGATTTTGCAATGCTGAAAATTGCCCTTAATTTTGTATTTCATTTAGTAGTAATCTAAAATTCGAAAACAATGAAAAATTTATTCGTAGTACTCTTGGCTGTTGTGACCTTTAGTTGTGGTGATGGCAAAAAGGAAAACAAAACAGACATGAACGCAGATACGCGAGTGGAAGAAAAAGCTGCTCCTGTAGAAGTTACCGACTCTAAAATTGCTGAGGTAACAATTGAAGGGAATGACCAAATGAAATTCAACAAAACTGAAATTCGTGTGAAAGCTGGTCAAACCGTAAAATTAACCTTGAAGCATGTTGGCAAAATGGATAAAGCGGTTATGGGTCATAACTGGGCTTTACTTACCAAAGATGCTGATATGGCAACTGTAGGTCAGGCTGCTGCAACTGCTGCAGATAATGACTATATCCCTGCTGACATGACTGATAAATTTATCGTGCATACAAAAATGCTAGGTGGTGGCGAAAGCGATACTATCGAGTTTGAAGCTCCTGCTCCTGGAACCTACATCTTTATGTGTACCTTCCCTGGACATTACGCTTTAATGCAAGGTAAATTTATTGTTGAGTAATCTCTACACTTTTAAAAAACTAAAGGCCGTAATTGATTTTACGGCCTTTTTTATGGTTTAAGTTGAGATCAATTTATCTGAAATAATTATTCATCTTCTCCATAAATCAACTCAATAAAGGCTTCTTTTTGAAGAGCTCCAAAGTATTCATTTAAGTTCACATCTTCCAAAACATTAGAAATCTCTGCATGATCATATCGCAGCCCTGTCAGTAATTGTTCCAAGTGCACCACTGGTTCCTTACCAAAAAAGTCGCCAAAAATCTTGAATTCCATGATGTAGCCTTTTTCCACAAAAATCCTGAGATCAATTTCTCCAATGGAAAACCGCTTGCTCCTTTGGACATTGAATTTTGGAGAACGCCCGTAATTCCATTCCCAAGTATCGTATTTTTCAGATTTTAAAGCGTGTATTGCGCTCCACTCTTCCAAAGTCAATTGATAGGTTTTAAAAGGTTCACGCTCTTCATACAACCCCTCCAAAACCAATTGTCTAAACTCCTGAATTGTTAAGGGTGCTTTCAAAAACTCTGAGATGTTTGCCACCCGACTTCTCACCGATTTATGACCTTTGGATTGAATCTTGCTCATTTTTACAGTTAACGCTTTGGCAACTTCACTCAAATCAGTGTCTAATAATAAAGTACCATGGCTGACCATGCGTTTGCCCGTAGAAAATTGAGCAGTACCGGAAATTTTCTTGTCGTCCACCTCAATGTCATTGCGCCCCTTCAATTCGGCATTCAAACCCAAACTTTTCAAGACCTTAATAACCGGCTCGGTAAACTTTTTAAAGTTGCTCAGACTTTTACCATCGTGGTTGGTGATAAAACTAAAATTCAAATTTCCAAAATCATGATATACAGCGCCACCGCCCGAAATACGCCTGACTACATGAATATTATGATCCTCTATATAAGTTTGATTGATCTCTTCCAAAGTGTTTTGGTTGCGACCAATGATGATAGAAGGTTCATTGATGTAAAATAACAAATAATCCTCATCTGCACTAAAATGCCGAAGGATGTATTCTTCTAAAGCCAGATTCAGCTTTGGATTGGTATGGCCATCATTTTCTATAAAAATCATAAGGTTCGGTTTTACACAAAGATAAATAATTGTGAAGAGGTAAGAGTGGATTGATCACCAAGAATTCGTGGATTTTGATTTTTAAATCCTGTGAACCTGACCTTAATGTTAAGATTGGAAATCCTTTTTTTAAATCTGATATTCTACCGCTTTGGATTTTTAAATTTATAAGGTTAGTTTTACAAAAATTGAATCCAAGACATGAAATTTACTTTCAAAAAATTACGTTCAGCCTTAATCAACACTAAAAGCACTGAAAATGTGGTGGCAGCCACCTATACTGGCGCTATCATCAAGGATGTAGAAGGGGTGCCATTTGCAATTGCAGAAACGAATGTGCTCTATGCAGGATTAAGCGAATTGGCGGGCTACCATTATTTTAAAACGATTACGGTGGGTACCATGCAACTTAAAACTTTTAAAGGGGCAAAGCTGATCATAAGAGGAACTGATTTTAGCTTAGATCTTCGTTCAGATATGGAAGAGCTGGAATCAGAGTCGACCACAGGCTCAGACCGACGCCTGACCCGAATTGATTTTGAGCTTGATAAAGAGGATCTCCCTAAAATATCCAAAGAGCGCATGGAAAGCATTGAGCTGGTCGCTAAAAAAAATCACATCCTATTTTCACATATTGAAGGTGGCTATGATGAAGGATTATCCACAGAAGGCCTGACCGAAGCGTCTACCGAATAAAAGAGTAGTTTTTGATGCGCATGAAATTTTGTGATATTAATGCAAATAGACCAATCTCCACTTAAAGGTGTAAAAAAAATCCTTCCACAGCAAAGCTATCGGAAGGATTTTAAATATTGTAGAATAACTTATTAATTGGCGACTTCACTAATAAATTTGATACGGTAGAGACGTAATTCTTCATCGTCATAATCGCCATCAAATTCATCTATTGCCACATCAATCTTATCAGTATTGGACTCCATAAAGTAATCGTGGATTTCCTCTTGCTGATCGTCATCAAGAATATCGTCAATCCAATAATTAATATTCAATTTAGTTCCGGAAAAAACAATGGCCTCCATCTCCTTAATAAAGTCTTGCATAGACATCCCTTTAGCCGAAGCAATATCATCTAAAGGTAATTTCCGATCGACATTCTGGATGATATAAAGTTTTAAAGCCGAATTGCTTCCTGTGCTTTTCACCACTAGGTCATCAGGTCGGATAATGTCATTGTCCTCCACATATTGGGCAATCAAATTGACAAAATCAGGACCATATTTTTTAGCTTTTCCATCTCCTACCCCATGCACGTTACTCAATTCCTCTAAAGTTACAGGGTATTTGAGCGCCATATCCTCTAAAGAAGGATCTTGGAAAATCACAAACGGCGGCACTCCTAATTTTTTGGCATTGCGCTTTCTGAGATCTTTGAGCATGGTCATCAATCGTTCGTCTGCCACCCCTCCTTCACCTTTAGCGGCCGTAATAATGCTTTCATCCGTGGCAATATCAAACACGTGGTCTTCAGACATCATAAAGGATTCCGGTTGCTTTAGGTAATTTCTGCCCGCCTCAGTCAAGCGGAGCACCCCGTAGGTTTCAATGTCCTTTTTGAGTAATCCGGCTACTAGGACCTGACGAATTAAAGCCATCCAATAGCGTTTGTCCTTATCCTGGCCAACCCCAAAAAATGGCAAGGTATCCGTTCTATGCGATGCTATTAAGGCGTTCGATTTTCCGGTAATGACATGAACCAAATCCTTCGACTTATATTTATCGTTGGTGTGCGCCACCGTTTCTAAAAGCACCACCACATCGTCCTGCGCTTCGTGCTGCTTTTTAGGATAGCGTACGTTGTCATCCATATCGCCACCTTCACCAGTTTCCGTGTCAAATTCTTCACCAAAGTAATGGAGAATAAATTTACGTCTGGACAGTGAACTTTCAGCAAAAGCGACCACTTCCTGTAACAACGCATGACCAATTTCCTGTTCAGCCACAGGCTTACCCGACATAAATTTTTCTAATTTTTCGATATCTTTATAGGCATAAAACGCCAAACAGTGGCCTTCGCCACCATCACGGCCTGCCCTACCCGTTTCTTGATAATAACTTTCGATACTTTTTGGAATGTCATGATGGATTACAAAGCGCACATCCGGTTTATCAATTCCCATCCCGAAGGCAATGGTCGCTACCACCACATCGACATCTTCCATCAAAAACATATCCTGATGTCTCACCCTAGTTTTAGCATCCAACCCAGCGTGATAAGGCACCGCTTTTATACCATTAACTTGGAGTACCTGCGCGAGCTCTTCTACCCGCTTACGACTTAAGCAATAGATAATTCCGGACTTGCCTTCATTTTGTTTGACAAAACGGATGATGTCTGAATCGACATTTTTAGTTTTTGGGCGCACCTCATAATAAAGGTTCGGTCTATTAAATGATGCCTTGAAGGTATTGGCATCTGTAATGTCTAAACTTTTAAGAATATCCTCCTGTACTTTAGGCGTCGCAGTAGCTGTCAACCCAATAATGGGAATATTATCGCCAATGCGTTTTATAATATGCCTTAGGTTTCGGTATTCGGGTCTAAAATCGTGCCCCCATTCACTAATACAATGCGCTTCATCAACCGCCATAAATGAGACCGTTACTGATCTTAAAAATTGAACGTTTTCCTCCTTAGTCAATGACTCAGGAGCCACGTACAGCAGTTTGGTAACGCCGTTTTTTATATCCTCCTTAACCTGTTTAATCTCAGTTTTATTTAAGGATGAATTCAGCACGTGCGCCACACCATCATGTTGGGACACTGCTCTAATGGCATCTACTTGGTTTTTCATCAACGCGATGAGCGGAGAAACAATAATTGCTGTCCCGTCTTGAATAAGAGCGGGCAGCTGATAACATAATGATTTACCACCACCGGTTGGCATGATGACAAAAGTGTTATCGCCAGCAACTAAACTTTTAATAACACTCTCCTGAAGACCTTTGAATTTAGAAAATCCAAAGTATTTTTTTAGTGATGCATGTAAGTCAATTTCTTCTTTGTTCATTAATCCCTATTAGTATTTTATATACATTTGCATAGGATTAAAGATACGATATTCTTTATATGCATCAAACCGAAAAATCAATAAATTTTGAATATTAAAAATTCTATTCTAAGTACGGCTAAAAAGACCTTTACCTTAGAGAGTGCAGCAATTTCGAATCTTGCCACCTTATTGAATGACGATTTTGCCAGCGCTGTAGAGCTCATTTACCAATCAAAGGGTCGGGTTATCATTACAGGAATCGGAAAAAGTGCCATTATTGCCAATAAAATTGTCGCCACACTAAATTCTACGGGCACGCCAGCTGTATTTATGCACGCTGCAGATGCCATTCATGGCGATTTAGGATTGATTTTACAGGATGATGTGGTTATTTGCATCTCCAAGAGCGGCAACACGCCAGAAATTAAAGTATTGGTACCTTTAATCAAGAATGCCAAAAACAAAATGATTGCCATCACAGGTAATGTCACCTCCTTCTTAGGACAGCAAGCAGATTATGTTTTAAACGCTTATGTAGAACAGGAAGCCTGTCCAAATAATTTAGCGCCCACCACTAGCACCACTGCACAATTGGTTATGGGTGACGCTTTAGCCGTTTGCCTTTTAGAACTGAGAGGTTTTTCTAGTACGGATTTTGCAAAATACCACCCTGGAGGCGCCCTAGGAAAACGACTCTATATGAGGGTCAGCGATTTATCGTCGATGAATCAAAAACCTCAGGTAGAATTAGATACCAATGTAAAGCAAGTTATTGTCGAAATTTCTGAAAAAATGTTAGGCGTTACTGCTGTTGTAGAAAATGGCAACATTGTGGGCATTATTACGGACGGCGATTTAAGACGCATGCTTAGTAAAAGCGATGCTTTTATTCATCTCACCGCAAAAGATATTATGAGTTCCAACCCAAAACGCATTGATGAAAATGCTATGGCCGTAGACGCCAAAGACCTTATGGAAAACAACGAAATTTCACAACTTTTAGTAGAACACGAAGGAAAGTATGCGGGTGTAGTGCATATTCATGACCTCATCAAAGAAGGCATCATCTAATGGCAAAACAAACTATTAATGAGATGTCATTTTTAGACCATCTCGAAGATTTACGCTGGCACCTTATCCGAATCACCTTAAGCATCGTCATTGCCGGTGGGGTAGCCTTTATTTTTTCACGCTGGATTTTTGAAGTGATTATTTTTGGTCCGAAAAGCATGGATTTTCCGACCTATAAATACCTTTGCAAACTATCGACGTTTTTGCACATGGATTCTACATTTTGTGCGGAATCTTTCCCATTTACTATTCAAAGTAGAACAATGAGTGGGCAGTTTTCAGCGGATATCTGGACATCTATCTACGCCGGATTTATCATTGCATTTCCATACATCATTTACCAACTATGGCGCTTTATTAGCCCAGGTTTGTTGGACAATGAACGGCAGAGTTCGCGAGGCTTTATCATCATTTCCTCCTTATTGTTCTTTTTAGGGGTGCTTTTTGGTTATTACGTGATTACGCCTTTATCCATCAACTTTTTAGGTACCTATTCCGTAAGTAGCGAGATTACCAACCAGTTTGACATCAGTTCTTATATCAGTTTGGTACGGTCGTCTTCAATTGCCGCGGGATTGGTTTTTGAGTTGCCTATTATTATTTACTTCTTGACCAAGGTGGGCATTGTAACGCCACAAATTCTCCGTAAATACAGAAAATTCGCTTTAGTCGGGGTGCTCATCATTTCGGCGGTAATTACGCCTCCTGATGTAGCAAGCCAGGTCATTGTGGCCATTCCAATTTTAATATTATACCAAGTAAGTATTTTTATTTCGGCCATTGTGGTCAGAAACCAAAAACGTAAAGCCAAGAAAAATGTCTGATATCGTCAATGAATTCAACGCTTACCGCACCAAAATGAACGACAAAATTTTGGCGGATGACAATAACAAAATCATTAAACGCATTTTTAATTTAGATACAAACGCATACGCCGCAGGTGCCTTAGACGTAAAAACTAAAGAGCTTCTAGGTTTAGTGGCCTCCGCAGTATTGCGCTGTGATGACTGTATCAAATACCATTTGGAAACGAGCTATAACCACGGACTTACCAAAGCCGAAATCAACGAGGCCTTAGGTATTGCAACCTTGGTTGGCGGTACTATTGTAGTTCCGCATTTACGCAAGGCTTACGAGTTTTGGGAAGCTTTAGAACAACAATCTTAAGCCCGTTTAAAAAATAAAAATTGTAAGTTTGTTCTATTAAACACTACAAATGAAATTAACCGCAACAAATTTAATGAAGTCCTACGGAGGACGCCAAGTGGTCAAAAATGTCTCTTTAGAAGTTAATCAAGGAGAGATTGTTGGGTTGCTCGGCCCTAACGGTGCAGGTAAAACCACCTCGTTTTACATGATTGTAGGCTTGATTAAACCGAATGGCGGAAAAATCCATCTAGACGATCAGGAAATCACAAAATTCCCGATGTATAAGCGTGCCCAACACGGCATTGGGTATTTGGCCCAAGAAGCATCTGTATTTAGAAAATTGAGCATTGAGGACAATATTTTAAGTGTCCTTCAGATGACAAAACTATCCAAGAAAGAGCAGCTTGATAAGATGGAATCCTTAATTGATGAATTTGGTTTGGGACACATCAGAAAAAGTAGAGGCGATTTATTATCTGGGGGCGAACGTCGTCGTACGGAGATTGCTCGTGCATTGGCCACAAATCCTAATTTTATTTTATTGGACGAACCGTTTGCCGGCGTAGATCCTGTAGCAGTAGAAGACATTCAGCGCATTGTCGCACAACTGACCAAAAAGAATATTGGTATTTTAATTACCGACCATAATGTACAAGAAACATTGGCCATAACGGATAGAACCTATCTTATGTTTGAAGGTAATATTTTAAAAGCCGGAAAACCTGAAGAATTGGCTGAAGACGAGATGGTCCGTAAAGTGTACTTGGGTCAGAATTTTGAACTGCGTAAAAAGAAAATACTTTTTTAGACGCCTAGTTTATTTCCCTCTGGCGCCGTTGTTGGTGTTCTCCACGCCGTTGTCGGTGTTTTCCAAGCCGTTGTTGGTGTTTTCCACCAACAACGCTTTCACAAAAGAAAACTAAACGAGTGTGTGCTTAGCATCAATGTTGATGAATAACACCAACATTGGCAGAACAACACCAACATTGGCAGAGAAGTTTCGCTGTTATTGGTGTTTTCCAGGCCGTTGTTGGTGTTTTTTACCAACAACACTTATCTTCCTTTACGCCGTTGTGGGTGTTTTCCACCAACAACACCTAATTATCCTTTCTCCTTACTTCTTAAACAACCCAATCAATTTTTTTACGCCCGTAAACACCAATAAGGCTGCAAAGCCAAATACTAGGCCTATCACAAACTCTTTTAAAATGGAGGGCCAGGATTCCAATACATGGTGGAGAAAATCTAAATTATGGGCAAAAATACCACCAGCAACGAGTAATAAGGCAATGGTACCAATAACACCCAAACTTTTAATCACCCAAGGCAAGGCATTCACCAAAAAGTGACCAAAGAAATCGGAAATGCTTTTCTCTTCCTCATTAAAGTTGATCAGCCGGTAACCAAAATCATCCATTCTGACAATCAGCGCCACAATACCATAGACGCCAACCGTGGCAATTAACGCCACAATAGTCACCACCAAGATTTGGATCAATATAGGCTGACCTATAACACTACCTAGGGCGATGATCACGATTTCCACAGATAATATAAAGTCGGTCAGAATAGCCGACTTAATTTTTGATTTCTCAATCTCTAAAATTTCTTCTTTGGAAAGTTCTTCACCAAGCACTGCTTCCACGCCCGTATGATGTGGCACTAAATATTCGTAAAGTTTCTCCGCACCTTCATAGGCCAAGTAGATTCCGCCCACTATTAAAATAATAGTGACGGCTACGGGTAAGAATGCGCTTAAGAGGAACGCCACGGGTAAGATGATAAGCTTATTGATAAATGACCCTTTCGTAATGGCCCACAAAACTGGAATCTCGCGAGAGGCGACAAATCCGGAAGCTTTCTCCGCATTCACCGCTAAATCATCACCTAAAATTCCTGCCGTTTTCTTGGTGGAAATTTTAGCCATGGCGGCTACATCATCCATCAAAACACCAATATCATCTAACAATGCAAAAAAACCTGATGCCATAAAATCCTGTTATAAGTAAATTTAATAAGTAAACATTAGGTGGTCGACGTTAATGTTTTAGAGAACAAAGATAGTAATACGTAAAAAACGATAATGATCGGTATGGCAACAAATTTGAACAGTATGATAAAAAGTACACATAGGATGATAAAGATGTAACGTACGGCGTTATTTTTAAAACTCCAATCCTTAAACTTTAAAGCAAATAATTTGATGTTTGCATTCAATAAATAGCAGCTCAAAATCGTCATAATGACCAAAAACCACGGATTTAATATCACGGCATTAATGGCATTGTTGTTTTGAAATTCCATAATGAGGGGCAAAGAGATGATCAATAAGGCGTTTGCAGGGGTGGGTAGTCCTGTAAAAGAGGACTGCTGATCTTCGTCCAGATTAAATTTTGCCAAACGGTAGGCGGAAGCCAGGGTGATAAACAATCCGATTAAGGCTAAAGGTGAAAACCGGATGGAGATCCAATGCATGGCACTCCCCCATTCGTCGCCAAACATAAACGTGTTGCTGTCTGTGGCCAAGGTGATCAATTTAAACATGATAATACCTGGCACCAAGCCGCTGGTCACCATATCAGCCAAGGAATCCAACTGCAGGCCTAACGGACTCTGAACATTGAGCTTACGAGCTACCAAGCCGTCAAAAAAATCGAAAAAGATGCCCAAAAACACAAAAAGTGCTGCGGCCACAAAATTATTCTGTACGGCAAATAATACCGCAATGCTGCCACTAAACAAATTAAGTAAAGTGATGATATTTGGAAGATGTCTTTTTAGAGCCATGGGATAAGTTTGTGTAAAAATAGCAAACTATTTTTATAAGAAAATGCTTAAGATGCATTATTGAAAGGTTATTTTAGCAAAAACTTGTAAGCCATTGAAAATTCAAGCGCTTCAAGTTCAAATTAGAATTATAATTCCGTCGTAACTGGTGCATTTTCAACACCTTCAGAAGTAAAATATTGTGCATCTTTGTAAAAATTACCGCTATTGAAAACAGTTGTCTTTGCTGCATTTTTTTTGATAACAGCCTTAGGCATCGGACAGACCGCTCGTAAATATTCCAATGAATTCATGAATATCGGTGTTGATGCCGCCGCCTTGGGCATGAGCAATGCGGTGGTGTCGCAATCAGCTGATGTCAACTCAGGCTATTGGAATCCCGCGGGGTTAACCACTTTAGATGACAATCAGATTGCATTAATGCATTCGAGTTATTTTGCCAATATTGCCAATTATAATTACCTAGCCTACGCGATGCCGTTGGACGACAAAAGTGCGGTGGGCATTTCGTTGATCAGGTTTGGTGTTGATGATATTTTAGACACCACCCAGCTTATTGATGACCAAGGCAACATTAATTACGACCGCATCCGCCTATTTTCTACGGCCGATTATGGATTGACCTTTTCCTATGCCCGAAAGATACCGTTAGACGGTTTTAGTTACGGCGTGAATGCGAAAGTGATCCGACGCATAATTGGCGATTTCGCCTCATCTTGGGGATTTGGACTCGACGTGGGCATTCAGTTTCAAGCGGAAAACGACTGGAAATTCGGCGTAATGGCCAAAGACATTACCACCACCTTTAACGCCTGGACTTTTAATAAGGAAAAGCTGAATTTGATTAAGGACGCTGTTGAAGGGCAAAATCAACAAGTTCCGGAGGCCACCGAGTTGACCATTCCGAAATTGCAATTGGGAATGTCTAAAAAATTTGTCTTCCACTATGATTATGCTTTGGTTACGGCGTTGGATTTAAATGTCCGTTTTGAACAGAACAACGATGTCATTTCCAGCTCATTTGCCAGTATTACGCCGTCTATAGGATTCGAATTTGGATATACAGAACTGGTGTTTTTGAGAGCGGGTGTAGGAAATTTTCAAAATGAACTCCAACTCGACAACTCAGAAAATTTAACCTTCCAGCCTAATTTTGGTGTGGGATTCAAATACCGAGGCATTCAAATTGATTATGCATTTACTGATATTGGTGATCAGAGTGCCGCCCTCTACTCGAACGTGTTTTCCTTAAAACTAGATTTTAGTGTGTTTAGATAATTTGGTTTCTGGTTTCAAGTTTCTTGTTTAAGGTTTCAGGTGAATGTTTCAGTTCTCAAGTTTCTTGCTTCTTGCTTCTTGATTCTTGGTTCTTGATTCTTGGCTCTTAATCCTTGTGTCTTGATTCTTAATACTTACAAAGTGAATGTCCCTGATTAGAGTTGACCGTTTTTAGTTATTAATTTCATTGTTAAAAATAGTGATCATTGGTCTATTATCTGGTGTTAATTCGTTCCAATAATTTTGAAAAGTATTAGGACTCATTTTAGGTAAGTGTCTGTGGACTCTTTTTTCATTATAATTAATTACTGCTTTTTTTACGTATTGCTTTAATTGATAAAATGTTTTGGGATTCC
>NZ_VORX01000012.1 GCF_007997285.1 Gelidibacter salicanalis
AGAAAAGAAAGAGAAAGGTCCTCGAACTTCAAAAACAAATCGCTAATTTAGATGCCAGAATGAGTAAAATACAACCTGCTTGAAAGCCAGTAATTACAAGGTAAAATCAAAACGTTACTCAGAATTAAAAAACGGATTTGATTATTTTTTACCACCGAACAATCCTCCAAGAAGACCTCCAATACCGCCGTCTTTTTTATCGCCGCCCATAGCCATTCCTGCAATATCATCCATAATGCTACCGTCGCCATCAGCGTCAAGAATAGATTCTAAAAAACTCTGATCGCCACGACCTTGGGTTGAATTTCCTTGCAGAAGTCCGCCTAACATACCTTCTAGGCCACCCGGACTGTTTACATTTTGTTGTTTCGCCTGGTTGCCTAACATGCCCATCAAAATGGGGGCAGCAACTTTTAAGATTTGAGCTACCGTTCCAGCATCAACACCTGATTTGACACTAATTGCATTTTCTACATTACGCTGCTTACTGCCCAATACATGGTCAAGTATCTTACTGCCATCTTGCATCACATTATCATCTACACCGCCACCAAACAAGCTTCCTAAATTACTCAATATACTCCCGTCGTGCTTGCTGTTAATTGCATTTAATAGGCCTTCAGCGCCTTCTGGAGAAGAGGCATTCCGTTTCATAGCTGCCATGAGGACAGGCATGGCCATCATTAAAACATCTTGGGTTTTATTTTTAGGTTGCTTGGTTTGATCAGCAACTCCGCTGACAATGGATCTCCCCATTTCACTATTTAAAATATCCATAATTCCAGACATAGCTATTTGATTTAATATTATACACTTTAAAAATACAATAAATGCTCACAATTTGGAGACTGTGAGCATGCTTTGTGCTCTCATTGTTAATATCTTTAAACTTTTTCAGTTTTTAATATGCTGATGATTTGAGATGCTAATTCAGTACCTATTCTATCTTGCGCTTCATTAGTTGCCGCTCCAATATGTGGTGTTAACGATATGCTGCCATTCATCAGTACCTGAACCGCTGGAGTTGGTTCACTTTCAAAAGTATCCAATCCTGCAAAGGCAACTATGCCGCTTTCGATAGCTTGCACAAGTGCAACTTCATCAATTACACCACCTCTCGCCGCATTGACGATACCTACACCCGGTTTCATCAATTCAAATTGTTTTTCACCTATGACATAACCGTCCTGGGCAGGCACATGCAAAGTGATAAAGTC
Organism: Gelidibacter salicanalis; assembly: GCF_007997285.1. GTDB lineage: Bacteria > Bacteroidota > Bacteroidia > Flavobacteriales > Flavobacteriaceae > Gelidibacter > Gelidibacter salicanalis. Next base: position 1,218 of record NZ_VORX01000012.1, read on the forward strand.
TGATTGCTTTAAAATGTCCTTCATAGGCTGAGTCTCAATTTCCACATTAATAAACTGGCCATTATAAAACTCTACCTTAATAGTGGCTTTGCCTACAAATTTATCACTTGCAATTACACGCATTCCTACACCAAGAGCAATTTTGGCAACCTCACGACCAATACGACCAAATCCTATAATACCCAAAGTCTTACCTCGTAATTCTGAACCTTTGGCATAGTTTTTCTTAAGACTATTGAACTTTGAATCACCATCAAGGGGCATATTACGGTTAGCATCGTGTAAAAAACGAACCCCACCAAATAAATGCGCAAACACCAATTCAGCAACTGATTGGGAGGATGCGGCTGGAGTATTAATCACATGTAAGCCTTTACTGCGTGCATAATCCACATCAATATTATCCATGCCAACACCACCACGCCCGATGATTTTAAGATTAGGACAACTATCAATAAGTTCTTGTCTTACCGTGGTTGCGCTTCTGACCAGCAGCACATCAATCGCTTTCTGATTGATGTAATTGCTAAGTTGTTCCTGCGCTACAGTTGTGGTATTTACCTCAAATCCCGCTTCTACTAATGCATCAATTCCGCTTTGTGAAATTCCGTCGTTTGCTAATACTTTCATGAATACTTATATTTTTTTCCCAAATATAGACGTGCTAATAGAGGGGATTAATTTTGTTAATTAATATGGAGAGTTTGCTATGCTTTAGTTTCCAATTCGCTCATCACTTCTACCAAAGCTTTAACGCTATCTAAGGATAGGGCATTATACATTGAAGCGCGGTAGCCACCAACGCTTCTGTGACCGCTTAGTCCGCTAATACCGGCATCTTTTAACATGGTGTCAAAAGTTTCTTTCAGGTCGTCGTTGGTCAGTGTAAAGGTCGCATTCATCATTGAGCGATCTTCCTTAACCGCATAGCCTTTAAACAAAGGATTAAGATCTATTTCTGAATAAATAACCCGTGATTTCATTTCATTGGCTTTTTCCATCGCCTTAACGCCACCAAGATTTTTCATCCATTCTAAAGTCAGCATGGAAGTATAGACTGCGAATACCGGAGGTGTGTTAAACATACTGCTTTTAGCAATTTGTACTTGATAATCTAAAATGGACGGAATTTTGCGGGATACTTTTCCTAAAATATCCTCTTTAACCACCACTAAAGTAGTTCCTGCAGGACCCATATTTTTTTGTGCACCCGCATAAATCAAATCAAACTTGGAAAAATCCAGTTCGCGAGAAAAAATATCGCTACTCATATCACAAACCATTGGGATGGGTGAATTTGGAAAATGCTTTATTTGTGTGCCGTAAATGGTGTTGTTGGAGGTGCAGTGAAAATAATCATAATCCTCTGGAATGGTATAACCTTTGGGAATGTAGTTAAAGCCGGCATCTTTGGAAGTGGCAACTTCATGAATATCATCATAAATGCGAGCTTCTTGAATGGCGTTGTCACTCCATGTTCCTGTATTTAAGTATCCTGCACGTTTTTCCAATAAATTTTGGGCAACCATAATGAACTGCATGCTAGCGCCTCCTTGTAAGAATAGAGCTTTATAGCCTTTTCCTTCCAGACCCAAAAGCTCAAGAGCTAACGCTCTGGCATTTTCCATCACATCTACAAAATGTTTGCTTCTATGGGAAATTTCTAATAAGGATAGTCCAATATTATTAAATTCCACCACAGCCTCGGAAGCTTTTTGTAAGACTTCTTGAGGTAAAATTGATGGGCCAGCGCTAAAATTGTGTATTTTCATGAGTTTTGGTTTAGGAAAGTTACAAAGGTGCTAAATTCGTAAAGAAAAGAGGTTAATAATATGATAATTTATCGACTATATTTTTGTTAAAAATGCAATGGTGTCTACGTTGTCTGCGTAGTCCCATAACTGTGGATGTTGGGTTTGTCCGAAGGCCACAGAATTTTCTGTAACTCCCTTGGAAACTACACATTGAATATGTTCTGCGTTGGTGATTAAATTTTGTTTCAGGTCTTCCAAATCGTTATAATATTCGTAAAATATGGTAGCAATAGGTGATCCAAAACTTGAGTCTTCCTTAATCATCAAGAATCCATTTTCTAGTAAGTTAAATTCGCTCATCAAATACACTGCCTTGTTATAATCATAATTATTGGCGTACTTATGTTGATTGATAATCGGGTGCCACTCGTAAAGGCCTGTAAAAAACCCGTCGAAATTGTAGTCTTTTGGTACAAATAATTTGGACACATTGCGACAACCCAAACCATAATATCTAAATATATCTTCGGACAAGGCCTTGAGTTCCGTTTCTGTTTCTTCTCCGGTTAACACAGCTACTGAATTTCTATTTTTTCTAATGATAGAGGGTTTACCTTTAAAATAGTGTTCAAAATAACGCGCCGTATTATTGCTTCCTGTAGCAATTACAGCGTCAAAATCAGTTAATTTATCCTCCGTAAAGGTAATCCGGCCTTTTAAGTCTGGAGCAACGTGTTCTAAATATTTAGCCAAATAGGGCAGGAGTTGCTTGTCATTTGAAGATTGTCTTACAATCACATGGTGACCTGAAATTAGGACAGAAAGGAAGTCATGAAATCCTACCAAAGGAATGTTGCCGGCCATAATAATGGCCACTTTTTTTGATGATGTATCATTAAAATAGTAGGGTTCTACCCACTTCGCCAGCGTATTGCTATTTAAAGAGGTAGACCAGCCGCTTAGGGCATAGGCAATATTTTCTTTCGTAAACCACGCATTGTGTTGATGCGCCAATGCTATTTGATGCTGGAAGCCCTCAAAAAATAGCTCATTGGCAGTAATATGCTCGTTCTTTTGAAAGCCATTTGTAGAGAATTGTCCGATAAACTCTCCCAACTTTACAAAAGCATTAATTCTTTGCTGTAAATCCATTCTGTATTTGGTTATGAATAGTTTTGGCGTTATTTTTGCCTCGCAAAGTTAGAAAAATGAAATGAACGAGATTTGTTTAAGTCCCACTTTTTCTAAAAGGGTTTGTAAATCAACAAAATCGGTTTAAACTTCTAAAATCTCATCACTTTTTCTATAGTAACAATTTTTAATGTAGATGATGCTATGGCAATTATAATAACAGATGAATGTATTAACTGCGGTGCTTGTGAACCAGAATGTCCAAACACTGCTATTTATGAAGGTGCTGATGATTGGAGGTACAAAGACGGAACCAGTTTAAAAGGTAAAGTTGTCCTTCAAGATGGTAAGGAAGTAGATGCTGATGAGTCTCAAGAACCAATCAGTGATGAAATATATTATATCGTTCCGGATAAATGTACAGAATGTAAAGGTTTTCATGAAGAACCACAATGTGCGGCAGTTTGCCCAGTAGATTGTTGTGTGCCGGATGATAACCATATGGAAACGGAAGAGGAACTATTAGCGAAACAGCGCTTTATGCATCCTGAAGGCTAATATTGTGATAATTCAGTTAAAAACCTCAGCATCAGCTTGAGGTTTTTTTATGCAAATTATTCAGATAATTGATTAAATTTGCACTCGCAAAAATCGCGATATATGTTAATGATGTTCCCTTGTTACTAGGGGAATTATAAATAAGTTTTTCAATGAAAGCTGGAATTGTAGGATTGCCAAACGTAGGGAAATCAACCCTTTTTAACTGTTTATCTAATGCAAAAGCGCAAAGTGCCAACTTTCCGTTTTGTACCATTGAACCAAATATAGGGATCGTCAACGTTCCAGATCCGCGATTAGAGCGCTTGGAAGCTTTGGTAAAACCTGTACGTGTACAACCCGCTACCGTAGAGATTGTGGACATTGCAGGTTTGGTTAAAGGAGCCAGTAAAGGTGAAGGTTTGGGAAATCAGTTTTTGGCTAACATTAGAGAAACAGATGCTATTTTACACGTTTTACGTTGTTTTGATAATGACAATATTATACATGTAGATGGTAATGTGAATCCAATTAGAGACAAGGAGACCATTGATATGGAACTTCAGTTAAAAGATTTGGAAACGGTTGATAAAAAACTTGAAAAAGTAAAACGTGCTTCAAAAACCGGGAATAAAGAAGCCCAAAAAGAAGAAGCGGTATTACTGAAAATAAAATCGGCATTAGAAGCGGGAGTTTCTGTAAGAACTTTAGAGTTTGATAAGGAAGATTATGAAGAGTTTGTTAATCCGGCACAATTTATTACGGACAAACCGGTGATGTATGTGTGCAATGTAGATGAAGGTTCCGCTGCAACGGGCAATGCCTATGTTGAACAAGTGAGAGCAGCTGTAAAAGACGAAAATGCTGAGATTTTAGTTTTGGCTGTGGGTACAGAAGCTGATATTAATGAATTGGATAGTTATGAGGAGCGTCAAATGTTTCTTCAAGATATAGGTCTGGAAGAGCCAGGGTCTTCAAAATTGATCAGATCAGCCTACAAATTATTAAAACAACAAACCTATTTTACGGCAGGAGTTAAAGAAGTCCGTGCGTGGACCATTGATGTTGGCGCCACGGCGCCACAGGCAGCCGGTGTTATTCACACTGATTTTGAAAAAGGATTTATTAGAGCCGAGGTGATCGCATTTGAAGAATTTTCAGACTTAGGCAGTGAAGCAAAAGTAAAAGAAGCAGGAAAAATGCGGGTTGAAGGAAAAAACTATGTGGTTAAAGATGGCGATGTGATGCACTTCTTGTTTAACGTATAAATACTCATAACTGTAATGATTTTGTTGTATATCAGTTAATAGCACTGATTTGTTATTTCAATACAATGGTTATAAACGAAACCGCTAATTCTATAGTGATCGAAAATTAATCCTATAGCTTCTGGAGTAACAATTTTTTCAATAACAACATTTTTATCCTTATCTTTAAACGGATAAAAATTGAAATTCTATGAAAATTATATTATGGATTGCAGGAGCCATCATCTTCTTTGTGGTGCTTTTTTACGTTTTTAAATTCGTATTTGTTACTTCTATTATTATTGCACTTGCAATACTAATTATACCTATTTTATATTTCACCTTTAAACGAAAAAGCTAGGCATTGTCTAGCTTATAAACTATTCACTATTTTACCCTAATTTAAACAGGTTGTTAATTACTTTAGGCCAATCTGGTTTAAAGTTTTATAGCGAAATGCTATATTAGCAACCTATTTAATATTTTCTCATTTTTATGTCCCAAGAAACCGACTATACCGAAGATAACATACGATCGCTCGATTGGAAAGAGCATATCCGTATGCGTCCTGGGATGTATATTGGAAAATTGGGCGATGGCTCTTCACCGGATGATGGGATTTACATTCTTTTAAAAGAGGTTTTAGACAATTCCATTGATGAGTATGTAATGGGATCCGGCAAAACCATTGAAGTTTCCATCCAAGGCAATAAAGTGATTGTTCGCGATTACGGTCGGGGGATTCCTTTAGGAAAAGTTGTAGACGTTGTTTCAAAAATGAATACCGGAGGTAAATATGATTCTAGAGCCTTTAAAAAATCGGTAGGTTTAAACGGAGTGGGAACCAAAGCGGTCAATGCTTTGTCCCATTTTTTTCGGGTAGAATCCACGCGGGATAATAAGTCCGCTTCCGCAGAATTTTCCCAAGGCAACCTAATCAATCAAGAATTATTGGATGACACCTCTAGAAGAAAAGGGACCAAGGTGTCGTTTGTTCCGGATGAGGCTATTTTTAAAAATTATAAGTATCGCAACGAATATGTTGAGAAAATGCTTAAAAACTATGTGTACCTCAACACAGGTTTGACCATTGTTTTTAACGGCGAAAAATACTATAGTGAGCACGGATTAAAGGATTTGTTGGAAGAAAATATCAACGAAAGTGATACGGTGTATCCAATCATCCATCTGAAGGCAGAAGACATTGAAATTGCACTAACCCACAGCAAAACCCAATATAGTGAAGAGTATCATTCTTTTGTGAATGGTCAAAATACGACGCAAGGTGGAACCCACTTAGCAGCGTATCGTGAGGCATTGGTGAAAACCATCCGGGAATTCTACGGTAAAAATTATGATGCAGCTGATGTTCGAAAATCGGTAGTGACCGCGGTTGCCGTTAAGGTAATGGAGCCTGTTTTTGAAAGTCAGACCAAAACAAAGTTAGGATCAACGGATATGGGTGGCGATCTGCCAACCGTACGGACATTTGTAAACGATTTTGTAAAAACACATCTCGATAATTTTCTACATAAAAACCCTGAGACGGCTGATAAAATTCAGCGTAAAATCCTTCAGGCGGAACGAGAGCGAAAGGAATTGTCAGGAATTAGAAAGCTCGCAAAGGACAGGGCTAAGAAATCGAATTTGCACAATAAAAAATTGCGCGATTGTCGGGTCCATTTTGGAGATATTAAAAATGACAGGTATTTGGAGTCCACCTTATTTATTACAGAGGGAGATTCGGCATCCGGAAGTATCACAAAATCGCGAGATGTTAATACGCAAGCGGTGTTTAGTTTGCGTGGTAAACCATTGAATTCTTATGGCATGAGCAAGAAAATTGTTTATGAGAACGAAGAATTTAATTTACTGCAAGCAGCCCTAAATATTGAAGAATCTATTGAGGATTTGCGGTACAATAATATTGTAATTGCCACGGATGCTGATGTTGATGGGATGCACATCCGATTGTTATTGATAACCTTCTTTTTACAGTTCTTTCCAGAATTGATTAAAGAAGGGCATCTATATATTTTGCAGACCCCATTATTTAGGGTGAGAAATAAAAAAGAAACCATTTATTGTTATTCGGAACAAGAGCGTCGTGATGCTATTGAAAAATTAAAACCCAAGCCTGAAATTACCCGTTTTAAAGGACTGGGTGAAATATCTCCAGATGAGTTTGTGAACTTTATTGGAGAAAGTATTCGTTTAGATCCTATCATGCTCGATAAAGACATGTCCATAGAAGCCCTTCTCGAATTTTATATGGGTAAAAACACCCCAGACCGACAAGAATTTATTATTGACAATTTAAAAGTAGAACTAGATATAGTGGAAGAAGTTCATGAGAACTAATAATGCGACCGTAAAAAATATCATTGTTTCAGTTTACTTTGTGCTGATTGTTCTTGCCATCGTGTTGGCTACCGTTTTTAAGGCTTTTAGTCACCTCACTTCCAATCCTTTTCTAACTTTTGTTATTATATTTGTGGGATTTTTAATCTTGTTCTTTTCAGTACATGCCATCTCCAAATATTTTGAATATGACAGTGACGGCATTAAAGTGGTTGTAATCAATAAGGGTCTGTTATTGTCAGATCATTTTAATTACAGAGAACATAAAATAGAATTTGATAAACACCGATTGGTAGCTTTTAAATTTAAAAATTACAGTGTTTATAGAAGTCTGACACTTTATATTAAAAATTCTAAGGGGCTAGTAAAAAAGGAAATTTTTAATGTCACATTGCTTTCTAAAAAGAAACGACGTTATATTGGGCAATCTCTTAGTAAACTAGTTAGAAGCAATACTCAATCAACCCATTAATACCCGTTAAATTGGAAGAAGATCACCTACATAATGAAGATGAAAATATTCAGGAAAATGAAAGTAATGAAACGATTACTAGGGTTACCGGGATGTTTAAGGATTGGTTTTTAGACTATGCTTCCTATGTTATTCTTGAACGTGCCGTACCTGCCATTGAAGATGGTTTTAAACCAGTGCAACGCCGTATCATGCAATCTATGAAAGATTTGGATGATGGGCGGTACAATAAAGTAGCCAACATTGTTGGTCACACGATGCAATATCACCCTCACGGTGATGCGAGTATTGCCGATGCGATGGTCCAGATTGGGCAAAAAGATATTTTAATTGACACCCAAGGCAACTGGGGAAATATTTTAACCGGCGATAGCGCAGCGGCTTCACGTTATATTGAAGCACGCCTATCCAAATTCGCCGTAGAGGTCGTTTTTAACCCAAAAATCACCGCTTGGCAGGCTTCTTATGATGGGAGACGCAAAGAACCGGTCAATCTTCCGGTAATGTTTCCATTATTATTGGCGCAAGGTGGCGAAGGAATTGCGGTGGGATTGTCTACCAAAATACTCCCCCATAATTTTATCGAATTAATTGATGCTTCCATCAAGCATCTCAATGGAAAAAAATTCACGATTTACCCCGATTTCCCAACTGCGGGAATTATTGATGTCACAGACTATAAGGATGGACTACGCGGCGGGAAAGTAAGAGTGCGCGCAAAAATCTCGCAGCTCGATAAGAGTACTTTGGTGATTAATGAAATTCCATTTAGTACCAATACTTCATCATTGATCGATTCCATTTTAAAAGCTAACGATAAAGGTAAAATCAAAGTCAAAAAAATTGAGGATAACACTTCGTCGTCTGTAGAGATTTTAGTGCATTTGCCTTCAGGCATCTCTCCAGATAAAACCATCGATGCTTTGTATGCTTTTACCAATTGTGAAGTGTCAATTTCGCCTTTGGGATGTGTTATTGAAGATAATAAACCATTATTTGTGGGGGTCACAGAAATGTTGCGTCGTTCTACCGATAATACGGTGGATCTTTTAAAGCAAAATTTAGAGATCAAATTGGATGAGCTGGAAGAACAGTGGCATTTTGCATCCCTAGAGCGTATTTTTATCGAGAATCGCATTTACCGTGACATAGAGGAGGAAGAAACATGGGATGGCGTTATTACCGCTATTGATACAGGTTTACAACCCCATATTCAACATTTAAAACGCGCTATCACTACGGAAGATATAGAGCGCTTAACCGAAATTCGGATCAAGCGTATTTCTAAGTTTGATATCGATAAGGCGCAACAGAAGATTGATGCTCTAGAAGATCAGATTGCCCAAGTAAAACACGATCTAGCCCATTTGGTGGATTATGCCATCGCCTATTTTACCCGACTTAAAAATGAGTATGGCAAAGGACGGGAACGCCTGACAGAAATTCGATTGTTTGATGACGTTGACGCTACTAAAGTGATTATCAGAAACACAAAACTTTACGTTAACCGGGAGGAAGGTTTTGTGGGTACGTCACTTAAACGGGATGAATATGTGTGCGATTGTAGTGATATTGACGACATCATCGTGTTTACGCGTGATGGAAAAATGATGGTGACAAAAGTCGATGCCAAAACTTTTGTAGGTAAGGATATCATCCATGTAGAAGTGTTTATTAAAAAAGATAAGCGTACCATTTATAATATGGTTTATCGTGATGGTGCCAAGGGACCTTCCTTTGTAAAGCGTTTTTCGGTTACCGGTGTTACACGAGACAAAGATTATGATTTGACCAACGGCAACAAGGGGTCTACGGTGTGGTATTTCTCATCGAACCCTAACGGTGAGGCTGAAGTAATTACAATTTTCCTGAGACAGGTGGGCAGTGTTAAAAAGTTGAAATGGGATCTTGATTTTGCGGAGATTCTTATTAAAGGCCGAAACTCTAAAGGAAACCGCGTAACAAAATATGCTATCAAAAAAATAGAACTCAAAGAAAAAGGCGTATCTACCTTAAAACCTCGTAAAATATGGTTTGATGATACCGTCCAACGTTTAAATGTGGATGGTAGAGGCGAATTGATAGGAGAGTTTAGAGGGGAAGACCGTCTGTTGGTTATTACGCAAGGTGGCATCGTTAAAACCATCTTGCCAGAATTAACGACCCGTTTTGATAATGATATGATTGTTTTAGAAAAATGGCTGCCTAAGAAACCAATTTCAGCGGTTTATTTTGATGGCGAAAAGGAACGGTATTATGTGAAACGTTTTTTTATTGAACATGAAGGTCGCGAGGAGCTCTTTATTTCAGATCATCCTAAATCGCATTTAGAAATTGTTTCTACGGATTGGAAACCTATGGTAGAAGTAGAATTTACGAAAGAGCGTGGCAAGGATAGAAAAGACAATCTCGACGTTAATTTGGAAGAATTTATCAGTGTTAAAGGTATCTCAGCGCTTGGGAACCAATTGACAAAAGAGAAGGTGAATCAAATAAATTTATTAGATCCACTTCCTTACGAAGCGCCCGAAGAAATGGCGGCACAAGATATTGAAGTGATTGATGAAGATGACGTTTCAGAAGATAAATCATCTGAAGATGGTGATGCTTCTGCGAAGAATGATCGATTAGAAGGTAATGGACAAGGCAAATTATTTTAAAATGAATGGTTTGCTTTAAACTGCACATTTAAGTAATTAGAGAAAGCTTCGGCTCCATTTTTTGTCATATGGGTAGCGTCTTTCCAATAAGATTTATTTTTCGTGTCTTTATAGAGGTTAGTATAATCCCAATAGGTTAAGTCTAAACTATCCATAAGACTGGCAAGTTTAATATTGTCAATATCACAGGAGTCATGATAAAGTGGAGAGGTGATGAATATGAACGTCTTATTAGGTGTTCTATGAGCAAAAGCAGCAATAGTTTCTAAATATTTTAAAGCCACTGCATTAATTTTGTAATCGTTTTCGCAGTCTTCTGTACTATTTTCTCGTAGTAAAACCTGATCCCTCATAAAAGTTTGTGATTCATTTATGGTGATGGGGTCATAACCATAATAGGTTCGAAAATTGTAGCTCGGTCTCACAACATTTTTTAGAATTCCAATAGTATTCCCGTTATAATTAATACTTCTGTAAAATTTCTGGAAAACGGATAATTGACCAGATTCCTCAAGAGCTTTGGTTATGGAAGCATTTCTTTTATATTTTGTTTTAAGCGATGTAATATCTGAGCCATCATAATCTTTGTCAAAGAAATTTTTAGTGTCAATATGGACTACCACAATCTGCTTATGTGTATTCTTTAATGTACCTATGAGTGCGCTGTTATATGCAATACCAACGCCATCCATGCCCATATTAAAGCTATTAGAGTTGAGTACTCTAACATCAATATGTCTGTTGGCTCTCGAATTGCCAAACACCATAAAATCGACACTATCCTTTTTTGATAAGAAATGATTTAACTTACCAATGGCTTGCCCGGTCATAACCTTATCACTGATCTTATTAAAAGTATAAAAAACAATTTTATCCAGGACATAGCTAATCACAACAATTAAGGCCATAATCCTAAGAAATTTAAAAGTGGTTTCTGAGTTCATAACTTAAAATTGAAAGTATATAAAATTTTCAGTTGTAGAATAAAAGAGACAGAGTATTATAATTATAATAGATACTAAAACGGAAAGTTTTAGTGTATTGTATTGTACACCATAATTTTCTAGTGGAATGTCTGATCTGAAAATTTTTAAATCGATTATAATGCCTAATGACAGTAAACAGATGGCATTAACGAAAGAATTTATATTTCCAATAAATAATACACCGAAGTCAAAACTAACTATTTTGCTAAAAATTGTAAATGCAGCTGTGAGATCTGGTGCTCTGAAGAAAATCCATGCAATAAGCACTACAACAAATGTATATATGTACCCAAAAGCATTAAACGTTTTAATATTAAATTTTGAAAACGTGAACTTTTCAATGCTTAAAAACAGACCATGAATACCTCCCCAAATGACAAAATTCCATGAGCTACCATGCCATAATCCTCCAATTAGCATCGTTAATAAGAGATTGCGATACGTCATTGCTATGCCACGTCTGTTTCCGCCCAACGAGATATATAAATAGTCCCTCAACCAGAAAGAAAGAGTTATATGCCATCGCCTCCAAAATTCAGTTAACGTACGTGAAAAATAAGGAAAATTAAAATTCCGATGAAAATTAAATCCTAAAAGCTTTGCACTACCAATTGCTATATCAGAATAGCCTGAAAAGTCGAAGTAAATTTGGAACGCGTAGAATAGGGTTGCAATTAATAGGGTTGAACCATTATGTAAATCATAATTAGCATATACAGAATCAACATAGACCCCTAAATTATCTGCAATGGCTACTTTCCTAAATAAACCGATAATTATTTGAAAAACACCATTTTTTATTAGGGCGTTGTTGAGCATTCTTTTCCTCTCAATTTGAGGTATTAAATTGGATGCTCGTTCAATTGGCCCTGCAACAAGCTGAGGAAACAGACTCAGAAAGGTAAAAAACGCCACCATGTTTTTAGTCGCATTAATGCGTCCTCTATAGATATCTATACTGTAACTCAGTGTTTGGAAAGTATAAAAACTGATGCCCACCGGAAGGATGATATTTAATGTCAGATCATTAACGTCCCATCCAATGGTAGACATAGAATTGGCAAATGAACTGGCAAAAAAATTATAATATTTGAAGATACCGAGGAGGCCCAAATTAGAAATTAAACTCACCATGAGCCAACGCTGCTTATTTTTTTTACCTTGAGCGACCTCAATTTTTAATCCGACAAAATAATCTAAAAAGGAGCTAAATATAATGAGCGATAAAAATCTGTAATCCCACCATCCGTAAAAAATATAACTTGAAATAAGCAACAACATATTTTGACGTTTATATCTATCTTTTAGTAACCAATAGATGATAAAAACAACAGGAAAAAATACGAGATACTCTACAGAATTGAAAAGCAAAATTTTAAATTTTAATGAAAATTTTACATCGTGGGACTGTTTTAGCTCGTTAAGATAGTACATGAAAATAGAAAGATCGACAAAACAAGGTCAATTTAGCTATAGAGATGCATTTGTGGGTCTAAACGACTGTTAAACAGATTTTTAAGTGACAAATCTGTATTCGATTTGTCTGAAATAGCATAGGATTAAGGTATGTAAATCAGCACCTCATTAATGATCTCAGGCTACGCCATCATTGTAGGTTCCAATGATTCACTAATAGAATGACTGGCACACAGATAATTTTTTATTATAAAATTATGTGATAAGGTTAAATCCAGTTTACTCTAATTTTAAGAAGATGTTTACCATATAAGTGGCATTTAAATCTCTTGTTGAATTATTTAATCTTTGTAGCTGTACCTTGTTCTACACGTTTTTGTTGGCTTCCAGGTTGGACGGCGAGACTATATTCAAACGTATAGGAATGCTCTGAAGTAGTTAAAATTTTCATATGTATTGCCTTTTCCTCACTCATATTCTTCGGATTGACATGTTTCATGATAAACTCGCAATCGTTGATCCAACGAATGGAGGCGGTATCAATTTTATTCTCGTAATAATCAATATTCAAATCTTCCGTACGCACAAACTTGCCTGTTTTTTCAACACCATCTGTAACATACTTAAATTCAAAAGTACCAGTTCTAAAATCTTTACAGTTTCGTTCTCTAGTGTAGCAGCTGGTCAAAAGTAACAGAATCGTCAACGAGAAAAGCAATTTCATGTGCATTGGGTTTATCTGCAAAACTAGGCAAAAGATTGGGATTGTAAAATCTAAAACTGAAAAGAAAACTGCTTTTAGGTTGCAGAGCTAATGTTAATCCTTTATAAAATCCTTAAACGTACCATCCTTATAAAAAATCACAATTTTTTCAATGTCTTTATCTAAAGTCGCAGATTTAGTTTTCGGAATATGTTCAGATTTTTTTTCCAGATGTTTTTCTGGTTGATCTAATGTTGAAGGGGAATTGGAAGGGAATTTCCCTTTCCCGTTCAATAACCAATACAGTTCAACTTCGGGGTAGGCGGCCAACACTTTCAATACAAAATCTAAGCTCGGCTTATTTCTTCCAGACAAAATATGGGAGATGCTCGACCGTTGTACCCCTATTTTTTCAGAGAATGACGAGGCACTTTCTGAATAGTATTCAATGACTTTCTGAAGTCGTTTTGAAAAATCATCACTGTTGATCATTGTAAACCAGTATTGCGCATTTTTAATTTTACAAATGTAACAAATAGGGTGTGATAAAGTGTTAGAATGTAAAATTAAAGTTTTATAGTAATCAATTAAAACTTTATATAATAATATGTAATAAGCTGACTACAATAAAGTTAATGTTATAAAATATGAGCGTTACGAAATTTGTGAATAGTTATGCTTTAAAAGATTTTTATCGCGTGTGTATTGTATAATAATGTAAACAAATAATCGCTAATTGAATGTTTACATTTGTAAAAAATCAATTGTTTACATTTGTCATCACAACGTTTACACATGAAAATAGAACATTTGAAATTGCCTTATCATCACTATTGTGAGCCATCTCTTTCTGGGAGGTATATAAATTTAGATCACCTAAGTATGTTACTGAACAGGCACCGTTCTCAATTTGAAATCACCGTTGTCGGGCAATCAGTTTTAAATGAAGACATTCACTTTATTACCCTAGGATCTGGAAAAACAAAAATTTTGATGTGGTCTCAAATGCACGGTAATGAGAGTACAACCACTAAGGCAATATTCGATTTGCTTAATGTGCTGTCTGATCGTGACTCCAAATTTGTTAGAGAACTTTTAGAGAATGTAACAATTGGGATCCTTCCCATGCTAAATCCTGATGGCGCGCGTGCTTACAGCCGAGTTAATGCCAACCAGGTCGATTTAAATAGGGATGCTCAAGCCTTAACGCAACCAGAAAGTAAGGTCCTGAGAATTTGTTTTGATGCTTTTAAGCCAAATTACTGTTTTAATCTCCACGGCCAGCGCACCATATTTAGTGCGGGCGCTACAAACAAGTCGGCAACCTTATCCTTTTTATCACCGGCGCAAGACGAGCCCTGCACTATAACCGAAACCCGTCGTAGAGCTATGGATGTCATCGTTAGGATGAATGATGTGCTTCAGCGATTGATTCCGGGCCAAATTGGAACCTATGATGATGCGTTCAATATGAACTGTGTTGGTGATACGTTTCAGACTTTACATGTTCCTACCATTTTATTTGAAGCCGGCCACTATGCGAATGATTACCAAAGGGAAGAAGTTAGAAGGTTAATCTTTATTTCGCTTTGGACAGCCATTGTACATATTGCTCTAGAAGATATACAAGGAATACATGCTGCTGCATATGAAGCAATACCCAGAAATGAAAAACTTTTTTATGATGTTATTATAAGAAATGCAAAGTTAAGTGATGATGAAACTTTTCCGAATTGCGATATAGGAGTCCAATATCAGGAGCGATTGGATGGCAATCAGGTGAGATTTATACCTAAAATTGAAAAAATTTCCGACTTATCTCAATTTTATGGTCATAAAGAGTTTGATGCCAAGGGAGCATTGGTGAAATCTGAAAATAATGAGGCCATAAAAGAGGGTATCGAAATCGATTTCGTTAACATAGATCACAACAAATACCCACTTAATGTAGAAATAAACTAGCATTTAGTGTATTATCTTCAGTAAATTTCTATTATTTTTGTAGAAAATTTAATAATATACTAAAAATGGGAAAGTTCAAATTAGATGAAATTGATCATCAAATTTTAGACATGTTAATTGATAATACGAGAATTCCATTTACGGATATTGCTAAGAAATTGGTGATTTCTGCAGGGACAGTTCACGTGAGAGTTAAAAAAATGGAAGAAGCGGGCATCATTCAAGGTTCTTCGTTGACTTTAGATTACAAAAAATTGGGATATTCGTTCATTGCCTATGTGGGAGTATTTCTGAATAATACATCTCAAACCAAGTTTGTTTTGGAGCGCATCAATGAAATTCCTTTTGTTACTGTCGCACACATTACAACCGGCAAATTCAATATTTTTTGTAAAGTGAGAGCAAAAAACACATCTCACGCTAAAGACATTATCTTTATGTTAGATGATATTGAAGGGATTTATAGAACGGAAACTATGATTTCATTAGAGGAAAGTATCAACGACAAAAAACGTTTGATGCATTCAATCTTTAACGAATTGTAAACGTAATTTAAATATAATAGCTATACCCTTTATTGAGCATTCAGTAAAGGGTATTTTTGTAACAATAACTAAATATAAATTATGAGAGTTACTGACTTAAACGTTACGGAGTATAACTCGTATTACCAGCCTTATATTGAAAAATCAGATTCCGGACCCATTCTTGAAGGACTGCGGTCCAATGCTATTCTATTGGCCACATTTGTAAGGACTATTGATAAAGAGAAGCTGACTTATAGATATGCATATGGTAAATGGACAATTAAGGAAATAGTGCTCCATTTGATTGATACGGAGCGCGTCTTCGCCTACAGGGCATTGTGCATTGCCCGAAAAGATAAAACAGAGTTCCCAGGATTTGATCAAGATGCATATGTAGCCAATAGTGAGGCCAATAATAGAACGATTGACAGTCTGCTAACAGAGTATGCCAATGTGCGAGCAGCAACTGTATCCTTATTCGAAAATTTTAATGCAGGCAATTGGTTGGAATTGGGTATTGCGAGTCATAGTGCAGTTTCTGTAAGAGCCATCGCGTTTATTATCGTGGGTCATGAAAATCACCATTTGCAACTCATCAAATCGCGCTATCTATAATTTATAATAGTCAAATGCTTTTAATATGACCTCATTATCTACTAAACAATCAATTTTCGGTTGCCCAATCTGTTCTAAAAGTACAAAGTTAATATTGCCGTGCTCATTCTTTTTATCGTATTTTAAAAGCTCTATAATGGCTTCATGATCTGAGTTGTCAATTGCAACTTTATGAAAAAGGTCTAGAAATGTCTTTTTAATCATGTCCAAATCTGTTTTTGGAAATCCTAGTAATTCTGATGATATATAGCTCTCCATAATCATTCCGATGGCAATAGCTTCTCCATGGAGAAGTTCAGGTTTATCTGTCTGACTTAAAAAATACGATTCTATGGCGTGACCCAAAGTGTGTCCGAAATTGAGCGTTTTCCGCAGCCCATTCTCAAATGGATCTTCCGTAACGATAGTGTTTTTTATATCAACTGATTGATGAATTAACCGGTCTAAATCAGTTAAGGATAAGGCGTCTAGATCTAAAAATGAATTCCAATACGAAGCATCGTAAATCAGCCCGTGCTTTAGCATCTCAGCCAGTCCGCTTTTTAAATGGTTTTTAGGGAGTGTTTCTAAGTATCCAGTATCTACTAAGACCATATCACCGGAAGAAATTACACCTATCTGATTTTTTAAGGCACCAAGGTCAACGCCCGTTTTCCCTCCAACACTGGCGTCTACCATAGCCAAAAGAGAGGTGGGCACATTAATATATTTTAAGCCCCGCTTGAAGGTGCAGGCTATAAACCCGCCAAGATCAGTTACAACGCCTCCACCAACATTGATGATTAGCGCTTTTCTATCCGCCCCCAATTCTGAAAGGGCATTCCATACGCCAACGCAGGTGTCGATATTTTTATTAACTTCTCCTGCCTCAATTTCTATAATTTCAATGGTCAGTTCAGTCTCTAATTGCGACATAAAATAAGGCAGGCAATGGTGGTGTGTATTATTATCAACAATGATAAATAGTTTCGAAAAATTATTGGTTTTTAAATACTGATTAAGCTTATCGTAGGCATTGGTATTAAAGTGTACCGTATAAGTTTCGTTGGTTATTGAAGTCATGGAAAATAGTGCTTTTAATAAAGGATGAAAATAAGCAGTTTTTAATTAATTAATCAAGAATGAATAATTAAATTTGCATAATTTTTCCACATATGGCTATACCTAAAATTTTTGAAAATACAAAAGTCGCTTTTAGTCTTAAAAGTGATTCAGAGCTTAATCGCGCCTACTTTTTATTTAAGATGATTTCTTATCAACCTTTAGTTAAAATAGGCACGGCAGCGACCAATTTTGCTTTAAAAGCTCAGCTTCCAGTTGAAGGACTGATTCGCGCTACAGTGTTTGATCACTTTTGTGGTGGTGTGAGTGAAGAGGATTGCTTACCGGTAATTGATAGTATGTTTGACAAACAAGTCAGCTCCGTTCTAGACTTTTCTGTTGAAGGCAAAGAAACAGAGTCACATTTTGATGCTGCCATGGAAAAAACGTTGAAGATCATCAAATTTGCTGATGAAAAGAAGTCGATGCCCATCGCTGTTTTTAAACCCACTGGATTTGGGCGTTTTCACCTTTACCAAAAAAAGGGAGAAGGCAAACCTTTCACAGAGAAAGAGCAGGAGGAATGGGAGAGAGTAGTGGCCCGTTTTGATACCGTATGTAAATTGGCTAAGGAAAAGGATGTTGAGATTTTAGTGGATGGTGAGGAAAGCTGGATGCAAGATGCTGCGGATGAATTATGTGAGGCCATGATGCGCAAATACAATACCGGCATACCAGTAGTTTATAATACATTGCAATTGTACCGATGGGACCGTTTGGACTATCTTAAAAACTTGCATGAAATTGCAAAAGCTGAAGGTTTTACCATTGGCGTTAAAATTGTTCGCGGTGCCTATATGGAAAAGGAACGTGAAAGAGCTCAGGACAAGGGTTACGAATCCCCAATTTGTGCCAATAAAGGAGCTACTGATACAAATTTTGATGAGACCTTAGAATATATATTGACGAATTTGGATACCATTTCAGTATTTATTGGGACTCACAATGAAAGAAGTAGCTATTTGGCCATGGAGATGATGGAAGATCTTAAAATTGACAAAAGTGACAATCGGGTGTGGTTTGGCCAATTATATGGCATGAGTGATCATATAAGTTTTAATCTTGCCGCAAATGGTTACAACGTGGCTAAATATGTGCCCTTTGGACCCGTAAAAGACGTAATGCCCTATTTGATAAGAAGAGCGGAAGAGAATACCTCTGTTGCAGGGCAGACGAGCAGAGAGCTTATGTTGTTGCAGAAAGAAAGACAAAGACGGAAATCATAGAAAATTTACCCCTGAAATAGTATTGGAGACGCTAAATTTTATGCTGTAGATTTTTAGAATTAAATCCCTCAGAACGCGGGACCTATTGCTCTTAATGAACATATTAATTTTTAGTGGCTGAACATTCGAGTTAGATTTTAATATATTTAAAAAGGCTGAACAAAATAATGTTGTTCAGCCTTTTTTTTTATGGGTAATTAGGACTTTTTAGAATTGAATTGATACCATTTTCTATGTTTATCAGGAGTGTTTCCGTAACCATAACCATAACCATAGCCATATCCTTTTTTGTCATAATTGGTGCCGTTTAATAAAACATGCATGCTAGGTAGCCTTTTGTCCGTGTAAAGTGGTTCGGCAACCTTGGCAACATATCTTTTATCGACATTAGAAGCACTTACGACATAAATGAACAAGTCAGCAAATTTTGAAACCAATAAGGTGTCACTTACCAGTCCGACCGCAGAACCGTCAACAATTATATAATCATATTTAGTTTCAAAATAATCAAATAATTCTTTAACCCGAGAACTCATTAAAAGTTCAGATGGATTTGGAGGTATGGTTCCAGATGCAATCACATCTAAAAAGTTGTTATTTTTAATTTTGGTGACAATATCTTCAGGATGTAATTTTTTATCCGCTAAAAAATCTGAAAGACCTACTTTGTCAGAAGGTTTTTCTTTAAGATATTGTAAGACTTTTGGAACACGAATATCCATCTCAATTAATAACACTGAATTTTCTGAAAAAGAAATAGACGATGCTAAATTAATACTGGTGTGCGACTTTCCTTCTTTTGCTCGAGTAGAGGTAATAAAGATTTTTTTCGCTTTATCTCCATGGTCTTTGAGAACAAAGTCTATATTGGATCGCAAAATCCTGAATGCTTCCGCTTTAGGAGAGTAATCAATTTTATTAATTAATTTTGAATCTTTACCTGACATTGGGATATCTCCAATATATGGAATGTCTACAACATTCATCAGGTCTTCTTTATCATAAATTTTTGTATCTAATAAATCGATTCCGTAAATTAATCCAATAGGTAGCATTAGACCTAATACTATCGCTGCTAAATAAATTATCATTTTATTTGGCGACACTGGTTTGTAGTTCGAATAGGCCTGATCAATGACCTTAGCATTTGGAGAAAACATTCCAAGACTGATTGCTGACTCTTCACGTTTCTCTAATAAATATAAATACAAAGATTCTTTAATACTTTGTTGCCGTTCAATATCCCTAAGCTGTCTTTGTTTGGTAGGTGCAGTATATAGCTGACCTCTAATTCTTGAGTCTTCGCGGGTAAGATTATCAAGTGAGATCTGACTGGTTTTTTTCATATTCTCCAATGAATTCTCTAAATTGGATTTTAATGAATTGATTTCATTATTTAAGTTGACCACAATGGGGTTGATGTCACTGGAGTTTTTTAATATTTTATCTCGCTGTGCGACCAACTCATTATAGCTTTTGGTGACTTGATTGATATTTGGATCATTGATACCAAGGTTAGAGGGCAAATAATCTGAACTTTTATTTGCACCATTTATATCCTCCTGTAAATACTCAATAAGTTGTATGGTGTTGGCAGTGTTGTTAATTTGAATTTCGTTCTGTTTTTCACTTTCCAAATAAATATTTGCTTGAGATCCCAAAGCGGTCAGATTATTTCTTTTTTGAATCTGTTCTGCTGAGAAATCAACTTCTTCTAATTCTTTAAAAACCAGTTCTAGACGATTATTTATAAAATCACTAGTTACCTTTACAACTTCTTCTTTGTCTGCAATGACGTCATTGTTATACTCTCTGATAATTTCGTTCAGAATATCAACTGCTTTCTTAGGAATGTTGTCTTTAAGTTCCAGTTTTACAACGCTAGAACCATCTTCGGTAGAGGTCAAAATACTATTTTCGTACTTATTGACAATAGAGTTTACGTTAGAGATGGATACCTTTAGGTTACTTCCTATTTTTGGGGCGTGAGGGTCAATATTGGGAACCATAACCATGTCTCCAAATCCTGTTTTAATACGGTCTCCAAAAGAATATAGCTTACCTTCAGAGTCATCACGATCAATAAGGGATTTACCATCATCTTTAAACATTAAAAACTGCGATGGCGATTTTATCTTGATATATAATGTGGTATCAACGTCGTGAATAATAGAATCATTGGCAAAAAAGTTTAACTGAATAGGAGGGTTTTCATAGCTTTCCTTTTCCTTAATTTTTCCTTGTTCATAATAACGCACATTGAGTTTTAAATTTTTAACAATGTTGGCAATAATACTTCTAGATGTCATCACTGCGATTTCATCATTTATTTTGTTGGTTCCGTCAGAAAAAAGTCCACCTTTCCCAATATCTGCCATATTTGGTAGTTTTTGAGATTGTTTGTCATCTTTAATTTTGATGGTAGCAGATGCCTTATACTCATAAGTTGTATACCGAAGATAGGTGTATGCCAATGCGAGCGATGCAACTAAAAAGAAAGCGATAAACTTCCACCTTCTAAGGTATGTGTTTAGCGTTTTTTTTATTTCGTTAGTAGATTGGGTCATTTTAGATTTCATGAGACTTTAGTGTTAATCTATATATTATTTTATCAAGAAGACTGCTATAATTGTAGTTAAGGTTCCAATTGCAGAAATTAAGACAGAGTTGTTCTGGTTGTAGGTAGAAGAGCGTATTCTGGAACTATTGGGTTCTACAACAATCACATCATTCTGTTGTAGGTAATAAAGTGGAGAACTTACAGAATTGACAGAGGTCAAGTCCAATTTTGCAAATCTCTTTTTGCCATCAACTTCACGAATTAACATGACATTTTTACGCTGACCATAAATTGTTAAATCATTTGCTAAGCCTATAGCTTCCAATAAAGTTATACGTTCATCTTGAATGGTAAACGTTCCCGGATCTGAAACCTCTCCTATTACCGTAACCGTAAAATTAACTAGTCTGACGTTAACGATCGGATCTTTCGCATAAGCGCTTATTTGCTCTTTAAGCATATTGGTCAGTTCAATTCTAGTCATTCCGGCTATATGTAAGGTGCCTAAGACAGGAAATTCTATATTGCCATTAAAGTCAATCAAATAGGTTTGCATGCGGGTAGTACCAGATGTTCTCACAAGATCATCATTATCGGATACAATCGATAAATTAAAGGGTTTTGCAGTTATCGGGTCTGCAGCAGAAACATTAATCGTTAAAATATCATCAGGTTTATAAATGAGTTGTTCTGGTGTCGCGTCAATATAGCCACCACTAAGCGGTTCATCTTGAAAATAGACAAGATCTTTGCGGGAGCCACATGATGAGATGATCATGGTTGCTAAAATTAAAGAAATAAAGATATGCGTTTTCATTGTTATATTGTTTAGGTTGTTTTAATGAGATAGTTTAGTGTGGTCCAGCACTTCATAAGTGGAGTTGTTAGACTTATACTCAGGGATTAAATGTTTTATAGCTGAGACTATGACAAGTGGCTGTGTTGCGGAATTGACAGCGGTGAGTTTATTGATCTGTTCTTCAATATTAAATACATCTATACGTCTTGATCTCGCTATCATGATTTTTTCGTGATAGGTTTTTTTTGTGTTTTCTCCATCTGCTAAAAGTTCTTCGTAAATTTTTTCACCAGGTCTTAATCCAGTTATTTTAATGTCTATATCTTCAGGATAACGTAAACCAGAAAGGAGAATCATATTCTTTGCGAGGTTAAATATTTTAATAGGTTCGCCCATATCAAACACAAATATTTCGCCTCCATTGCCCATAGCCGCGGCTTCTAGGACTAGCAGGCACGCCTCTGGAATAGTCATAAAATAGCGAGTAATATCTATATGGGTTACCGTCAACGGCCCCCCTTTTTCAATTTGCTTTTTAAATAGTGGAATAACCGATCCATTGGACCCTAATACGTTACCAAATCTGGTGGTTATAAATTTAGTTTGTCCTTTTTCTTTAAGGCAGGTAATGTAAAGTTCGGCAATTCGCTTAGTAGCTCCCATAACATTGGTTGGATTGACGGCTTTATCAGTAGATATTAAAATGAACTTACCAACGCTATGTTTAACAGCAATGTCTACCACATTCTTGGTGCCTCCAATGTTAACACTTACAGCCTCAAATGGGCTATTTTCCATTAAAGGGACATGTTTATATGCTGCAGCGTGGAAAACAACCTGCGGTTTATATTGATTAAATAACTGATCAACTCTAGAACTGTTTCTTACATCAGCCACAATAGTTTCGATATTTTCCAAACCGATTTGTTTAAATTCTTGCTGGATATCATAAAGTGCAGATTCAGCATTGTCTACTAAAATGAGTTTTTTATAGTTATACAAGCTGACTTTTCTACAAATTTCACTTCCAATAGAACCAGCTGCCCCTGTTATTAAAATGACCTTGTCTTCATATTCACTAACCAGCATAGGATTAATGATAGAAATGGGTTCTCTACCTAGGAGATCTTCAATTTTTATATCTTTAATTTGCCCAATACTTAAATCGCCATCAATCCAATGTTGTACAGGCGGGACAATCTTTGCATGAAGGCCTAAATTAAATAGATAGCCCGTTATATTAAGTAGGCGTGTGGGATCAATGTTTTGTATAGAAATAATAACCTCCTCAAGATTGTTTTTCGAGATTAATTCCGCAGTAATATTTTTGAGACTGTAAACTGGCAAGAGGTCAATTTTCTTGCCTACTTTACCTTCATTGTCATCTATAAATCCAGTAACTTTATAACTGTTTTTAGGATCATTACTAATTGCAGCATACGTGATCATCCCGTAATTACCCGCTCCAAAAATCAAGACATTTTTTGTGGGCACAAAATCACTGCTTATGGCATTATAGAGAGACTTAATAAAAAGCTTAAATGCAATTAATGCGAATATATTGAGTAATAGGTGAATGTAAATTATAGATCCAGGGATGTCAAAAAGTTCATTATAATGATGTTTACGACTAAAAAATGTAGCAATAATTAATATGGTAGCCAAAATATTGGTGCCGATAATGATGTTTATAATGTCTTTATATCCGGTAAATCTTACAACCCCTTTGTGGGATCCCACTGCTAAAAAGCTCACTATTGCCGCTATAATTACAAACGGAAGTTGAGACATCATTGATGGAATATCAAAGTCAAATTGGAAATTATATCTTATAAAATGCGATAAGAAAAAGGTAAAACAGACAATTAGTAAATCAGACAGAAGCACCAACCATTTGGAGGCGTACTTTTTAGAAATTTTATGTAATATTTTATATCTCATTCACCAAAATACATTTTAATGGTCGTCAAAACCCTATGGCGTTCAGCATCGGTAAGATTGGATCCGCTAGGTAAACACAATCCTTTTTCAAACAACTGGTCCGAAACCCCATTGAGGTAACTTGGTGCATTTTTAAACACAGGCTGCTGATGCATAGGCTTCCATAAAGGACGTGATTCTATATTTTCTTTTTCCAGAGCTTGTCTTAACTCTTCTCGTATGGTCTTAGTCTCTAGCAATATACAGGATAACCACCGGTTAGAAAAATAACCCTCTGGTTCTTTTAAAAATGTAATAGCATTATTTTCTTCAAAGGCATCTTGATAAAACTGATGGTTAGAGCGGCGTTTTTCCACATGCTGATCCAATATAGTCATTTGTCCACGCCCAATTCCTGCGAGGATATTCGACATTCTATAGTTATATCCAATGGTAGAATGTAAATAATGGGGGGCGTCATCTCGGGCTTGGGTCGCTAAAAATACCGCCTTTTCTTTCTCTATTAATGATTTGGTTACTAAAGCGCCACCCCCAGATGTGGTTATAATTTTATTGCCGTTAAAAGATAAGATTGATAAATCTCCAAATGTTCCACAATGTTGATCTCTAACAGTGCTCCCTAATGATTCTGCACTGTCTTCGATAATAGGGATCTTGTATTTTAACGCTATGGATTGTATCTGATCTACCTTATACGGCATGCCATATAAATGCACAGCAATTATAGCTTTGGGAGTTTTACCTTTTTCAATTCTATCTAAAATAGCAAGTTCCAATTGTTCAGGACATATATTCCAAGTTTCGGTTTCACTATCTACAAAAACAGGCGTTGCACCCAGATAAACGATAGGGTTGGCTGATGCTGAAAAGGTTTTACTTTGGCAAATAACTTCATCTCCGGCTTTGACCTTTAGCAAAATGAGGGCGAGATGTAGTGCAGCAGTACCAGAACTCAGCGCCGCCACATGACGGTTTTGGCCAAGATAATTCTGGATGTCCTGTTCAAAACCAGTAACGTTCGGGCCAAGTGGGGCCACCCAATTAGAGTCAAAAGCTTCTTTGATGTAAGATTGCTCCTTACCACTCATATGTGGTGAGGATAGCCAAATTTTCGGTTTCATAAGTAATAACTATTTCGTAATTAGTCAGATTACTGATTTATTCATGTGATGTAAATAGAGGGGTCTTCTATATTTATTAAAAGTAATGTTAAATATGAGGCAATATGAAGTAAATCCCCAATTAAAACGATAAGAAGTAAATATTTACGTTATTATTTAATTTCTTTATTTAAACATCTAATTACCGTATACCATGCCATACAACACTGTTTTAAATTTTACCATGCCGTTAGACCATAAATTATAAAATACACATTTCATAAATTAACAATTTAAATACCGCTGTTTTTAGAGCCATTATTTCTAGTTCTATGTGAAAAGCTCAGTAATTCTCTAGTCAATTTCAGTTTTAAGTAGTTATCTTTGGATTTCCAAATAAATATTTAATAAATTAGATCTAAATAAGACGAATGAATATCTTAATAACTTCCGCGGGGCGTAGAGTTTCGCTTATAAGATCTTTTCAAAAGGAATTAAAAAAAGTAGGTTTCAATTCAAAAGTATTTGCTTCTGATTCTAATCCCAACCTATCAGCGGCTTGTCATATTGCCGATGGGTTTTTTAAGGTACCTCAATTAAATGACTCTAATTATATAGATGTTTTAATGGCCTTATGTAAAACACATCATATCGAGTTAATTATTCCCACAATAGATACTGAATTACTTGAACTGGCGACGTGCAAAGATAAATTTGCGCTAAATGGGATTACCGTGGTCATCTCTTCGGTAGATTTTGTATTAAAATGTAGAGATAAACGGCTGACGCATGAATTTTTTGAAAATCACAACATCGCTATCGCTAAAGAATTTACAAAGATAAATTACAACATACCGCTTTTTATTAAACCTGTAGATGGCAGTAGAAGTGTTGACAATTATATTGTAAAGTCAGAAAATGAGTTGACCGAGAATCATTTTGATAATGAAAAATTAATGTTTCTTGAATATTTAGACCATGATCATTATAATGAATTTACTTGTGATCTCTATTTCAGCAAAGATCATAACTTAAAATGTGTGGTGCCCAGAAAGCGGATTGAAGTAAGGGATGGTGAAGTGTATAAGGCCATGACGGTAAGAAACCCTCTAGTCTCAATTATAAAAAAGAACCTTAGTTATATCAACGGAGCTGTGGGTTGCTTAACCGCTCAGTTTTTTGTGCATAAGGAAGATGAGACAAAAATATACGGAATTGAAATTAACCCCCGATTTGGTGGAGGGTACCCGTTAACTTATCTATCTGGTGCTAATTTCTCGAAGTGGATTATTGAAGAGTATTGTTTGGAACAACCAATTACAGAGCAGTTTGATGTCTGGGAAAATGATCTTTTAATGATCCGCTATGATGATGAAATATTAGTACATGGATATAAAGATGAATAAACATACAGTGGTCGTTTTTGATTTAGACGACACACTATATAATGAGCTGGATTATTTAAGATCTGCCTATAAGTCCATCGCTCAGTTTTTGGAGCCTATGGCGTGGAGACCTTTATATTCTAAGATGTTTTCTTTATACAGATCAAACCATAATGTATTTGAGCTTCTTGCCCAGCAGTATAAGATAGAAATTGAATCATTGCTAAACCTGTATCATAATCATCAACCGGAAATTACACTATTTGATGGTGTTTTGGAGATTTTTGATGCCATAAAAATTAAACAGGGCAGGATTGGAATTATAACTGATGGTAGATCAAAAACGCAAAGAGCCAAACTGAAGAGTCTCAAGATCTTGAAGTACATCGATAAAATTATTGTTTCTGAAGAATTTGGTTCAGAAAAGCCCAATATTTTAAATTTTAAAGCCATTGAAAGCTCCGTTCCTGGAACGGATTATTTCTATATTGCAGATAATCTAAAGAAAGATTTTATAGGGCCCAATGCCCTAGGTTGGCAATGTGTAGCGCTTATAGACAATGGGAAGAACATTCATAGGGAATCTTATAAATATATGGATGCTCATAATCCTCTACACTTTATCTTAGACTTTAAGGATCTTAAAATTATCTAACTATTTATTGGTACCGGTAAACTCTGGCATATTTACATCTGCAGAGTTATTGATATCTTTTCTTCCCAAGACTTTCTGAACTGTTTTTAATAATATTTTAATATCCAGAGCAAAAGTTTGATGTTCCACATAGTAAACATCAAGTTTAAATTTTTGTTCCCAATTGATTGTGTTTCTACCATTTATTTGAGCCCAACCCGTAATGCCTGGCATAACAAGGTGTCTTCGGTTTTGTTCTTCACTGTATAAAGGTAAGTAGCGCGGCAAGAGGGGGCGTGGTCCAACTAAGCTCATATCACCTTTAATGATATTGATTAATTGAGGTATTTCGTCTAATGAGAATTTTCTACAAAATGTGCCTACTTTTGTGACCCGTTGTATAGGTGGCAAAAGCACATTGTCGGCATCAGTTGCATCGGTCATAGTTTTAAACTTGATAATTGTAAATAATTTACCATGTTTACCTGTTCGTGTTTGATAAAAAAATGGTTTCCTATTATTTATAAAATAAAGACTAATAATTAGAATCAGAAATAATGGAGAAATTATGAGAAGGCCCACGAAAGCGGCTAAAAAATCTATGAGTCGTTTTATAATTGTGGGGTAGATTTTCATGAGGTAGGCTCTATTTAAATAACACTTTTTATAATCTGTAATAAATCGTTATTGATAATATTGACATCAAAACGTTCTTCAGCATAAATTCTACTGTTGATACCCATCTCCTTTATTTTTTCTGGATGGGTAATAAAATATTCCATCCTATTGATTAGAGCCTCTAAATTTCGGGGTTCAATTAAAAATCCGTTTATACCTTCTCTTACCGCTTCTCTGCATCCAACTGAATCTGTTGTGATAATGGGGTTACCACAGGCACAGGCTTCTAGAGTTGTTCTTGGTAAACCTTCTCTATAATAACTTGGCAATACAAAAACATCTCTTTTGTGGAGGTGTTCTTCTATGCGTGACTGTCTGCCATGGAATACAATAACGCCCTGTTCATGCAACTCATTAATTTCATCCTTACTTATAGCAGATGGCGTAGTACCAGTTGAGCCTATTAAGTGAAATTCTGCTTTCGGGTATTTTGATTTCAATATTTTGGCAGCACCCAAGTACAATTTGATGCCTTTTTCCTCAATCAAACGTGCCACCAATAGAAAACTAACATGCTCTGTGACATTTTTTTCGCTAAATGTAAATTGATTGAGATTAACTCCAGAGCCACTGACAAAAGCAACTTTTTGTTGTTTTGAAATCACATTTCGATCTAAAAACAATTGGTGGTCGTCTGTGTTTTGAAATACAATAACTTTATTTTTTCTAATGGACAGTTTGTAAAGCAATTCGTTAATACGTTGTAAGGTCTTTGCTTTAAAGGACAGCCCTGTAAAGGTATAGCCCAGTCCTGTAATTAATGAAATTACGGGTACCTTACAACCATTAGCAGCCATTGAACCATAAATTACAGGTTTAACGGTATATGGAAACACTAAGTCTATTTTGTTATCCTTAATAATAGATTTAAGTTCTGAAATTGATTTGAGATCCTTAAAGGGGTTTAGGCCAGTCCGTTGTAGATTAAATTCAATAGGAACCGCTCCAATAAGTTTAAGTGCCTTGAGGTCAGCATCAGTATATTCTGGTGCTGCTGTAAACACGTGATATCCATTTTGGATTAAATGTTTGATAAAATCTCCCCTAAACCATATCAGTGATTTAGCAAAAGATGCAATAATTAAAATTCTTTTTTTCTCCATTCTTTTATTTCTCCTTAAGAAAGGTGTATGTATACCATTTTTGAAAACAGAAATAGGACCACACCCTAAAAGTGCTGTCTTTTTTACTGTCCAAATGATCGTTTACTAGTTTAGTAATAACCTGCACGTTAAAAATACCTTGAGACTTTAGTAAGGTAGGTTCAATGTAGCTTTCAAGTTCTTTTCTTAAGCTTTGCCGTAACCAGTCTCCGGTTGGACTTCCAAAGCCGCTCTTTCCTTTTTCTAAAAAATCTTGTGGAAACTGGTTTCTGAAGGCTTCCTTTAAGATGTATTTTTTATTCCAGCCTTTCATTAAATAACTTTCCGGCAAGGTATTGGCAAATTCCCATAGATCTTTATTCAAAAATGGTGCTCTACATTCTAAGGAGGTCATCATACTGGTCCGGTCCACTTTGGCCAACATACCGCCCTCCAAACTTAATACTTTATCGACAAGTCTAAAGTCGGTAAGTGTTTCAATTTTCTGCTTGTTTAAAACCGCTTTGTACTCCTCAAAAATATTCGCTTCAAAATAATCAGGCGACATAATTTCAGAGAGTTGGCTACTCGTGTTGGCTAAAGAAATAATATCCCAATAAAAATCGCCCTCATAATCTATAGCGTTTAAAAGCTTGTTGATTTGAAATTTACGTCCGCGAGAATCGTCTTTATCTATAAGAAACTTATTGCTTACTCCTGAAATTTTAGAATGAAGGCCTTTAGGTATGACACTGGTATAGCGTTTGTTCATTTTACCTATATAGTATTTGTTATAGCCGCCAAACACCTCATCGCCGCCATCTCCGGTCAATGCAACCTTAACATGTTCTCGTGTTTTTTCAGAGAGAAGGTGAGTGGGTAGGGCAGCCGTATCAGAAAAAGGCTCATCAAAATTGATTAGGATGTCGTGAATGTTATTTTTAAGGTCTTCTTCATCTATAATAAACTCATGATGATTGCTGTTGATCATCTTGGCAACCACTCTGGATTTGTCCGTTTCATCGTAAGATGCCTTTTTAAATCCTATAGAAAAAGTGTCTATTTTTTTTTCTGAAGATTGCGCCAAACACAATGAGATTATGGAAGAGTCAACACCACCAGATAAAAACGTTCCTAAGCCTACATCTGCGATAGACCTGCTTTCAACGCTACTGTAAACAAGATCTTTTGTTTTTATTTTGGCATTTTCAAAAGGAATAGTAGTGACTTTTGGTTTGGGTTCAGCATTTATTTTATGTAGTGTTGTGGTATGAGTGGCTAAATCATATTCTAAATAATGATTGGCTTCTAGTTTAAAAATATCTTCATAAATGGTATGTGGAGCAGGTATATAAGTAAGTCTGAAATAAAGATTCAATCCTTTTTTTGAAATATTCGGGGTGAAATCGATCGTTTTAATTATGGATTTTAGCTCTGAGGCCCACAGGAATTTGTCATTTGTATGGGTGTAGTACAAGGGTTTCTCACCAAAAAAATCTCGGGCTATAAATAGCTTATTGATATTTTTGTCGTAGATACTAAATCCATACATCCCATCCAACCATTCAAAGGAGGATGGACCATACTTTTCATAAGCTTTTAAAATCACTTCAGTATCACTAAATGTGCTGAAGCCCACACCTTCGTCTTCCAATTTAGCTTTTATGGTCTTGTAATTGTAAATTTCGCCATTAAAAACGATAACAATTTGCCCATCGTCTGAATATATAGGTTGCTTACCAGCCACCAAATCAATAATGGATAAGCGTCTCATGCCCATGCCCACGCTGAATTGGTCGTTGTCTTCAAAAAATAAGCCATCATCATCAGGACCTCTGTGATAAATGAGATTATTCATAGTATTCAGCATAGATACTATTTGGTTCTGGTTTTGATGGGTTTTAGTTACGACACCGTTGATTCCACACATTTATTAATGACTTAATTAATTGAGTATAAATTTTTTGAACTCCGAATATATACTATCTAGTTGATATTCTTGAGCTTTCATTAAGCTTAATGCACTGTATTTTTCTCGTTCATCAGGGTTTATTCGAAAATAGTCCAGAGCTTTACTTAATCCAATATGATCATCGTTATTTACTAACAGGCCGTGCGTTCCTTTAAAAAATTCACCAGCTTTAATGCATATTGCTTGGTTCTCGTTCAGTAATTCTAACGGACCCGATAAGCAGTTTGTAGATACGGCGGGAAGCCCTATGGCCATAGCCTCCATTAAAGCGTTTGGAAAACCTTCAGTAAAGGAGGAGAGCACAAAGCAGTTGCAGTTTAAGAAGTGCTCATTTACATTTTTTACTTTACCTTTTAATAATATGCGTTCCTCTAGCTGAAAATTGCTGATTTCCTTGGTCAAATAACCTTTTAAATGGCCATCGCCAAGAATAACCAAGGTATCGTTGTTTTTATTTTCATGTAAAGCTTTGATAATCATGATCTGATTTTTTCTGATATTTAAGGTTCCGGCTGTAATGATCTTTAAGCATTTATCTTCGGTATTTAAATGTTCAGGAACAATAGTATTTTGAGGAAGCTCTATCGGATTGTATATCACCTCCATGGGAATCTTAATACCAAAATTCTCTTGTAAATCTCGATTGATATGGACGGAGTTTGAAAACAGGCTATGACATCTATTATACAATAAAGGATAAAAGAGTTTCGAAATGTAATAGGAGGTTTTGCTAGAGGTATTATCAGAAGGAAATCCACGCTCACTGATTACAGTCTTTAGATTTTTGTTCAAAATGGCCATGATGCCGTTAACAAGGTTTGGAAAGGCTAAAAAGGCTATTGAAATTGAAATGTTTTCACGCCTAATTAAACTATTATAACGTTTTATAAACAACAACGGATCCAACAGTTTTTGAAATGGTGATTTCCGTTCGGCATCGTCACTTAAAAATACAACATTAACTTCATAGGGAATAGGGAAGTGGACCACTTTATAAAACAAAACCAAGGTGACGTCAAAATCGTTTTTAAGTTGTTTTAGGAGCAAGCTTATTACTTTTTCTGCACCACCACTGGCCATAGAGGTGCAGAGAATGCTAATCTTTTGTTTGGGGATATTCACTTTTATCTATTTTGTTGAAAGCTCTACAATTAACTCTTCGTACTGACCTATGATTTTTTCTTTATTAAATTTACGATAAACAGACTCTCTAATTAGATCTTTGTCCCAATGGTGCGATTGTTGCAGTTTTTCTAAATATTCAGTTTCATTATCCACCAGATATCCATTAACTCCATCTTCAATTATTTCATTTAGACCTCCAGGCGCTCGAAATGCTAAGGCTGGTGTTCCTACAGAACAGCTTTCAATCAAACTGTTGGGCAATCCTTCCGAATAGGAACCCATAAGATAAAAATCACTTTCCGCAAGGTATTTTGGAACTTCGTTTGTAAATGGGATGTATACTATTCTATCTTCTATTCCTAATTTTCGGATGAGCTTTAGAACATTGTCTTTCTCTATGCCATCACCAATTATGGTATATTGAAATGGATAGTTCAATTTGGAAAGAACGTTAAGTATTCGTTTATGGCCTTTATTCTTTGAGATTCGTGCTACCGTTATAAATTTTACTAAATCATCCTGTTTAGTGGCCTCTGGTTTAAGGTTGAAATTATCTGTAATTGGATTGTTAATTATTTTTAGTTTGTGCTCGGGTACCTTCGATTTAAATTTCATCTGGTTATACATATCCGTTGATTGACAAATAATAATGTCTAAAAACTTATAACCAAACCCTAATGGCCTTCTAAGTTTTTTTCGAAGCCTTTTTTTAATGGGTTTTTTGTTTTCAGCTTTAAATTTCTTGTCAACAATACTAACAATAGTGTGCCTGCCAACAAACTTTATTTTTGGAAATAGAAGTGAGATAAACCCCATAAAAATATTTAAATGCGCAATTGCGCTAATTACAACCTTAGGTTTTTGTTTTCTAAGAATTTTAATTAGTGCCATGGAGGAGTGTAATACCCTTTTTTTATTTAAATATATGACAGGAATTTTAGTAATGCTATACCTGTTGTCTTTTTTAAAACCAATTACTATGAGGGTAACGTCAAATTTAGCTGTATTCAAATTTTGAGAAACGAAAGACATTACTCTTTCTGCGCCACCAGCATATAAATTGGGTATTATAAAAAATACTTTAATTTTACTTTTCATGATTTTTTAATCTTAACCATACTTTTTTATAGTTTATGGAGTCATTACGGACATCTAATAGTAACGAGACGTTGGGTTGTAAATTTTAATATTTAACAGGATATGGCGCTGTGTAAATTAGGAGCTTAAATTCATCCCATTTACTACTATTTAGATAAATGTAATTTTTCCCAATTTAAACCTTTAAAACAGGGACCCTGTATCATCTCATTAAATTTAATGCCGTTATGACCTCCATTCAATTCAATGATCTTAACTTGATTGTTTTTATCTAATATAAGATCCCAACCTACACATCTTACAAATGGAATTCGACTGTGCAATTTTGTAATTTCTGATAAGCAATAATCAAACGAAGGTAATGTTTTGCCTGCAAAAGTAACATTGGAATTGGGCAGATATTTAGTTGTTTTTGAATCGGGAAAATATGCCATGTCGTGTAATTGACCAGTTTTAATATTTATTGGAGTTCTTAATTGACGATCGGATATTACATGGGTGTCGTTCTCCCTCCCAATTCTAAAATAACCTGCTTTTGCTTCAATGTGTCCATTATCGTCACAGACAGATGTTAACCTGATTGTTGCTACCGAGGCGTTGTTAAATTGAGAAAAAAATGGATGTTGTTCTATATATTTTTGGAAAACTCCATTACCCAACTTTTTGATCAGCTCTAGGTCAAAAGATTGTTCATTAAAAAAGTATACCCCTTTACCCTGACGAGAATTTTCAACTTTGTATACAATCGTACTTTGATGCTCGAAAAGTAATTTCTTTAAGTTTTCTTCACTCAAAACCTCAAAACCTGTACTCAAAAATAGTTTATTTAAATAATAACCAATATCTAAAGAGTCAAAATCTCCTAACAGTTTATTTATAGCTGCATTTCTATTGCATATTCTTCCGTACTCTCCGTTGAGTTGTGGCACAACAACCTCTCCGTAATAATTGTCAGGAATCCAGCCTTCTTTAAAGTCTCTAGAAAAGGCAGAATAAACATATAGCCATGGCGCATATTTGATATCTCCAAAAATGTCCTTTGCATATTCTCTACACAATTGTTCATTTTTGGGATCTAATTTCCCTTTCTGGGCTTCAATTCTTTTGAGAACTTTTGACGCTGAATTATTATGTTCAAAATGGTACACAAAATTTTTTCCTTTTGCCAATACGTCTTTCACTTTTTTTTTAACTGCTTTCATATATTTATTTTAAAATTTAAATTTTTAAATTTCGATAAAATTCAGAATTAATCTGAACTTCGAAATACACTGTTTCCCATTGTTCAATAAAAAATACATCTAATATTTTACAAAATTACGGATGCATTTATCGCTTTAAGATGAGGCAATTAAATAAATAGACCTGTAAAAACCATGTAAAGCGTATGTTTCATGCCATGTGTAGTTTTAGGACTTTTTAAGCTTATTTTTAAGAGTACTGATATCCAGTAATTTCCCTAGTTTTTCATCACACTCATGTTGCCAAAACTTTCTAAATCCCGACGATTGGTGCAAGGTCAGTTCGCCAAAATATGTTTTGCCTTTAACTGAATAAAAATCGACTCTTAGATAAATAAAACCCTCTGCTAGCTTTTCAGCAAGCATTATCATTTCATCAAAATTTGAAGGTTTGGGAAGGTTTTTTCCATTTGGACGTCCCCAATTACAGGGCATCAAATTCCAATTGATATCATATAAATTTCTTGCTCTATTTTCTTTATGTCTGTCTAAATCAACTCCAATAAATTGCACCTTTCCATTAAAGCAATGCAACTTATAGTCGTCCGGAATACTCCCGTCCTCATTAGTTAAGAGTTTCTCCACAACAATGTGCGGCACGATGTTTTTGTACTGCCATTCTCTGGTGCTATAAAAGTTGTTTTCCTTTAATAGCTTTTTAAATCTTTTTCTTGTTTTTGGCCAATCGACCGCCGTTTTATCTCTAACGATTATGCCACCGGAACTATCGTGATTGGTCTTAATAATAAATTTAGAATTTGGTAAGTTTTCCGGAATAATGTCATCCGAGTTATCCGTATGAAATAATAACGGAATTAAAAACTGCGCTCCTATTTTTTCTGTTATATAGGATCTTACCCTGTATTTATCCGCTATGAGAGTATGTATATCCTCTTTATTATAAAGCTTTAGCCAATTTATCTTTTCGTTTAAGGTTTTGGGGTTATTTAAATCCAGTTCATAACCCATATGCTTTTTAAAACTGGATTTCACGATGACTTCATCTGGTATTACTTTTAAAATCGATTCGTAAATTTTATAGAAGGGTCGCACCAATTGATACCCCAATTCAGAATGTCTATATAAATTAGATACGTTCTTTCTGAAACTTTCTTTTCTTAAATCTGATGCCATTTTATTTTTAATTAATGTGAAAAAATTAAATGTGTTTAATTATATTTTTAATATCAATTTCGCCAATTTGTTGCGCCGGTATTCCGCCAATAACAATGTTATCTTGGTCAAAGGATTTATTGACAACAGCATTGGCACCAATAGCTATATTGTTGGCTATGGTGATGTTGCCATATATTTTTGCTCCGGGGGCTATATATACATTATCTCCAATTTGAGGTGCACCTCTATTTCCTCCTGAAGCACCAATATTAACGCAAGCGTGAATTCTGCAATTACTCCCTATTTTTGCATTTCGGTTGATGACAATGGTTCCATAATGAACAATACATAAACCCGGACCAAAAACATTGATGGGTATAGAAAACCCATTTCTTATGGAAATATTCCTGAACTTATATTTTAAATAATAGATATAGAGTTTACCTAGCCCACTGTTTTTACAGTTAGTGTAATATTCTAATGTCCGCATTGTTCTTTGAAATTTCCAGATGGAATTTGGAAACAAGGTCGTCGTAAGTTTCGTTATTACGGTATTTGACTTGATCCTTAGCGCTACTTTGTCCCTTTCTAAGTAGTGGTGATAATCTGCTTTAGATGTTATCATGTTTTAATTTTTTTTTGTTCAAAGTCATTCCTTTAGTCCATTTATAATCATTCATACTTGAGATTTACTATTTTCCTAATCTACTGTAAGCTAATACTATTTAACGATTTTTTTTAAAATTAACGATTTTATTCTAAGACAAAAGATTCTAAATCCTGGAATTAGAAAAAACAGTAAAACCCCATAAATCACGATTGCCGTAACAGCTATTTGAAAGGCATAAATTGACCAGTTCCAAAGATTTAAATTATCCTTATCGAAATTAAAATAACTCGAAATCCATGTAACTAAAAGGGCTGATGCACAAAAAACTAATACCATAGGGGCTAAGCCTTTCCAATACAACCAAACACTTTTATTAAAACCGTGTTTATATAAAAAATAAGGTTTCCAAAGAATTACCATTAAGAACATACTCACTAATGTGCCTAACATGATACCTGATATGCCATAAATACTTCCAAATAACAATGAAACACCTAAATTAATGATGGCTTCAGCCGCTGCCGCCCAGGTATCTGCATACAATCCATAGGCATTTTTAAAACGCTCAATTGGAGAGTTGATTTCATTCAAGAAAAAATTGGCAATCATTAACAATAAAATCACTTTAGAAAGAATGTACTTTTCGCCCAACCATAGCAATATAAAGGAGTCCATGAGATGGTAAATTGTAATACTAAAAAAGCCGGCAATAAAAAATTGCACGGCAATGAGTTCCCAAAGTACTTTTTTGATGTTTTTTTCATCATTTTCAGCAATGAGGTTGCCCACTGCAGATCCTGTACCAGCAAAAGACATTTTAACTAACCCTCCAAGTTTTACAAAAATCAATTGATAATTCCCAAAGAAGGTAACACTCTGAAGATTTATTAAAGCATATATAAGCAGATTGTCGGTTCCGTTTTTTACAAAAGAACTCATTTTATGAAAGAACACCTGTTTAATTTTTTTTAGTATATCCGGGTATTCTTTTAATATTTCATCTTTCTCGGCTGAGTTGATAATAAGCCACGGATATTCCTTTTTTATTTTGTGTCTTACCAGCAAACTGTATAAAATACTAAAAACCAATTCTAAACTTATGTATAAATAAAAGTTTTTGAAATAAAGAGCAACAATAACTTGTAACCCAACCCTAATGATATTAAAGGTCTGAAAGTATTGCTGAATGATATACCCTTTTTGGTCAGCCCCAAGCAAACTGATGTGATAGTTAACAAAGTAGCTTAATAGCGATGAGGTTAACAATGCATAAAACACAAAATAGATTAACGGTAACGAAAAAGGAACCTCATCAAATATGATAGGAAAAAATAGTGATACAATAAAGCCTATACCGAAAATGAAATAACCAATCCTTTTATAAAGCACGCCAAGAAGCGCAATAATTTTATTGATTTCTTTATAGTCTTTATCAAAAATTGGTTTATAGAGTGTAAAACCAATAGCGGTACCAATCCCTAACTCGGCTAAATTGAGAAAGCTTAAAACACTTCTCAAAGTTGTTTCCAAGCCCATAAAGGAATCGCCTAGTGTGTCTAAAAATATCTTTCTGGTGAAGAATTGTACAAAAATTGAAAGTATGAAGAAAAACACACCAATTTTTGCATTTTTTAAAGACTTGGAGACTCTTGACATGTATGCTTGATATTTTATTTTAATAACATGAAATGACCTTGCTAATAGCTAAAGTTTATTTAAATGATGATTTAGAATAACTTTTAGAGTACATGAATAGAGGTCAGTAAATAAATTAATGTATACATCGGTAAATATTAGAAAATGAAACTTATTTTCATGCATTCCGATGATAAAAAGCATTTTAATACCTATAAAATGCAGTAAGATATCTCCTAACCCTAACCATTAGTATGCTTCGTTCTCCTCCCTTTAGGATATTCTTCTGGAAGATACATATTACTAAAAATATCAGCAGTTTGAAAGTTTGGAATTATTTTGAAATCCATAGGTGACTAGAAATTCCAAGACCACTATATCCATTTCTGCCATTCCTAATTGGGGCCATTTTAGACTAGGAAATTTCTTTCATAATTAAAGTGATACAGATGTTAAATGGGGTTTTTCTTACATATTCTTTAATAAATATCGGGCATTTTGTAAGAAAAGAACGTGATTGTGTTAAAAAAAAGTTTTTATGGTCCAAATGGTGTATTTGGACGTATTTATTTATGTTTAGTCGATTACTATTGACTTATATAGGTTTTTTCCTACATAAATTTACATTTCGTCTAATTATTATACGTTTCGACTGTAAAACACTCTAGATTACATATTTTCGCAATCCCCAAAAAATAGTTAATAGCAAAAAATTACATTTTATGAAGTTCCTACATTACCCTTTAAATTTACGGCAAAAATTTAATCCATCTTCCCTCATATTTCTTCTGTTTTTCTTTTCCCTTAGTTTAAATGCACAACAATTGGCGTTCCCAGATGCATATGGTGCTGGAGCCTATGCCAAAGGCGGCCGTGGCGGTAAAGTTGTTCACGTAACAAGTTTACTGGATGTTAAAGAATCTGATTCAAGATATGTAGGTACGCTTAGATGGGCCCTTAAAGGTGCTGAAAACAAGAGAGTAAGTAGAACAATTGTATTTGATGTAAGCGGGATAATCAATTTAAATAGTGATCTCTATGTAAGTAATTCGCCCGGAGACGAAGGTGGTTATGCACATGGTGTTACCATTGCAGGTCAATCTGCTCCATTAGGTGGTATAACAATTACCGGTGCAAAAATAAAAATTAAAGGTATCAATGACTTTGTTATTAGATATGTCAAATTTAGGTCGACAGGAGATTATGATGGATGTCTAAGTATTGGCTACGCAGACAATCTAATTCTTGACCATCTTTCGGGTTCTCATACGCCTGATATTATTTTTTCAGTCACTTCTAATGGCGGTACTTATGCCACTAACCATACAATCCAGAATTGCTTAATGTCAAATGCTAAAAATGGTCTTATCATAGGAGATAGCCATTTTGTGAATAAGGTTCCAGAAATTCCTTACGGTAGTGTTTCCATATATAAAAATGCGTATTATAATGTTGGATGGAGAATACCGGCAAAATTTGGAGGTTCAGGTTCTTTTGATGTCATTAATAATGTAGCGCATAATTGGAGTGCTAGATTGATGAGATTTGATCCTTACAATTATAAATTAAACCACATCGGTAACTATTATCAAAGTGGCTATTCAAGCATTTCAAGTAAATTCAATAAATTACAAAAAACCTGGGTGGGTTATTTTAACATGTCTCCCAAAATTTATCAAGAAGATAATTATTATAGTGAAGACGTTAGACCTCCTGGATATGAAGACAACAAAAGCTTGGACTGGACCGTTTTTTATTCAAAAACTGAC
The DNA here is from genome assembly GCF_007997285.1 of Gelidibacter salicanalis. Lineage (GTDB taxonomy): Bacteria > Bacteroidota > Bacteroidia > Flavobacteriales > Flavobacteriaceae > Gelidibacter > Gelidibacter salicanalis. Next base: position 40,661 of record NZ_VORX01000012.1, read on the forward strand.
ACGGATAAAATAGACTTTGACAATTGGTTTGTTTCTAACAGACTTCCTATTCAAGGACGAAAAATGCCAATTTTAAGTTCTCATTCGGTAAAAGATGATGTTCTTAATCTGGTGGGTAGTTCACAATATATAAAGGATGACGGTACAGTTGGGTTTTATCGGGACAAATATGATTCTCATTCTGTAAATGGTATTGCTACCAAAGATGTTTCTACAAGCAGAGGGGAGACAATTGAAAAACCAGTCATCTCTCAATCCACTAAAAGACCAAAAAACTTTTATATCAACAATGCACATATTCCTGAAGTTTGGTTTAGTGCTCATGTACCAAAAGGCCAAGATCATAATGATATTGCACCAACTGGCTACACGTGGTTGGAAATGTACCTCAATCAAGTTGATGGGGCAGTAGATCATACAAATGTGTCAGCAAAAGATATTACGGTTAAGGTGCCAAAAGATTTTTCAGGACTTTATAGTTCTGAGACTGTAAAACTAGAGGTTGTTTTTACACCCGCCAATACGACTAATAAGAATGGAGTTTGGAGCAGTAAAGATAATGCCATAGCAACGGTTGATAAGAACGGCGTCGTAACGGGAGTGGCTCCAGGTAAGGTGAGCATATCGTTTACCGCAGCTGACGGTGGTCATAAAGATGCCGTGACGATAACAGTTTTTCCGAAAGCGCTCCAGGCGAGCGCAGGTATTGACCAACAGATTTGTAAAGGCGAAAGCACCACACTTAAAGCAAGTGGAGGTACAGATTATGTATGGAGTACAGGTGAAACTACAGAGAGTATTAAAGTAACCCCTAAAACAACCACAACTTATACGGTTAAGGTTTCAGATAAAAATGGTCAGTCAGAAGAAGCAAAGGTTATGGTCACAGTCAATGCACTTCCTGTAATAGATGCTGGCAAGGATATCACTATCACCTCAGGTAAAGTTGTTTCATTATCTGCTACCGGGGCAAAAACCTACAAATGGAGTACCGGTGATAAAGGAGAAACTATTTCCGTAAGCCCAAAGTCAACCCAAACCTATACTGTAACTGGAATGATAAATGGCTGTGAAGCGACAGATACCGTTAAGGTGATTGTTTTGGAATCTCCTAAAGTTGTCGCTGATGCAGGTAAAGATCAAAACATCTGTAAAGGATCAAGCACCACTTTAAAGGCAACAGGGGGTTCCACCTATCTCTGGAATACTGGGGCTACAACGGCAAGTATAGATGTTGCGCCAGAAGAGACCACGACATATACCGTTAAAGCCTTTGATAGCACTGGAGATAATTCAGATACTGATAATGTGACGATCACTGTAAATAGTTTAACTATAGATGCGGGGAAGGACATAACCATAACTGCGGGAGAAAGCGTAAAATTAACTGCAAAAGGCGCCGAAACTTATAAATGGGGAACAGGTGAAACAAATGCAAGTATTACGGTAAGTCCTAAAGCCACAAAAATTTATACTGTTACGGGAACCTCAAATAAGTGTATGGCGACAGACACTGTAAAGGTTACAGTAATAAATACTGTGGAGGTTGTAGCCAATGCGGGCGCAGATCAGACCATTTGCGCAGGGACAAGCACAACTTTGATCGCATCAGGTGGTTCTAGTTATCTATGGACTAACGGAGCAACCACTTCCACGATAAAAGTAGCACCAAAGGAAACTACGCTATATAAAGTTACTGTTTACGATAGTACTGGGAAAAAATCAGATACAGATGACGTAATCATAAAGGTCAATCCATTGCCATTAGTACATGCAGGAAGCGATAGAACTATTACTTCAGGTGAGAGCATTGAATTAACTGCCACTGGTGCAAAAACTTATAAATGGAGCACAGGAGGAACAAGCGCGAGCATTACCGTGAATCCTGCCGCAACTACCACATATACTGTAACTGGACGCTTAAATGGTTGTGAAGTGACAGACACTGTGACAGTCATTGTAAAAAAAGCAGAGTCTACGAGTGTTACGGCCAATGCGGGAGAAGACCAGAGTATCTGCGAGGGTTCCAGTGTTACCTTAACGGCCACCGGCGGATCTAGCTATATATGGAGTACGGGAGATAAAACCCAAAGTATTACTTTTAAACCAGGACAGACCGCTACTTACACCGTTACGGCCTATGACATTACGGGCAAAAAATCTGATCGCGATGAGGTTAGGGTATCGGTAAATCCTTCTGCCAAAGTAAATGCCGGCAAAGATGTCACCATCAATGCCGGAGATAAGGTGACGCTTTCTGCTACGGGGGCGAAGTACTTTATGTGGAGTACCGGCGACAAGACATCTACTACCACGGTTCGGCCAACAGCCACTACGACTTACAGTGTACGGGGCACGAATGATGACGGATGCGAAGGCACGGATACCGTGAAAGTGATCGTTAAAAAGGAAGAGTCTACGAGTGTTAAGGCCAATGCGGGAGAAGACCAGAGTATCTGCGAGGGTTCTAGTGTTACCTTGACGGCCACCGGCGGATCCAGCTATATATGGAGTACGGGAGATAAAACCCAAAGTATTACTTTTAAACCAGGACAGACGGCCACTTACACCGTTACGGCTTATGACAGTACGGGCAAAAAATCTGATCGCGATGAGGTTAGGGTATCGGTAAATCCTTCTGCCAAAGTAAATGCCGGCAAAGATGTCACCATCAATGCCGGAGATAAGGTGACCCTTTCTGCTACGGGGGCGAAGTACTTTAAGTGGAGTACCGGCGACAAGACATCCACTACCACGGTTCGGCCAACAGCCACTACGACCTACAGTGTACGGGGCACCAATGATGACGGATGCGAAGGCACGGATACCGTAACAGTGATCGTGAAAAAGGAAGAGTCTACGAGTGTTACGGCCAATGCGGGAGAAGACCAGAGTATCTGCGAGGGTTCCAGTGTTACCTTAACGGCCACCGGCGGATCTAGCTATATATGGAGTACGG
>NZ_VORX01000013.1 GCF_007997285.1 Gelidibacter salicanalis
TAAAGCTTAAGGTGGTTATAGCGACGGGGCTCACCTCTTACCATTCCGAACAGAGAAGTTAAGCCCGTTTGCGCCGATGGTACTGCACCTCGTGGGAGAGTAGGACATCGCCTTTTTTAGAGAATCCTCAACATTTATTTGTTGAGGATTTTTTTGTTTATACAACTCTCGATATACTTCTGGAAACACCACTTTTCCTATTGCACACATTACAAATGATGCGGTGGTATTTTTAAGTATTCTCTCTGCTACAATCTTATCGATTTTCCGTAAATTCAAATCCGCTTAGAAAACGTGACATGGACACCAATAAAGAATTAGAATTAGCCAAGGATTTTGTTAATAATACCAACCGCAGTATTTTTTTAACCGGAAAAGCGGGCACGGGTAAAACAACCTTTCTTCACAATTTAAAAAAGGATTCTTTAAAACGTTTGGTTGTTGTGGCTCCAACTGGAGTGGCAGCTATTAACGCCAAAGGCGTTACCATTCACTCCTTCTTTCAACTGCCATTCGGTCCTATTCTTCCGGATGCGGAACTCGGGAATTCTGGTGGGTTCAATAAAAAATTCAGTAGAACTAAAATTGATATCATCAAATCAATGGACTTGCTCATTATTGATGAGATCAGTATGGTACGTGCCGACGTCCTAGATGCCATCGATAAAACATTACGACGTTATAGAACACGCGATAAAGTATTTGGAGGTGTTCAAGTCTTAATGATTGGGGATTTACAGCAATTATCACCCGTGATTAGAGAAAATGAATGGCAATTATTAAAGCCGTATTACCAAACTGGATTCTTCTTTAGTAGTAGAGCGTATCAGGAAGCCAACACAATCACTATCGAACTCAGACATATCTACCGACAGGAAAATCCTAAATTCATTGAGATTCTAAATGAAATTAGGAATAATACTTTGTCTGTTGCAGCTGCCGAAGAGTTGAATAAGCGTTACATCAAAGATTTTAGCCCTGACCCTAAGGAAGGCTATATAGAACTGACTACTCATAATAATCGCGCAGAACGTGCTAATAGTGCAGAGTTGGAAGCAATATCATCTAAAGAGAAAAGGTATCGCGCAAAAATTGAAGGCAAATTTCCTGAATTCTCTTATCCCAACAGTGAAGAAGTGAGGTTGAAGGTTGGCGCCCAAGTGATGTTTATCAAAAATGATAGTTCACCTGAAAAACGATATTTTAATGGAAAAATAGGCAAGGTCATTTTACTCGATAAGGATGAAGTCGTTGTAGGTTGCCCTGACGACGATTTTAATATTGTTACTACTCCTGAAGTTTGGGAGAATATAACTTATACTGTACACCCAGAAACAAAAGCCATCACTGAAGATAAAATAGGTTCCTTTACCCAAATGCCCTTGCGATTGGCTTGGGCTATCACCATTCATAAAAGTCAAGGTTTGACCTTTGAAAAAGCCATAATTGATGCCCAAGGTGCGTTTGCACACGGACAAACCTATGTTGCCCTAAGTAGGTGTAAATCCTTAGAAGGGTTGGTGCTGAAGAGTAAAATTGATTCCAATCAAATTATTAACGATGCGCACGTTACGTCATTCAATAAAACCGCTGAAGCGCAACAACCGAATGAAACCATTTTGCATTCTGCCAGAGCAACTTTTCAATTGGAAGGGATTCATGAGATATTCGACTTTTATAAATTTTTGTTTCCAATTAATCGGTTGTTGGATGTTTTTTATAAAAATAGAGGCAGCATTACTGGTCGTATAGAAGAGCCTTTAACAGCAGTAAAAGATGTGATCCCTATGTTGTTAAAAGTAAGTAATGGTTTTAATACTCAGCTACGGCAAATCTCTGATAACGATGTGTTGCCCGAGCATAATGAAACCATTCAGGAACGTTTCGCAAAAGCTTTAATCTATTTTAGAACGGAAATAGAACAGAAGGTTGTAGCTCCTATCAACGCGTTAAGCTTTACAACAGATAATAAGGCCATAGAAAAGGAGATTGAAAAACAATTGGAGACGCTTGACGAGCTCTTGACGATCAAGCGCTCATACTTTAACGGATTTGAAAATGGTTTCTCCACCCAAGAGTTTCTTGAATTACGGGCAAAATCTGTGTTCTTAAAGAAAAATGCGCCCAAAAAAGCCAAGTCTACTATAGTAGATGGCACCGTAAATATTGAGTTGTTTGAATTATTGCGTGAATTGCGAAATGAAATTGCTGCTGAAAATGACTTGGTTCACTATCAGATCTTTACGCAAAAGGCACTTTATGAAATTTGTGAAGTGCTCCCTATCAATAAAAAGCAACTTTTAGAAATCAACGGATTTGGAAAAGTGCGCGTAGATAAATATGGCAGTCAAATTTTAGAAGTGATCCGTGCCTATTGTGATGAAAATAATATTGAAACCGAAGACACTATTGAATTTGAAGAGGATCCAAAACCGAAAAATAAAATAAAGAAAGGTGACTCACATTTAACGACTTTGGAATTATTCCAAGCTGGAAAAACCATCTTCGAAATTGCACAAGAACGTGAATTAACTACAGGTACCATTTTTGGTCATTTATCAAAATTTGTTTCTTCGGGAGAAGTTAAAGTGACTGATTTAATTTCAGAAGCCCATTTTAATGAACTTACACAACTCATACCAAAGCATAAGTTTGAAAATCTTACCGATTTAAAACGGCAGTTGGATGATAAATATAGTTACAATGATATTCGTTTAGTTCTTAATTCTATTACAAAATAGCAAATAATAGCACCTGCATAATATTAAGACTCTTGAATTGAAATATAACAACTGTAATATTTATATCAATTTATAGGGTTTCTTATATTCTTTTTAATATAATAATTATCGGGTAAATCCAATGTTGCCTGATTATTAGACACCCTATAAAAAGTTGGGAATTAAAGCGTAATTAAAAGCAATGACACAAAAAATAATAAATGCTGCCATTGCCATTTTGTGAATGACTAAAAAACTCTCTTTTTTTATAAGTTTTACAAACAGGATAACGCTTATTAATATTATTATCGGTACTAGCCATAAGATGTAATTGGCAGTCTTGATCAAACCTAAAATTATCAAAACAGGATTTTCTTCTACTGTTTGTGCTATAATTAGAGAGAAAACAATAAGCATTGTTAAAATTAGAAATGAATTCACGGTAACCCAATTGCTTATGTCTGAGCTTCTTCTTCGTGCTAGGCTTATCACTCCATAAATAAAGCTATAGAGGCTTATTAAAACGACAAGTGCTAATCCAATAATCAAGAACCAATTTAACGTAAACAAATCGGTAACTAGGGTTTCAATTTTCAAGTTTTTATAATAATCCGACACAAAAATAATATCGTTTTCACCCAGTGCATTTATGCAATTATTTACGGGTTTTTCATTAGGGTTTTTTAAAAAGGCCAATGCTATTTCAGTACCGCAGGCTTCGCTAGTTACACCGTGGCCCACCTTTGGGATGTTAAAATAATAGTGGTTTTTAAAACTAGGTCTTATGCTTTCGCTCCAAGACGGAGGCGTTATGGGGTCATAGCTTCCTGCAAAAATTAAAGTGGGAACATCGGTTTTAATTGGCAAAATTGATAAACTGTCTGGAATGATTCGATTATCTGTATAATAAAAATCCCGTAAATTTTCATCGAGAATAAATTCCTCATCTTCATCCTGAGTTGCTTTCAAAAGTGATTTGGTTTGATCACGCATCATTTTTGCGTCATAAGTGTAAATAATAGGAAATACAAATTCTCCTGTTAATGATGAGCTGTTGTTCTTTGGAAAAGCATAATATTTTGAAATGGCTCCTTTTTCTTTATTAATCATGCTCTCAATTACCAATGGAATATAGGGAAATAGAGACCTTCTATAAAGCATAAAAAATAATATGGCATTCGCATTGTCTCTGCCAAATTTAATACTATCCTCTTTTTCGGTTTTTATCTCTAAAGGATGTTCTTCCAAGCTTTGGAGAAATGCTTTGTAGCGCGCTTTCAATTTGGGATACTTGGCACTACAATCGGGATCATTGGCACAATCAGAAAGAATAGAATTAAGACTGTTGCTGAAATTTGTTGATAATTCTGCGTTAACCGGATAACCCATGGGAACATTGGAATCTAAAATCGCAGAGCGTATGTTAATACTAGAGTCTTCAGCAAAGCGGATAAAATTTTGTATTGTCAAAGTGCCATTTGAAATCCCGAATAAATTGTAACTTTCATATCCCAAATTTTCCGCCAGTAAGAGTCCGTCTTTGGCATTGGTATCTGTGCCAAACATATTGATATCGATATTATTTTCTTCCAGCGCATCAAGAATTTTATTAGTTCTACGGGTCGTGTATTTACTCATTCCCTCTGGATTTTCCGGTGGATTTTCCTCGTCGTAAGCTGGCTTTAGGTTACTTAAATCTGGTTCAGAATATCCCAAGCCTCTATAATCATAAAGAATCATATCTCTATCTGCGGTCAATTTATGATGCGTCCAAGTTCCTAATCTGCTAATGGATTCGGCTCCCCATCCTCCCATTAAATAGAGTATTGGGTCTGGCTTACTATTTCCATTTCTTGCTTTAATAATGACAAAGGCAATTTGGTAGGTTTTATTGGTCGGATTCGAATAATTTTCCGGAACCGTGAGATATCCGAATTCAATCTTGGCTCCGTTATCCGATAGAGAGCAATCCTCTAAGAAACATTCTGATTTCGTTATTTTTCCTATGTCCTGTGCTGTTGCATAGTGCATTGAAACAATCACACTGATTAATAAAGCGATTAAATTTCTCATGATCTTTAATTTACAGGGTTTGGAATGAAGTGCATTATTTTTGTACGACTTGAACTAAGTTGCTGTTGGGGGTTTGTGCTAATTTTACCCTTGTGTTGTTATTTCATTTAATATTTTGACCGATGTTGGTTTTTGTTACTGACATCTTATGGCTTGCAAAATTCTAAGCATAAAGCTTTAAACCAACTTGCATGCTCATATTTATCAGAGTTAATCATTACCTGTTGTTTCATCCATAAATTCAAAAAGTTTAATAAACGCGGTCCATTCAGTGTAAAGAAATATTACCCATCCGATATTGTTGGTGGAAAACAGCAACAATGGCTTATTTATAGATTTTTACTTTTATTGATTACTGAATATTTTTAGTGTGTTACTTTTAATTCCATGTTGGTACTATAGCTCCCCACCATAAAAAATAACAAGCAGCCAAAAAGTGTAAACATATTAAAGCTGCAGAATACCAATACGTTAGTTTTTTAATTTTCGATTTGCGCACCCTAAACAGATAATACACCGACCATAATGATATCAGGACAAAAGCCACCAAGCATACAAAAAGCGTAATTGAGGGTAAGGTTACATTACCAAAAACCTCAGAAAAATCTGAATATTCTAAGGAGATTGTAATAAGGGCCACTACCACAAACACACTTGACATAAGTGGCCATAATCGAATCCAAATATTTTGACCACCAGCCAACTTCCCCGTCCAGAAACGAATTGCCCAAATTACCCCAAAAAGAATGGCCGTTATCATTCCCAAAACCCATAAAATCAATATAAAAAGTTGACCAAAAACCACGATTGCTGAAACAGGTTTTAAAACTTGGACACCCTCTTGATAAACTTCCCCCGCAAGTGGGTCATGCGCCCTCACCATGGATATTTTACCTGTTTCTGGCGATACAAATTGATTTTCATTCAGCTGAATATAGCCTCTTAGGTCCTCTCCGCCCAAAGCACTATTGATAAACAGCGTATCCTTTTTATATGATATTTTCTGTACTCTAAAAAGACGGTTTAAAAAATTAAATTGTTGGTATCTCGGATTTATATCTAGATAATATCCACTTACATCTGCTTCATTCTTTGTTGTTAGGTTTGTGCCTTTCGAATGTACGTCTATAATGTCTTTCAATTGGAAAGCTCGTATGAGGTTTATGATACGTTGCATTGCTTGCCTATCACTTGAATTGGTCATGACGGCATATCCAAGGTTATATTCCGGTAAGTAAGATAAATCGGCCAGTGCGCTCTTAACGCTACCCGCATGCTTTCGGTAAACCGCGTTTTTGTAGGGTGAAGAGGAGTTAGATAATTCGTAGCCAACTTCTAATCCAGCTTTGGCGCCAATAGTTGTAGTGGGTGTTTCCATGCGTTGTAGTGAGGCTTCGCTAATAAGTTGCACACTGTCAATTTTCCCTCTATTTATAAAGAACGACACCATATTGGCCACGTCTGTGGGTGTGGCATTGATAGAACCCACAGGTCTCATTAATACATTCCAGATAGTTGCCTGTTTTCCATCTATATAAAGTTTTGCACCATGTTGTTTGTATGCTTCCGAATCAGTAAAATAAGTCATACTCTCCATACCCATCGGATCAAAAAAAGTCTCTTGAATATAATCTTCAAAAGTTTTACCAGTAATTTTCTCTACAATGTATGCAGCAACGCCTGGACCTGAATTGGAATAGGCAAATCGTGTGCCCGGTACCCAACGTGAAATGCGAGAATGGGGATGAAAATCAATGGCTTCTTTGAGACTTAGATTTAAGCCGTCGGTAGCTATTTCAACATCATGGTAGTCATCCCAACCAGTAGTGTGCTCTAGTAAGTGTTCTACCAGAATTGGTGAAGTCTCTTGCCATGGATTTTCAAACTCAACTTCGGGCACGAGGTCTCTTACTTTGTCTTTTAGGCTTAGCAAGCCTTCTTCCTGTAGCTTAAGTAGAGCAAGTGAAACAAACATTTTAGAAACTGAACCGATACGGAACATCGTCTTTTCATCTGCATCTATGTCATTTTCAACATCTGCTTTGCCCAATGTTTTCGTCCAAACCACACCGTCTTGGTTTACCAATGTAAGTCCTACAGCAGGTGTTTTTGTTTCTTCCAAAACGACTTCTATGGCACTTTGCAATTCAGGTATTGAAGTCGGGAGTATGGCTTCTTTTTCTTGACTAAACAATGGACTTGCCTGTAAGAAAAAGAAAAGAAGAAGAGAACCTCGAACTGAAAAATGATTTATTTTCATAAAATCCACTATTTATTTAGTTTATTGATGGCATACAAATTTGTAAGCTTTTAAACCAGCTTACATATTCGTTTTAATCAGATCGGCTTCTATTGCTCAATCCACTGTACAGAAATAATACCCATTTAAAACTGTTGGTGGAAAACACCAACAAGGGCCAAACTTTTTTAATTGTCAGAAACCACATGTGTCCTAATTCAAATTCCTTACCCAGTTCCTTTTAAAAAAAAAGTATTTCCTGACGTTTTTATAGGACATAATTAGGGGAATGAGAATAAAATTAGATATTAGTACTATACAATTTTTTGAACTTTTATTTTGGCTGAAATTTTGGATGACCAGATTGCCAGTAAAAAAATGAAAACACATTCGCAAAACTTTCAAATGCCTTGGTTTTATTATCTCCTATCCCGTGACCACTTTCAAAATCGGTTAAAAATAAAATAGGAGCATCTGAGGATGTATAGTTTTGAGCTTTGGCAGCGAATTTAGCCGGCTCCCAGGCAATAACCCGGGGATCATTCATTCCGGCTGTAATAAGCATGGCTGGATAGTCCACTCCTTTTTTTAAGGCATGAAATGAATCCATGGCCAATAAGCCTTTGAATTCAGCTTCGTCTTTGACTGTACCAAATTCAGGTGTATTTACTGGACCATTTGGAGATTCTTCCATTCTTACAGTATTCATTGCTCCTACTTCTGGTGCTGCTGCAACAAAAAGATCTGGTCTTTCAGTAATAGATCTACCCACAAATATTCCACCAGCACTTCCGCCCCAAATCGAGAGTTTATCAGAACTTGTGTAACCCTCATTGATTAGATACTCTGCGGTGGCAATAGCATCTTTCCATGTATTTGGCTTATTCTGCTTTTGCCCTGCCCTATGCCAAACATCGCCTAATTCCCCACCACCTCTAACATGAGGCACTACTAAAATTCCTCCATAAGTAGTATAAGCAAGGGTTATAGGACTAAAAAATGGATTCATAGAAAACCCATAAGAACCATAACCATAGATCACAGCGGGATTATTGCCATCCATCTTTAAATCTTTATTATGGATTATTGAAACTGGAACCTCTATGCCATCATGTGATTTTATCATAATTTCTTTAACCACAAGATCATTTAGTTCGGGATATTCAGCAGGAGAACTTAAATTTTGTAAAGTAAATTCATCTTCTTTGGCATTATAGTGATAGCGTTTTGAAGGTTGGGTCCATCCAGCAAGGTTTACCCAAACATCATCTGCTGATCCTTCTGTGCCCGAAAGCCCAATACTCCCTGCCACAAATGGCAATGTAATTTCTCTGGATTCATCTGAGTCTTCGGGAAGAAAAAATAAGCGACTGTGTACGCCATTCTCCTTGATGGCATAAAACAATCCTAAATTATTGGCATAGATACCAGTTATATTTCCATTTTTTGGTTCCTTAACAACTACTTTTCCTGAACTTGGTGAGGGATCTTCCAGAGAAGATTTTATCACTTTATAGTTAGGAGCATCCTTAAAAGTCAAATAATAAAATCCGTGATTGGTGAAACTTGGGATTCCTACCATATCTTCTTTTGTAGCGACTTGCTTCCATTTCCCTGGAATTTTATTAGACAATGCCATATATAATTTAACCGCTTTGTCCACACTAAGCGCAGCGGCATAATACCCATCAGTAATATCATCATATATCATGACAGGCATTTCCATAGGACTAATGTTTAATTCTGGATTTGTAGTATTTGAGAATACCGGAACATCATTTTTTGGATCATCTCCCAGAATATGTCGATAGGTTTGCATACTCATTTTCCGGGTCATATCTGTAACATCGGCGGAATTTAATCTCGGATAAAAAATTGCCTCATCACCTTTATCCCAACTAACGAAGGAAGCCAGTTCCACAGTTTCCAAATGCTGTGTTCCGTCCTTATCTATAAATATAACTTCCGCGGTTTCTGAACCATTTGGCGCAAGCATTACTGCAACCATTTCACCACTAATATTAGGCTGTATTCCATCGATAGTATAATTCTCTTTTCCAGAGGCTTTATAATTTTCGGGATCAAAAATTAGTGATTCTGCACCTTCATAGCCCTTTCTATAATAAAGCTTTCCGGTTTCATCTTCAGGACGACGTTTTAAATAGTAGTAATCATTATTTTTCGAGATCAATAAACTTGAAACAATGGAGCTTCGCCTGCTGTCCATTTCAAGCATTTTTTGCATCATATCTTCTTTTCCGGGGATTTTATCAAGAACAGATTTAGCATAATTGGCGCTTTCTTTCATCCATTTGAGAACTTTTGGATCCTGCATATCTTCCATATACCGGTAATCATCTTCAACCTGAATACCATGATAGGTATCCATTACTTTTTCTAGTTCTAAATTTTTGGGTGGTGCAATTTCTTGGGCAAATAACTGTAGAGATGCAAGGAAAACTAAAATGGGAACAATTTTTTTCATGATTTTTAGTTTTAAAGAAATATTAATATTAGATGATTCTTATTGGTATGCTCTTTAAAGATATAAGAGAATATTAATAGTTGCTTGTATAATTCCGCCATTTATGAACTGATTTTCAAGTATATAGTGTGTATTATAGCGTTTTTTGTCGATGATTAGTCAGCAATGCTTTTGAAGCCAAAACTTCTTGAAGAAAATTAAATCGTTCCACTTGGAATTTTGATGGACTCACCCCGCAATATTTTTTAAAATCTTTGGAGAAATGTGGAAAATCGTAATAGTTGAATAAGACGCTCAATAATTGATAATCTGTAGAAGTCTCTGCTTTTATTTCGCTCAACATAAAATTGAACCTAACGAGGCGCTTATAAGTTGAAGCTGTGATACCTACCATGCGCTTAAAATTCTTTTCTAAATAGCGCTCGCTTATGCCAAGTTTTTCCGTAAGTGCTTTAATGGAACAGCATCCATAATTTTCTTTTATGAGATGGATGGCGGAGTCTATAACATTTGGCTGTGGTTGAAGCGATGAAAGCTGATCCATAAAAAGACCTTCAAGAAGTTGTATTCTTGATTTTAGTGATTGTTCTGCATCAAAATTGTTCGTGAATTCTTGAGGGATTATTTCAAAAATGGAGGAGATTGCTACAGCGTGATTTGAAAGTGCTGGCATATTAGGTTTGAAAAGATGCCATAATCCTGAGGGTTGAAATGTAACGCCATAAAGTTCAACCATTGTTGAGTTCGAATTAATATAATAACGCTCGGTTTGTTGGCCTACAGCGTAGAATTTAGGTAGTTGTTGTTTTTTATTTCTCTGTAGTACATAAAAAGAACCGTGTAAGTGAAACCCCATATGTGAATACCCGCTAGGAATACAAAACTCACTGATGCTATGCTCATAATCGGAGCTTTTGCATTTTATAGTATAATAAAATGCAATATAGGGTTGAAGACTGCTGGAAGGAAGATAAGTTTTAAACATTTCAAAATAGTTTATCTTGTGAATTCCCCTATAACTGTTATAGTTATATAATTTACGACTTTTTATTTTAACATAAGGTCTCCAATAAAATCTTTGTACTTAGAAGTGTTCGAGGGAAACATTGCGTTCCCTAACTGATGTATAGCGCTATTTTAAAAAATTTCGAAAATGGCGTCTTATGACTGACCAAAATTCGCAGTAGTGTTTAAAAAACATAGAGGCTGTCTTTTGGACAGCCTCTATGTTTACTAAAATTGCATTAAATTTATTCCTTAATCAAATTTCTCGATATGACAATTTTCTGAATCTCAGAAGTCCCTTCGTAAATCTGAGTAATCTTCGCATCACGCATCAAACGCTCCACATGATATTCTTTAACAAAACCATTTCCTCCGTGAATCTGAACTGCTTCCACAGTATGTTCCATCGCTACTTTAGAGGCATATAGTTTTGCCACCGCACTAGAGACATCATAGCTGTTGCCCTGATCTTTATCCCAAGCTGCCTTCATCACTAAATGACGTGCCGCTTCTATATCCACATACATGTCTGCCAATTTAAAGGCAATTGCTTGATGGTTGCAAATTTCAGTGCCAAATGCTTTGCGTACTTTTGAATATTTTAGAGCCAATTCATAAGCTCCTGCAGCAATACCCAAGGCCTGAGCCGCAATCCCAATCCGTCCCCCAGAAAGTGTTTTCATGGCAAATCTAAATCCTGCGCCATCTTCACCAATTCTATTTTCCTTTGGTACTTTTACATCGTTAAATTGTAAGGTATGGGTATCGCTTCCTCTAATGCCCAATTTGTCTTCTTTGGGTCCAATATCAAAACCTGGCATTCCTTTTTCAAGGATAAATGCATTGATTCCATGAGACCCTTTATGTTTATCCGTTTGAGCAATGACTAAATACACATCAGCGCGGCCACCACTAGTGATCCAGTTTTTGGTGCCGTTTATAATATAATGATCTCCTTTATCTTCTGCGGTGGTTCGTTGCGACGTCGCGTCACTACCAGCTTCCGGTTCACTTAAACAAAAGGCTCCGATAAACTCTCCAGTAGCAAGTTTGGTAAGATATTTTTGCTTCTGTTCTTCATTAGCAAAGGTTTCTAAACCGTAACACACCAAGGAGTTATTTACCGATACAATAACGGAAGCAGAAGCATCTATCTTAGATAGTTCTTCCATAATTAACACATAAGAAATGGCATCCATACCACTTCCTCCATACTTAGGATCGACCATAATTCCCATAAAACCTAACTGTCCCATTTTTTTGACAAGTTCGTCCGGAAACGTCTGCTTATTGTCGCGTTCGATGACACCCGGAAGGAGTTCCGTGTTCGCAAAATCGCGAGCAGCGTCGCGTACTAATTTATGTTCTTCAGAAAGCTTAAAATCCATAAGTATTGTGCGTATTGGTTTATTTTAAAGTGGTTGCAAAGATAAGATTTTACGAGCATTTTATCAATTTGATTGATTATTTTTACGTTATGGATCAAAATTACTACAACGTTTTAGGAATAATGTCAGGCACATCCTTGGATGGCATCGATGTGGCATATTGTACATTTGAAAAAACAGACACATGGAAATTCGAAATTAAAGCTGCAGCAACCTATCCTTATCCTAAAGAATGGCTTTCAAAATTGAAGAATTTGGTCACATTGAATCTGGAAGAATTAAAAACTTTAGATGAGCGTTACACAAAGTTTTTAGGTGAAGTGATTCAAAAATTCCGCACTGAATATTCTATTGATAAATTAGATGCTGTATGTTCTCACGGGCATACCGCCTTACACCAACCCGAAAAAGGATTAACCTATCAAATTGGCAATCTTCCAAAACTGGCCAATCTATTACAAGAGCGGGTAGTGTGCGATTTTAGAGTAGATGACGTGGCCTTAGGAGGACAAGGTGCACCTTTGGTGCCTATTGGAGATCAATTATTGTTTGCGACATATGAGTTTTGTTTGAATCTTGGCGGCTTTGCCAACATATCAACCACTATAAATGGGGTAAGAATCGCCTATGATATTTGTCCAGTAAATATTGTGCTCAACCATTATGTAAACACCTTGGGCTTAGATTATGATGATGGCGGAAAAATTGCTGCATCTGGGAACGTGCATCAGCCTCTATTGGAGGCGCTGAATGCTTTAGATTTTTATAAAAGTCCGTATCCAAAATCCTTAGGATTGGAATGGGTAAAAACTGAAATTTTTCCGTTGATAGACAGTTTCCAGCTGACTATAAAAAATATTTTGAGAACGGTTGTTGAGCATGTTGCCATCCAAATTTCCAAGGAAATTAACCATCAGAAAAACGCTGCTGTATTGACTACAGGAGGTGGCGCGTTTAATACTTTCTTCATGGAGCGGCTAACCCACCGCACAACAAACGCTATCGTTATTCCTAATAAAGCCCTTGTTGAAAACAAAGAAGCCTTGATTTTCGCTTTCTTGGGAGTTCTAAAACTTCGCAATGACGTTAATTGCCTCAGCAGTGTCACGGGAGCGCAAAAAGACCATTCTTCTGGCAAAATATATTATCCATAATATTATTATAAATTTAATTTAAACCGAACCTTTGTTTTTTATATTTGCTAACGCAATTTATAGTCTCCTAGGCTAGAGTTTTTGCCACTTGTATATCATAATCCTATTGAACGAACAACACCAAATGAAAGAGTTACTGCAGAAGTACGAAGATAAGGAACCAGAAATTGTATTTAATTGGAAAGATCCAGAAACTGAAGCAGAAGGTTGGACAGTTATCAACTCTTTAAGAGGAGGAGCTGCAGGTGGTGGCACACGTATGCGCAAAGGGCTTAACCTGAATGAAGTATTGTCCTTGGCTAAAACCATGGAAGTGAAATTCACCGTTTCAGGTCCAGCCATCGGCGGTGCAAAATCAGGAATTAACTTTGACCCGCAAGACCCACGGAAGAAAGGCGTATTAGAGCGTTGGTATAAAGCGGTTTCACCGTTATTAAAAAGTTATTATGGCACTGGTGGCGACTTAAATGTAGATGAATTGCACGAGGTCATCCCGATGACCGAAGAAACTGGCGTTTGGCATCCGCAGGAAGGCGTTTTTGAAGGCCATTTTAAACCTACCCAAGCCGATAAAATTAACCGCATCGGGCAACTGCGCCATGGTGTAATTAAGGTTATCGAAAATCCAAAATATTCTCCAGATGTCAGTAGAAAATATACTGTAGCCGACATGATTACCGGGTTTGGCGTGGCGGAAGCGGTTAGACATTTTTATGACTGTCACGGAGATAGTGTAGAAGGCAAACGTGCCATTGTGCAAGGTTTCGGAAATGTGGGCGCTGCTGCGGCGTTCTATCTTGCTCAGATGGGTGCGAAAGTTGTGGGAATTATTGATGTTGTTGGTGGCTTGATTAATGAAGACGGCTTTACATTTGAAGAAATTAAATCGCTGTATCTCAATAAAACAGGTAATACGCTAGTTAGTGATGCGCTCATCCCATTTGAAGAGATCAATTCAAAAATTTGGGCGTTGGAAGCCGAGATGTTCTTGCCTTGTGCTGCGTCTCGTTTGATCACGCGTGAGCAGATCGATCAGATGGTAGATACCGGACTAGAAGTAATTTCTTGTGGCGCGAATGTACCATTTGCAGATAAAGAAATATTTTTTGGTCCGATAATGGAATATACGGATAATAGAGTAAGCCTAATTCCTGATTTTATATCCAATTGTGGGATGGCACGAGTGTTTGCCTATTTTATGGAACAAAAAGTTCAGATGACGGATGATGCTATTTTTAGTGATACTTCCAACCGAATTAAACAGGCCATAAAACGGGTGTATAGTAAAAATCAAAGCAAGACGGGTGTCAGTGAAACGGCATTCGAAATTGCATTAAACCAATTGGTATAGTCAATTTATACAGGTTTAGGAGATGCAGAAACCAGGTAAAAGCCAGTTGTAGAGCTGTATAAATCATCTAAAGATTCCCATGAATCGGCTTTCCAACCAAGTAAATTACCATTATGTTTACAGAACCCAATTTTAAATTATACTTAAGTTAAATTTTAGACGTTTAAACACTAATTACAAAAATTTTAATCATTACCTATATGATGTTACAGAATGAAATTCAAGAAGGGGCACAAATTGTTCCAGATGGTGAATCAGTAGAAAAAACCTTATCAATTATTGAATTGATTGGTAGCGGCGGTACCGCAGGGATGGTAATTATCGCCATTTTATTTGTCCTATTGGTTTTCGCAATTTATATTTATTTTGAACGATTATTCGCTATAAAAGCAGCCTCTAAGATTGATGCTAACTTTATGAATCAGATAAAGGATCACGTTAGTAATGGTAAAACAGATTCTGCTCAAATTTTATGTGCACATGTCAATACACCAGTGTCGCGCTTAATCAATAAAGGTATCAGCCGAATTGGAAAACCTTTAGAAGATATTAATACGGCAATTGAAAATGCAGGTCGATTGGAAGTTTATGAATTGGAAAGAAATGTCAGCGTTTTGGCAACCATTTCGGGAGTAGCTCCTATGATTGGATTTTTAGGAACCGTTATTGGGATGATCTTGTCCATTTTTGAAATCGCGAACGCAGGAGGCCAAATTGATATTAAATTATTGGCAGACGGACTTTACACCGCCATGACCACAACGGTTGGAGGATTGATTGTCGGTATTGTCGCTTATATGGCTTATAACCATTTAGTGGTTAAAACGGATAAAGTTGTGTATCAAATGGAAGCCCATTCCTTAGAGTTTTTAGACCATTTGAATGAGCCAATCTAATTCAGGAAGCTGATATTGGAGCGTTGTAGATCTTCAATCAGATGAATTAAGTATCCAAATACACAAACATGTATCTAAAGAAAGAAATAAGAACAATCTTGAGTAATGCGTATCTATGAATATAAGAGGAAGAAATAAAGTAACACCAGAATTCAATATGTCGTCAATGACGGATATTGTCTTCTTGTTGTTAATATTTTTTATGTTGGCATCAACTTTGGTAACCACTAATGCAATAGACATTCTGTTGCCAAAAGCAGATGGCAAAACCGAAAATAAAAAATCTGTAGCGGTGAGTATCACCAAAGATCTTAATTATTATATTGACCAAAGGCTTGTAGGAGAATCCGTTTTGGAGTATGAATTGAAGGAAGCATTGTCCAATTTAGATGAACCTACCATTGTTTTGCGAGCAGAAAAAACGGTATCAATTGAAAATGTGGTTAAAGTGATGG
Source organism: Gelidibacter salicanalis (assembly GCF_007997285.1). Taxonomy (GTDB): domain Bacteria; phylum Bacteroidota; class Bacteroidia; order Flavobacteriales; family Flavobacteriaceae; genus Gelidibacter; species Gelidibacter salicanalis. The sequence goes on from NZ_VORX01000013.1 coordinate 15,767, forward strand.
ATATCGCCAACAGAAATAAATTTAAAGTGATTTTGGCCGTCAAGCCTAATTAAGTAAATTTTTAAAAGCAATAGTTGTAATTCCCAATAACACAAATGAAATATTTAGAGACCAAACATGAACGCAATTCTGCAAAAATCACCACCCTTATCGTGGTCATTTTGTTGTTGTTATTATTTGTGGTTGGGCCTCCCTATCTCGATCCACCTTTAGAATATGGTGTGGCAGTTAATTTTGGGAATTCAGAAGTAGGTAGTGGCGATGTACAACCTTTAAAACCAGTTAAATCTGAGCCAAAGGAAGTGGTCAGTGAGCCGGTGGTTAAAGAAACTAAGGTGGAAGAGACCAAAACGGAACCCACAAAATCAGCACAACCTGCAGAAAATGTCATGACCGCAGATAATGTAGAAGCGATTGCGATGAAAAAGCAAAAGGAAGCTGCAGATGCTAAAGCACAGGCAGAAGCGAAAGCCAAAGCCGACGTAGAACGAGCTCAAAAAGTTAAGGAGGCTGCAGAAGCGAAGAAACGTCAAGAAGAAGCGGATAAACGAGCAAAATTAGATGCGCTTATTGGTGGTGTTAAAAAATCTGATGGACAAACTACCGGAGGACAAGGTAATGACGGGAAACCTGGGGATAAAGGCCAATTAGATGGCGATCCTTATGCCCCAAGTTACTTTGGACAACCGGGAACTGGAAGCGGTGGCAGCGGTAGTGGCTACGGACTGAACGGTCGGGGCAGACCTACAAACGGTAAAGTTGTGCCTGATTGTGACGAAGAAGGGCGTGTGGTTGTAGAAATTCATGTGAACAGAGATGGTCGTGTGGTGAATGCCATTCCAGGGAAAAGGGGTACCACAGGGGACCTATGTCTCTACGAAGCCGCGCGTAAAACCGCAATGACTTATAAATGGCCATCTGATGCCAAAGCGCCCCCAACTCAAATAGGATTTGTAAAGATTGATTTTAGTGTAACTCAATAACATGACTTATCAAGATACTGTCAACTGGATGTTTCAACAGTTACCAATGTATCAAAACCAGGGCAAAACGGCTTACAAGGCCAACTTGGATAATACACTGCTTTTAACGAAACATCTACACCACCCAGAACGTAATTTTAAAAGCATTCATGTGGGGGGAACCAACGGGAAAGGATCCACCAGTCATATGCTCGCATCCATATTTCAGGAAGCTGGTTATAAGGTTGGCCTATATACCTCTCCACATCTCAAAGATTTTAGAGAACGCATTAAAATCAATGGAGCGGAAGTGTCCGAAGAATTTGTAGTAGACTTTATTGAAATTCATCAAGACTTTTTTAAATCGCACGCTTTGTCTTTTTTTGAGATGACGGTAGGAATGGCGTTTGATTATTTTTCTAAGGAAGGGGTTGATATTGCCATTATTGAAGTTGGTTTAGGTGGACGCTTGGATTCTACGAATGTTATTACTCCTGAAGTCTCCGTGATCACAAATATTGGTTTAGACCATACACAATTTTTAGGAAATACTTTAGAAGCCATTGCTTTTGAAAAAGGAGGCATTATAAAGCCACATGTACCTGTGGTGATTGGAGAAACCCAAATAGAGACAGCATCAATTTTTAAAGAACTTGCCCAAGAGCGCAATGCCATGTTGATCTTTGCGGATCAACAAAACGGGCCATCTTTTAAAAGTGATCTAAAAGGGTATTATCAGGAGATGAATAAGGCAACTGTGGTGGCCACTATAGAAGTGATGCGACAAAAAGCCTATGAGATCCCTTATGCTGCTTTAAAAGCAGGCTTTTTGAACGTAGTTAAAAACACGGGGTTGCAAGGTAGGTGGCAAGTGTTACAAACGCAGCCGAAGATTATTTGCGATACGGCACATAATAAGGAAGGTTTATCATATGCCATGGCGCAATTGTTGAATGAAGATTTTGAAGCGCTACATATGGTATTTGGCGTGGTAAACGATAAAGATGTCACTTCTATTTTACCACTATTACCTAAAGAGGCAACGTACTATTTCTGTAAACCCGATATTCCTCGCGGTTTGGAAGCCAAAAAATTAGAAAAAGTTTTCAAAGCGAATGGATTTTTTGGAACGGCTTACAAAAGTGTTTCTGAGGCTTTAAGTGCTGCGAAACAGCATGCTGCAATTTCAGATGTAATCTATGTTGGAGGAAGTACCTTTGTGGTAGCAGAAATAATTTAATTTTTTTTCAAAAAAGCTTTTGCAATATCAAAAACTCCATTATATTTGCATCCCGTAATAGGGCGATTAGCTCAGCTGGTTCAGAGCACCTCGTTTACACCGAGGGGGTCGGGGGTTCGAACCCCTCATCGCCCACTAAAGTTCATACTCTGTATGAACTTTTTTTATAGATACCAGGTCCATTAACTCAGCTGGTTCAGAGTGTCACGTCGACAACGTGGAAGTCACTGGTTCGAATCCAGTATGGACCACATCAAGCGGAATCCCAATATCGAAGATATTGGGATTTTTTGTTCCCAGAAATGCCAAGCTTTTTCAGCTTGCGCATTTCTGGGAACAAAAAATACAAAAGTGCATTTTTGCACTTTGGGATTTCATTTGCAGTAGCGGTACTGATCTGGATCAACAAAGTTAATCCATATCACTTAAAACTAGAAATGCCAAGCTTTTTCAGCTTGCGCATTTCTGGGAACAAAAAATACAAAAGTGCATTTTTGCACTTTGGGATTTCATTTGCAGTAGCGGTACTGATCTGGATCAACAAAGTTAATCCATATCACTT
>NZ_VORX01000014.1 GCF_007997285.1 Gelidibacter salicanalis
AGCTAGCATCCAAATTTACGTCCTGCACTGCATTCACCGTAAGAACTGGTTGAGTAACATCCTTGGCGGTTAGCGTTACAACTTTAATATCCGTATTTCCAGCGGCATCTTTAGCAGTAACCGTAACCGTGGTTGTCCCGTTATGAGCAAGGGCTACCTTTGAACCAATGGCAGGGCTTTGGGTGATCGTAAACGTACAGTTGTCCGTTGCGGAACCCCTAACATCGGGAACTGTAATCTCACAGCTAGCATCCAAATTTACGTCCTGCACTGCATTCACCGTAAGAACTGGTTGAGTAACATCCTTGGCGGTTAGCGTTACAACTTTAATATCCGTATTTCCAGCGGCATCTTTAGCCGTAACCGTAACAGCGATTTTCCCGTTATGAGCAAGGGTAACCTTTGAACCAATGGCAGGGCTTTGGGTGATGGTAAACGTACAGTTGTCCGTTGCGGAACCCCTAACATCGGGAACTGTAATCTCACAGCTAGCATCCAAATTTACGTCCTGCACTGCATTCACCGTAAGAACTGGTTGAGTAACATCCTTGGCGGTTAGCGTTACAACTTTAATATCAGTATTTCCAGCGGCATCTTTAGCCGTAACCGTAACCGTGGTTGTCCCATTATGAGCAAGGGCAACCTTTGAACCAATGGCAGGATTTTGAGTGATAGTGGCCCCGCAATTATCCGTAACGTCGCCAGAAAGATCTGGAATCGTTATTTGACAGTCAGCTTCCAGATCAACGTTTCGATCAGAGCCTGGTTTAAGAATGGGCTTTTCATTATCAATCACAGTAATATTAAAACTACAAGTCGTTATAGGATTAGTAGTTGCCGTCCCATCTCCTAAAGTTCTCTCTTCGTAAACCACCATTGTTTTCCCCACAGGAAAGAATCCATTATTAGCAATACTTCCTGAAGCCAATACCATCTTAGCATCTGGGGTGGTAGTAGTTGGAAGTGTGTAATTCACATTGGCACCACAAACTCCTTGAGCTACATTTACTGTTTTATCGCTATTAGAACAGTCGGAAACATATACTAATCTAGAATTTTTTAAATTAGCTGCTTTAACTTTAGCAACAAAAACCCCCAAATCACTATTCACGACCATCTTAGCCCCCGTGAATCCACTCATATCCAACGCATCAAAACCCCCTCTATAATCGAAACTCATGTCATAAGTTTGCGAGACATTCTGAAGTATAAAATTAGTTTTATTGAAATTGGAATTCCCTAATGCCATAGGGCTCACCCATAGAAAGAATACAGATATAAAGAATAGAGAGTAATAGTTTTTCATATATAGAATATGGGTAAATACTAATTTTAAAAACTAGTAATCTTAAAATGAAAGCGAAATATTAACGGACTGTTAATGAGGGAGACACAAAATTAAGTTAAGTTTTTTTCAAAACAAAAAAATACATCGTTTAAAAGCAATAAAAAACCTTTAAACGGTAAATTATGGCGCCTAATTTCTTACTCCATTAAGAAATTTTGACTACTTAAGGTTATTAGCGTTTATCTGAAGCTTTACATGCTGAGAAAGGGATCGCGAACCAATGACACCTTTTCAAAATTGGAATATATGAGTACCAGGTTGGTAAAGGTCTAAAATAAGCCTATAAAAAAAGCCGTTTCAAATAATTTTGAGACGGCTTCTTAAGTCATGTAAAGGTTTGAGTTTCCTATTTTTTTGGAATATGCTTCAAAATTTCCAAGACATACTTCCAATATTTTTGTGCTGAAGATATTTGGGCGCGTTCGTCAGGAGAGTGTGCGCCTCTTATGGTTGGACCAAAACTGATCATGTCCATTTCTGGGTAATTCTGACCTAAAATCCCGCATTCCAATCCAGCATGACAGGCCGCCACATTGGCATTTTTGCCATTCATCTCTGTATATAATTCTGAAAGCACTTTTAAGATGTCCGATTCCATATTTGGTTTCCAACCTGGGTAGTCGCCAGAAAACTCTACCTCACAGCCAGTCAATTCGAAAGTCGCACGGAGCATGTTCGCTAAATCCCACTTTGAAGATTCAACAGAGGAGCGGGTTAAACAGCCAATTTTAATGGCACCATCTTTTACGATAACGCGGGCAATATTATTGGACGTTTCTACCAAATCTGGAATATCCGGGCTCATGCGGTATACGCCATTACAAGCCGCATAGAGCGCTCTAGTCAAGCCTTCTTGCACGCCTAAATCCATCATTAATTTAGGTGTTTCGACCTTGGTAATTTCAATAGTTAAATTAGGCTCAATAGTCTTATATTCGGTGGTAATATCAGCAATCATCTCCTCCATTTCGGTAGCAAACGCCTCTTCATTCATCGTATCAATCGCTATAAGGGCATTACTTTCTCTTGGAATCGCGTTGCGGAGACTTCCGCCATCAATTTCAGAAATACGCAATCCGAAGTTTTCAAAGCCGTCAAAAAGCAGGCGATTCATCAATTTATTGGCATTCCCAAAACCTCTGTGGATGTCCATTCCGGAGTGGCCTCCTTGTAAACCTTTTACCGTAATCTTATAACCCGTTTTAAATTCTGGTGTTTCTTCTTCCGTATACGTTCTGGTAGCCGTAACGTCAATTCCGCCGGCACAACCTACGCCAATTTCATCATCTTCTTCAGTATCCAAATTAAGGAGAATTTCACCTTCTAAAAGACCGCCTTCCAAGCCTTTAGCTCCCGTCATGCCTGTTTCTTCATCAATTGTAAACAGGGCTTCAAGCGCAGGATGTGGAATCGTATTACTTTCTAAAATTGCCATAATGGTGGCCACTCCCAAGCCGTTGTCGGCACCTAAGGTTGTTCCCTTAGCGCGTACCCAATCGCCATCTACATACATCTCGATGCCTTGGGTATCAAAATCAAAGTTGGTGTCGTTGTTTTTCTGGTGCACCATATCTAAATGCGATTGCATGACCACCGTCTTACGGTTTTGCATCCCCGCAGTTGCAGGCTTTTTAATGATGACGTTGCCTACCTTATCTTCAAACGTTTCCAGTCCTAATTTCTCACCGAATTCTTTCATAAATGCAATAACGCGTTCCTCCTTTTTTGAAGGACGTGGCACAGCGTTTAAATCGGCAAATTTATTCCAAAGCTCTTGAGGTTCTAATTGTCTTATTTCTGTATTCATACGTGAATTTTATGTTGTTTTACAAAGGTAAGGATTCGTGTATGTTTTATAAAACTATTTTCTATTTTTGAGGGATGCGCAAACATACCAAACTTATTATTGCCCTTTCTCTGCCCCTACAAATCGTGCTCATTAAGGTATTGGCCAATTATCCCAATTTTGTTGAACAGTATTATAGCAATGGGATTTACCAATGGATTTCTAAAGCGATGCATGTGGTTTTTGGATGGGTTCCATTTTCAGTAGGTGATATTTTATATACGGTAGCCACCATTTATGTGTTGAGATGGCTGTATAAGAACAGAAAGCGACTGAGAACCGACACTAAAAATTATCTTTTGGATATTTTAGCGCCGATTTCCTTGGCGTATTTTGCCTTCCATATGATGTGGGCCTTTAATTATTACCGCTTGCCCTTACACCAATCGCTCAACATTGAAAATGAGTATTCAACGGAACAATTGGTAAACATCACCAAAGATTTAATTTCCAAGACAAATCTCATTCACGGCATTATAAAAGAACATGATACCAGCATGGTGATTATGCCCTATACCAAACGCGAACTTATTGCTTTGGCTCCAAGAGGTTACACACAACTTACTAAAGAATATCCAAATCTTACTTACAGCACCAGCAGTTTAAAACGTTCCATCTACAGCCTGCCCTTAACCTATATGGGATTTAGCGGTTACTTAAACCCGTTTACCAATGAGGCGCAAATTGACGGCCTCATTCCGGCCTACAAATACCCAACCACAACCAGTCATGAAATCGCGCATCAATTGGGCTATGCTGCAGAAAATGAAGCCAATTTTATTGGGGCGATGGCGGCTATGAAACACGAAAATATCTATTTTAATTACTCAGGTTATTCCTTCGCGCTCCGGCATTGTTTAAATGACATCTATATGAGGGATCCTTTACTATATCAGGAGTTGTTGATGACCGTAAATATTGGCGTTCTCAAAAATTACGAAGAAACCCGCCTCTTTTGGCAGTCTTATGAAAACCTATCCGAAAGCTTTTTCAAAAATACCTATAGTGGATTTTTAATGGCTAATAATCAAAAGGGCGGTATTGAAAGCTACAGCTATATTGTGGCACTTTTGGTGAATTATTTCGAATCACGTCCGTAATGAATGTTAAAAATATCTTAATACGATTCAAAACTCTTCATAATCTATATCTTTAGAATTCATTATGCTAACTAATTTTCAACCGTATGATTAAAACATTATTGACCCTCATGACCTTCATGTGCAGTTTTTCTTTGCTCGCACAGGAGTATTTCCCCAAAAATGACGGGGTATTTACAAAAAATACCAACTACACCGCCATTACCAACGCCAAAATTTTTGTAACGCCTACTCAAATTATTGAGAAAGGCACTTTACTAATTAAAGATGGCAAAGTAGTAGCTTCTGGAGCTTCGGTAAGTATTCCGAAAAATGCCACACAAATTGATGCTACAGGTAAAAGTATTTATCCTTCCTTTATTGATATGTATTCTGATTTCGGCATCGAAAAACCGAAACGTCAAGGTGGTGGCAGAAGCGCACAATACGACCCCTCGCGCACAGGTTTTTACTGGAATGACCATGTGATGCCAGAGAACAATGCGATTGATCAATTTAAATATGATTCTAAAAAAGCAGAAGATTTAATCAAAGCCGGTTTTGGCGTGGTCAATACGCACATACAAGACGGGATTGTTCGAGGCACCGGTACGCTGGTCGCCCTTAATTCTGATGCTGATAACTCGATGCGCATTATTGAGGCGAAATCGGCGCAATACCTGTCCTTTGATAAAAGTTTAAAATCCAATCAGTCCTACCCGTCTTCTATCATGGGAAGTATGGCGTTGCTGAGACAGTTATATAATGATGCCGATTGGTATGCAAAAGGAAACTCCAAAACTAAAGATTTGTCTATTGAAGCGTTGAACAACAACAAATCCATGGTGCAAATTTTTGAAGCAGGCAGCAGAGCCAATGATTTGCGCGCAGATAAAGTTGGGGACCTTTTCAGCATCCAATACATTATTTTGGGTGGTGGCGACGAGTATGAGCGTCTTGACGAAATTAAAGCGATGAATGCGCCAATGATCATCCCAATCAATTTCCCTGAGGCTTATGATGTAGAGAATGCCTTTTTAGCGGCTACGCTGTCCATTCAAGATATGAGAGCCTGGAATCAGAGACCGTCCAATCCGAAACTATTGGCGGAGAAAAACATTCCGTTTGCGTTGACCATGCACGATTTAAAATCGGCCAAAGATTTTCAAGCCAATATCCTAAAGGCTATTGAAGCTGGACTATCCAAAGAAAAAGCCTTAGAAGCCCTAACCACTGTTCCGGCACAACTGTTAGGAAAAACGGATAAAATAGGCTCATTAAAAAATGGCGCATATGCCAACTTCCTGATCACTTCTGGCGATATTTTTGATAAGAAAACAACCTTATATGAAAACTGGGTGCAAGGCTACAAAAACACCATTGAAGACAGAAACACCATCGATATCGCGGGTACCTACGCTTTTACTTTAGCAGGTGACACTTATGAAATGGTTCTTTCTGGGGAATCCAGCAAGTTGAAATCAGAGATTACATCTGATAACAAAAAACGCGGCTCCAAAGTGTCTTACGCTAACGATTGGGTAAATATTGCCTTCACGACACAAGACAGCACAAAACAAGAGTTTGTCAGAGTTATTGCCACCGTTGATGCGAACAAAAACCTCAACGGAAAAGCCATTCTGCCTACGGGAAATGAACTGAGTTTCTTCGCCAAACAAACAGAAGCCAAGAAAGATAGTGAGGCAAAAAAGGAGGATGATGAAGACGATAAAAAAGAAGCGGTAGCTACAGTGTCTCCAATCACTTTTCCTAATAATGGCTACGGATTTGAAACCTTGCCTAAAGCTGAAACCATATTATTTAAAAATGCGACGGTTTGGACCAATGAAAAGGATGGCATCTTAACAAACACGGATGTGTTGATCAAAAATGGCAAAATCGCCAAAGTGGGTCAAAATTTATCTGAAGGCGGTGCCACAGTAATTGATGCGTCAGGAAAACATTTAACCTCAGGGGTTATCGATGAGCATTCGCATATCGCCGCAGCGTCCATTAATGAAGGTGGACAGAATTCGTCAGCAGAAGTCACTATTGAAGATGTGCTTGATGATACGGATATAAATTTATACCGAAATTTAGCTGGCGGGGTGACTTCCATTCAAATTTTGCACGGATCAGCTAATCCAATTGGCGGACGTTCGGCCATCATCAAACCAAAATGGGGACATGCCGCGAAAGACTTAATCATAGACAACAGCCCGAAATTTATAAAATTCGCCTTGGGTGAAAACGTAAAGCAATCCAACTGGGAAGGCACGCGTTTCCCTCAAACCAGAATGGGTGTTGAACAGGTGTATGTCGATTATTTTACTAGAGCTAAAGCCTACGAAGCTCTAAAGAAAAGTGGAAAGCCTTATAGATATGATACCGAAATGGAAACTTTGGTTGAAATATTGAACGGGGAGCGTTTTATCTCATGTCACTCCTATGTACAAAGTGAAATTAATATGTTTTTGAAAGTGGCTGAACAATTTGACTTCAGAGTGAACACCTTTACCCATATTTTAGAAGGCTATAAACTGGCCGATAAAATGGTAGAGCACGGCGTTGGTGGATCTACGTTTAGTGATTGGTGGTCCTACAAGTATGAAGTTAATGATGCTATTCCTTACAATGCCGCCATTATGCACGATGCTGGCGTAACGGTAGCCATTAATAGTGATGATGCTGAAATGAGCCGTCGTTTGAATCAAGAAGCGGCTAAAACCGTAAAGTATGGTGGTGTGAGTGAAGAAGAAGCTTGGAAGTTTGTCACCTTAAACCCTGCAAAACTATTGCACATTGATGACCGTGTAGGCAGCATTAAAGTTGGTAAAGATGCCGATGTGGTTTTATGGACAGACCATCCACTTTCAGTATACGCTAAGGCTGAAAAGACGATTATTGAAGGGGTGACCTATTTCGATTTAAAACGTGATGAACAGATTAGAACGCAAATCAAAAAAGAAAAAAGTCAACTGATCAACGATATGTTGCAAGCCAAGAACAAAGGACTGAAAACACAACCGATTAAGAAGAAGGAAAAGGAATTGTTACACTGCGATTCGGAATAGTTTTTTAGTCTTCAGTTGGCAGTCTTCAGTTGGCAGTTTTCAGTTGGCAGTTTTCAGTTTGCAGTTTTCAATTGGCAGTCTTCAGTTGGCAGTCTTCAGTATACAGTTGGCAGTCTTCAGTGATAAAAAAAGTAATTAGTGAATTCGTGGCTCAAAAAAACATATTTAAATATTCATAAAATTTCCTCTTTCGAGAGAATATAAACAGATTTCAAATGAAAAAAAACATCTATATAGTACTCCTCGCCTTGTGCACCAGCTTTGGGTTTGCACAACAAACACCCGCGTCTAAGCAATCTAAACCCATTGCCATTACCGGGGCAACGGCACATTTAGGCAATGGTGAGGTCATAGAAAACAGCCTCATTATTTTTAAGGACGGAAAACTTACTACAGTTTCTAGTGCAGCACAAACCGATCTTTCAGGGATGGAAGTCATCAAAGCAGACGGCAAACATGTGTATCCAGGTTTTATTGTGCCGTCATCCACCTTAGGATTGGTAGAAATTGATGCCGTAAAAGCAACATCTGACGATGATGAGATTGGTGAAATAAACCCACACATCAGAAGTATTATTGCCTATAATGCAGAGTCTAAAGTAGTAGAATCCATGCGCCCGAACGGCGTATTATTGGGCCAGATTGTACCTCAGGGTGGCCGCATTTCGGGCACCTCATCCGTAGTGCAATTTGATGCGTGGAACTGGGAAGATGCCACTGTAAAAGTGAACGACGGTATTTACATGAACTGGCCAAGTAGTTTTACCCGTGGCCGTTGGTGGCTTGGTGAAGATCCAGGATTGAAAATCAACGATAAATACAGTGAACAAGTGGATGAGGTGGTGTCGTTTTTTAACGAGACCAAAGCCTATGGCGCAGGAGACCAACCTATAATTAACTTACCCTACGCTGCAACACAAGGTTTGTTTGATGGTTCCAAAAAACTATACATCAATGTAGATGACGAAAAAGGCATTACTGATGCTATTCATTTTGCAAAAAACAACAAGGTACAGCATATGGTAATTGTAGGCGGAAGTGAAGCTTTTAAGGTTGCCGATTTGCTAAAACAAAACAACATCCCAGTCATTTTACAACGTATACATTCGCTGCCAAGTAGAGATGATGACGATTATGACATGGCTTATAAACTCGCTAATTTGTTAGTAGAAAAAGGTGTTCTCGTCGCTTTAAATGCTAACGGATCAATGGAGCGTATGCATTCTAGAAACATTCCATTTTATGCAGGTACTGCGGTAGCGCATGGCATGGCAAAGGAAGAAGCCTTAAAACTGATCACCTCTAACACGGCTAAAATATTGGGTATCGATAAAGATTATGGCACTCTAGAAACTGGTAAAAGCGCTACGCTTTTTATTAGTGAAGGCGACGCTTTAGACATGCGGACCAATAAATTAACCCATGCTTTCATCGACGGTCGTTCAGTGAGTTTAGAAACCCACCAAACCGAATTGTACAAGCGTTACGATAATAAGTTTAAGGCTGGAAAATAGTTGAATGAAGTTGGAAGCTGGAAGTTGGAAGCTAGAAGCTGGAAGTAAGAAGTTTTTTGTTTCGAATTTTAAATTTAAATTTCAAAATTAATTACAAATAAAAATCTGTCACGCCCTATAATCAGGAATGACAGATTTTTTTATTTTAATATAAATTTAGTGCTTTAAATTTATCGATTACGATGTAGCCGCAGGCATTTACGCCTCAAGTCTTTATTCTTGGTTCTAAAAGCGAAGCGGTCTTAATACTAAATACTAAAAGCGCAGCGGTCTTAATACATAATACTAAAAGCGAAGCGTGTAAGTCCCTGATATAGGTTGACCACTTTAATCAAAGTGTAAACTTATGAAAGCAAATTTAAAAACCTTAAAAAAGCACCGTATTTATTCGGAAGAATTTAAGCTCCAGATTGTTCATGATTTCGA
>NZ_VORX01000016.1 GCF_007997285.1 Gelidibacter salicanalis
CACTGTGTAAAAATAATTGCTGGTTCTCGCCTACTTGGAAATTCCTTCGGAATTTCCACAGGCTTGGTTAATTTTTGTTATTTTAGGTGCTTAACCCACGCAACTATTCTTACACCAAACGTTGTGGACAAGTCGAAAGAAGCAAAATATTATGGAAATCGACACCTGAAAGAACCGTGAAAAAAGTTTAGGCTTATCTACAAAATGAAAATACGGTTTTTAGGCTAAGGAATCCCAAAATCCCCACAAAGGCAGTTGCTTATTTACCAAGGATAGTTGGATGATCAGCTGGATGAATATTTTTTGGCAGTTGTATGTTTTTGAAATTAAGGCTGGGATTTTGCGATTCTGACCAAAGCAGTTGCATATTTTCCAACGATAATAAAATGAGCAAGTGGATGAATATTTTTTTTGTAGGTGTTTATTTGCCAAGAATTAAAAACCGTATTTTCGACTGAATTAAAAGGCCGTTTACCTTTTTTGAAGCCTGTAAAAGGGGTAACCTGTCCACAACACTGTGTAAAAATAATTGCTGGTTCTCGCCTACTTGGAAATTCCTGCGGAATTTCCACAGGCCCGGTTTATTTTTGTTATTTTAGGTGCTTAACCCACGCAACTATTCTTACACCAAACGTTAGGGCGCATTAGTCCTCAAACAAACCTTTTACCATTTCTTTAATTTGCACAACATCTTTAATTGTAGTGTCTTTTTTATTATCTCTAATAAAGTCGACTAAATTTAGAATCGTTTCAACTGAAACAATATCTACATTATACCCTGCTGCCCTTAAAGCAATTGATATTTCTTTTGTCTTGTCTTTAATTTCTACTTTCATAATAAAATAACGCACCCTAACACTGTATAAAAATAATAGCTATTTAGGTGCAATTTATAAGGCTATTACCTGTTAATTAATTTTATTTCTACTCGATAGTTAACGCATTTTTAAACGCTACTATTCTTATACTTAACGTTGGCATTCATTGAGCAGAACCGTAAAAAATGACAATTATGAGTAATTTAAAAGACATTAAATCGGAAATTGAAAAATATGCGAATGACTCAAATTTGTCTGAATTGCAAATCGTTGAGAAACTGGAAAAACACTATTTCGACAAAAAAGTAAATGAGAATTTAAAGCTGTATAAAAAAGGAAAGAAAAAAGTGAGCGAAATAACAAAAGACTTGAAAATCTCGCCACGAAAATTTTACGCAATTTTGGAAAAAAAGAAAATAGGGCATAAAAAATATAAAAAAGACTGATTTATGGGAACATTTTACAGCAAAAACACTAAAAAAATAACAGGAATAACTTTAGCAATTATTCTTTTTGCATTATTGATTTTAACGTTTGTATTTAAGTAATAATTTGGTCAAAATCTGACTGATTATCACATCGGATTTTTTAGCTCGTTTGCGGAATCGGAAACTGAATTGAAAAAGTTTGCGGAATATATCGCTTTCCGAATTCACTCAAACGCAGGAAAATCGAAAACGGAATTAAGCTGAATAATTAGAAAACTTAATAAAAACAACGAAATGCCAACACCGTGTATAATTAATTGCTTTGGCAAGTGCTTATTTGGAAAATTCCTTCGGAATTTTCTCTGGTTCGTATTTGTTTACTAATTTAGTTGCTTAACCACGCAACTAACCATACACAATTCCGTTGTGGACAAGTCGAAAGAAGCAAAATATTATGGAAATCGACACCTGAAAGAACCGTGAAAAAAGTTTAGGCTTATCTACAAAATGAAAATACATTTTTTAGGCTAAGGAATCCCAAAATCCCCACAAAGGCAGTTGCTTATTTTCCAAGGATAGTTGGATGATCAGCTGGATGAATATTTGTTGGCAGTTGTATGTTTTTAAAATTAAGGCTGGGATTTTGCGATTCTGACCAAAGCAGTTGCATATTTCCCAACGATAATAAAATGAGCAAGTGGATGAATATTTTTTTTGTAGGTGTTTATTTGCCAAGAATTAAAAACCGTATTT
>NZ_VORX01000017.1 GCF_007997285.1 Gelidibacter salicanalis
AATTCCTCTCTTCTCCCAAAAAAAATAATCACTTTAAGGTAACGTTTTGTATCTTGGATAGTGCTCTTTGCAAGACCGATTTTAAATTGATGCTTATAAGCTCGAGCGTAATTCTGGTTGGAATGTAAAAAGCCTTTGATATATCCAGTATCAAAGGCTTGTGATAATCTCACTGATGAATCCTCTAGGGATATCTCGTTCAGAATATTTTCTTGATTGCAATATACATTCTCTTTGGGCATTTTTATTAATTTAAATCAAAGAAAATGGTAAGAACTAAATTAAAAATGGATATTATCAATCCAAATGCTGCTGGAATTGATATCGGAAGTCGTTCACATTTTGTAGCAATCAATCAAGAGCACTCAGATGTGAGAGAGTTCGGTGTCTATGCTCAGGATACCAAAGAATTACTGACTTGGTTATTGGACAATGATGTAAAAACAGTGGCCATGGAATCTACAGGTTCATATTGGCAGAATCTTTATGCTGAACTACAGAACTCAACTATTGAAGTAATCCTGATCAATGGAAAATTTACCAAAAACATCAAGGGCAGAAAAACGGATGTGTTGGATTGTATGTGGATCCAGAAGCTACATACATTAGGTATTTTGAGTGGAAGTTTCCTGCCCGACCTGCAAACAGAATATTTAAGGACTTTGGTAAGGCACAGAGGCAATCTAATTGAAACCACATCCCAAGCTTCCAATAGGATGTCACAAAACATGAGACTAATGAACCTCAGATTGGATGTCGTAGTAAAAGATATTGTGGGACTGACCGGATTACGCATTATCAATGAAATCTGCAATGGTCAGACAAATGGGGAGCAGCTAGCCAAATTAAGGCACGGGAACTGTAAAAAGTCTGAAGAGGAAATTGCCAAGGCACTCCAAAGTAATAATCGACAGGATTATTTATTTGTCCTGAAACAAGAACTGCGAAAATACCAGGATGCCCAACAATTGATCATGGAATGTGATGATGAGATTAAAAGGGTTCTGGACGAATTTATAAATCAGGATCAAGTTAAAAAGGCATTGTGCATTGATAAGAAAGTACATAAAAGGATCAATAAGAACACACCAAAAAACATCGACCTTAACCTCATTGCCTACCAATATTTCGATGGGATCGATTTATACGCAATAGAAGGCTTCAGCCACGGAACAGTCCTCACATTGATGAGCGAACTTGGTGAAAAAGGAATACTAGAGTTCCAAAATGCACAGCATTTTACATCTTGGCTAAGATTGGCCCCCAACAATAAAATATCGGGAGGGCGCATCCTTAGCAGCAGAACCCCAAAAGGAAGCAATAGACTTAAAATAGCACTCAGACAGGCAGCAAATGCAATTGGAAATTTAAAGGACACTCACCTTTCCAATTTCTTTAACAGAATTGCCTACAGAAAAGGTCGAGCTGTTGCGGTATCCGCTACCGCAAGAAAATTAGCGACTATACTTTGGAATATGCTTTACAAAAAACAACAGTACAGTCCTCCAACAATTTATGAATACCTTGACCAGAAAAGAAAGAGAAAGGTCCTCGAACTTCAAAAACAAATCGCTAATTTAGATGCCAGAATGAGTAAAATACAACCTGCTTGAAAGCCAGTAATTACAAGGTAAAATCAAAACGTTACTCAGAATTA
>NZ_VORX01000001.1 GCF_007997285.1 Gelidibacter salicanalis
CGAAATGGTTGATTAAAAATTCAGGAAGAATGAGTTTCAGTAGGTCCAAATAATTTTCCAAAGTCAGGTTTTTTTTGCAAAAATCAAAATTCTATTTCAATTCACACACAACTTTTAGGAATGATCCGTCACTAGTGTTTATAAGGGTTTCAAGAGATTGAGACCCTTTTTTCATTTTTCATATTCACACAATATTCATACTTTTTTAGAATTAGGACGTTCACACAGCTCCTAATATTCCAGCTTTTCAAATTTTCTGTGCGTAACTCTAAAAATATTTCTTTTGTTTAGAACTACATTTACTGCACTTACTACATCTTTTGAGAGCTGGTGAAAGAAAAAAGTATATTATATTCCAGCTTTTCCAACTTCCAGTCCAGCTTCTTTAAAATATTATATGTTTTAGGACTACATTTACTACACTTACTACATCTTTTAGAGAGCTGATGAAAGAAAGAGCATAATATGTAATTATAAAAGGTAATTATGTCTGAATGGCTACTATTAATGCTATAAATAAAGTTTTAAAAAAAACCTTATAGCTAAATGCAATAACATATGCTGCTTTTCATTTTGAATTAATTATATGTTATCGCATATAATTGTGTATTTTTGATTATAATTATACGTAAAAACATATAATGAAAGAACTCGCAGATTTTGTAAAAACACGAAGAAAGCAAGTTAATCTTACTCAACTGGAGTTTGCTGATAGGGCAGGAGTGGCATTAACTGTGATTCGAAAAATAGAACAGAACAAAACAAATTTGAATCTTGATAAGGTAAATCATGTTTTAAAAATGTTTGGGCATAAATTGGTGCCTGTAAGTTTAAAAGATATAAAAGAAGATACAACAACCTATAATTCTATTTGACATTGTTCTTCTTGTAATATTAACTTGAACAGATATTTAAAAAACTGTTTTTGGGTAGGCAATACAGGGTCTTTAAATTAGCATTTTGAATATAGGTAATTGGTTTTAGCCATTAGATCGAAATATGTTAATATCTTGTTGCTTACTTTTTAAATAAAATCTATAGAACTTACTCAAAACAGTTAAATTTGTTTTAAAAATAAACTTACAGGTTGATTTAATGAAAATAATTGATACATTTGCAATAGTAAAAGAGAGTTTATATTCAGTTCAATATGATACTGAAGAGTTAAACGAATTTGCAAAATGTTTTGAATTATGGAACGATCCCATTTATTTAAGAGAGTTTTTCGAACAGCACAAGGAAGATTTAGACAATAAGTTTTGGAATGGCATATCAATTGAACAAGCTATTATAAAAACAAAAGAAGACGCAAGACTTTTCGAAGAAGAAATATTATACATAGCCGAATCCGGAAAAACTGAAAGACTTGAAACATTATCTACATTATTTGAACCCTTATCACAAAGAGTTATCGGCGAGAATCTCGAACGAGACAAAGCCAAAGGAATGAAAAGACCTAGCTGGCTTCGTATTTATGCAATAAGAATAGAAGCCAACTTATTTGTAGTTTGCGGTGGAGCAATTAAACTTACCCCTACAATGAATACAAGAGACCATTTAATTTTGGAATTAGATAAACTGGAATTCACTCGAAATTACCTACAAGAGGAAGATGATGAAAACTTAGAATTCTTTGAGTTAAATTAAAAAAGGACCAATACATACCGATGAGTATTAACAACATAAAAAACAGGCTTAAAGAATCTTCAAAACAAGATAATACTTGGATTGAAAGAGCAAAATATCGAAAAGAAAATAAGGCTTGGCTTGATATTTCTTTTGCTATTGCTGTAAAAATAATGTCTGCACTTAAAGCAAACAAAACTGCTAATATTTTTCCAAAAACTCAAAAGGAGTTAGCGGAAGCAATGATTTGCTCACCACAATATGTGAATAAGCTATTGAAAGGAACTGAAAACCTTCAATTAGAAACTATAACTAAAATTGAACGACTACTAAATATTGGTTTGATAGAAGTGCCTGAATTTCAAACAACAATTCAAGTTCAAATTGAGCAATATAGCAGGTACACTAAACCTGATGAATTGGTAAGTGTTGCGTCCAGTCTTTCAAATTATGATGAATTATTTAGTTCATTTTCTTATGAAAGCGAGCCTGATAACTGTCTTAAATTAGTTGCATAATGACTGAGGAAAAAAATAAAATCGGTTTTGCTTTAAAAAAAATAACTACGGAGCAGTTTGCTATCATTGAATCTTCTTATAAAGAAGGTGATTTAGTAGATTTAAAGGCTGGATTACGATTTGGGATGAATTTTGATAACAGGATAATCTCTGTGATTTTTTCAACAAGTCTCATTCAAGAAAAATCACCGTTTTTAGTTATAGAGGTTGGTTGTCACTTCAATATAACGGCGGAAGCTTGGGATAGTTTCTATAACGAATCTAAAACGGATTTAGTAGTTCCTAAAGGGTTTATTGGTCATTTAGTCATGTTAACTATTGGCACTACAAGAGGTGTTTTGCATAGCAAAACGGAGAACACTCAGTTTAATAGTTTTTTACTTCCAACATTGAATGTTAATGAATTAGTCAAAATCGATGTTGTGTTTAAAGTAGAAGGCATCGAGGAAAAAAGTTGATTTTTAAAAGTCAATCGGTGCTAGAGGATACCTTTAAAGAACGAATAACAATAAAATTTTATATAATTGCAGTATCTTTCAAAGTGGCACGGTTTGACCGAAACACGTGGCACCATCACTCCGAAATAGCCATAAGTTTAAATATTGAAATGGACTTAATTAATACTTTTGAGTATTCCAAGAAAATATTGAGGGATATCAAATTCTTGGCAATTGATAAAAATTATCGGAAAAGAGTAAATTTGAAAGATAATTCAACAAAACGATTACCCAGTTCTATTTTGCTAATTGATGACCTTAAATCCATAAACTTACAGCCGAAAGAAATCAGGAACCTGAATCTCAATGTTTCTTTTGAAGAAGACTTTGAGGAAATATTAGATTCTAATTGGTATTTACAATATAGTAATCTGAATAATTCAATTCGAAAAATTAGGATTAATAAGCTTAATCACAAAACTTCCATCCCTCAGTAGTTTTTCTGAAAGTTAGGGTTCTTATAACCTCTTTTTTATTGTTCTTTTCAAAAATCTCAGTAAAAAACGGAGTTTCGTTGGTTCGTATTAATTTTGCTTTTACATAAGCGATATTTTTATCTGGAATAATATGAACTTCAGTGACGCTGTCAAAAACATATTGAAAGAACTTAAACTTGGCTGTAATCACATCGTCTAATGTGTCACGCTCTATGTTATGTTCTGATGCCTTTGGAGTAAGTTGAATCTGAAAAGCTTCGATCTTCCTTCCCCAACTACCTAGTGTAATGGTAGGCAACGTATCAATGGTTACAAGTCCTCGGTCTCTATAATCAATATATTTATCCATATTGGAATCGTGCCGGGTATTCATATAAGATAAAACTTCCACACGACCATAACTTATATAACCAGTCTTAATAGAGGGTTTGCCTGCTTTTTCTTCGCAACCTCTTATAATTTGTGTTGCTTTTGCTTTAGTGAGTTCTCAAAGTGCACATCGTCGCGGGAAATGCCTGGGGCAATGCTCGGTCTATCGGGGAAATCGAATAGTTTTCAGCTAAACCATATTCCTAAAAGGAGTACCTTATCTGATGCATCCATTCAGGAATATGTGTAAAGACATTACCAAAAGTTACGATCCGAAAGATAGGCCTTGGATACAACCTGAGATTGCCACGACACAGGAATTGCTTAATCAAGTAGCACAATGCCCATCTGGTGCATTGGGTATTAAATGATTAATACCAGAAAATCAGATTAGGTAATACGATTTTTATAGTCATTGAGCACGCTTCTTTGTTTTTCTCGTCCGTCTTTTATCTGGCTTTCATTATTTTTTGTCAATTGGTTTTTTAATTGCAGCGCTTTGGGTATGATATTTTTGAATCGGACCTCTGGTATTTCTAAGTTCTTCCTAATCGTGCTATCTATTAAATGATTGGATATACTTGTATGGATGTATTCCATATTTCGTTTGATGATGTCTAATTTGAAAATACTTATAGGCGTGTTTTCATGTAATAGAGAAGCTGTGAGTTTAAGGGCGTCCTGATCGGGCTGCGCCTGATACCTTGTCCAAAAGTGGAAAAAATTGAGAGCTTCCGCTTTATCGTTGGGAATAGTTTCTGCAGGTACACCCAAAAGATAGGTTACATATTTCCAAAGGTGAAAAATACCTGATTCTTCTTTTTCAGAAAACTTAAAATTCAATTTTTGTAGTCCGAATAAATAATAGACAGTGAAAGCGATGTTGGTCGCCACCATATCAGCATGATTAATAGGAACGCCATAGGTCCCAACATTCCAATCAGGATGTTTATTCTGAATCATCAATCGTGACGCCGAATGCACCAATCGTGTTCTTAAACAACCATTTAACCGCAGCTCTCCGGATTTTGCATGACTTCTGCTTACATCAACCCAGAAATTAAGTGTATTATAAAGGCGATAAGCGGCACCTTTTTCCAAGGAGCCAGTGGCTACTAAAGGTTTGGTTAGGTTTGCAAAATTATAACCCCCCAATAAGGCGAAATTCCGTAAGACCAATAACCTGGTTAATCCGCTCCTTTCTGAAAGTTGGCATCCCTCAAGTATTAAATCGAGATCTAGCCACTCTGGAACTACTTGTAAATTTTTCTTGAATTCGATATAATCTTCTGGCATTCCCTTCTCATCACTATTGGAATGTAATGACTTCATAATGGTTTTAAAATCGCCTTTTCTCATCCATTGCTCTGTGAGTTTGTCAACCTCGCTGTCGTATTCTTCAAATAAGTTGACGTTGTAATTAGAAACCAATTCACTTTCATGAAGGTTGGCCCATTCAAGAAAATCGTGGCCATTTCCATCGCTCCAAAACGTTATGTTGTTTTTATTTTCGATCATAGTATGTATCCGTAGCTGTAATAATTTTTTAATTCAACGGGATTATCAAGTAAATTGTAAATTCTATTTCATTGTTGTCCGATAAAGAATCAAGACCGCTGCGCTGTTAGAACAAAGAATTAAGACTTGTTTGCAACTAACTGACAAACAACGATCATTTAAATTAAAATCGCACATTCCCTCCCGGTAGGAACATTTTCTAAAATGCAAGGTCTAATTTCGGAAATCTTCTAATGTCCCTTGCTTTAAATGAGTTTGTTAATTTATTATTTATTTTTATCGGACACTAATGATTCTATTTTTGTCATACGAGTAATAACTCTGCGAATATCGACGAAATCAGCGGGAAACAAAACCATGAGCATGTGAAAAGGTATCCCGCAGATCACGATGATAATCGCCGAATGAAAGCAATGATTTGTTATTAGTGCCTACATATAAAAGTTAAGATAATCTCACAATTAAAAGCTTTATGATGTTTTGCGGTCAATCAAATCAGGTTAACTCTTAAAAACAGTTTCCTTTTCAATACCCAATTTTTTCATCTTGGCGAATAATGTTTTTGCATTCATATCCAAAATACCGGCTGCACCATTAATGCCACTCACTTTACCTTTGGTACGCTTTAAGACATCTACAATATGCTCCTTTTGTACTTCTTCAAAAGTTAACAGTTTTGCAGACTTACTATTTTTGGATTTTGTAGGTATCCAACTGCCGGGAAATAATGTTGTTCCATTTTCAATAATAACCGCCCTTTCGATAAGATTTTCCAATTCTCTATTGTTTCCTGGGAAATCATAATCCATCAATTGTTCAATAGTTTGTTTGGAAAGACGCTTGAATGGCTTCCCTGCCCGTGTGGCATACTTTTCTAAAAAATATTGTGCCAGAGGCGGAATATCCTCTTTTCTTTCCCTTAAAGGAATGCTATGAATAGGAAATACATTGAGGCGGTAGAATAAATCTTCCCTAAATGTACCTTCCGCTACCATGTCCTCCAATTTTCTATTTGTAGCAGCCACGATTCGAACATCGACCTTAATAGTTTTTGTGCCGCCCAATTCATCAAATTCGCCTTCTTGGATAACGCGCAATAATTTTGATTGAAGTTCAATTGGCATTTCGCCTATTTCATCTAAAAATATGGTGCCGCCATCTGCCATTGAAAATTTCCCGACTTTATCTGCTACTGCTCCAGTAAATGCACCTTTTTTATGTCCGAACAGTTCGCTTTCTATGAGCTCTTTAGGCAATGTAGCGCTGTTTATCTTTATAAGAGCCCTATCTTTTCTTGAACTGTTATTATGGATGGCGTGAGCCAGTAATTCCTTTCCTGTTCCCGACTCGCCTGTTATTAAAACCGTGGTAGATGTGGGTGCCACTTGCTCTACTTGCTTAAGAACTTTTGCATAGGACTCACTTATGGAAATGATATTATCCTTATTGAAATTCACATTTATTTCTTCCTGTAAATATTCATTTTCTATTTCTAGCCTATCTTTTAACGCTTTAATTTCATCCATCGCTTGAAACAATTTCAGGTCACGTTCTTTTCTATTTGTTATATCTCGAACAACAGCACAATTAATATCCTGACCTTCGTAATCTATATAATTAGCCACGATATCAGCAGGGAATTTTGTCCCTCCCTTTTTTTTAACGAGCCATTCTAATTGTATTGAACCTTTTAGTTTGATTTGAGCAAAATGGGTTTCCCACCAATCCTTTGTAACTCCTGGGTCTAGATCAAAAATAGTGAAACCTTGCAGCTCTTTTTTAGAATATTCCAATGTGTCTGAAACCGAATTACTGAATTCCAGCAATTTTCCATCTCTATTATATATAAAAATTAAATCTTGAGCGTTATCAATGATATCCTTAAAAAATTTGAGCCTAATTTCTTTTTTGTTTTGTTCTGTAATATCCTGGTAAACGCCAACAATTTTAAAAATTTTGTCGCCTTTTAAAACGGGCTTTACGATCGTTCTTATATATCTGCTTGGAGTTTCTTTTGTTTCAAATACGTGGTCTATAGGGATAGCGTTTTTGATGGTTTTAACAATGCTATTTCTAAATAGCTCCTCATCTTTAAAAAAATGGACAATTTTGCTTGGATGAAAATCTTCATTATTTTCTTTATTGAAAATGCATAATGCTTCTTTTGTGACCAATATGGAGCCGTCTTGAAGATTCAGCTTCCAGCCGCCTACTTTTGCTATAGTTTCAACATTGTCAATCAGGTTTTTATAAAAACTGGATGATGAAATATCATTCATAATACCACAGATCATTTCTTTTCTGCCATTTGAGAAAAACTGCGCAAAAACTTCTACTTCATAAAATTTGCCAGACTTGTTTCGGTGTATGGCTTTAAAGTTCTCAATCTTGTTTTTTTTAACATTTTCCCAATGAGTTTTCCAGCTTTGGAGAGTGACTGTAGTATTGATATCGAAAATGGTAAGTTTTGTGAGCTCTTGTTGTGAATATTGAAGGCGTTCACACAGGATTTTATTTCCGTAAATAATACCCCCAGTTTCATCCGCCCAAAATATTTCATAGGGCAATGCATCCACTAACCACTCTTTTGCCAATACAATCTCCGTTACTTCCGTCATATAAGTCATTATCTAGAAGCTAAAATTAAGTAAATATTTCTCAAATAACAGACATTTCTTAAGAAATAGAATGACAAAAATAGTCAAATATAATACATTTAACTGATATTAAGGTGTTTAGTGGTTTGGCATAAGATTGGCTCATTACTAATTGAAATTAAATATAAAAAGGATGAAACGTAAGGACTTCTTAAAAACTTCAGTAGTAGGTAGTATGGCAACTCTTTTTGGAGTTTCCGCTCTTGCTAAATTGAAAAAAGAAAACCCAAACAATTCATTAATTAATAACAATGTAGGGTATAATCATTTACCCAATAAAGAAATTAAAACTATGAACACAATAATTCACAGAGCAGACACAAGAGGAGATGCTAATCATGGCTGGCTCCATTCAAAACACACTTTCAGTTTTGCAAATTACCACAATCCAGAGCGAATGAACTTTGGAGTATTAAGAGTATTAAATGACGATACCGTTTCGGAAAGCAGAGGTTTTGGCACACACCCGCATCAAGATATGGAGATTGTTTCCATCCCATTGGAAGGCGATTTAAAGCATGAAGATAATATGGGTAACAAAACTATTATTAGAGAAGGTGACATTCAAGTCATGAGCGCAGGAACTGGCGTGATGCATTCAGAATACAATAATAACCCAGACAAGCCAGTAAAGTTTTTACAGATCTGGATTATTCCAAACAAACGAAATGTTGAGCCACGTTACGACCAAATTTCACTTAAGGATATTGCAAAAGAGAACGAATTCTATCAAGTACTTTCTCCAAACAAGGATGACCAAGGTGTTTGGGCTCATCAAGATGCCTGGTTCAATATCGGCAAATTTACCAAAGGAAATTCTGATGAGTACAAAATCAACAAAAAAGGGAATGGTGTCTATGCCTTTATCCTTGAAGGCGAAGTTGAGCTTAACGGTGAAAAACTATCTAAAAGAGATGGAATGGGTGTTTGGGATACAGACAGCTTTACCATAAAAGCAACGGAAGATGCTCGTGTGCTTTTAATGGAAGTACCAATGAACATTAATTAAATCAAGTAAATCAATAATTATTAACCGTCACTAAAGACAGAAAACAAACATTAAAAACAATTAAAGAAATGAAAACAATTAAATTAACATTCGTATTATTTTTAGCAATCACGTTAAACGCTTTTGCTCAAAAACCGAGTCCAGAGTTGTTAAACCCAACCAATCACTCTTTATTATTAATTGATCACGAAGGTCAAATGGCTTTTGCCGTAAATGGTATTGATCCAATCCAGTTACGTAACAATGTAGGTTTGGTAGCAGGAACATCAAAAATATTTAATGTTCCCACAGTAGTTACTACGGTTGCAGCAGAATCTTTCGCGGGACCTGTATTTCCAGAAATCAGTGAGTTTTATCCAAATGAAAGTGATTATGTTGATAGAACAACGATGAATACTTGGGAAGATGTAAACGCCTACAAAGCGATTACAGGAAAAAACAAGAAAAAAATTGTTATGGCAGGACTTTGGACGAGCGTTTGTATTGTTGGCCCTGCAATGTCGGCAATTAATGATGGTTACGAAGTATATATCATTACAGATGCGTCTGGCGATGTTTCTCAAGAAGCTCACGAAATGGCAGTTCAAAGAATGATTCAAGCTGGAGCAAAGCCTATTACATCTATGCAATACTTATTAGAATTGCAACGTGATTGGGCAAGAAGCGAAACTTACGAAGCTGTAAACCAATTAGCAATGCGTTTTGGTGGTGGATATGGTCTTGGACTACAATATGCCAGAAAAATGTTGAAGCACTAATATATAATCAGTAAGCTCTTCACTTGCTTTTAAGTGAAGAGCTTTTAAAACTTAAAAAATGAAACAATTAATAGTATTATTACTTTTTGCTGTATCACTTGTTTCTTGTAAAACAGTACAAAACTCAAGTGCAGAAGCAGCAGACCTAATCGTAACCAATGCAAAGGTTGCAGTTATGGACAACAACCGAACAACTACTGAAGCCATAGCAGTAAAAGATGGCAAAATATTAAAGACAGGTACTACAGCGGAAATTTTAAAATTGAAATCTGATGGTACTAAAGTCATAGATGCCAAAGGAAGAACATTAATCCCTGGATTGAATGACTCACATTTACATCTTACAAGAGGTGGACGTTTCTACAATGCCGAACTGCGTTGGGATGGCGTAAAAACCTTAAAGCGTGCTTTAGAAATGTTGAAAGAACAAGCAGAACGCACCCCTGATGGACAATGGGTAAGAGTAATTGGTGGATGGAGTCCATATCAGTTTGAAGAAAACAGATTCCCTACCCCAGAAGAAATCAATGAAGCTACTGGAGATGTTCCGGCATTCGTATTGTACCTATATAGTAGAGGTTGGTTAAATAAAGCCGGTCTTAAAGCGATGGATATTGATGAAAACACCGAAGCTCCAGAAGGCAGTAAATTTGAAAAAGGACCTGATGGAAAATTAACAGGTGTATTATTGGCAGAGCCTAATCCAGGGATTTTGTATGCAAGAATTGGTGGATTACCGCCTTTGAGCGAACAAGAAATGGTTAACGGTTCAAAGCAATTTTATAGAGAATTGAACAGTTTTGGAATTACCAGTGGTATTGATGCTGGTGGTGGTGGCCATAAATTCCCAAAAGATTATACAGGAACTAAAGCCATTGCAGAAAAAGGCGAAATGCCAATTAGATTATCTTACTACTTATTTCCACAGAATAAAGGTGAAGAATATGCTGAATTTCAAGAGTGGATGGCGAATAATAAAATCGGTCAGAATGGCGAAATCCATTTAGACCACGGTTATGAGTTAGAAGGTGGTGGCGAATTTTTAGCTTGGAGTGTTGGGGATTTTGAAAATTTCTTGGCACCACAACCGATGCTTGAAGACAGACCAACCTGGCGTGAAGATTTAAAGAAGATTTTAAAACTGCATTCTGATAATGGATGGCCTTTTAGAATCCATGCCACCTATGGCGAAACTATTGCCCACATTCTTGATGTTATTGAAGAGGTAAACAAAGAAACCAATGGCAAATTAACTTCCAACAGATGGTTAATTGACCACGCCGAAACCATAAAGGATGTCGAGTTAAAGCGTATTAAAGCTTTAAATGGTGGAATTGCGATTCAAGCAAGAATGGCTTATGCAGGAGAGTATTTTGTTGAGCGTTACGGAGCTGAAAAAGCGAAACAAGCACCACCTGTTAAGAAAATGATGGATGCAGGAATACCTGTAGGCGCAGGAACCGATGGTACGCGTGTAGCGAGCTATAATCCTTGGCCAGCATTATATTGGTTAGTATCAGGTAAAACTGTGGGAGGTTTGCAATTGGCAGAAGCTTCAAATAAATTAACACGGGAAGAAGCTCTTTATTTATATACCAAAGGAAGTGCTTGGATGTCTAAAGAAGAAGATGTGAAAGGAACTTTAGAAAACGGAATGTATGCCGACTTCACCATTCTTTCTGATGATTATTTTAGCGTTCCGGAAGAGCAAATCAAATCTTTGGAAGCGGTACTTACCGTAGTGAATGGGAAAGTGGTTTTTGGTAGCAAAGAATATCAAAAAATGAATCCACCGTTGCCGACAATCATTCCAGAATGGTCGCCAGTAAAATATTATGGCGGTTATCAACGACAATAGCTAAATTTAAAAAAATGAATACAACAGTAAAAAACATCCTCAATCCAGGCGCATATTCAAACCCTATTAACATTGTGCTTTTAATATTACGTCTGTCAGTAGGGGTGCTTATGTTAACTCACGGCTGGGGCAAGTTTGTAACATTGTTCGGTGCAGCACCAATTCAGTTTGCAGATCCTCTTGGGGTGGGCGCAGCAGCATCGCTTTCACTAACTGTTTTTGCTGAAGTCTTATGTTCTATTCTTTTAATAATAGGATTGGGGTCTCGTTTAGCAACCATACCCCTTATTATTACAATGTTTGTTGCAATATTTATAATTCATGAAAGCGATGGTTTCGGAAGACAAGAGTTACCACTTCTTTATGCTACAATTTACATTGCGATTGCATTATTGGGCGCCGGTAAATATTCAGTAGATTATTTAATAACGAAAAAAAAATAAAAATCAATTAGTAATAAAATTGACTTTTTTTGGCTGATTATTTTGATGCCAAAGAATAATAATAACAAATATTAATTTTTAAAAACAAATAAAAATGGAAACAGCAACAAAAGCAAAATGGAACGTAGATGCATCGCATTCTGAAGTAGGTTTCAAAGTAAAGCATATGATGATATCAACCGTAAAAGGAGCATTTGAAAAATTTGATGCTTCCGCAGAAACAGAAAGCGATGATTTCAAAAACGCAAAATTCAATTTCTCTGCGAAAGTAGATTCTATCAACACAAAAAATGAAGATAGAGACACACACTTAAAGTCAGAAGATTTTTTCAATGCTGAAAAATATCCGGAATTGACTTTTAAATCAACATCATTCGATGGCAACAAAATTGTAGGCGATTTAACAATAAAAGATGTAACAAAGGAAGTTACCTTAAATACAGATTTCAATGGTGTAGCAGTTGACCCTTACGGACAAACCAAAGCTGGTTTTGAAATTACAGGTAAAATCAACCGAAAAGATTTTGGACTTACTTGGAATGCAGTAACCGAAGCGGGAAGTATCGTAGTAAGCGATACCATTCAATTTGCAATCGACCTTCAGTTTATTAAGCAATAATCCAACATTCAGGATAGAATTAATTGGGGTTGGTTGTGTTATACACCAATCCCTTTTTTCATATAAGTCTGAAAGAATATTAATGTTATGAAAGCACTTCTAAATAAAATACTGATTGCTGAACCAAATAAAGATTTAGGCTTATTGGTTTTTCGAATACTTGCGGCTGTTGCGCTAATGAAGGCTCACGGGCTACCAAAACTTTTGAATATACAAGAAGCAGTTACACACATTCCTGACCCATTAGGTCTTGGCGGTACATTTTCAACCTATTACGCCATTTTTGCCAACGTGTTTTGCGCAATATTAGTGGCTCTTGGTTTTTTTACAAGATTTGCAGCCCTTGCTATTATATCCATTACTTTAACAGGTCTTGTAGTAGTTCACTTACACGATGCGGCAGATGTTCAGGACACCCCTATTATATATTCAATCGTATTTGGTTTTATCGCTTATATGGGTGCCGGAAAATACTCTTTGGATAACAGAATTTTTAAAAATTAATTTGAATGCAGTATGAAATCACAACTGGTCTATATAATTTTTGCGATTGTCGCAGGAGCCGTATTGCCGCTTCAGGCGGGGCTTAATGTACAACTTGGTAAATCTGTAAGCCAGCCTGTATTTGCGGCTTTTGCATCCTTTTTGGTAGGGTCACTCGGTCTACTTATCTATTTATTTATTATAAAATTTGATTTCTCCTTGTTCTCTAATGTCAAATCGGTTTCCCCAATCGTTTGGATTGCAGGCTTATTAGGTGCGTTTTATGTAGCAGCCGTAATTGTATTAGCGCCAAAACTTGGTACGGCATTAACATTTTCTTTGGTGGTTGCAGGACAAATGGTAATTTCATTAGTATTGGATCATTATGGCCTGTTAGGGCTTCCAGTAAAGACAATAAACTGGCAACGGTTTTTAGGAATTGCATTTCTAATTGCCGGCGTATTGTTAATTCGTAAATTTTGAGAATGATGAAAATAGCCACAACCATACTATGTCTTATTTGTTTATTCTTAATGCCTCAAGTCGCTTTGGCTCAAAATACAAAACAGTCAAAATCCAATGTTCTGGGTTTTCAATGGCTGCGCCAAAACGATAGTATTGTTATTGACGAACCTCAAGATTTCTATCAAGAAATCAAATCAATAGCATTAGGAAACACTACAACTTTGAGCTTTGGCGGAAGCTACCGTTTTCAAATTGAAGCTTATATCAATGAGCAATTTGATAAAAATCAAGACCAAAATGATTATTGGTTTCTGCATCGTGGTATGATTCACGCACACTTAAAAATGGGTTCAAAATTTGAGATCTTTGGCGAATTAAATTCCAGTTTAGTATCGAGTAAAGAGGCAATTGCGCCAGTAGATAAAGATGAGTTAAATGTTAATCAGCTATTTGCGCGATACCAGTTTAACGACAATTTCAACATGCTCGTAGGTCGCCAAAATATGCGCTTGGGCACAGGACGTTTAATAGACGTTCGCGAAGGCCCAAATGTGCGCCTATCTTTCGATATGGCCCAGCTGCAATACACAAATCAGAATACCAAAATAACCGGTTTTTACGCCATTCCGGTGCAACAGCAATTCGGTATTTTTGATAATGACGCATTCCAAACTGATGAAACACATTCAGCACTCTACTGGACACAAAACTGGACCGAGAAAACCAATACAGATTTTTATATTTTTTATAAGGAAGAGACTGATAAATCTTGGAATGAGGTTACAGCAAATGATTATAGAACATCCTTTGGATTAAGACATTTTGGTACGTGGCAAGGCCTAAATTACAACAATGAATTTGTTTATCAATTAGGGAAATTCGGAAGTGAAACTATTTCCGCTTGGACGGCTTCCCTTATTATTGAAAAAGAATTCGATGCGGCAACTCCATTTACAATTGGCGCAAAAACGGAAGCTATTAGTGGCGATAAAACCAGCGATGATAACACCTTGAATTCTTTCGACGCACTTTATCCAAGGGGTGCCTATTTTGGGCGTGTGGCTCGTTTTGGCCCATCCAACTTGATAGATGTGCATCCTTACATCAAAAGCAAAATTGGAAAGATTGATATAGAGTTTGATTATGTGGCCTTCTGGCGTTTTTCTACGAACGATGGTGTATACAATCCAGCCCTGATCATAAACTATCCACCAGAAAATGATGAACGGTTTATCGGGAACCAGATCGGTGCAATCACAGGATATCAACTCAATAATTTTATTAGTTTTGAATTAGAATCCAACGTTATTTTTCCAGGTGCTTTTTTACAACAGAGCAGTCAAGGAGATACCTTGTACCATTTTGTATTTACAACAGAAATAAAATTTTAGCTTAAATAGCTGTAAATTAGAAATCGCTAACCGATTTAAAAACTTGTCATAACGTAACTAAAAAAAATTTAAGATATGAAAACAGAATATTTTGACATCCCATTAGTTAAAAACGAAGACAAAAAACGTTTTGAAATAGAAATTGACGGACACTTTGCTTTTATAGACTATAAAGAATTTGGCAGCCAAATAGCATTAGTACATACCGAAACCGACCCAGAATTAGCTGGAAAAGGTGCTGCAGCTGCAGTAGTGGAGAAAACATTGCATTATCTTGATGATAAGAAAATTGTATTGCTCCCTTTTTGTCCTTACGTTTTTGCGTACATAAAAAGACATCCGGAATGGAAACGAATCGTGAGCCCGAAGTTTAATGGATATGAAGAGCTTTAAGTACAGCTTTTGCACAGAAAAGCACGCTTAATGAATACCAGAGAAGAATTGATTGAAGTTTTTAATGATTTTATTAACGGGAAATTCGATCATTTAGAAAATTAATATAGAATAGTTTACACAATATTGTGTATGCGATATTTAGTAAAAATTAAATTTTAGTAAGACAGATGAAATATAAACTTAAAGTTATAATAGGTAGCACAAGACCTACACGAAAAGGACCCATTGTTGCAGAATGGTTTTTAAAAATAGCCAAACAACATTCCGATTTCGACATAGAAATTTTGGATTTAAAGGAAATTAACCTGCCTTTAATGGATGAACCTAACCACCCTAGTGTGCGACAGTACACAAATGAGCACACAAAAAAATGGAGTAAGACAATTGATGAAGCGGATGCCTTCGTGTTCGTTACGCCAGAATACAACTATTGTGCACCCGCTACGTTTAAAAACGCTATGGATTATCTGTTTCAGGAATGGCAGGAAAAGCCAGTTGGATTTGTGAGCTATGGTGGATTATCAAGTGGAACTAGGGCAGTACAAGATTTGAAAGCCCCTATAACTACTTTAGGGATGATGCCATTACCGCAAGCTGTAAATATTCCGTTTTTCACTCAATTCATAAATAAAAATGATGTTTTTGAGGCGACTGAATCTATGGAGAAGTCAGCAAATGTAATGTTGAAAAAATTACAGAATTGGACAAAAGCTCTAAAAGAAATGCGTGGAAACGCAACAAAATAATTATATTTTAGAAAGATTAAATAAGTATTAGACACATATAAATAAAAAAATAACACTAAATATTAAAAAAGAGGGAAGGCACAATCCCATTAACCTGGATTAACAAAGAGTGAACTGATAGTAATACTCACAACGAAAGTCATAATCCAGCAACAGGAGAAGTTATAGGAACTTACGCAGATGGCACCAAAGCTGATGCAGAAAAAGCAATTGCCATTGCTAAGAAAACATTCAAAGAAACCGAATTTCTATTAACCAACGTTGTTAGAAGTATCTGATTATAAAATGGAAATTATGCAAGAAGAAACCTTTGGCTCTATAGCAACATTACAAGTATTTGATACTGAAAAAGAAGCTATTGCACTTGCCAATGATAATATACATGGATTAGCTGCATCTGTATGGAGTATAGATGTTGACTTACCAAAACGAGTTGTAAGAGAAATTGATGCAGGTACAATATGGATTAATGACTGGGCGCAGGTTAATGATGAGTTTGAAAAAGGTGGCTTTAAAATGAGCGGATTGGGACGTCCAAATGGAATGGCTGCCATCCACAATTTTATTGAATACAAACATATTTTTCATAAACCAGATACTTTAAATGATTGGAAATAAACAAGTTTATTATAGTAAATTTTCAACTTCTATAACATAAATATTATTAAATGGTTTAAGCATAAAATGGACGGCACAATTGGGAAACCTTATGGTTTTCATAAATGAAAAGAATGAAAAGAATGAAAAAATGAAAACAGTGGGCCGTGACCTTTTTAGCGGTCTATCCACTCACAGTTATCATTCAACCATTGGTGCTAAAATATACCGAGGCCTTGCCAGTCCATTTTATTAAGGGAATCATTAGTGCCGTTTTAATTTGTGGATTTATGACGTTTCTTGTGTTGCCATTTAGGTTAAAGTTTTTTATCAAATGGCTACATCGTTAATCCAAATAAAGCGACTGATAATTTAGTGCAAACCATAAATGTCAATGAATAGACATATCATCTTGTTTCTGAAATTACAATTTTAATCTTGAGCAACTCATTCTCATAATTAAAAAATATCTAATGATTTATGTATTGGCAACTGTTGGTACTATTGAAGGTATTGAAGGTATTGATTATGCATATAGCAAATTTACCACTATAACAACTGATTATACATAACTCCAAAGTTTCCGATCCCACTCCATTTGTCCGCTCATTCCCGAAGACTGTCGGAAAGTGAATAATATCATAATAGTACCCAACTTTGAAGTCAAAACCGCTTTCGATCGAGCTCCTTGACTTTTATTTAGCGTCATAGACCTTCAGCCCATTGCCACTCCATTCCGCGAAAAGCTCCATTTCGGGCAATGCGCTTCCCTCAAAAATCTTGGACCCAATTCCAAAGTTTAGGGCCTTACCGTATAATTGTATCTTAAATAGTATATATTGTTTTATCGAGACTAGCCATTGGTCAACTTTGGAATAGCGTCCGCTTAAACAATTAATCACTATTCCATTTTCTTCACAAAGTTTAAAATTTAGCTCGAGACGGACTACATAATCGGTCGTGCCTCCCTTTTATAAGTCCTTACTCGATCTAAATTTTGGCTTCGGTATTCGAAAAAGGCAACAGCGATAGGCACTATGGGAAGTAAATGAATTAAAAGATGGGAAGGCTAAGTGTGTTCATAATGTAGAGATGATATTTGTTGGCGATTGTTAAACTTCAATTCGACAACTCAAAAAAAAAGGAAAACGCTCAGGATATAATAAGTAAATGGATTTATATGATTATGGTAAGTAATTGACAGAATTAAAAACCAAATAACAGAGCTTAAAAATTGTTCTATTTCAGTAAAAATAAATAATTAAAAAGACTGTGCTTGATCAGTTTTATAAAACATAATTAAAAAACTTATTGTTGGAACTGTTAAAAAACGAGTAGTTACCAATCATTCGGAATTGGCTCTTTAGCTTTTGATAAAAAGTAGGAAAGCACCGAAATGGAATGGAGGAATGGAATAGCAAGAGGATAACACGCTGCGCGATGTTATAAATTCCATTTTAACTTTAAAGCATTGATAATAAGCTTTTTGATAAAGTGGTGTTTGTCACTCCGTGACCAAATTGCGACAAACGGCGTTGAAACGACCAGTTTACGGGAAGAATTTGCGACAAAAGGATAAATTATGGACTCATTTATTGGTATCAGGTTTAAAAAGAAAATAGCCAAACGCTTTCAGGAATTTTCAAGAACACACTTCAAAACACATACTGAAGCGATGGCTGCCATGTTGGATTTTTTCTTTTACAACGAAATCTCGCCAAAGGAAAAATTGGGACCGACCGGAATGTCAGCTCAACAGTTTTATTAGCTTTGAATTAGATTCAAACCTAATTTTTCCCGGTGCTTTTTTAAAAGAACGCCAGCAGGGAGATACTTTGTACCATTTTGTATTCACTACCGAGTTCAAATTTTAAGCTAATAATCAAGTGTTTTTTATTTTACCAATAGCCATCGGGACTAAAAGCGCAGCGATTTTTAATTCTTTATCGGACAAAAATGCTCTAAGAATATAAAATAACACAATTAAGATTTGGGAATTTGCTAGCTAGGTAGTACAGGCTAATTTCACAATTTTATATGAATATCAAGCTACTCTTTTCAGTGCACATCCGTGGATTTTTAGCAATAAAAAGTATGAGAATAGGTTTTTATAGCTTAGTTAGCCCAATGCCTTTTTAGCAAAAAATGATATGATTATACCCGGTATTGACAAGGCAATGGCCAAGTAAACCACACTCATTGGGGAGTAAATTCCTAGCAATAGACCTGCAGCTGAAGAAGCAATCATAATGGATAGATTAAAGACGGAAGACTGCACAGACGTGGCAACATCTTTGGCAGTCTCTACTTGCCTGCTTACAGCTGCCTGTAACAAAGTTACTAAGGGACCAAAGGAAAGACCCCATAAGAAGAAGGCAAAATGTCCCATTCCTGATGATCTACCAAAGGCCAGAAAAACAACCATAGAGATTATTAACAATCCAAACATGCTTATGGTCAGCAATCTCAAATGCTTGTCGGTAAATTTGATGGCCAGTAATACAGAGATTAAAGATCCAATTCCAAAAAACAATAGCGCACTTTCCACGCCTCCAGATAGTTGCATCTCGTTAACAAGGCTGGTTATGTAGACATACACACCATAATGTGCAACCACACCTAAAAGGGTAAGAAGGAGTATAATTAAAACTTCGGGTATTTTTAAAAGGGCAAATGGTGAAGCGCCTTTGCTGAGTTTTTCTCCTGATATGGAAGGTAATGCAAAAAAACTGATCAAGGCAATTACTGCAATTACCCCTCCAAGTCCGATGAACTCTGCGCGCCATCCGTAATCATTGCCA
This sequence comes from Gelidibacter salicanalis, assembly GCF_007997285.1. GTDB lineage: Bacteria > Bacteroidota > Bacteroidia > Flavobacteriales > Flavobacteriaceae > Gelidibacter > Gelidibacter salicanalis. The sequence goes on from NZ_VORX01000001.1 coordinate 19,189, forward strand.
ATGGAAGTCATGATGGGCATCCCGATGCTAATACCCAAGGTTGTTCCTGCCATAATAACTGCAATAGCTTTTCCGTGATCTTTTGTATCAACCAATCGCATGCCGTAAGCGGCAATCATTGGCCACATAACCCCAGCACAAATTCCGCCAATAACCCTTAAAATTATAATAATGGTATAGTCGTGAACCAATCCTGCAATGATATTGGACACGGCAAACCCACCAAGTAAAATCATCAACAATAATTTACGGTTGAACTGCATGGTCAGTGAAATGAGAGGGATTGCAAAAATTGCAGAAGCTATTGCATAGTATCCTACTAGATTACCAGTTTGCACCTCACTAATATTTAAATCGGCCATCATTAAAGGAAGAACACCGGATGGCATCAACTCTGAGAGTATGCCCACAAAAGTCACGGATGACATTAAAATCATAATCAACCACGGAAAAACCCGTTTGGTTTGTTCCATCAGATTTGCTTTGCTCATAGTCTTATTTTTATATGACATAAAAGTTGCCGAAGCCTAATAGATTTTTACACCTATTAAGCTTCGGCCCCAGTTTTTTATTTATTAAATTGATTCACTAATTTAGAGATTTAAGGGGATATCATAGGCCATTTCCTTACGACGGAATAAGAATTCACCCTTACGAACAGACGCCAAAACATCAACTCGTTTACGGATGGCCTCGTACACAGAACTTTCATTCAGAACAATAAAGTTTGCTGCCTTACCCACCTCTAGACCATAACTATCTTGAAGGTTTAAACAACGTGCACCATTATAGGTGATGAGATCAAAAACGGACTTAATCTCTTCTGGAGACATCGTTTGAGCTAAGTGGATGCCGTTGTCAAGAATATTCATCATATTTCCATTTCCCATAGGATACCATGGATCGTTGATAGAATCTTGTGCAAAGGCCACATTGATTCCTGATGCTATAAATTCTTTTACTCTCGTCAATCCACGACGTTTAGGATAAGTGTCCTGACGTCCTTGTAGGTAGGCGTTTTCGGTTGGGCAAGAGATAAAGTTCATCTTGCTCTTTTGAAAAAGGTCCATCATTCTAAACGCGTATGAATTGTCTGCAGAACCAAAGGAACAGGTATGACTGGCCGTGGTTCTTGTCCCATAATCTTCCCGAAGAACCAATGCATTTAGCAATTCTACAAAACGTGACTGTGAATCATCGGTTTCATCACAGTGTACGTCAATCATTTTGTCGTATTTTAAAGCGAGGTTCACGATGTCATGCACAGATTGGTCTCCAAATTCTCTGGCAGGTTCGTAATGCGGAATTCCTCCCACAACATCAGCACCCATTTTTAGAGCCTCTTCTACGAGCTCAAGTCCACCCTTATAAGTGTACATCCCTTGTTGAGGAAAGGCCACAATTTGGATGTCAACGGTATCTTTGAGATCTTCTTTCATCTCCAGCATGGCTTTTAAGGCTGTAAAATTAGGATCAGTAACGTCTATGTGGGTGCGAATATGCTGCACGCCTTGTGAAACCTCATCTATAATGCCTTTCATGGCGAGTTTTTTTACGCTTTCTACGGTCAAGGTTTCCTTAAATTTCGGCCATAGTTCAATAGCTTCAAACAACGTGCCTGAGCCAGCGCCTTCTTGTCCCAGTTCTGATAAGGTATATACATAATCCAAATGCAAATGCGGATCTACGTATGGAGGCATTACAAGCTTGCCGCCCAGATCAATTTCTTCATCAGATTTAGGCAAATTTTTCCCGATCTTGGTGATCTTTCCGTTTTCAACGATCATCTCTGTTGCTTCATCATTGCGATAGATTTTCGCATTAAAAAACTTCTTCTTCATTATACATGTATTTAGGTTACTACTATTTTCTGGGTATTGGTCTTTCAATCCAAAATGGGCTTGAGTTAACAAGCGTTGGACCAACATCGATAATTTACTGTTTTTCCCAATTAAGATGTCACTTTTCGGCTTTGATTAGCCTAAAGGAATTAGCTATTAATGGCTACCAATATCTTAACTTCTGAAGGGTTTTTGGTCAGCACCTCAAATCCTTTCTCTACGATGTCCTCTAACGGAATGACACTGGTAACCAGTTTCTCCACAGGCAATCGTCCACTACTGATTAAAGCGATGACTTCAGGAAAAATGTTGCGATAGGCAGCTGTTCCTATAATGGTCAATTCCCTTAAGGTTTGATTTAAGGCATCATGTGTCACTTTTTTGCCAAATAGTGCAACCAATACCGCGGTACCACCGTTGCGAAGACTTTCTATTCCTGTGTCAAAGGAAGCTTGGACGCCAGCGGCATCAATAAAAACATCAACACCATAACCCGTCATCTACTTAATTTTTTCTGGAATACCTTCGTCCTTGGCATTAAAGGTATGGGTAGCTCCAATTTGTTTTGCCATTTTCAATCTGTTCTCTGAAAGGTCTGAAACAAATATTTGCGAAGCGCCGCTGGCCAAAGCAACTTGTACGGTCAGTAAACCAATTGGGCCTGCACCCACAATCAATATCGTGTCTCCCAATTTCATTCCGCTTCTTTTAATAGCATAGGCGGCAACCGCTGCAGGTTCTACGATGGCGCCTTGTTCAAAGGTCATGTCATCAGGCATGTGATGCACCATGTAGTCTTCAACAACTACATACTTCGCAAAACCGCCATTAGAGGTTAACCCGACAAATCCGAGTGGTTCAGAAAGGTTGTATTCTCCTGTGGAAATAAAAGGACTTTCAGGATTTCGGAAAATGGGTTCTACCGTTACGCGATCGCCTTTTTTGATGTTTTTCACCGCGATACCAACTTCTTCAACTATTCCGGAAAATTCGTGGCCTAGGGTTGTGCTGCCTTGGTGACCGTTAAGTTTGTAAGGCGCATCAACCGGAATCAATTGTGGGCCGTGAGTATATTCGTGCAAATCTGATCCGCAGATACCCGTAAACTGTACTGCAATCTTTACCTGATTGGCGTTGGGAGATGGAATTGGAGTGTCTTCCACTCTAATATCTTTCGCTGCATGCCAGCGTGCTGCTTTCATAGTTGCCATAATTTTTGTTTTTTAAAATTCGTATTTAGTATGTGTCTTGAGCTAATGTTATGCTAATCACTACTAGAATTACTGGGTAATCCATAAGCTAGTACTTTAGGATGGTTATGAGGTGTTTAACTAGCTGTTCAGGTAAACATAACCATAATTTGCGTTGCATACAATGATGTATATCAGTTATTAATCCCCCAAATACCAATATAATAAGTGGGGGTGTTTCTTACCAATTTGTTCGCGTTTGGATCTCGCCTAAATAAAAAGCGGTCATTAAATGGGATTTCATCCATTCAACAACCGCTTCTTCATAGGAAACTCAAATAATAAGACTACTCAAAAAAGTTTAATATGGTGTTAGGTTTTAATTTTAGTAACCAGGATTTTGCACAATATTTGAATTGGCATCTAGTTCAGCCCGAGGTATTGGATGTATTCTACGGAAATCTCCATAAGGGATGGTGGCATTGATGTTTTGTTCCGAATCTATTTCAACAATGTCCATTCTCAATCTTTGTAAATCCCAATAATACAATCCTTCAAAAAGAAATTCCTTTCTTCTTTCTTTTAAGATAGTGGTGATGGTTGCCTCGGTATAGGCTTTGGCATTTCTGTTGCTAGGAATCATATTTAAATACATAAGGGCCATGGTAGGTTCCCCAAGATTCAACTGAGCTTCTGCCATGTTCAAAATGACCTCTTCATATCGAAATAAAGTAACATTGGAGCTTCTCTCAGGATATTTTCCAAGATTTCTTAACCTGACGTTGGAGCCTACTTTTTCCGTGCCCAAAACATCTGTTCTTACATCGCCTTCCTCGTAAAGTGTATTAAAGGCATTTGGCGTTACGGAGATGTCTCCATAACTAGCGCCTCTATAAATAAACTCTAAGCCATTAATACCTTCGTTATCTGTACTATCAAACCCCAATTCGAATATTGAATTTTGAGGACCATCAGAGGCAAAAGAGCTGACAAATTGGTCTGCAGATATTATAGCATAGAGATCGGAATTTATAACTGCCAGTGAAGCATCCCTTGCCACCTCCCACATTTCAAACCATACAGCCATTCTAGATTCCAATGCTTTTGCGGTATATTTAGAGATAAATTGTTTTGAACTATCAAAATAATCGTCACTCATAAATTGAAAGGCTGTTTGAACGTCAGCAAAAAGTTGTGTTTTGTTATCTGCAATAGTTCCACGCGGAGGAATTCCATCCCCTCCTTTAAATTCCAATAAATAAGGCACGCCCAGATTAGATCCGCCATCTACATGTTGCTGTCCGTATACTTTTAGGAGATCAAAATGTGCCAACGCTCTTATAGCATAAGCCTGTCCCTGAAGGTGTTTTGCATAATCTCCATTCATAGAAAAGTCTTCGAGTGTTTCAATATCTGTATCTAAAATTATGTTTGCACTTGCAATAACAGCATAAGCATTGTCCCAAATATATTGACCATTTGGATTATAGGCAAATGTCGATTCTGTTGTAAAACGTCCCGATCTTCCGTTTGCCCAAGTGTTAGGAGTTCGGACTTCGTTGGTTACAATATAGTCACGACCATAATACTCAAAGCTGGTCATTCTGTTATAGGCTCCTTTAAGAATCCCTTCAAGATCAGCTGAGGTAATAATGGCTTCACTTCCTTCTTTATTTTGTTCCAAAGAAGGGTTTAAGTCTTCAGTGGTACACGAACCCATGAGTACAGAAGTAGCTATGAGTAGGGTAAATACTGTTGTTTTGAATATTCTTTTCATAATATCTTAAAAATTAAAATTAACACCTACAATAACAGATTTGGTGGGTGGGGTAAACATATCTGTAAATCCTGATGCGTTGACCTCCGGATCCCATACCAGATTATCATCTTTTACCCAAGTTAATAGGTTTGTGCCACGAATGTAAATTCTTCCACTATTAATGCCTGCCGCTTTGTTGATCTGTTCAGAAAAATCATAGCCAAAGGTTAGGTTTCTAAGTCTTGCAAAAGCGCCGTCAAATAGAAATTTGGAGTTGTATTTCCAAGGCTCATAACTGTCTTGTACTTTGGCATATCTTGTAACATCTCCAGGATTTTGCCATCTGTCCAATACCGTGTTAATACCTTGATATAAGTTTAGGGAATAGGCATTGCCTTGGTGGGTGTAGAGATGCCAAGATTCGTAAATTTTATGTCCTCCTTGGTAAAATCCGCTGGCATCAATAAAAAACCCTTTATAATCCACAGGAAATGTAAGCCCTGCAGTTAGCTCAGGCAGAGCACTACCTCCTTGAAAAGCTTTGGCAGCCTGATTAAAAGTGGTGGTTGTTTCTCCATCCGTACCATTAAGATACCATTCATCAACGCCAGTATTAGGATTAACACCAGACCATGTTGGCATGTACCAGGCATAGGCGGGGTGTCCTACTTCTACACGTTGTCTAACAGTTGTGATGGTAATATCTTCTCCTGCGGCATCTTTAGCCAATTCTAGCACTTCGTTTTTATTGGTGGCCAAATTTCCGCCTAGGGAGAGGTTGAAATCATCTGATCTGACAATGGCATAGCTTAATTCAAGCTCAAAACCTTTATTGCTCATTCTGCCAATATTCTTTGTTTGCTCAACAAACCCGGTGGTCAATGATAATGGAACATCTAACAGAAGGTTTTTTGACTCTCTTGAGTAATAGGCCAAGGACCCATCCAATCTGTTTTCAAAAAATGCAAAATCAATACCCAGATCGAGAGTGTGACTGGTTTCCCAAGTTAAATCGTCGTTGCCATATTGCGCCGGAAAGGCGGCTGCAGTACCGGTGTAATTGCTACTATATCCAAAAAGAACCTGATAATTATTTAAACCGATATTTGCATTTCCTGTTACCCCGTATGAAGCACGTAATTTTAACATGTTTATATTTTCATTAACATCAAAGAAGGAAGCCCTGTGCAGATTATAGGCTGCACCTACGGAGTAAAAATCACCCCATCTGTTTTGAGGACTGAATCTTGAATTCCCTTCTCTTCTGTACGTTCCATTTAAGACGTAGGTGTTTTGGAAAGAATAGGAAGCGGTTCCCATATAAGAAGCAACTGCCCAATCTGTATATTCAGACGAAGCAAGTGTTGGAGATCCGGCAGAAGCAAGATTGCTTAGTCCGTCAGTACCAAATTCTTCTCCGTCGGCTTCTAACAAATACCTTCTATTTTTTTGGAATTCCTGTAAAACTGTAAAGTCGAATGAATGAAGTCCTGTCAACCATTTATAATCCAGTCTATTTTGAAATACATAACTGGTAGAGCTTGTGTGCGATTGATAGCCGTATCCATTTGTGCCGGAGCCATCACCAGATATTCTGTTTCTGTATCGCTTGTAATTTGAAACCCGATAATCTATAGAAGCTCTACTGCTAAAGGATAGATTTTCAACAGGGGTCTGCCAAGTGATTGAATTATTTGAAAGAATTCTGGTGAGTCTATTCGTGTCAATATCATTTTGAGCTACCCATAAAGGATTTGGCAAATTTGTATCTAAATTGATCGACCCATCGTTATTGTAAGGTTGATATGTTGGCGGCATAAAAAACTTAACCGCTCGAGGAGAAGAGAAATATGCACTTCCTTCTAGAGTACCATCCTGGTAACTGTGAGATGCGGTATTTGAGGTACTGAATGAAAGCTTATCATTAAAATTCTTTGTAAAATTTAATGAGCCTGAAACACGTTTAAAATCAGAACCTATTACGGTTGCTTCCTGATCAAAATACCCAACAGAAGCATAGAAATTATGATCTTCTCCACCACCTGTGGCTGAGATGTTATGTTCTTGAATAGGTGCATTATTATTGGTAATGACATTAGCCCAATTGCCTTCTGGTCTTCCGGCCTCATTCCAAACCACATAATCATTTCCAAATGAATTTAAATTATTTAAGTAAAATTGTTTTGCACCCTCCTTGGTGAAACCGTTACTTGCCCCATAACTATTGAAGAGGGATTCATAAAACAGCATTTCTCTTTCTGCCGCGGTTAGAACCACCGGTCCGTCTATGGCATCATTTGAAAATCCAAAAGAAGAACTTACGTTAAAGGTCGTTTTGCCTGCCACTCCATCTTTTGTGGTGATAACTATAACCCCATTTGCGCCACGTGCACCATATGCAGCAGTAGAGGAAGCATCTTTAAGAACGGTTATGCTAGAAATATCGTTGGTATTTAAACTGGCTAAAGCCGATAAAGATGAGCCACTTGCAGATCCACTCACATTTTCATTAATGATTGGCACGCCGTCTATAACATATAAAGGGCTGTTTCCTGCCGTAATAGAACTTCTCCCTCTAATACGGATGTCAGCAGTAGCTCCAGGGGTTCCTGAACTTGTACTTACATTTAACCCAGCTACTTTACCTTGTAATGCTTGGTCAATAGACACTGTTGTAGTCTGTTGGAGTTCTTCTGAACTTAATTGGACCGCAGATCCTGTCATATCGTCCTTGCGTTTGGAGATGTAGCCCATAATGATAACTTCTTCTAGCGCCGCAGTATCGGTTAGCATAGTGACATTGATTGTAGAGGAACTGCTAACAGGTATTTGTTGCATTGCAAATCCGACATACTTAAAAATCAAAATTTGTCCTACAGAAGCTTGAATAGCGTAATTACCATCAAAATCTGTTAGTGCGCCTAAATTAGTACCCTGCACCTGTACAGTTACTCCTACAAGAGGGAGGCCCTCTTCGTCAGTAACAGTGCCTGAAACGGCTTTTTGCTGGGCAAAGGTGAGTTGCACCAAAAACACTAATAAAAGTGTAAAAATTCCATTAAATTTTCTTTCCATTATGTAGTTGATTTAAATTCTAGTTACTCAAACTTGGTATTTTTTTTTGAATTAAAAAGACTTTTTAAGTTTAAAGATGTTAAAAATTTAACAATACGATAGGATAGTATTATGTGTGGATAATTATATATTATTTTTAGTTCTAGCAATGCCTACAAATGGTTTATTCATTTAAAAGGATGGCTACTAATATCAGTAATGTAAATAGCGTTTTAAAAAAAGCTTTTTGGAAATTAAGATCTTTTAATTATGAAGTTGTTCAATAGAAGTGTATTGCAACTGATTTGATTGGTGGAAATCTGTTTAAAATTTATCAGGCATGAGAGCAAGGCATGATTTTTAGAGGATGCTTTGCCAGGTGCAGACGGTCAGCATATAAAAATGTGCTGGAGTTGTTCTATATGATAGGAGAGATGAAATATTAAATTATAAGGATCCTGATGATAGTGCTACACTATATTTCCAACAAGATTCCGAACATAATCGAGTTGATGCCGGAAATTAAAATGCACTTAGACTCTTTTTCTTTTATACTCAGAGGGTGTGTATTTCTTGATTTCCTTAAATTGTCTATTAAAATTGGATATATTTTTAAACCCTGCTTCATAGGCAATTTCGGCAATGGTATATTTGCTTTTTGATAGGAGTAACTTGGTGGCATGTTCTACCCGCAACTCGGTTAAAAATTGAAAATAGGTTTTGTTTGTCCGTTTCTTAAAGTATTTGCAAAACGCATTTTTGGTCATATTTGCCTTCTCTGCAACCGCTTCTAAAGTAATGTTTGTATGGAAATTGCTCATTGTGAATTCAAAAATATTACGCATTCTATTACCTTCATAGTCTGAATATTGTTTGTCATAAACAAATGAAGATAAGCTCTTGTATTCACATGTAGCGGCTATTTTTAATACTTCCAAGAGAATTAATAAGTGATCTAATTTTTGAGATGATTCTAACTTTAAAAACAAGCTCTCCAACGCTTCCTTATTTGATATCACCTTAAAACCGTGGATTGCCCTCGTAAAGAATGGCTGTAATGCCCGCGTTTCTTCCAGCTCAAAAAATTTATCCCCAAATGAGTTTTTAGTAAAGAATAGACTCAACATCTTAGATGTGCCTTGAACGCTGGTATCACTTTTAAGAATATGGGGCAGGTAACTACCTATAACCAAAATATCCTGAGGTTTATAGAAATTAATGGTGTCTCCCACAATTAATTTGCCTTCACCTTCAATTATAAAACTAACTTGAATCTCTTCGTGTTGGTGTAATTTGTCGTAAAAAACGGCTCCAATATCTTCCTGATAGACCAAGGCGTCCTGGTTTGGTTTGGGTATTTTAAAAGGCAGTACTTTCATAACTAATGTTCTTAGATGTATTTTTTAAACACGATGGTTTATACAGTATCTAACTGTTTTGGTAAATGGCGAAACTTTTAGCTGCTAACTTTGATGGCTAAAATTGAAACCCTAATATTACTCAAAAAAAACATTATTTCTTACCTGTAGAATAATATAGTATTAAAAATTGATAAATAAGCATTATAATTTCATGCTCCGTTGAAGTAACTTCGTTATTTTAGAATCGTGAGTGACAGGTAAAAAAAGGATACACTTCCGATTAAAGCAAGGATGGTACAGGATTCTAAAAACGACACTTTGATTTTGAAAGAATAACGATGATGCTGAGAGCGTTCCGATAAAGTCCATGTTCCGTGCCAGCAGGGTCTCAATTGTTTTTAATATACCTCAGTTTGTATTAGGTTGAATGAAACCTAGAATCTCAATCATAAGTTTTGAGTAAACACATTTTTTATAATCATCACAGTCAATGCGCCTTTAGAATGCAATGATTAATCAAGTCAGTCATTATGATAAATTCCTTTAGCCAATAATTTTATGAAAAATATAGTTCAAATAGATGCAGATTTTGTAGAGAACCATACAGATTTCTTAAATTTAATCGCGGACTTAGAATCTATGTTTGCGAACAAAGAACTTCTGGTCCCAATGAGGCATCATCATGATTTCCCCAATCCGGAAGTTGGCATGGAATCCACGCTATTACTGATGCCAGCTTGGAATCCTGGAAAGGATGCTGGTGTAAAAATAGCAACGGTCAGTCCAGTTAATGGAAAGTTCAATCTACCTGCCATTCAGGGAGTTTATATTTATTTAGATGCCTTAAAGGGCACAATAAAAGCTATCATAGAAGCTAAAAGTCTAACGGTAAAACGTACAGCCGCAGCTTCAGCATTAGCTTCAAAATTCTTAAGCCGAAAGAATTCCAAATCATTATTAATGATTGGAACTGGAGCTTTATCTCCAAATCTCATTAAAGCTCATGCAAGTGTGAGACCCATAGAACAGGTTTTTGTTTGGGGTAGAAACTTTGACAAAGCGAGAGCTGTTTGTGACACCTTAATGGATGAAAATTTTAAAATAATCCCTATAAAAAGTGTTGAAGAAAAAATTAGCGCGGTAGATATCATCTCTTGCGCGACCCTTTCTTCTACACCACTTGTTCTAGGCAAGTATTTAAGTCCGGGTCAACATGTAGATCTGGTTGGGGCATATCGTATAGATATGCGAGAAGCTGATGATGGTGCCATAAAAAAGGCCGATGTATTTGTGGATACTTTTGAAGGTGGGTTAAAAGAAAGTGGTGATATCGTTATGCCGTTAAAGACGGGGATATTGGCAGAAAAGGATATTAAGGCGGACTTGTTTTTAATGGCCGGTAAAAGCCATGCAGGTAGAAGCAGCGATGAACAAATTACCTTATTTAAGTCCGTAGGGCATGCTTTAGAAGATTTAGCGGCCGCAGCTCATTATTATAACTTATTTGGGAAATAAAAGAATTGAGGGTCGGTAAAACCTTATAATTCCATAAATTGATTTGTTTTAGTAAAACGTAGATTCATTACAGAAAACAACGATGTGTTTATTTTCTGCATAAATCTACATTATCAGGGGGAAACAAAAATATGCATATGGAGAATTATCCCGCAGATTTCGCAAGTTTAAGCGGATTTTTGACTAGTATGACAAAAAACTGACATATAATTAATTATTTAAGATTTGAAGGTTCTTATCATAAGATTTTATTATTGTAACATGACATATTCTTGACTATCATCAATGCAATGTTGATCCCTCAAAAAACGCGTCTTAAAACATATTCAAAGCATCGGCATAGGTTAGTAACATATCAACATATCTCTTTAAAACCACGTTAACTCCAACATAACGGTCATTCCAAATCATCAATATCTGGTGAGATAGCTAAAAAGTTTGCAACTCCCTCCTTGAAACAAGGTCTGGTTGGAGCACTTAAAAATGACACCTTCTTTTTGAAACCAATATCACTTAGAGTGATTGGGCAAATTTAATCTAGAATAACGACAGTTTATCATTCAGTTACAATCAAGTCTTTGTTATTTTCCCGAGCTATCGGGACTCAAAGCGCAGCGCCCGGGGGCCGGTAAGGCCGAATTTTAATTCTTTATCGGACAATTATGATCCCAAATATAATAGGTAAACATTATCTAAAAATTACAGAAATTAAGATTCAAACCGATAAAATAATTAAATTTAATGCACTTAAAATTTATTTAAGACAGGATTGATTTTGAACCTATATAGAGAACTCTAAAAACATAACTATGGATTCAATAATGTCAGAAGGTAAATGTATATTCTGTGAAAAAACTTTTAAAAAATCGGGTATTAACCGCCATTTTGGGAAGCATTTGACTGAAAAGTCTGTTAATGGAAAGCCCGGTAATTCCTTTCATTTAAAAGTGGAAACAAACAGTTATTGGGGAAGTATGCCTTATTTTTTGTCCCTTTGGGTGGACGGTAACATAACAATGGCTCAACTGGATGATTTTCTACGCGGAATATGGTTGGAGTGCTGTGGTCACCTAAGTTCATTTGTCATTCCGAAAAAATTAAATGAATATGAAATGTTCGACTTTTTAGAAGCAGAAGAGCTTTTCAATAGCGGTAAAATCGCGGAATACGAAGCCATGATGGAGCGGTCACGGGGCGAGATTCCAATGGGAAGAATGGCATCTAAGACATTTTACAAGGGTCTAAAATTGCAATATCAGTATGATTTTGGGAGCACTACAGAGTTAGAGATTACCGTATTTAACGAATATCCAATAGCAAGCGATGAACCAATTGTATTGCTATCCCGCAATGAACCGCTACCAATTTTGTGCGAAACCTGTGAAAAACGGCCAGTAGTAAAGATGTGCAATGTTTGTTATGGTTATGATGATGAAGGCATCTTTTGTGAAAAATGTGCCGAAAAACATAAAAAAAAGTGTGATGATTTTACCGATTATGCTGAAATGCCTGTTGTCAATTCCCCAAGAATGGGTGTATGTGCGTATGATGGTGGTACAATTGACCTGAGTAGAGATAAAGCTAAGCATCTTAAGGTATTATAGTAGTCTTTCTTGTCCACCTTCTAAATGTAGCAACTATATTGTATTCATTATGATATAAAGCATTAGTGTCCGATAAAAATAAATAATAAATTAACAAACTCATTTAAGGCAAGGGACATTAGAAGATTTCCGCAATGAGACCTTGCATTTTAGAAACTGTTTCTATCGAGAGGGAATGTGCGATTTTAATTTAAATGATCGTTGTTTGTCAGTTAGATGCAAACAAGTCTTAATTCTTTATTCTAACAGCGCAGCGGTCTTGATTCTTTTTCGGACAACAATGGATATAAAGAAAAGAGCTGTCATTAAAAAAATGACAGCTCTTTAAGACTAATTCAAATAAAAATAAATACTAATGAACAACCTAGCCCCAATGATAAGAGGTGTCAAGTAGATCTTCCTTTTTTATTTCGACGCAGAGCGTCGGGGAATAAACCCAAGGATCCCGCTAAAAAGCGGAATAAGTTCCACTAACAATTTTTAATTCATTGCGTCGCAACTTTTAAAAATTGTGTTTCATTAATTTAATCAATGGCAGAGTTGGATTGAATCTCTGACAATGGTATTGGCAAATAGGCATGAGTTGCCGCATTAAAGTTAGTTCTACCTGCCGCCTGCATGGCTTGGTCCAACATTCCCCATCTGCGTAGATCAAAAAACCTTACGGATTCTAAGGTCAATTCCATCGTGCGTTCATGGATGATTTGTTTCTTGACATCAGCTTGCGAAGTAGCCGTAATTGCCGGCATATTCCCATGTACGGCTCTCACTTTATTGATGAGAGGAATGGCTTGAGCTGTAGCTCCCGTCTCATTCAACGCTTCGGCATACATTAATAAAACATCAGCATAGCGCATTAACACCACATTGACTCCAACATAACTGTTGTTATAAACATAATTGGGTAGCCATTTTCTAAAATAAGCGGCATTGTCATTGGTATCACCATAAGTTTCCATCATTAAGGCGTCCCATGTGCTGCCTTGCATCTGATTGGTGGTGCTATTATTAAAAAATGGATCTTTAAAATAGAGCGACCCATATAATCTATTGTCGTATAGGCCATTATTGGCAATCCTACCTTCACTTTTCATTTCGTTTACCACATTCATGGTTGCTGCAATGCCGCCCCAACCTCCTACGGACCAGTCTCCTACAAAGGCATGTAGTCGTGTGGAGTTATCTGATGTGGCATCTGAAGTCTTAAACTGGAGTTCAAATATCGATTCTTGATTGTTTTCATTTTCACCATTAAACAGGCTTAAAAAATCAGTTTCTAAAGCGTATGAACCCGCCGTTCCATCAACAATTGGCTTAAAGGCTAGAACTGCATTTTCAAAATCTGACCCTTCTGCTGAGGTGGCGTCTCCAGCTTTATATAAATACGCTTTTCCTAAATAGGCGAGTGCGGCTCCTTTAGTTGCTCTTCCTGGCTCCGTGTTATCGACGGTCTGAAGCATGGTAGCAGCATCTGTAAAATCCTTTATGATAACCTCCCATGATTCTGGTCTTGAAGCTAGCGGCTTATCTAAAGTTTCGTTTGAAATCAGTTCAGTTCTGAGGATAATTTGCTCATACAGCGTCAATAATTTGAAATGATAATACCCTCTTAAAAAAGTTGCTTCACCTATGATCTGTTTTTTTTCTGCATCAGATATTTGATCTGACGTCATTTCTCCAACTTTAGCAATGACTTGATTTGAGAAATTTAATCCTTTGTAATTTGTGGTCCATATCACATCTAAAAATGTATGTCCGTTGGTATAATTAAAATTATATATAGACATCCAATGCGAATAGTTACTGGCATCTGGCCCAGGTAAGGCATAATCAGATCTAAAATATTCTACAACTGGTCTACCTTCTTGCCAACCGTCCCAAAAATTACTTCTTGATTCCAATTCTGAATAAGCCGCCACCAAACCTGATTGCGCATCTTCAGCATTTCTCCAGAAGTTCTCACTGGTGAGTTGATCGGGTGATGTTTGCTCTAAAAACTCATCATCACTGCAGGATGTTGCGAGTGTTAGTACAAAAGCAACGATAATTGTTTTATATAAATTTTTCATTTTGTTTTGTTTAGTAATTCTTAAAATGCTAATTGAAGTCCAAAAATTATAGATTTATATTTTGGATATAAACTGTTATCAATACCTCTTGATAATACACTTCCTCCAACTTCTGGGTCGAGTCCACTGTATTTTGTGAATGTAAATAGGTCTTGTCCTGTGAGGTAAATTCTGAATTTATCTAATTGCATAGTCTCTAGCGCACTTGTTGGTAAGGAGTAACCAAGCTGAATCGTTTTAATTCTCAAATAATCGCCATCTTCTAAAAATCGGGTTGAGGCTCTACTATTTCTATTAGGATCGCCTAGGACAGCTCTCGGTATGTTGGTATTCGTATTGGAAGGCGTCCAAGCATTGGCAGCTTCAACTCTATAATTTCTTCCCGTATCTAAGCTTAATAATCTAAAATCATTACCATTATATATTTTGTTGCCACCAACACCTTGGAAAAATATATTAAAATCAAAGTTTTTGTAATCGGCACTTAAACTCACACTATACTCGTATTTAGGAATGGCTGTCCCTTGGTAGGTCTCGTCTTTGGAGTCTATCTGCCCATCACCATTTTGATCAACAAACCTGATGTCTCCCGGAGAAGCATCCGGTTGTGCACCGTGGGCATCAATTTCAGCCTGAGTTTGGAAAATTCCATTTGCGACAGGCAAGAAATACGCTCCGGGCTCATACCCAACTTGAGTTTGGTTCACAAAATGGTCAGATCCAAACAATAATCCTATTCCATATAGTTTTTGATTGGCATTGCTAAGCTTGGTGACTTCACTATTAACCGTCGTAAAGGTTCCAAAAGCAGAGTAGTGAAAATCGCCATCTTTGTTAACGTATCCTAATTCAAATTCCAAACCACTATTCTCAAATTCACCCACATTGACCACCGGATTATTGACGCCGCTTGAAGGTGACACTTCTTTTGTAATCAGTAAATCTTCCGTTGTGGTTTTATAATAGTTGATAGCACCTTTTAGCTTATTGCCTAAGGAGGCAAAGTCGACTCCAAAGTTTGATGAGGTGTTGGTTTCCCATTGTAAATCGTCATTCTGTAAATCTCTGGCGATACTTCCTAAATAGGAGTTTTGTGGATTCCCAAATACGTACCCGCCATTGCCTCCGTCTTTCCCTTGAGAAATAAGTGCAATGTAGTCGTAATAGCCCAGAGCACTATCATTACCGGCCTGACCCCAGCTATAACGCAGTTTTAAGAAATTGAAAACCTTTTGGTTTTTCATGAAATCTTCATCGGTGATCTTCCAACCCGCAGCCACAGAAGGAAAAACACCGTATTGGTTGTTCTTTCCAAATTTTGAACTGCCATCTCTACGGACACTGGCTTGGAATAAATAGCGGTCATTATAGGCATAATTGATCCTTCCAAATTGGGACACCAATGCATATTCTGCGTTTGTTCCTTCTGCCGAATACGTACCATCGTTAAATGCATTGACAGTATTAAAGCTAGGATCTAAAATAGTTGCTGGTATTTTGTTGCCATCTTCATCAAATTTGTAGCCTTCAGCTTGCACATAGGTCTCTTTGAAAGGTTCAGAAATTCTTTGATACCCAGCCAATAAATTCACCGAATGCTTTTTAATGTCGAACATGTAATTAAGGGTGTAGTCCTGATTCAGCCTTCTGAACTCACTGTTGTATTCGGAAACAAATGCATATTGGTTTTGAGGATTGTCGTCAATGTCTCTAACTTGAAAAGAAGGATGATAGGCATAGGTGTAATTGTCTCTGTTAGACAGCGAGAAGTTTGCATTGGCATGCAGCCCTTTAATTATTTCATAGTTAAAACTAACATTTCCTAAAAAGTATTTCATTTTTGTGTACCCGTCAATTAGGGCATCTTCACCCACTGGATTTCTATGATCAGGTAAATCTCCCGTTCTATAACCATATCCGGAAGGTTTGGATGGATCTAACACGGGAATTAAAGGCGAGATGAAATAAGTTTCTCTCAATGAGAATTTATAATCTTCTTGATTGGTTTCGCTATAGTTTAAGCTGGTATTTATTTTTAATTTTCCTTTTGTGCTTCCAATATTAGCATTGATACCTTTTTTTGAAAAGCCAGAACCTATTAAAATTCCTTTTTCATCAGCATAGCTACCGGCCACGCTGTAATTTATATTGTCCGATGCACCACTAACGCGAACATTCAATAAGCTTAATTGCCCAGTTCTGTGAGTTTCATCTACCCAATTTGTGTTTACATTGGGAGGGTTTTGAACGTATTGCGGCAGACTTGCACCGGCATTCTCATACATTTGCCTGTGCACGGACACGTAACCATCGGCATCCAATAAATTCATTTTCTCTCTGGCGGTGTTAGAGCTCAAGGAGGTTTCTATCTCAATTTTGGTTTTACCTACTTTTCCTTTCTTCGTGGTAATGATAATTACCCCGTTGGCAGCTCTAGTTCCATAAATGGCCCCTGAAGCGGCATCTTTTAAAACTTCAATGGAGGCAATGTCATTTGCATTCAAGAAATAAGGATCAGCTTGGACGCCATCTACAATATAAAGAGGTTGGTTGTTTCCAAAACTTCCAATACCCCTAATGGTAATGTCTGATGTAGATCCCGGGCTGCCTGAAGACGATGTTACTGTAACGCCTGCAACCCTACCTTGCAATGCGTCCACAGGGTTAGTGGTTACAACTTTGGTAAGATCTTCGCTTTTTACAGAGCTAATGGCCCCGGTAACGTCACTTTTCTTTTGGGTGCCATAACCCACAATGACCACCTCGTCCAAATCTTCCGCACTTTCTTGTAAAGACATATTGATGGTTGTTTGGTTGCCTACCGTAATTTCTTTTGTTGAAAACCCTAAGTAGCTAAATACTAAGATAGTTTGAGAATCCGGAACTGTTATGGTGTAATTGCCATCAAAGTCTGACTGTGTTCCTACTGATGGATTGGATTTAAGATTAACCGTCGCTCCCGGGACTGGTATCCCAGCATTGTCTGTAATTGTCCCTTTTATTAATATGCCCTGAGCATAGGAATTGGTCATAAATCCAAAGGACACAAATACAAAAAGTAATAAAAACAGACCTTTTGACGTGTGCGTTTGATATTTTGATTGTTTTTTGTTCATCTTATTAATTCGTTTATTGATTAGATCCAAACTTGATTTTAACTTAAGTTTAAGAATACCAAATATGAAATTATTTAGAGACAAATCATTAAAAGGCACCTTTACTTGACCTTTACAATGCGTTTAAAGTTTAGAACATTGCATTTTTTTTAGGAAGACTTATAGCGCCAAAGTCCTTTAATTTAAAGGGGTATAAGGAATTGTGCGGAGTGTTATATTGAAGATAATCTAAATGGGGTCTAAAAATATTCTACAATTTCAAATATTTTCCAAAAAAGTTACGAGATTATCCTTTGGGTCCAATCCTAATTTTTTTCTTAAGCGATGCCTTCCGATTTCTACAGAGTTTAGAGAGATATTATTGATGTTGGCAATTTCCTTGGAGCTCAATTTAAGTTTTACCTGTACGGCCAGTTGAACATCCTTATCCGTTAGGTGAGGAAATTCTTCTTTGATTTTAAATAAAAAGTCGCTTTGTAAATTTTCTATATTGGTATGGAAGCGTTGAATGTCTTCATTAAAATCAAATTTAAAGGTGTATTCTTTTATAAGACTGTCAATATTTTTTTTGAGTTCTTTTAAATCGGTAAACTTCAGATTTTTTAACGACTTGGTAAAATCTTTATAGATAGTCGTGCGCTGTGAGATAAATAGAGCCAGATTTGTGAGTTCCTTTTGACGAAATTCCAACTTGTGCTCCAGATTCTCACGTTCTAATTGTTGGGTTTTTAACTTCTCTTTTGAGAGTTTGTGGCTTTGTAAATAGATTGCTTTCTTCTTTTTTATGTTATTCCAGAGGCTTCCAATTATTAGGATGGCAATAATTGCCAGCAACAAGGCACCAATCAACAAAAAATTTCGTTTTTGGGCCTCTAAATTCCGCTCTTGTTCCAATAATTTAATTTCGTTCTCACGACGTTCTGCTTCGTACAAAATTCTCATTTCAGCAAGTCTTTCACTTTCAGTGCTCGAGAAAATTTCAGAGGTTTCTTCAATGTATCTTTTGTAGTAATGGTAAGCTTCTTTGTAGTTGAGCGTTGCAACATAGTAATCAGAGGTAATTTTATTGTTCTCTAAGATTAATTCCTTATTATTTTTTATGGTTTGAATAATTATTCGGGCATCTTCCAGTAGTGCGTAAGCCTTTTTATAATCTTCCTGTTTTAAATACACGATGGCCAGCTCATGAAGGATGTATACTTTTTTGTGTTCAAATTTAATTTGATTGGTAATTTCCAGAGCCGATTCTAAAAATTTGATGGCGGAATCGAGATCGTCAATTTTGCGATAGCAGATGCCCATATTGGTCATCGCTTCGGCAATTCTATCTTTGTTGTCAAGGTCTTTAATAAGCTCTAACGATTTCTTAAAAAAGGATAAGGCTAAATTGCAATCGCCTTTTCCTTCGTGAATAAGGCCTATGCTGTTATAGCTGTAGGCAATCCGCTGTTTGGAACCAATTTTTTCGTGTATTTTCAGAACTTCCCTATGATATTCCAAAGCTTTATCAAAATAACCAATGTCGTAATACAGCCAACCCAGCGTGCGTAATGTAAACGCCAAATCATAATCATTACCGATCTCTTTTCGGATTTCTAAAGATTTTAGACCATATTGTAAAGCCTTATCGTAAATGTCATTGAACAAATATCCTTGACAAAGATTGATAAGTGCCAGACCTTCTTGCTCTTTTTGGTTAAATTCCTTTGAAAATTGCAGGGCTTCGGAAGCATATTCGATGGTTTTATCAGGATTGCTAGACCAATAGATCTCAGCAATCCTATTAAGTAAGGCCGTTTTTTCAGCGCGTTTTACCGTAGGTAATATGGTTAATAGGCTGTCTAATTCAATTTGAGAATCGGCAGGATTTTCATCCCATATGTTAGTTTGGGCCTGCGTTGTAATACAGAGGCATATAAAGGTGAATAGAATAAGAAGTAACAATTTCTTCATGGATCGGGATTTGTATGGAATAGCGTTATACTCTTATGATTTGAAAGATTTGCGTGTTCTCAAATATCGACAATATAATTTTATTTTTTTTTCTTAAACATACCTTTGTAAGGTCAAGTAAAGGTATGTTTTATGGTAATATCAATATAAATCCGAAATTTGTAATCTAATGACTTACTAATTGTAATTGTTTATAAAAATGTATCTAACCAAAATAGTCACCTATGTATGTGTTCTCGGATTGTTGTTTAACTTCAGTTGCACGACTGCAAAAAAGTCCCCAAAATTTGAGACAACTCATAATTATCTAGATTTTAGCGAAAATATTTTAGAGTATCATATTACCCCAAAAGATGCTAAAGATAGGTCGGGCTTAATGTTTTCTGATCAAGGCGCTTGGTTTGCCTATGGTCAGCATCAAGAATCGAAGAAATCTATAGGTTTTTCTGGACCGTTCCTAATGACCCAACAGAATGGCGTTTGGTTGAGTACGTCGTTTATGAATACGGTAATTAATGTTGACAATGCTTATGAAACCTTAAAGATTGAATCCTCTCGAAGTTATGCAAGTCATCTTGAAAATCATTACTCAAGCAATAAATTATCAGTGACTGAAACCTTGGTTTTTAAAAACGGGCACACGGCCTTGATACAGACCAACATAAAGAATACGGGTACTGAAACCATCGTTGTGGAAGTGCTTTGGGAAAATGCACCAATTTTGATTGATGGTATTTCAATATCACAACATGATCATCGTATCACCGTTACCTCTACAAAATCCAACGCTAAAGGGTATCTTACTTTTCCAAAAGATACACAAATAGCCATGGTAGATAGTGTACACTACAAAGCACAAGATGTCTTAACCCTAAAACCCAATGAAACCAAGGACATTGTGGTGGCTCAAACCTTTATTTTTCCGGAATATTCTTGGGAAAAAGAGAAACAAAGCATTGCGAATTTAAATTTTGACTCGGTTTTTAAATCGCGAAAAGGCGAAAAGAA
Organism: Gelidibacter salicanalis; assembly: GCF_007997285.1. Classification (GTDB taxonomy): domain Bacteria; phylum Bacteroidota; class Bacteroidia; order Flavobacteriales; family Flavobacteriaceae; genus Gelidibacter; species Gelidibacter salicanalis. The sequence continues at coordinate 39,659 of NZ_VORX01000001.1, forward strand.
CACTCAATTAAAGGCAATTATTGACAATAGAAATCCAGAATTTAAGGATGATGCATATGCCCAGGTTTTGGCCAAATCACTTTTAACCTTGCAAAATAATTGGCGTATCCCTGCTGGAGAACTCACTAATGAAGGTATATTTCCTAGTTATCATTATGTAGGCTTTCACGGGTTTTGGGCCTGGGATTCATGGAAACACGCCGTCGGCTTGGCTTATTATGACACTGATTTGGCAAAAAATCAAATGCGCGCCATGTTCGATTTTCAAAGCGACGATGGATTTATAGTCGATTGTATCTTTAGAGACACCACAATTGAAGCCCATAATTACCGCGATACCAAACCACCACTATCAGCATGGGCGGTGGCAAAAATTTACGAAAAGGATAAAGATGCCGAATTTGTAAAAGAGTTGTATCCTAAAATCAAAAAATACCATGAATGGTGGTACGCTAAACGCGACCACGACCAAGACGGTCTGTGCGAATACGGTTCTACTGACGGCACTGTCATTGCTGCAAAATGGGAAAGCGGGATGGATAATGCCATTCGTTTTGATGATTCCAAAATTCTTAAAAATGAAGAAGGCGCGTATTCTTTAGATCAGGAAAGTGTGGATTTAAATGCCTATTTGTACGCTGAAAAATTGTATTTAAGTGAATTGGCAGAGATCCTCAATAAATTAGAAGATGCGATAACTTATAAGGATCAAGCGGCACTGTTAAAACAAAAAATTCAACAACAATTCTATGATCCAGAAGATGGGTGGTTTTATGACACCACTCTTGATGGTAAAACATTTATTAAAGGAGAAGGCAGTGAAGGTTGGACGGCGCTTTGGGCCAATGCCGCAACACAAGAACAAGCAAGTGCTGTAAAGCAAAAAATGATGGATCCTAAAAAGTTCTATACCAAAGTTCCGTTTCAAACCATGAGTGCTGATCATGACAGATTTGACCCGCTAAAAGGCTATTGGAGAGGCCCAAATTGGTTGGATCAGGCTTATTTTGGAGTTCAGGGCTTACGAAATTATGGGTTTCATAACGAAGCCAATCAAGCCACCATTCAGATCATTGAAGGTGCCGAAGGGGTTTTAGGCAAAGGAAAATCCATACGTGAAAATTATCACCCTATTACTGGTAAAGGTTTAAATGCACAAAATTTCAGCTGGAGTGCGGCGCACCTTATCATGCTCTTACAAAATGACTAAATGAACTACGAGAACTTAAAGATATCGAATCAGCAAGCGGAGGAAATCTTACTGAAACGCTTTAATATTATAGGGAGTGCATCGCCGCTTCCTGGAGAAATCGATTTTAATTTTAGGATTAAGGTCGCTGATTCGGACGGTTTTATTCTGAAAATTTCCCGACCGGATGAAGATGAAGGCTATCTTGATTTTCAACAAAAACTATTGCAACATGTTGATGGTAATGGGCAACATCTTATGGCGCCTAAAGTAATTATGGATGTTGACGGGAATCCGATTTCTAAAATAACTGACGCTTTTGGTAAGGAGCGCTTTGTTCGATTATTAACTTGGATTTCTGGCCGTGTGTGGAGCACGGTAAATCCGCAATTAGACGATTTACGCTTTAGTTTAGGGGAGCAATGTGGCCTGTTAACCCAAGCATTGCAAGGCTTTGATCATCCGGAAGCACATCGCGAATTTGCCTGGGATGTAGCGCAAGCACTATGGACCAAACCGCATTTGGATTTGTTTCAGAATGAAGATCGAGAAATCATCGCCTACTTCCAGAATCAGTTTGAAGAATCGCAAGACAGCTATTCCAATTTAAGAACCGCAGTTGTTCATAATGATGCCAACGACAATAATGTGATTGTTTCATCAGACTTGATACATCCAAAAGTTCAGGCGTCTATCGATTATGGTGATGCCGTCCACACTCAAATCCATAATGACCTTGCGGTGGCGTGTGCTTATGCCATTATGAATCATAATGATCCGTTGGAAGCTGCTTTGCCAATTGTACAAGGATATCACACAACATTTCCGTTAGAGGAAAATGAGTTGATGCATTTATATAATGCTATTGCCATGCGCTTGGTGATTTCCGTTACCAAATCGGCCATCAATAAAATAGAAGAGCCTGATAATACCTACTTATTCATTAGCGAAAAACCAGCCTGGGAAGTCCTGAAGAAATGGAGAAAAATAAGTGCCGATTTTGCTTATTTCAGTTTTAGAAAGGTGTGTGGCTTTGAAGCGCACCCTAACGTGAATCTATTCAAAAACTGGGCTTCATCGGAGGACTTCCAACTTTCAGAGTTATTTCCATCAATCGCCAGTAATGAATCACATCATCTCGATTTAAGTGTGTCCAGCAAATGGATTGGTCATCAGGAAGACTTTAATGATTTAGACTTTTTTGAATTTAAACTAAACCGACTTCAAAAGGAACATCCAAACAACATTATCGCAGGCGGCTATTTGGAGCCACGTGCTTTATACACGTCGGATGCCTTTGATAAAGTTGGAAATTCAGGTACCGAGAGTAGAACCATTCATTTAGGTATCGATTTTTGGTTACCTAGCGGAACTCCTATTCATGCTTTGTTAGATGGAGAAGTAGTCATTGCCGTCAATGATGCGGGCAATAAAGAATATGGCGGATTGGTGATTTTGAAACACCAAACTGACCAATTTGAATTTTATACACTTTATGGTCATTTATCGGTGGCGAGCGCTACGGCACACAAAGTTGGTGATTATATTAAAAAAGGTGTGCAAATAGGAGAACTGGGCACCTCTGAAGAAAATGGCAATTGGGTGCCTCATCTTCATTTTCAAGTGCTATTGTCGCTTTTAGGGTATACCAAGGATTTTCCAGGGGTCGCTTATTACAATCAAATAAATGTTTGGAAAAATATCTGTCCTGATCCTAATCTATTATTCAAATCAAATGCACTTCAAAAAACTTTAGAAACCTCTAATGCCGAATTAATTGCTTATAGAAAACAACATTTAGGCAAAAGTTTAAGCCTTCAATATAAAGTGCCTATAAAAATGGTGCGGGGTGCCGGTCAATATGTAATAGATCAATTCGGGCGTAAATATTTGGACACCGTTAATAACGTCGCGCATGTTGGACATGAAAATTACAAGGTCGTAAAAGCAGGTCAAGAACAAATGGCACTGATCAATACCAATTCGCGCTATTTGCATGACAATATCAATGCCTTGGCTGAAGAGCTTTTGGAAACCTTACCACCAGAATTGAGTGTCTTGCATTTTGTGAATTCAGGAAGTGAAGCCAATGAATTGGCCATTAGAATGGTGAAAGCAGCCACAGGCCAACGCGATATTATTGCAAGTGAGGTTGGTTATCATGGCAATAGTAATATGTGTATTGATATCAGTTCGTATAAGTTTGATGGAAAGGGTGGAAGTGGCGCACCAGAACACACGCATATTTTTCCCTTGCCTGATGCTTTTAGAGGGAAATATACAGGAGAACATACGGGCGAATTGTATGCCGAGGAAGTCCAAAAGCAAATCGATAGCATTCATAAAAAAGGTCGTGGCGTTGGCGCATTTATTATAGAACCAATTATTAGTTGCGGTGGACAAGTTGAGTTGCCAGAAGGGTTTTTAGCCAAAGCATATGAAAAAGTGAGAGCGGCTGGTGGCCTTTGTATTTCCGATGAAGTACAAACAGGTTGCGGCCGAATGGGTAAAACATTTTGGGGTTTTCAGCTGCATGATGTCACGCCAGATATTGTGACTATTGGAAAACCATTAGGTAACGGACATCCGCTTGCCGCTGTTGTCTGTACGCGCGACGTTGCAGATAAGTTTGCCAATGGAATGGAGTATTTCAACACATTTGGAGGTAATCCTGTGTCTTGTGCCATTGGCGCTGAAGTAATTCGTACCGTAAAACGTGAAAAATTGCAAGAAAATGCTTTAAACGTTGGCGAATTTTTAAAAGCGGAACTTCATAATCTGTCGCAAGAGTTTCCAATTATTGGCGATGTTCGTGGGCAAGGATTATTTCTTGGGATTGAATTGGTAGATGCTGATAAAAATCCTTTAGCGGCACAAACAGATTATATAGCCGACCGAATGAAAGACCACGGTATTTTAATGAGTACCGACGGTCCTGATCACAATGTCTTAAAAATAAAACCGCCCATTGTTTTTACGAAAGCCAACGCTGAAGAGTTGCTCCTTTATTTAAGAAAAGTGCTTGCGGAAGATTTTATGAAGTTATGATTCCCATCCAATAAATAAAAATAGTACCATACGTCCCAAAATTCTGTGGACTAATAAAAAATACTGAACATGAAATCAAAATTTTTAAGTGCCCTCTTGTTGTGTGTGCTGGTGGGATGCAAAACTGCATCCCTTTTCAATGTGCCAGCACAAACGTCTCACTTCAATCATGAAATTTTCGAAGACAACAAATTAGCACCACGTGCAACGTATTTTGCATTTGAATCTGCTAATATTGAGAAGAAGGAGAACTCAAAACGGTTTTTAAGCTTAAATGGGCAATGGAAATTTAATTTCGTGACAGACCCAAAAACAAGACCTACGACCTTTCAAAATATTGATTTTGATGATTCTGAATGGAAAACCATTCCAGTTCCTGCTAACTGGGAAATTGAAGGTTATGATTTCCCGATTTATTTAGATGAACGCTACCCATTCACCACTAAATGGCCAGATGCACCGAATGATTATAATCCTGTAGGGACTTACAGAAAAGAAATTACTTTGGACGAAGCGTTTTTATCCGAAGAAGTCATCTTGCATTTTGCCGGTGCTAAATCGGCAATGTATGTCTATGTCAACGGCGATTATGTGGGGTATTCTCAAGGCAGTAAATTGCCGGCAGAATTTAATATTACCAAAAATTTAAAACCAGGAAAAAATATATTGTCCCTGCAAATGTTTAGATGGAGTGACGCCAGTTACTTGGAGAGTCAGGACTTTTTACGCATGAGCGGCATTGAGCGCGACGTCTATTTGTATACGCAACCTAAAGTGGCGGTTTCTGATTATTACGCTTACACCAATTTACAGGACAACTATACCAACGGCGTTTTAAAAAACACCGTTTCAATAGCTAATCCTACTAGCGAACCAATTCAAAGAAAGGTGTCAGTGTCGGTGTTTGATGGCGAAACTTCAAAATTTACCGACGCTAATGTTGTCACTATTCCTGCGAATGAAAGTGTTGAATTTATTTCAGAAGGCATTTTTAAAGATGTAAAAAAATGGTCAGCTGAACAGCCAAACTTATACACACTTAAAATACGTTTAGAAGACGAATCAAATGCTAATAACAACCAATACATCACTAAAAAAATAGGTTTTAAAAGCGTCGAAATTAAAAACTCTCAAGTACTGATAAATGGGAAAGCCATTTACATTAGAGGTGTGAACAGACATGAAACTGATCCGTTAACGGGGCATGTGGTGTCGCGGGAATCGATGGAAATGGACATTCAACTTATGAAGCAAAATAACATTAATGCCGTGCGTGCTTCGCATTACCCGAACGATCCGTATTGGTTGGAGTTATGTGATCAGTATGGTTTGTATGTGGTGGATGAGGCAAATATTGAAAGTCACCCATTAGCCATTGACAAAAACACACAAATCGGGAATGAAATGAGCTGGTTGGCAGCGCATGAAGCGCGTACGCAACGCATGTATTATCGCGATAGAAATCACGTGTCCATTTATTCATGGTCGCTTGGAAACGAAGCAGGAACAGGCGAAATATTCAGAATTACCTATAAATGGTTGAAAGCACAAGATGATAATCGCATCGTGCAATACGAGCCGGCAGGCAAAGATGACTATACAGATTTGTATTGCCCAATGTATCCAAAGCCAGAATATTTAATTGCTCACGGAAAATCTAATTCTGATAAACCGTCGATCATGATTGAATATGCGCATGCTATGGGGAACTCGGTAGGCAATCTTCAGGATTATTGGGATATTATTGAAACCTATCCTAATCTACAAGGCGGCTATATTTGGGATTGGGTAGATCAGGCGTTAGAATATAAAGATGAACATGGCAACCCTTATTTTGCCTATGGTCACGACTATCATCCAGATTTGCCAACAGACGGGAACTTTTTAAATAATGGTTTGGTAGATCCGCACCGTAAACCACATCCACATTTGACAGAAGTCAAGAAGGTTTACGAGCCTGTGCAGTTCCATTATTTGGGTAATGGCGTGATAGAAATTGTCAACAAGAATTTCTTTACAGATCTATCCGATAAAACCATCGCTTGGAAAATTTTAAAGGACGGAAAAGAGGTCTTCCAAGATCAGTCTATAGTGGTGCATGTGAATCCGCAGGAGTCTGCTAAAATCAAGCTTGAAAAATTCCCGAGCACATTGACTGCTGAAAACGACTACTTACTTCAAGTGAGTTTAATCCAAAAAGAAGCTAAAAATTTAATTCCGAAAGGTCATGAAGTGGCTTGGGATGAATTTTTACTTCAAAAAGGTACACTTGGAAAGTCAGAATCAACGGAAGGGACGTTGCTTGAAATTATTGAAAGCAATGACATGTTCACATTTAAAAACGAGTTTGTAGAGCTCCAGATAAACGCCAAATCGGGAGAAATCCAGTCATGGACGTACAAAGGAAAACGCATCACGAAAGACCCAATTCGTCCGAATTTTTGGAGAGGACCTACGGACAACGATTTAGGAAACAATATGCATCAATGGGCAAAAGTTTGGCAGGAAGCTACCTATAAGTATAGCTCCAAATTGGATGGAAATCCTGTGAAATCTGATGACGGGATCACTTATAAAGTGGATTATATTCTGCCGAATAATGAGGCTAATGTGCAAGTACATTACACCTTAAAATCTGATGGAAGCCTGAATGTTGATTATAGTTTTTCACCCAATCACAATGATCTTCCAAACATCCCTCGTATCGGTATGTATATGACGTTGCCGAAAGATTTTACAGACGTCGTTTGGTTTGGCAAAGGAGAAACAGAAAGTTATTGGGACCGCAAAACTGGCCTTAAAACGGGTGTCTATTCTGGAAAAATTGTAGATCAGTTTGAGCGATACCTTCGTCCACAGGAAACTGGAAATAAAACAGATGTACGTTGGGTTGAAGTGTCATCGCCTCAGGTGACTTTAAAAGCAGCGGGTAAGGTCTGGCTCAATACCAGTGTATGGCCTTTTGCCATGACAGAAATCGATTTTAATAGTGATGATGCCAGCGCATCTGCATCCGGTTTAGTGCCTGTAACCAAAAAGCACGGTGCTGATATTAAAATTGGTGAAACAGTGCAGTGGAATATCGATTATCTGCAAATGGGTGTTGGTGGTGATACCTCATGGGGCAGATTGGTGCATCCAGAGTATACTGTCCCTGCAAATAGGAGTTATGAGTATTCATTTTCCATTAGTCCCTTAAACTAATAATTCAAGTTTATTTCGACAAAATCATCTCTAGGAATGTGTCTCAATACCTATACAACCTATCTGAGAGTTGAATATTTGAGAACTATTCTCGGACGGCTGTCCGATAGAAAAACATAAAAAAAGCCGTTTCAATTAGTTTTGAGACGGCTTCTTTTTTTTCATTTAAGTGAACATAAATTCTTTAATTTCATAAAAAAAAACATTGTATTTCACGGATCAATTTGATGCAAAATTCAAGTATCAACTCAATAATTTGATCGGTTTTGAAATAGAATCCAACCTTATTTTTTCGGAAGCTTTTTATAGAAAACAATCAAGATGTTGCCTTGTGCTTTTTTGTGTTTTCGACGGAAATAAAACTTTAGCTTAAATAGTTGTAACTTAGAAAGCGCTAACCGATTTAAAAACGCGGCATTACCTAAACAAAAAAAAATTATAAGGTGGAAGCCCGATTTAGCAACATCTCACTATTTAAAAACGATCATGTTACTTTCGGACTGGCGTTGTAAATGCTATCCAATACACAAAGTCTTGCTCGCAAATGTAAAGAAACCTGTAATTTGTTTCATAATCCCCTTATTATGTATTAATAAGGATAGCAGATGACCCTTTATCTTTGCATCACAATTAATTACAAAAATAAAATTTATGGACTTATCTAATAATATTTCAGGTAAAATTATAGTCATCACTGGTGCCAGTGGTGGTTTAGGAGAAACAACCGCCCGGCATTTAGCTTCAAAAGGAGCTCATGTGGTTTTGGGGGCACGTCGTGAGGAACTATTGAAAAAAGTTGCCGACGAGATTAATGCGGACGGAAAGGGAAAAGCCGTTTACTCAAAAACGGACGTGACGAAAAAAGAGGAGGTAAAAGCCTTGGTGGACAAAGCTGTAAAGGAATTTGGCAAAATTGATGTAATGATTAATAATGCGGGCCTTATGGCCATTGCGCCTCTTAGTGAAACTAAGGTTGATGAGTGGGACCAAATGATAGACGTTAACATAAAAGGCGTTCTTTATGGGATAGCCGCCGCACTTCCAATTTTTCAAAAGCAAGAATCAGGTCATTTTATCAACCTTTCTTCCGTTGCAGGTGTAAAAGTATTTAGTCCCGGAGGAACTGTTTATAGTGGAACCAAATATGCTGTTCGCGCAATATCTGACGGACTTCGCCACGAAGTAGGTGGAAACATTAGAACGACAACTCTAGAACCGGGTGCCATCGATTCTGAATTAAAGTTTGGAAGTTCACATAAAGAAAGTTCAGAATTTGTTAAAGAATTTTATCAGCAAGCCATTCCGGCCGATGCTATTGCAAGAACGATTGCATTTGTTATTGAACAGCCAAGCGATGTAGATGTCAACGAAATTGTTATCCGTCCTACAAAACAAGAATTCTAAACATGTTGTGTTAAAAGATCTTCAATTAAGAGAAGTTTTAAATTTAGAATAGTATAAATGGGCCTTATCTGAAGACAAGATTTGGTCCATTTTAAATATATTGCAACATGATTCATTTTAATTCAATAAAAGCATACAATACTTATTTAGGTTATGGCAAGCCGAAAAAAGAGTTGATAGATGTGGTGAGGTATAAGGATTTTGAAAACCTTCGGTTGACTTGCAAAGGGTTGACTTCCGATTTTTACATGATGGCGTTTAAGAGGAGTATGACCGATTTAAATTGGTTCGGAAATACCGAGTATGATACAGAGTCAGGTTTTTTGTATTTTATAAAACCCAATCAAGTTCACAGTTGGAAGGTTCTAAAACCCTGGGAAGGATACCAGATTTTAATATCTCCAATTCTCTTGCAGGAATATGCGATTGATTTCAATTTTTTTCAATACGAGGTTGATGAAGCGCTCTTCTTAACGGATGATGAGCAACTTCAGATTGAGCAATTGTATGAACAAATTTTAAATGAATACAGAAAGGATAATTATGAGCTTGATTTACTGATGGCCTATTGTAATTTGATTTTCACTTACATTGAAAAATGTTACAAACGTCAGTTTAAAACAAGACAACCTTTGTACAATAAAATTGTGCTGGAATTTAAGCGACAATTAAATGACTATTATTCTAAAGAGCCTAAAGTATTACCTACCGTACATTATTTTGCAGAACAATTAAATCTGTCTAGCAATTATTTTGGAGACCTCATAAAACACAATACTGGAAAAACAGCTTCAGAAATTATTCAAGAAAGAATAATTTTGGTAGCAAAGCAGCAATTAAAAGAAGATCAGCACAGCATATCGGAAATTGCCTATAATTTAGGATTTGATTATCCAACTTATTTTGGACGTCTCTTCAAAAAGCTTACAGGAATTACACCTACAGAATTCAAAAAACAAGTGAATAAAGCCAGTAAGTAAACCATATCCGTCGAAAGTTTAGTTTTTAAAGTTGCTCTTTTATTTGAGTTATACAAATCAGGTGATTGTAGGAGACCAAGAGATTTTAATTGGCGCTCCTTTAAAATTTCTCTAATACACTGGAATGTCGAGAGACAAATGATGATGAAAACACAGGTATTTTTGAAAAATTTTGTTTCTATCCCAAATTTGGTAAGTTAAAAGCAGCCATTATGTTTTAAAGTAATGAAGCATTTAAATATTTGTATGAGTTAAACAATATTTTATTTATTGACGAACTTGTAGAAAACTATAAACACATGAGTAAGAAAAAAATTTTAATTACAGGCGCAGGTTCAGGTTTAGGTAAAGGAGCGGCAATTGGATTGGCTAAAGAAGGACATTCCGTCATAGCGGGAATGCATACTTGGGAGCAAATGTCCCGTTTTATTTTGGAGAGAAAAGGTACAGACTACGAGAAAAATCTAGAACTTATAAAACTTGATATCCTGGATAGGATGGATTGTGAAAAGGCGTGGGAATATGATATTGACATTTTAGTAAATAACGTCGGGATAGGCCAAACAGGGCCGGTTGCTGAAATTCCTGTAGACTTAATGCGAGAGGTTATGGAAACCAACGTGTTTTCGCCGTTAGAATTCTCACAACCTATAATACGTCAAATGGTGGAGAAAGGGAAAGGAAAAATTATATTCCTATCGTCCATTTCCGGATTGTCAACCCAACCTTTTTTAGCACCATATAACGCGTCAAAATATGCGTTAGAAGCGGTTGTACAAGCTTTACGTGACGAGTTGCAGCCCATGGGAGTAACGATAGCTACCATAAATCCAGGACCTTTTGAAACAGGATTTAATGACAGAATGTATGATACTTATAAACAATGGTTTGATGAAGATATAAATTTTACGCCGATAAAAAGTATTGAGAAAGCTGCAAAAAAATTGGGAGAGAATCAATTTGACCCTAAAGGAATGATTGATAAAATGATTGAAGTGATTCCGCAGGAATCGCATAGCTTCAGAACAATCTGGCCAGACAGTTTTGTAAAAACCTGTAAAGATTATCAGAAAAGTCAATATGACTTGATGGTTGATGAGGTTGAGCCGTCAAAAAAATAATTTTAGTAAATTTATTATGATAAAAATGACCATCGTTGTATAACAATGATGGTCATTTTATTTTAGTATAATGAATTCGTTTCAGTGATGATGGCGTTTTTAGGCAAGATTCTAAGCCTTTAATACGCTACCCTTCATGCAGTAACTAGTGGGTTGTATAATGGATTAGTGATGACAGAAAAAGTCAATGCTAATTTTAATTCTATCTTAAATTTTAGCTGTCTTTTTTCTGAGTTTCATCTGTATGTCATCAATAGCATGGATATAGTTTATCTTAATTTAACTTGACTTATCTAGAACAATGTAGATCGACTGTAATAAAACGCTTCACTGATCTGAAATAAATCTTCTTGCTCCACTCTCAAAACTTGGATGCAAACTCGTATAATTGGTTTTTAAATTGTTTCCAAAATTATTTAATAAGCTGTAAAAGAGCAGTTAAATATCTTTGATGTTAGAGGTGTTTTTAGTTAAATTCTGTTAAAATAAAACCAACCCGTCATACGTTTCGGTTTAAAAAATTAGATTTGTCTAAACAGGAAGTATCCTAACTATTATACACCTCCTCAAATGAAAAAAAGATACATCTTTTTCACACTGCTGGCCTGCGGAATTATTGCGCTCATTGCATATAGAATAAGTGCTAATTCAAAAATAAACACTCCTAAGAATGCTCAAAAATCCACCAATGTCATGGGGGTGCAAGGGACGGTTCTTAAAGCCGTAAAATTTGCTGATAATTTAACCCTTTCGGGTACTTTAGAGCCCAACGAAGAAATTGAGCTCCGAAGTGAGATTTCTGGAATTGTAGAAAGTATCAATTTTGAAGAAGGTGCCAAAGTATCAAAAGGTCAAGTGCTCTTTCGCGTCAATGATATTGAGCTCCGTGCCCAATTATCAAAAGTAAAAACGGCCCAGCAATTAGCGTCGGAAAACCAACGCAGGGCGAAATTGTTGTTAGATAAACAAGCCATCAGTGTGGAAGAATACGATATGTCTAACGCTGATTTTGAATCGGCCAAAGCAGAATCCCAACTCATCGCAGCACAATTATCAAAAACTAGCGTTCGTGCGCCATTCTCCGGAACTATTGGGTTGCGCTCAATTTCAAAAGGAACTTATGTTACTCCCGCGACACCTATTGCCAATCTGGTCAATACAAATCAGCTGAAACTCACATTTGCCATTCCTGAAAAATACGTTTCACGTATGAAGGTTGGTAGTACCCTAACGTTTACCACATCCAACTCAGACGAGGAACACAATGCTAAAATTTATGCTATTGAGCCTCAAGTAGATGTCGCCACCAGAACTTTAAAAATGCGCGCCATTGCTGAAAATAAGGAAGGAAAACTCTATCCCGGCACCTTCGCAAACGTCACCTTGCCTTTAGAAACAGTAGACGATGCCTTGTTAGTGCCGACAGAAGCGCTGATTCCCATCCAAAATGGTAAAATGATATTCGTGTTAAGCGGAGGCAAAGCAAAAGAGGTTATCGTAGAAACCGGCGTCAGAACGGACAGTATGGTACGAGTCCTTTCTGGAATTAAAGTAGGGGATACCATTTTAACTTCAGGGGTTATGTCACTCAAAAACGGCACTCCTGTAAAAGTGAATCTTAACAATTAAAAGCGCTGATGAGTTTATCCACCTTAAGTATCAAACGTCCTGTTTTAGCCATTGTGATGAATTTGGCCATCATGCTCTTCGGGATTATTGGCTACACCTACCTTGGGGTAAGGGAATTTCCTTCTATTGATCCAGCGCAAATATCGGTGAGTACGAGTTATTCCGGGGCAAATGCCGACATCATCGAGTCGCAAATCACCGAGCCGCTAGAAAAATCGATCAATGGGATTGATGGTATTAGAAATATAACCTCTTCCAGTAATCAAGGTTCCAGCCGAATTAGCATCGAATTCAATCTCGATAAAAATCTTGAAGAAGCGGCGAATGATGTGCGCGATAAAGTCTCTCAGGCGGTAAGAAGTCTGCCGCAGGATATTGATGCCCCTCCAGTAGTGTCAAAAGCTGATGCTGATTCTCGGGCAATTATTTCTATGACGGTACAGAGTGACAATAAAAACATTTTAGAACTTACTGACTATGCAGATAATGTACTTGCTCAACGCCTGCAAACCATTCCTGGTGTAAGTAGTGTGCAAATTTGGGGGCAACGCCGTTACGCCATGCGCATGTGGATTGATCCCATCAAGTTAGCGTCTTATGGCGTGACCGTAGCGGAAGTGAGACAAGCCCTTTTGTCTCAAAACGTCGAGTTGCCTTCTGGTAAACTTACCGGAGCCAATACAGAGTTGACCGTAAAAACTATAGGTAACCTCACCACTGAGGAAGAATTTAATGACATTATTATTTCCTCAGAAGGCGGAAAAGTAGTTCGTTTTAGTGATGTCGGAAATGCTACCTTGGAAGCGGAAAATATGGAAACCAAATTGAGCGATTCGGGTCAACCTATGGTGGCACTTGCCATTGTACCGCAGCCTGGCGCCAATTATATTTCTATTGCGGATGGCTTTTACGCCGAATTTGAACGCCTGAAAGAAGACTTGCCCGAAGATTTTAAATTAAATGTGGTCATTGACGATACCATTTTTGTAAAACGCTCTATTATTGAAGTGGTAGAAACGCTGGCCATTACTATCATCTTGGTGATTTTGGTCATCTATTTCTTTTTTAGAAACTGGTCCATGGCCTTGCGTCCCCTTATTGATATTCCTGTGTCCTTAATTGCCACGTTTTTTATCATGTGGATGTTCGGGTTTTCCATAAATGTGTTAACCTTGTTGGCTATCGTATTAGCAACTGGTTTGGTGGTGGATGATGGAATTGTGGTTACTGAAAATATTTATAAAAAGGTTGAAGAAGGCATGTCGCCCATTGAAGCCGCCATTAAAGGGTCCAACGAAATTTTCTTTGCGGTCATCTCCATTTCTGTAACCTTGGCCGCGGTATTCTTGCCTGTTATTTTCTTGGAAGGTTTTGTTGGTCGACTTTTTAGGGAGTTTGGTGTAGTCATTGGTGCGGCTGTATTGATTTCAGCTTTTGTGTCCTTATCGTTAACCCCGATGTTGAATGCTTATCTCATCAAACCAGGAAAGCAGAAACGCTCTAAATTTTACAACTTTACAGAGCGTTATTTTGTAAAAATGAACACGTCCTACGCCAGCGGTCTGAAGACTTTTATGCAGAAAAAATGGTGGAGTTTCCCCATTCTAATCATTTGTTTTATCATGATTGGATTGTTTTACACCTTGCTGCAAAAAGAAACAGCACCCTATGATGACAGAAGCTATTTGCGGGTCAGTGTGACGGCGCCTGAAGGTGCGTCTTACGATTATATGGATCGGTTTATGAATGAAATGACGGACTTGATCAACGATTCCATACCGGAAAAGAAGGTGAGTTTAATTATTACCTCGCCAGGTTTTGGATCGTCCTCGGTTAACAGTGGTCGCGCCATCATTTCATTGGTAGACCCTAGTGAACGTGATCGTTCTCAGAAAGAAATCGCCGAAGATTTAACGCGATGGACCAAAACTTTCGAAAATGCGCGCTCAAGTGTGTCTGAAACGCCAACTATCGCCGTGAATAGAAGAGGCGGCATGCCCATACAATACATCATTCAAGCCCCAAATTTTGAAAAATTAAAGGAAAAGATTCCAGAGTTTATGAATTTGGCGGAAAGTAATTCTGTATTTGCAAATACGGATGTCGATTTGAAATTCAATAAGCCCGAAATTTATGTGACGATTGATCGTGATAAAGCTAAAAGTTTAGGCGTCTCCGTTTTAGATGTCGCCCAAACCCTGCAATTATCCTTAAGTGGCCAACGTTTTGGCTATTTTATGATGAATGGCAAACAATACCAAGTGATTGGTCAGTTTGATAAAAAAGATCGAAATGCTCCTATGGATTTGAAATCGATGTACGTCAAAAATAATAAGGGAGAACTTATTCAGATGGACAATTTAGTAACTACGGAAGAACAGAGTAGTCCGCCGCAATTGTACCACAACAACCGATATATGTCTGCAACCGTATCCGCAAGTTTAGCGCCAGGCATGAGCATCAATGATGGGATTGAAGCCATGGAAGACATTAAAGCACAAATTTTAGACGATTCGTTTACCACTGATTTGGGTGGAGAGTCGCGAGATTTTGTAGAAAGTAGTTCCAATACCTTATTTGCTTTTGGACTGGCCTTATTGCTCATCTATCTGATTTTAGCGGCACAGTTTGAAAGTTTTATCGATCCTTTTGTAATTATATTAACCGTACCAATGGCGGTAGCGGGAGCCTTATTTTCACTGTGGTTGTTTGGACAAACTTGGAACATTTTTAGCCAAATTGGGACCATCATGTTGATTGGTCTGGTTACCAAAAACGGGATCTTAATTGTGGAATTTGCCAATCAGCTCCGGGATGAAGGCATGGACAAATTTGAAGCGATTATGAAAGCATCAGAATCGCGATTACGCCCCATTTTAATGACTAGTTTAACCATCGCTTTGGGTGCGATGCCAATTGCCTTGTCTATCGGGGCGGCCTCTACCAGCAGGATTGGGATGGGGGTTGTAATTATTGGAGGCACTATGTTTTCGCTTGTCTTAACGCTCTTCGTTATTCCAGCAATCTATATGATGTGGTCACGAGAGAAAAAGCACCATCCAGAATTTGATAAAATTGACAGTTATGAAACCGAATAAACTATGGTCATTAGCTCTTAGCATAGGGTTGGGGATTTTGTCCTTGCCTTCCTCTGCCCAAGAAGTGTTGACGCTTGAACAAGCGGTAGAAATTGCGTTGGTCAACAATTATGACATTCAATTGGCAAAAAATGAGTTGGATGTCGATTCTTTAGGAGTTAGTCCAGGTTTTGCCGGAATGTTGCCAAGGGTTTTTGCTCAGGCCAGCACCAATAACAGCACTCAAAATATTTCCCAAACCCGTTCTGATGGCAACATTATCGAGTTGGACAATGCCAAAAATAATAATCTTAGTTATGGTGTTGGTTTAGACTGGACCATATTTGACGGTTTTGGAATGTTTGCTCGGTATGACCAATTAAAGGAATTAGAAAAACTGGGGAAAGCACAATTACAGTCTACCGTGCTCAATCGGGTGAGTGATGTCATGATAACTTATTATGATTTGGTGCACCAGCAGCAGCAATTAACGGCTTTAGATAGTACTATGGTTATTTCGCAACAGCGGGTTGAATTGGCCGATAACCGTTTTACAATTGGTAAATCGTCTAAATTGGAAGTCCTCAATGCCCAAGTGGATCTCAATACAGATAGGACCCTTCAAGTGAGGCAACTTGAAAGGTATGAGCATACAAAAATCCGATTAAATGAAATTTTGGGACGTAATCCCGAAATTGATTTTAAGGTAAGGGATGAGGTAATCATAGCTACAGATTTACAATTGGCCGAACTAGAACAACTAGCGACCATTCAAAATCCGGAACTGCAGGCACAATTGATCAATAAACGGATTTCTGAATTAGAATTGAAGCAGATCAAAGGCAATCGGTATCCGAGAATTTCGGCGAACACAGGCTATAATTTTAGTGATTCGGAATCGAGTTTAAGGTTTACTACTAAAAACAATGCACAAGGTTGGAATTACGGTTTTGCGGCGAGTATCGATATTTTTAACGGCTCTAATCAAAACCGCAATGAAAAAATTGCCAAACTTCAAATTGAGAATTCTGAAATTCTCATCAAACAGCAAACGCAAACCATAACCACGCAATTACATACGGCTTATCAAACCTATCTCACCAACTTAGGTTTGATTGATTTGGAGACCAGTAATGAAGATATTGCCAAAGAAAATCTCGACATTACCCTAGCAAAATATAAAATTGGAACCATTCCTACTATCGAATTTAGGACGGCGCAACTCAATTATATCAACGCGAGTTTACGCTTGAGTAACGCCATCTATCAAGCAAAACTCTCAGAAATTACATTGAGAGAGTTAGCAGGCAGTTTGACCTTACAGTAATCCTATAATGCGCTTAATTTACGATGGATGTTGGGCTGTTAATTTCTTATTAAAAATCTGGGAGAACTCCTTAACGGGATGGTCTTCCCACTTCTTTTAAGTACCTTTGCAGCTTGATTTTTATATTAAAATGTTATGTTTTAAGATTCTGAAATAAGGGATTAGGCTAGGTTTAACGTCTTATGTGTATATGACACTCAAAATGCTTTAATTTTTATGTATTTTAAATATTGACAATCCCCAAGAAACCGCACTGCAATGAAAAATAGCTTTCTTTATTTTTTCTTTTTAACCTTCATCTTTTCTTCCGCGCAAGCACAAGTGTTGGAACCCGTAAAGTGGTCGACCTCCGTTGAAAAAATTTCTGATACGGAATATGATCTTATCTCTACCGCTAAAATTGACCGTGGTTGGCATTTATATTCGCAAAGTGTTCCTGAAAATGGCCCGATAGCAACGTCATTTACGTATGATGTTGCTAAGGACGCTGAACTTGTTGGAAACACCACTGAAGAAGAAGGACGCACGGTAGATGATCCTATTTTCAATATGCGTATTAAGTATTTTGATGACGCCGCAGAGTTCAGGCAACGCATTAAAGTGCTTAATAATGAACTTTCCATCGTAAAAGGTGAAGTTGAATTTATGGTGTGTGATGATATGCGTTGTTTGCCACCGTCTTACATCGACCTGAACTTCGATCTATCAAAAGCTAAAGAAAGTTCAGAGGTAGATGAAAATGCTGCCTTAAGTGGTGGGATGATTGATTTTCAAAACCCGGTAAAGACAGATGCGGATAAAGACATCATCGTCACAGAAAAACAAGAAAAAGCGTCAGATAATACCGGTCTTTGGACCATATTTATTTTGGGTATTGGTGCCGGATTTATCGCCTTGTTTACGCCTTGCGTCTTTCCACTCATTCCAATGACTGTAAGTTTCTTTACCAAACAGAGTAAAAATAAAGCGCAAGGAGTCAAAAACGCTATTGTTTACGGATTGTGTATTATTGTTATTTATGTGATTCTGGGCACTGGGGTGGTTGCTATTTTTGGAGCGAGTGCCATTAACGAGTTCTCTACAAGTGTTACTTTTAACCTGTTGTTTTTTGTGATTCTCGTCATATTTGCCGTATCCTTTTTAGGCGCTTTTGAAATCATGTTACCACAATCATGGGCTAATAAAATTGACAGTAAAGCCGATAGAGGAGGGTATACCGGAATTTTCTTTATGGCCTTGGCACTAGCCATTGTATCTTTTTCTTGTACCGGTCCTTTTGTAGGAAATATCATTGTGCTTTCAGCCACTAAAGGTGGTCTGGCGCCTATGATTGGTATGTTAGGATTTTCATTAGCTCTAGCCCTTCCTTTTGCCTTATTTGCTGCCTTCCCAGGATGGCTGAACTCTCTTCCAAAATCTGGAGGATGGTTGAATACGGTAAAAGTAGTATTAGGATTCTTGGAATTGGCATTTGCCTTCAAGTTCCTCTCGCAAGCCGATCTTGTGTTACAATTGCATTTCTTAGAGCGTGAAGTGTTTATCGCCATTTGGATTGCCATTTTTGGAGCCTTGGCGTTTTATTTATTCGGAAAAATCAAGTTGCCACACGATTCACCATTAACCCATATATCTGTCGGTCGTTTAAGTCTCGGTTTGCTCGTGTTAAGTTTCACCATTTATATGATTCCAGGGCTTTGGGGCGCACCTTTAAACTTAATTAGCGCCTTCCCACCACCATTGGATTATGCAGAATCGCCTTATGGGGTTGGGAATTCTAAAACAGGTGGCGGAGCAGTTTTAGGTGAGGCCCAAGAATTGCCTGATGGCGGGCATCTTTTAGCGCCACACCAAATTTTGGCTTTTAATGATTATGACAAGGGTTTGGCTTATGCTAAAGAAGTGGGCAAACCAATTATGTTGGATTTTACCGGTTGGGCCTGTGTAAATTGTAGAAAGATGGAGCAAAACGTATGGCCGGATGATCAGGTGTTGAACATGCTTAAGAATGAAGTGGTATTGATTTCTTTATACGTGGATGATAAGCGGAGATTGGAAGGAGATGAAGTCATCGAATCCAAATTAAGACCAGGTAAGAAACTGAAGTATATCGGACAAAAATGGAGTGAATTTCAAACCATACGTTATAAAACCAATACGCAGCCTTTTTATGTGTTGATAGGTCATGATGAGGAGAATCTTAATGATCCTGTAGGATATACGCCAAATACAGAAGAGTATCTAGGATGGATGAAAGATGGAGTAGGTGCTTTTAAAGAATAAGCGCTATAGAATACCGTTTAATAAAACCACTTCAAGGGACTGAAGTGGTTTTTTTGTGTTTTAAAAATTTGAGTTATAAGACTTCGTGGAATTTTCTAGTTGCTTTTTCTAGATTTTCAGAAAGTGTTTTTAACCATACCAACTGGTTGGCAATTAAATAGGCTTCCTGAAGATTATGCAGCGTTTCAATATCCAAATCTGTATCACCCTTCAGGATATTGGCATCTCTTGTTTTGGACAAGCTGTGGTAGGATTGCAAAAGCTTCTCTTGTGCTTTTTCAATATCAATACTTGTAGTTTCACAGTCAATTGGCGTGTCATTTAAAATAGAGCAAGAGGACTGTAAGGTGTTGGCAATTCTTAAAATAAGCGCATCAAATTCTTTGGAAGCCGGCGTGGTTTGGTGGTTGATTATAAAGCTCCCAATGGAAGCAATGGCAGAAACCATAGTCTGATTTAAGGTGACCATGCCGTAAATAAGCTGGAATTCCTTTTGTTTAGATTTTGGATCTTGGGTAAGGCGTTGAAAGGCTGCATTAAGATTGCTAATCGCTAAAAAAGCTTCTTTGCGGGCTACTTTATAAGCAAGTTCGTTTTCCGTTTTATCGTGATACAGTTCCTGTGTCGCCAACAGGTAGTTCTTGTTTTTATTTATGGCATCAACAAGTACATTCTTTAAATTGAGCGCTTCCCAACTTGGCCATAACAAATAATTGGCCACCACAGCAATACTTGCCCCAAGCACAGTGTCAATAACGCGGTACTGAATGACTTGAAAGGCATCAGGATTGATCAAGGAGTAGACAAACACAATATTAATGGTCACAAAAGCGGCTGACGACTTATAATTCTGCTGCACCAAAGAAAAAGCTAAGGTGAGTGATATAATGGCTAAAATAGCATACACAATTACGTTTTGAGTAAGCAACACAATCCCCACAGCAATTGCCGCCCCAATCAGAGTGCCGATAATACGATCTTTAGAGCGCTCCTTTGTCAATCCGTAATTGGGACGCATAATGACGACGATGGTCAGGAGAATCCAATAGGTATTGCGAATATCTAAGAGTGTACCCAAGATAAATGCGAACACCATGGCAACGGTAAACCGAAGTGCATGCCTGAACAAGGTAGAATTTAAACTGAAATTTTGAATGATCACATTCAGTCGGTATTCTTGCAAAGTTAAAAACTGACTGGTATCCTGACGCTTTAGGGATACTGTGGAGGCGTCTTTAACATTGGCCATGACGCGACGGATGGACCTAATTTCTTGCGCAATATGTTCTTGATAATCGTATAGATTCCGAAGGACTAAAGCGCCTTCACGAGCTTGAGGTAACTGAACATCATCAATATATTGTCTGATATTGTCCTTCGCCTTAGACAATGAATTCAACAGTATGTCTTTGTCAGATACTTTATCATTTTTGATTAGTAAATCTGATAAGATCATTAACTGCTTCCCCATTACTTTATTAAGGGTTTTCGATGCTCGTAAATACTTTCGATCCTTAAACAAGCGATCCATTTCCTTATAATCTAGATGTTTGGCTTCAATCAGCTCAAAAATATTCACCGATGAAATAAATATTAGCATGTGCTTTTCATCATAATGCGAACGGCCTGAACGTTTCCGCTCTAACAGCAATAACTCTCTTAACGTTTCATGTTTTTCGTTAATTTGACTTTGCAGCACAAAAGCTTCCTGCATCAATTGCTGACGTTTTGTTTTCTTGGTCAACAAGCGCGCCCTTAGTTGGAGATACTCGCCAATAAGGGTGAGTGTTTCAGAAAGAAATTGGATCTCATCTTTTTTAGGGGCCAACGTTCTAAACACAAAAGATACTAACAGATACCAGAGTCCGCCACAACCCATCAGGAGCACATGAGAAAAAATTTCTGACACGGTTTCTTTTTGCACTGCAAAGGCCAACACCATAGCCAACAAACCGGAAAGCGAGACTAGCGATGCTCTAAATCCATAAACGGAAATTAACGATACGAAGAATGAAATGGCCGCTATAACGATGACTAAAAGCGGGAGGAAGGGCTTGCAAAAAAGAATGATGGTAAAAATAAGCATCGTCAAAACCGTACTGATTAAAATGGCATTGACTTTTCTCTTTAAACTTCCGGGGATATCGCCTGGCGCATTCAAAAATGCACCCATTACAATGGGCAGCGCGTAATCAAAATTTCCTAGAAAACTGAAGAGTACCAAAGGTGTCACCACAGCGAAAGTTAATCGGACTCCTCTATAAAAATGTGAGCTTTTTAAAAATATTTCTATGGATTTAAGATGTGCTTTCAAAGTTGGTTTTTAATCCTACAAAGGTATGTTAATTGCGGCGCTCAATGATGAACTGAGATTATTTTAATGTTACGGAAGTTGAGATGAATTGATTTTAAAAACCACTTCTGGTGTGGAAGTGGTTGTTTTAAATTATATATTTAATAGGTGTTTTTAAAAATTAATCTTCTGTACCCCAAGGTGCGCTTGGTGTGGCTACTTCCTTGGTCAAATCAAATTTTACCGAAAACAATCGGTCACTTCCTATGCGACGTAAATTGTAGGTAAAAGAGGTGTCGTCTACAGTAATCCACCATACATTATTTGCAGCATGGGCTAACAAATCTGCAGTAAATTGATCCGCAGGAAAAAATTGAATATCCGATCTTCCTGTATTTGGGCTCAGACCTCCGTATTGCGTCACGTCATCATCTGAACCGTCTGGTTTTCTATGATCATGTTTTAATACTATTAAATTATTATCACCCTTAGTCAGCACCCAAGTTCTGGATTTATCATCACCAACAAAAAATGGAATTCTAATTTCATTGGTATCGCAAGATCGGACATGCATAACTAGCTTTTCTCCGGTAAAGCCGTCGCCTTCCTTGCCTCCGGCAATGATTTCGCCTTCATAAGATTTGCCACAATGGTTTTTAAGGGTTTCCCAAAATTGAACGGATCCAGGGGTCTCCTGCGCTAACATCTGTAACGGCAAGACCAATAAAATAAATAAGATTTTTTTCATAGTTCCAAGATATGTAATTATTTGTAAAATCTGTCTTCTTTCCAATTCATTGGATTTTTTAAAATATAATCAGAAATCCTTTTATAGGATTTGGTGTCTTTTATAATATGATCATGGAATAATGGTTGCCAAATAAAATCGATCGCATTGGTGGTTGCATAGGATTTTACAGATGATTTATACCCGCGAATAATGGATGCCAAATTTTTTGATTGTGGCCCGAATTTGTTGGGGTGTTGTTGTTGTTGTTGTTGTTGTTGTTGTTGTTGTTGTTGTTGTTGTTGTTGTTGTTGTTGTTGTTGTTGTTGTTGTTGTTGTCGTAGAGACGCAAAATTTTGCGTCTCTACCGCACCCGAACCCGTACCCGCGCCCGAACCCGCATCGGCATTCGCATCGGCACCCGCAACCGTACCGGTATCGGTTCCGACACCGTGATCCGTACCCATTTCCACACCCATCCGTTTGTCAATAATGATAATTCCGTGTAAATGATTAGGCATAATGACATGATTACCCAATTTTACAAATGGAAAATGTTCAGGGATTGCTAACCAATGTTGATCTGCAATTTTACCGATTGCTGATAATTCCATTTGGGGAGACACAATATGTTGTGTCTCTATCACATCCCCAAAATAATGGATTCTATTTTTGGTGCAAATGGTTATGAAATACGCGCCATTGCTACCATAATCCCAATCTTTCATTCGGGTGGATTCTATTCGATATCGATTTCTAAATTTCTCGGACATCAGAATGCAAATTAAATGACATCAATGATCTAAAAAAATTGAATTAGGACGTATTTAACCTATCAGCGTGTTCTAATATATTATTCCACCGTGAGTACCAAATCATCTTGCATGACCATCGTACCTTCCTTGAGGAGCACAGATTTTACTTTTCCTGCTTTAAATGCGGTAACCGTAGTTTCCATTTTCATAGCCTCAATGATAAATAAAGGATCATTTTCTTGTACTTTCTGTCCGCGTTTCACTAATACCTTATACAGTGATCCTTGTAAAGGAGCACCAATATGACTGGTGTTTGTTGCATCAATTTTCTCGTGCGTTTCCTTTTTAATATTGAGCGATTTGTCCAAAACTTCCACAAATCTATTTTCACCATTCACGCTAAAGAATACAATGCGGATGCCGTTTTCATTAGGAATTCCCACCGATAATAATCTGACGATAATCGTTTTTCCTGGTTCAAGTTCAATTAGGGTTTCTTCACGTTGTTTCATACCGTAGAAGAAATTTTTGGTGGGCACTAAACTTAAATTCCCGTAAAGCTTATAGTTTTCGTGGGCTTGTTCAAACACTTTTGGATATAAGGTGTAAGACAAAAAATCTTCCAATTCGATAGCACGTGTAAAGCCTTTTTGGAATTTCTTTTTGAAGGCTTCAAATTCGACGTCAAAATCAATAGGTTCTAAATGGGCATTGGGTCTGTCGGTATACGCTTTGTGATTTCTTAAGATGATCTTTTGCAGTTTTTTTGGAAATCCGCCAACTGGTTGGCCTAAATCGCCTTTAAAGAAATTGATCACAGATTCGGGAAACGATATCTCTTCTCCGCGCTGCATCACATCTTCTGGGGTCAGATTATTGGTCACCATAAAAATGGCCATATCGCCCACTACTTTTGAGCTTGGGGTTACTTTTATCAAGTTCCCAAACATGGCGTTTACTTTGGTGTACATCTTTTTAACCTCGTCAAACCGATCACCAAGACCTAAGGCAATGGCTTGGGGACGTAAATTAGAGTATTGTCCTCCCGGAATTTCGTGTTGAAATACTTCAGCAGTTCCAGCCTTCAGACCAGATTCAAAAGGATAATACAATTCGCGAGTGTCTTCCCAATAATTAGAGAATTGGTTTAAGGTGTTAATATCAAACTCGTGCGCCCGTGGTTGCCCTTTCATCATTTCTACAACCGCATTAAAGTTGGGTTGGGAGGTCAGGCCAGATAATCCGCCCAAGGCGACATCTACAACATCCACCCCAGCTTCAATAGCTTTTAAATAGGTGGCAGTTTGTAAAGAGGAGGTGTCATGGGTGTGCAGATGAATTGGAAGCTTGACCGTATCTTTTAAAGCACCAACCAATTCTGTGGCCGCATAAGGTTTTAGCAGGCCTGCCATGTCTTTAATGGCAATCATATGCGCCCCTGCATTCTCGAGATCTTTGGCTAATTGTGTGTAATATTTTAAGTTGTATTTAGTCTCGTTAACATCAAGAATATTTCCGGTGTAACTGATGGCAGCCTGCGCAATACCTCCAGTTCTATCTCGCACGTAATTGATACTTGGTTCCATGGCTTTCACCCAGTTGAGGGAGTCAAAGATTCTAAAAATATCAACGCCGTTGTCCCAAGATTTTTCAACAAATTTTTCAATTAAATTGTCAGGATAAGCTTTGTAGCCCACACCATTGCTACCTCTTAGTAACATTTGGAATAAAATGTTTGGGACTGCTTTTCGCAATTCACGCAAACGCGTCCATGGGCTTTCGTGTAAAAAACGTAAACAGACGTCAAAGGTGGCGCCTCCCCAAACCTCCATACTAAAAGTGTTGGGATGGTTTTTGGCATAGCTTTCCGCTACTTTCATCATATCAAAGGTACGCATACGGGTAGCGAGCAATGATTGGTGAGCATCGCGCATGGTCGTATCTGTATAATGGATTTTGGTATCTTCCTTTAACCATTGACAGAATTTTTCTGGACCCATGTCCGTCAACATGTCTTTAGTTCCTTTAGGATGTGGGGCGTTTAAATTGAATTTAGGAACTTTTGGGTTTCTAAAAACTTTGTGTTCATCATTGTTTTTGACATCTGAATTCCCATTGACAATCACTTCAGCTAAATACTGGGTCACTTTGGTCGTTCTATCTTGTGGTAATTTTATTTTAAATAAGGAAGGGGTATTTTGAATAAAATTAACCGTCACTTTACCTTCTTTAAAAGTGTCGTGAAGAATGACATTCTGCAAAAAGTGAATGTTGGTTTTAACACCACGCACTCTAAATTCTTTAAGGGCCCGCACCATTTTACGCACAGCACCATCTAAAGTCCGGCCGTGGGCAGACACTTTTACCAACATCGAATCGAAAAATGGACTCACACTATAACCTTGATAAATACTGCCCGCATCCAAGCGGATTCCCATACCTGATGCACTTCTGTATGTAGTGATGGTTCCGTAATCTGGGGTGAAATTATTACTAGGGTCTTCTGTGGTCAATCGGCATTGTAGGGCGAAACCATAAGTTTTTAAAGATTCTTGCTCATAAATTTTAATTTGTTGATCTGATAATTTATAACCTCCAGCCACGAAAATTTGGGTTTTTACCAAATCAATTCCTGTGACCATTTCTGTTACGGTATGTTCTACCTGAATTCTGGGATTCACTTCAATAAAAAAGACATTATCTTCTTTATCCACCAAAAATTCTACGGTTCCGATATTGTTATAATTCACTTCTGTGGCAATATCTACCGCATATTTATAAAGCGCTTGTTTTACGTTGTCTGAAATATTATGGGAAGGCGCAATTTCTACTACTTTTTGATGACGGCGCTGTACAGAACAGTCGCGTTCAAATAAGTGACGGATGTTTCCATGATTATCGGCCACAATTTGTACTTCAATATGTTTTGGATCTTCTACATATTTCTCAAGAAACATGGTGTCATCACCAAAAGAATTAAGGGCTTCATTTCTGGCGGAATCAAAATTTTGTTCGAGATCTTCATCTTTTCTGATAATACGCATGCCACGTCCACCACCACCGGATGCCGCTTTTAACATTAATGGATAGCCAATAGTTTTAGCTTCTGAGAGCGCAACTTTTAAATTGATTAACTGTTTTTTGTTGCTTTCAATAATAGGTACATGACATTTAACCGCAATTTTTTTAGCCGTAATCTTGTCGCCCAAAGCATCCATCACTTCAGGGTTTGGACCGATGAAAATGATGCCATTTGCTGCACATCTTCGCGCAAATTCTGAATTTTCAGATAAGAAACCATAACCAGGATGTATGGCATCTACATTTTTGGACTTCGCTAAGGCGATGATTTCGTCCATATCCAAATAAGGCTTTAAAGGTTGATTGTTTTCGCCAATTTGATAGGATTCATCCGCTTTATTCCGATGTTGAGAATACCGGTCCTCATAGGTGTACAGCGCCACCGTAGCTAAATTTAATTCTGTACAAGCCCGCATAACGCGAATGGCAATTTCTCCTCTATTGGCAATAAGTACCTTTTTAATTTTCATGGTGTGTTTTATATTATGTGGTGTTGTGGATGGCTTACACTTTGGAATCTTTGAGTGAAGCGGTCAGAAATTCGATTCAAAAAACCAAATTTTTGAATTGTAAGTTCTGCTTTTAAAATGTATTTTTTGTCCACAGATGTTCTAGGATTCGCTCGAAGATAATTTTTAAATTATTCAAAAACAAAATGTCGGCTTAAAAATAATGGGTAATTAGAAAGTTACGCATTTGAAAATGAAGCGTTTTAAGGTGTGTTCTTAGGAGCAAAGTCTGAAATTACTCAGATCATGGCACGGCATAAAAAAACCACCTCGTTTTCACGCAGTGGTTTTTGTTAATTGAACTTGAGATTGCTTCGTTGCCTAAAAAGGCTTCTCGCAATGACCCGCAATGTGGGGTTTACTTTATCATCTCATAAGAGCGTTTAATAAATTCGCTCAGCTCTTTTCCTTTTAAAAGGCCTTGAGATAAACGCGCTAAATCTAAACTTTGAGAAATTAATCGTTCTTGTTTTTTCTTGGTTTTGGTACTTAAAATTTCACCAACCAACTCTGAGTTGGTATTGACCACCAAGTTGTACATTTCTGGCATGTTGCCCATCCCGAACATACCGCCACCACCAGTTGCCTGCATCTCTTTCATACGACGCATAAATTCTGGTTGGGTGATGATAAATGGCGAGGCATCACTATCCATAGCTTCTAATTGCACCATGAACTTTTCAGATGGAATGGCTTCTTTTAAGATGGCATCCAATTCTTTTTGTTGTTCATCGCTCAATTTTGAAATCTTGGTCTCATCTTTCTTGATCAGATTCTCTATATGATCAGCATCTACGCGAGCAAACGTAATGTTCTCTTTACTAGATTCCATTTTTTGCATTAAGTGACTTACAATTGGAGAATCTAATAACAACACTTCGTAACCTTTAGCTTTCGCCGCTTCAGTATAACTGTGCTGTGCATCTTCATTAGAGGCGTATAGAATAACTAATTTACCATCCTTATCAGTTTGGTTATCTTTTATCTTGTCAAACAACTCTTGATAGGTGTAGTATTTACCATCTACCGTTGGGTAAAGTGCAAATGCATCAGCCTTATCATAGAATTTATCTTCTGAAAGCATTCCGTATTCAATAACCACCTTAATATCATTCCATTTTTTCTCAAAATCGGCACGGTTTTCATTAAATAAAGATTTCAATTTATCCGCAACTTTACGAGTGATGTACGATGAAATTTTCTTCACGTTACCATCGGCTTGTAAGTAACTACGCGACACATTTAACGGAATATCTGGAGAATCAATTACCCCACGTAACATGGTTAAAAATTCAGGAACAATTCCCTCAACATTATCGGTGACATAGACTTGGTTTTGGTAGAGTTGGATTTTATCCTTCTGCATATTTAAATCGCCCGACATTTTTGGGAAATATAAAATTCCTGTTAAGTTGAACGGATAATCTACATTTAAATGAATGTGAAATAAAGGCTCCTCAAATTGCATAGGATACATCTCTCTGTAAAAAGCGTTGTAATCCTTATCTTCTAACTCGGTTGGCTGTTTTGTCCAGGCTGGGTTTGGGTTGTTGATGATATTGTCAACTGTAATTTTCTTTTGAGGCTCAGTGGTTTCTTTACCATCTTTATCTTTTATTGTTTCAGGTTTGTGGTCTGGATCGTTGACTTCCTTAGTTCCGAATTTAATTGGAATAGGCATAAACTTATTGTACTTGGTCAATAGCTCACGGATTCTAGATTCTTCTAAAAACTCAGTAGAATCTTCGGCAATGTGCAGAATGATTTCGGTACCACGCTCTGTTTTTTCTGCTGGCTCTAGGGTGAATTCTGGAGACCCGTCGCAGGTCCAACGTGCCGCTTCAGTTCCTTCTTTATAAGATTTGGAAATCAGTTCTACTTTTTCAGCCACCATAAAAGCGGAGTAAAAACCTAATCCAAAATGTCCGATGATCCCTGAATCTTTTCCAGCATCTTTATATTTATCTAAAAACTCCTCAGCACCTGAGAATGCAATTTGGTTGATGTATTTTTCAATCTCTTCTGCAGTCATCCCAATTCCTTGGTCAATGATGTGCAGTTTTTTGCCTTCCTTATCGATTTTTACCTCAATTTTCGGATTGCCATAATCTACTGCGGCTTCACCAATACTGGTCAGATGTTTTAACTTTAATGTGGCATCTGTCGCGTTACTCACCAACTCACGCAAAAATATTTCGTGATCGCTGTATAAGAACTTCTTAATTAATGGGAAGATATTCTCTACCGAAACATTAATATTTCCTTTTGTCATAATTTATAATTTTTATCATTCCCTCGGAGGAGAGAATCCTAGATGGTTAAACTTAGATTTACTATCATGCAGTAGTCAACAAAAATGCCAAGACAACGTTTGTGACAAGATGACATAAAAAAAGCCGTCTCAAAACTAATTGAAACGGCTTTTTTTATGTTTTTCTATCGGACAGCTGTCCGAGAATAGTTCTCAAATATTCAACTCTCAGATAAGTTGTATAAGTATTGAGACACATTCTTGTCAATTTAAAGAGATACTTTAGTTTTTAAGTGTTTCTTTTTTTTCTAGAGGTGCATCTTTCTTCTTATTCTTAACATAAGTTTCCAACCATTGATCTTGCTCCCAAAGCATGTGCATCACTGACTCTTTGGCACTGTACCCATGACTTTCTTTGGGCAACATTACCAATCTTACTGGAGCGCCCAATCCTTTTAAAGCATTAAAATAACGCTCACTTTGCATTGGGTAGGTTCCTGAATTGTTATCAGCCTCTCCGTGTATTAATAATAATGGTGTTTTCATTTTCTCGGCATTCATAAATGGCGACATGGTATTGTACACTTCTGGCGCTTCCCAATAGTTACGTTCTTCACTCTGGAAACCGAAAGGTGTCAGGGTTCTATTATAAGCACCACTTCTGGCAATTCCTGCTGCAAATAAGTTAGAATGCGACAATAAATTCGCCGTCATAAATGCCCCGTAAGAATGGCCGCCAACTGCAACACGGTCACGGTCAATATAGCCCATAGCGTCTACGGCATCAATGGCTGCTTTGGCGTTACCTACCAATTGCGCCACAAAGGAATCATTCGGTTGTTCGTCGCCCTCTCCCACAATTGGGAACGCGGCATCATCTAACACCACATAACCTCTGGTGACCCAATACAACGGCGAACCGTAGGAAGGATAGGTAAATTCATTTGAATTTGATGTGTTTTGACTAGCGCTGTTTTTGTCTTTATATTCACGAGGGTAGGCCCACATAATCATCGGGTATTTCTCACCTTTTTTATAATCTGTTGGCAAATACAATGTCCCTGTTAGTGGTAACCCGTCATCTCGTTTGTAAGTAATCACTTCTTTATGCACATTTTGAATGCTTTTAAATGGATTTTCAAATTGAGTTAAAGGCTGAATGGCGATGCGCTTTTTGATGTTTCTGATGTAATAATTGGGATATTCATTTTTCGATTCAATCTGAACCACAAACTCTCCAGCTTTAGCATCTAAGGCGAACGCAATATTTTCAACTTTATCGGTATACGCCGATTGGTATAAACGTTCCGTTTTTTGCGACTTTAAATCCATTTCATCAATAAAAGGAAATTGTCCTTTTTCACTATACCCGTCGCCAATTAGATACGCTTTGCCCTTATTTAAATCTAATACCGATTCGTCATAGCTATTTAAAGTAGTTACAAAGTTTCCGGGATCGCTATACACATCTTGGTAGTTTCTGTCTGAAAGTACTTTTGGTGCTTTTTTAGCGTCAGAAGGGTCGAATAAATAAGTTCGGGTGTTTCTGCTGTTCCACCATCTGTCATAAGCAATAGCAGTAGTTTCATCTCCCCAACGGATGCCTCCAAAACGGTCTTTAGTTTTTAAGATGGATTCTTTTTTAGCCGTAAATGGCGCTTTTTGTTGGAAGACTTCATCTCTATAGGCTACTTCATTTGCAGGGTCTCCACCATCTAAGGCTTCCGTCCAAACCAAAGTTGCAGGATGGTCATTACGCCAAGTTAAGTCGCGCATGCCCGTACGTTCTGCCATAAAACCTTGTGGTAAATCTTCAATAAGCGGCACTTCCAAAACTTTCTTCACCAAGTTGCCGTTAGCATCATAAATTGCGGTGGTAGATGGGAAGCGGCTGTACGGTACAAGGTAAGAAAAGGGTCTGTTTATGGTAGTCACCAAAATATATTTTCCGTCTGGTGAAAAATTCAAGCTTTCGTAAATATCCGTAGATTTCCAGTTGGATGCAGTACCGTCTAAATTCACTTTTTGAATGTCCGACAAGGCCAACTGTTCAAAGTTGTATTCGTCATTCGGGTTTTTAAGTAAATCTTGATAGGTTCTATTTTGAGCTTTAACACCCGCTTCACTCACAGAGATTGTTGGCCCTTCCGGAACCGATTCTTTAGGATCGATCAAATCTTTTTTTGAAGTTGGGAGCGTTTTCACCAACAAAGCGTTGCTGTCTTTAAACCAAGTATAGGGTCTTCCCATATTGGCATTCAAATTGTCTGAGGTCAATTTTTTTGCGCTTGAACTAGCAATATCAATCATCCACAACTCCACACCTTTAGTGGTGGTATTTGTGAACACAGCATAATTCTGATTAGGAGACCATGATACATTGGCGAATCGTCCGTTTTCTGGCAGGCCTTTAATATTCTGCGGTTCACCATCTCTTCCTTTTCTCATTTTAAGATCCGTATAATAAGTGGTTCTACTGCCAATATTTGTTACGGGATTAATTCTCAATCCGCCCAGTCGCATCTCGGTTTCAGAAAGCTCATCAATGGTTTTATAATTGCTTCTGTAAAGAAAGAGAATGTTTTCACCGTTGTTGTCCATGCTAATTCGTGGCGCTAAAGGTGCTTCTGCTAAATTCAGAATGTTCTGATCTGGTTTTTGATAGGATAAATTGACTTGTCCGATACTTACTACGGACCAGGTCAACAAGAAACTCAATAGTACTGCTTTCATTCTGGATAGTTTTAGTTAAAACCCTAAAAATACTCAAAAGCACTTGAGGTGGTCACCAACTAAATGTTAAAAAACGTGATATAGATCAGCATTTTGTATTTAAAACAGGTAATTTTATGAAAACTATGAATATTGTTTAAATTGCAAGACTATTTAATTCTAAAAATAAAATGACTTATGTATAACTCCAAAATAATTGGATTAGGCCATTATGTTCCTGACAACGTGGTGACAAATGATGATTTGTCTAAGATGATGGATACTAATGACGCCTGGATTCAAGAACGTACGGGCATTAAAGAACGCCGTTGGGCATTGGAAAATTCAGGAGACACAACTTCAGCGATGGGCGTAAAAGCAGCTAAAGTAGCCATTGAACGTTCGGGTATTGCTAAAGATGATATTGATTTTATCATCTTCGCTACTCTAAGTCCGGATATGTATTTTCCAGGCCCTGGAGTTCAAGTACAGCATGCTTTGGGCATAAAGACGGTGGGTGCATTAGACGTTAGAAATCAATGTTCTGGTTTTATATATGCGATATCTGTAGCGGACCAATTTATTAAAACCGGCATGTACAAAAACATATTGGTGATTGGTAGTGAATTGCATTCGCATGGTTTGGATAAAACGACGCGCGGGCGCGGAGTGACGGTTATTTTTGGAGATGGCGCCGGTGCTGCAATTTTAACAAGAGAAGAAGATACCACTAAAGGCATACTATCTACACATTTACATTCGGAAGGAGAACATGCGGAAGAATTGGTGTTGGTTGCGCCAGGAATGGGAAAACGATGGGTGAATGATATACTTAGAGATAATGACCCGAACGACGAGAGTTATTTTCCGCATATGAACGGGCAATTTGTGTTTAAAAATGCGGTAGTCAGATTCAGTGAAGTTATTATGGAGGGGTTGATGAAAAATAATCTGCAAAAAGAATCTATTGACATGCTGATTCCGCATCAAGCCAATTTAAGAATTGCGCAATTTATTCAGAAGAAGTTTGGGTTGAGTGATGATCAAGTGTTTAACAACATTCAAAAATACGGGAATACGACAGCGGCTTCCATTCCAATTGCACTTACAGAAGCTTGGGAAGAAGGCAAAATAAAAGATGGTGATGTCGTAGTGTTGGCGGCTTTCGGAAGCGGCTTTACTTGGGGCAGTGTAGTGATCAGGTGGTAAACATCAATAATAAAATATAAAAGCAGGGTTTTGATTCTTAATACCCCCCTGTAAATAAAAAACCCGAGACCTCATAGGTTCGGGTTTTTCTACTATTAATCAACATTAACTAACACTTTGATTAACTTATAAAACTTATCACATTATCTATGACGCGAAAACGTGTGTTTTATTTCGTTAGAATGTCATTTTAACTAAGAATTTAACATTAATACCGATTTTTGAAAGGCTAATCCTATTAAATTAACAGTTTAATTTAGACAGTCATTTTTTACAGAATGGTAAGTATTAAAGTCGAAGTCTAAATTTGAATCAATTGATCTCAAATTACATAAATCCGCCACCAGATTTTTCATTGCCATCTCTATTCTTTCTTTGTAAGGCTTTGTATTTTCCACCTCCAAATCGGTAAGATAACCCCACATTCCACGCGTTACTTTCCCAATGGAATTCTCCAATTTGTCTATAAGGGCGATCACTTTCAAAGCCGCCACGCATGGTATTAAAAATGTCATTATAATTAAAACTGAAGGTGGCCGCATCATCAAATAAAGAGTAACGTAAACCGGTGTTGACAAAATACATTGATTTCCCAGTGAATTGTAAGCCTTCACGTTCAGATCTGTACATACCAAACACTGAGAAATTTAATTTTTTGGTGGCTTTAAAGGTGTTGTTCATTCTAAAACTATACGCCACAGTGTTCACTTTAATTTCAGTCAAGGCAATATCATTTAACGTTGGTGTCTCACCAACTGGCGTATTTAAAATTTCAGCAATGCCTTTCTGGTCTTGTGAAAAAAGGTCGAAGCTCGCGTTAAAATTCCACCACTTGGTCGGTTTGTAGTTGCTGGAAACTTCCACACCATAGGCTGAAGTGTTGTCAAAATTGTCATAGGTCAGAATCACTTTATTCAAATCGAGTCGGTCAATAAAAATGGCCTGATTGATTTCATCTTCAATAATTCTATAAAACACCCCGGCGGTTATGGAACCATTTTTCAGTGTTCTTGTATAATTGATTTCGGCGGAATTGGTGAATTGCGGTTGTAATTCTGTATTGCCATACATTGAAATTAAAGGCGTGCTCCATTCTCTGATCGGATTAACCTGTTGTAGGCCTGGTCTATCGACACGTCTGCTTACGCTGGCCTGGAATGCGTTTTTCTCACTGGGTGAATAGGTTAAAAATCCTGACGGAAACACCTGAATATAGTCGTTTTTAAAAGGAGTCGTTGTGCTAAAGGTTTTTGAAACGCTGATAGCTTCTGCGTCATCAGTCACAGCCTCAGCACGGGCGCCAATTTGATAGCTCCATTTTTCTAAGGTTTTACCGTAGGTGATATAAGCGGAATAAATGTCTCTGTTATAATTAAAATTGGTACTTGGTGTATTAACGACATTACCAGTTTGGTCAAAAGATTGGCCGGTAGAGGCGTAATTGACATCAGTGGTATACAAGCGTGCTTCTAAACCAACTTCCAGTTTAGTTTTATCACTTAGCGGATTTACATAATCTAAATTAAGTGTTGTCTGATTGCGTTTGGTAGCCACAAAATCTTCATAATTTGGAGGGAAACTGATATTGTAATAGCTAAAGTCTGTGTTTTCTGAGGCGTCAAAGACATTGTAATCTGCCTCCAACTCTATCGTTTCGCCCTCTTTATTGAATTCATGCTTATATACCAAATTGTATTGCGATGATAAATTATCGGAAAGATTGTTGAAAATTTGCTTTTGTGCTTCAGTATTCTCAGCAAAAATACTCGTGGTGCCTTTGACTTTCCCATCATACGTATTTTGATTTGTAAATACCGAAATCGTATTGTGGTCATCCGCGTAAAAATCGATGCCAAATTTGTATAGATGCGACTTATTATTTTCGAAAAAATTAAGGTCCTGATGGGAGTTGTCATCAGGGCGTTCTATAGTGCCATAATTGGTGCTTTTACCAATATTATTCCCATAATTTCCGTAAAGATTGAATTTTCCATTTCTATAATTTAAATCGACGGCGCTGTTAAATCGCGCATTAATATCCTTGGTTAACCCGACGTTAATAGTGCCATTAAATCCCACATTAGTGTTTTTATGAAGGATGATATTGATGATACCACTCATGCCTTCAGGATTATATTTAGCCGAAGGATTGGTAATCAGTTCAATTTGTTTAATAGAGGCAGAAGGGATTTGTTTAAGCAATTGAGCGATAGGAACATTAGATAATTTGCCGTCTATCATAACCCGAACATTCTCATTGCCTCTCAAACTTAAATTGCCGGTTTGCTGGTCAATACTCACGGAGGGAATGTTGTTCATAATGTCAGAAGCCGTTGGGCCGGAAGTGGTCAAATCTTTACCTACAGTGATGACCTTGCGGTCGACTTTCTGTTGAATGGTAGAGACTTCTGCAACTACGGTCACTTCATCCAAAGCAGCTATATCTTCTTCTAAAGAAATAGTGCCAAGGTTGACGTCGTAAACGTCCTTTCCAATCTGCACGGGTTGCGAAATGGTTTTGTAGCCCATGTATTGGACTAATACGATAAATTGTCCTTCAGAAAGTTTTGAGATTAAAAAACGGCCGTCATCTTGAGTAATTGTACCGGTTACATTTTCATTGCTACTGTTTTTAATCACGATAGTTACGTAAGGAAGTGGCACATTGAGCTGCGCATCTATGATTTTTCCTGTAATTGATCCTTCTTTTAGAGTGGACGTTGCTGAGGGTTGGGCATATAATGTGCTACACATTAACATGCAAAATAAAAATACTGATTTCATGGGTAAGTGATTTTTTACTTTGATTGATGAATTTTGATTTGATTGTTATAAAGGAGACGAGTATTTTTGTCTATTGTTACGCTCTTATGAGCATTTTTTTATAAAAACATATCTTTAAACTATGAAAAACAATAAAAAAACCTTGGTCTTTGGGGCCTCGTTAAACACCGGCAGGTATTCTAATTTAGCTCTGCACAAATTGGTAACGCACGGGCAAGAGAGTGTCGCTTTTGGATTGAGGAAAGGGGAAGTTGCGGGTGTTCAAATTGATACAGAATTGCAGCTTTATACTGATATCGATACGGTAACCATGTATATGAATGCCACTAGGCAAGCGCCTTTTTATGAATACATCATAGGACTGAACCCAGAGCGCGTGTTGTTCAATCCCGGGACAGAAAACCCAGAATTTTTTAAGTTGCTCAGAGAAGCAGGCATTGAATTTGAAATGGCCTGTACCTTAGTGCTGCTTGGTTCTAATCAATACTAATCCAGTAAAGGTTAAAAGCCCATTCAAGATGAGAATGAAATAACCAAACTCAAATCCGAGCCATTTTAAGCTATTAATGCTTATAAAATAGGAGAGAATAGGCGATAGAATGGCAATAAAAGGAACCCATTTATCTTTTATTTGCCATTTGGTGAACAGTCCAAAACTGTAAAGTCCTAGCAATGGTCCATAGGTGTAGCCGGCAAAAAGTAAGAGTTTTGCGATGACACTTTCATCTTGAATGGCGTATTTAAAAGCGATAATCACCACGATTAATACCAAGGAGATGAGAATGTGAATGCGTTTTCTCACCGCAATTTGTTTGGCGACATCATATTTCTTTTCAATGTCCAAAATATCAATACTGAAAGAGGTGGTTAAGGCAGTCAAGGTGCTGTCAGCACTACTGTAGGCAGCAGCAATCAATCCCAACAAGAAGAATACAAACACGCCAATGCCCAAATGGTTCTTTGCTAAAATAGGGAAGAGTTCATCTTTATGTGCATCAATTCCGTTTTTTTGAGCGTACACGGTTAATAAAAGTCCCAAACTTAAAATTACGAAGTTGACAATGGTCAAAATAATGGTAAACCAAAACATATTCTTTTGCGCATCCTTTAAGGTTTTACAGGTTAGGTTTTTTTGCATCATATCCTGATCTAGTCCGGTCATCACTATGGCAATAAATGCTCCGGAAATAAACTGGTTCCAAAAGTAATCTCCCGATTTAAAATCGTCAAAAAAGAAGGTTTTAGACAGATCACTATCCAAGACAAAGCCTAATAAATTGCCGCCACTTATGCCCAGATCATCACTCACATAATATATAGCTACCCCAACTGCAATCAGCATAAATAAGGTTTGCAGCGTATCCGTCCAAATAATCGTTTTAATGCCTGATTTAAAAGTGTATAACCAAATCAGGAACACGGTAATCGTAACAGTTTGCCAAAAGCTAATGCCCAAATCATCAAAAAGAAGCACCTGGAGTACGTTTGCAACTAAATACAATCGGAAACTCGAACCTACTAACCGTGAAATGAGAAAAAACGAAGCGCCAGTTTTATAGGAAGCATTGCCAAACCGCTGCTCTAAATAGGTGTAAATAGAGGTCAGATTAAGTTTATAATAAACGGGGAGGAGGACGGTGCCAATTACGAGATAGCCAACAATATAGCCCAACACCATCTGCATATAGCTAAATTGGGAAGATTCTATCCAGCCAGGTACTGATATAAAGGTAACCCCAGAAAGCGAAGCGCCAATCATTCCAAACGCTACCACATACCATGGCGCCTGTTGGTTCGCTTTAAAAAAGGTGCTGTTATCTGATTTTTGACCTGTGAGTAAAGAAATTAAAACAAGCACTCCAAAATAGGAGAGGATGAGTAGGATAATGGCTGTAGAATTCATGCATTATAAATATGGCACAAAGAACTTATTAAATAAATCAAATTCCAAAATTATAAGAATCATTGTAAAATAAGTCGGTTACAAACCATTTAAAATGTGTACTAATAATGTAATTTTGCAACATGGAATTTTCTTCAAAACTACTCGAAAAAGCAGTCTATGAAATGTCGCAACTCCCAGGTATTGGGAAACGTACGGCATTGCGTTTGGTGTTACATTTATTGAGACAACCCAAGGAACAAACCTTACATCTGGCTTCCGCTTTGCAACTGATGCGAAATGATATTAAATTTTGTAAAAGTTGCCACAATATCAGTGATACTGAACTTTGTGAAATTTGCGCCAACCCTCGCCGTACTAAAGAAATCATCTGTGTGGTTGAAGACATTAGAGATGTGATGGCTATAGAAAATACAAGTTCATTTAAGGGTTTGTATCATGTATTGGGCGGAAAAATATCACCTATGGATGGTATAGGGCCTAATGATTTGAACATTGCTTCGTTGGTGGCTAAAGTGAAAGAAGGCCGGGTAAAGGAATTGATTTTCGCCTTGAGTTCCACCATGGAAGGGGATACCACTAACTTTTATATTTTTAAACAAATTCAGGAATGTGATATTATAACCTCTACCATTGCCAGAGGAATTTCCGTGGGGAACGAGTTGGAATATACTGATGAGGTCACACTCGGACGAAGTATATTGAACCGAATTCCATTTGAAGCCTCTTTAAAATCCTAAGGTAGTTTTGAAATTATCGGTCGTCATCTTAAATTATAATGTGCGCTACTTTTTGGAGATCTGCCTAAGAAGTGTAGAAGCGGCACTTTCTGATATCGACGCCGAAATTATTTTAGTCGACAATCATTCGTCAGACGATAGTTGCGACATGGTCTCACAACTTTTCCCGCATGTGATTTTAATTAAGAATGAACAAAATTTAGGGTTTTCCAAAGGCAATGCCATTGGGGTGGCGGTGGCAAAAGGGGTATATGTTTGCATACTCAATCCTGACACCGTTGTAGGAGAAGACACCTTTAAGACGTGTTTAAACTACGCGGATGGCATTCCGGATTTAGGGATTTTAGGCTGTCAGCTGGTGGATGGTAGAGGACAATTTTTACCGGAAAGCAAACGCAATATCCCCAGACCAAAAATTGCCATTAAAAAAGTACTGGGCTTATCAAACGGTTATTACGCCAATCACCTAAAACCTTCAGAGGGCGGTCCGGTTTCTGTGTTGGTAGGTGCGTTTTTGCTCCTAAAAAAACAGGTTTATGACAACGTGGGCGGTTTTGACGAAGATTACTTTATGTATGGTGAAGATATTGATCTGTCCTATCGGATATTAAAAGCCGGATATCACAATCATTATTATGGACAGATCAGTTGTATCCATTTTAAAGGAGAGAGCACTATAAAGGACAAAACTTATGCGAGGCATTTTTATGGCGCGATGCAGCTGTTTTATCATAAGCATTTTAAATCGAATTTGTGTTTCGATACCTTGGTGCGGATGGGCGTTTGGATGTCCTCTGCTCTGGGTAAGACGTCCAAACAATCTCCCTCACCAATTAAGGAGTATTTGCTGGTATCCAACAATCCGGAGTTTGGCGCACAGCTGCCTTTCAACTATAAATCAATCAATAGCAATACAGCTGTGACCAAAGGTTCTCAAGTTATTTTTGATGCAAATACCTTAAGTTTTAAAGAAATTATTGAAAGCATGGTTGCATTATCGTCTCAGGATTCTGTGAGCTTCCGAATCTTATCCGCGGATGCGCAATTTATCATAGGCAGCGACAGCTCACAGCAGCGGGGTGAAGTGCTTTTATTAAAATAGCACCAATGAATATATGCGCTATGAATTCGGAAATTATAGCGGATTATGTAATGAAGTATGGCATTTTTAATTAATTTTGCAAGAGCAAATAAAAATTTTAGCATTAGAATAATAATATGGCAAAGTTTGAATTGAAACTTCCTAAAATGGGAGAAAGTGTAGCAGAAGCGACCATAACCTCATGGTTGAAAAACGTGGGCGACACTATAGAAGCTGATGAAGCAGTGTTAGAAATCGCAACAGATAAAGTGGATAGCGAAGTGCCCAGTGAAGTAGATGGGGTCTTAACGGAGATTCTATTTAATGTGGATGATGTGGTTAAAGTGGGGCAGACCATTGCTATTATTGAAACAGAAGCAAACGTTTCAGCGCCGCCAGAAGAGGCACCAGCTAAAATGTCTGCTGACGAAACTCCAGAAGTTGCTCAGGTTACACAAACTGTTGAAGCAGCGAAAACTGCCGTTGCAGCGTCGGTAACGTCTACTGAAGACCGATTTTACTCGCCTTTAGTTAAAAATATTGCCAAGCAGGAAGGCAT
Organism: Gelidibacter salicanalis; assembly: GCF_007997285.1. Lineage (GTDB taxonomy): Bacteria > Bacteroidota > Bacteroidia > Flavobacteriales > Flavobacteriaceae > Gelidibacter > Gelidibacter salicanalis. The sequence continues at coordinate 79,522 of NZ_VORX01000001.1, forward strand.
TTCCCAGTCAGAATTGGATCAGATGTCTGGTACAGGAAAAGAAGGACGTGTTACAAAAAGTGACATGCTTGCCTATATCGCATCCAGAACAAGTGCACCAACGGCACAGGCTACTACAGATTCTGTGCAAGCAACAGCGCCACAAGCAGAAACAGCAAAGACTCCGTTGGCCAAAACAGAAAAAGCTGCGGAAAAGCCAAAACCGGCTTCTAGTGTTTTAGACAATGGCGATGAGATTATTGAAATGACCAGAATGGGCAAATTGATTGCACATCATATGGTAGAATCGGTACAAAAATCGGCGCACGTTCAAAGTTTTATTGAAGCGGATGTGACTAACATTTGGAATTGGCGTAATAAGGTCAAAAATGATTTCGCTAAACGCGAAAACGAAAGTTTGACGTTTACTCCTATTTTTATGGAAGCTATAGCCAAAGCACTTCGCGATTTCCCGATGATGAATATTTCACTTCAGGACGATAAAATCATCAAAAAGAAACATATCAATTTAGGAATGGCTGCGGCACTTCCAGATGGGAATTTAATTGTACCCGTAATTAAAGACGCGGACCAGTTAAATTTATTAGGAATGACCAAGCGTGTTAACGATTTGGCCAACAGAGCACGTCTCAACCAATTGAAACCAGATGATATTCAAGGTGGCACGTACACAGTAACCAACGTTGGTACCTTTGGAAGTATTATGGGGACACCAATTATTAATCAGCCACAAGTAGGGATCTTGGCTTTAGGCGCAATAAGAAAGGTGCCAGCGGTCGTAGAGACGCCACAAGGCGATTTTATCGGCATCCGTTACAGAATGTTCTTATCACATTCCTATGATCACCGAGTGGTTAATGGTGCTCTCGGAGGACAATTCGTAAAAGCTGTCAAAGATTATTTGGAAGCTTGGGAGGTGAATAGAGAGATTTAAAATCTTTATAACCCTCTCAGGTTGATTAGATCTGGGAGGTTATAAAAACAAAGGCTAAACAAATCATAAACCCAACCTTAAACTAGTTGGGTTTTTTTATTTTTACAACTGATTTTTATCAGAGCAACATTAACAGTTAATTTTAAAGTATCATGACGCTAAACCTCACCAAACCCATCTGCTTTTTCGACCTAGAAACTACAGGCATCAATATTACTTCAGACAGGATCGTGGAAATTGCCATATTAAAAATTTTTCCTGATGGTAAAGAAGAGCGAAAAACCTGGTTGGTCAATCCAGAAATGCCAATTCCGGCTGAGGTCACGGCAATTCACGGAATTTCCGATGCTGATGTTTCGGACAAACCTATCTTTAAAGAATTGGCAAAAGACATTCATATGATGGTTAAAGATTCAGATTTGGCCGGGTTTAATTCCAACCGTTTCGATATTCCCTTACTAGCAGAAGAAATGTTACGGGCGGGTGTCGATTTTGATATGAAAGGACGGGTTGCAGTTGATGTACAAACCATTTTTCACAAAATGGAACAGCGTACACTCTCTGCGGCCTACAAATTTTATTGTAATAAAAATCTTGAAGATGCACATAGTGCTGCAGCAGATACTGAAGCTACCTATGAGGTGTTAAAAGCGCAAATAGCACGCTACGATGAACTGGAAAACGATACCAAATTTTTGGCCGAATTCAGTTCTCGGAAGAAGTTTGCGGATTTTGCGGGGTTTATCGTCTATAATAAATATAATGAAGAATGTTTTTCTTTCGGCAAACATAAAACCAAAAGGGTAGAGGATGTCTTAAATGAAGAACCAGGGTATTTTGGCTGGTTACTCAACGCCGATTTTCCATTGTACACTAAAAAAGTCTTAACCGCCATTAAATTGCGAGCATTTAATAATAAATTAGCGTAGTTCAGTTGTCGGGAGTAACCATCAACTAGCTTAATAGATTTGCAGTTACTAACCCTTCCTAATGGAGCAACATAACTGTACATTTTCCAGTTAATTTATCGACAAACAAAGCCAATTTCCAATAGGAATAACTAATACAGCATCCACGTGAAAATCATTTGCATAGGACGTAATTACACGGAACATATCAAGGAGTTAGCCAATGAAAGGCCAACGGACCCAGTGGTGTTCTTAAAGCCTGATACCGCCATTTTATTAAAAAAACAACCGTTTTTTATTCCTGATTTTTCTAATGATGTGCACCATGAAGTAGAAATTTTAGTAAAAATTAATAAGGTTGGAAAATACATCAATAGAAAGTTTGCACATAAATATTATGACGACATTGGTCTGGGAATCGATTTTACAGCGCGCGATCTGCAACAGCAATTGAAAGATAAAGGCTTGCCTTGGGAAAAAGCCAAAGCCTTTGATGGCGCGGCGGTCATTGGGAAATGGGTGCCAAAATCGAAATTTGCATCGGTTGATGCTATCAATTTTTCTCTGGAGAAAAATGGCAGCGTGGTGCAACAGGGCAATACCAGCCATATGCTCTGGAAAATTGATGAGCTGATAGAATATGTTTCAAAATATTTCACTTTAAAGATTGGAGATATTATCTTTACAGGAACCCCTGCGGGCGTAGCTAAAGTAAAAGCTAATGATGAACTTAGGGGATTGATTGAAAACGATGAAATGTTTAAACTAACAATCAAGTAAAATGGAAAAGAATTATAAACTTTACCGTGTTCGCGAACTCGCAGATGGGGATGAGGATTTTGTGATGGCAATCGCCGCTGCATTTTTAGAAGAAGTTCCTGAAGATGCGGAACGCTTAAAAAAAGCGGTAGCAGAAAGGGATTATTACACCACTTACCAAGCGGCGCATAAAATGAAGCCTACTATTGATTTGTTTGAACTGGGGGTTTTAGAAGAGTTGATTACCGTTCAAGATTGGGGTAAATTGGAAAAAGATAACGAGGATGTAACTGCTCAATTACACATTGTATTAGAGGCCATTAAAAAGACGGTTGAAGAAATTAAGACCGATTTCAATCTCTAATGTTAGCAGAAATCATCACCATAGGGGACGAAATACTTATAGGTCAGGTTATAGACACCAATTCTGCGTTTATCGCCAAACAACTTAATAAAATTGGGGTTTCTGTTTATCAGATCACGTCGGTACAAGATGATAAGGAGCATATTATAAAATCCTTAAGGGAAGCAGAGGACAATGCCAATATCATCATTTTGACGGGTGGATTGGGCCCTACTAAAGACGATATTACCAAAAACACACTTGCCGAATATTTTAACGATTCGCTGGTCAGAAACGAAGCGGTGACAAAAAATATTTACCGAATTTGGAAAGATTACCTTAATAATGAGCCTACGCAGGTCAATTTAGACCAAGCTTTAGTGCCTTCAAAAGCTCAGGTTTTGATGAATTTGCACGGGAGTGCCCCAGGAATGTGGTTGGAAAAGGAGGGGAAAGTGTTTATTTCATTACCGGGGGTTCCGTTTGAAATGCGAGGCTTGATTGAAGATGTGGTCATTCCTAAACTAAGAAAACAGTACAAATTCCCTTATATACAGCACGAGACCATATTAACTTATGGACTGGGTGAGAGCGCCTTGGCTGAACGTATTGAAGCCTGGGAAGACCAATTGCCGCCCTACATTAAACTCGCTTATTTACCGAGTTTAGGTCGGGTAAGATTACGTCTTTCAGGTAAGTCTATGGACAAGCAATTAATTAAAAAAGAAATAAAACATCAAATTGCGTTGGTATTGCCACAAATTGAAGATATTTTTGTGGGCTTTGAACGCGATGAATCTATTGAAGCCGTTATTGGACAAGAATTGACCGCTTTGGGGAAAACCGTAGCCACAGCAGAGAGTTGTACCGGCGGTAAAATTGCTGAATCATTTACGGCAAATGCAGGTGCCTCAAAATACTTTAAAGGCAGTGTAGTCAGTTACGCTACACAAGCTAAAATAGAGGTTCTGAACATTGATGCTCAACTAATTGAAGAGTTTTCTGTAGTGAGTGCTGAAGTGGCGGAAGCCATGGCGGCCTCGGCCCTTAAACTATTTGGTTCAGACTATGCGATTGCAACTACGGGAAATGCAGGACCAGAAAAGGGTGATGCGGATACTGAAATTGGAAAAGTTTTTATAGCGATCGCTACAAAAGAAAAGGTCTTTTCTGAACAATTTAAATTTGGAAATCACCGACTTAAGGTTATTAATAGGGCTTCAAATAAAGCCTTAGAAATGCTTCAAAAAGAAATTTTAAAAAAGTAACAATTTTAGTTTGTTGGTATTGTAAAGTTTTACTAAATTTGCAAACTGTTTTAAATAACATCATTAAAGTTAGAAAGAATGTCAAGAGTTTGTGAACTTACTGGAAAAAAAGCGATGGTTGGAAACAACGTATCTCATGCGATGAATAAAACGAAGCGTAAATTTGATGCAAATTTGATCAAAAAACGTTTCTATATTCCTGAGGAGGATAAATGGGTAACTTTAAAAGTTGCTACATCTGCGCTGAAAACCATCAATAAAATTGGAATTTCTGCTGCGATCAAAGAAGCAAAATCTAAAGGATTTTTAAAATAATAGCCACAAGCTAAAAAGTTAAGATAATGGCAAAAAAAGGTAATAGAATTCAAGTTATATTAGAGTGTACTGAGCACAAAGAGTCTGGACAACCAGGAACTTCTCGTTACATTACTACGAAAAATAAAAAGAATACGCCAGACAGAATGGAGATTAAGAAATTTAATCCTATCCTTAAGCGTATGACAGTTCATAAAGAGATAAAATAAGTAAGTCATGGCAAAGAAATCAGTAGCATCGTTACAAACAGGATCTAAGAGATTAACCAAAGCTATTAAAATGGTTAAATCACCTAAAACAGGAGCTTACCAGTTCGTTGAACAAGTCATGGCCCCTGAGTTTGTGGACGAATTTTTGAAGAAAAAATAGATATATACCCTATATTTTTTAAAACTGCTTTCATATGAAAGCAGTTTTTTTATGTCTATATTTGAGCCGAATATGACAAATTAGCAGATTGAACTTTGGGGCAAGAAATTTGTTATCAGTTTTTTGTGCGATGGCTTGTGTACATGCAGGTTGCCGCATTTTAAGCGTCTAAGGTAATAGCAGGCGCCACAACCAACTACATATAACGTAAAGACCATGAGCTTTTTTAAAAAAATATTCTCTTCAGAAAAAAAAGAAACCTTAGACAAAGGATTAGAAAAATCTAAAACCACCTTCTTTACAAAGCTCAATAAGGCCGTTGCCGGAAAAGCCAAAGTTGATGATGACGTACTCGATAATCTGGAAGAAATTCTAGTAGCAAGTGACGTTGGGGTCAATACCACCCTTAAGATTATTAGCCGAATCGAAGAACGTGTAGCGCGCGATAAATATTTGGGTACTTCTGAGCTTAATCAAATTCTTCGTGAGGAAATCGCGGGATTATTATCCGAGGTCGATAGTGGTAATGCCACAGAATTTTCCGTACCAAAGGATAAAAAGCCCTACGTTATTATGGTGGTTGGGGTAAATGGAGTGGGCAAGACCACTACCATTGGTAAATTGGCATCGCAATTTAAGAAACAAGGCTTAAGCGTTGTGCTAGGTGCTGCAGATACTTTTAGGGCAGCAGCCATTGATCAACTTCAAATTTGGGCAGATCGTGTAGATGTGCCTATGGTACGACAGGATTTTGGTAGTGACCCGGCGTCTGTAGCTTTTGATACGCTTAAAAGTGGCGTCAATAAAAATGCTGATGTCATTATCATTGATACTGCAGGCCGTTTGCATAATAAAATCAACTTAATGAACGAGTTGACAAAAATTAAACGTGTCATGCAAAAAGTAATTGTTGATGCGCCTCATGAGGTGTTGTTGGTATTGGACGGCTCTACCGGACAAAACGCTTTTGAGCAAGCCAAGCAGTTTACCAACGCTACTGAAGTCACTTCTTTGGCGGTAACTAAATTGGACGGCACCGCAAAAGGTGGTGTGGTGATCGGGATTTCTGATCAATTTAAAATTCCTGTTAAATATATTGGTGTCGGTGAAGGTATCGATGATCTTCAAGTTTTTAATAAAATAGAATTTGTAGATTCTTTCTTTAAATAGCACGTAGCCAAAAGTTATCTTTTTATAAAGTACCCTCAGTAACGCGGCAATGATAAACACGGTTTGTGCTCTCGCTAGATGTAGGCGAATCCTCCTCATAAAATATATTATGTTTCCGGGGTTTAAATTATTAAACTTGACGACGTTTCGTTATTTTTAATAAAAAATACCATCCATGAAACACTTCCTCATTCTGATCGCTCTATTTCTTATGTGTTCCTGTAAAAGCCTCAACAATACCGAGTCTATTCCTGAAAAAAATTCTGACGATACCAGTGCTATTAGTACCAAGAATTTTACCGAATTTAAGATTTTGGATTCAAAATACATCAGTAATGAAGATCTTTGGAAACCCTTTAATGAGGATTTAAAAAGCTTTACGGTTGAGTTCTATAATACTTTGAAACCTTTTATTTTAGATCAGGATATTCCCACGCTACAGAACCATATTCAAAATGGGAACCTGTCTTACGAGAATCTCACAAAATTCTACCTCTATCGCATCCGAAAATATGATCGTGAGAATGAGTTGTCCTTAAATTCTGTTATTGCTTTAAATCCTCAGGTTGTTTCCCAAGCTAGAGAAAAGGATGCTGCTCTGAAAAACAAAATGCGCCAACATCCTGTTTTCGGGATGCCCATACTTTTAAAGGACAATATCAATACAGAAAACATGGCTACGACAGGCGGTGCGGTGGCTTTTCAAAATAATCATACTGCTGACGCTTTTATTGTGGAGCGGTTAAAAGAAAACGGCGCCTTAATCTTGGGAAAAGCAAATTTAAGTGAGTGGGCTTATTTCTTTTGTGGCGATTGTCCTAGCGGTTATAGTGCCATGGGCGGACAAACCTTAAATCCGTATGGTCGCAAAGTCATGGATACTGGGGGATCTAGTTCAGGAAGTGGGGTGGCAGTAGCCGCAAATTTTTGTGTCGCGGCCATTGGCAGTGAAACTTCAGGATCAATCATTTCGCCCTCCAGTCAGAATTCGGTAGTAGGTTTAAAACCGACTATAGGGGTGCTGAGCAGAAGTGGTATCATCCCAATCTCTTCCACTTTGGATACCCCTGGACCAATAACCCGAAATGTGACGGATAATGCCATTATATTTAATGCCATGTTGGGATATGATGCTGCTGATGCAAAATCGATGGAGACTCATTGGAATACTGCAGTGCATGACGAGTTAGATGCGGAGGCGCTAAAAGGGAAACGCTTTGGAGCCTTTAAAGAACTTATGGCAGATACCTTATACCAAAAGGCACTTGCAGATTTAAAATTGAAAGGTGCTATAATTCTAGAAATCGATCCAGAAAAAGTAAAGCTTCCAGGCTTTATAAGGTTATTGAATTTAGACATGCAAAACGACTTTTCCAATTATGTGACCGTTTCGGGAGATCCATCGCTCCAATTAAAATCGATTGAAGATGTTATCGCTTTTAATGAGAAAGATTCCTTAGCTATGATGCCTTATGGTCAGAAACTATTTGTGGGCGTGGTGGAAGATCAAGCCTCAGAAGCAGAATTTACGGAGATTAAAACGACTCTAAAATCGAACGGTCGCAGTTTTTTTGACGCTCCAATGGATGAAAATAATTTGGACGGAATACTCTCTATAAACAATTATCACGCTGGTGCTGCCGCCGTGGCGGAATACCCTGTTATAACTGTGCCTATGGGCTACACATCTAATGGCGAACCAAAAGGCTTAACTTTTATCGCCAAGCCTCTATCAGAAAAACTGCTATTAACTTGGGCATATGCTTATGAACAGGCTTCGCAAAGACGCCTAGCTCCCAAAAATTATAACTGACTTTAAATCGTTTTTGCCCCTTTACAGAAAAATAAATCCAAGCCTTTTAATCGTAAATCATTCCGTATCTTTGCACACTTAATTTTTTTTGAATATGAGAACGAAATCGCTTAAAAAGAATCGCATAAACGTGGTCACACTTGGATGTAGCAAGAATGTGTACGACAGTGAAGTCCTTATGGGGCAACTTAAAGCGAGTGGAAAAGATGTGGTGCACGAAGAGGAGGGCAACATTGTGGTGATTAATACCTGTGGTTTTATCAATAATGCCAAAGAGGAAAGCATCAATACCATTCTCGAATTTATGCAGAAAAAGGAAGATGGTGAAGTCGATAAGGTCTTTGTTACCGGATGCTTAAGTGAACGTTACAAACCAGATTTACAAAAGGAGATTCCGAATGTGGATCAATATTTTGGAACCACGGAGTTACCAGGTTTATTAAAAGCTTTAGGTGCGGATTACAGACACGAACTGATTGGTGAACGTTTGACTACGACACCTAAAAACTATGCGTATTTAAAAATTGCCGAAGGTTGTGACAGACCTTGTAGTTTTTGTGCCATTCCGTTAATGCGCGGCAAACATAAAAGTACACCTATTGAAAACCTCGTTATTGAGGCCGAGAAACTAGCGGCTAATGGCGTTAAGGAACTGATCTTGATTGCCCAAGATTTGACCTACTACGGACTCGATATTTATAAAAAACGTAACCTCGCAGAATTATTAGAAGCCTTGGTTAAAGTGGAAGGTATTGAATGGATACGATTACATTATGCGTTTCCTACGGGTTTCCCGATGGATGTTTTGGACGTGATGAACAGAGAAGCAAAAATCTGCAATTATCTCGATATTCCCTTACAGCATATCTCTGATTCCATTCTTAAAAGCATGAGACGTGGTACGACTAAAGAAAAAACTACCAAACTTTTAAAGGAATTCAGAAAAGCGGTTCCAGAGATGACCATCAGAACGACCTTAATTGTGGGATATCCTGGTGAAACTGAAGAGAATTTTCAGGAATTAAAGCAGTGGGTTTCTGATATGCGTTTTGAGCGTTTAGGCTGTTTTACCTATTCTCACGAAGAAAACACACATGCCTTCAATTTAATTGATGACGTGCCGCAGGAAGTGAAGATGCAACGCGCTAATGAGATTATGGAAATTCAATCCCAGATTTCATGGGAGTTGAATCAATCCAAAATCGGACAAGAATTTAAAGTGGTCATAGACCGTAAGGAAGGCAACTATTTTGTAGGCCGTACGGAGTTTGATTCGCCAGACGTTGATAATGAAGTCCGTATTGATGCCTCAAAATGTTACTTGAAAACAGGTGAGTTTGCAACGGTAAAAGTCACTGAAGCGGAAGATTTTGATTTGTATGCTGAAGTTGTGGTGTCATAAATAAAATAAGAAAATAGAGAATAGAATATAGAATTAAGACTCATTATTACTTAATTATGAGCAATCAATACACTAATTCAATTTTCTACCTATCATCTTAATTGAAAATTATTTAAGATTTTTGAAAAGTCTTATAAATAATCATTGTTGTCCGATAAAAATAAATAATAAATTAACAAACTCATTTAAAGCAAGGGACATTAGAAGATTTCCGAAATGAGACCTTGCATTTTAGAAACTGTTTCTACCGAAAGCGCATGTTCGATTTTAATTTAAATGATCGTTGTTTGTCAGTTAGTTGCAAACAAGTCTTTATTCTTTATTCTAGCAGCGCAGCGGTCTTGATTCTTTATCGGACACTAATGATAAATAATATTTACTTCTAAAATCGAAAATGATCGATTTTATATTGAAAAACCAAATCTGAGTTTTAAGAAAAACTTCGATTTGGTTTTTTTTACCTGTATTAAAACCCGAAATACTTTGAGGCGATTGAAAAATAAATCAGCACTCCGCAAATGTCAGAAAGTGAGGTAACCAATGGTGCACTAGCCGTGGCAGGATCAATTTTCAATTTGGTAAAGATAAAAGGCAATAACATCCCTATCAAACTACCCAACATCACATTAAGCACCATCGCAGTACAGACTACCACAATAACTTCTGGCGCCCTAAAACTCGCTACTGCTGCCACACTTGCGGCCATAGTTAACCCTAATAAAAGCGATATCATAAGCTCCCGACCAATCAGTTTGTACCAATCTGTCAGTTGAATTTCTCCCAAGGCCAAATACCGAATCATTAAAGTTGCAGATTGAGAACCCGCATTACCGCCACTATCAATGAGTAAGGGTAAAAAGAAGACCAAGGACACCACCTGTTGAATGACATCTTCAAAGCTAGCCAATGCCGCTCCTGAAAAAACGTTCATAAAAACCAACAATACCAACCACACAATTCTGTTTTTATATAAAATAAGAATACGCTCTTTTAAAGGGTTTTTGCTGGCGTTTTGAATAGAGCCGAATTTGTGGAAATCTTCAGTAGATTCCTCTTCTATAACATCTAAAATGTCATCAAAAGTAACGATTCCTATGAGTACGCCTTCTTCGTTCAGCACGGGTAAAGCTTCCCGATCATAATCTTTAAACACCTGAATGGCTTTTTCCTGATCGTCCAAGGCATTTAAAAACACAAACCGATGGTCTATCAAGTCGACCACACGTTCCTCCGGTCCGGCCAGAATCAAATCTTTAATGGAGAGATCGTCAATTAATTTCCAATCTTGATCGATCACATAAATTATGTTCAAAGTTTCAGAATCTTGCCCGAATTTTCGAATATGTTCAAAGGCTTGGGCCACACTGAAATCCTCCTTAATTGCTACAAATTCCGGAGTCATAAGTCGCCCAATACTATCCTTTGGATACCCCAACAGCTGCACGGTAATTTTACGTTCTTCAGGAGATAATTTTTGCAACAATTGACTGACAATGTCTGGTGCTAAATCTTCAAAAAACGCCGTCCGGTCATCGGGTTCAATATCATTGAGCAGTCGGGATAATTTTTGTGAATTTTGGGATAACCCTTCAATAACATCCTGTTGATCAGATCGCGATAACATTTTAAAAACCGTTTTCGCTCGTTTTCGAGATAATGAACGAATGACGATGATTTTATTGATTTTTGAAACCTCCGCTATCAAAACGGCAATAGTTAATGCATCTTTATGTTCTAAAAACAACCTGAGTTTTCTCCAGTTTTTGGTGGAAACTAATTTTAGGACATTGGGTTTTATAGTGCGCATACAAATAGAATCTTATACCTTGAAATCATCGCTATTGTGGCTTCATTTAGAAGCGTATCTTAATTTCGGAGTATAAATATAATCCTTATATCTTGCATAATTTAACCGCACAAAGTAACCGTGAGAGGAAGCTTGCTTTTTAAAGTTTTAGTAGTGAAATGAGACAATTAATTTGGGAAATTAACTGAAGTTTATTCCAGACCTCCGCGTTTTTCCAAATGCTTGTTGATTTTTTCAATAGCCGATTCAATCGATTTTTCAGGTTCTATAATATTGTATTCGCCCCAAAATAACGGGTCAGAAAATCCTGAAGCTTCATCACTTAAAATGACTGTTGGGCGTAGTGTCTCCCTTCTTGTGGGGTCATCATCTAGAGCCTTGGCCCAATCCGTGACGGCCATTTCACTACTTAAAGTGTACACACTGTTAAATAATCGGCCTTTCCAATTGACTTTAAAGGTCAGTTGAATGTTGCTATAACCGTAATGCCAAGTGTTATCCTTCAGTCTATAGTCTACCCGATACGCAGCCTCAGTGGGATAAACCGTAACTCGGTTTGGTTTCTTTTTCACGAAAAGTTCAGCAGCGCGTTCTCGGTTTTCAACATTCAAATTATAAATGGCACTAATGAGGGAAAAGGTTTCGGCATCTATATAGAGTTTTCCATAATGCATCGGTTCAGTAATGTTTGGGCGCGGTTTAAACTTAACTACATATACTGACCTGTTGTTGATTTCAGTGGGTTTGTCAAAGGAAAACTCATACTCAGAAAAGGTGTTGTCGTTAAAGATGAACTGTGGATATTTGATAATATCAGCATAAATGGCACTAAAAGGACCGCCTTGCAATTTCACGGCCAAGGTGTCCAATCGGCTATAATCTGTGCTTTTACGCGCTTTGATAAGTTTTATTTTATCCGCTTTAGAGGAGTTGGAAGGTTGTCTGTAAATTTCTACTATTGCTTCAGAAAGTGAAGCGTCCCGACGTCTCTTTTTAATGGTTTCCCTGTAAAATGCCGTCATAATCGTTTCTTCAGTAAAATTGTACGCGCCTTTTTTATCTAAAGCTGCTTTTACCAAGGACTTGGCGTCTTTGGGAGCGTTGATTTTTATTTCTGACAACTGCATGACGGACTCTTCCAATAATATATGGATGTCCTCACCATTCAGACTGGAAAGGGGGATGGTTTTTGTTTGATATCCTAAAAATGAAATGTGAATGCTATTAGAAAGATAGGAATTAGGAACCTTGAGCAAGAATGCGCCATCAGAATTGGTAATGGTGCTAATATTGGTTTCCAAGACATTTAGGGTGGCAAAAGCGAGAGGTTCTTTGGTTTTGCTGTCAATGATGGTGCCCTTAAACTCGGTAAATTCTTGTATCGTTTCGCGGAAGGGAACCGAAGTGCCAGCAGCGAGCGGAACACTTATGAATACGAAGAGAAATACACTTATTCCTAAACTCAGAAATTCTGTACGGTTTAATTTTATAAGACCCTTCATAACGCGCTAATTTTTAATGATTAAATTACTAAAAATATGCAGGTTACGAAGGGTTTTTACTGTTAATATTAAGATGTGATTATTTGAAGGCGGAGTTATTGACAAAGAAAATGGCATTTACGAAAAATAATTTTCCATTTTCCCAGAAATTTCGGAATAGGATATTATCTGCCAAATAAATAATGCTCCCATTACCAATGCGCTCTTCGCCAAAGATTAAGGAGTTTTCTAAATTTTTTAGCGTGTTTTTTCCGGCAAACCCTGAAACATTTTTGGGATGCTCGCCTAAATAGGCCACATTATATCCGTCATCTAAAAGGCTGTAGGCGCTAGACCCCGACTTTAAAGTAAAATAATTTTTAGAATACCCAAATGCTAAAGGGTGTGTCGCGTCAACTTCGGTCTTAAAGATGGCGCCTGTAATCATGTCATTGGTGCTTTCGCGTTCGCGCTCGGCATACGGCGTTAGGTTTGGTTTAGTGGCAGTCGAATCTTCAGTAATGTTGTGCTTTAACCCAAAATCTTTATGATCAGCAAAACTATTTAGTGCACCGTCTATAGCGATGACCTTTCCACCATTCTTTACCCAGTTTTGGAGTTTCTCCAAATTCGAATCGTTGAAAAATCGCTTGTAATTTCCGTTGGGAATCACTAATACCGTGTAGGCATCAAGATTGGTTCGAGCAAAATTATCAGTACTTATGGAGGTGACGGGATACTTTAATTGTTGTTCAAAAAAGTGCCACACTTCCCCGTAGCCTAGAGACGATGTATAGGTTCCTGAGAGCAAGGCAATCTTCTGTTTATTGACCAATTTGACATCTGGCGAACCAAAATCTGGCCCCGATTTTGAAAAGCCGCTAGAAATGGCTACTACTTTGCGTTTAAACGTATTGGCTGCTACTATTACTAGAGCATCAAAATTGTCTAAATTCTTGTTATCGCCTCGGACAATAATTAAAGCGCCACGATCAAAAGATTCTTCAGGATTTTTTGTGATTAGTGGCTTTTCAGTAAATCGGACTTTTACATTTTGTTTTAACAATTCAGCCAAAAATTCAGCGTCTTTCATATGGTCCCACTTAGCAATGTACCCCGTTGCACTTTTGTTTTCTTTATTGGGCTGAAATGTTTTAGAACCTGTAGTGGTAGCAGCCAAGTTGGTGCTGGCAATGGCATTCAGTCCGTAAGCATGAGGTAAGCTCCACGCCGTAATGTCGTAGGTAATGGAATCCGCTAAGGTTGTGTTGGGTTCAAACAAGACTTGCACCAATTTTCCTTTGGGCTGGTTGGTGCTGATTACCATATCTTCTGACGTGCCGCTAAAATTACCATTCTTGTTGTCTTGGTAATTGTAGCCAGAAACTTTGCCGTTAGCTGCGGGAGCATACCTAATATCGTGTTTGTCTAATAATGTTTTAAGTCCGTCCAGTTGATCAGCGCTGCCTCGCATCACATAACTTTTATGCTTATAATTTGTATTAGCAAAATAGTTTTGAAACTCATTGTTCAGTTTTTTAGCATTTTTTGAAGCTATTTCTACAGTAGATAAGCCGGTGGTATGGTGATGTTCTACACGGTCGACCAAGGTCAGGACATCGCCTTCATCATTCAGAACGCCTAATCCTGATTGTCCGCCTTGCTCATAAGTCATTCCAATCGCACCGAGATAGGTAGGGTAGGTGTCGCCGTAGCTTGGGTATAACAAATCAAAACGTTCGCGGGTAAAATACAACCAGCCCTTGGCGTCAAAGTAGGAAGCGTGATTTTCGCCAATTTGATTTTGGAAATCGCGTTGCCAATCGGTGATAATCTCGTGAAAAGGTTCTGCTGCCGGTGCAAAATAATAAGGGTCATTGATGCCTTGTTCATGAAAATCGACGTGAATTTGTGGCAACCATTTATTGTACAATTTTAAGCGTGCCTGTGTTTCTATTTGGCTCGCCCACACCCAATCTCTATTCAAGTCGAACAGATAATGGTTGGCCCTTCCTCTTGGCCAAGGTTCATTTTGCTCGTTGGCTTGCTGATCAGTATCATAGGGTGTGCTTTTGGTTTGGTTATACCAATTAACGTAGCGGTCTCGCCCATCCGGATTAAGGCAAGGATCAATAATTACCACCGTGTTTTGCAGCCAATCTTGTTTTTCCGTCAATAAGCTGTGAAGGGTCTTCATGGCCGCTTCTGTACTCGAGGCTTCGTTACCGTGCACATTGTAACTTAACCATACGATCGCAATATCAGAGACCGCGGCATTTCCGTCGCCAATTCCTGCATTTTTTAGATGGTTGATCCTAATGTTTTCCAGGTTTTTAATGTTGGCTTCTGACGAAATTATTGCGGTATATAAGGGGCGTCTTTCGTAAGTTTCGCCATAGTTTTCAAGTTTTACCTGATGGGGACGTTGTGCCGCTACCATTTTAAAATAATCAATCACCTGATGGTGTCTAGTAAACTCTGTTCCTAAAGTATAGCCCAGAAAATCCGATGGTGATTGAAGGGATTGTGCTTTTGAAGCAAAAAAGCTACTCAGAAGAAAAAAAATGACAATGGCTATTTTTTGCATGATGAAAAAGTTGTGGTGTAATTATTAGTAAAGTAAAGATAGCTAGTCAAAGTGAATTAACTAAAATTTAGTACTCAAAAAAAGTTAAGAGCGCTATCTTTACAATTCATTTTTTAAAGTCAAATATGCCAACCGATTGTATCCCATTTAAAGAGACCAACTACTTTTCGTCATTGATTACCGATTATTTGGATGAAAAGGCAGACTTAAAACCATTTTATAATCGTTTTCCATCGCTTGAGAATTTTGAAGCGCAAATTGAAGAAAAGCAGCTATCCTACAATAAAAGCAATCGGTCAGATGTTGTAAAAGCTTTGATGATGCAGTACGAAGATTTGAGTATTTCTTCTATGACGCTTACCAATATTGATCTTTTAAAACACGGGACCACGTTTACGGTAACCACAGGGCATCAGCTCAATTTATTTACGGGCCCCCTGTATTTCTTTTATAAGATTATATCAACCATAAACTTATGTAAAACCCTTAAAGACCGCTATCCACACTATAATTTTGTGCCGGTCTATTGGATGGCTACGGAAGATCATGACTTTGAAGAAATCAATTTTTTTAATTTTAAGGGCAAAAAAGTACAGTGGAACAGGGATGGTTCCGGTGGAGTGGGCGAATTTGATTTGCAAGGTCTAGACCAAGTATATGAGGTTTTTTCTGCACAATTAGATAGTAGCATCAACGCTAAATCTTTAAAAAAGCTTTTTCAGCAGGCCTATTTAGAACACGATACTTTAACAAAAGCCACGCGGTTTTTAGTCAATAAACTATTTTCTATTTACGGGTTGGTAATTTTGGATGGGAATGATCCCATCTTAAAAAAACTCTACAAACCTTTTATTGAAGATGAGTTAATCCATCAGTCTTCATTTAAAAAGGTATCAAACACCAATGAAGCACTCAACGCATTGCCTTCCAATTATAAAATACAAGTTAATCCTAGAGAGATTAATTTATTCTACTTACATAAGCATATAAGAGAACGGATTCTGGAAACGGATGGCGTTTTTGGCGTATTAGATACGGATATTCGCTGGACCAAAGAGGAATTATTGGCAGAGGTCAATGAGCATCCGGAGCGCTTCAGCCCAAATGTTATTTTGCGTCCACTTTACCAAGAAATCATTTTGCCTAATCTCTGTTATATTGGCGGCGGCGGCGAATTGGCTTATTGGCTCCAGTTAAAATCAAATTTTGAAGCACAAAACGTAACGTTTCCGATGCTTCTTTTGCGTAATTCAGTATTACTGATCACTGCAAAGCAAAAGGAGAAACTTGAAAAAATGAAGGTTTCTGTACCTGATTTGTTCTTAAAACAAGACGATTTATTGACCAAGGTGACCAAATCAATTTCAGATATCAATATTGATTTCAGCTCGCAAAAAGCGCAGCTTCAAAAACAATTTGAAGGCCTGTACCAATTGGCAGATCAGACTGATAAATCCTTTAAGGGCGCTGTTGCTGCTCAAGAAGTGAAACAAATAAAGGGGCTTGAGAATCTAGAAAAACGATTATTAAAAGCGCAAAAAAGGAAATTTGATGATGTTTTGGAGCGCGTGAGAATGCTGCAAGATGAACTTTTTCCCAGACAGAGTCTACAAGAGCGCCATATGAATATTTCAGAATTCTATCTGGAATATGGTGAAGACATTATCCAATCCCTAGTGCAACATCTTGATCCTTTACATTCAGAATTTCTAATCTTAGAAGTATAAATCTCAAAAATCAGTAGTGAGCTTATGACGAGTATGCATAAAATTGACATGGACTTAATCGAGATGACTTTAGATGTCATGAAATATTCCATCGGACGTATTTCAGCAACTGAACATCCCATTGGGAAACCTAAAAAGGAAGAAGAACTCAAAGCGTTGGTAGGAGAAACCATCACTTCAAAAGGTATTGGTGGAGAGTATGCTTTTAATTTATGGAAAGACCATTTGGCCAAGGCCAATGTTCCGGTAGATCATCCTCGTAATTTAGCATTTGTCCCAGCGTCACCAACCAAGGCCGCGATCATGTTCGATTTAGTGACCTCCGCTTCTAGTATTCACGGTGCGTATTGGATGGAAGGTGCTGGTGGCATCTTTTGCGAAAATGAAGCCATGAAATGGATGGTTTCCTTAACAGGATTGCCAAAAGGTGCTTTTGGAGTGTTTACCAGTGGCGGAACAGCCGCCAATTTATCGGCAATTGTAACCGCCAGAGAGCATTGGCGTGAAAATCCGGAATTCCAGGGCGAAAAAGGTTTGATCATTACCTCCATAGGTGCCCATTCGTCCATTAAAGCGATGGCTAAAGTAGCCGATGTTGACATTCTTTTGGTCGATTCAGAGGAAAAACTGACCGGTGAAGATCTAATGGACACCATAAAAAAATTAACTACACACCAACGCAAACGATTGTTTGCTGTGGTGGCGACAGGAGGCACCACAAATGCCGGAATAATTGATGATTTAGAGGGCGTTGCCCAAGTGTGTGAACAAGAACAATTGTGGTTTCATATAGATGCCGCTTATGGAGGTGGCGCCTTGGTGGCTGACTCCGTGCGTCATTTGTTTAACGGAATTGAAAAAGCCGATAGCATTACCATTGATCCGCATAAATGGATGTTTTCACCTTATGATTGCGGTGCCGTCATTTATAAAGAACCGGAATTGGCCAAAAATGCGCACTCTCAACAAGGGTCCTATTTGGACATCTTTAAAGATGAAGGCGCACACGGCTTTAATCCTACAGATTACCAGATCCAATTAACCAGACGGGTTCGCGGTTTACCATTGTGGTTTTCATTGGCCACCCATGGTACTGATCGGTATAAGGAAGCGGTAGAGCGCGGCATTGAGTTGGCGCAAATTGCCGGGAGATTAATTGAGGCCCATCCGCAATTAGAATTGGTGCGAGACCCAAGTTTATCTTGTGTGTTGTACAGAAGAATAGGATGGGAGCCTGAAGACTACACCCATTGGACCTATGAAAACCATCGGAAAGGTTTTGCTTTGGTGACGCCAACTAAATGGAAAAATGGCGACACGTTTGAAACTGTTTCTCGATTTTGCTTTATAAATCCTGATACCACTCAAAAAGATATTGAAATGATCTTGGACACGATGATGTAATTCAAAATAATCTATTAGTAGCGTTGCCATTTATTTAAAATTTAGACAATAACATGGCTAAAAAAAATTAGAATTCAGTCCTTGCTAAAACCGAGTGCTTTT
The DNA here is from genome assembly GCF_007997285.1 of Gelidibacter salicanalis. GTDB lineage: Bacteria > Bacteroidota > Bacteroidia > Flavobacteriales > Flavobacteriaceae > Gelidibacter > Gelidibacter salicanalis. Next base: position 97,911 of record NZ_VORX01000001.1, read on the forward strand.
TTATAATTTTCATCAGCGCTACGTGGTAAATCTAAAAATCTATCCTTATTTTTGCGCATGCAACACAACAAAGTCCTTATTTTAGATTTCGGATCGCAATACACACAACTGATTGCGAGACGGGTTAGAGAGCTCAACATTTATTGCGAGATCCATCCATTCAATAAAATTCCAACTGACATTGACAGTTTTAAAGCGGTCATTTTATCTGGCAGTCCATCTTCTGTAAGAGCAGAAAATGCACCGCATCCTGATTTGTCAAAAATTAGAGGTCATATGCCATTGCTCGCCGTATGTTACGGGGCGCAGTATTTGTCTCATTTTTCTGGCGGATTGGTAGAACCGTCTAATACACGCGAATATGGTAGAGCAAACCTGACCTATGTTAAAGTACAAGAACCCTTATTTAATCATATTGATGCAGGCAGTCAAGTATGGATGAGCCATAGTGATACCATCAAAAATTTACCAACCAACGGAACCTTGATTGCCAGCACGACTGATGTAGAAAATGCAGCGTATGTGATTGAGGGGGAACAGACTTATGGGATACAATTCCATCCTGAAGTATACCATTCAACAGACGGGAAACAGTTGTTGGAAAACTTTTTGGTCCATATCGCGCGCGTAGAACAAGACTGGACACCGCAATCTTTCGTGGAAGAAACCGTAGAAGCGCTTCAGGAAAAAATAGGTAATGATAAAGTGGTTTTAGGTCTTTCAGGAGGCGTTGATTCTTCCGTAGCTGCCATCTTATTGCATAAAGCCATCGGCACAAATTTATATTGCATTTTTGTGAATAATGGTTTGCTGCGAAAGAATGAATATGAAAGCGTTCTTGCCCAGTATGAAGGCATGGGACTCAATGTAAAAGGTGTTGATGCTTCGGCACGTTTTTTGGATGCCCTAGCAGGATTAAGTGATCCGGAAATGAAACGTAAAGCCATAGGCCGAGTATTCATTGAGGTTTTTGATGATGAGGCTCATCAAATTAAAGATGTTAAATGGTTAGCGCAGGGAACGATTTATCCAGATGTGATTGAGAGTGTTTCTGCAACAGGTGGGCCAAGTGCAACAATAAAAAGTCATCATAATGTTGGTGGTTTGCCAGATTTTATGAAATTAAAAGTGGTGGAGCCTTTAAAAGCTTTGTTTAAGGACGAAGTGAGGCGTGTAGGCGCTTCTATGGATATGGACGCTGCAATTTTAGGACGTCACCCGTTTCCAGGACCTGGTTTGGCGATTCGTATTTTGGGTGATATCACCGCGGAAAAAGTTCGCATCTTACAGGAAGTGGATGCTGTATTTATCGATAATCTGAAATCATGGAATCTCTATGATAAAGTTTGGCAAGCAGGAGCAATCCTTCTTCCGGTGAATAGCGTAGGAGTTATGGGCGATGAACGCACCTATGAAAAGTGTGTGGCCTTAAGAGCCGTAGAAAGTACGGACGGGATGACCGCAGATTGGGTGAATTTGCCGTATGAATTTTTGCAAAAAACCTCAAATGAAATAATAAATAAAGTAAAAGGCGTTAATAGAGTAGTGTATGACATTAGCTCAAAACCGCCGGCTACCATTGAATGGGAATAGAACGCATAAAGTATTCAGATACCGGTCATAAGTTAGCGCTCAATTAGATCTAAAAAGAACATGAAAAAACTTATATTAATTTGTATCATTACCTTGTCCTGTAGCTTGTTTGCCCAGGCTCAAAAGTTCAAGGCACATACCGTTCTGGCGGAGGAAACCGTAGAATCCATTGCAAAGAAATATCAGGTTTCTGTTGCCGATATCTATGCTCTAAATCCGGATGCCAAGCGCAAATTGAATCCTAATTCAGTTTTGATCATTCCCAATGCTACAAATCTTTCGTCAAACGAACAAGAAGTTACTAAAGAGCTAATTGGTTATGAAGACCATAAAGTGAAACGTAAAGAAACCTTATACAGCCTTTCCAAGGAATATAATGTTGCAATTGAAGATATTAAAAAACACAATAAAAGGCTTTACGCTGAAAATTTAAAAAAGGGTGATGAAATTCGAATTCCGCGTTATAAAACGGTAGTTTCTAAAGTAACCCCTGGAACATCGTTTAAAAAATATACCGTACAGCCTAAAGAAGGAAAATGGCGGGTTGCTTACAAATTTGGAATTACGGTTGCTGAATTGGAAACCTTAAACCCAGGAATGAAGGACGTTTTACAGCCCGGAGATGTTGTGAATGTACCTGGCAGTTCAGATGAAAAACCTATCGATGATAATTTTAATTATTACACGGTACAAAAAAGTGAAGGGTATTTCCGACTAAAAGTTAAATTAGGATTGAGCCAAGAGGAATTGGAAAAACTGAATCCTGAATTGAAAACTGATGGTCTTAAAGAAGGAATGGTTATCAAAGTTCCTAAAACGACCAGTGTTGGTGAAGTGGTAGGAAGTGTTGAACAAACCAATTTGACCAAAGGCTTAAAGAATTTAAAAACAAAACAGATTGCTGTGATGTTGCCTTTCCGTTTAAATAGGGTAGATACAGATTCGGTTCAGGAAGCAAAGGCGTTGATCAGAACTGACCGTCGTTTGGCGGTGTCCTTAGATTTTCATTCAGGCGTGCTAATGGCCATCGATTCCGCAAAACGTTTGGGAGTTTCAACTAAATTAAGAGTTTTTGATACCCAAGACCAGTTGGCTGAAGTCTCTAAAATTTTAAGTAGCAATGATTTTTCTAGTTATGATGCCATTATTGGCCCATTGATGCCTAATAATTTAGATCGCGTAGCGCGTGCAGTCCAGAATTATGGGGTACCGGTAATTTCGCCTATTACTAAACCAGATCAGTTGTTTGAAAACGTGTTTCAAACCGTTGCGGATACGGATGTATTAGAACGCGCCATCATCAGTTTTGTCCAAAACGACGCATTAAAACGCAATGTTCTTATAATTGCTGACCATAAACATACGGCAATAAGCAACCGTTTAAAGTCTGAATTTGCTAGCGCGAGACAAGTGTTTTCTAGAAAAGGTAAAAGCGGAAATGATGCCTATTATATCATGGCGGCAGATGTTAGTGGCGCTTTTGGCCCGGGAAAAAATTACGTCTTTTTAGAAACGGCCAATGAAGCTTTAGTCTCTAACGTGACCAGCATGCTTAACGGGATGAGTAATAAAAATCAAGAAATTATTATTGTAAGTACCAATAAAACTGAAGCTTTTGAAGGTGCTAACGTTTCTAATTTTCATTTAGCGAAATTACAATTCCATTACCCTTCTGTAAATAAAAGCTTAAATGTAGATCAGCCCAATAGTTTTGTAAGAGCGTATAAACAGAAGTATGGTATAGAGCCAAATAAATTTGCAGTTAGAGGTTTTGACTTGACTTTAGATGTGTTGTTGCGTTTGGCATCAGATGAGGACCTTTATAAGGCCTCCACCAATGGCATTGAAACACAATACACTGAAAATAAATTCAGATACTCTAAAAAACTTTCCGGCGGCTATTATAATGACGCTGTATATATTGTAAAATACACGAGTGACCTCACTATAGAAGAAGCAAAATTATGACCTCAAAAGTAGTTTATCTAGGCGATTTAAGAACAGAATGTACCCATGAGCAATCTGGCGATTCTTTTATTACGGACGCACCCACTGACAACAATGGTAAAGGCCTTGCTTTCTCACCAACAGATACAGTGGCTACAGGCTTGGCGAGTTGCATGATTACTGTCATGGGAATCAAAGCGCGCGATTTGGCTGTAGACATGACTGGAACTTCTGCTGAGGTTACGAAAACTATGGCAAGCAATCCACGTCGGATTTCAAAAATTGAAGTCCTGATGACACTGCCATTTCAAGCTGACCAAAAGACTAAAACTATCTTAGAAAACACGGGTAGAACCTGTCCTGTTCTCAACAGTTTGCATCCAGATATCGAAAAGGAAATTAGCTTTATTTGGGCATAAGTACAACGACGCTTTTATGACGATTTCCATGAGCATCTCGAATATATGGATCGAAATAGGTAATGGCAAATTCGCGTATTATTTTTTTAGATGACAGTATTATTTGTGCTTATTAAAACCACCTAACTTTCCCTGAATTGTGTTGGAACCCGACAAAAATTTTCTCATCAAATTAGCCCATACTAAAATGCCTTTTGGTAAATATGAAGGTAAATTTCTTATTGATCTTCCAGAATATTATGTAGTATGGTATCATAATAAAGGGTTTCCTAAGGGACAATTAGGACTAATGCTCGAAACTGTGTATGAGCTAAAATTAAATGGTTTAGAGGAACTAATCAGGAATATAAAATTGCGGTATCCAAAGTAATTTTTTAGCTTTAAAATTAAATTATTCCTCCTATGGCTGAAGCACATATTGAAAAAAATTTTAAGATAAAACATTTGCCATCCTTGTTCGCTAAAGCGTTTAAAGCTTGGAATGATGATGATCCGTGGCGCCTTAGTGCAGTGGTGGCTTATTATGCAGTGCTTTCTTTACCAGGACTTATCGTTATTTTAATTAATGTAGTGGGCAGCATCTGGGGGACTGATATTGTACAGGGACATCTAACTAAAGAGATTACGGTTGTTTTAGGAGAGGAAGCGGCTGAAACAATTAAGGTGATGATCAGTGAAACCTTAAACACCGAAAAAAACATTATAACGACACTGATTGGTATTGCCAGTATTATTTTTGGGGCAACTGGTGTCTTTTATCAACTTCAGATATCACTCAATAAAATCTGGAAGATTGAAGATTCAGGAAAATTTAGTTTTAAACGTTTGCTCACGGATCGCGCCCGAAGCTTTGCGTTTATTCTAGTCATAGGATTCTTGCTCCTGATCAGCTTTATCGTAACCGCAGTGCTTGGGGCGTTGAACGGTTACATCAAACAAGTATTCCCTGATATTGTTCTTTACGTTGCCTATCTTTTGGATCTTGTCTTATCCTTAAGTGTTGTTACCACATTATTTGCGCTGATGTTTAAATATATGCCAGATACCAAAATCCGATGGAAAACGGTTTGGATTGGCGCTTTCGTGACGGCTGTACTCTTTACCCTCGGAAAATATTTATTGGGACTTTATTTTGGGACCGCCAATCCCGGATCAACTTACGGCGCTGCGGGTACTATAGTGCTGATTTTATTGTGGGTATCCTATTCCTGTCTCATTTTCTTTTACGGCGCAGCGTTTACCCGAGTGTTCTCATTACAGTATGGCCATGATAGCCATACCTTATCTGAAATACTGACGGACATCCATAATGAAAAAGGGCGGTCAAATAATCAAGAGGGTTAAATTTTTAAAACTTATCTTTGTATAAATTATTAGAATATGCATAAAGCTGGTTTTGTAAATATTATCGGAAATCCTAACGTTGGAAAATCGACATTAATGAATGCCTTTGTAGGTGAGAAATTATCTATTATCACCTCCAAAGCGCAAACGACAAGACACCGTATTTTGGGAATTGTCAATGGTGAAGATTTTCAAATGATCCTATCGGACACTCCAGGTATTATCAAACCCGCTTATGAACTTCAGGAATCTATGATGGATTTCGTCAAGTCTGCTTTTGACGATGCTGACGTGTTGTTGTACATGGTGGAGATTGGCGAACAAGAACTGAAAGACGAAGCGTTCTTTAGAAAAATCACCAATTCAAAAATTCCTGTATTGTTGTTATTGAATAAGATTGATAAATCTGATCAGCAGCAATTGGAATCCCAAGTGCAATTATGGTCTGAAAAAGTGCCCAACGCTGAAATCTACCCGGTTTCTGCTTTGGAAGGCTTTAATGTTAGAGAAATTTTTAACCGTATTATTGAACTGTTACCAGAATCGCCGGCATTTTATCCAAAAGATCAATTAACTGATAGGCCTGAACGTTTCTTCGTAAACGAAACCATTCGCGAGAAAATCCTAATCCACTACAAAAAAGAGATTCCATATGCCGTAGAGATCGATACGGAAGAATTTTTTGAAGAAGAACATATCATCAGAATGCGTGCTGTAATTATGGTAGAACGCGAAACCCAAAAGGGCATCATTATTGGGCATAAAGGCGCTGCATTAAAACGTGTAGGAGTAGAGGCTAGAAAAGACCTAGAACTGTTTTTTGGCAAGCAAGTCCATTTAGAACTTTACGTGAAAGTGAATAAAAATTGGAGAAGCGACCAGCGGCAGTTAAAGCGTTTTGGATATAATCAGAAGTAGTTTTTTCAGTAGGCAGTCTTCAGTAGGCAGTTTTCAGTAAACAGTTTTCAGTCTTCAGTAGGCAGTCTTCAGTAGGCAGTCCTCAGTAGGCAGTCAAAAGTAGACAGTCTTCAGTGTGATATGTTTTAAAAGCTTTGTGGAACTTTGTGCTTCTCTGTGCTTCTTTGTGTCACAACCCACCCAGGCACACCAACCTCATACCTCACCCCACAAACCTAACGCCTCAATCCTCACACCTCAATCCCCCTAACTAATCCAGCCCATTACTACGCAACGTCGTATTCATAAAATCATAAAGGCGGTGCATTTCTGCTTTACCTCTAGATCTTCCGTGACGCCCAGCTAAATACAGCACAAACCATAGTACTACCATCATTACCGTCACGCCCAGTTGAATATGGCACGAAGTATCTAATGACCAATTGCTATAGGTCCAAATCCCAAACACAATAAAAAGTCCTGCCACAACAAAATGTAGAAACATAAACATGGTCCAAACGGTAGGATTAGGACCAAACAAGCCGTGAAGGATTGAGTTGTTCGCGCCCACTTCATTAATCTCCAAATGCAGCTGTGGCGACCAAAATTGTTGCTCATGCGTAGGCAGCCTAATGAATACATGATCATCGACCCTAACAATCTTATACATCTTATTGGTAGCCTTGGTATCTTCAAAGACTTTTAAAACCGTCGAATGATCATGATTTAAATTCATTTTAAATCGTGGTCGCAATACAATGTCGTTCGTAATTGGCATAGTTTTAATTTAATGCGCCGAAAAATACTCTTTTTTTTTAGAAAGGAAACACTACCTTTGCAAACAATTTAATAGACATGAGTAATATAGTAGCCATAGTAGGGCGTCCCAACGTAGGGAAGTCAACTTTATTTAATCGTTTAATTCAGCGTCGCGAAGCCATTGTTGATGCCGTAAGTGGTGTGACAAGAGATCGGCATTACGGGAAATCAGAATGGAACGGACGGGAATTTTCTGTGATTGATACGGGCGGCTATATAATCGGTAGTGATGATATTTTTGAAGCTGAGATTGATAAGCAAGTAGAACTTGCTATTGACGAGGCCGATGTGATCATCTTTTTGGTAGATGTAGAAAGCGGGGTGACCGGCATGGATGAGGATGTTGCTGAACTATTGAGAAGAGTGGACAAACCGGTATTATTGGCGGTTAACAAAGTGGATAACAATAAACGTGCAGAAGATGCCGTAGAGTTTTATGCCTTAGGTTTAGGCGAATATTTTACTATTGCCAGTATTAATGGTAGTGGTACTGGAGATTTGTTGGATGCCGTAGTAAAAGCCTTGCCAGAACATGTTGAAATTGAAGAAAGTGATTTACCGAGATTCGCTGTAGTAGGACGCCCTAATGCAGGAAAATCATCGTTTATAAATGCGCTTATTGGGAAAGATCGGTATATCGTAACTGATATTGCCGGCACTACGAGAGATTCTATAGATACGAAATACAACCAATTCGGATTTGAATTTAACTTGGTGGATACTGCGGGAATCCGTCGTAAATCTAAAGTTAAGGAAGATCTTGAGTTTTACTCCGTAATGCGTAGTGTGAGAGCCATTGAACATTGTGATGTTTGTATTTTAATACATGACGCCACCCGTGGTTTTGACGGACAGGTGCAGAATATTTTCTGGTTAGCTGAGCGTAATAGAAAGGGAATTGTTGTTTTGGTAAATAAATGGGATTTGGTGGACAAGGAAACCAATTCTGCTAGAGATTACGAGAAACAAATCCGTAAGGAAATGGAGCCATTTACTGATGTTCCAATTGTCTTTATTTCTGTGCTTAACAAACAACGTATCTTTAAGGCTATTGAAACGGCTGTTGAGGTTTATAATAATCGCACCAAGAAAATTAAGACCAGCAAACTTAATGAGATTATGTTGCCTATTATAGAAAACTATCCACCGCCAGCTTTAAAAGGTAAGTTTGTGAAGATTAAATACATCATGCAGTTGCCAACTCCGCAACCGCAATTTGCATTTTTCTGTAATCTGCCACAATACGTCAAAGAACCGTACAAGCGCTTCTTAGAAAATAAACTTCGCGAAGAATTTGACTTTCATGGGGTGCCTATCAGTATCTATATGCGTAAAAAATAGGGCAAACTCCTAATTTTCTATTATTAGTGTCCTTTAAAAAATAATGCTTTAATTAACATACTCTTTTAGATCAAGAGACATTAGGATACTTCCGAAATGACATCTCGATTTTTAAATCTTTCTCTACCAAGAGTGATTGGATGATTCGAATTTAAATGATCTCGTTGTTTGTCAGTTAGTTCCAAGCAAGTCTGTATTCTTGATTCTAACAGCGCAGCGATCTTGATTCATTATCGGACAACAATAATTTTTTATACTTTTTGTTAAGAATTTACGTGGGATTTCTCGTATATATTTGTTTCTTTGGCAGCTACTAATGTAGCCTCTACTAAAGTTATGACTAAATTCCTATGCATTCTGGCCTGCTTTTGCACCTGCATGATGTTTTCCCAAAGCACACCATTCAAAATCTCTGGAAAAATAATTATTGAAGACGATCAAACCCCTCTAGAATCGGCCACCATTTATTTGGAAACCGTCAAGGATTCTACCTTGGTAACCTATACTATATCTGATAAAAACGGAGAATTTGTTTTGGAGGATACCACCTATGAATCGACTTTAAATCTTACCATTTCTTATATCGGATTTCAAACCTATTCAAAAACCATCACGATTGGCAAGGAACCCATTAGGTTGGAACCTATCCAAATGCAGACGGCTAATTTATTGGAAGAAGTGATCATCCGATCTCGGGCACCCATCACCATAAAAAAAGATACTTTAGAATTTAATGTCTCATCTTTTAAAACCAAAAAAGATGCAAACGTGGAGGATTTACTCAAAGAACTTCCCGGAGTAGAAGTGGAAGAAGATGGAAGCATAAAGGTGAATGGCAAGTCCGTAAATCAAATTTACGTCAACGGGAAACCGTTTTTCGGAAACGATCCTACCATTACGACCCGAAATTTGACCAAAGAATTGATTGAGAAAGTTCAGATTACCGATACAAAGTCTAAAGCAGAAGCGTTTAGTGGCGAAAAAGGAGATGGCGAAAGTAAAACCATAAACCTTACCATAAAAGAAGAGAATAACAAAGGTGTCTTTGGCCGTGTCTCGGCTGGAGGAGGTACTGATGAGCGCTATGAATATGCCGGGATGGTGAATATTTTTGATAACGAACAGCGAATTAGTGTCTTAGCGGGAGGTAATAATATCAATTCGTCTGGATTTAGTTTTGGCGAAATTCGTAAAATGTTTGGTGGCGCAAGAAGCATGTCTATGAGTGGCTCTGGTGGTTTTACCATCGACGGCCGATCTTTTGGGGGAGGACAAGGGATTACCACATCAAATACTGCAGGAGCAAACTATGCGGACGAATTAGGGAAAGGCAACGATTTTTCTGGAGATTATTTTCATTCTGGCAGCCGCTCTAAAGATGCTTCAAAAACACAACGCGAAAATATTTTGCCAACCTCGCGCTATTTTACGGATTCAGAATCTACATCTGATAATACGACAGATAATCATAGTGCCAACATGAGTTTTAATATTAAAATTGACTCGACCTTCATGGTAAATTTTCGGCCATCTTTCAGATTGTCAAATTCAAGTACGACATATGAACGACAAGAAGCCTCTCGTGATGAAAATGATGTGTTGACCAACCAATCTGAAACCGCATCATTTGTAGAATCTTTAGGTAAGAATTTTGGGAACGACCTAGACATTACAAAACGATTTGGTAATAAGGGCGCGTTTGTAAGGGTGAATGCGAATATGGACGTGAACGATGCGAGTTCGGATGACTTTTTAAATTCTGAAACCATTATTTACGATGATACCTCAGAGAATATCAGTAGAAATCAATTTACGGACGGCGATAGCAAATCGAAGAATTTTGATACAGGCATAACCTACCGATTGCCTTTAACGGCCAAAAAATTCTTCGTTGATTTTAAATATGGGTTCGGATCTTCCAATCGTAAAAATGTCAGAAGCACTTTCGATTTTGATGAGGATTCCCAAGCTTATGAAGATTTTAATACCGAATTGAGTACTGACTTTACAAATAAAAATTTACGTCACAGCCCGAATATTCGCTTGGTTTATAATGATGATAAAATGTCCTTTAGAGTAGGATCTGGTTTTACCAATAGAACCATTGAAAATGCAGATCGATTACGTCCGGAATTAAGTTTAAAGCAAACCTATAATTTCTTAGATTTGGATGCCTATATGAATTATCGTTTTAGTCCAAAATCGTCTGTGAATTTTAATTACGATTTTGATAATGATGCCCCTTCAATTTCGCAGTTGCAACCGTTTCAGGATGTTTCAGATCCTTTAAATACAGTGACGGGAAATCCTGACTTAAAACCTTCCCAAACACACGGTTTAAATTTTGGCTACAATAACTATGATTTCCAAAAAAGAACTGGATTCTATGTTTATGCCAACGCAAATCTTATAGAAAATAAAGTGGTGTCAAAAACTACAGTAGACGAGAATTTTGTCAGGAATACGACGTACACTAATGTTAATGGTAATTATTGGATGTATGTAGGCTCTAGTTATAGTAAGGATTTTAAAATTGATTCCGTGCAAACAGTTAAATTTCGTTTTGGCCTTTCTGGCAATGTAAATAAGCAGGTTAACTTTAATAATGATGTTGAATATGCCGCAACCAGTACACGTTTAAATCCTAGTTTGGGCATCACTTATACTTGGAAAAAGCTGTTTGAAATTATGCCAAATTACCGCTTATCCTTTACCGAGACCCGTTATGATCTGGACGATTTTGACAACCGTAATTTCATTAGTCATAATTTGGGAATTCGTACAGCCACATTCTTCCCAGAAAAACTCGAATGGCGTAATGATATAAATTACATGTACAATCCTAATGTGGCGCAAGGATTCCAGAAGAGTGCCTGGTTTTGGAACGCGACCTTAGCGTATTCTGTGCTAAAGGATAATGGAACTGTGACTTTAAAGGTGTACGATCTCTTAAACCAGAATACCAATGCCCAACGTACTACCACGGAAAATTACATTCAGGATTCTCAGAGTACAGTGTTGGAACAGTACTTTATGTTGAGTTTTAGTTGGAAATTCAACAGTTTAGGTTCAAAAGGTGAAAGTAGAGGTGGAGATATGCATTTTATGATGTAGTAGCAGCGACCTATTCTTTATAACGTTTGCATTAGAATGGATTTATACATAGATCCTACTAGGAAAAGCGACTGTATTAAGGAATTTTAAAAGATCGATTATACTTCAGCTTTCTGAGTGCTTACGGCCCAATAGTTTCCAGCGTAATCCATAAAAGCGCCTCTAATGTCAGGCCCGCTTTCTATAGCGGTAGGGCGTTCTAAAAGGTGACAGTCATTAGCAATGGCCACATCAAATGTTTTAAAGACATCTTCAACATAGATATGCAACATTGTGGGGCTTGCAGTGTAATCTTCAGTACTGTCGCTAATCATCAATACAGAATCATCTATTTGAAGCTCTAAATGCATGATGGAGCCGTCTTCACGATGGTAGCGTCGCAATTCAGTAGCAGCAAATACAATTTTTAAAAGACTGACTAATTTTTCAGCATCATCAACAATAAGATAAGGTGAGAGAGAATTGTAATTGTCTGGTTTATAAGAAGCCATAAATTGTAGTTTTTAAGGAGTTTTGAAAATTGCTGTAATTGTCGACCAAGAGTTTGCGCATAAACTAATTTTAAAAGTATTTAGTCAGCACAAGCCTTGTACTGTGAACGGTTTACAGTTAACCGCCTACTGAATACCGCCTACTGAATACCGCCTACTGAATACCGCCTACTGAAAACTGAATACTGCCTACTGAATACTGCATACTGAATACTGCCTACTGCCTACTGAATACTGCATACTGCTTACTAAAAACCTACCACCCTCCAGAAGCGCCACCGCCTCCAAAGCCACCACCTCCGAAACCGCCTCCAAAACCGCCGCCTCCACCGAAGCCACCGCCGCCACCGAAGCCACCTCCTGAAGAGCCGCCGCCGAGGCCACCACGTCCTAAACTGCTTAAGATAATGGCATCCCAAATACTAAACCCGTTTCCTTTATTGTTTCCTGGACCATTACCGCCACCGCCTCTTTTATTTTTAGATATGGAGATCATGATGATCATAAATACCACAAATAGCATGAACATAAAGCCCACGGGAATACCTTCCACGTTATTATTAACCTGTCGGGTGCCTTGATATTCGCCAGTCATGACTTCAAAAATAGCATCCGCACCACGGTTTAGTCCGCCGTTGTAATCGTTTTGTTTAAAATAGGGAATGATGTCTTGTTCGATGATTCGTTTAGACATGGCATCCGTGAGCAAGTGCTCTACGCCATAGCCTGTGTTGATGGCAATCTTCCGATCATCTTTAGCCAGTAAGATTAAAATACCGTTGTCTTCTTTGGCTTGTCCGATACCCCATTTTTGCCCCCACTGCGCACCAAGGTAATTGATGTTTTCGCCATTGGTTGAGCTGATGATGGCGACAACAATTTGGGTAGATGTCGTATCGGAATATTTAATTAATTTTTGTTCTAAGCTATTTTTTTGACTTTCTGACAAGAGCGGCGTAAATTGATAAACGCTCGTTTGCTCTGTCATAGTCGCCGGTTTCTCAGGAATTGTAAATTGAGAATATCCAGATTGTATGCCCCATAACATCATCAGTGCACTAAAAAGAAAGCGTTGAAAAACGCTATTTCTTAAGATATTTAGACCTTGACTTTTGATTATTGACTGCATACGGGCTGACTTCTTTTTGTGTTGCTAAAAACTCCTCTACAGGAGCGCAGAAATGTTATAAGTATTATAATTTCAAGAATTTTACCGGTTATCCGACAGAAATATCATCTGAGATTTCATTCTTATCATCCACCTCCCAAGGGAAATGAACCTCCAATTGTTTACCGGCCTTTAAAATGCCATCGACTAAACCCTGTTTAAAATGGCCCCTTTTAAAGTGGCCTTGCATGATGTTTTTGGTGCTTTCCCAAAAATCATCCTCTACCACATTATTGATGCCTTCGTCACCAAAAATAACAAAGGTTTTATCTTCAACGGCCACGTAAATCAACACCCCGTTTTGAAGTTTGGTGTTGTCCATTTTGAGCATATGAAACACTTCCAAGGCACGTTCGTAAACATCAATTTTAGAGGTTTTCTCTAAGTGCACACGAATTTCTCCTGAGGTATTCTTTTCAGCAGTTCTTATGGCTTCCACAACTTGACGCTCTTCTTCGGCCGTTAGAAAATCTTCTGTTTTAGACATGCTTAATTAGTTTTTATAACTCTTCTCTCGCTAGAAAAACGAGAGAAGAGGAAGTGGGTGTTATTTAAAATCGAAATCTACGTCTGGTGCTTTTTCTGCGCCAGCATCAGCTCTGTAATAGCTCATATCGTCAAAATTGAAGAGTCCAGCCAATACGCTGTTTGGGAACGTTTTGATGTGCTTGTTGTAAGGCTCTACAGATTCGTTAAAACGATCTCTCGCCACGTTAATTCTGTTTTCAGTGCCTTCCAATTGCGATTGTAGCTCTAAGAAGTTCTGATTGGCTTTCAATTCAGGATAACGTTCTACAGAAACTAACAAGCGAGATAAGGCACCACTCAAGCCACTTTGAGCTTCTTGAAATTGCGCCATGTTTGCTTCATTTAAATTGCTAGCATCAATAGTTGTTGACGTTGCTTTTGCTCGTGCTTCAATAACGTCAGTCAAAGTACCACGCTCAAAATCAGCTGCACCTTGTACGGTTTTTACAAGATTGCCAATAAGATCATTACGGCGTTGGTAGCTACTTTCTACATCGCCCCAGCTTCTGGTAGCGGTTTCTCTCAGTTCTACAGCTGTATTGTTAAAGTTTTTACCCCAAGAGTATAATGCGACAATAATTAGGCCGATGATTATAACAGGAATGAGCCATTTTTTCATAATTAGTTGGTTTTAAAGTTGAGATTTAATTTTTAAAAGTTGCGATTTAATGTCCTCTAATTTAGTAATAATTTCAAACGTATTGAGCGCTTTTTGCCGGTCTTCCTTAAGATGGGTTTTAGCACCTTCTAAGGTAAAGCCACGTTCTTTTACCAAATGGTAAATAAACTTCAGATTTTGAATGTCTTCCGGTGTAAACTTCCGATTGCCTTTCGCGTTTTTTTTAGGTTTTAGAATGTCGAATTCCTTTTCCCAAAATCGGATGAGCGAGGTGTTAACCTTAAAGGCTTTGGCAACTTCGCCAATACCATAATATCTTTTTTCAGGAAGGTCGATATACATATTAATCCAGGGATTGATTTTCTAAGGCAGCACGTTCTAAGAGGTGGCTATATTCTTCGGCGGATAAGTTACCGTAATAGAAATTGATCGGATTGATACGGTCGTTGTCTTTCCACACCTCATAATGTAAATGCGGCGCTTCCGAGCGTCCAGTACTTCCTACAAATCCTATCAAATCGCCACGTTTCACCTTCTGATTAGCCCTGACGTTATATTTATAAAGATGAGCATATAAAGATTCATACCCATAGCCATGATCAATTCTGATGTGGTTACCGTATCCTGTAGCGGTATTATCCGCCCTGGTTACGACGCCATCTCCTGAAGCATAAATAGGACTCCCACGAGGAGCAGTAAAATCCATGCCGTAATGAAATTTTCTAATTTTAGTAAATGGATCGGTACGATACCCGTAGCCTGAAGCCATTCTGGTCAAGTCTTCATTGTTCACCGGTTGTATGGCAGGAATTGAAGCAAGAAATTTTTCCTTATCCGCAGCTAATACCGCAATTTCATCTAATGATTTCGATTGCACAACAATCTGCTTCTGCAAAATGTCCATCCGTTTATTGGTCTCAATAATAATTTTTGAATTGTCAAAACCTTCTAAGCTTTTATAGCGATTGATCCCACCAAAACCCGCTTTACGTTGTTCTTCAGGAATAGGATTCGCTTCAAAATACAAGCGGTAAATCGAGTTGTCCCGTTCTTCTACATTTGAAAGTACAGATTGGGCTTCGTCCATTTTTTTGTTTAACAATCGGTATTGGAGTTCCATATGCTGCAGTTCCCTTACCAAAGCACGTTCTTTTGGAGATTTGACAAATTGGCTTGCGATAAATACAAACAGAAAAGCGAAGAGGGCTGAAGCTAAAATAAAGACAGACGCATACTTGAGTGTATTTCTCTTTTTTCGCTCTATTTTTTTATAAGAGAGGGTTTCGGAATCGTAATAAAATTTTACCTTACTCATTACCTAATTTATACTATTTTTGCACAGTTAATGGACACTAAAATGTCTTTAAACATTAACCAAACGGACAAAACTACAAAATATTTCAATTGTAAATTTAGTAAAACTAAAACGATAATCGATTAATGCAGCCGCGCGATATGCAAACTTTAAAACAAATTTGTGATATAGCGGAGGCTCTGGCCATTTTGAAGATTAGCAAGACACCAACATAAGCATGAAATCTCAAGACATACGTTCAAAATATTTAACCTTTTTTAAGAATAAACAGCATGATATTGTCCCGTCTGCGCCCATGGTGTTAAAGGATGATCCAACCTTGATGTTTGTGAACTCTGGGATGGCGCCATTTAAGGAATATTTCTTAGGAAATGCACAGCCTAGACACACCAGAATTGCCGATAGTCAAAAATGTTTGCGGGTTTCAGGGAAGCACAATGATTTGGAAGAAGTGGGGTATGATACCTACCACCATACGTTGTTTGAAATGCTGGGCAACTGGAGTTTTGGGGATTACTTTAAAAAAGAGGCGATTGCTTGGGCTTGGGAATTATTGACCGAAGAATTTGGTATTGATAAGGACATCTTATACGTTACGGTTTTTGAAGGGGATAAGGACGATAAATTACCAATGGATCAGGAAGCCTATGATCTGTGGAAATCCTTTATTTCTGAAGACCGTATTTTGATGGGCAATAAAAAGGACAACTTCTGGGAAATGGGCGATCAAGGGCCGTGTGGTCCGTGTAGTGAAATCCACGTCGATATCCGATCGGCTGAAGAAAAAGCGAAAGTAGATGGTAAAACCTTGGTGAATATGGACCACCCACAAGTGGTAGAAATATGGAACCTTGTTTTTATGCAATACAATAGAAAGGCGAATGGTTCTTTAGAGAATCTGCCACAGAAACATATAGATACGGGGATGGGCTTTGAGCGCTTGTGTATGGTGTTGCAAGGCGTGCAGTCTAATTATGATACGGACGTATTCACCCCAATCATTCGCGAAATTGAAACAATTGCCAATAAAACCTACGGAAAAGATGAAGAGGTAGATGTTGCCATACGGGTAATTTCAGATCACGTGCGTGCCGTTGCTTTCTCTATTGCCGATGGGCAATTACCAAGCAACACAGGGGCAGGTTACGTTATTCGCCGAATTTTGAGACGAGCTATTCGTTATAGTTTTACCTTTTTAGATCAGAAGGAACCATTTATTTACAGATTGGTAGATGTGTTGAGCAAAAAAATGGGCGACGCGTTCCCAGAATTGAAATCACAAAAACAGTTGATTGAAAATGTGATCAAGGAAGAAGAGCAATCGTTTTTAAGAACTTTAGATCAAGGTTTAGTCTTGTTAAATAGAATTGTGGAAGAATCGACATCGAAAACTATTTCTGGTGAAAAGGCTTTCGAACTTTACGATACCTTCGGATTTCCAATCGATTTGACCGCTTTGATTCTGCGCGAAAAAGGCTTGGAATTAGATGAAACTGGGTTTAAAGCCGAAATGAAAAAACAGAAAGACCGTTCCCGAGCTGCTGGCGAAATGTCAACGGAAGACTGGGTAACTCTGTTGGAGGATAATCAGCAGGAATTTATCGGGTACGATGTATTGGAAACAAATGTAAAAATCACTAAGTACAGAAAAGTCATTTCTAAAAAAGATGGCGAATTGTATCAACTAGTTTTTAATTTAACGCCGTTTTATGCGGAAGGTGGCGGTCAGGTAGGCGATAAGGGCTACTTGGAAGATAGCCATGGTGACGTGGTTTACATTTTGGATACCAAAAAAGAGAATAACGTCAGCATTCATGTGACTAAAAATTTACCTAAAGATCTGAAAGCTTCTTTTAAAGCGTCTGTTGATGAAAAACAACGCCGACGTACCGAAGCCAATCATACAGCCACCCATTTATTGCATCAAGCTTTACGTGAAGTTTTAGGCGAACATGTTGAGCAGAAAGGAAGTGCGGTGCATTCAAAATATTTACGTTTTGACTTCTCACATTTTTCAAAAATGACTGCAGAAGAGTTGAGTGATGTTGAAGATTTTGTCAACGCGCGTATTGAGGGTAAATTGCAATTACAAGAGCAGCGTAACATTCCAATGCAAATGGCTATTGAGGAAGGCGCAATTGCGCTTTTTGGTGAGAAATACGGTGATACGGTTAGAACAGTCCGATACGGGCAATCGTTCGAGTTGTGTGGTGGCACACACGTCAAGAACACAGCTGATATTTGGTATTTTAAAATCATTTCAGAAGGCGCGGTAGCTTCAGGAATTCGTCGGATTGAGGCCATCACCAATGATGCGGTTAAGGATTACTACCAAGATCACGACCGCGTTTACTTTGAAATTAAAGGTCTATTGAACAATGCGCAAGAGCCGATAAAAGCCATTCAAAGTTTACAATCAGAGAATGCTGATTTAAAGAAACAGATAGAAGGCTTGTTAAAAGACAAAGCCAAAAACTTAAAAGGCGATCTTAAAACTGAATTGACTGAAGTAAACGGCATTCAGTTTTTAGCCAAAAAAATCGACTTAGATGCTTCAGGTATCAAAGATTTGTCGTTCGAATTAGGACAACAGTACGAGAATTTATTTTTATTATTTGCGGCAGAAAATGATGGGAAAGCGCTGTTGTCGTGTTATATCTCTAAAGAATTGGTCGCAAGTAAAGGTCTTAATGCAGGTACGATTGTGCGCGAATTGGGTAAATACATCCAAGGTGGCGGTGGCGGCCAACCTTTCTTTGCAACTGCAGGTGGTAAAAACCCTGGAGGTATTGACGAAGCTTTAGAAGCAGCCAAAGCGTATTTGAAATAATTGGTTTTGGTATTTCGGAATGGTAATGTTGATGATTGTCATTCCGAGGCAGTTCTCAGTTGGCAGTTTACAGTTGGCAGTCTTCAGTAGACAGTCCTAAGTGAGCAGTCCTAAGTAAGCAGTCCTCAGTGGGAAGTTTGCAGTATGCAGTCTTCAGTAGATAGTTCTCAGTAGGAAATCTACAGTGGGTAGTCTTGAATTGGCATTTCGAGGTGCATGGTCTTTTTGTCATTCCGAGGAATGTAGTTTATTTGTCATTCCTAGGAACGAGGAATCACAAAACCATATGTTTCTAACGAGAGGGAAGGTTTTCATATTAACAGGAAACGATCATTAGTATTGCAGTCTTCAGTTGGCAGACCTTTGTGGGCAGTCTTCAGTAGACAGTCTACAGTACCCAGTCTTCAGTTGTCATTCCGAGGAACGATTAATCCCATAAAACCGTGTTCGTCAAAAGAATAATGAAATCCCCAAATATTTGTAACTTCCTGCTAACATCATTTAATCATAACACATAGCGCCATTTTCAAAAAACAAATGAAACTACAAACTCAAATCCCGCTCCAGAAAAGATCAGATAATCAGATCGATTATCAGTCTAAAGTGCTATTGTTGGGCTCGTGTTTTGTAGAAAATATAGGGGATAAATTAGCCTACTATAAATTTCAGAGTACGCAAAATCCATTTGGCGTACTGTTTCATCCAAAGGCAATAGAAAAGTTAGTAGTGAGTGCTCTTCAAGAGAAAAAGTATTTAGAAGACGACGTTTTTTTTCATAATGAGCAATGGCATTGTTACGATGCCCATTCCCAACTGAGTAACAGTTCAAAAACAGAGATACTCCGTCAATTACATACACAACTAAAACTCGCAAAGCAAAAACTAGCCACCGCAAGTCATGTGGTGATTACTCTGGGGACTGCTTGGGTTTATACTCAGAAAGCTACTGATATGCCGGTAGCCAATTGTCATAAAGTACCGCAAGCCAATTTTCAAAAATCATTATTATCTGTGGCGGATATTATTGTAAGTCTTCAGACGACATGTAGAGCTATTACAGCTATAAATCCTACGGCAACTATTATTTTTACAGTCTCTCCCATTCGTCACATCAAAGATGGGTATGTAGAAAATATGCGTAGTAAAGCGCATTTAATCGCCGCAGTTCATGACATCGTTGAAGATGCATCTAACATGTGGTATTTCCCGTCCTATGAAATTATGATGGATGAACTACGGGATTACCGCTTTTACGCTGAAGATATGCTGCATCCAAACACTACAGCTATAAAGTATATCTGGGAGAAGTTTCAAAATGTTTGGATGTCTGAAGCGACCTTAACAATCATGTTGGAGGTGGAAAGTATTCAAAAAGGACTCGAACATCGTCCTTTCAATCCAGATTCTGAAAGGCATCTTAATTTTCTTCGACACTTACAACTCCGAATAGACATTTTAGAAGCGCGATTTCAACATATTTTTTTTAAGAAATCAGACGCATAACACTGGATAATCTAATTATTCACACGGCTCAGGGTTGCATTAAATGCAAAATTTTTAGATAGAAATTAGGTAATATGTATTTACTTGTTATTTATTTTGTGGTTTCGATAATAATTTATGGTTCAAAATGCTAGTTATTAACTATTTGTAATTAATTTAGTAAGGCTATTAAGCATTAATCTAAATATATTATGAAAAAAAATCTCGAAAATGATCAAAAAACCATTCAAGAGCGGTCAAAGAGCGCTGTTGATAGAAGAAAATTTCTAAAAATTGGTGGACTAGCGGTTGCGGGCACATCGTTAATGTTGTATTCCTGTGAAAGTGAAGCATTAACCGAAACAGATCTCAGTGATTCTGATGAAATGTTCAGAAAAGAAAACAAGGGAAGACAAGTTTATAATCTTGGGAAGGGTGACTTAGGAATTCTGAGATATGCTTACGTTCTTGAGCAGCTTGAAGCGGCGTTCTATCAAAATGTGGTCGACGGTGGCTATTGGATGAATAGTGCAAATGCTGAAGAAAAATTAGTATTTGAAGACATTTATCAACATGAAAAAATCCACAGAGATTGGTTTGAAAAGGTTTTGATGCCTTTCGAAAATGGAAAATCAGAAAGAGTTCTACCGAAACTAGAATTTGATTTTAGTTCCATAAACTTCAATGATAGAGACTCAGTTATGAGAAACTCCATATTACTTGAAGATACAGGAGTTTCTGCATATAATGGCGCAGGACCTTTACTTATGAACACCGATTATTTACTATTAGCAGGTAAAATTGTGTCCGTAGAGGCAAGACATGCCTCTACACTTAGATCACTGTACGGCAATACTAAATATTTTGCAGGTGATGATGTCGTTAATGAGCAGGGCCTGGATCTGTTTAGCACCCCACAAGAAGTGTTAGCAGCCGCTTCGGGATTTATAGTTACGAAGATAAATGCACAGCAATTGCCAACTTATTAATTAATCACTAAAAAATATATTATGAATATTATAAAATTTTTAGACCAGTTCTCCAACATTGATTTAAAAAATGCTTCGGCATCTAGGAGAGAAATGTTTAGCCAATTAGGATCTTATGGTAAAAAAGCAGCTTTTGCTGCAATTCCATTTGGGCTAGGGGTAACTAAATCGAACGCAGCAACAATGGCATTCTTTGGCCATGTTGGACCTTTAAATCTTGCTTTAACTTTAGAATATTTAGAATCTGATTTCTATAATAGGGCATTACTTTCTAATGTAGTTCCATCTGGAAGGCCTCTAGATGTTTATGAACAAATAGCAAAACACGAGAATGCCCACGTTGCATTATTAGAAAGTGTACTCGGAAGTGATGCGGTAGATAAACCAATCTTCGATTTTACTCTTGGTGGCGCATTTGATCCGTTTAATGCTACCAATCCACAAGCTTATGCACAACTATTAACATTGGCGCAAGCCTTTGAAGATACAGGCGTGAGAGCTTATAAGGGCCAAGCAGGAAATCTTGCTGGTACTCCTTATCTAGCACCAGCTTTACGAATCCATTCCGTTGAGGCCCGACATGCAGCTGAAGTTAGAAGACTTAGATCTGCATATTATAATATGGAGCTTAATGATAATGGTCTTGGATGGATCACTTTAAACAAACAACTTAATGTTAGGCCGATGGTCCCTGCGGCGGTTTATGCGGGTGAGGAGTTGACGGTGCAGGCGGGTGTTAACCTAACTAGCTTAGGAAATGGATATTCAGCAGAGTCTGCTTCTCAATCATTTGACGAGCCGATTACTGGAGAAGAAGCCGTTGCTATTGCAACGCCATTTTTTGCATAAAAGATCAAAAATTAATTAAATTACGCTTTTTTGCTTGATAATTTTATTGATTTTGATAATATTTAAGGTAAAAGTTCTAGGGGGAGATTGTTCGATTGACAATCTCTCTTTTTTTTGTGTAAAATTTATACAAAACATTGCGTATAATTTTTTAGCAATACATTTCTGTGTGAATAGTTTATAATTGGCATACATAAGTTAGAATACTTTTTCGAGTTAAAAAATCACTGTAACTTCGGTGATAAATGATCCGTATGCTCTTAAAATCGAAAGAAAGAAGTGTTTATTTTGGCAGTTATACTTAAAAACTGACATCTTCAAGAAAGATTTTTCAAATGAGACTATCAATACATGATTAATTCAGATTTTACACTTTCATCATAGCGTCAAATCTATTTGTAATATAATTCTTTCTATTATGAAAACTTTGACCTCTAATCATTATGATTTCAGGATAATATACTGATAAATAATAAATTATAGCTATATTAGTAGTGCTATTAATCAACTTTGAGAAAGTATCAATTATCGACATAAGTGTAATTTTTTGTCAATATTTGATACTTTTTTTTAAAAGGTTCGGAAGCACTTTATAGTTAGGCCTGTCTTGAAACCCGTACACTCTCCGGAACTAATACCGTATAATCACCATCATTTCTAATCACATCTCTAACAATGGAAGACGAAATATAAGACGTACTTGCCGCTGTTAATAAAAAGACGGTTTCAATCTGGGATAATTTTCTGTTGGTATGGGCAATGGCTTTCTCAAATTCAAAATCGGCAGGATTGCGCAAGCCTCTTAAGATAAATTGCGCATCAATATCTTTGCAGAAATCGATAGTCAAGCCTTTATAAGTGGCCACTTTAACCCGTGGTTCATCTTTAAAAGCTTCGTTAATAAAGTGTTGGCGCTCTTCTAAGGAGAACATGTATTTTTTATCAGCATTGATACCAATGGCAACGACTACCTCATCAAACAATTTTAATCCGCGTTTAATAATGTCGAAATGACCTAAAGTTAGGGGGTCGAAAGATCCCGGGAAAAGTGCGCGTTTCATTGGCAGGCTTTTGTTGGTTGTGTTAGTTAATCAAATATACAATACTTTTTCAAAAATGATTTTGTACAATCCCTACGTCTGAGCTTAAAAGCACTCTTCAATAGCGTTTCCAAATAAATCAGACAAGCTTATTCCCGCAACGGCAGCCTGTTGTGGCAGAATACTGGCTTTGGTCATTCCTGGTACAGTATTTACTTCTAATAAGTGCGGCTCTCCATCCTTAAAAATAAATTCACTTCTACTAAAACCTTTCATTTTTAAAACCTCGTGAACTCTTTTAGCGACGCTTCGCACTTGTTCCTCTTGCTCGGCAGTTAAGCGTGCCGGTGTAATTTCCTGAGATTGTCCCAAGTATTTTGCTTGATAGTCAAAAAAGTCATTATTGCTTACAATTTCCGTAATGGGAAGAACAGTGACCTCACCCTTATAAGTAATGACCCCTACAGAGACTTCAACGCCGTCTAAAAAGGATTCTATAATCACTTCATCATCTTCTTTAAATGCAATCTCCAGTGCTTTTTTGAAATCCTCTTTTTGATACACTTTACTAATACCAAAACTACTTCCCGCTTTATTTGCCTTTACAAAACAGGGTAAACCTACCTTGGCGATGATGGCATCGGCATCAACTGCATCCCCTAGATTGACATAAAAAGATTCAGCCGTTTTAATGCCATAAGGTTTTAGAGTGCTCAAACAATCACGCTTATTGAACGTCAAGGCGGCTTGGTACATGTTACAACTGGTTTGTGGGATATTAACCAAACTTAAATAAGCCTGCATAAATCCATCTTCACCAGGCGTCCCGTGAATCGCATTAAAAACACAGTCAAATTTTATTTTATGACCATTTACAGTCACGGAAAAATCATTTTTATCTACAAGATGTTCAGCGTTATCCGCATCTACATACACCCATTTGTCTTTAAAAATGTGAATGCGGTGCGCGTTATATTTGGAAGGATCAAGCGTTTCATAAACAACTTGTCCGCTTTTAAGGGAAATCTCGAACTCGCTCGAATAGCCTCCCATGATGATGGCAATATTTTTTTTCATCTTAAATTCCTGCAAGGTCAGGAATGGTGTTAATTAGTGGTTAGGTTCAGTGTGATGAGGAACGTAGCTGATGATCCATCATGAAATAATTGGCAAAGTATGCCGTTTGATAGTCATGATTTGAAGCCGTATCTTCACAAACAAAAATATCACATTAAAAGCAAAAGAAAAAACGGTTGTGTTTTTATATATTTGCCACTTATAACTAACGTTCATGAGTTTCATAAAATTTTTAACGAGTAAAGTTTTTTTAATGCAAATTCTACTAGCCGTTGTAGCTATTGTAGTGCTTAGTTTTTTAATGTTAAAATGGCTTGACTATCGTACCAATCACGGGAGTTTTGTGACCGTCCCAGACTTGGCCGGTAAAACCATTGAAATCGCTCAAATGGAAATCAATGATCATGATTTGACAATGGAAATTCAGGATTCCGCCAATTTTAATCCAAGTTTTCCAAAATTTTCGGTCATTGAACAATACCCAGTGGCGGGAAGTCAAGTAAAGGAAGATCGCAAAATATATTTAATTTTAAATCCGTCAGGCTACCGCAAAGTTGAGGTGCCTAAAATAGTTGGGCGCACATTCCGTCAAGCAAAGCCAACACTAGAGGCTATCGGGTTTGAAGTTGGTAAAATATCTTATATCGATGATATAGGAAAAGATGAAGTACAATCCATTTCTTTTCAAGGTAAATCGGTCAGCGCGGGCGATTTACTTCCAATGACATCTAAAATTGATGTGGTTTTGGGTAATGGTAATAGAGGTTTAGACGAATAATGACAGAAGATACCAATCCCAATGTAGAAGATCAGTATGATGACGATTTGTATGAGCATTACGCTTTTACAGCCGTAAAGGGGCAAACGCCATTGCGTATTGATAAATATTTAATGAATTTTATTGAAAACGCAACGCGTAATAAAATTCAAGCTGCTGCCAAAAACGGGAGTATTTATGTGAATGACCTTCCGGTAAAATCGAATTATAAGGTGAAGCCTTTTGATAAGATCCGCGTCCTATTTGAGCATCCGCCATACGAGTTTTTACTTACCCCAGAAGATATCCCCATCAACATTGTGTATGAAGATGATGATTTGCTCGTGGTCAATAAAGAAGCAGGCATGGTGGTGCATCCCGGTCACGGAAATTATTCTGGCACCTTAATTAATGCCTTAACCTATCATTTTGAAAACTTACCTAACAATTCGAGCAACAGACCTGGTTTGGTGCATCGTATTGATAAGGATACCAGCGGACTTTTAGTAGTTGCTAAAACGGAGGCGGCTATGGCGCACTTGAGTAAGCAATTCTTTAATAAAACTAGTGAGCGTGAATACATTGCCATTGTCTGGGGAAATGTAGATGCTGATGAAGGGACCATTGAGGGCAATATTGGCCGTCACCCAAAGAATAGACTTCAGAATACCGTTTATTTTGATGATGAAGCCGATAAAGGAAAGCCAGCCGTTACCCATTTTAAGGTGTTGGAACGCTTGGGGTACGTTACTTTAGTGTCTTGTAAGTTAGAAACTGGTCGGACGCACCAAATTCGGGTGCATATGAAACATATTGGGCACACCCTCTTTAACGATGCCCGTTATGGTGGCGACAAAATTTTAAAGGGTACCACCTTTACCAAGTACAAACAATTTGTAGATAATTGTTTTAAAATTCTACCGCGACAGGCGCTGCATGCTAAAACTTTAGGGTTTGAACATCCTACCACCGGTAAGTTTATGAGTTTTGATTCTGAAGTGCCCCAAGATATTCAAGATTGTATTGCGAAATGGCAACATTATGCAAAACATAAGGATATGGAATTGGAATAAATTAAAAGCTCATTCTTTACTAAAATAAGAAGCGTATTGGGTTTTGATAGCGGATTGAAGGGTGGAGTTTTAGCTTATAATTAAGGTTTCTCCCTTGAGTTTTCTATTAAGTTGTCGTAACTTTGACGGTCCAGAAGTTATAACCATTTAATAAGAAACCTGCTCTGGCGGGCGTTACTATGAAACTTGTATTATCTCCAGCAAAATCATTAGATTTTGAAACGAAATTACCTACAGAAAAACATACCCAGCCTGAATTTTTAAAACAATCAGCACGCTTAAATAAACTGCTCAAAAAGAAATCTGTTAATGGCTTGTCAGAATTAATGAGCATTAGTAAAGATTTGAGCCAACTCAATTACGAGCGAAATCAGGATTGGGAAGTACCCTTCACTACAGACAACGCCCGACCTGCAATGTATGCCTTTAATGGCGATGTGTATAGAGGTTTAGACGCGTACACCATTCCAAATTCCAAGCTCACTAAAGTTCAGGATACCGTTCGGATTCTTTCAGGATTGTACGGCCTTCTAAAACCGTTGGATTTAATTCAGCCTTACCGTTTGGAAATGGGAACGAAAATTGCTGTAGGCAAGGATAAAAATCTCTATGAATTTTGGAAGGATTCTATTACGAAGACTTTAAATAACGAATTAGAGGATGATGAAGTGTTTCTTAATTTAGCCAGTGTAGAATATTTTAAAGCTATCGATAAAAAAGCTTTAAAAGTGCCGGTGATTGATGTTGATTTTAAAGAGTTGAAAAACTGCGAGTATAAAACCATAGGCATTTATGCGAAAGTAGCTCGTGGGCTTATAGCGCGTTATATAATTGACAAGAATGCTGATAGCATTGATGATATAAAGGGTTTCGACCTAGAGAATTACAGGTTTCATGAAAAGCTTTCTGAAACGCATACTTTAGTGTTTACCAGATAAGAATTCAAAAAAAAAAGCTCGCATTACAGTAGATTATGATTTAATAATCTACTGTAATGCGAACCTGTATAAGGAGATTACTTTGTAATTTTTAAGGCTTCGCCTTCTTGTCAACACTAATTTTTTCCAGTGTTGTTGGTCTCTTTTTAATTCGAGGACGTCTTACTCCGTAGCTGCCACGTTGTATCTTTCCTCGTCTCGATTTTTTATCACCTTTTCCCATTTTTTGTAAATTTACTGTTGTTAATACTGTAGATTTTAAGATACATACTTTTTACAACTTCAAACCACTATATTTAGACTTTAATCAGAATTTAACAGATGTACTATTATTTTATTATTGCTTTTCAAGCATTTTGTATTTACCATCTTTTCAAAAACAAGAATTCATTTTACTGGATTTTTGCCATCATCTTTTTGCCGCTTATTGGCTGCATCGTGTACTTGGTAACACAAGTGATTACAAAACGCGACACAGAGAAAATTCAGGATAATTTGACCACCATCATTGATCCCTCTAAAAGCGTACGGGATCTTGAGAAAAAACTTGAATTTACAGATACTTATGAAAATAGAGTGAATCTTGCAGATGCCTATTTGGCCTCTCATAACGATGCGAAAGCCATCGAGCATTACAAAATAGCTTTAGAGGACAAAACCCAAAATGGATTTTATGTCAAAACCCAAATGGTCAAAGCGTATTATAACTCGAAAAATTTTGATGAGGTTATCAGGTTGGGGGAGATGCTCGAGCATCATAAGGACTACTCAAAATCTGATGTGCCTTTTTATTTTGGAATGGCTTTGGCGGAAAAGAATCGCACGGCAGAAGCAGAAACACAATTAAGCGCGATTGATAGACCATATTCAAATTATAATGAACGATTGGCCTTTGCCAAATTTCTGTTGCGCATTGACAAAACCACAAAGGGAAAAGCACTGTTAGAGGAACTCCATGAAGAAATGCAAAACATGACCAAAATGAATCAACGGATTTATAAATCGACCAGTCTTGAAGTAGAGAGATTGAGAGCTAAAGTCTGAAATGTTTTTACACCAACATCCATATCCACCATTTATTAAAGAAGATACCACAACGCTTATTGTAGGCACCTTACCACCGCCGCGGTTTTCAGTTGGGGAACTTTTAGAGAAAGATGTTGATTTTTGCTATGGAAGTTATTTTAACTCGCTTTGGTTATTTATTGATAAAATTCACAAGTTGAATTTAAGGTTTGATAATTCCAAAGAAGCAGTAGACCAACGCAAAGCATTTTTAATCGCTCATAAAATTGGAATATGTGACATAGTTGCAAGTGCGGAACGCCAAAAAATTGATGCTTCAGATTTGGGCATGACTAACATCCGTTTACGAGATTTGGTAGGCTATTTGCGGGATTATCCTAATATTAAAACACTACTTTTTACAGGTGGAAACAGTAAAAATGGTCCAGAATATTTTTTTAGACGACATCTGAAAACGTATGGGCTACACCTAAGAGTGGTTTCCAATGAGGTGCCTCGAATACATGAGTTTGTACTTCCTCAGCAATTAACATCATCTCGTACAACATCAGTAGAACAGTTGAACAGCAGAATCATAAAAACCGTTTCTTTAACCTCAGGATCGGGGGCTGCAAATATCTCCATCAGCAGAATGCCTTTATACCAACATCTCAAGGCTAAAAACCCCAATTTCAATACCTTCGATTTTAGAGTGCTGCAGTACCTCGAGTTTATTTGAGTCAATAGGTCATTTAAAAGTGTTAATTTACTACAATGTAATTCGTACATTTATATGGACTATTTACTAGGCTCAACTAACCACTAACTTTCCCAATATTGGGATTATCCTCTATGAAAAAAGTTCTGCAAATAAGCAATGGTATTGCACTTGTGTCCACTATCATTATTAATTACCTCTCTAACACAGGACTCATAAATGACAGCACTATTGGTGGCGTTTCAAAAGAGCTTAACACTTTATTTACACCCGCCGGATATGCCTTTTCCATTTGGGGTTTTATCTATTTACTATTACTTGGTTTTATCGTCTATCAGGGTAGAAGTTTGTTTGTAAAGGTTAGAAATGACGATTTTATATTAAAAATTGGCTGGTGGTTTGTAGTGTCTTGTTTAGCCAATTCGGCGTGGGTATTCTTATGGATTTATGGCTATACCGGAATATCTTGTATTTTCATTTTCCTACTATTATTCTCGTTATTAAAAATTGTCGTGAATAATGCGATGGAACTTTGGGATGCGCCCATATCCGTCATTGCCTTTTTATGGTGGCCTTTTGTGGTTTATAGTGGATGGGTAACCGTAGCGAGTATAGTAAATGTGGCGGCATACCTTGTAAAAATAGGATGGGGAGGCTTCGGAATGTCAGCTGTAGCGTGGACTATTTTTATGATCATTGTAGCATTAATCATTAATCTTGTGGTGACTTGGTCGCGTAATATGCGCGAGTTTGCATTGGTAGGCGCATGGGCGCTTGCCGCTATTGCATATGCCAATTATCAGGAGACCCTTAGTATAACGTATGTTGCTGGAGTGGCGGCACTTATTTTAGTGGTAAGCAGCTCACTTCATGCTTATAAAAACAAAGAAAGTAGCCCTATAGAAAAGTTGAAACAATATCTAAAATAGATTGTTTTTCATTCTTGAAGATTTTATAACATCACTGTAGTTTTTGCGGTGCTTAATCTTTCTTGGCTTTAAAGGTGCCGTTGGGTTGAATGAGGTTCATTTCTTTAATACCATCTACCGATTCTAAAAATTCGACTTTAAAACCATCTGCCGCTTTTAAGGTGAACTTGTGTTTTTCAGTGGGCATCAATTCATATTCTGGCTGTCCTGGGACAAATAGATATAAGACTGAATCATTCTTAATGTAAATTTTTATGGTGGCGCCCATCAAACTATAATCCCCCACATAGAGTTCTAAGTCAGAGTTATTCACCTCTATGGAATTTGGCGTGCGTTTAAAGGCGATGGGCTCTAGGGCGGCCTCTACTTTCATGGTCATTTTTACGATGTCCCCACCATCTCCAGTAGCAAAATTTAAATGCATGGGATTCGCTTCCGTAGTGTCAATTTTTTTATTTGACACTTCATAAGGTTTAAAGACATCGTAATGGTAATGTTTTAGAAACATTTTGACACGTTTAAAGTTTGCAAATAACGAATCGTTTTCGAGTGTAACAGTTAGTTTGCCGTAGCCTTCATTTTCATAAGTGCCTGTATAGTCATACTTAATATGTGAAGGTCTCGTGTTTTTAACTTGAGTAGAAGCCGTTTCTTCCAACTTCAATTCGTCTTTCATTTTTTCAGCTTTCTGTTTAGCTTCAATAAAACGCTTGGTCCAGTCGGTTCTTTCGCCTTCAAAAAGTCGGTCGGCAATGGTGTTTCTTACAATTCCTGGAAGGGCAGAGGCATCCTGATTTGTTAAAACTACAATCCCTAAACTGTCACTTGGGTAAAAAGCAACACTCGCTGAAAAACCATTGATATTTCCGCCATGTTCTACACGGTAATGTCCTCTATAGGAGCTGAGAATCCAGCCGTATCCGTAATTAGCGAAATGCATGTCTGGGAGTTTTTCTTCAGGCAAACCACCCGACATCACCATTTGAGAACTCGTAGCTTCAGTAACATAAGTTTCGGGTAAAATCTCTTTTCCATTAAATTTCCCTTTGTTGACCCATAGTTGTAACCATTTGGCAATGTCATTAACACTACTATAAATACTACCCGCGGGACTCATCCCTGAAATGTCATAGAAATCCATTTTACTAATGTTGTTGTTCTTAAACTCATATCCCAATGCTGCATTGTCCATTTTTAATAATTCGCTTAATAAGGTTTGGGAACGTGACATCCCAAGAGGTTCAAAAAAGCGATTCTTGATATTCGCTTCCCAAGATTGTCCTGTAATTTTTTCAGCAATCACACCCTGCGCTAAAAACATAAAGTTGTTGTAATGCCATTGTGTTCTCAAACCTGTAAATGGTTCTTGGTGGGCGATACGCTGAATCAAACTATCCTTATCCGTCGAAGGAAATAAATACCAGCTTAAATCATGACGGGGTAGCCCCGTACTATGACGCATCAAATCTTTTATGATGACATTGTTATTAAGATTGTCGTTATTGAATTTTAATTCGGGGATGTATTTTAACGGGCTGTCCTCAAAAGATAATTTGTCTTCCGCTCGCAATTGGCCTAGAAGGGCTGAGGTGAATGCTTTGGTAGAAGACCCGATGGCGAATAAGGTGTTGGCATCTGCCGGCACCTTATTATCATAATCGCCATACCCAAATCCTTTGGCATAAATTACGGTATTACCATTAACCACGGCAACAGCAAATCCCGCAGCCTTAGTGGCGTCTAAAATGGCATTCAAATCTTTTTCAAGACCTTTCAGGCGCTTATCGGTTTGTGAATAGGTGGTGGAAAAAATGGCAAAGCAAAAGAGAAGACAGATGACTTTTTTCATATGGGTTGGTTTTGAACGGTTACTTTATGAGTAGCCGTTGGTATGTAAAAGTTACGATTTTCACTGAAATTCTTACCTATCTGGCCAAATTTTTAATTTATAAGAGGATGTGAAGATGAAGTAGGGAATGTCCATTGTAAAAAATATAATTTTGGAAAGATATCAAAATTTGAGGTAAAAGCCTTCTAAACCTCCCATATAACCATAGAAAAAAATGGGTGTTAGCAAATAATTACCAACACCCACGGATGTTATCCTTTGCTAAAAATCTATTTAATATCCCACGGCGCCACCATCTGGACTGGAAGAATCAGAGGCACCAATATATGCAGTACCATCTGTGGGAATTAGGATGCCCATTAAACGGCCTAGGTTATCTCTGCCTTTAACCACATGGCCCATCGCTTCCAATGTCTTTTTCGTGTCAGGAGACATCAAATCGTTTTCAAAGATCAATTCATCAGGAAACCATTGGTGATGGATTTTCATGGTTTCAATCGCTTTTTTGATGGGCATATCATAGGCAATCACATTTAAAATAGTTTGAAAAACAGTATTGATAATGGTACGTCCACCCGGGCTTCCAATAACCAAATATGGTTTTCCGTTTTTGGTAACGATGGTTGGACTCATACTGCTGAGCATGCGTTTTTCTGGTTGAATAATGTTGGGATCGGTACCAATTAACCAACCACTGTCCGTATAGCCTGGCTGCGGATTGAAATCGCCCATTTCATTGTTGAAAATAAAACCTAATTTGGGAGAACCTAATCCAGAACCGTAGGATTGTTCTAAAGTATACGTGAGCGACACTGCGTTTCCAACTTTGTCAACCACTGATAAATGTGTGGTATTTTTACCGTCATAGAGTTGTCCGAATTTTAGGGTGTCGCTAACCGAAGCTTTATTCATATCAATATTATCATAGCGCATTTTGGCGAATGCTTTGGAGGTTAATCGGTCTAATGGCATTTCCAAATTGAAATCTGGATCGCCCAAATGTTCGGCTCTGTCGGCAAAGGCGCGACGCATAGCTTCCGCAACCAAGTGTACATAAGCGGTAGAGTTAAATGCAATAGAATCTAAATTTGCTTGCTCCATGATGTTAAGCATCTCTATAATCGCTACACCACCTGAACTTGGTGGCGGCATGGATACTATTCCGTAATCTTTATAAGTGCCAGTGATGGCTTGGCGTTCTACAGCTTCATATTTGTTGAGGTCTTCCATCGTGATGATGCCTCCATTCTCCTTCATATACGTAGCGATTTCTTGAGCGACCGCTCCTTTATAAAAACCGTCTCTCCCGTGGTCTCTAATCAATTTTAAGGTTTCCGCTAAATTTTTCTGAATCCAAAGTTCACCGTGTTTGGTCAATTCTCCCTTGGAGTTGTGGTAATAATCTTTTAGAAATTGTGGATACGTACCTTTATTAAAATTTTTGGCGTGCTCGGCCAAGGTGTACGAAAATTCTACACCATTTGCTGCTAAATCTACAGAAGGCTGAACTAAGTCTTTCCAAGGTAACTTCCCGTATTTCTGATGCGCCATATACAAGCCCGCAACGGTCCCCGGTACACCTACCGACTTTAAACCTTCATGATTACTGCCTTTTATAAGCTGACCGTCGCTGTCTAAAAACATGTCTGGAGTAGCCAATAATGGTGCTTTTTCTCGAAAATCGATGGTCGTCGACATTCCATTGGCGTCCATATAGACTAAGAATCCGCCGCCGCCTATATTGCCAGCCTGCGGATGGGTGACCGCCAATGCAAAAGCCGTCGCAATGGAGGCATCAATGGCATTGCCGCCTTTTTTAAGAATATTGGTACCCACTTGCGAGGCTACCGTATTGTCAGAAACTACCATACCGTTTTGACCGTAGGTCTGTGCGAAACTTGTATGGTAAAAAAGAGAGGTCGCTAGAATAAGAGCGATGACGAAAGAAGATTTAATGTTTCTCATGGTATTAACTAGGATTGTGGAATAATTTGTAATCAGCTTCTAATTTAGTGAATAAAAGTTGATTTTGGATACGGATGCGACTGTTATGAAACACACCCAAGGTTAAATTGCTAAACAGCAAAATGTATGTAGCAAATGGAGGGTTTTTTACACACATATTGGTCAATGGTGTGTTTTTGAACAACACTGTTTTTTTGCCTGATACACTCTATAAACAACATCGTTAATGCATATTTAGTTTCAATTTATCGTAGGATTTATGGAGGTGAGTTATTGGTGGAAAACACCAACAACGGCAGAAAACAACATCATTAATGCATATTTAGTTTCAATTAATCGTAGGATTTATGGAGGTGAGTTATTGGTGGAAAACACCAACAACGGCAGAAACGGCAAAATGGATGTAGCAAATGGAGGTTTTTTTCACACAGGTATAGGTCAATGGTGTGCTTTTGAACAACACTGTTTTCATGTTTGGTATACTCTATAAACAATATGTTAGGGCATATGTAGTTTCAATTGAAATAGAATGTATGGAGATGGGTTGAGGGTGGAAAACACCAACAACGGCGGAAAACAACATCGTTAATGCATATTTAGTTTCAATTTATCGTAGGATTTATGGAGGTGAGTTATTGGTGTAAAACACCAACAACGGCAGAAAACAACATCGTTAGGGCATATTTTGTTTCAATTAATCGTAGGATTTATGGAGATGAGTTGTTGGTGGAAAACACCAACAACGGCAGAAACAGCAAAATGTATGTAGCAAATGGAGGGTTTTTTACACACATATTGGTCAATGGTGTGTTTTTGAACAACACTGTTTTTTTGCCTGATACACTCTATAAACAACATCATTAATGCATATTTAGTTTCAATTAATCGTAGGATTTATGGAGATGAGTTGTTGGTGGAAAATACCAACAACGGCAGACCATCACACCTCTTTAGAAGTGCTGCTCATTTTGTTCAATAATAGACAAGAATCAAATAAATAATGTTTCATCGTCTTGTAGATGAAAATATGTAGTTTGACGATATATTATTTTAAAAACCATAAATCCTAGTATATTCAGGTGATAAGCACGACATCGATCATTACCTATTTTAATCGTAAAGAATTCCTCGAGGCTCTGCCTCGAGGATAGTTGGTTTCAAAAAATTCTTTATTTATGGTAAATGCGGTTGTTAATGTCCTAGCTAAAGTGGGCGGGTTTTGTATGCCTGACAGCTTGGAGACACTCTAATTCAGGAAACAGCAATTGGTAATCATTCTGATATAGGCACAGCATCAAAAGTTGCAGAATCCATAGGAACTAACACGTAGCTTTTGGGTTGCCCATACAAACCACAATGACAGATGCTCCAGTTCTAATTATTTAGGTAAAATACATCGAATCATGATTCTAAATGTTGCACGAAATAAGTTCTTTTGGTTACTTGATAGCTTAAAAAAAGGTAAAATAAAAAATAATTTAAATGAAATTGAACTTTGTGTTGCGCATCCAAATTCTGATAAAGCCATTCAAATTAAAGATACGCATTTAAGACGTTTACTTGATCATGCGGTCAAAACGACCCAGTATTACAATTGCCTGTCTTCCGCGACTACAATTTCTGGTTTTCCTGTGATTAGAAAAACCACTATTCAAAATAACTTTGAACTGTTTGAATCGAGTGAGTTTAAAGACAAATCCAATTTTAAAGTCTCAACAAGTGGTTCTACAGGAGTGCCTTTTTTCTTATTTCAAAATCAAGATAAACGTCATAGAAACCGTGCAGATGTGATTTATTTTTTCAGGAAAGCCAATTTTAATGTTGGAAATCGGTTATACGAGCTTGAAGTTTGGCGTGGACATAACAAGAAGGGAAGATTGAAGTCTTTTCTTCAGAATGTTTTACAATTTGACATTTCCAGATTAACTGATGAAAGCATTGAAACTTTTTTAGGATTATTAAAATCTGACCAACAATCTACAAAAACATTACTAGGCTTCGCGTCTGCCTATGAAATGATTGCACAATATTTGGAGAATAATAGTCTTGTTTTAAATGGTTTAGGTATTACTTCTGCGATTGCCAATGCAGAATATCTAAATCCTTACACAAAATATACACTAGGAAAACATCTTAATACCGTCGTGCTTTCTAGGTATTCAAGTGAGGAAATTGGAATTATTGCACAACAAACACTAGATTCTCCTGATCGGTTTGTTGTTAATCATGCAAGTTACCATGTTGAATTATTAAATTTGGAACGTGACGCTCCTGCTAAACTTGGGGAGCTTGGCAGAATTGTGGTCACCGATTTGTTTAACTATGCCATGCCTATAATTAGATATGATACCGGTGATATTGCACAATTTGGATTGAATAAAGAAGGTGCTATGGAGTTCGTGCATGTTGAAGGTCGTCAGATGGATCTTATTTATGATTCAAAGGGTAAGCTGATTTCTTCGTTTGTGATTTATACAAAATTTTACAACTATTATCATTTATTAAAACAATATCAATTTATTCAACAAGGTGAAAAAGAATACGAAGTTAAATTGAACCTTCAAGGCGATAATTTTCCATTTGAAAAGCAATTGATCATGGATATTGAATCAGACTTTGGAGAGGATGCTCAAGTTGCTGTTACTTATGTAGATGAAATTCCTGCTTTAAATTCTGGAAAGCGAAGAAAGGTGATTAACAATTATAAAAAGAATTAGTAAGTTTTTAAGCCTAGTTCCAAGATTTCATTGGTAAATTTTCCGAATAAAGGACCATTAGTAATTTGATGTATATCAATATTTTGATTATAGGTGTTAAATTCAATAAAAATGGGCGCATCAGTCTTATCAATTCCAATGTCCCAGGACACAAATTTGAAATAAGGAACAATTGGATGCATGGCATAGATCATTTTTATGACACTCGAATAGTTGGGGATTTGAAAACCTTCAAAAAGGACATTTGTATGGGTTTTCTTCAGAAGCGTTCCCTTTTTGGTATATCCTATGTTTTTTAAATAGCCTTTTTTATCTATTCCAATGATGATTCCACCACCAGAATAATTATCGGTTTGGCTACCTGGCTGTCCTATTCTCAGTACCGATGATAAAACATAAACACCATTAGGTCTCAGATAGGTCATTATTCTTATTGTATTAAGAGATGACGGATTTAAAGCCTTTAATGCACTGTTTTGTTCAACAAATTCCTGAATAATAAAATCTTTTTTATACAATTTAAATACCTGGGAGATGGTAAGATTCTTATAAGAAGTTACCCCTGCTTTTATAGTAAAGGTATTGACCTGTTTTCCACGACCCGAATCTATTGTTGGTTTAATTACTAAAGGTTTATTAATTATGTTGCAGGCTTCAATAGCAATTTGCTCAGGAACAATTTGATTATTTCTATAATAAAACCCATTAATATTCTGTATAACACGACTGGGTTGGTTAACATCTTTAAATAAAATATAGGATAGATTCTTATCTAATAAAAATGGCCATTGTCGCATTTCGTTAAACCTCGGAGATAGTATGGATCTAAAAAGATCCTCAGGAATATAGTCCACATGAAATTCATTATTCAAGCCTGTATAATAGCTGTGCCAATAAGTATTGTTTAAATTATAGCCTTGAGATTTAAAATAAGACTTAGCCGCTTCAACTTGACTGGACTTTAGTTGTGGAGTCTTGTTTGTATGATTAAACCGTTGGATTTTGCTTCTGGAATTCATTTTTGAATTATATTCAAAAAACCGCTTTCTAGAATTTAAAACATGAGTAGTCAATAATCGTTTCAATACAAAATAAACGCTCATTTATAGCTTTTTAATGTAAAATTAGAACTCCATCTTTTAAATAACCGGACACTTAAATATAATTTAATAGGTTTTGAGTTGAGTTTCTCTTTAAACTTAATTGTGGACTTATTAAAATATTCACTAACACTGTAAAAAGTTTTTATGTTCTCTTTTTCTAAATAGTCATAACTGTGATAACGCAAGTATGGTGCGATATTTTTACCTCTATAAGCTTCAAAAGTGTACATACTATGTAAATAGCTTTCTGTTGGTTTTAAGTTGAAGTGATGTTTTCTAAAGGTGAAGGGTTTACATTTTATAAACATATAAGCGGCTATATGGCCATTGTTTTTTAACCCAATACAGATTTCACCATTTTTAAGATCTGCCAATAAATCCTTTTGCTCTATTCCAATAATAGTATTCTTAATATGATTGATCTCAGTTTCACCAAAAATTGAAATTTGAAAATTGGTGTCTTCACCACGCAACTGTGGAGGCGTAATTGGGCTGGTAGCTTCCTCAACCCAATAATAGGGCATAAAATCTAAGCCGATTTTTGCCAAATTGTTCCGTACCCCATGCCAAAACAAACCGTGCTTTATAATATTAGAGAGCCATTTAATACGATATGAAAGCCCTGTTTTATCTCCTTCCATAGTATTGATCAATTATAAACACGACCATAACGTCCATATCCAGGTTCCATATTCATGATGGTCCTAAATTCTGAAGGGGTCATAATTTCTCTATTATTTGCCTCTGCAACAACATGGATCCGTTTTAAGAGGTCACTATTGGTTGCTAGTTTGGTTCGCTCTGTATCATACCAAATATTATCCTCTAATCCCACACGCACGCCTTTACCGATGGCTATGGCCAAGAAATTCATGAGCATCTGTCCAGTTCCAACACCAGCCATTGCAATCAGCGCATCTTTTGGAAGGTCATTTAACATCACACCTACATGAAGCAAATTGGTTTGTGCGCAGGCAATGTTACCAAAAAGAAGATTATAATATAAAGGAGGTTTTATATGTTCTTTTTTCATTAAATAATTTCCAAAATTTATCATGCCAACATCAAATACTTCTAATTCTGGTACAATACCTTTAATTTTCATGGTTTTTGCCAAATCTTCAATCATGTTCGGGGCATTCATACTGGCCACATTATTAAAGTTTAAAGAACTTAAAGTTAAACTTCCCATATCGGGTTTCAGATCACCCTTTAAAGAAAGGACATCGGCTCTTTTTTCCAATGTATTGAAGTTGCGTCCACTTAGCGAAGCACATATCACGAGATCAGGTGCATATTTTCGAATCCCAGATATTAATTCAGCATATACTTCTTTTTTATAAGTAGGAACGCCTGTAATTTCATCTCTGGCATGAATATGCGCCAGAGTAATTCCTAATTCATAGGCACGATGGACATCCTCTACAATTTCATTGATAGTTACAGGAACGTGAGGTGTCATCTCTTTTGTGGGAATCATTCCTGTAGGCGTAAAATTAATAATTAACTTCTGCATAAGGGTTGAAGGTTGGTTGAAGTTAAAATTTAATCTAATATTTTGAATTAGAGGTAAATAAATCGTTCAACAGGAAATCTTCACTATAAGATGCCTGTTTTTAATGCTGTACATTTAAAAATCCGTAGTGTTTATTAAGTCTCCTCTAAAAATACATGTTGTGCTATCAGAAATAAAATTAGGATTTGCGTGCATTTTGAAATTACTATAACAGATTACGGAGAAGTCTAGGTTTACGGTGTATAATGGAAGAAAACCGAGTTCAGGCGAATTCAAAAATCAGTTCACTTTTATGCATCCTTGAACGTGTTTGGTCAATTGTATAAGGACACCCTTTGCATCGATCAAACTTAGTTAATATTATAAACACATAACCTTAAAACATGAAATGCGGTAAAGGGTTTTATAGAACCTGTTTGGGAACAACATGATATAATTTCAAAATTAATCCTTCAGTTCAAAAACAGCTAAAAGATTCTTATGATCCGTAGGCCAAACCCCATCGTGTGTTTCTATAGGATCTTCTGAAGTTTCCAATACCCGTTGGTTACGAACAATCGAACCTTTTGGTCCAATAATCTTAACTTCCTTAAGCTCTAATTGATCAGAGGGTAGGTAAAAAATATAATCAATTCGGTCCCTATCATCTGCGTCAGGTGCCCAAGCTAATTTTTCAAGTGGCACGAGAGGCGTATCTGCCGGAAAGGTGAATCCGGGATGGGTTACGGGGTTTGGATATGCTTTACGATAGGCATCAATAAAACCTGCTTTGTCCAGTTGTAATGTGTTATGCCAAGGCATTACCACACCGTTATGATCGTATACGTTTTTAGTGCTTTCTGTCCAGTCCAAAAAGGAAGCTTCGTTAAGGTCGCCACCCAAAATGACCAGTCTGCCAAGAGATTTTTCTGCCATCGCATCTTTTGTAAAGGCAGTAATGGCTTCATCACGTTTGGACGCTAAATTGTCGATTGCAATGGTTAGGAATCGGTAACGCGATTATTGAGTTTGTTCCAAGTAGAACTGTCATAACCCCGAGGTAAATAAAGGCTACAATTTAAGTAATCAAGATGGGCGCTGTAAAATGCGATTTCAGTGTTTTTGACTTTTATGATGGCTTTTGTAATAGATCCTTGGTCATTATGTAGAGGATATAGGGCTTGTTGTGAAAGTATCGGATAGCGGGAAAAAATGCCAGAATCTTCACTTTGTTCTGAATAATAGGTATGCCGTTTTTTTGCTAGAGCTTTTACCAAACGTTCGGCTAGGCTTTTATCATTATAATTTCTGACTTCACTCAATGCTATTAAATCGGTGTCCGTACGAATGACTTCATCAATAATGGCGTCAAATCCGCCAGGAACAATGGTGCCTTCTTGCCAGATATTAAACTGTAGGACTTTTAACGACTGCTCTTTCTGCGCCATACAGGAACATGTGACCGCCAGAAACAGATAAATACTTAAAAAAGGGAGTCTTAAAAACATCTTTGGTTATAATTTGATGGATGCTAGAAAGGTAATAAGATTTTTTGATTCTTGAGTATTTCAGAGTTTTTTATAGGGATCATGTAGATGAGCTCAGCATCTCACCAATAAAAAAGCCAACGCATTAAACGTTGGCTTTTAGACTATAAAAATGACACTGCAATTATTCAGGCGTATTCCACCATAATGGTGTTTTTAAACGAATAAGCGGATCATTTGTAGGCATATTTACATAATTACGATCTTCTTCATTATACTCATACATCATGGCTTGAATCCATTCGTCGTTACCAGGAAAAATGTCAAGGTTAACATTAACGGGACGTTTAAGGCCTGGGTAAATGTCTGCACTATAATCCATTCTTCGCATGTCTACCCAAGTTTCTGGATTTAAAACATTCGCGATATATTTTTGGGTCATGATTGCTGACAGATCAATTTTGGTAGCGCCTATCTCAGCGTCTAACATCTCTAAATAAGATGTCATTTGATCGTTTGGAACGTTCAGTTTTTCTAAATCGGCACGAACACCTTCTTTAAATGCAGCGTATGCACCTGGTAAATCGTTTTTACGGAAGCGGGCCTCTGCTTCAATAAATTTCACTTCACTATAAGTCATCATATAGGTTGGTGCTGTGGGGCTCGTGTAAAAACCGCCATTTCCAGCAGAATAATTATCGCCTGAATCACCGGCCAAACCACGTCCAACATCTAAGCCAACATAGCCACCATTAACAGCTTCAGGAACAATGATTGACAATCGAGGATCTTCAACCGGTGCAGCTAAGTTTAATGGATTTTTCAATAAATTCACGAAAAACGTAGAAAAGTATCTAAATCTTGAAGACCCATAACCACCTTCAGCAAATGGCTGTCTTTGGTTTTCTGCCTCGCCACCTACAAAATTTTGTTGTGCATTGAGAGCGTTAGAATTGATACCGGCTTCTACAGCAGTAATAATTGCATCAGCATTATACGCCATATCTCCTGAAGACTTCTTGCTTAAATGGTTTAAGTAGCGTGCTTTAAGAGAGTGTGCAAAACGAATCCATTTATCTTGATCGCCATTGTAAAGCACATCGCCGCCCTCAGCATTCAATCCAATAGTACTTGCTTGTTGCAGTTCAATAATTGCTTCATCAAGCAATGTGAAGATGGTTTGGTAAGCTTGTTTTTGGGTCACAAATTTTGGGGTGATATTCATATTTGATTCACCATCATAGGTGTCTTCCGTAACAATATCGCCGTATTGATCGGTGGTCATGCCAAAGATGTAGGCTCTTAGTATTTTGCCTACCGCCGTATAATTTGGCGCATCGTATCTTTCGCCCAAAACGATAAGGTCTGCCGTGTTAGGGAGCGCATACACGTAAGAATTCTGCCATAAGAAATAACGTCCGGTTGTAAATGTATTCGTCCAAGAATTAGAATCGTAGGCGGAGGTATGATGCGCAGCATATTGTGTGACACCAATCACTTCTCTTGCACCTCTATATTGAGCAGTCCCTGTGGTGTTTTCAATAGCTCCTTGAATCCTGAATTGGGGCGGTAGCGAACTCGTTGTAGGAGCCGTTTCTGAACTGTTTACATCAAAGTAGTCATCACTACAGGATGTTGCCATTACTGCTAATGCTATTACTGTATATTTTAAAATTTTCATAATTATAATTTTTTAAAATCTAAATCTTAATCCTAAATCAAATCCTTTAACGTTAGGAGTTCCTAGGTTGTCAATGTTCATAGAACCTGCACCAGAGATGCCAGCACCAAATGTGTTTACTTCAGGATCTACACCACTGTAGTCAGTAATTGTAAATAAATTACGTCCTGTTGCATAAATTTCCAGACCCGATAACGATAATTTCTCTAAAGTGGCTTCAGGGAATTTATACGAGAGCGTCACATATCTTAATCTTGCGAAAGAACCATCTTCTATAAAATTTTCAGAGTTTTGAGAATAGTAATTTTGATAATAGTTTTGGTCCTTGCTCACCGCTACTGTGTTTGGATTTCCAGTGGCGTCTACACCAGGTAATACCACTGACTGATTTCTATCCGCAACAGTATTGGTGCTAAGTCCGTAGTAGGCTAGTGCTGATTCGGTAGCGTTGTAAACTTCTCCTCCTTGAACAATATCCAATAAGAAAGATAAGTTCAGGTTTTTATAGCCTACAGAGTTAGAAATGCCTAGGGTCCAATCCGGTGTTCTATTCACATCCGTGTAAGTTTGGTCAGTAAGGGTTGGTAATCCGTTAGAATTGATGATCACGTCGCCATTTTCATTTTTAACTGGTCGTTTTCCGCGTAATCCAAATAAGGAACCATCAAGAATAGCAGCGCCGGCCGCAGAATTTCTAAAGGTCCACGAGTCAGATAAGTAAACTTCATTTAAGAATCCTGGCAATTCTTTAACTTCACTCTTGTTGGCTCCAAAATTAAAGTCCAAATTCCAACTTACTTTTGAAGTTTGTGGCAACATTTGTAATCTTAACATGGCTTCTACACCACTATTTTTAATTGAACCTCCGTTTAGAGTAGCATAAAACGTTCCTGTTGTAGGCGGTACCCTGATGTCTCTCAAAATTTGATTGTCAGAGGTGCTTGTATAGTACGTAAAATCGAAACCAAGACGGTTTTGGAAAAAGCGGATATCAGTTCCTATCTCAAAACTGTTAGTGAATTCAGGTTCTAAATTAGGATTTCCTACATTCACTCCATTCCAGGTATACGCTGAACTTGCTAAACCATTAATGTTGGTGCCCAATGAACTTTCTAAAGCACCAATAGGCGCATCTTTACCAACTTGAGCCCAAGTAGCTCTCAATTTGAAATAAGACAAGCCTTTATCAGATGTAATATCATTGCCGTAAACTTTGAATAAATCACTAACTACAGCTGACATACCTACTGAAGGGTAAAAAAAAGAGCGTTTATCTTTAGGCAGGGTAGAAGACCAGTCATTACGTCCGGTTAAGTTAAGGAATAAGGCGTTTTTCCAGCCAAACTTAAATTCCCCAAATACACCTACGATGCGCTTTCTGGTTATCAACTCGGAAATTAATTGATTTTCTTTTAAAATATTTCCAACACTATAAATGCCCGGAGCTAGGAATGAAGTTCCAGAGGTGAAGGTGGTTCTGATATCTAATTCTTCGACTGAATTACCAATCATTCCATCAAACGATAGGTCTTCAGTAATGTCTTTTTGATAACTCAAAAAGATATTTGAGGTTAACCTGCTGTGGTCTTTTTCAAATTGACTGATATAACCATCTTCTCTTGTGTCGATTAATGATCCGTTACCCGTAATTTTTTTGTTGAATTGGGTATAGTTATCAGTACCTATTTTATAGGATAAGTTAAAATCATTTAAGAAATTGTAATTGAAGCTGATGATTCCAATAAGTCGTTTTGTCTCGTCAGAATTTGGACTGTTGTTTGTGCTCCAGTAAGGATTGTCAAATTGTTGGTCTAAAAAGAAAGTTTTTTGAGACCCATCGGCATTGAGATACTCTTTGGCATTCACATCACCAGGGTAGGCTAATAAACTTCCAAAACTACTACCTGCGGCATTTCCTTGCTTACTGCTTAAAATATCCGTTGTAATATAGTTTGCTGAAATCCCGACAGTAAAGTTATCCGACACATTAGAATTAGCGTTGATCTTAAAAGACGTTTTATCATAACTAGTTCCTTCAATCACCCCATTTTGAGAAAGATCTCCTATAGACATGTAGATATTGCTCTTTTCTGAACCAGAAGAATAACTCACGTTATGATTCTGTGTGGTTGCAGCCTGATAGAAATCTTCAATGTTATTAAAAATTGGCGTACCTGAATTTAAAGTTTGGCCAAAAGAGAAAGGCGATTCTGGATCATAAGTAATGCCGTCCTGAGTTCTGATTTGAGCTCCTTTTCCAAAGGTTGTTTGCACATCTGGAGTTCCAATGACTTGGTCAGATGACACAGAACCAGAATAACTTACTGTGCTCACACCAGCCTTTCCTCTCTTAGTGGTAATAATTACTGCACCACCAGCGGCCTGAATTCCGTATAATGCGGCAGCGGCAGGTCCTTTTAATACAGATACACTTTCAATATCGGCAGGGTTAATGTCTGACGCTCTGTTGGTACTAGCCACTTCTAAACTAGAACTAGTAGAATTATCGATCGGAATCCCGTCAACCACAAATAAAGGTTGGTTACTTCCTGTGATAGAAGATCCCCCGCGAATTAGTATCACCGCAGATGAACCTGGAGCTCCACCTGAGTTTACAACAGTAACGCCCGAAACTTTACCTTGTAAACCATTCACCATATTATTTTGATTGCCTTCCATTAACGCATCAGATTCTACCGCTTGTACGGCATATCCCAAGGCTTTCTTTTCCCTCTTAATACCTAAGGCGGTAATTATAACTTCGTCTAACTCATCTCCAGCTTGTAGAGAGACGTTAAGCGGAGCAATAGAAGTCACCTTAACCTCTTTGGTTTGATACCCAACGTAAGAAAATACTAGGGTTGAATTTAGTGGTGCTTCAACAACATAATTTCCATCAAAATCTGTTGTTGTGCCCACTGAAGTTCCTTTAACAAGTACTGTGGCGCCTAGTAAAGGTAAGTTGTCATCACTTGATGTCACAGTTCCGGTAATTTTTGAACTTTGTGCATAGGTAAAATGCGCAAAGCAAAAAATAAATAGGAAATGCACTATTAGTTTGCCTTTCATAATATTTGGTTTTGGATAAATTAGAATCAAATATAATTTAAAATTTGAAATAATGCATAAAATAAGCAATATTACCCTGTTAAATATG
This sequence comes from Gelidibacter salicanalis, assembly GCF_007997285.1. Lineage (GTDB taxonomy): Bacteria > Bacteroidota > Bacteroidia > Flavobacteriales > Flavobacteriaceae > Gelidibacter > Gelidibacter salicanalis. The sequence continues at coordinate 142,647 of NZ_VORX01000001.1, forward strand.
CAAATAAAATGCAGTATATTTAGGAAATCAATAAAGGGTACGGATAATTATGCTTTTGGCGACGGGCAACTTTTTTAGATCTGAATTCGGATCTTTATCCTTTTACAATTAATATATTTTTTAATATTATGAAAAAAAATCACCGACAGCGTTTAATTATTGATCTGGTCATGTTACATAGAAAAGTTGACACAGATCAGCTAGCGTTAGATTTGAATGTTTCGTCCGATACCATCCGTAGGGATTTAAATGATTTGGATGAAAAGGGAATGCTCACAAAAGTTCACGGTGGAGCAGTATCATCTATTCAAAAATTGTTTCATTATAATGAGAATGCAGTCTTTAATAGGGAGCACAAAAATAGTATCGCCACTAAAGCAATACATCTTTTGGAAGATGGTATGGTTGCCATAGTAAGTGGTGGTACGACCAATCTTGTTTTCGTCAATAACTTACCTAAAACTTTGAAAGCCACTATTTACACCTATAGTTTAGAAATTGCACTTCAACTGACAGATCATCCGCATATAGAAACTATATTTATTGGCGGAAAGATTCAAAAGAAATCCGTAGTTACAACCGGGATTGAAGTGTTTCAAACCTTATCCAAAATACACGCCGACCTATGTTTTGTGGGGGCAAGTGGCATCACTTTAAATGAAGGAATCACTGATGAAGGTTACGAAATTGCTTTAATAAAAAGAGCGATGGTTGATGCTTCAGACAAAGTGGTTTCCCTCATAACCAGCAACAAACTCTGTGTGAGACATAATTATTCAGTATGTCCATTGTCGGCAATTGATGTGATGGTTACAGATCTACAGCCAGAGCACCATCTTTTAGAAGGATATGCAGATAAAAACATTTTAATTTTATGAAAAATCACTTTTGATAACACTACTTCATGAAACAATCTGTGGAGACATTCTGAATATAAAAGTTTAAGGGTTCAGATGTAGATAGATTTTTTCATTAATAAAGATGGTTACCTTTTACTGGGTCAGCTGGTTAGCACAAACTTGCATTCTGTAAAGCGATGCTTAATAAAATAGACGTACCTTTGCCAAAATTAAAGGAGTGACCTAAATTAATAGTGTTTGCTTCGTAAACACATTTTATGTCATTTAACTCATTAGGATTATCTGATGCTTTACTTAAAGCTGTCAGCAAACAAGGCTATACAACGCCATCACCAATTCAACAAAAAGCAATTCCGTTAATATTAGAAGGTAAAGATGTCTTAGCATCGGCACAAACCGGTACCGGAAAGACTGCAGGATTTACATTGCCATTACTGCAATTATTATCGCAAGGGCAACCTTTGCGCCAGCGCCCTGTTAGAGCATTGGTATTAACGCCTACGCGCGAATTAGCAGCTCAGGTGTACCAAAACGTCAAACAATACAGTACTTATTTAGATATTAGAAGCACCGTTATTTTTGGCGGAGTGAACCAGAATCCCCAAGTGGCAACACTTCGCAATGGGGTGGATGTGCTTGTAGCAACACCAGGCCGTTTGTTAGATTTACATAACCAACGTTTGATATCTCTTGCCAATGTCGAAATTCTCGTCTTGGATGAGGCAGATCGTATGTTGGATATGGGCTTTTTACGCGACATTAAGAAAATTATGGCAGTCATGCCGTCCAAACGTCAAAACTTATTGTTTTCGGCAACTTTCTCTAAAGAGATCAAAGCCTTGGCAAATGAAATTTTAAATCACCCAGTATTAGTGGAGGCCACTCCTGAAAACACGACGGTTGATGCAATAGACCAACAAGTCTACCGCGTGGCCAAAGGTTTAAAACCTGATTTATTGGTCAAATTGATTTCTGACGGCAATTGGGAACAGGTTCTGGTATTTACACGTACCAAACATGGCGCCAATAAACTGACCAAGAAATTGATCAGTAGTGATATTACCGCTATGGCCATTCACGGAAATAAAAGCCAAGGCGCTAGAACGAAAGCGTTGGACGGTTTCAAAAAAGGAACAGTCAGGGTTTTGGTTGCCACTGATATTGCAGCCCGTGGATTGGACATCCCGTTATTGCCACACGTGATTAATTTTGAACTTCCTAATATTGCAGAAGATTATGTGCATAGAATTGGTAGAACGGGAAGGGCAGGAGCTAGCGGATTGGCGATCTCCTTAGTAAGTGCTGATGAGACTTCATTTCTTCGTGATATCGAAAAATTAATTGGTGAACGTATTCCTATGGAAATTGTAGAAGGTTTTGAACCAGATCCTAACGCGTCTACAGAACCTATCAAGCAAGGACAAGGTCAAGGCAGAAATAGCCGACCTCAAGCTCGAAAATCTTCAGGAAATAACCAATCTTCAGGGAGTAGCGCTAATAGGAACAGAAATAGGAGACGGAATTAGAGAGTTGAAATTGAAATTGAAATTGAAGTTGAAGTTGAATTTGAATTTGCGGTAGTTTCACATTAAAATTTTGGTTGATTTGAATGCCGGATTAGCGCTTTTTAATCACCTTTAAACCTTTTTTTCAGCGTTATCAGCGTTCTTTTTATAAAGAGTTCGCGCTTCGACTGCGCTCAGTGTGACAGGTGAAATTGAAAATGAAGTTGAATTTGAAATTGAAGTAGAGTTAGAAGTTACATTATAATTTTGGTTGATTAGAATACCGGATTAGTGCTTTTTAATCACCTTAAAATCTATTTATTCAGCGTTATCAGCGTTCTTTTTATAAAGAGTTCGCACTTCGACTGCGCTCAGAGTGACAGGTGAAATTGAAGTTGAAATTGAAATTGAAGTTGAGGTAGATTTCACATTAAAATTTTGGTTGATTAGAATACCGGATTAGTGCTTTTTAATCACCTTAAAATCTGTTTATTCAGCGTTATCTGCGTTCTTTTTATAAAGAGTTCGCACTTCGTCTGCGCTCAGTGTGACAGGTGAAGTTGAAATTGAATTTGAATTTGAATTTGAATTTGAAATCGAATACGAAAAATTTTGTCGAATTACCGTAAACCCTAGACCTCACACCTCATACCTCCCTATGCTGAGTACGAATTTAAAAGAGAAAATGATTTCAGTTTGTGAGGCAAAGATTGCTTCTAAAGGACCCGATGTGGGATTATCATTTTATGCATTTTTTGCAAATAAGAATGATGCGCCTAAATTGTTAATGGAAGCTGCCATCTGGTGGATCGAGACGCATCAGTTGGATCATTTTGAGAAAGCGGTTAAGATTAAAGCGTTGGTGGAGGCTGAAGACTAAGGTTTTGAGATGATGCTTAACATTAGCATTGATACTTCATTGCCGTATTTCATTTCCAAGTAGATTTTATTATTTTAGCAACTAGTTCAGATCAGTTCAATTTATTAAAGTCAGTGCTATCAGCTTTATCAGTGTGATCCGCGTTCTATTGATCTATGAAAGCACTTCGACTGCGCTCAGTGTGACGGATGAAGTTGAAGTTGAAACTAAAATTGAACTACTTTAAATAATAATTCTTGATCTAACGAACCAGCAGACTTCTGAGATTAAAGCCCAACTATAAACCTATTAAAAATGGAACAACCCAATAATCCCTTACACGGCATAAAGCTCGAACAAATTCTCACAGATCTTGAAGCGCATTATGGTTGGGAATATATGGGCACAATTATAAATATTAAGTGCTTTAACGACAATCCGTCTGTGAAATCTAGCCTTAAATTTTTAAGACGTACGCCTTGGGCGCGTACAAAAGTGGAGTATATGTATTTGAAGATGTTGAAGAATAAAAATCTGATTTAAAGCTGGATCGCAAAACATTATTATGTTCTCTATTTACGAGTTTTTAAAGAATAGTACTTCATTCTAGAAGAACTTTTTCATCTGTTTTTATTTACCGCTTTCAACAAAAATAAATATGCGTTTCTCGATACATTTTTCAAAGTTGTTGCTTTTTAGATAGAATTATTGAGCGGCGGTCCTTTATAATTTTTAGAGTTTTCATTACCCTTGTAAAATTATTGCTCGGTTCTCGATACATTTTTTAATATATTGTTTCTTTATTGGAATTAGAGAGGTGCGGCTTTAAAATATCTTTGAGTTTACGCTGAAACTAGATATCTAAGTACTCGGTTCTCGAAACATTTTTTAATCTGCCGCTTCCGCGTCAGCTTAAAAAAAACTCGAACTGACAAGGCAGTGTGTGAAGCTTTACTTTTCGGTATACGGAAACATAAGTTTGAACGTATCATTTACACTTTGATGTAAAATGGTGGCGTGGTTCTCTTTGGGTAAAAACAATAATTCGACCTTCAAATTTGGCTTGCCGGAATTCTTTAATAATTCAGCTAACGTTTTTGCCTCACGTTCCATAATCTCTCCTTCATTACCAACAGACACATACACATTGACAGGCATTTTAGGATGCGCTCCCAGAAACATTTTAGCATCTTTAAGTAAGGTTTCATTATCCCACCACAAACTCGGACTCACGATAATATAATCTGTAAACAGTGTTGGCTTTTTGAATAAAATCTCCGTTGCCAACAATCCACCAAGTGATTGGCCGATTAGCATTTTTTGAGTATTCGTCTTGTAATTCGCATGGATGTAAGGTTGCACTTCTTTTTGTAAGAAGTCGATAAACTTTCTCGAACCGCCGGTGGTTGGAAAATCTTTCTTTAATTTCTTATCAATTGTTGGAAAAGTGAAATCACGTTTCCTATCAATATTGGCAATGCCAACCACTATGGTATTGGGCATATTCATCTGCAAATTAAAAAATTGAACCAATCCAACTACATGCAGAAAATCTTCATTCAAAGAGCCATCTAACACATATATGACTGGGTATTTTAAAGTATCAGAAACTTTATAATTCTCAGGTAAGTATATATTTAAGGTTCTCGATTCCGATAAAATGTTAGAATCAATGGTCACAATCTCACCAATCATTAAAGGTGATTTTGAGCTTTCTTTTAGAGCAGTCTGCGCTTCTGCAGGAGTAAAGTAGATGCTGATAAAAAATATACTAAAGAAAAGGTATTTCATTTATTGATTTTAATTTTTTTGATATGATTTACATGGATGATGTTTTTTTGACACGAATTTCACGAATCCCACGAATTTTAAACTCTCTATAAAACATAAATATTCCTCAAACAGTCTTGATTCTTGATTCTAACAGCGCAGCGGTCTTGGTTCTTTTTTGACACGAATTTTACGAATCCCACGAATTTTAAACTCTCTATAAAACATAAATATTCCTCAAACAGTCTTGATTCTTGATTCTAACAGCGCAGCGGTCTTAATTCTTTTTTGACACGAATTTCACGAATTATACGAATTTTAAACTGTCCATAAAACCTGCATTTCCCACAGACAGTCTTGATTCTTGTTTCTAGCAGCGCGGCGGTCTTGATTCTTTTTTGACACGAATTTCACGAATCCCACTAATTTTAAACTGTCTTTAAAACATAAGTACTCCATTAAAAAAGTCTTGATTCTTGATTCTAACAGCGCAGCGGTCTTAATTTTTTTTTGATACGAATTTCACGAATTATACGAATTTTAAACTGTCCATAAAACCTACATTTCCCACAGACAATCTTGGTTCTTGATTCTAGCAGCGCAGCGGTCTTGATTCTTTTTTGATACGAATTTCACGAATCACACTAATTTTAAACTGTCTATAAAATATACGTATTCTACAAACAGTCTTGATTCCTGATTCTAACAGCGCAGCGGTCTTGGCTCTTTTTTGACACAAATTTCACGAATTTCACGAATTATACGAATTTTAAACTGTCCATAAAACCTTCATTTCCCACAGACAGTCTTGGTTCTTGATTCTAGCAGCGCAGCGGTCTTGATTCTTTTTTGACACGAATTTTAACAGTACATAAAATATACATTGCACAAACAATCTTGATTCTTAATTCTAACAGCGCAGCGGTCTTAATTCTATAATAAAAAAACTAATCTTCCTCCTCGTCAAATAGCTCGATGGTGGCGTCAAATTCGGCGTCTTTAAATTCGTCACGACTGATCCAATACTCTGATGTTTTTAGAATGTATGAGTTGTCGCCCTTAGCTTTCAATTCCCACACAATATCATCGGCTTCTATGAAAGCCTCTTTACCGGCCAATTGGTCAGCGTAAAGACGTTTAATTACGCTATTGTTTGCTAAGGTTTGGTCCAATACTTTTAAAACCACTTCTTTGTTGACCTCCTTATTTGGTGTAATTTCAAATTCAATTACTGTTGCCTTAGCGCTTGGAAAGGTCCCATTGTAGGCTTTGTGCAATAATTGATTGATGTTAAAAAGCTCATGGTGTAAGCTAATGTCACTGTATTCTTCTGAAATTTTATCCAAAAGCATGTCATGGGACATTTGTCCAATTTGGCCTTCGTTAAGGTGTTCAGAAAGTTTGTAATCCAATAAAATGGCAGCCGCTTCTGGGCCATCAAAATCTGAAATGGCCATAAAAAGCAGGTCTTTCAGCTCTGTAGGTTTAGAGTCTTTGGCATCCGGAAATCCGAACAATTCCAAAAGTTTAATATAATCCGCATTGGTCCATGCGTCTTCGAATTCTTCAACAGTTTTAACACTATTGATAATCATATGATAGGTCATAATTATTTCTTTTTAAGTTCAAATAAATCTGTTCTTCTGTCTTTTAAGTTTCTCACACTACCAAATTGGTTGAGTTCTCTTAAAAGGTCAATATCCACGTCGGCAATGAGGATCATTTCCGCATTTTGAGTGGCTTCCGCTTTAACACCGTTGGTTGGGAATGCAAAATCGCAAGGCGTAAATACCATAGATTGGGCGTACTGTATGTCCATATTTTGAACATTTGGTAAATTCCCCACACTTCCAGCAATCGCAACGTAACATTCGTTTTCAATAGCTCGTGCTTGGGCACAATGGCGCACCCGTGAGAATCCGTTTTGAGTATCAGTTAAGAACGGTACGAATAGGATATCCATACCTTCATCTGCTAAGATACGGCTTAGTTCAGGGAACTCCACATCATAACAAATAAGAATCCCAATTTTACCACAGTCGGTGTCAAACGCTTTAAGTTTGGTACCGCCAACCATTCCCCAAACTCTTGCTTCGTCCGGTGTGATATGCAATTTTTCAAAACGTTCTGTACTACCATCCCGTCGGCATAGATATCCAACATTAAATAGCTGACCATTCACCACTTCTGGCATACTTCCAGTGATGATATTGATATTATAGGAAATGGCAAGTTTGGAAAAACGTTGTACCATTTCTGGCGTGTGTTTGGCTAATTCTCGGATGGCTTCTGGCGTAGACAAATGGTTATTTCCCGCCATTAACGGCGCATTAAAAAACTCAGGGAACAAGGCAAAGTCACTGCGGTACCCAGAAACGGAGTCGATAAAAAACTCTGCTTGCTGCATCATTTCATCCATATCTTTATACAAACGCATTTGCCATTGTACAAGTCCTAAACGTACTATTTTTTTAATGGTAGTGGCTTTTTTAGACTTTTTCTCGTAGTAAATATTGCTCCATTCCAATAATACCGCATAATCCTGAGAAGATGCGTCGCCTTCTAAATAATTTTTTAAAATTCGGGTAGGGTGAAAATCATTGGAAATTTGAAAATTCAGAACGGGATCATGAATTTCCTTCCGCTTTACTTTATCGATATATTCTTTAGGGGAAAGTGTGTCTGAAAATTTGTGATAATTTGGGATGCGGCCGCCAAAAGCTAGACCACGAAGGTTCAGGCGTTCACACAATTCCTTACGGTAATCATATAAACGACGCCCAAGTCTTAATCCTCTAAATTCTGGTTTTATAAATACATCGACGCCATAAATAACATCGCCTTCATTGGTATGTGTACTGAAGGTGTAATTTCCTGTGATATCCTTATAGGTATGATTGTCTTCAAATTGATTATAATCGACAATAATGCTCAATGCACATCCGGCAATCTGATCGTTTATTTTAATCACGACCTGACCTTCGGGGAATTTTTCAATTAATTTTTTTATTTGATTTTCTCTCCAAAACGCATCTGGCATGGTCGTGTAGGATTCGATCATGGCTTGTTTCAGTTCTTGATAATCGTCAAGATTCAAGTATTTTAATTCGATATTTTCAATGTCATTCATAAAGTGATGTAATGATAAATGTGTTTGTTATAAGTTGCAAATATAGTTCTCAGGAAGACTACTTTTAAAAATATTATTTCAATGCCCTAATGCCTTCATAAGTGACTATGGCTACGGCATTCGCTAAATTTAGACTTCGGATGTGATCACTGAATAAAGGGATTTTGTACAGTTGCTCCGGATGTTTTGCAAGAATATCTTTTGAAAGTCCTACGGATTCTTTACCAAAAACGAGAAATAAATTATCCTGAAATGGAATGTCCCAAAAGTTTTTTTGGCCGTGGCTAGATAAAAAGGCCATTTTTTTATCTTGATGTTGCTCAAAAAAGTCAGCAGCACTGTCATAATAAGTGATGTGAACGTGCGGCCAATAGTCTAACCCTGCACGTTTGAGGCGAGCATCGGTTATTTCAAATCCGAAAGGTTTAACCAAATGTAAATGCGAACCTGAGGCCAAGGCTAATCTGCCAATGTTGCCTGTATTATTAGGGATTTCAGGTTCAATTAAAACAATATTTAAAGGCATATTAATAATCTAGAGTATCGCATGCTACTGCAGTTAATGGAAATTTATCGTCAAAAGTAATTGTAGCATTTTCTTTAAATACAGTGGTGTTTTGTGCGTCTACCTCTAATTCGCCATAACCTTGAAGTACCACATTATCTTTCTTGAGAAGAATGAGTTCTCGCTTAGACTTGGTGCCTTCAGCTTCAAAATTATAATCGGCATATATAGTGTCACCTTTCATAATGCCTTCAAATACCCCATGACTCCCGTCTTTTTCATAAAAATTAAAGAGTAATGTCCCCGTGACCAAGGTTTTGTTTTCCTTCAAGATTAATTTAATGGTGTCCCTATTATTCGCGTACAAATAACACTGCTCATTAGCCTTTAAAGTTTTAGATTCAGTCTCTGAACTTGATGGCAACGGCTTTTCGGTAGAATTTTCTTTGCAGGAGAAACTCATTAGAGCAAAGATCATGACGATTGCTTTTAAGTGTATATTCATCTTGGTTGTGGTATTTATACTACTTTGGTAACTAAAAAGAAACCTATTCAATTTATGTAGAATAGGTCTCTTCGGCTTTTTTTACTCAGACAATTATTTTTTTGATTGCTGATCTTTTATGGTCTTATCATTAATGTCATATTTATTGACATTGTTATTCTTAATTCCCGTAGGATTCGTCGGATTTGTCTGTTCTTTAGTCGTCTTAAATTTTTTATTATCTTCTATAATTCCCATGATTATTTGTTTTTAAATTCTTTGATAAGTTAAGAAAATATGGTCAAAATAATATTAAGATTGTCTTAAAGTTTAGGTTTAATCTGCATTCTACTATTCTTGTGGCTGTAATAAGGAGCTTATGAAATGTTGTGTGTCATCACTACCTTTCGTTGTTAAATGTTTGACGAATGCACTTCCAATAATAGCGCCTTTCGCATATTGGGTGGCTTGAGAAAATGACTTGTAGTCTGAAATACCAAAGCCAATGACTTGCGGATTTTTAAGTTTCATTTGATAAATGCGTTCAAAATAATCGGTTTGAACATCCCCAAATCCCGAATTACTTCCTGTAACACTGGCGCTACTCACCATGTAAATGAACCCTTTGGATATGGAATCGATAAAACGAATGCGTTCTTCTGAGGTTTGCGGAGTGATGAGAAAAACGTTGATGATGCCGTGCCTTTCAAAAATAGATTTGTATTGCTCATTGTACACATCGACCGGAAGATCAGGAATGATGAGTCCGTCGATGCCCACCTCGGCACATTTCTTACAGAAAGCTTCCACACCGTATTGGAGGATGGGATTGAAATAGCCCATAATAAGTAATGGGATGCTTACGGTTTTTCTAACATCCTTAAGTTGATCAAACAAAACTTCAGTAGTCATGCCGTTTTTTAAAGCTTTTGTAGAACTTGCTTGTATTGTGGGACCGTCGGCTAAAGGATCGCTAAAGGGCAAGCCAATTTCAATCATGTCTACACCGTTTTTTTCCAAGCTTTCAATGATACCAACAGTGTCGTTGATATCTGGATAGCCTGCTGTAAAGTATATGGAAAGTAACTTTTTGTCTTCTTTTAATTTCTTGTTGATTCTGTTCATGGGAATTTATATTTTTCATTTCCGCGAATGCGGAAATCTTATTTTTTATGTTCCAATTTTAATATTGTTAATCGCTTATATATTCTGAAAGATCTTTCCAATCTGGATTTAGGCTATTTATTAAGCTTATTTTCCATTCACGATTCCATTTCTTAATCTGTCGTTCTCGCTGGATGGCATTATTAACATATCTAGTGGTTTCGAAATAAACGAGTTTGTGCACATTGTATCTTCCTGTAAACGATTTCTTGGTATTATGTGCATGTTGGTACAAACGTTTTTTTAATTGTTTTGTGCGGCCCACATATAGAACGCAATGATTTTTATTGGTTAATATGTAGACATAAAAAACATCCATAGTTTATTTGAAAGATTTCCGCCTACGCGGAAATTAAAAAAGTTATAATCCAAAATGTTGTATATAAGTCTCCAAATCCTTATCGCCACGTCCCGATAAACTCACCACCACAATATCGCTAGATTTAAATTTTTTGTGTTCAAATACAGCCAAGGCATGAGAGCTTTCAATAGCCGGAATGATGCCTTCCATTTTGCACAATTCTAAGCCAGCAGTCATGGCATCGTCATCCGTTATAGCGACGAACTCAGCGCGTCCACTTTTGTATAAATGGGCATGCATTGGGCCAACGCCAGGATAATCCAAGCCTGCTGAGATACTGTAGGGTTCTGTGATTTGCCCGTCTGGGGTTTGCATTAAGAGCGTTTTACTGCCGTGGATGATGCCTTCTTTTCCAAGAATTGAAGTTGCGGCACTTTCTCCAGAATGCACCCCTTTGCCAGCGGCTTCTACAGCAATAAGTTTGACCTCAGTATCTTCTAAAAAGTGATAAAAAGCACCGGCTGCATTGCTGCCGCCACCAACGCAGGCCACTACATAATCAGGTTTGGTAGTGCCTTCTTTTTCTTTAAGTTGCCATTGAATTTCTTCAGAAACAATGGCCTGAAATCGCGCCACCATGTCCGGATAGGGATGTGGGCCAACCACACTCCCGATGATGTAATGGGTGTCTACTGGATTGTTAATCCAATCGCGAATGGCCTCATTGGTGGCATCCTTTAACGTGCGGCTCCCAGAAAGGGCGGGAATTACGGTAGCACCCAACATTTTCATACGCGCCACATTGGGAGCCTGACGCGCGATGTCAATTTCACCCATATATACGATGCATTCCAATCCCATAAGCGCACAAACAGTCGCTGTGGCTACGCCGTGTTGTCCAGCGCCTGTTTCCGCAATGATCCGGTTTTTTCCGAGGCGTTTCGCCATCAGAATTTGTCCAACGGTGTTATTGATTTTGTGCGCACCCGTGTGGTTCAGGTCTTCGCGTTTTAAGTAAATCTTGGTGTTGTATTTGACACTCAATCGCTTGGCGAAATAGAGTGGCGACGGACGACCTACATAATCTTTGAGCAAGGCATTGAATTCTTCTTGGAATTCTGGCTCTGCCATAACCTTAAGATAGTTTTGCCGTAATTCTTCCACATTTGGGTAGAGCATCTCAGGAATGTAAGCGCCTCCAAATTCGCCGTAATAACCTTTATTGTTAATATTGTATGTCATAATTTATAGTCCCACCTGGTGGGAACCTCATGATTTAATGTTCAAAGATGTCTTTTGAACCGATTAATTTCCTTTTAAATACTTTATGCGACGTTGCGTCTGCTTCTCGATACTAATTTATAGCGCTACTGCGCTGTAAAATCACTCGAATTGACCTGGTTTTTAAATTCTTTTAATTTGTTATAGTCTTTCAATCCTGGGGCGCTTTCAAATTTGCTATTCACATCAATTGCATAGCAGTATTGTGAAGCTTCACCTTGCCTGAAATTTTTAATATTTTCCGTTTCTTCCAAGCCAATACCGCCACTTAAAAAATATGGTTTGGTAGATGGATACTGTTGTAAAACGTCCCAATTAAAGGTATAGCCATTTCCTCCTGGAAGCTGACCTTTTGTGTCGAACAGGAAGTAATCACAAACGGATTCATAAGGTGTTAAAACATCAAAATTAAAATGATCTTTGATGGAAAACACTTTAATGATTTTGATGTGTTTTTGTTTTTGATGGATCTCACTTAAACTTAATTTTAAATTTTCGCAAAATTCTGGCGATTCTTCTCCATGCAATTGAATGAGATCCAAATTGTGTTGTGCTACCTTTTCTAAAATATATTTGTCCGAAGCATTCACAAAAACGCCCACTTTTTTGATGTCTTTTGGGAGTTCTGGGATAGTGCCATTAAAATAGCGGCTTGATTTTTCATAAAATATAAAGCCAAGATAATCCGATTGAAGAGTGGCCACTTCAGCGATATTCTCTTGATATGTCATGCCGCAAATTTTTAGTTTCATGTTACCTGTTTAAATCTTTGATAAATTGTGTGGCACTGTCGCCTGCATTATCCGTTTTCATAAAATTTTCACCAATTAAAAATCCTTTGTAACCATAAGGTTGCAGGGTTTTAATCGCCTCAATGTTGCTAATGCCACTTTCAGATATTTTTACAAAATCATCAGGAATTAGCGTGCTCAACTTTTTGCTGGTTTCTAGGCTCACCTCAAATGTTTTTAAGTTGCGATTGTTCACACCCATCATATCCAAACTTGGCATGACCGATTTATGCAATTCTTCTTCATTATGAATTTCTAAAAGCACTTCTAAATTTAAGCTTTGTGCAAGTTCTGACAGTTGTTTGATTTCTTGATGAGACAATACAGCGGCTATAAGGAGAATGACATCGGCACCATACGCCTTGGCTTCAATGATTTGGTACGGATCAATAATAAATTCTTTCCGGAGCAATGGCAATTGACAACTTGCTCTAGCTAGGATTAAATCGTCTAATGAGCCTCCAAAATATTTACCATCGGTTAAAACCGACATCCCACACACCCCGGCAGCTTCATACCCATTAGCGACGTCAAAAACATTCAGATTTTGATTGATGACAGATTTGGAAGGTGATCGGCGCTTGTGCTCGGCAATAATTCCAGAAGTACTTTTTTTCAATCGCTCAGCAAGAGAAAAAGTAGAACGTTCAAATAACACCGATTGCTCCAATTGCGAAACTGGAATTACGGATTTCTTAAGGTCAACTTCCTTACGTTTATCAGCGATAATATGGTCTAAAATGTTCATTTTTTTCAAGGTTCTTTTTTTTTAGTCTCCAGTCTCCAGTCTCCAGTCTCCAGTCTTCAGTCTCCAGTCTCCAGTCTTCAGTCTTCAGTCTTCAGTTTTCACAGTCTAGACTGCAAACTGTCCACTGCCAACTGCATACTGATCACTGCCTACTAATTCCTACTAATCGTTCAAATTTCGCTTTTGCTTTTCCGTCCAGCAAAGCTTCTTTTGCTAAGCCGAAACTATCTTCTACCGATTTCTTTGTCACTGTTGCGATAGCCATGGCGGCATTGGCACACACCACGTTGTTTTGTGCATAGGTACCTTGTCCGTTTAAGATGTCTACAAATATTTTAGCAGCGGATGCTACCGAATCACCTCCATATATTTCAGCTTGATTTAAGGTTTCGACACCAAAAAATTGAGGAGTGATGATCGTTTCTGAAGCATTTCGGATCACTTTAGCGGGACCTGTCAATGAGATTTCATCATAACCATCTAAAGCGTGCAGAATGGTGTAATTGATATCTGTATTTTGATAAAGATAGCCGTACATCCGCAATAATTCCAAATTAAAAACGCCTACCATTTGATGTTTAGGGAAGGCTGGATTTACCATAGGACCTAACATATTGAAAAAGGTTTTAACCGCCAAATCTTTTCGAATGGGCGCGACATTTTTCATGGCAGGATGGAAGAGTGGTGCGTGCAATATACAGATATTCGCTTCATCTAGAGAGCGCTTTAAAAAATCGATGTCTTTGGTAAACTTAATTCCTAGAAATTCCATAACGTTAGAGGATCCACATGCGGATGATACGCCGTAATTACCATGTTTGGTTACATTAACCCCTGCTCCAGCAGTCACAAATGACGCTAAAGTTGAAATATTAAAGGTGTCCTTGCCATCGCCGCCAGTGCCACATAAATCAATACCATTATAATCGGCTAAATCGACGTGTAAGCAAAGTTCTAAAAGTGCATCTCTAAACCCTTGTAGTTCTTCAATGGTAACGCTTCGCATCATATATACTGTCAGGAATGACGCAATTTGACTTTGATTATATGCACCTTTAGAGATGTTCACCAACACGTGTTTGGCTTCGTCGCTAGAGATGCTTTCTTGATTGATGAGTCTGTTGAGTATATGTTTCATATGTATTCCCCACAAGAGTGGAGATTTTTATTTATTAAACTTTGTTTTAAGAAAAATTTTCTGCCTTTTTTGGTCCTCAGTCCTCAGTCCTCAGTCCTCAGTCTTCAGTCTTCAGTTCTCAGTCCTCAGTAATCTGCAGACTTTCTGCCGCTGCCTACTGCTTACTGCTTACTGCTTACTGCACACTGCCAACTGCATACTGTCTACTGGTTAACCCAATTTTCCAAAATCTTCTTTCCATGTGGCGTCAACACCGATTCCGGATGAAATTGCACGCCTTTCAAGTCATACTCTTTATGACGTAAGGACATTACTTGACCGTTTTCATCAAAAGATGTCGCTTCCAAGACCTCGGGTAAATTGGGATCGACGACCCATGAGTGGTAACGCCCAACTTCAAAGGTGTTATCCAATCCATCAAATAGGCTTTCGTCAGTAACTGATTGCGTTATATTGGTGGATACGCCATGATAGACAGTGTCTAAGTTGATTAGGGTGCTACCATAAACTTCGCCAATAGCTTGTTGACCTAGGCAAACTCCAAGAATACTTTTTGTAGGGGCATAGGTTTTTATAATGTCTTTTAACAATCCAGCCTCATCAGGAATTCCTGGGCCAGGTGAGAGTACGATTTTTTCAAAAGCATCCACCTCGTCTAAAGTCAGTTGGTCATTTCGTTTAACCGTAACTTCACAGCCTAAATCTTCCAAATAATGCACCAAATTGTAGGTAAAACTGTCGTAATTATCTATAACTAATACTTTTTTCATAATTATATCTCTTTGGCCATATCGATGGCTTTCGTTAAGGCTCCTAGTTTGTTGTACACTTCCTGTAATTCATCCTCAGGGTTCGATTTTGAAACAATTCCGGCACCCGCTTGCCAATGCAGTTGATGGTTTTTGCTCAAAAACGTTCGGATCATTATGGCATGGTTAAAATTGCCCTCAAAATCCATAAACCCGATGGCGCCACCGTAAAAATCGCGACTTGTTTTCTCGTACTTTTCAATGAGTTGCATGGCTTTGTGTTTCGGAGCCCCACTTAAAGTTCCGGCCGGAAAAGTGTCTGCTACCATTTGCATGGTTGTTGTGTCTTTATGTTTTTGCCCTGTCACTTTACTCACAAGATGGATCACGTGAGAAAAAAACTGGACTTCTCTGTAATTTTCAACGGTGACTTGGCTCCCGTGGCGACTTAAATCGTTCCGCGCCAAATCGACCAACATCACATGTTCGGCATTCTCTTTGTCATCTACCGCTAATTGTTTGGCCAACTCTGCATCTTTTTCATCATTCCCTGTTCGTTTAAAGGTGCCAGCAATAGGGTGGATTTCTGCTTTATCTTTATTGATGACCAATTGCGCTTCTGGCGAACTTCCAAAAATCTTAAAATCGCCGTAATCAAAATAGAAGAGGTAAGGGGATGGGTTGATGCTTCTTAGGGCGCGGTATACATTAAATTCATCACCTTTAAATTGTTGCGAGAATTTTTTAGAGAGTACCAATTGAAAGACATCACCTCTAGCACAATGTTTTTTGGCAAGCACCACATTCTCTTTATACTCATCATCTGTCAGATTAGAAGTCGTGGCTCCATCAGTAGAAAAATTAAACGCCGCAAAGTTCTTCGATTTGATTAGCTGTAATATTTCATCAATATTATTATCAGTGTCATAACAATGTGCAAATACATACGCCTCATTTTTGAAATGATTGATGGCGATGATATTTTGATACACGGCATAATAAATATCAGGAATATTTTGATGGCCTTCTTTTTTTGTGATTTCTACATCTTCAAAATAACGGACCGCATCATAAGCAATATAGCCAAACACCCCATTGTTGATGAATTTAAATTGGTCTTCAGTATGGGTTTTAAATCGTTTGGTAAACTTATGGATTACGTTAGCCACATCAGTCTCTGCAGTAATGGATTGGGTCAATTGACTCTTGTCTGGAAAGGTTTCCGTAATCACTTCATCCTGAACTTTTATTGAGGCTATGGGATTGCAACAGATATAGGAGAAACTATTATCGTTGGCGTGATAGTCACTACTTTCCAAGAGCATACTGTTGGGGAATTTGTCCCTAATTTTTAGATAGATGCTTACCGGTGTAATGGTGTCGGCAAGTATTTTTTTATGATGTGTGTATAGACTAAAGGTCTTCATAAGTTTATTTGAGTATTAAAAATGAAAAAGGCTTGTCGTGAATGACAAGCCTTTTTTATATTAAATTTAAATATACAATAGCGTTACCTCACGAATGTTGTTTCGAAAAGTTCCACCACCAAGTATGATTTAAAATTGTGTACATAATTATTATTTTGTCAAATATAGAAATGAAAATTTTAGTTTCAAACAATTTGGCAACAAAATATAAAAAAATCCTGCCGAAACAGGATTCATTTTAATTATAAGTTAAACTTAAAACTTCAACTTTACGTTCAAATCGAAATCATCATAGATTGCTTTATCTGCTAATCCTTCAAAGAAACTAGTTGATCTAAATTTGATATCATATTTTGTTCTGTCCACTTTCAACTGAGCAGAAGCTGTATTGTTATCCGTTACCGTCATGTCAAAGGTATTAGGAAAACTGATTCCTTTGATGGTTAAATCGCCAGTAACTTTGTATTTGCCATTTTTGCCTTCAACCTTAGTGATGACAAATTTTGAAGTGTTGTGTTTGGCGATACTGAAAAAGTCGTCAGATTTTAAGTGACCTTCAAGTTTTTCTTTAGATTCACCTTCAAGATCCTCAACCGTTAAAGTAGTCATGTCCATAATGAATGACCCACCAATCAACTGGTCGTTATCATTAAATTTTAGGCTGCCTTCTTTAAGTGTAATCTTACCATCGTGTTGACCTGTCACTTTTTTGCCAACCCATGTAATGTCACCATTGATGACGTCGACGTTTTTTACTGTCGTAAAAGAAAATGCGGCGAAAGCCATTACTAAAATTAGTGTACTCTTCATAATGTTTAATTTTTATTGTTAAAGTTTATAGTGGTTATTAATAATTCTGTTTGTAACATTTAAATGCTTTCAATTGATCACCATGCATTTATTGGGCCCAATACGATTACTTTCTAAGTTTGGTCAATAAGGTGTTTAAGGTGTTCAGTTCTTCTGTTGTCAAAATCTCAGTGAGTTCGGTTTCTGTCGAAAGCACTTTAGGGTCGATAATGTTTAGGGCTTCTAAACCTTGTTTAGTGATGAAAATTTCAACTTTACGTCGGTTATCTTCACAAATAAAACGT
This sequence comes from Gelidibacter salicanalis, assembly GCF_007997285.1. Taxonomy (GTDB): domain Bacteria; phylum Bacteroidota; class Bacteroidia; order Flavobacteriales; family Flavobacteriaceae; genus Gelidibacter; species Gelidibacter salicanalis. The sequence goes on from NZ_VORX01000001.1 coordinate 160,453, forward strand.
TCTACAAAACCTTTTATAATCAGTTTATCCACCAATCGCGTGGTGTTACTCATTTTGCTCACCATCCGGTCTTGAATATCCTGAAGGTTCGTAGGCTTCCCATGTTGTCCTCTTAAGATTCTAAGTACATTAAACTGTTCTATAGAAATATCAAAAGGTTTCAAGACATTAGAGATGGCATCCTTAAAATTGACGCTGGTCAAAGAAACGTTTAAAACCGTTTTTTTTGCCAGTGTAATTTCTGATTTCGTTTTAATGATGTCTTCTAACTCTTTCATGTACAACAATTGTATGTACAAATGTAAAGTATTTTGTAAAACTGACAAGCTTCAAGTATATAATTTTTTGTTAAATTTAAATTTGCTGATCAACGGATGTATATTTTTATAGCATGAGAATAATTGGTATAGTATTGGTCATTTTACTGGCGTCATGTAAGCATGATGCGAGTCAGCAAGAGCAACAGGATGTGGAAGTTTCTAAAGAAATTATCGCATTGCCAACGCTAGAAGTTTATGATTATGAAGGTTTAAAACCATTGCTGAAAACGAGATCGGATAGTACGTATATTGTGAATTTTTGGGCGACTTGGTGTGCACCCTGTATTAAAGAATTGCCTTATTTTGAAGCCATCAATAAAAACTATAAGGACAGAAATGTTAGTGTTACTTTAGTGAGTCTAGATTTTCCTAAGAAATACGAATCCCATTTAAAGCCGTATATTAGAGATAATGAGATCAAATCGAGAGTAGTGGTCTTAAACGATTCCGACTCTAATACTTGGATTCCTGCCATCGACCCCGATTGGTCGGGAGCCATCCCAGCGACACTCATTTATAATAAAAGCAAACGCGCTTTTTACGAGCAACCCTTTACCTATGAAGAATTGGAAACGGAGCTTCAAAAGTTTTTAAATTAAAGCTAAGCGGTACTCCCTTCAATAATGGAACGTTTATTGAAGTGTAGGGCATACATACAATATACATCTTATGAAAAAAATAAAAGGAATTATCGCCATTGCGGCCGTAGTGCTGCTCTCAAGCTTTGCCACCGTAAATACTGGTTATAAAATAGGTGACATTGCTTCTGATTTTAGTCTAAAAAATGTGGATGGCAACATGGTGTCCTTGTCCAACTATAGTAATGCAAAAGGTTTTATCGTCATTTTTACATCTAACACCTGCCCGTATTCGGTGGCCTATGAGGATCGTATTCTTGCTCTAGACAAAACATACGCCAGTAAAGGATACCCAGTAATTGCCATTATGCCCAATAATCCAACCTTGCAAACTGGGGATACTATGGAAGCCATGCAAAGGCGTGCTCAGCAAAAAGGATTTACTTTTCCTTACGTCATGGATGAGGGGCAAAAAACAGCCTCCCAATATGGTGCCACCAAAACGCCACAGGTATATGTGTTACAGAAAACCACTAACGGGAATCAGGTAAAATACATTGGCGCCATTGATGAGAACTATCAGGATGCAAGCGCAGTGCAGCACAAATATGTCGAGAACGCTGTCGAATCGCTCCTGGCGGGCCAACCTATTAAAGAAACGCAAACTCGAGCTATTGGTTGTTCTATAAAATATTAGATATTCAATTGGTGGAAGCAGAATTGAGGAAGGAAGTTCATCAACCGTTAAATAATTTGTCCGAAGCGTAACGCTTCGGATTTTTTTGTCTTTATCCTAAAGAAACGTTAATTTTGCATCAAGCAAAACGAATACTTATGGCAGATTTAACACAAGAAGATTGGGCCTCGCAATTAGAGCAGGACGATAATGCAGTAATTTTGGATGTACGCACAGCGGAAGAAGTGAGTGAAGGATATATTCCTGGTGCTATCAACTTAGACATCCATCAAGGGCAGGAATTTGTAGATGCACTTAAAGAATTGGATGCGGATAAAAACTACTACGTTTACTGCAGATCTGGCGGTAGGAGTAGTCAAGCCTGTTCTATAATGAACCAACTCGGCATCGATAAAGCCTATAATTTAATGGGTGGATTCAGTAATTGGAAAGGTGAATCAACACAATAAAACTCGATTTTTTTCTTTATAAGGAAACTAAACTATACCCTATGAAAAGCCTTTTACTAATATTTTTTGTGGTTACGGCTTCGTTTTTGACGAGTTGCAAAAATGATCTTGAAGGCGAAATAAAACTTGTTACCCCTGAGGAAATGCAAGATTTAATGGAATTGGAAGATGTGCAATTGGTTGACGTAAGAACGGAACAAGAACGTGTTGATGGATTTATTAAAAATTCTCAAAACATCGATTTCAATTCGCCTACTTTTGAAAAAGATATTGAAAAATTGGATAAAACCAAACCAGTTATTTTATATTGCCAATCTGGCGGGCGCAGTAAAAAGTGCGCTGAAAAGTTGAAAGATGCTGGCTTCGTAATGATTTACGATCTGAAAGGCGGCATTACCCAGTGGCGATTTAAGGATTATTTTATTGAAATGCCCAATTAATATGATAAGGTTGTTGGTTAAATAAGTACGCTTACTTTAACGGCACACCACATCACAAAAACCTTGTATGATGATTTATCAAACGAGGTTTTTTTGGTTATAAGTGCTTAGCTGTCTGATTTATATCATATGATGAGGCTGCTGATTTTATTACATTTATAAAATTAAAACGCCTGTCATGAAAAATATTCTGTTATTAACTGATTTTTCCGATCCTTCCAAAAACGCTATAGCCTATGCGTTACAGCTGTTTTCTAACACAGAATGCACCTTTCATGTCCTTTGTGTCCAAGATTCATCCGCCTACATAACGGATGACGTTGTATCTCAAGCGACCACAAGTTTGTACGATTCGCTTGTTAATAAAAACCGACTAAAACTAATTGATTATGTCGCCGAGTTGGAATCGGAATTTGATACTAAAAGCATCAGTTTTAAAGTTATTGTAGATTATGATTCCCTGATTGATGCGGTCCAGCAGAATGTCACTTCTAATGATATCGAGCTGATTGTAATGGGTACTAGCGGTGCTACAGGCGCCAAGGAGGTGATATTTGGAAGTAACACATTACAAATAGTGCGAAACATTCAGTGCAACACATTAATCGTTCCTAAGGATTATGAGTACCAACACCCCAAAGCACTTTTATTGGCTTTAAATCCGCCAGATTTACTGTCTGGAAGAACTGCCACCGATTTTTTTCAATTCTTGCAAGCTCATACACTGAAATTGCATGTATTGCGATTTACTGAGGATACTGAACGACAGGATGTCCATGATCAAGATACGGATGTACTGAATACACAGATGCATAGTACGTCTTATCAATACCATCAAATTGCGCAGGTGCCTATGGTGTATGCTGTTGGGACTTATTTGCAAACCCACGCCATTGATATGATAGGACTGTTTGCTCATCGTGAAACATTTTTAGAACGTTTATTTTTGGGGTCCGCCACCACTGAGATGTGCAAACACGCTGAATTTCCCCTGCTTATTTTTCACACTTAAACTAAGGTTTAAAGTGAAACTAGGCTTTTTGTACACTTTTAGCGAATGAGCCCTTTGGTGTATTCCATCATATCCGATTTTAATTCTGAGGTGTTATTTAAGAACGTCACCAACTCCAATTCGGTATCATGATATTGCTTGAGAAAATAATTATCACAAGATAATTCGTCGCATTCTACTTTAAGTTGGACTTCCTTATACTGTTTTTCAACTGCAGTAGTTAGGCTCGCGGTCTGTTTCTCATGCGCATCTATACGCTTTTTAAACAATTCAATGTCTTCAAAGAGATTAGGTGTTTTAGGGTCAAAAATATTGGAGCCTAACAGGTGTCTAAAAAAGTCCAATTCTTCCATTAATAGCACCAGGCGGGAGTTGTAAAAGGCTAAATTGAATTGAAGTTCTTCAGTGTTTTTATCGGAATAAGCGTATTTGTGTATTTCAAATTTTTTCATGGCTATCGTTTTTAAACGGTAAATGTTTCTACATCATAAAGTTTCGGAATAGTCACATTCCAATTAAAGACATCCTTAATTTTTACTCGTAAAGCGTCAGATGCGGAAGGTTCACCATGGATAAGATAAACTTTTTCGGGAATATTCACAATCTTACGCATCCAATTTAATAATTCCTCCTGATCAGCATGGGCAGATAGACTTTGCAAATGCTTAACGCTCGCTTTTACCGGATAATACTTGCCACCAAATTTAATTTCGTGGGCGCCGTCAAATAACTGTCGGCCACGCGTGCCTTCCGCCTGATATCCCACCAATAATACAGTCGTCGACTTCTTATCAATGAGCTGTTGTAAATAAGTTAGGACTCTCCCGCCAGTAACCATGCCGCTTCCGGCAATAATGATTTTAGAGCGTTTATCATCAATTGTTCCCAAGGTTTCTTTATAAGATTCAATGATGTTGGCGTGGTTATACATGGCATTGTATTCAGAATCCGTTAGCTTGTGCCAATTTGGAAACTTTGCAAAAACATCCAATACGTTATTTCCCATGGGGCTATCTACAAAAACAGGAATGTTGGGGATTTTGTTCTTTTGATATAATTTATAAAGGATAAACATGAGCACCTGAAGGCGTTCTACGGCAAAACTTGGGATGATGAGGTTACCTTTTTTAAGCAAGGTTTCCAAAATAATATCAGTTAGCAATTGCTCAACATCTTCTTCAGGATGAAGTTTATTGCCGTAGGTGCTTTCTATAAATAAATAATCAGCCCATTCAGGGCGTTTAGGGTTTTCCAATAGATAATCGTCACTTCTACCAATGTCACCAGAAAAGACAAAGCGCTTAGCGTTTATGTCCAACTCTATAAACGTCGCCCCTAAAATATGTCCGTTATACTGAAACCGATAGGAGATATGTTCTGATAAATTGATCCACAGATCTTCCTTTTCGGATTGAAAAAGCAAAATTGTTCGTTCCGCCTCTTCCAAAGTATAAAATGGGAGCGCAGGAGTATGCTTTGTAAATTTCTCATCATTAGCTCTACCGGCATCTTCCTCATGAATCTTTGCGCTGTCTCTTAAGATAATCTCTGCGATAGCCAAGGTTGGTGCTGTTCCGATTATTTTCCCTTTAAAGCCTTCTTTTAATAAGCGTGGCAGATAGCCCACATGGTCTAAATGACCGTGGGTAATTAGGACAACATCAATACTTGATACGTCAATAGGTAGGGGCGTCCAATTGAGTTTGCGCAATTCCTTTAGTCCTTGAAACATTCCACAATCGATCAAAATATTTTTTTCAGAGGTTTCAATAAAAAATTTTGAACCAGTGACAACGCTCGAGGCGCCCAAAAAAGTAACTTTTACATGTGGATCCATAGGTTTATAGTTTACAGAGGAGTTTGATTTCCTTCTTTATATTCGATTGACGAGTTTCAGAAATACCCAGATGATCCAGGAAGAATACATCGTCTATCAGATCTCTACAGAGGACGACATCTCTACTCAGTAAAAATTGTTTTTCCCGATTGCTCAGTAAAGTGGAGGCGGTTATAGGGTATAAACCCAACCGGTCTATGCGGTCTTTTAAACCATCATGGTGAGGGTAATCCCAGCTTAGGAGATAAAGACCACTACAGTTACCATATTGCAAAGCATCTTTAGTAAATCGTGTATTGGTCACCACCCAACCCATATCTAAAGTGGTGTCATGGGGTTTAGATTCCCAGTGCCTCTTGACATCCGCAAATCGGGAGGCGATATACAAGGGAACTTTAACATTACAATTCCTGCCTTCTTCACTATGAAATTTACACTCTATTAGTGTTGAAGTGCCATTTTTTGTAGCGACCACATCAATTTCATGGGGTACGCAAAACCCTTTAATAATTTCACTGACACGGGTATCATAACCAGAATACTTTAGGATTTCACTTATAAAACGTTCAAAAGGATATCCCGTAGGTCCCAGCTCATAAATTGCTTTTTTAAGTTTGTATTTTGAAGCAAGGTAACTCGCTCTCTTTTTCAATAGGGCGTAGGCCCGGTTATAAATCTCTTTGGTTGAGATGCCATTGTATAATTCGTCTTGTACTTTTTCAATAATGTCGTTAATGGTAGCGTCATCTGCTCCTGATTTTTTTAAAGAATTCTGGAGTTTACGCATTGAGAATTTAACCTTTTCGCCCGAGGATTTCGTAATTTCATAATTGGTATTCATAGCTTGCATTGCATTACTATTGATTACTAAATTGATAATCGGGGAAGGCTAAACCCTCTTAGTCTATTCATCCTCTAGCGGCATTTAAACACTAATGTCTCGCGTCATGCATCACCAAAATAGGGACGCGAGAATCGTAGGCAATCCCTTTAACCAATGGTTGGTTGATGATGCTGGCAAAGAACGAATGTTTCTTATTGATGAAGGCCACCATGTCACTTTCCCTACTTTCTACAAAACAATTAATGGCTGCAGGAACCGAGATATTTCTTAAAAAATGAAACGAATAGTTGACGTCATATAAATAGTCTTTCAATTGTTTTTTCTTGGCCAATTGCTGTGTATTCAGTGCGTCTTCCTCTAAAATATGCAAGACTTTTATGGAGGCATCACACCGTTTTGCAATGTCAATTATGTATTTTAAGTTAGTGCCTTTAAAGTGTGATTTGTAGCTTGTAGGAAAAACAATTTCTTTGGGAAGATCTAGTTTTGCTAACTGGGGCACTACCAGAACAGGGCAGGTTCTAACCTTTTCCATAACACTTAAGGCAGTACTGCCGTAAATTTTGCTGCGGGAATTTGTTTCGCCTCGCGTCCCCATAACAATTAGCTCAATGTCTTTTTCTTCTACCACCTTAGTAATGGCGTCTAAAGGATGGCTGCAGATGGAAATGGTCTGGAAACTGTGTTTTGGGTTTCCTTTTTCTCCAAATACATACGTGCTCATGACCTTGTCCAATCCGCTTTTGGATTCCGCTTTTGAAGTTTTGTAAAATGCATTGCCGGGCTCCATATTCATGAGGCTTTCAATGTTGTTGGAGTCGATAAAAAACACATTTAGAAGGTAGAAAATGCAAAGCTCATCTTTATAAAGTTCAATAGCATAGTCAATAGCTTGTTTGGCATTGAGCGAAAAGTCTGTGGGTAACAATATTCTACGTTTCATGAGTTTTTTTTTGAGGGTTAATCTATTGGTGATGGTGGCTAAATAGTTTAGTTATCAACATGAATAATTAAGAATGGAATGATGGGTTGGTACCCGATATTTTTAATTATAGGCTCTTTGGTCATATTCTCTATAATGCTGTGTTTGTAATTGAACATGGCTAAAACGTCAACATGGAGTTCTTTTATAAAATCGTTGATAATTTCAGCTTTGGTAGAGTAGGCGGGCATCCAATGGAAACTGTGTTTTTGATCTTTAAAAACATCTTTTAAAATGTCGACGTTTTTTTGTTGTTTGTCACTTAGGGATTTTTCAACATTAATGTGTAAAATGTTGATATGGGCATCATGAAGTGCGGCAAAATCCTCCAAAACCTTCAGCATGGCAAGATCGTACGGACGGTTAAAATCTGTCGGAAATGCAATATGTTTAGGCGCCTTAAATGAGTTGTTATCAGGCACGACCATTACAGGACAGCTTTTTATACTTTGTATGGTTTTTACGGTATTGCTTCCAAAGAAAAACTTGTCTACGCCGGTAGCCCCTTTGGTGCCCATAATAACCATGTCAATATGATATTTTTCAATGCTATTCTTGATGGCATATAACAATTCGTCACCACTAATAATTATGTTAAAAGTGTGTCCCGGATTGCTGTAATCCTTATCTGCTCTGGTTTTTAAAGCAGCTAAATCACGCTGAGATGCTTCTTTAAGGGACGCGATAAAATGACTGGTAATAAACGTTCTTGACTGTGCATTCGAAAAATAATAAGAGTTCAGAAAATAAAAGGTGCATTCTTCCTTAGCGTATAATTTTGTAGCATAGTCTAAAGCGGTCCATGCGTTTTCTGAAAAATCAGTAGGTATTAAAATAGACTTTTTCATAGTGTTTTAGTTTGGATTGTTAATTTCAGACGGGACTACCAAAAAAGGTATGGTTAAATGAAACCCTATTTGGTTGACGGTCGATTTAAAAAATATATTCTCAAAAAATGATTTTTTATTGTTGATCATGACCAACAGGTCAATGGCAAAGTGTTCCTGAACATTAAGAATGGCCTGCATCACATCGTTGCCTTGAACTTCATGAATTTGATACGTTGCCGGTAACAATAAGTGCTCTAAGCGTGCTTTATTATTGAATTGTGCCTCAGTGCATACGGTAGTTAGTACGTGTAGCACGTGTATAGTGGCCTCCTGCTTTTGGGCAAGAGTCAGTAGTGCTGTAAATGGATTTATTTGGTACGAAATTCCATAATCAGTAGGGAATAAAATGGCGCTCGGTTTTTTATATGCAAATCCTTCAGGGATTGCCAGTACCGGACATTTCACATTTTTAAAGACGTGCACAGTATTCGATCCAAAAAGTACTTCTTTTGCGCCCGTGGCTCCTTTTGTGCCCATCACAATCATATGAATGGTATGCGTTTCCATAAATCCGGTTATTCCGGAGATGAGGTTGTCAAACCTAGCCATCTCCTGGATATCGTGTTTGGGATTATGTCCAAACTTTTCAAAAATACGCGCTCTCAAACCCTTTAATTGTTGTTGCGCACTGTTTCTGATGGTGTCCTCCAAACCAAATTGCGCAGGATAGCCCAGCACATATTCTACATGATAAATTACCGGCGTATAGGTGTTCAGGAGATAAAATGTACACACCTCGTCATGAAACAATTCCATGGCATAAACAATGGCATTCCATGAATTTTCCGAGAAATCAGTGGGTAGGAGTATGTTTTTCATTGGTTGTATTTTAAAGTGTTAGGCGTCTCTCTTTATGTTTTGCATGGCAAAAAATGGCACGTTGAGTTTTAAGCTCAATTGATCCACACGAGAAGGGTATAAGAACGATTCTAAAAATGATTCTCTGGTATTCACCATCACCAGCATATCGATAGGATGGTTTGCCACATACGCTTCAATAGCCGTTACCACATCTTTGCTGTCTATCGTTTTAAAATTAACCTCATTTTTACAGAGCGCTTCCTTCATAAAACGTTGGTTGTCTTCTTGTCTAATGGATAGTTTTGAGCTTTTAGAAATATAAACCACATCAACCACTGAACGGTATGGAGCTATCATGTCGCAAAATAATTTAAGCTCTCTCCTTTTGTAAGGGATGAGGTAGTTGGTAGGGAAGAGCACGTGTTTGGGTTGTGAGTAGGTCTGATTCTCGGGTATTGCCAATACAGGACATTTCACATATTTTAAAACTTGCAAGGTCTGGCTTCCAAAAGTGATTTTTTTGTCGTTGCTTTTTCCTTTTGTTCCCATCACAATAAGGTCGATGTTTTTCTCATCTACAATTTTATCAGATTCATCAATAAGAATATTATTGGAAGACACCGTGATATACGTGTGCTGCGGATTTGGAGAAATGTCATTGATCTCTTTTAAAATAAGCTCCAGTTGTTCCGCTGATCTCTGTGCAACCTGGGTAGTCACGTCGTGCAAATTGTCTCGCGTGACATCTATAGTCTCCTGATAGATCGCGTCTTGGTAAGCATGCATGAGGTAGAAATTGCACTTTTCATATTTAAAAAGTTCGAGTGCATAGCTCACAGCATTCATGGCATTTTCTGAAAAATCTGTCGGTATTAGTATATTTCTCATGGTTTCCTAAGTGTTTATTTTATAAATTTAGAAAGTAAACGAGACAAAACCTATGATAAATATCAGATCCTTAGGGTGAAAGGAGAAGATGGAGATTTTTAATGCAATACAAGAAATGGAACATCAGTGTGGTAACTTATTTTTTCAATTTTGGAATGGAATAAGATGTGTTGAAAATAGTTTAGGTTTTTGGCCACCATGGTAATCATGTCAATATTTCGGCTTTCTACAAAGCATTGTACGGCATCTGCAACTTTGGTGTTGGTCAGAAAATGAAAGCTATGGTCCAAGTTACTGAAATAATCTTCTAGAAGTTCTTTGTTTTTAATTTGATCGCTGTTGAGAGACGTATCTTTTTTGCTGATGTTCAAAATCCGGATGGCCGCATCGTGTTTTTCGATAATGTTCACTGCTGGCTCAAGGATGTTGATGTTATAAAGCATCGAAAAATCAGTAGGAAAGGCCACTTCCTTTAATTCAGTGTATTTGGCGTTTTCAGGAACCACTAAGGAGTTGCAATGTACTTTGGTAATCACATCCCCCGTATTGCTTCCAATAATCAATTTTTTGAGTCCCGAAGCCCCTTTAGTGCCCATGATAATCATATGTATTTTTTTCTCGCTGACCTGCTGTCTGATGGCGTCCACCAAGAAATTATGATCCGTTACCGTGTAGAATTTGTGTTTTTTGTTGGTGGTTAGCGTTGAAATTTGATGTACTAAATCCCGTAACCTTGCTTTTGCAGTTTGGGTATACACATCCGTCACTGGTACGCTAGAGACCAGGTAAGGTGAATCGCAGAGAGCTATATCACTCGGTTTTATGACGTGCAGTAAATAAAAATTGCATGCCGATTCTTCAAACAGATGCAAAGCATACGTCATCGCATTCAATGCGTTATCTGAAAAATCTGTGGGCAATAATATATTTTTCATTTGTTAAATCTTCATGAACAAATGTAAATGCCATTAAGGCCTTAAAAAATGATAAAAATCATATCTAATTTTGGGAGCGTATTAACTTATACTTTTAAGTTTCTCAATATCAATGATTCTGATATTCCGACCTTCAATTTCCAAGATGCCTTCCTTTCTGAAAGATGACATGGTTCTAATCAGTGTTTCCGTAGCAATACCGGCCACACTTGCCAAATCATTACGTGAAATGCGGATGGCTTCATCTGGTCTTTTGTTGAGCTTTTCGGCGAATTTAAGAATGGTTGTAGCTGTTTTTTTATGGACGGAACTATAGGCCATTTGCAGGAGTTGATCCTTAGTGCCTTTTAAATCTTCGGTCAACAAGTTGATCAATTCCATAGTCACCTGATGATTGGTGTTCAGAATTCCCTTTAATACATTATTGGAAACGCCTACCAATTCTGTAGGCTGTATGGCTGTGGCAGTTTCTTGATAAGGGGTGTTTTCAGTAAATGAGGTGTAGCCAAATAAATCATCTTCTTTGTGCAAAGCCGTGGTTAATTCCTTGCCTTGTTCATCTAATTTATGACATTTTACCAAGCCTTTTAAAATGAGGTAAATGGTGTTGGCATGATCTCCTTCTACATAAATATGTTGCCCTTCCGCAAATTTTACAATCGCTCCGTTGTCATCGAAAAAGTTTTTGAGGTCGTTCAGCGTTCGCAGTTCTCCATGGTTTTCAGAAACTGGTTCAACTTTTTCCTGAATTTCCTTGAGAATAGAAATTTTAGCCAACCTACTTTCTATAGCGCTGATCAATTCTTCTTCACTAAACGGTTTCGTGATGTAATCATCAGCCCCCAAGTTCATGCCTCGTCTCACATCTTGTCGTTCGGTTTTTGCGGAGAGGTAAATAAAAGGGATGTATTTTGTGCTTTCGTCGTTAGAAAGGGCTTCCAAAACCGCATAACCGTCCATTTCTGGCATCATGATATCGCAGACGATCAAATCAGGAAGATGTTTTTTTGCCAATTGCATCCCTATTTTTCCATTGGGTGCGGTCATGACCTGATAATCTGAAAGTTCTAATAACTCTGCAGTATTCTCTCTTAAAACGGTGTCATCCTCAATCAATAATAATCTTCTCATGTGTTATGCTTTGTTTGGTAATGTAATTTTAAAAACACTCCCTTCGTGTTCTTCACTTGTAAATGAAATAGTTCCTCCTAAATTCTCAAGATGTCCTTTTACAATATTCAATCCGATGCCCGTACCCTGAATATTCAATACATTTTCCGCTCTAAAATACCGATTAAAAATATTTTTCTGTTCCACTTCCGGAATTCCAATGCCGTTATCCTTGATTCTGAACACGGTATTATGTTCGTTTTGCGAAATTTTTATATCAATATTGGTGTGTTCTGGTGAGTATTTAATCGCATTATGGACAATATTGGACAAGGATAATTCTAAAATCTTTTCGTCCTGATGTAAAGACATATCATCAATATTATCCGGATAATTAATATTCTGTCCGTCCTTTAAAAGCATGTTTGCATTATATATGACTTCATTAAGCACTTTGCTCAATTTAAAAGTCTTAAACGTATAGTTCACTTTACCGGTTTCCAAGCGTTCTACGGATAAAAAATCATTTAGAATGTTGTTGAGGTAGTGCACTTTACTGGTAATGGTCTTCAGATGCTTGTCTCGCTTTTCCTGATCTTCTGTTAATTTATATTTCCCTAATAAAACGGTAGAGGTCAGGATGCCACTTAAAGGCGTCTTGAATTCGTGAGACACCAACGAAAGAAATTTCGTTTTAAGTTCATTCAGTTCTATTTCCCGTTTCAGAGCGATTTTAGTTTTTTCTTCCGCTTTAATCCGACGCTTATTCTCATTGTCTAATTCTACATTGGCAAATTTGAGTTCTTCTACAATATTATGTAATGATTGGGTCCGATCTTCAACTTTTTTCTCCAGTTGATTGTTAAGTTCTATAATTTGATGTTCCTGTCTTTTTCTATCGCTGATATCGATAATGAGCGCCATGACAAACGTTTTGCCGTTTATTTCAAACGGATTTAAACCTGCTTCAACCGGAAAAATGGAACCATCCTTTCTTTTGCCGTAAATATCGCGGCCTTTGCCCATTTGTCGTCGTTCATGCTTGGCCATAAACCGATTAAAATGTCCACCGTGGTTTGCATGGTAGTTTTTAGGAATTAAGGTGTTTAAAGGCTGTCCTACAAGACCTTCCCGGGTGTATCCAAAAATTTGTTCGGCAGAGGTATTGACTTCCATAATGGTTTGAGTTTCATCAACGATGATGACACCTTCTGAAACGGCTCCTAAGAGAATTTTAAATACTTTTCTTTGATCTTCTTTAAACATGGACTTGGGGCAAAAAAATAGAAGGGATAAAAATACGAAATTTTGACCTTATTAACCATGATTAGACACTGTTTCGGTAAGGCGTCTTCTAAACATTAGAGCATAAAATTCATAATCAGTGCGCTATCAGACCTATTTAAATTTTTTAGATAAAATTCTTAGGAATTTATAAAGGCAATGATCCCGTGGCAAATTCTGATTTGGGTAATTATTAAAATATGCATCATTTAGTATGTTTTGAAGTTAGCGTATCCCTTCTATGGAAACTTTTGTGGTTAAATGAGCGATGTCATTTGCTGCTCATGCAGATATCGCTAGTTTTATGTCAGAATTTTAACCATTAAAAATACCGTTGACAATAATTGAGCTACATTTAGTTTCAATTGTTTTAATTTTGATCGAGATGCTATGATTTTATAACTCAATTCTGCGCTGTTCTGCGGTTTCTTATCTGAACACTACTTTAGTTCCTTTATGTTCAATTGCGGATGAGCAGGTCAATTATGTTAACTTTAAACGTAAACTATGCAAAAAAATGACCTAAAAATCGGTTTGGTGCTATCTGGCGGCGGGATGCGCGGTGCTGCCCATATAGGGGTTATTAAAGCTTTGGAAGAACATCATATTTATCCTACCCATATCTCGGGGTCGAGTGCCGGCGCGATTGTAGGGGCGCTTTATGCCTCCGGTCTTTCTTGTGATGCTATGCTTACCTTCTTTAAGCAAGTCCAACTGTTGGGATTTACAAAATATGCCATTAATAAACCCGGATTTATTGATGCGGAGAAGTTTTACGATGAATTTAAAGTCTATCTTAAAGAAGATGACTTTTCATTTTTGAATAAAAAACTGTACATCACCGGTACTAATATATTGACCGGGAAGTTAAAGATTTTCGAAAAAGGAGAACTGATCAAACCTGTTTTGGCTTCTGCTGCCTTCCCTGGCTTGTTTGCGCCCGTAAAAATTAAAACTTCTTATTATACAGATGGTGGCGCCTTAAATAACTTTCCAATTGAACCTTTAAAGGGCAAATGTGACCGTCTTATTGGGGTTTACGTAGATGGTGTGGATGTGGTAACAATGAAAGCCTTAAAACATTCGCACAACGTAGTGGAGCGGGTTTTTAAAATAAAGGCTGTTTTAGAGAACCAGCATAAATTTAAGGACTGCGACCTGATGATTTCTCCGGAGAAACTGGATGTCTTTGGAACGTTCGATAGGAAAAACATCGATCAAATTTTTGAAATTGGGTACAAAGCAGCCACAACGGCTCTACAAGGTGTTGATCTCGATAGTTTTAGAGCAAGAGCTAAATCTTAAATCAAATCACGTCTAGTCATTAAGGGCGTTTTTAATTATTGGGGAAATCGCTTTTCTCAACTAAAAATTTCGAATCCTAAGATTTTTAGTTTTGTAGAATGCTGAGAAAAGTTTATTTTTCGCTCTAAACACCGCTATTTTTAGAAGTAGGGGAGCTTAGCATTACGTATGAAAACCTATAAAGTCAATAAGATTGATGTCAACCATATGACTATCAACGGAAGAGTAGATCATCCCTTATGGGAAAATGCCGTAGTGTTGAATGATTTCTCTTCACCGTGGCATTTTGAATCGGTAGAAGATATCGAGTTTCGGGCGCTCTATGATGAAGACACCTTGTTCGTTTCATTTAAAGTTAGCGACTCACATTTGCATATAGACAGTACGGACGATTCCAAAAAAAGTGTGGATAATTCAGATAGGGTAGAGTTGTTTTTAAGATCAGACAAACATCTTGATCCTTACTACTGTTTGGAAATTGATCCGTTAGCGCGCGTGCAAGATTTTACGGCGCGTCCTAATCGGCAATTCGATTTTTCTTGGAATTGGCCCAAAGAGGCCATCGAAATTAAATCGCACTTTACAGAGACCCATTTCTTTGTGGAGTTGGCATTGCGTATGACAACACTACAAGAATTTAATTTGATCCAAAAAGACGGTACAATCGAAGCGGGGATTTTTCGGGCAAAATACAATCAACAACAAAATGGCGAATTCGAACCTACTTGGATCACTTGGGTTGATCCTCAAACTGAAACGCCAGAATTCCATACAGCATCGTCTTTTGGGAAATTGAAATTGGAGAACTATTAAGGTCTTAAAAATGGGGTTACATTTTCTGAATTGATAATGTCTATAGGAAGTAGAAATTTTTCAGGGATCTGTTTGTCAAAAACCAAATGCTCAATAAGATATTTTAAGCCTAAATAGGCCTGCTGCCTGGGATTTTGGTGAATTAAGAAGTCGATTGTCCCGTTGTTAAGGTAATTGACGTTGTCAGACAGTAAATCGTAGCCGACTAATTTAATCTGCGTTTTGTTTTCAGATTCTAAAAGGCGCGCCACATGAAATGCCTTAGAGTTGGTAACAAATATTCCTTCTAATTGGGGATGATCATTAAGAAAGTCGCGCAGTTTATCTTCCGTTTCAACATACTTCACTTTACAGGTTAAAATCGTATTATCAAAACCTTTTAAATCGTCATAATAACTTTTAAAACCTTTTTCTTTTTCCTGCATGTGCACGGCATTCTTGTATTTTTCATCAATATGGATGATGGCCATATCGCCTGTACTGCTTATACTATGAAGTAATTTGGCCGCTATTCTGCCGCTCTGGTAAAGATCCTGACCAATAAAACTTGCGGTTGAAGAGGTGATTTGGTTATTAAACGTCCCTACTTTTATGTTTAAGGATTGGTAGTGCTGTAACACACTGGTCGCTTCCTTGTAAAACAAAGGCACCATTAATATGACGTCTGGTTCTGATTGTAACAGCGCTTCATTGTGGTCTAAAAAATCCGCAGTATCTGTGGGGTCATAAAGAAAAGTGTTGATTCGCACATCAAAGGCACTAAACTCAGCCAAAGCACTGTTTATGCCGTCCATACACACTGCCCAGTAGGGGTCTAAGCTCGGATCAGGAATGAGCACCCCAATCGTAAAGACTTTGTTGTTCTTCAGGTTACGGGCAATCAAATTGGGCTGGTAATTAATCTCCGTGAGTAAGGCTCTTACCTTTTGCTCTACGTCTTTTGCCACATTCCCTCTATTGTGTATCACACGGTCTACGGTCCCTTTGGAAACTCCTGCCAATTGGGCAATATCTTTAATGGTATATTTTTTCATGATCGACATTTGTTTCGCATGCAATAGATGTTTATATTCGCATAACTGTGTTCGAGCACAATTTATGAAAAATCCTTGGTTATTTCAAATTCAAACCTTAGGTTTGTGTTTAAGAAACAATTTTATTGATCAGAATTTCAAGGTTTCTGAGTTGAGGCTCAACCAATTATTCCAAGACTTATAAAAATAAATACATGGTAGAAACAAACAAACCGACATTGGTCATTTTGGCTGCAGGAATGGGGAGTCGGTACGGTGGTTTAAAACAAATAGATGTATTCACTCCAGAGGGTGACACCATCATCGATTTTTCAATATTTGATGCCCTTCAAGCTGGGTTTGGCAAATTTGTCTTTATCATCAGAAAAAGTTTTGAAAAAGAATTTAGAGCAAAAATTGATCATAAATTAGAAGGAAAAGCTGAAGTGGCTTATGTGTATCAAGAATTTGATAGTGTACCTAAAAAATATATCGATCCGGAAAGGACGAAACCTTGGGGTACGGGACATGCCTTACTCATGGCCAAAGATGTGGTAAACGAGAATTTCGCCATTATCAATGCCGATGATTTTTACGGACGGGAAGCCTTTATGGTGATGGCAAAATCATTGTCAGAAAAAGATAAAACGTCTTACGATTTTAATATGATGGCCTATCTGCTTAAAAACACGGTTTCAGACCATGGCCATGTGGCGCGTGGCGAATGTGAAGTGGATGCTAATGGCTATTTAAAGGACGTTACCGAGCGTACCCATATTGAGAAAATTGATGGGCAACTCATGCGAAAGGATGCCAACGGCAAGTTTATTCCTATTGATGGTGACACGATTGTCTCTATGAATTTTTGGGGATTTACCCCTAAATGTTTTGAATTTGGAGGCGAGTTGTTTGATGCATTTTTAAAAGTCAACAAGAACAATCCAAAAGCCGAATTTTTTATTCCGTATGTGGTCAATGAAATTTTAAGGTCAGACATTGCTAGTGTAGAAGTCCTTAAATCGGATGCGCAATGGTTTGGAGTGACTTATAAAGAAGATAAAGAAATTGTAGAAGCTGCCATAGGGAAACTTAAGGCGCAAGGCGTATACCCAACAAAATTATGGTAAGATGATGACAGAGCGATTACAATTTATTTTTGGACAGTTTGAGCACGATGGAGAATTTGAATCTTACAAAGAATTGGCTTCTGGTCATATCAATGATACCTATTTGATAAAAACCAAAACTAAACCTTTCTACGTTTTACAGTGCATCAACCACGGTGTGTTTAAGGACGTGCCTGGGTTGATTGAAAATAAAATGCTGATCAGCAACCACATCAAAGAAAAATTGAGTCACTTGTCGCCTAAAAAGCAAAACAGACGTATTCTCAGGTTTTATACTACAAAAACTGGCGATTCCTATTACAGAGGTGAAGAAGGGAATTATTGGAATCTCATGCATTTTATTGATAAAAGCATCACGCACATATCGGTGCCTAGTGAGGAAATAGCGTATGAGGGTGGCCGATTGCTAGGTCAATTTTTAACCTTGACCAGCGATTTTGATGCTTCCCAACTTATTGAAGTGATTCCAAAATTTCACGACATGTCGTTTAGATATTGGGAATTTGAAGAAGCCAAAAGATTAGCGTCTCCAGAGCGTCTTGCATTGGCAAAACCTTATATAGATCTCGTAGAACAGGCTAAAGAAGAAATGCACATTCTACAAAATCTGAAAGAATCTGGCGACATTAAAGTGCGGGTTACCCATAACGATACAAAAATATCAAATGTGCTTTTTAACAAGCATGATAAAGGCTTATGTCTGATTGATACAGATACGGTGATGCCCGGTATTGTGCATTATGATTTTGGGGATGCCATCCGCACCATTTGCAACACTGCCGCTGAAGACGAAAAGAATCTAGATTTAGTAGAATTTAACTTGACCTATTACAATGCATTTAAAGAAGGATTTCTAAAGAAAATGGAAGCTTCCTTATCTCCAATAGAATTAAAATATCTGCCATTAGGTGCTAAAACGATGATTTTTATTATCGGTTTGCGTTTTCTGACCGATTATCTTAATGGCGACGTGTATTTTAAAACCAAATATCCTGAACACAATCTGGATCGCGCCAAAAACCAATTTAAATTATTACAAAGCTTGAGTGAAAAACTAGGTGTTTAAGCCTTTTAAGATTATACAAAACCGATACTAAACATGTCACTAACCAAAATCCTGTAATTATGAGTACGACCACTAAAAACAATATTGTCCCAATCGTTATTATTGGAGGACTCTTTGCCATTTTCGGTTTTGTAACATGGATCAATGGAGCGCTAATTCCCTTCATGAAAACCATTAATGAGCTTACGGAAGCCCAATCATATTTGGTGGCTACGGCGTCTTATATATCATTTGTGGTCATGGCATTGCCTGCATCTTACATCATCAATAAAGTAGGCTATAAAAATGGAATTTCATTGGGCTTGGCTATCATGGCAGTAGGCGCTTTGGTCTTTATACCGGCTGCTGATGCTCGCACCTATTGGTTGTTTTTAGTGGCAATTTTTATTCAAGGTATTGGGATGACCATCTGTCAAACTGCGGCAAATCCGTACATCACCATATTGGGACCTATTGAAAGTGGTGCTAAACGTATGGCAATGATGGGTATCGCTAATAAAGTGGCAGGAGCCTTGGGTTCAGTTATTTTTGGAGCGCTACTGTTATCAGGAATTGATGAGGTTAACGAAAAATTGGGAAGTGTTTCAGCTGATGAGAAATCGGTGTTGCTAGACGCGATGGCAGACAGTGTGCACACACCATATATTGTGATGGCGGTTGTACTATTCATTTTTGCCTTCTTAATTAGAAAGGCCAACTTGCCAAATGTGGAAGCGACTGTTGAAGATGAAGTTGCCACTGGAGGTGCTACATCAAAAAGTATATTTCAATACCCGCAATTGTGGTTGGGAGTCATTGCCTTATTTGTATATGTAGGGGCGGAAGTTATTGCTGGTGATACCATTATTGCCTACGGAATATCCCTAGGAATCCCTGCTACCGAGGCTAAATTTTTTACAACCTATACGCTAATGGCCATGGTGGCTACGTACGCTTTAGGTGTGTTCTTAATTCCAAAATACCTTTCTCAAAAAACAGCGCTCATCGGAAGTGCGGTTTTAGGAATCATATTTAGTTTCCTGATTCTGTCTACCTCAGGATTCACGTCTGTACTATTTGTGGCAGCGTTAGGAATCTCAAACGCTTTAGTTTGGCCGGCAATTTGGCCATTAACTTTAGATGGATTGGGCAAACACACCAAAACAGCATCGGCATTATTGATTATGGCCATATCGGGTGGGGCAATCATTCCACCATTATACGGGCGTATGGTTGATGCCAATAAACATGAATTGATTGCTAGTGGAATTCAGGAGGCAGACGCTTTGTCAACGGCTTCAACCAGTAGTTATTGGATTTTAATTCCGTGTTACATCATCATACTGTTTTTTGCATTGTGGGGTCATAAAATTAAGAGCTGGAGCAAGTAGTTCGAAAGCTTGAATTATAACGATGAAGGAGAAGACAACATATAAATGGGGCATGATTGGATGTGGAAGCGTGACTGAGGTCAAAAGTGCGCCTGCATACCAACAAACTGACGGCTTCGAGCTTTTTGCAGTGATGGGTAGAGACTTATCCAAAGCAAAAGATTATGCTCAGCGGCATCACGTTCCTAATGTTTATGATGATGCGGATACCCTCATCAATCATCCGGAAATCGACGCCGTTTATATTGCAACGCCACCAGATTCGCATGAATATTATGCACTCAAAGTGGCTGCGGCAGGCAAGATATGCTGTATTGAAAAACCTTTGGCACCTACCTATGAAGCCTGTCAAAACATCACGGCGGCTTTTGAAGCTAGAAACTTACCACTATTTGTATCTTATTATAGAAGGTCGTTGCCAAGATTCTTAAAAATAAAGGAATGGCTAGATCAGAACAAAATTGGTACCATTCGTCATCTGCATTGGCAGTTTGAAAAGCCAACCAATGACCTCGATAAATCCCGAGCGTACAATTGGCGTACCGATGCCAGTATAGCGCCAGGCGGCTATTTTGATGATTTAGCCTCACACGGACTGAATTTGTTCACCTTTTTACTGGGGCGAATAGCGCGCGCGGAAGGAATTGCCGAGAACAGACTCGGATTGTACTCCGCAAAAGATAGTATTACCGGAAAATGGGTCCATGAATCTGGAGTCAGCGGATTTGGAAGTTGGGATTTTGGCGCAGAGCAGCGTCAGGATGTCGTGAAAATTTATGGCAACGAAGGGAATATTACCTTCTCGGTATTTGGAGAGCAGCCCATCGTTTTGGAGAATGATGAGGAGCGGATTGAATTAACCATTGAGCATCCCAAACATATCCAAGCGTATCATGTTGAAAACATGAAAGCCCACCTCAACGGTGAAGGTGAGCATCCTTCCAAAGGCGCATCTGCAGCCCATACCTCTTGGGTTATGGAGTGTATTTTACAAAATAAAATTGAAGTCATTAATAATTAATTATATAGCCATGTTAAAAAGCACCATCGATAAAGCAACTGGTTTCGAAAAACGATTTGAAAACATCAATACGAAAGTGTTTGAAGATTCTCAAGCAGCCTCCAGAGCTGTCGCTAAAGAAATAGCGAAACTTATAAAAGTAAAACAGTCTCAAAAACAACCCTGTGTGTTGGGCTTGGCTACGGGCTCTTCTCCAAAAGGTCTATATTCGGAATTGGTGCGTTTGCATCAGGAAGAAGACTTAAGTTTTAAGAATGTGGTGACTTTCAACTTGGATGAATACTATCCCATGCAACCAGACTCGGTGAATAGTTATGTGCGTTTTATGAAAACCTTGCTATTTGATCAGATCGATATTTTACCAGAAAACTGTCATATTCCTGACGGCACCTTGGAAAAAGCGGAGATTGCCGATTACTGTAGCCGTTACGAATCTAAAATTGAATCGTTGGGTGGGATTGACTTACAAATTTTAGGAATTGGAGGCAACGGTCATATTGGTTTTAACGAATCAGGATCCCTACAGAACTCTAAAACCCGATTGGTAGCCTTAGATCATATTACCAGAGTGGCCGCCAGTAAAGATTTTGCAGGATTATCCAACACACCTAAAACGGCTATAACCTTGGGTGTGAAAAAAATTATGGAAGCTAAGCGCGTCATTCTTTTGGCTTGGGGTGAAGCAAAATCAACTATCATTAGAACTTCCGTAGAGGGCCAGGTTACCAACCAGGTGCCAGCGTCCTTTTTACAAGAGCATAACAACGCCACTTTTGTGTTAGATAAAGGTGCCGCATCAAAATTAACCAGAATCAATACGCCATGGTTGGTTGAAAAAGTAACTTGGACCGATAAACTGATCAGAAAGGCAGTAACCGGATTAGCACTTCATCTAAATAAGCCAATCCTTATGCTAACTGAGGCTGATTATATTGAAAATGGAATGAGTGATCTGTTGGCTGATTATGGTAATGGCTACGATATCAACATTAAAATTTTTAACGATTTACAACATACTATTACCGGATGGCCAGGAGGCAAACCTAATGCTGACGATACCAAACGCCCTGAACGTGCGGAACCAGCTAAAAAACGTGTCATTATATTCAGTCCGCACCCAGATGATGACATCATCAGTATGGGCGGGACGTTTAAGAGACTTCACGAGCAAGGTCACGATGTACATGTGGCGTATCAAACTTCAGGTAACATTGCTGTCGCCGATGAAGAAGCCCTGCGATTTGCAAATTTTGTGATTGATTATAACGATAAATTTGGAATCAACAGTGATGCCACTGAGAAAATCTACGGCAAAATGGTGAAGGCGCTTAAAGAGAAAAAAGCGAGTGAAATTGATATTCCTGAAACACGCTACATCAAAGGTTTAATTCGTAAAGGGGAAGCACGAGCCACGAGTCATTTTGTGGGCCTAACTGACAAGAATATCCATTTTATGGAAATGCCATTTTACGAAACCGGAACTATTGATAAAAAACCGTTGGGTGAAGAAGATATTCAACTGACTGTAGATTTAATTGAAAGCATCAAACCTCATCAAATTTATGCCGCTGGAGATTTAGCGGATCCGCACGGTACACACAAGGTGTGTTTAGATGCGGTATTTGAAGCCGTCAGACGATTAAAAGATAAACCTTTTATGAAAGATTGCCGCGTCTGGCTTTACAGAGGTGCATGGCAAGAATGGGGTGTTGACGAGATAGAAATGGCGGTACCAATGAGCCCTGAACAGGTATTGGAGAAACGTCACGGAATATTTAAACATCAATCACAAAAGGATGGTGTGGTTTTTCAAGGATCAGATTCGAGAGAATTCTGGCAACGTGCAGAAGACAGAAATAAAGAAACCGCTGAAACTTATGACCGTTTAGGCTTATCCCACTATGCAGCAATGGAGGCCTTTGTAAGATGGCATTTTTAACTTTAATGAAATTGAATTATGATGGAAGTAACAATGAAAACCTTGTCGAAAATGAGCGGCTATTCCGTTTCTACGGTATCTAAGGCGTTACGTGACAAAAAGGATATCAGTTTAAAAACAAGACGAATAATTAAGGAATTAGCAGAGAGTATTGATTTTGTGCCGAACAATTCGGCCATTGCACTCCGGTCTCAAAAGAGCAATACCATTGCGGTGATTGTGCCACAAATTGATTCAAAAATTTATGGAAGTATGCTAAACAGCATACAACATATCGCTTTTGAACGTGGCTATCGTGTAGTGGTGCAACAGTACTATAATGGAGAAAATGGTGCATTTGATAGTCTGAAAAGCTTAAGAAATGGTGGCATTGATGGCATTATACTTATTGGAGTTTCAAATGAATTGGATGCCATTAAAAAAGACGCTGCAGATCATTTTCTACCAACGGTTGTGAATAAAATTGAAGATACAGGCTTACATACAGACGATTATAAATATTCTGGAAGGAAAAATATTCTGTCGTTGTTGTCAAAAATTGACTCGTATAGCGCCGGAATTAAATTACACATGGTATAAGTTGAATTGAGAAGTAGTGTCTCAGTTTGTCTGAGACCCCATGCTACACTAATGAAAGATGGTATTAAAATGAAACACGATCAAAATTTATGTGACCAACACAGTCACCATTCGGTTTTTCAAATGTCGTTTTCGTGTTCAGAAAAGTACGATCAATTTGTCAACTGGCTGTGCGACGAATTTTATTTCTTTCAACAAGACCATGATCCTGCATTAACTATTTACTTTCCAAATGGAAAATTATGGGAAAAGCGGGTGGTTGGAAACGACAGTACGCTACTTTCAAAATTAACCATTGAAAGCAAGTGTAAAATTTTTGGATCAAAAATTGAAAAAAAACTCTCAGCATTTTTGAATCATATTGAGAGATACCATAAACTCAGCCAAATTTAGAGTGCATTTTGTTAATCCGCAAAGTGGAAAACCCTGTAAACATCATGTTTATGGGGTTTTTGTTTTTTTGGCATTTAGCGCTTTAAATAGGTTGTAACTATAGAGGTTATCTTTAAATTATACTGATTTCAATAGTCGGCTCCCTTTGTCATAAAAAGCCTCCCTTTGATATTCTGGAACCAATAAACCACCTGTTGCCCAAACTATATGAGTGGCATTTTCCATGTTCAGGTGATGTGTTTTGGCGTATTCTGATGCTTGAATGCGTTGTGGTCCGATGAGGCCTGCCGTGGCTGAAGGCTCTAAAAAGATATTCTCGGAATCTTTTAATTGTGCTAACAGTTTGAATAGTTCATCATCTTCAACGGTCAAAATTCCACTTATTAAATGCTTGCTGATTTTTGTGGCGAAATTAGAAGGTCGTCCTACCGCTAATCCATCAGCTTCTGTCTGATTGTCTAAGCCTATATCTTGTACGCTAATCTTGCTCATCTCACCTGTAACCAATCCAGTTAAAACGCCAGGACTATGTGTGGGCTCAATAAAAAAACAATGGACATGATCGCCATAGAGTTGCTTTAATCCAAAAGCGATGCCTCCAGGAGAGCCGCCAACACCACATGGGGAGTAGACAAGCAACGGGTGATCAGCATCCACCGTAATATGCTGGGCTTTTAATTGCTCAGCAATCCTGAGCGCACCACTGGTGTAGCCAATAAATAAATCTTCTGAATCTTCATCATCAACAAAATGGGCGTTCGGATCCATCAATGTTTGTTGGCGTCCAGCTAAAATAGCTTCACTAAAATCGCCTTCAAATTCAACAACAATAACGCCTTTTTCTCGCAACAATTCTTTTTTCCACTGTTTGGCATCGGCTGAAACATAGACCGTAATTTTAAAGCCTAGGGTTGCACTCATGATGCCAATTCCGAGTCCGAGATTCCCCGTAGATGCCACGCCAATTTTATGCCTACTAAAAAACTCGCGGAACACAGGAGACAACAACTTGCTGTAATCATCGTCATGTTTCAAAAGCCCTGCGTCAAGCGCTAATGTCTCCGCATATTTGATAATCTCAAAAAATCCACCCCGCGCTTTAATAGAACCGGCAATCGGCAATTCGTTATCACATTTTAAAAACAATCGCCCTTCAAAGTTTCCATGACTGCTTTCTAAAACAGCTTTCATATTCGGAATCTCTCTGAGAGGCGATTCTAAAATACCGTGGCTCTCTATAGTCTCTGGAAAAGCTTTCATAAAGAAAGGTGCAAAACGGATCCATAACTGTTCCGCTTCTTCCATGTCTTTCAGGCCTAGGGAGAATTTAGGTGCATCATCAAAAGGTGTTAACTCAGGGTTTATCCAAGTCACCACCTTTGCATCTATAATATCCTGTAGGATGGGAGCACTTTTGATAAAAGCAGTTATTTCTTTATCGGAATACATAGGATCAATTATTTAAATTATATCACTTTTTAATGGCAATTTTATCCTTCGATAAGCATAAGAAGATCTAAGGTTAATTCTATCTGAGAATTCCAATTCCAACAGTTTTAAAGCTAATATGATTATTCGGCTCTATGAAATTCCAAATCTTGGAAATCATAACTGAAATCCGTCAATGGCGAAATCGGACTCATCATAAATCCGACCGCTTTGCCTTGAGTGTCTAGATTGAAATTCACAAAGGCATCCGCTTTTAATGCGGCGTCATTCCAACGGACCACAAAGGTTGTTCCTTTATAAAAGGTCATCGTTCCAGTTAAATCTGACGATTTTTCAGACTTAAAATGAAGCGTACCGTTTTGGTTCGTTATGACAACATTGCCAAACCAATTGTCCTTATAGGTGCCCACATAATTTGAAAGGTTCGGTTTTGGAGTTTTACTTTTAAGTTGTGCGGCAATATCTTTTTCTAATTCAGAGACAATACGTTCTTCATCTTTTTCTCCCGCCAAGCGACGTTCATTGTATTGTTTGATGCGATCTTGGTTTTTGATGCCGAAATAACCATCCTTAATGGAATTGGTGATCGCATTGAATGCCGCACCACTTTGTTGGTTGGTCAGGACGATTATTCCTAAATCCAATTCAGGTATCATAGTAACTTGGCTGACGATGCCTAATAATCCCCCCGTATGTGTCACTTGAAAATAGCCATTCACATCGCTCAAAAACCATCCTAATCCATAGGCTGAAAAATGAGTATTGTAAGGGCCTTTGCCACTTCTAATCAAGGTTTGTGGCGTCCACATTTCTTTATGAGCTTTAGTGCTAAAAAGACTGTCGGTCAATTTTTCGCCATATTTCCCATCATTCAATTGCGCTTGTACCCACGTACTCATGTCGTTGATGGAGGCGTAAATTCCGGCGGCAGGCGTAGAGATTTGCGTAAACGTATCGGTGGTCAATTCCAAAGTACCATTAACTGGCGCATGACCGTCAATTCTGTTAGGATCCGCATTTATTTCAGGAATCGACAATAAGGAACGTTCCATTTTTAAAGGCTTAAAGAAGTGATCGGAAATATAATCATCAAAGGATTGTCCTGAAATTCTTGAAACTATGTCTCCAGCTACGATATATAATAAGTTGTCATAATCAAATTGACTGCGGAAGGAGGATACCGGTTTTAAATAGCGAAGATTGTGAATCATCTCGTCTTTAGTGGTCGTATTGGAAGCAGGAAACACCATCAAGTCGCCCGCACCAAGACCTAAGCCGCTACGGTGAGTTACAAGATCACGCACCGTAAATTCTCGGGTCACGTAGGCATCGTAAAGTTGAAATTCAGGAATAACGTCTATCACTTTGGTATCCCAAGTCAGTTCACCACGATCAATAAGTTGCGCTAAGGCTGAGGTTGTAAATGCTTTCGTATTGGAAGCAACTCCAAAAAGCGTGTGCTCATTTACTGGGGCTTTTGTTTTTACCGAACGCACGCCATAAGTGTTTTTATGATAAATTTTGCCATCTTTCAAGACGGCGACAGCTATCCCGGGAACGTCAAACGTCTGCATTGTTTTTTGAACTACACTGTCAATTTGTGTCCCACTTAATGCCTGGGCATTTATAGATACATTTATTGAAACGAAGAAGGCTCCAAAAAGAAGCGATTTTAAAGTTGTTGAGGTCATGAAAAGTGTTTTAAAATAGAATTTGAAAGATATTAATTTTTTTAGTTCTTCTATTGAAATTACAGTGCCTTCATCCCTTATAAATGATATGTGTTGGATTGTAAACCCTTTAATCAATACTTTTTTTGCACGTTAACATTCAATTTAAGTCAAATGTGTTATTTTCATCGCGATGAAATTACATTTAATAGATCGAAGTACTACTACCGCTACCATTTCCGTACGGAAGAATAGTTATGCTAACTTTTTGAAAATTTGGCATTACCATCCAGAACTCGAATTGGTCACCGTGCTCAAAAGTAAAGGCACCCGATTTATCGGCGATAGCATTAAAAAATTTCAACCTAAAGATGTGGTGCTGATTGGGAAAAATCTGCCGCACATGTGGTTGAATGATCCCAAATATTTTCAAGAAGACAAAACTTTAGTTGCCGAAGCCATTTCTATTCATTTTAAGGAAGATTTTTTAGGGAAAAGGTTTCTGCAGTTAACAGAAATGAAGCCTATTGTGGAGTTATTTAAAAAAGCGGAGCAAGGCATTCTATTTAAAAATCTTCCCAAAGCCCTGAGGCGATCCATCATCAATTTAAATGATGAAACTGATTTTAATAAAACCTATCAATTTATTGGCATTTTACATCAATTGGCATTGCATGAGGATATGAAGCTCTTGGCAAGTACTGGTTATGTGGCCTCCTTAAAACTTGAGGAACCAAAACTGTCCAACAAAGTTATCGCTTATATTTTTAAGAATTTTAATACCGATATGGATTTGGCGACTGTGGCGGAACTCGTCAACATGAATCCTTCCGCGTTCAGTCGGTCATTCAAGCGCGTCCATCGCAAAACATTTTCAAAATATGTGAATGAAATCAGGATTGGATACGCATGCAAACTACTGATGGAGAATGAGCTCAATGTGGCAGGAATCGCTTACGAATCAGGATTTAATAATCTGTCAAATTTTAATCGCCAGTTTAAAATCATAAAAAACATGTCGCCTTCTGCATATTTGAAAAAGCATAGTAATTTCACTGCCGATACTCTTTAAATACACTAAGTGCAAAAAAAGTATCAGTTTGGGTTGAATAATGAGTTGACTATCTGCAATTCATACTATAGATTTGTAAGGTTATGAACTGAGTCGGCATTATGCGATGCGCCAAATTCATTCAGCCTCTTAAACATTATTTATTAAAAGATGAAGCAAACAATCACCATTACCGAAGTCTTAACAAAAGATGTACGTTTCCCAACAAGTGATGAACTGGACGGTTCAGATGCTATGAACACGGATCCGGATTATTCCGCGGCCTATGTCATTTTGAAAACGGATCATCCTGAATTTGAAGGTCACGGACTAACCTTTACTATTGGTCGTGGCAACGAATTATGTGTGGCCGCTATTGAGTCGCTTTCGCACTTAATAATTGGTAAAACCTTAGAGTCCTTTACTCAAAATATGGGTGACTTTTATAAGATGATCACGGGAGACAGTCAATTGCGTTGGTTGGGTCCAGAGAAGGGCGTCATCCACTTAGCGACAGGTGCTATAGTAAATGCGGTGTGGGATTTATACGCTAAAGTAGAAGGCAAGCCACTGTGGAAATTGATATCCGACATGTCCCCAGAGGAATTCGTAAAATGTGTGGACTTTACCTATATTACTGATGCGATTACTCCTGAGGAAGCTTTGGAGTTGCTTAAAGACAATGCGGCTACCAAGCAAGAACGTATTGATATATTACTTAAAAACGGTTATCCTGCATACACAACGTCTGCAGGTTGGTTAGGCTATAGTGATGATAAAATGCGCCGCTTATGCCAAGAAGCCAAAGCAGAGGGCTTTAAACACATGAAAATTAAAGTTGGTTCTGATTTGCAGGATGATATGCGCCGTGCCCAAATTATCCGTGAGGAAATTGGTGACGATTTGCAATTGATGATGGATGCCAACCAAAAATGGGATGTAGATGAAGCAATAGAAAATATGGCATCGCTCAAAAAATTTAATCCGTATTGGATTGAAGAGCCTACAAGTCCGGATGATATTTTAGGTCACGCTAAAATTGCCAGAGCGGTAGCACCTATAAAAGTGGCGACGGGAGAACATTGTCAAAATCGCGTCATGTTTAAACAGTTGATTATGGCAGACGCTTTGCAAATATGTCAAATAGATAGCTGTCGTGTTGGTGGCGTCAACGAAATTCTAGCCATTTTATTAATGGCTGCAAAATATAAAGTTCCTGTGTGTCCTCATGCGGGCGGTGTCGGGTTGTGCGAGTATGTGCAGCACTTATCTATGATCGATTATATTTGTGTCAGCGGCACTATGGAAGATCGTATTATTGAATATGTAGACCATTTGC
Source organism: Gelidibacter salicanalis (assembly GCF_007997285.1). Lineage (GTDB taxonomy): Bacteria > Bacteroidota > Bacteroidia > Flavobacteriales > Flavobacteriaceae > Gelidibacter > Gelidibacter salicanalis. The sequence goes on from NZ_VORX01000001.1 coordinate 189,655, forward strand.
ATGAACATTTCTTCGATCCTGTGGTTATTAAAAATGGCGCTTACATGCCACCGCAACAACCAGGATATAGCATCACCATGAAACCAGAATCATTAGAAACTTACAGTTTTCCTAACGGAGACGTTTGGACGAAAAAAAGACAAAACGCATAATTATGGTATTTAGTTTAAAAGGAAAAACAGCCATCATCACCGGTGGCGGAAGCGGTATTGGGAAAGCTATTGCGACCACATTCGCAAAACAAGGCGCACACGTTTGTATTTTAGATTTCAATACAGATAATGGCACTAACACCGTTTCAGAAATTGAGAAAGAGAAGGGGTCAGCACGTTTTTATCAATGTGATGTGTCCAATCAAGAGCAAGTTGGCGACATATTTATTGAAATAGCGAAGACTAATACCATTGATATTTTAATAAACAATGCCGGAATCGCGCATGTTGGAAATATTGAAAATACTAATCCTGATGATTTAGACCGTTTGTATAACGTGAACATTAAAGGGGTTTATAACGGCATGAAAGCGGCCATCCCATATTTTAAAAAGCAAAACAAAGGGGTGATTGTCAATATGGCGTCCATTGCCTCATCGGTTGGAATTTCTGACCGTTTTGCCTATTCCATGACTAAAGGAGCGGTGTTAACCATGACCTATTCCGTAGCAAAAGATTACGTGGCGGATGGCATCAGATGTAACTGTATTTCTCCAGCACGTGTGCATACGCCGTTTGTCGATGGATTTATAGAAAAAAATTACCCAGATAATCAGGCTGAAATGTTTGAGAAACTTTCAAAAACCCAACCCATCGGACGCATGGGGAAACCTGAAGAAATAGCACATTTGGCATTGTATTTATGTAGTGATGAAGCTTCGTTTATCACAGGAACTGATTTTCCAATTGATGGCGGATTTATTAAATTGAATGGGTAAGCCTTCACATCACGAAGAATACAAATTGTGCCGATAAATAATAACAACATATAAAAATACCTCAAAAATGAAACTCATAAGATTCGGATCAGAAGGTCAAGAAAAACCAGGATTGCAATTAGAAGATAAACGTATCGATGTCAGCGCTTTTGGTGAAGATTTTAACGAAAAATTCTTCGAAACCAACGGATTGGAGCGTTTAGTAGAGTGGTTGAAAACTAATGCCGAAAATTGCCCAACAATTGATGATGCTGTTCGATTAGGATCGCCAATTGGCAGACCGTCAAAATTGGTTTGTGTCGGATTGAATTACGCACAACACGCTGCTGAAGCTGGGATGAAAGTGCCATCAGAACCAGTATTGTTTTTCAAATCGACCACCGCAATCGTTGGCCCAAATGATAATGTTATCATTCCAAAAAACAGTGAAAAAACAGATTGGGAAGTGGAATTAGCCATCGTCATTGGTAAAAAAGCATCGTATGTAGCGTTAGAAGATGCTGACGATTATATCGCAGGCTATGTGTTGCACAACGATGTGTCTGAACGTGCTTTTCAAATTGAAAAAGAAGGCCAATGGTGTAAAGGGAAAGGTTGTGATACATTCGCACCGTTAGGACCGTTTATGGCTACTAAGGATGAAGTAAAAGATCCAAATAATTTGAAATTGTGGTTAGAGGTGAACGGTGAACGTTTGCAAGATTCGTCAACCTCCGATTTTATTTTTAATGTTCAGCATGTGGTGTCTTACATCAGTCAGTTTATGACCTTATTGCCTGGCGATGTGATTTCAACAGGAACGCCATTTGGGGTTGGTTTAGGATTTAATCCGCAACGCTATTTAAAACCAGGAGACGTGATGCGTTTAGGAATTGATGGTTTAGGCGTTCAAGAACAAACTGCAGTAGCTTACAAATAAATGAAACGAGCAGGTTCGGAATTTTCTATCGCAACGGAAATAGCGAACAGCAAGCGTCCATTAGAACAATAGCAAAATACTCATGAAAATAGACGCACATCAACATTTTTGGCAATTTGATCCGCAAAGAGATTCGTGGATTACTGATGACATGCGTGTGCTTAAACGTGACTTTTTACCTGAAGATTTACAACCCTTGTTGCAGCAACATCAGTTTGATGGTTGTGTGGCCGTGCAAGCGGATACTTCAGAAAAGGAAACCGAATTTTTATTGAATTTAGCGGACCAACACCCATTTATTAAAGGTGTTGTGGGCTGGTTAGATTTGTGCAGTGACGCCATCGATGAGCGATTAGCACATTTTTCAACAAATAAAAACCTTAAAGGTCTGCGGCATATCGTTCAAGCAGAATCTAATGGTTATATGCTGCGAAAGGATTTTCAACGCGGCATTTCTGTGATGGAAAACTATAATCTCACCTATGATATTTTGATTTTTCCTCATCAATTGGAAGAAGCTATTGCACTGGTCAACACATTTCCTAACCAGAAATTTATACTCGATCATTGTGCAAAACCTTACATTAAAGACGGAAGAATTAAGACTTGGAAACGTCATATCGAAACCCTTTCAGGCTTTGAAAACGTCGACTGTAAAGTGTCCGGATTAACTACGGAAGCCGATTGGAAGCATTGGGACAATATGATCATGCAACCGTATTTAGATGTGATTTTTAATGCCTTTGGAACCAAGAGAACTCTTTTTGGAAGCGATTGGCCCGTGAGTATATTGGCAGGAACTTATGCCGAAACGGTTGGCCTTGTTCAAAGTTATATTGCCCAATTTTCAGAAACCGAACAACAACACATTATGGGCCTCAACGCAAAAACGTGGTACCATTTAAAAGATTGAAACTATGGATTTAAAACTAAAGGATAAAGTGATCATCGTCACGGGAGGATCAAAAGGTATCGGCAACGGTATTTGTAATCTATTGGCCAAAGAAGGCGCAATTCCTGTGATTGTAGGACGCACGGAATCGGATGTTTTAGAAGCTGTAAAGTCCATAAAAGATAACGGAGGAAAGGTGTTTCACGCTATCGCGGAATTGACCAATAAGGAAGAATGCAAACAAGCGGTTGAAAGTGTGATTAAAAAATTCGGGCGTATTGATTGCTTGGTGAATAACGCTGGGCTTAATGATGGTGTCGGACTCGAATCTGGGAATTACGACCACTTTATGAGATCCATTCAGCGCAATGTGGCACATTATTATGCGATGGCGCAATACGCGTTGCCTGAGCTTAAAAAATCTAAAGGTGCGATTGTTAATATTGGATCCAAAACATCTGTTACCGGTCAAGGAGGCACCTCAGGTTACGCTGCGGCTAATGGCGCAAGAAACGCATTGACCAGAGAATGGGCTCTAGAATTATTACCTTATAGCATCCGTGTCAACGCCGTAATTGTTGCGGAATGTGATACACCACAATATGCCAGTTGGTTAAAAACTTTTCCAAATCCTGAAGAACGTTTGGCGGAAATCACCAAAAATATTCCTTTAGAAAACCGAATGACTACCACTACAGAAATCGCCAATACGGTCGCATTTTTATTGTCAGAAGTATCAAGCCATACTACCGGGCAATTGGTGTTTGTTGATGGTGGCTACACCCATTTAGACCGCGCTTTATAATGATGAAAAACCTTACTAAACAACCAATCGTTTCCAGAAATATTCTCCTGCCATTCATGTTGATTACCTCCTTATTTGCACTTTGGGGAATCGCGAATGACTTAACCAATCCGATGGTGTCGGCGTTTAAAAAAGTAATGCCAGAACTCTCCAATACCCAAGCGTCTTTGGTACAGTTTGCGTTTTATTTTGGCTACTTCTTTATGGCCTTGCCCGCAGCATTATTCATCAGAAAATACAGTTACAAATCAGGAATCCTTGTTGGATTGACCTTGTATGCCATTGGTGCCTTCTTGTTTTATCCAGCGGCCAAATTTGAAACTTTTAATTACTTTCTAATTTCACTTTGGGTGATGACCTGCGGATTGGCATTTTTAGAAACCACTTCTAATCCGTTGATTTTAGCCTTAGGCCCAAAAGAAACAGCCACGCAGCGCCTCAATTTAGCGCAGGCCTTTAATCCGATAGGTTCTTTAACGGGAATGATTATCGCCCAGGTGTTTATCATTGATGCCCTTCGGTCCGTAGATTTTACGGAAGACGCGTACCAAGCCTTGTCCAGTTTAGAAATGGCAGCCATTAGAGAAAACGATTTAAGCGTTATTAGCGTACCATACATTGCTTTAGGGCTGTTGGTGTTGATCATTATGGCAGCAATTATGGTGGTTAAATTTCCGAAGGTGGAATCGCATTCAAAAATTGCCCTTTCAAAAACCTTTAAAATCTTAGCTAAAAATAAAACTTACATTACTGGAGTCATCGCGCAAATGTTTTATGTGGGCGCGCAAATTATGTGCTGGACCTTCATTTTTCAATATGTAGATAATTTAAATGCAGCATTACCTGCTAACGATCAACTCACCGCCACCTGGTATAATGTGGGCGCCATGCTATTATTTCTTGCCGGAAGATGGCTTGGAACCCTCTCCATGAAACGAATTAGTCCAGCCAAATTGTTGTTCGTTTTCGGAATTGGTGGCGTCATTACTACCATGATTACGGTATTTGTTGGCGGGCATTTAGGTTTGTATAGCTTGGTGGCAACATCCTTGTTTATGAGTATCATGTTCCCAACTATTTACGGAATTTCACTCAACAACATGGGCGATGAAGCTAAAATTGGTTCCGCCGGTTTAGTGATGGCCATTGTAGGCGGCGCCTTGTTGCCAGTATTACAAGGAAGTATATTGGATATTGGAGGTTCTGGTTTTAGCGATGCAAAAATCTTAGGTTATATTCCTGAGGTGAATTTTTCGTTCATCCTGCCTTTAATTTGTATGGCCGTGGTGGCATTATTTGGATATAAAACGATGAAACATGAAAACGCATAGACACTGTTTTGCACTCGATTTGATCAATGATGACGAATTGATTTCAGCCTATAAAAAACACCATGAAAACGTGTGGCCGGAAATTGTTGAAAGTATTACCGATAGTGGCATTCTCAATCTAGAGATTTATTTGGTCGAGAATCGCTTATTCATGATTATGGATGTGAATTACTCTTTTTCGTTTGATAAAAAGAATGAAAATGATGCCAACAATCCGACAGTTCAAGAATGGGAAAGCCTGATGTGGAAGTATCAACAAGCACTTCCTACCGCCAAAGAAGACGAAAAATGGTTGTTGATGGAAAAGATTTATCATTTAAAAGCCTAGCGGGACATGGAATTGACAATAAATCCGAAATATCCATCCGTCACCGATTTACGAAACCGAGCCATGGTGAAAATGCCAAAGTTTGCTTTTGAATATCTAGATGGTGGCTGCAATGAAGATATCAACTTAGATAAAAATCGCACTGACTTGCAAAAAGTGGAATTAATGCCACAGTATTTGTCCAAGTTTGAGAAATCAGATACCCGAACGAAATTGTTTGGGCATACCTACGATTCGCCTTTCGGAATTGCACCCGTAGGACTACAAGGTTTGATGTGGCCTAACGCTCCAGAAATTCTGGCTAAAGCCGCATTTGCACATAATATTCCGTTTATTCTAAGTACCGTGACGACCTCCAGTATTGAGCGAATTGCGGAACTAACAGAAGGAACCTCTTGGTTTCAACTCTATCACCCCTCGGATGAAAAGGTGAAACGCGATTTATTGGATAGAGCGGCCAATGCTGGGACTGATGTGCTAGTAATTTTAGCCGATGTACCCACCTTTGGGTACCGACCGCGAGATATTAGAAATGGCTTGGCCATGCCGCCAACCATGAACCTCAAAAATATTCTTGAAGTATTTACAAAGCCTGATTGGGCGCTTCAAACCTTAATTCACGGGCAACCGGCATTCAAAACCATGGAAGCCTACATGCCAAAAGGCTTAAACTTGAAAGGCTTGGGGGAGTTTATGGATACGACGTTTTCTGGACGTTTAAATGAAGATCGCATAGCATCAATAAGAGACCAGTGGAAAGGAAAACTAGTGATAAAAGGCGTGGTGAGTGAAGAAGATGCACAAAAAGCGATCAATTTAGGTGTCGATGGATTAATTGTTTCCAATCACGGCGGACGTCAATTGGATGCGGGGCAATCTACCATTGTACCGATGACACATCTGGCAGAAAAATTTAAAGGCCAAGTCAAAATTATGGTCGACTCAGGATTACGTGGTGGCCCGGATATTGCAAGAGCCATGGCAAGTGGTGCCGAATTTACCTTTATGGGCCGCAGTTTTATGTATGGTGTTGGCGCTTTAGGAAAAGAAGGCGGCACTCATACCATCTCGTTGATGAAACGTGAATTTCAGCAGGTGATGGAGCAGGTGTGTTGTGAAAAAGTTGAGGATTTACCTAGGTTTTTGGTGAAATGATTTGGGGAGTTGAGATAGCGGAAAATGGAGAAGAGAAAATAGAACAAAGAACCAAGAATAAAGAGAAGAGAGAATTGCGATTTTTAATTCGCGATTTTCAAATTAAATCACACTTTTAAATTCTCCTCCTTGTAAAAGAGGAGTGGATTCTGCTTCCGGAGAGAAGCAGAAGACGAGGTGGTTTTGGTAGATTATGAGTGGGATTACATGTTGAGAAGAGAGAAGAGAATATCGAATAACGAACAAGGAATCAAGAACCAAGAGCCAAGACTCAAGAACCAAGACTTCTCAGATTAGATTAATATAAAATTGAAAAGACATTGAAAAATTTAAGATTAGCCTTTAGTGCGTGCTGTGTTTTACTGACGATGGTATCTGTTGCCCAAAAAAGTAATCCTTTAGAATTGTGGTATGAAGAACCCGCTACGGTATGGATGACCCAAGCCCTGCCTATTGGAAACGGTTATGTAGGTGCCATGTTTTTTGGAGGGATTCAGGAAGAACAAATTCAATTTTCAGAGGGTACACTTTGGTCTGGTGGTCCCGATTCAAATCCTGAATACAACTTCGGGATTCGCGAGGGTGCCCATAAATATTTGCCTGAGGTAAGAGCCTTGTTAGAAGATGGCAAAAAAGCCGAAGCTCATAAATTAGCGCAGTCAAAATTTACTGGTATTATTGATACGGGGAAACAATACAATGCTGAATTTGGCGATTATGGTGCCCAACAAACCATGGGCGATATTTTTGTAAAAGTAGGCCATTCTGGAAACGTTGTTAATTATAAGCGCAGTCTTGATATCAGCAATGCCCTAGGAAAAGTAGAATACACTATTGGCAAAACGACTTATAACCGTACGTATTTTGGAAATTACCCAACCAATACCATGGTGTATCGTTTTGAGAGTTCCAAAAAGACGGATTATGAAATCCGATTTGAAACACCGCATGTGCTCGTGTCTCAGAATTTTAAGGACGGCGTCTATACTTTTGAAGGTAAGGTTGCCGACAACGGAATGCCATTTGAAACGAAGTTATCCTTAAAAATGTCCGATGGTAAAATCAGTTTCAAGGATGGGGTCATTTATATCAAGAAGGCGAAAGATCTTGTTATTTTAAATACGTCGGCAACAGGATATGCCTTAAAATTTCCTACATATAAAGGCAACGATTATAAAGCAGCTAATAACGCTATTGCTCAGAAATGGGACACCACAACCTTTAAGCAATTAAAGCAAGAACATATTGCAGATTACACTCATTTGTTTGATCGTGTCAGTTTGAATTTAGGCGAGCGTCCAACCCAAAATAGTCCTACTAATAAACGTTTACAGGCCTATGCTGAAGGGGCTAATGATAATGCTCTGGAAAGTCTGTACTTTCAATATGCCCGCTATTTGATGATCGCAGGCAGCCGACCAAACACCATGTCCATGCACTTACAAGGCAAGTGGAACAATTCTACCAATCCGACCTGGGCTGCTGACTACCATAGTAATATTAATTTAGAAATGATTTATTGGCCTGCTGAAATGACCAATCTTTCTGAATGCCACGTGCCGTTTTTAGATTTTATTGAAAGTTTGGTAGAACCAGGGAAATTGGCCGCTAAAGAATTTTTTAATACCCGTGGCTGGATGGCTAATACCATGATCAATGCTTTTGGATATACATCACCAGGATGGGGTGTGGACTGGGGATTCTTTCCAACGGGGGCATCGTGGTTTTCGCAACATTTATGGGATCATTATGATTTTACCCAAGACAAAACTTATTTGAAAGAAAAGGCGTATCCAGTCATGAAGGAATCGGCACTTTTTTGGATCGATTATTTGACCAAGGATGAAAATGGCAAGTTAGTGTCTAAACCGTCGTATTCGCCAGAACACGGTGGGATTTCGCAAGGGGCATCTATGGATCATCAAATTGCTTGGGACATTTTAAATAACTCTATTAAAGCGGCTGAAGTATTAGGAATTAATGATGAGTTCACCAATACAGCGAAAGTGACTAGAGATGCTATTTTACTTCCAAAAATTGGCTCTTGGGGACAATTGCAAGAGTGGACTGAAGATGTTGATGATCCAAAAAGCGATCACCGTCACGTCTCTCATTTATTCGCCTTACACCCAGGAAATCAGATTTCCACCGCGAAAACTCCAAAATTGGCGGAAGCATCTCGTGTTACATTAAACGCTCGTGGTGATAGTGGAACGGGCTGGTCTCGTGGTTGGAAAATGAATTTTTGGGCGCGTCTTAATGACGGAAACCGTACCCATAAAATGTTAAAAAGCTTGCTAAAACCTGTAGGCGATAACATTACTGGGACCTCTACGGCTGGAGGTACTTATTCAAATCTACTGTGCGCACATCCGCCATTTCAATTGGACGGAAATATGGGTGGTGCTTCTGGGATGGCAGAAATGCTATTGCAATCGCAGTCCGGGATCATCGAACTCTTACCAGCTTTACCGGACGCGTGGAGCTCAGGTGAAGTGACGGGACTAAAGGCTCGTGGTGGATTTGAAATCGATATGCTTTGGGAAAATGGCCGTGTCAAAGAAGCCAAAATCGCAGGAAAACCAAACCAATCAGGCGAAGTTAAAGTTAATGATGAGGTCAGAACATTCAACTTAAATGCTGACGGTATCTACACTTATAAAGCGTACTAATCCCATCTTTAAAACAGCGTATTTTCGTGATTAAAAAACTTCCACTCACATTAACGGTGCGATCAATTATGGTTGGTGCACTCTTCAGCACAATGCTGTTGAGTTGCGCTGCCCAACGCAATTCCACCTTCGTGATGGAAAATTTGGCAGAACGGATACTGCCTGCAGCAACTTCAAAGCAATTTACTTTTGAAAAACTCGAGGGTATTGGGCTTGATAAATTTAAGTTGCGTACTAAAAATGGCAAAGTGTTGATTAAAGGAAACACTCCCGTAGCCATGGCTTCGGGGCTGAATTGGTATTTGAAATATTACACGAATAGCAGTGTGTCGTGGAGTGGCAATCAAATTGACCTGCCTCAGTCGTTACCCCAAATTGAAGGTACATTAACCAAAGAATCGGCGTTTGAGCACGCCTACTATCTCAACTATTGCACCTTTAATTATACCATGTCTTTTTGGGATTGGGAACGATGGGAACAGGAAATTGATTGGATGGCCTTAAATGGCGTTAACCTCCCGCTGGCCATTACCGGTACTGAAGCTGTTTGGTATAATGTGCTTAAAAGATTAAACTATTCCGAAACGGAAATACTCGAATTTATTCCCGGACCTGCATTTACCAGTTGGTGGTTAATGACCAATTTAGAAGGCTGGGGCGGGCCTGTTTCAAAAGAATATATCGACCAGCAAGTTGCCTTGCAAAAAAAGATTCTTAAACGCATGCGCGAGTACGGAATGAAGCCTGTACTCCCAGGATTTTACGGTATGGTCCCGAATAATCTCAAAGAAAAATATCCTGATTCCGAAATTCGCGATCAAGGACTTTGGGCTGGCGGATTTAAAAGACCGGCATTTTTGTTGCCTACCGATCCGCTGTTTTTGAAAATCGCCAACATATTTTATGAAGAACAAAAAAAGCTATTTGGCGAAACCGAGTATTTCTCTGGAGACCCTTTTCACGAAGGCGGCAGTATTGATGGCATTGATTTGCCTGCCGCTGGAGAAAACTTAATTGGCAGTGTCAAACAAGTGTATCCTAATGCGAAATGGGTGTTTCAAGCTTGGCATGCCAATCCGAGGTTGGAATTGTTATCCCGAATTAAAGCGGAGGATATCTTAATTCTAGATTTGGACGCTGATAACAATCCGCAGTGGTCCCAAAACAACGCGTGGGACAATAAAAACTGGATCTGGTCCACGATTACAAATTACGGGGGTAATGTGGGGATGTTTGGGAGACTGGAGGTCATTAATAATGAACTATTCAAAGCTCTGGAAAAGCATCCGCAGAGTTTAAAAGGCATTGGCGTGATGCCGGAAGGGATTGAAAATAATCCCGTGGTTTATGAGCTGTTGTACGAGTTGAGATGGAGAGATGCGGCTGTAAATATGGATACATGGTTAACAGATTATGCGCACAGACGTTATGGTGTTTCAAATCAAAACTTAAGCAAGGCATGGCAAATTCTAAATAACACCGTTTATGGTAAAACTATGGGCCCGCCGTACCAGCAAGGCACCAATGAATCCATTTTTTGTGCCCGACCCTCGTTAAATATCACTGGTGTTTCCAGTTGGGCAACCACCGAGTTACATTACAATCCGTCAGAATTACTGGAAGCTTGGCAATTGTTTATTCAAGAATCGGAAGGTTTAACAGAGCGCACCAATTTTCAATATGATTTGGTGGACTTGACCCGCCAAGTGTTGGCAAATTACGCTCAGGTAGTGTATGCAGATATGATGCGCCACTACAAATATGGCGACTTAAGCGGCTTTAAAATGGCCAGCGAAACATTCACCACCTTATTAAAAGATCAAGACCGCTTATTAAATTCCAGAAAAGAATTCATGTTAGGGTTTTGGTTAGAAGCGGCAAAATCTAGTGCCACTAATCCTTCTGAAAAGGATTTATTTGAATACAACGCACGGACTCAAATTACCACGTGGAGTTTTCAAGATTCCAATTTACACGATTATGCCCACCGGGAGTGGGGCCGGATGCTGTCTGATTTCTATTTACCACGATGGGAATTGTTCATTGCCAAACTCCGCGCGGAATTGAAAGGCGAACACCCCGAAGACATCGACTATTATGCTTTTGAAGAGGCTTGGAATAAAGAGCACAAACTATTTCCCACCACAGAACAAGGTGACGGCGTGGCCATAGCAAAAACCTTATATGCCATCTATATTCAAGACATAAAAGCATCTTATAGATAAAAGGCGTTATATGAAAAGCTCGTAAAAATTCTCAGGTTTAGTGGCGCTGCACTAAAGATAAAGTTCTAGTTTCTTGCTATCCCAAAAGTTCCAAATCATCAATGCTGATCACGCCCCAACCTTGGCTATGTATGAGCACCCAAATCACATCATTTTTGATTTCAAAATGGCTAACAGAGAAACTGGCCACATTCCCCATGATGGAAATGCCATTGGTGGTTTTGAATTTCGAGGCCAATTGGGCATTGATCAGGGCTAATTTTTCGGTGATCATGGGCATCAAATCAAAACTCAACGTGTTGATGACTTTTTTATAGATAAAGGTGTTCAAAACAGTTTTCAGCAGGGTGTTGGTCACCCAGTTTTTTCCGTTGCTGTCCATGTCGTAGGCTTCCACGTATAATTTTTGGGTGGCCACATCCAATCTTAATTCGGCCAGGACCGATACATCAACCGTATTATTGTTAAATAACAGCGTGAGCGGTTGTAGGTGTAGCTTTAGGCTGAGATTATAGTCTGGGTGATCACTTTCTTCCAAGTTCAAATCGAGGATTTTAAAGTAGTTGGAAGTGTTGCCCTTATCGTCTTTATGACTGATGTTGGTATCATTATATTCTTTCTTTAAAAAGGCATCTAAGACTTCAAAGTCCATTTTAACGGGCAAAGTTAATGAAATGTCTTGATCAGAAGAGGTTTGGTTGGTGTTCATATACATTTGAATTGTGAAGTTGAAAATTAAGATAAATTTTTGAAAGTCGATGGTCTTCTTGCGATGATATCTTATCTCAAATGAACAATATGTACAAAACGTGGTGGTGTTTCACTGGAAATATTTGATGTTATGGGAAAGTCGAAAATAGACTTTTGCAACTATTTCTATAAATTTAATCTGAATTTGGATCTGTCAATTTCTGTTCGCTTTTCCATATATTCATTATCTTTTACCACAAACTAAATTTGATGATAATGAATAACACAATCAAAACCATTTTAATGATCGCCGGAATCGTATTATTAATTAATGGCATTTACACGATGATTGCTCCAGAGGCTTCAGTAAGTGTTGGGCCGCTAACGGTTGAAGCACAAGACAACACCAATTCTTATATCACTATAGGGTTAGGAATTATCGCATTAGGGGCTAGTTTTTTGGGTGGTAAGAGGGCTTAATATATCTATTTTGATTACTTCAGCAAAAGTAACAATCATTGTGCGCACAAATACTATTGCAGATCTTTTTCGGCGTTTTTATTTTAAATTTCAGTACCTTTAAATCGATTCAAAAAGATTTCGATTGCTATATTTTAGTATCCTTTTTTATGATACATAGCTAATAACAAATACTATAGCAGTACTATTTTATTTGTCTGCTACTTGTTGATTAAAAAATAAAGCCCCCGTAAATACGAAGTTTACGGGGATTTTGTGGTGCAGTCGGAAACCACGACTATACTCTCAACTTTCCAATTCAATAATACATCCCAAACAGTTAACTTCTTAATAACCGAATGACTTTTACTAAATAAACTAGAGTGACTTAAGAGTTTAAGACCTTACTTCAAGAAATTATTAGGAATAAACAACACCTTAAAAAAAACTGAACTGTGTTAGTAATAACCAAATTTCACTTCATATAAACATAAAGAAGCTTACGCGGGAGTGCCCTCACTATTGGAGACAACCGCGTCAATTTGCACTAAGGCATTCATCGGAATGTCTGAGACTCCAATGACCGTTCGTGCCGGAAGAGCACTATTAAAGAATGTTTTGTAAACTGCGTCCACCGTTTCAATATCCGCTATGTTTTTAAGCTGGATGTTTATTTTTACAATATCATCCATCACGTGGTCAATGCTTTCTAAAATTGCGCTGATGTTATTTAAACACTGGGTAGCTTGCTCTTTGATACCTCCCACGATCAGTTTTCCGGTTTTTGGATCTCCTGGTAACTGTCCTGAAATATGATTGTAATGGGAATAGGCGACCGTTTGGGTGTAAGAAGTTTGGGGTGCGTTTTCTGTATTGTTCGCTTCTATAACAAGTAGGCGAGCATCTTCAGCACGTTGTGGTGGAGTGCCATCGCCATGTGATACCACTGTATCAATTTGCACTAAAGCATCCATAGGTAGGGCCGATGCCTTAATTATGGCGCGTGCCGGGACATAGTTAGTGAAGAAGGTTGCACAAACCTTGTCTACCGCCTCCATATCTGAAAGGTTGGTCAAGAATATAGTTGTTTTAACAACATCATCCATAACATGGTCCATACTTTTTAAAATGGATTTAATGTTTTTTAGACATTGTTCAGTCTGCTCTTTAACGCCACCCGCAACTAGTTTACCAGATTTAGGATCGCGCGGTATTTGCCCTGAAAGATTGTTATAATGAGAGAACGCTACCGTTTGTGAGAAGAGGTCTTTTGATGGGTTATCCGGATTTCCTGATACTTTTACCAGGTCTAAAGGATCTTGTGGCGCTGTGCCTTCGCCGTTGGAAATCAGGGCATCCATCTGCACTAGAGCACCACTCAGGGGCAAAGCCGCCACCGCTACCGTAGTTCTTGTAGGGAGATCGCTCTTGAAGAAAGTTTTATACACTGTGTCTACCGCCTCAAGATCAGCAATATTTTTAAGGTATAGGGTGATTTTTACCATATCGTCCATCTCGTGGTCAATACTTTCTACAATGGCTCTAATATTTGTCAAGCATTGCGTTGCTTGCTCTTTTATTCCGCCATCAACTAGTTTATTTGTTTTTGGATCGATGGGTAATTGAGCTGAAATATTGTTGTAATGGGAAAAGGCTACCGTTTGCGTGGAGCTTGAATGTTGTGGTGCTTTTTCTGTGTTTCTTGAAACTTTTATAATATCGTGACTCATGGGTGGTGGTGGTTTTTTAGTATTAATATGTGATCTGTAGATAAACCATAACTCTTGGTTTTTAACAATGTTGCGAGGTAAACATATTAGCGCAGCTTGCTGAACCGATTGATCGGTTTCACAAATTCCTAGGGCTTGCATCCCGATTACGCCACAATATTCCTGACATAAGTTACGGATTTAAAGTGTAGTAAGTTGTTCATGTTACCAATTACTTCTGAACTTTTAATCGCTTATTTGATATTTAATTAGGATCTGACCAGAGGATTGTTTGCATTTCAAATTCTTCAAATCTAGACCTCGTCTGACCGTTTATGTTTAAAATCGATAATTTATACTTCTTTTAGGTTTAAAGAGATTCCCGGGATGGGATGAATTTCATCGACGGGTTGTGGTTCATTGAATAATCGTGTTTCTGTTGCAAATTGAGTTTCGTTCCACTCTGTGTCAAAAAGGTTCTCAATGGTCATACCCAAGGTGATGTTTTTAATTCTATAATTTAAATTGAAATCGGCAACAAAACACCCTTCTGCATTAATGGAGTTATCCTCATTGGCCGGTCTATCATCTATATAACGATATCTCAGTCCGCCCGAAAACCCTTTATATTCATTAAAGGTAAATTTACCTGCCAAGGTAAAAGCTGGTGCCAAAGTAATATAATCTTGGCCTTTTATTTCGTCAATGGAACGGGCGTGTGTACGTAGCTTCAATATCGGCATAAAACCATTTATTGAGTTGATAGCGCAATCCTAAATCTGCTCCAAAGCGCTGAGATTTTCCGCTAGGTTCTACAATACCAGCATCACCTACATACACAAATTCCTGTTCAGAAAACAAATACCACAACGCAGAATTGACCGCTAATTTCGGAATAGGTTTATAAATAAAACCGATAGCGGCTCCGTATGCCCTAGGTAAGATTTTCTCACCTTCTTGCTTTACCACAACGCGTGTGTCATTGGAATGGAATCCAATCCAATTCCGGTCTTTAAGAACCATTGTGAATTTTGGTTTGGGTTTTAGAGAAAATTTAATTTAGGACTCACAACGGCTTTTTGCTCTGCTTGCAAGGTGTAGTTTTCGGCCAATTGGTCTTCGTACATAAATTTAAAATAATCTAAACGCAGGGCAGGGGCAATGGTGAAATTTCCCAATTCAAAAACGACATTGACATAAGCAAACAGATTGGATTGGTTGATGTCGCCTAATTTTAGATAATCCAGCGTTGTT
The DNA here is from genome assembly GCF_007997285.1 of Gelidibacter salicanalis. Lineage (GTDB taxonomy): Bacteria > Bacteroidota > Bacteroidia > Flavobacteriales > Flavobacteriaceae > Gelidibacter > Gelidibacter salicanalis. Next base: position 205,025 of record NZ_VORX01000001.1, read on the forward strand.
TTTCGGTTTAAAGTATGAGACAATTCGACATCATCAATGATGTCATGCCTTAAGCCTATGCCTGAGGTTATAGTAGTTTCGACAGAATTCCATTGTTAATTGTTTTTTAAGGAAGCATTACAGCCAAAGATGTCTCTAACTTCTTTTTGTTTGATTTGATCGCCATTGATAGGATCTTCTAAAAAGAAAGTGAAATTGGAATATAGCTCAAAGGCGTAGCGGCTATAAAACACATTCGATTTAAAACTGGTATTCTCGTCAATAAACCCGCTGTATTCCAAATTTATATTTGAAGTTGTACCGCCTTCCGTATCGTCAATTGCACCAAATCGGGAAATATTGCCATTTGCAACTTTGCGCAGAGGAATTTGTCCGGAAGCATCCCATCTACCGTCAAAATGAGTGGCGGTAATGGCCAATTTATCACTGCCTTTTAGAAAGGTCGAATATTTTGCCATCACATTAATTCTATTAAAATTTTGTGACGATTCGAAAGGTCCATCGGAAGCAATATATTTAAAGCTACATCTGCGTTTTGGTCGGTGTTTTTATGCAAGAGGTTAAACATGCCTAAGGTTCTCAGTGAGTAAAATTTGCCAACTTCCACATTCAGGAAACCGTGTTTCCAATCGGTCTTTGGTTTTAAATGCTGCATACCCGGCTGTGGCAAAATCGCCACGATCAGCATTATAAGGTTCTTTACCAAAATCGATGAGCGCAATGGTTTCAGGAATCACAAAATGAAAATTGCTATAACCTTGCCCATGCGCGTGAGAAACCATATTAACCGGCATCCCGTCTACGGAAAGGTTGATGTCGGTTCAGTGATCGATATCAAAACCTCTTAAAAATAATTGTTCTGCTTTACCACCGCCGGCATGTTGACCAATAATCAAGCCTGGAATTTTTCGCAACACTTCTTGTGAAGAATTTACTGGGCTTGTGTGCAAATCTAGCTTTGCAATATGCCGGATGGCATTTAGTTTTTTGGTGATGACAATCTGGTCTAACAGCATGGTTCTACTTTCTAACTGTATCGTAATTACGCTATCTATATGGGATTGAGTCAGCAAAATAACTTGTTCATCATACCCTAATACCCAAATTTCTATTACGTCTCCAGCCTTAGTCTTTTCTAAAGTAAACGAGCCGTTTGTCTTGGTGTGGGCATGTGCAGTACTAAACATAGACACTATCAATAGGATGTTGACGTTCGTCGTAAAGACATCTGTGACGTTTTGGGCAATTAATACTTGTGTGATGAGTAAGGGTAAGGAGTGTAAAGTTGATGCGCATTTGTAGTGAAGGTTTTTTAATATTGTTTTTAATTAAGATTTAAAGCTAGAGGCACTGTCGATTATTTTTTGAAATAACGGGATATAATTATCCCAACCATTTACCAATTTGGTAATGACGTATAAAATTAATTTGAAATAGAATTTAATGAAAATGAGTTAAATATTACGCTTTCAGGTGGAGGTTTACCATCCTAAAAAGACCATCCCAACACCACATATTGCAATGGAGAATCCGGAAATTGGCACAACGTATTTTTCCAACCATTCGGTTTTTATAAAATTGAAACCATAATACATTAAGGACACTACAAGAATCATTGTAGAAACAGTTGTTGTAAGAAAGACTCCGATTAAAATGAGCATATTGGAAGTAGATTGTTCTACTGCTGGATAGGTTAACAATGGGAATAAAACTTCACAGGGACCTAATAAAAAGATTAATAAAAGAACCCAAGGCGTCACTTTTTTTCGATTTGACGGATAGGTCATTTGATTGTGGTCGTGCTCAAATACATATACAGAACCATCGTCATAGACATCAAAATGTTTGTGTCTTTTTTCTTTATATACGCCGTAAAGACCATACAATAAATACAGGATCCCAAAGATAAAAATAGCCCAACTGGCCAATCCACCTCTTACCTCGTTTAATCCATCAATTTTACTCAATGAAAACCCTATTGCAGCTCCCCCTAAAGCTAATAATACTGACGCCATAACGTGTGCAGATCCGCAAATGGCGGTCCACATCACAATTCTTGGTAATTTCCATCCTTTTGATTTTCCGATGGCTATAAAAGGTATGTAGTGATCAGGACCAGATACGGTGTGCAAAACACTTACCGAAATGGCCGTAACTAATAATATACTTAATTCAGTCTCCATGGTATTAATTTAATCTAAGTCGCTGGTTAATTAAATAGTCTTCTTCCTTGCGTATTTGGGTGAAGAGTTTATAAAGCTGTTCGCCTTCATTTCCTAAAATTCTGAGCACATATGCGTTATCCAATACTTTAGATATGCCGTAACTAATGCCTTCTTCTTTAGAAAGTCTCTGGGCTATGTTTTCCATTCTTTCTATAACATCAGTTTCCGGAGTAATAAAGAATAAACTTCCTTGATGGGTAAACTCTTCGTATTGACCGAATTCCTTCAGGTTTATCTCTTCTGGAACGATATAGAGATTGTCCTTAAAAATTAAAACCTCCTCCTGAATAATCTCTGTAATAGCGTGGTGTTTTTTAAACTGAAACAACTCGCCTTCTCCCATATGTTTACGACCACAAGTCAGTATTTCGGCCCACAATAAGGTGCTGCTATTTTTAATGTGAATGGTGTTTTTTGCAGTGTACCGAGCGCCTTTATGAGGCACCACAGGGTGGGGGACGTGACTAAAATAAGCATTAACACCCACTGAAATATTCATATGTTGATTAGTGCCCTTTTCAGAAATATAAATACGCTGATAAGATTGGGTTTGCAAATTTAAAGAAGATCCATCTATAACTTCAATATTGATATCGTAAAAATCATCGTTAAGGATACCGGGTGAGGATGACATCACCATCATCTCTAACAATGGATTCTTTTTGTTTTCCCTTACTTCCACCAAATTAAAAGGCGGGGTAAAATATACGTCTTTCAGGATCGTCTGCTCCCTTAATCCCGTTTTAAGACTGTATTTCTCCATTATCTAAGTAGTTGAGGTTCTTCAGTTTTTTCTTCCACCAAGGCGTAACGCTTTATCCACTGGATCACATTGTCCAATCCTTCATCGGTCATGAGGTTGGTAAACACAAAAGGTTCTCCGTTTCGCATTCTGCGTGCATCATCTTCCATTAGCTTTAAATCAGCATTTACATAAGGTGCTAAATCCATTTTGTTGATTACTAACAAATCGGAACGGGTAATTCCAGGACCTCCTTTGCGAGGAATATCAGATCCTGCGGCAACGGAAATAACAAAAATTGTAACGTCGGCAAGGTCAGGACTGAAGGTGGCAGATAAATTATCTCCGCCACTTTCAATAAAGATAATTTCTACCTCTGGATGTCTGTTCACGATTTCGTCAACCGCTTCCAGATTCATACTTGCATCTTCTCGAATAGCGGTATGTGGGCAGCCACCCGTTTCAACACCTATAATTCTATTGGCGTCTAAAGTGGAGTTTTTCTCGAGATATTTAGCGTCTTCTTTTGTGTAAATATCATTGGTTACCACCCCAATGCTATACTCTTTTGCAATGCGTCTTGTAATCTTTTCTATCAGAGCTGTTTTTCCAGTACCTACTGGGCCTGCGACTCCAATTTTTATATATTTTCTTTCTTCCATCAGTATTTTTATTGTTTATTATCCAATTAAAGCTTAAAGCCCTGCAATTCCATTGCACTAACTCTAGTTTCTGTAAATATTTTAGCCACGAACCTGCCCATCCGTTCAGGCGGGTACACCAATAATGATGTATTGTTTTTATTTTTTATCGGCTATTTCACGAAACAGACGTTCAGTCTGCAAATTTAAAACTATGGTTTCCCAATCCATAGTGGTTTATTTTTTAGGACATGTATAATCTTGAATAGAGGTACTCGTGTTGCATACACTTTATGTCTAAAGCGGTATTGCAAACACCTAGCATATCTCGGTTGAGTTCTAAAATTTCTAAAGTAAGCGTTTCGATAAGTCCTTCTACATTATGAATTATGTGTTGCCCATCTGTCTGTCCCAGAGGCACAAGCTTTACGGCATTTGTAACCATCCCTACGGCTGCGTTGTACAGAAATGCACAAACCGCTTTCTCGGCATCAATTTTTAAAATTGACGTCACAATTCCGAAAATAACGGAATAATGACCTTGCATTTTCTTTTGTTCAATACGTTTATTAATTTCATTTAAAAATGGATCATCCAGTAAGGCAGCATATATTTTTATGAGGCGGATGCCCAATTTCTGACTGCCTTCACGGATTTCCAGCGGCGCTTTTAAGGCATTACATTCATTGTCCAGTTTTAGAATTTCATTTAAGTTTTTTTTCAGCGTGAAGTCGTAAGCCAGTTTAACCGCCAAACCATCGTTGAATTTATAGTTATTTTTCAACATGCTTTCTACAAAATCTTGAGTAGATGAAGCGTTTTTGACTAAATTTTGCTGCACATAGGTTTCTAAACCGTTGGAGTGCGAAAACCCGCCAATAGGCAGCGTAGGATCTGTAATGTGAAGTATTTTTATTAGTGATCCTAATGCTGTGGGTTGGACTGTGATCTTATTCATTTTCAATTTTCATTTATATAGTTACTGCTGTCTAAAAAATTAATTTTTCAGACAGCAGTGATTTATATGTATGCTACTCTTTGGTTGTTAATTCAAGAATTTTTGAAAAGAGTGAACTTCCCGATTTCCCGTGTTGATGAGGTTCTACGTTGGCCTTTAGCATATTGAGCAATTTGCAATTAGTTTTTGTGACCTCATAGCCAGTGGCTATGAGTAGGCGTTCCAATGGTTTTTCGTAAGGAATAAGCACGTGATCGCCCTGAATAAAAAGTGGCAAGTGTTTGTTGCCTATTTCATAACAGACCGTTCCCATTTCGTAAATAGAGCGCGGCGTGACTTGGATGGCATCACAGGGTAAAATATTCACGACTACAACCTTATCAGCATCTTCATAGACAATGTCACCTTCTTTAAGCCGTGTGCCTTCCTTTAAAAACTTGATAACAACCTCTTGGTTTCCTTCAGACCGCTTGCGCATAATGCGCTTAGTAGTCTCAAACCATTGCAAGTTAAGTGCATCTTTAGTTTTGGTACCAATAGGACGTGTTTTTACATTACCAATAACTTCTTTACAAATCATAGATTAATTTTAAAAATAGATACTGTTAAAAAAGAAAGTATAGCTGCCCTAAAGGAACTACCTCAAGCGGATCGCAGGTAATAACTTTGCCGTCTATGGTCACTTCATAATTTTCAGGGTTGACCTCTATATTTGGCGTTGCATCGTTGTGAATCATATCTTTTTTTCCCACTGTTCTACAACCTTTAACCGCTAACATCTCCTTATTAACACCGTATTTTTCTGCGATATTGTTGTCGATTCCTGCTTGAGAAACAAAAGTTACAGAGGTTTTGTGAACCGCTCTACCATAGGCGCCAAACATGTTTCGCATGATAACGGGTTGCGGTGTAGGGATGGCTGCGTTAGGATCTCCCATTTTACTGGCTACAATCATACCTCCCTTAATCACCATTTCTGGTTTTGCACCAAAAAATGCAGGTTTCCACAATACCAAATCGGCCATTTTTCCAGGTTCAATAGAACCTACGTGTTGTGCAATACCATGAGAAAGTGCTGGATTAATTGTGTACTTAGCAACATATCTTTTTGCTCTAAAGTTGTCTGCTTCAATTTCTTTGTCTTCTTCTAAGAAACCACGTTGTAACTTGTTTTTATGGGCGGTTTGCCATGTTCTGGTAACAACTTCACCAATTCTTCCCATTGCTTGGGAATCTGAACTCATCATACTAAACACCCCTAAATCGTGCAGAATATCCTCTGCAGCCATGGTTTCTTTTCGAATTCTAGAATCGGCAAAAGCAACATCCTCAGGGATGGATTTACTTAAGTGGTGCGCTACCATGAGCATATCTAAATGCTCGTCAATAGTGTTGATCGTGAAAGGCCTTGTTGGGTTGGTAGAACTCGGCAAAACATTTGGATATGATGCAATTTTCATGATATCTGGCGCGTGTCCACCCCCGGCTCCTTCTGTATGAAAAGAGTGAATTGTTCTTCCATCTATGGCTCGAACGGTATCTTCCAAAAAGCCAGATTCGTTTAAGGTGTCAGAATGTATAGCAATCTGAACATCATATTCATCAGCAACGGTAAGTGCTTTGTCTATTGTGGAAGGCGTGGATCCCCAATCTTCATGAAGTTTAAGGCCAAGGGCACCTGCTTCAATTTGTTCTTTCAAAGGTTCTAAGGAACTACAGTTTCCTTTACCGAAAAACCCAAAGTTCATTGGAAAATTATCTGTAGATTGAATCAGTTTCTCCAAAAACCAAGAACCGGGAGTTACTGTGGTAGCATTACTACCATCTGCAGGGCCAGTACCTCCGCCTATCAAGGTGGTTAAACCACTAAACAGGGCATGATCTATTTGCTGGGGACATATGTAATGGATATGGGCATCAACTCCTCCAGCGGTTAAAATATGGCCTGCACCCGAATGAGCCTCTGTAGATGCGCCAATAATCATATTTTCTGAAACTCCGTCCATAGTGTCTGGATTTCCAGCCTTACCAACGCCCACAATTTTTCCATCCTTAATACCCACATCACCTTTTACAATACCCCAATGATCAAGGACTATGACGTTTAGGATTACAAAGTCGAGAACACCTTCATCCCTTGTTCTGGTGGATGATTGTGACATCCCATCTCTTACGGTTTTACCCCCGCCGAACATGCTTTCTTCGCCGTACTGCCCACTATTATAATCCTTTTCTATTTGGATAAACAATTCGGTATCGCCCAAGCGTATTTTATCGCCTAACGTAGGTCCATAAATATTCGCGTATTTTATTCTATCTACTTTGAAACTCATGACTTTTTGTTTTTAAAATTTTCAGATTCCATTTTTTTCATGGCTTTTTCTAGACTCCCTTTTGAAGTGGTGTCTCCTTGAGTCAAGTCACTACCTCCATAAGCCTTTCTACTACCGCTCAGATCGATTAGTTGCACCTCGGTTGATTCGCCTGGTTCAAAACGCATAGCGGTCCCTGCCAAGATATCCAATCGCTTTCCAAAGGCTTTTTCACGGTCAAAAGAAATCATTCTATTAACTTCAAAAAAATGATAGTGAGAACCTACCTGTACAGGTCGGTCCCCCGTATTGGTCACTTTTATGCTAATACTTTCGTGATTGGCATTACAAACTATTTGTTCTTCTTTTAAAATATATTCTCCTGGTATCATAGTCTATTGAGATAAATTAACGAATAGGGTTGGTAACGGTTACCAGCTTTGTTCCATCTGGGAAAGTGGCTTCTATTTGTACATCGGAAATCATTTCAGGTACACCTTCCATAACGTCTTCCCTTGAAAGAAAGGTAGCGCCTATTTGCATCAGTTCAGCTACGCGCTTGCCATCACGTGCTAACTCATGCAGTCTTGCGCTAATCAGTGCAATAGATTCTGGATAATTTAGTTTAACACCTCTTGCTAGTCGTTTTTCGGCTAGTTCGCCAGCCAAAAAGAGCATGAGTTTTTCTGTTTCTCTTGAGGTTAGTTTCATAATTGTTTAGTTTTCTTAAATGTATTAAAACTTATCTGTAATATGTTGATTTATATTCTTAAGATATTTTTTTCATTGTTAAGTTAAGATGGACTCTATCTTCAAAAATCAATAGATTTACATAAGATCATTGTAAAGCCCTCTGTCAATCCATCCGTTTATTCCAAGCTTTTTGGTTCGGTTTTCACGCCACGCAGCTTATTCAGAAAACTTGTATGCAGGCCATTTTGGTAGGCTACGGCGGCCAAAACAATAACGATGCCTATGGCCTGCAGTAAAGAAATGGTCTCTCCACTAGTATAAGGCGCCACAAGAACAGTGGTGATAGGGCTTAAAAGCAGCAATCCCGCAACAATAGTAGGATCTAAATTGACAGAACCTATCTGAACAAACACCCATGCCAATGCGTGACCAATTACGGCCAAAGCAATCATCCACCACCAGTTAGCAGCGGTAATCATATCACCAGATAACACCTCTGGATTCATTGGTAATTTACCATCAGCTAACACCCCTTGGGTGACATTCCAACCGTCAGGTGAAAGAAAAATCATTGTAAAAGCTTGAGGGATCAGCTGTGCTAAAAACACCCACATTAAGGGTTGGATGTACACACCAGGGTTGAGCGTGCCAGACTTTCTACTTGTATAAAGATAAATGCCATAACAAAGACCGGATAGTGTGCCTAATAATGTGCCTACAACAGCAATAGGGCTGCCCCATATTGAAGCTGGTCCTTCTATAGGATCACCATCAAAAACACCTCCTGTTAATACAATTCCAAAAATCATTATGGGAACTAAAACCCAAAAACTTTTCTTAGGCTTAAATTTATCAAAGCTCATTGCCAATAGCGGCATCACAATAATTTGTAAGTTCAGTAATACTGAAGATATGCCAGCACCAACAAAGAATATGGCATAATTCCACGCCGTCATATCTATACCCAGAAAGATACCTGCTAAAATTGCCAATAGAATCCCGTTTTTATTGAGTTTTCCTTTCTTTTTTATCTCCCAATAGGCAAAGGGGACTAAAGTAATAAAACCTATCAAACAACGCAGGAATGCATTGGTTACAGGCTCAAAATTAGCTTCTTTAACCATAATGGCAGAAAAGGCCAAGGCTAATATGCCAATCATTATGATAGTGTATGCTATGGATTTACTGATGGGTTTAATTGTTTTTGACATAAGTGTGTTTATTTGTTAAAATTAACTGTGAATAAAATGTAGATGGTAAAATTTAATCCTATTTTTCATTAGTGTCCGATAAAGAATTAAGATCCTGCCTCGCCGGCAGGCAGGCGCTGGGTTTATAGTCCCGATAACTAATGGGAAATGAACAACGTTTTGATTGTAACTGAACGATAAAAAGTAGTTACTCTAAATTAAATTTGCTTAATTACTCTAAAGTGAAATTGGTTTCAAAATCAAGGTGTCAAATTTAAATTCTCGATCCAGATCATGCTCTAAGGGGGTTGCAAACTTTTAACCTGTTTTACCGGACCTTGATCCTGTTTTTTAATAAAATCATTTAACTAGGTTCTTGCCCCGTATTGTATATACCAATTTAATTAATAATTATAGTAGGCGTAAAATAGCTTAACTGCTATATATCTGAACAATAAGACACTTTCGCTATTATGACATTCTCTAGCTTTATTTTTGACATGATCTATTTATTTAAAAATCTCATCACAAAACTAAATGTTTGATAACCAATGAAATATGGTCTATGTCATACCTATATAAATTTATAATCTACTATCAGGAGTTACCAATGGTAAAACTATCTAGACATGGGAGGAATGAATTGGTCTATTTATGATAAATCATGATCCAAGCTTGGCGGTCATCGCTGTTTAAATAAGATGTTTACTTCAACATTCTAAAAACTATAACCCATTGCTAAACCATAATTAAGAGACTCAGTTTTACCAAAATCAAAATTGACCGCTGGTCCATAGGATAATTTCCAAACATGAAAGTCATAACCCACACCTACTCGAAATAAAAAACTAGCCTTCTTTTTAGCTTCATGCCCCATAGCATGTTCTTCTGCAAAGGCAACTAGGGGAGCAGCACTAAATTTTAGTCCTTTAAAAGGATGAACAATTACCGCTATGCCAGCTAAAATTTCTTCGGATTCCGTTAGAATAAGTTCTCCTAATACACCCAACCCAATGAGTTTGGAAAGCCTGTATTCGTAATCTAATCCAACGGTATATGCTGTAGTGTTGTGCGTAAAATTTGATGTAGCACCATTAAACAGCGCAATATGATGTTGGCCTGAGCGAGTTTGAGACAGTGGTTCATTTATTTTATCATTTAGCTGAGCATAACTTTGGGTATGGCCTAATGTAAAGCAAAATAATATTAGAAGTAAATTACTTAATCTCATATGCATGGTATTTGAAATTTAATAAAATTATACTAATCTTTTACTGTTCTGTCTTCGAATAAGAAGATGTGTTCAAATTTTTTTTAAATCGTCTTCATACGTATATGATGACATGGGGTTATAGTAAAGATAAGTGGAATCCGGTTTGGTTTTACAAATCGAGTGTGTTTTATGGAACTGTTATTATGATACCGGGATTGGTAACCGTTTAATTATGAGAAAATTGAATCTTTTAGATTCCATTTGTGTACTGCCCTATCATCTTAATTGCACAGGTTCAATACTTATCTTAAGTTTTTAGGTCTAGCAAATGGGTTTACAATTTTGCACATTCTATACTGATTTTTTTAGGAATGATAACATTAGAAACCTCTAAAACGGTTTGATTGGTATATGGAAATACATTCATTCTCATTTTTTATAAGTCGCACAACCATAGTGCGCATGAATACTATTGAAAATAGTTTTTAAATTAAGTTTTTTCAACTCGTGTATCAATCTTTACCGATAATTTTAATGACAATTACAAATTCTTCTCTTCCCGTGATCCGTTTTATATCTCCAGCAAATTCTCATATGAATTACATCTCGAAAAGTTGAATATGTTTTTGGAAGAGCGTGTTTTTAAATGTTTTTCTGGTTATGCTCAAACCCATTAAAAAGGGTAATGACGATGAGCTGTTTTTCATTTCAAATGAGTTCATTGGAATTCAACATTTGGGAAATAAAAATTTTCATTATGTCATTTAGAGACTTATTTTGGTTTTTAAATCAGATTATGTCTATAATGAGTTTTCTAGAAGATAATCGGAAGAGGTGGTGGAGGTTAATACTGTTTTACATAGAACAGAAATCATCTATTTCATATACACGGTTAAACCAAATGATTTTAGTGCCTTATAGCAGTGTAGCAAAACACCAAGGAGCACTTTAGCTCTACTACAATAGCTTGGCTAAGCAGGTTTAATTTAAGTTATTTTAAAGCAAAAATCCCCGTAAACGTCAAGTTTCCGGGGATTTTTTTGTGGAGTCGGAGAGAGCACTTTTGTCAAAAACAGCATTTTGCCTCAACACGCATAAACAGGACAAATATAGTTTAATTCCAATAACAACAAGGGTTTAAAGCTTGTCTTTGTTTTTGGATGTGTTAGTAAGTATTTGATTTAGTTTGAATACAGCCGTACAAACACCGTACAAATTCATTATATTTGTATTGTTCAAATACTTCATACAATGGCAACAGTTAATTTTTTATTCCGATCCACTAAAGAAAACGCACCTCTTAATTTAAGATTGTTATTTCGTCACAATGACAAAGACCACGTTTTAGGCACAAAGACAAATTTCGAGGTTTCAAAAACGCATTGGCATAATTATCATGTACCAGATAAGATCACTAAAAAGATTAAAGGATCAAAAAACCTTGAAATAAGCAACAGGCAACAGGAAGTGAACACCGAACTCAATAAGATTGAAAACCACATTTTAAAGGCGTTTGATGAAGCCGACATAAACGAGGTTACAAAAGATTGGTTAAAACTTCAAGTTGATTTGTTTTACAACCCACCCAAAAAGAACGCTGAAATACCTACAAATCTAATCGACTACATTGATTTTTATATTGAGTATCGTAAACACGAAATAAAACCCACCTCAACAAAAAAATATAATGTTATAAAAAGCAAGTTAGATCGTATGCAGACCGAACGCAAACGACCAATTTTAATACAGGATATTAACGATAATTTTAAGAATGAATTTGTAGCCTATCAAAAATCTAAAGGTTACGCACAAAATACAATACAAAGAGAGTTAGTATTTGTAAAAACGTTTTGTAAACACGCCCGTTTTTTAGGTTTAGAAACAGACCCGCAGTTAGACAGTTTGAGAGTTGACAAAGCAAAGGCAGAAAAAATCTATCTTACATTTGACGAATTGGAAGCCATAGAAAAACAAGGCTTTGAACACGACTATTTAGATAATGCGCGGGATTGGTTAATTATTAGTTGTTATACAGGCCAAAGAGTTTCTGACTTTTTACGCTTTACCAAAGACATGGTACGTATTGAAAACGGGAAAAGCTTATTAGAGTTTAGGCAAACGAAAACCAATAAGTTAATGACATTACCAATTCATAAGAAAGTAATGCAGATACTTAAAAAGAGAAACGGCAATTTTCCCCGCTCAATCTCAGATCAAAAGTATAACGATTATATTAAGGAGGTTTGCAAGATTACAGGCTTAAACGACACGCCCAGTCTAACGGAATTAATACAGGGTAGTAAGTTAGTGGAAACAGAAAACGGCTATCGTAAAGTATCGGCAAAGTATGAAAAGTTTGATTTGGTTACTTCGCATATTGGTAGACGCTCACTAGCCAGTAATTTTTATGGAACTATTCCAACCACTTATTTAATATACATAACAGGCCATAGTACAGAGGTTTCCTTTCTTAATTATATTGGAAAAAGCAATAAAGATTTAGCAATGGAAATAAGTAACTATTTTAATTAACACCATAAAGAGTAATGAATACGTCATACATAGCAATAATATTTGGAGGTTTAAGCCCAGATAATGTCGATACGATTTATAATAAGCGACTGCAGAAATATTATTTTGACCATAGTAAAGAGGTAAAATTTAAGCCCGATGCTGACGGTATCTTTATTTTGGAATATGACACACAAGGAAACATTATAAATGCTGAATTTGACAAAATCTATAAAACAGGCGTTTCAATACCTGAAAATGACTTTATAAAACACCAATTAAATTCTGTTGATAAAGTTGATTTAAAGGGATTAAAGCAACAGCATAAAGCATTATTAAACTTTTACAAAGATTATTTAGTATTGCGTATGAATACTACAAGCGAACCGCCAAAAAAAGAAATTGAAGCCGTTGAGGTTAAACAAGCCGATAAACCCATAAAAAGTAAAAAAGATAACGTATGGTTTAAAGTTGGGGTTTTGTTTGCGAATGGTACAATGGATAAGTATTGGAATGACAATAAAACAGGTATAAAAGACGAGTTTACAAATCCTAAGATCACAAAAGAAGTAGGAGTTAAGGGGGGGTTAAAATACATTACAGGAACTTTTAACGGTTATAGTAATGACGGTAAAAATGGAGATAAAAATATATTTAACGATTCAAAAAAAGTCAATTTAATTATAGATCACTTAAAAGAACACAGTATTGAAATTGCACAATCCTTTATAGACAAGGTGCAAACGGAAACAAACATTTAAAAAACAGTACTAAAGACAGTACCGTACTGCAAAAAAGTACCAAAGAGTACTACTCAAATTGCTTATGAATTTAAAAACATAAGTTAAGATGAACACAGTACAATTTTTTCAAACAACACCCGAACAATTAGTTGATCTAATTACACAGGGCGTAAAAATCCAACTTCAAGAGTTTAAAAGGAACCTCAACAGCGAGCAAGCTAATGACGATCTTTTAACACGTGAAGAAACGTGTAAATTCCTATCTATTGACAGCAGTACTTTATGGGCGTGGACTAATAAAGGCAAAGTTAAGGCGTACGGTATCGGATCACGTAGATACTACAAAAGAGCTGAACTTTTAGAGAGTTTAATTCCTTTAAAAAAATAGCGTTATGTCAAGGAGAAAACATAACGCTAAAAGCTTTTTGAATAATAGTACAAAGGCACAAGATAAGAAAATTTACATTGACTTTGTTAGAAAAACAGTACTAACAAAGCTTAATGTTTCCTATTCAGAGTTAAAAAGAACCCACTCACAAGACCGCATTTTCTTTTTAGCATTACAACACGTAACGGCAACAAAAAAGGCTATTTGCACCGCTTTTGATTTAGAGGTTGAAAGACAATGCAGAAACAAACGAGATTTTGAAAAAAGTGGTCAGTTAGTCCAGACTTTAAAACGTCATAAATGTAAATTTACAGGCGAACCCGCTCACTACCTAACGACCGACAAAAGCAAGTTTAACGAGATACTTTGTAATTTTAAGAGATGACAACGGACGGCACTACAAAAGCCGTCCAGATCATTGATTTAAGTGTAGATGTTAAACATAGTTTTTCAAAATTTAATATAGATTTTGATAAGCCTTACTTTTCAGAGGTGGAGCCATACTATACGGACAAACGACCAAACGGTCATTTTGGCATTCTACAAATACATTCCTTAAATCAAAAATTGGATAGGCTTAACGGTTATAAGTCTAACGGTAAAAAAGACAACGCACCCGCATTTCTGAAAGGAATTTATAACGGTGGTACAAGTGGCGTAAATTGTGTTATTCCTGCGGGTTTTTTGTTTTTTGATATTGATGTAAAAGACAACGAAAACGCACACTTAAAATGTGGTTTAAAAAATGCACAAGCTTTTGAGATTATAAAAAAATATTCTCTTTTAATATGGCGGTCAAATTCGGGTTTAGGTATTGCGGGTTTGTTATACGTTCCGCAATTAAAAGACGTTGATCACAGTAATTCAAAGCTACATTTAAACATTGGAAAAGCCATAACGGATGCTTTAGCTAACGAATTAAAAACGCAAAATATAATTGTTTCTTTTGATGAAGCACAAAGTAAGTTTAGGCAAATAAGGTTTTTAGCCGAACAAAAAGAACAACGCAGTTTTAACCCTTTACCCGCATTATTTGAATACAGCATAACAGAAACACCTCGCATTTATCATAATGGCGTTAAAGCGTACAGAAATGCAGATTTTAGCCCTATTGATGGAAGTATAGAACACCAATACAACCAAAGAAACAAAATACAAGATGTTTTGCGGGATTGTCATTTTGAGAATGTAAACGGCAACAGATGGAAGCACCCACGCACCACAAGCGGAAATTCGGGTTTTGTTGATGAGGTTAAAAATATCTTCTTAAACTTTAGTGGTAGTTTTTCGGGCAAGGGTGGTTTTAGTCCGTTCCGTTTAGCTTGTTACTATCTTCATAATGACAATAAACAAGTGTTTGAAAAGACTTTAACAGCGCAAGGCTACAAAGTTATTGAGCCAACTAAAGAAGCCGTTAAAACTGCTGAAATGGCACTAAGCAAAAGAACAAAGCGAAGCGATAAAGATATTTTTTCAATCTGTGACAACTTACAGAATTTGCCATACTGTGAAAAGTTAGATTTCATTAATAAGAACTGCAAAAGTGAAGCGGAACGCCCCTTGTTTTTTGAGTATCTGAAAATTAAAAGCTTATTAATTTCTTATGATAAAACTATAAAGATTGAAAAGTATGTAAGTGAAGCGTTTAGCGAGATTCTGAAATACACAGACCAACACAAAAAAGTAATTGTTAGAGCAGAAACAGGAACAGGCAAAACATTTTCTGTTATAACGGAATTTACCAAACAGCGACCAGACCACAGATGTTTGATAATAGCACCTTTGACCGTAATAGTTGACCAAACTAAAAAAGAACATAATATAACAGGGCTTACAGGACAAAGCCGACCATTAGAACACATGGAAGCCTTAACGGCAAATATTGTAATAGCTACACAGGAACAGGCAATAAAGCACCTAAGTAATGGCAATACATTTGACTACATTGTTATTGATGAAATGCACAACTTTTTAACTGCAAACAGTTACAAACGTGAACTTTTGGCAGAATTAACCTTTTTAATCAAAGACAAAAAAGTCATAGGCTTAACGGCAACACCTAACGAGGTTTTTAAAAACATCGGTTACAGACTCTTATCAGTAGAAAAACACGCTCAAAAGCGCACTAAAGTAATTCAGAGGTCCAGTAATTTACCCGCTTTTAGGATTATTTTAGAACATGAAAAGACCGTAAAGCAAAAGACTGTTTATCGCTTGAACTCAAAAAGTACTTTGGAAGACATAAAAGCCGAATTAATAGCAAACGGATTAAATGAAAGTGATATTTTTTTAATCTATTCAGAAAAGCACATAAAAGATTCACGCAGGTTTAAAGGAATGGTTAACGATCAACAATTTCCCGCAGATGCAAAGGTCATTTTAACGACTGCGATAATAGATGAGGGTTTAAATATCTATCAAAACGATTTTAGTGATGTAGTTTTTATAGATGACCAATTCACACCACGTACAGAAAGTTTAAAGCAATTTTACGCACGTTTTAGGAATGATGACGAAAACAGGATTAACTACCATTACAGAAAGTTTAAGAAAGACCAGACAGTCAATAAATGGAATTGGCAATGGAATTATAACAAGCGATTAAAAAACTTGATTGATGAGGTTAACGGAATGGACGATTTTAATTCATTTAATGACCTCGCAAATGATAGTGATTTTTATTACAAAGACCATACAGTCAATAAATATTATTTAGGCTTTTCAGTTACGGAACAATTTTTTGAACGGCTTACAGTAAGTGAAAACAATGAGTATTTAAGACTAAACTATAATTTAGATATTGAAGTTGATAACATAGAATTTGAAAGTAGTATTTCAACAGACCGAACAAAAGTAAGCAACAATAAAAAACACGGAATAATTTATAAAAGATGGATTATTGAAGATGAAAAGGAAGCGATTAAAAAGATAGTTAAAAAACATACTAGTAAGCCAAAGTTAAAAAGAAGCATTCAAACCGATTCTTTCTTTATCGTTGATGACGAAAACCCATTAACTAAAGATGTGTGTTTCTACCTATCGGATTTTGAACGGTTAATTTTGGAAACTGAAAAGCTGAATTTATTAACGGAACAACCTGCAGACGAAATTTTATTTGAAGATGAAAAACTAAGAAATAAGCAAACTTATAATCGTTGGATCCAGAGATTAGAAAATCAAAGCCTTATGGTAAGCCCGAAAACAAAGTACGATTATAAGAACAGGCAAAAGGTCTTGAACTTTGTAAATGAAGCTATCAAATTAAAACATTTTCAGATGCGAGATTTATTAAAGATTTGGCAGAAACAAAGAGTTTCAAGTGTGAGAGGTTATAAGAACTTTTATTTGCTGGATTTGTTAGAAGATAATATTGACGATTCCTTGAAAATAATCGAAAATAAAAAAGATAAAACATTCAGTTTTGAATACAACTTTTAACGCACTTTTTACAAACTTTTTGCACGTGTTTTAACTTTGTATAGAAATGCCTAAAATACTAATGTTTATAAGGGTTACAAGGTGCTAAAGTACTCTTTATAATCCCTTAGTAAGAGTAAAAGAGTTTAGCACCATTATTTTTAAGTTTTTGGCTTGTGTTTTTCATCTTACTATAGTTAAAATCTATCGTTTTAAAATTGTTGATAAGTTTTTGTAATACGCGATCAAAAACAGGGGTTAAAACATTGGTTATCATTATCTTTAAGTATGGATAAATACGAAAATATCGAACATTCATTTAACGAGTTATTACTCGATGCTGACATAGCCCAAAGAATTGATTTGTTCAAAGTAATGTCAAAACAGATATTTCCAGCCTTAACAAATTCAGCGTTAATGATTGGGCAAAAAGTAGAATTGTTTAAACATGATTGAAACCTGCAAACAACAGGATAAAAACAGGAACGAATGAAAACAGAAACACAATTTAAAAAAGGTCAATCGGGTAACCCTAAAGGCAGACCAAAGGGAAAATCCAACAAGACCACGCAAGAAATTAAAGATTTGATGCAGTCTTTTCTTGAAAGCAAGATTGATGAACTGGATGAGGTTTACGATCAGTTAGAGCCAAAGGATAAGATCAACGCCATGATTAAAATGTTACCTTATTTAGTACCTAAACAGTTGCAAATGGATTTAAATGCTACCCATACACAGAACGTGAAATATGATTTCAGTCAATTATCAGATGACGAACTGCATAAGTTTTTAGAATTAACAGAAAAAATTAACCCTAATTAAAATACAATAATGAAGACAATAAAAAAGTATAAACTTTGGATTGATGAACATAGTGCAAATTCAGCCGTTCGCAGCAAAGAACAAGAACTAAAAAAGATTAATTCGGGGCTTCCAACAGTTTTAAGATTCTTTGATAATGAATTAAGCGATCAAGAAATAAGAGAATTGAAAGACTATAATAGTATAGTTGATAAATTAAGACCTCAATTTCCACACCCAAGCGCAAAGGATGACGTTAACTTTCAACTATTGGGAAAAGAAATAAACGGTTTAAAGGATGCTTCTTTAATCCTTAAATTTATTAATGAAGATTATCTAATAAAAAACGGTAAAGTTGAAATTTCTCCTTTATGGTATGATGCCAATATAGAACGATTCACAACCTATACAAAAAATGAAAATGAGATTGAAGCGTATGAATATTCTATTCAATTAGCCGAACTTTTACAAAATGGAATAAAAAAAGGATACATTTCAAAAGAGATTAAAGGCGGAATTAATAAAGTTATGCAATTTCTTTATTTAAATGAAGATGACAGTTATACTATACAAGTTGGTAGATTACAGCAGGCAGGACAACGAGCCGAAGCAATCAAGATAAAAGCCGATAAACTTAAGAAAACTGCATAAACAAATAGTAATATAATGGAAATAACACCTAAAGGCAGACCTAAAAACAGTAAAAATAAAGCGACCGCAGAAATTCGGGAACGGTTTAGGGAATTAGTAGAATGTAACCTTTCTACGTTACAGGACGATCTTGACAGTTTACAACCAATCGAACGTTTAACGATAATTATTCAAATGGCTAAATTTGTACTTCCAACTTTAAAGACTATGGATTTAAACGCAACTGGCGAAAACATTATAACATCTATAACTAGAACAATAGTTGATGAACCTAAAAAGATAATTTAGTTTTTAAAACTTTAATTTATCTATAAAATAAGTAGTTTTTTTTGGGCGAACCCGTTTACATTCTTGACATTGATGTAGGCGGGTTTTTTGTTTGCAATAGATAAAAAAAAATGATTTTGTGATCAACTTTTATAAAGTGGAAATAATGCAAAAAAGAGGTTAAAAATAATTTACCGTACATAAACCGTACAAATTTGTACATAAAAAAACCGTAAACATCTAATTTATAAGTGTTTACGGTTTGCCTTAGTGGAGTCGGAGAGAATCGAACTCTCGTCCAAACAAGTTACTAAAGGGCCTTCTACACGCTTATTCTTTTCTTGGGTTTTCGATTGCAAGCTGGTTAAAGACAACCCACTTACAACTTATCTTCTTTAGTTTCAAGAGCAAATCAAAGCGCTTCACTCTCTATGTCAACATTTACGATGTCTCTGAGCTGACCGCCGCTGACCAGGGCTTTCAAGAGACATTTAGCTTCCCTACCTAGTAGAGATTAGCACATCCTACTGTAATTCGGATTATGCAGCTAAAGCGTAGTTATTCTCGCCGTTTAAAAGTTTGAAATAGTCTTTTACGTGTTTCAATTTCATTACACGACGTGCTTACCGTTCAATAAATCTCGCTGTCAAAACCAGTCGACCCCATTTATTAAAAGTGTACTATTTCTTTTGTGTTAGGCATAATAAAAAGCCCAAAACACAAAGGCGGTTGCAAAGTTATCAAAAAGTTTCTTTTAATCTTGTAACCTGCCCATTTTATTTCAAAAAGTATGCCATTATAGGAAGTTGCTACCCACGGAAAGACTAGTTTCGAAGGTAATAAAATTTTCCTCAATTATTTCTAAGTTAAAACTTTTTTGGGATAGTATAGTATTATAAATAGCTAATTTAATACAAGGTAATCTAGGCCAGATCAACTAATTTTGCCGTCTTCAATTATCAATTTACAATCTTCATGACTAAACCTCGAATTGCCCTTGCTGTTGGGATCATCTGTATTTCTATTTTTCCAATTTTGGTAAAGTTGAATTTGACTCCAGGGTTGATTTCTGCCTTTTATAGGATGGCCATTGCTTCGGTGATATTGGTGCCTTATGTCATCATTACAAAACAATTTAAAGTCACCTCAACTAAAGCATTTTGGTTGGCGGTTATTTGTGGGGTCGTTTTTGGCCTAGACGTAGGAGTTTGGAATATCGCCATTCAACAGTCTACCGCCACACAAGCCACTTTACTGACCAATCTGTCGCCAGTTTGGGTGGGGATCGGTGCGTTTTTATTTCTCAAGGATAAACCCAAGCAGAATTTCTGGATTGGCACCGTTGTAGCCATTATCGGGATGGTGCTCTTAGTGGGCTTTGATCTTTTTTTGAATTTCGACTTTAACTTGGCTTTCATCTTTGGCATTTTATCCGGGATGTTATACGCTATTTATATGCTGACCAGCAAACGGATTTTGGGAGAATTGCAGGTCCTGACTTTTATGACCATTAGTTTAGTCTCCTCAGTAGTGGCGCTTGGAATTTTAAGTTATCTCTTAGGAGAACCTTTTGGCGGATTTTCGACCAATGGATGGTTGGTGCTGGCCATTCAGGGCATCGTCTGCCAACTCTTGGCTTGGTTGCTCATCAGTTTTGCAACCAAACACATGCGTGCCACACGGGTGTCAGTGAGTTTATTGGGGCAAGCGGTATTGGCCTCTATTTTGGCTTGGTGGTTGCTCGATGAGCAAATTTCGCTACAAATGGTTATTGGTGGCTTTGTTTTACTGTTAGGCATTCGCCTCACATTTTATGAAAAAGCATTCTTAAAATCCACCCCAAAATCCCCGAAAAATATTGAGGAAGTTTAAGGTGCCGTCAGCTATTCCCAAGGAAATACAGTGTTAATAGTTGAAAATTTTTGTACTGCGGATGATTATTGGGTAGAGTAAAACAGTCTCTTAGGACATCTTATAAATATTTTAGTAAGTAAAATTTTGCTAAAGCTTGCAAATCCACTTATTTTCGTGGCGCTTGTTTTTTTTAGAAATTCTATGGATGCGTTTGATTCCATTCTAAAAAGGAACATCTAGCACTTACAACCTATTTATAACCTGCATTGTCAATGAAATTTGCCATCATCAAAGAACGTAAGAATCCACCCGACAGACGTGTCGTATTTTCCCCAGAAAAATTAGCGGAAGCTAGAATGCAATTTCCCGAAGCGGAGTTTATTGTGGAAGCTAGTGAATTGAGGATATTCCCTGACGCTGCCTATCGCGCCCTTGGATTTGAAGTCACAGAAGATGTGTCTGCTGCTGATGTGATGCTTGGAGTAAAGGAAGTTCCCATTGCGGGGCTGATTCCCAATAAAAAATACTTTTTCTTTTCGCATACCATAAAAAAGCAACCCTACAACAGAGGATTGCTTCAAGCTGTTCTTGAACATAATATTGAACTTTATGACCACGAAACCATAGTAAAAAAGAGCGGAGCCCGACTCATTGGCTTTGGGCGTTATGCAGGCTTGGTGGGGGCCTATAATGGTTTTAGGGGTCTGGGTTTACGGGATAATCTTTTTGAATTGCCCAAAGTAGAAACACTTTCGGATTTGCAGGCGGTCAAAGAGGAACTGGATAAAATTACAATTCCCAATATTAAGATTCTTCTTTCCGGAACCGGAAAAGTGGCGTATGGTGCCAAGGAAATTTTAGACCATCTTCAAATTAAAGAGGTGAGTGATGCACTTTATCTTACTTCCGAGTTTTCAGAACCCGTGTATTGCATGGTAGATGTCATGGAGTACAACAAGCGTAAAGACGGAAAGGTGGGGAATAAGCAGCAGTTTTACAAGGACCCAACCGGGTATGAAAGTAATTTTATGGCTTATGCCAAAACGTCGGACTTGTTTATAGCGGGCCATTTTTACGGAAATAACGCACCTTATTTGTTTACACGTGAGGATGCAAAATCGGCCGAATTCAGAATTAATTTCATCGCCGACATCAGTTGCGATATTGACGGGCCCGTGGCGTCAACCATCCGGCCGTCGACCATTGCAGAACCTTTTTATGGTTATGACGCGCAACAGGAAAAAGAAGTGGCTTTTGGAGCCGAAAATTCCATTAGTGTGATGGCGGTAGATAATTTACCTTGTGAACTCCCTAAAGATGCCAGTGAAGGGTTTGGAGATATGTTTCTCGAAAATGTACTTCCAGCGTTTTTTAATGATGATGAACGGGGCATTCTTAAACGTGCTAAGGTCACCTCTAAACGGCGCCTTACTGAAAGGTTCAGTTATTTGGAGGAGTATGTAAAAGGTCAATAAAACACAAAAAGCCCGAATTCAATGTTCAGGCTTTTTTATGAATCATTCGGCGTATTATGATTTTAAAATGGCAATCATAATATCCATTTCATTGACTAGCTTTTCGTTGGAACCGCTATAGCCTACCGATTTAAATTTCATGCGTCCATCAGGACCAATAATCACTTTGGTTGGTATTCCTGAAATATCATATTTGCTCGCCACTTCAAAATCTCTACTGTTTTCAATGGCAGGATCATAGATCACGTGAAAATCATAATTGTTGCTTTTAATAAAGTCTTCCACCATTTTTTCTCGGTTTACACCTTTTTCAAAGGTATCTACAAATAAAAGGATCACGTTATCATCGTCTTTATATTTAGTCACCACTTCCTGCATTCCTGGAAAGGACGCCTTACACGGGCCGCACCAGGTCGCCCAGAAGTCTAAAATAACAGTTTTCCCTTTTTGTTCTGCCAAAGACACCGTCTTGCCTTGCATATCTTTTAAGCTGAATGCTGGGGCTTCTTCATCGAGCATGGATTTTTTAATGGCGGCAAATTGTGTATTGTAAGCTTCTTTTTCAAAAGCGTTAAGCTGCTCATTCACATCTTTAGCCTCAGGGTTGATTTTCAGATAGGCCGTTTTGTAAGCTTCTTTAATTTTAGCGTTGCCGTGTCCTAACTTTAAGTAGGTTTCCGCTTTAGTCACCACCTTCTCGTATTGTTGGTCGGCCATTAAAAATTCTACATAACGTGCATTCCCATCAACATCCTGTAATTTTGGATGCTGTGCTTTTTCTTGATAGGCAATGGCATCAGCGACCTTGCCCTGTTTAAATAGTATTAATGCATACGTGTCAGCATACATGCGGTACTGGTTGTCTAGCCCTTGAATATGTTGCTTTTTAGTCAGATAGTTGGGTTTGTCTTTTGGATCTTTTTGTAGGCCGGCAATCAGATCTAATGATTTCTTAGACATGGTTTCCGCTTGTGTGAGTGTTTCGCCTTTTTCAGCCATTGGCCAAGCCAAACTATTGTAGGTTGCCGCTTTGCGACTATCGTCCTGAATTTTGGATAGGTAAGTTTCAAAGTGTTCCATATCCTTATTTTTAAAATACTCATTCGCTAAAATTTCCGCCATATAGTTCCCTATATTGTCTAACTTGGATAGTACCGTTTCATATTTTTTAAAGAGTTCTGTTTTTTTTGCTAAATCAGTTTCTTTCTGAAATTGGTCAAAAATGTCAAATCTGGCAGTAGAGCCATTTGGATATTTTTTAATAATCACTGTTTTTAAGGAATCAATTTTAGATTCTTCTCCCATTAACGAATAGGAATTTACGACTGAGGTGTATTCTTTTTCAGTGAGATCTGATTTTTTAAGAATGGAAGTCGTGTAGGCATCAATTAACTTTTCACCTTCGGCTTTATCATTTTTATAGGCCATTTCAAAATAAGCCGTATTCCAATCACTTTGAAGTTCTGGATGGGCCGTGATATCTGATTTTATATTCTCAAAAGCGACCTTGGCGTCCGTTTTAATGCCATAATTGCTGCCATTTTGAAGTGCATATTTGGCGGTGGCAGCCTTGCTACCTGGTAAGACTGACCCATCTTTCGTGTAGAGTGGTAGAAAATAGCCTTTCGCCTCATTGTGGTCATACGAGCCATCAACTTGTATTATAAATGAGAGCGCAACGGCCGAATCCGGAATCTTTATTGAACTTTTCTGCTCCCCATTTGCTTCTGAAAAGTCAATGTCTACAGGATAATAGGTGTCTCCTACCATATAACTGTAGAAGCCTTCAAGCTCTTGATCAGTCCTATACGTGAGGTCAATCTCATCTCCGGGCACGGGTTGTGCTTTAGAAATGGTGAGTGGGCCCATGGTGAGAAGCGCGGCTTCTTTTTTAGCTTCCTGTTTACAGGAACATAGCACCATAAACATCAAAAATGGATAGGTATAAATTTTTTTCATGTGGTCTTATTAAATTAATAAAGACCTAAAATAAAGAAATTACGCGCAATATGTGTAGTGATGATTGATGTATTCTTAAGGTCTACAAAAAAATAGTGGTTTTTTGTTAGATACGCACTGTAGCCTATGACTCAATAAGATGAATACCTTGAGACCTGAATATAGATTTAAAATAGGGTCACTTCTATAAGATGAGCGTAACAATTAGCTTGTTGCTCTCCCGCTTCGTTATCAAAAGAAAGCCTGCTATTCGATGTGTATTTTTTCACCCAAATATTTAGGTTGCACATTAAATACCACATCCGCGGCAGCTTTACTTCGGGCTAAATATTCCCTAAATCGTGTCTTAAAGCCGTAGCGGTTGCTCACATCCTTGGCATTAAATGCAATCGCATTAATGTTAAAATGTTTGGCCAAATAAATGGCACGCTCGTTATGGAATTGTTGCGAAATAATGGTGAATGTAGAGAGGCCAAAGACTTCTTTTGCCCGGACCACAGAATCTAAAGTCCTAAAGCCAGCAAAGTCTAAGAAAATTCGGTTTCCAGGAATACCTCTGGCCACGAGGTCGTCTTTAAAGGTTGAAGGCTCGTTGTAATTGCTGCTGCCATTATCACCACTAACCAAAATGTAATCTATTTTTCCCGCTTTAAAAAGCGCTACGGCCGCATCAATACGGTAGGCGTAATAGTGATTAATGGTTCCCGAGCTCACATATTTGCTGGTGCCCAGTAGCAAGCCTACCTTGTTTTTAGGAATGGAGGAGGTATCGTTATACATCTGATCCTGCGCTTTAGAGACCATCCAATAGTTGGTAGCCACAACTCCAATAATGAGCAGTGTTAACAGTAGGAGCAGGGCTTTAATCAGTTTCTTAACCATCGCATTTATTACAGGTAAAGTGTTATAAGTAAGTTTATCTCAGGGGATGTGAGTAAGTCGTATTTTCAATAGCTTAAAATACGCTCCAACAAACTAACGGTTTTAGATTACAATTCGCGAGATACGACATAGTTTTGAAATGCCAGTCCTTTAATGTTCTTTTTCTGCTTTTTATCGACTTCGTAGTAATGGGAGTCAAAAAAATCGAGGGCATTGATGCTGATGTGTGCTTTGATCACATCAAAACCATTAATCGACACTCGAGATTCCATAATACGCAGCAATTTGGAACCCACGGTGCGTCTCAGATAGGTTTTGCTAACATAAAGACCTTCCAATTCGTAGCCGTTGTTTAAATACGAAAATCCTACAATTTGATTTTTGACCTCGGCCACAATAAAGTACAGCTGTTCAATGCGTTCTTTCCAAACATCTAAGTCATCAGCACCCGAAGCCCAAACCTCAATCTGTTTCTCAGTGTAAAATTTAGTGTTGATATGGCGTACCGTGTCTCTAAAAAGTGAGGTAATTTCTGCTAAATCTTCTAGTGTTGCTTGTCTAATTTGTATCATAGTTATACTCTAAATATGCCACCAATGCTAAAAATGCTTTCGGCGAAGAAAAAATGTTGTGATGCACTATCGCTAGTGTTTGGTGTAGTTCTAATATCACCCATATTAATAAAGCCTCCTTTAAGATCGCCTTGAATAAAAAGGTGTTTAAAGAAGGTCAAGTTTAATCCTGCACTTGCAGAAACCCCAAAGCCCGAGACGTGAAAAGCGTCGTAACGTTGGTCATTAAAAAGTGTCGCGTTGGTTTTTGGGTATAACACACCAGCGCTAAATCCTTCGGTCATATTGAGTTGAATCTTATCTGTATTATTTAGGCTGAATAGCGAAGAGATATCGTCAAATCTCGCAATACCAGCATAAATATAATTCAATCCATCAGTATGCTCAAACTGCAAAAAAGCTTCAGATACTTTAAAATTTTCCTGATCATAAACGCCGTTGTAAATGGACCCCACATGTTCTGATGGCAAATCAATATAGCCGTCCAAGACTCTGTGTCGGTTAGAGGACATCACATATTTCATATGATCTAAACCTAAAGATACGGTGTAATGGTCAGAAATAAAATACCCCAATTTAAAATTTGTCTGCGGATTGGTCAAACGCTTAGGATTGATATAATCTATATGCCAACCTTTCGGTTTATCGTGCGCTGTGGCGTTATTAATGGTGAATTTATAGTCGTTGCCTTCAAAAGTAATATCAGAATTTGAATATTTGGCCCTGTTGCCACCCCAACTCATAAAAAACTTACCTTTATTAGATGCTGTATAGCGGTCTGTTTGAATGTGGTCTTGGGAGTAGGCGTTAAAAGTGAGCAAAAAAAGGAGTGCACCAACTATAGGTGTTATCATTTTATGAAACATGTATTGGTGTTTTACAACGTGTTGACTACTTTTCTAATAGCCACAAGGTTTCTGAGCAGGTGTTCTAAATTATCTAAGTGGAGCATGTTGGCGCCATCACTTTTGGCATTTGCCGGATCAAAGTGGGTTTCTATAAAAAGTCCGTCAACGTTATTAACAATGCCCGCTCTGGCTATGGTTTCAATCATATCAGGACGGCCGCCAGTAACACCAATGCTCTGATTAGGTTGTTGTAGGGAATGGGTCACGTCTAACACCGTTGGGGCGTACTGACGCATGGTAGGAATGCCTCTAAAATCGACAATCATATCTTGGTAGCCAAACATGGTGCCTCTGTCTGTAATCCAAGCTTTTTCATTGCCTGCATCTTTTACTTTTTGCACGGCGTGCTTCATGGCTTCTGGACTCATAAACTGGCCTTTTTTAAGGTTGACAACTTTTCCGGTTTCTGCTGCCGCAATTACCAAATCCGTTTGTCTTACTAAAAAAGCCGGAATTTGTAGTACATCTACATATTCCGCAGCCATGGCCGCATCAGAGATTTCATGAATATCGGTTACGGTAGGAACATCAAAAGTTTCAGAAACTTTACGTAAAATTCTAAGTGCCTTTTCATCTCCTATCCCAGTAAAACTGTCAATCCTGCTGCGATTCGCTTTTTTAAAACTGCCTTTAAAAATATAAGGAATTTGCAAATCATTAGTAATTCGCACTACTTTTTCAGCAATTCGCAATGCCATATCTTCCCCTTCAATAGCGCAAGGGCCACAGAGTAAAAAGAAATTATCAGCTGTTGTATGTTTTAATTTAGGAACGTCGTTAAGAGTCATGTGCTATGTATTATGAGAATGCAAAGTTACGGAAATAATGTTTGAAGCGCTATCCAGACTATTGTGTTTTTCTATAGTTGGGTTAAGGTCTTGCTATATTATATTTGATGGGAT
The DNA here is from genome assembly GCF_007997285.1 of Gelidibacter salicanalis. Classification (GTDB taxonomy): domain Bacteria; phylum Bacteroidota; class Bacteroidia; order Flavobacteriales; family Flavobacteriaceae; genus Gelidibacter; species Gelidibacter salicanalis. Next base: position 232,329 of record NZ_VORX01000001.1, read on the forward strand.
ATCTACACTTTTATGGTTGAATACATCACTTAGGAATTAACTTAATTGTATAGATTTTCCTTTAATCAGCTTATTTTAGAGCATTCCTTTTATCCGGAGAGGTTTTTTATAGACTATGACGACGAATGCTATCACCTAAAAATTGGCGTTGAACCGCGCAATAAAACCCTAAAATTATGTGCTTCAATAAATTGTGAAGGGCTTGCTGAGTAGGAAAATTTTTATAGGATTAGAAAAAAAATCAAAATTCGGAGCTTAGGGTAAGGGCATGTAAAAAAAAAATAACGTACATTTGCACGCTGAAAAATGGCACCATATATATGGCAAAGATAAAAAATATTGCAATTATTGCACACGTTGACCACGGAAAAACTACGTTGGTTGACAAAATTATGTACCACTGTAAAACGTTTCGTGAGAACGAAAACACAGGTGATTTAATTCTTGATAATAACGATTTGGAGCGTGAAAGAGGTATTACCATTACTTCTAAAAACGTTTCCGTAATTTATAAGGATACAAAAATTAACGTTATTGATACTCCTGGTCACGCGGATTTTGGCGGTGAAGTTGAACGTGTATTGAATATGGCTGATGGCGTTTTGCTATTGGTTGATGCTTTTGAAGGACCAATGCCACAAACGCGTTTTGTGCTTCAAAAAGCCCTTGATTTAGGTTTGAAACCTTGCGTGGTTATCAATAAAGTTGATAAAGAAAACTGTACTCCAGAAGAAGTTCATGAATCTGTTTTTGATTTAATGTTCGAATTGGGTGCGGAAGAGTGGCAGTTAGATTTCCCAACGGTATACGGTTCTGCAAAGAACAATTGGATGAGTACCGATTGGAAAAAACCAACCGATTCTCTTGAGCCATTGTTAGATATGGTGATTGAGCATATCCCTTCTCATAAAGTAGTAGAAGGAACGACTCAAATGTTGATTACATCTTTAGATTTCTCTTCATTTACGGGTAGAATCGCCATTGGACGTTTACAACGTGGCATTCTAAAAACAGGAATGAACATTTCTTTAGTGAAACGCGATGGTAAAGTCGTGAAATCTAAAATTAAAGAACTTCACGTTTTTGAAGGTGTGGGTCGTAGAAAGGTTGAAGAAGTTCAAGCTGGAGATATTTGTGCTTTGGTGGGATTGGAAGGATTTGAAATTGGTGATACTGTTGCCGATTTTGAAAACCCAGAAGGTTTACAAACAATCGCAATTGATGAGCCTACAATGAGTATGTTATTTACCATTAACGATTCTCCGTTTTTTGGTAAAGATGGAAAATTTGTAACCTCTCGTCATATCAAAGACCGCTTGACTAAAGAACTTGAGAAAAACTTAGCATTACGGGTTAATCCAACGGATAGTGCTGATAAATTCATGGTATTTGGTCGTGGAGTATTGCATTTATCTGTATTGATAGAAACAATGCGTCGTGAAGGTTACGAACTTCAAATTGGACAACCACAAGTAATCATTAAAGAAATTGATGGTGTTAAATGTGAGCCAATTGAAGAAATGACCATTGATTTACCAGAATCTGTTTCAGGTAAGGCTATTGAAATGGTAACGATGCGCAAAGGTGAAATGTTAAGCATGGAAGCTAAAGGTGAACGTATGGTATGTAAATTCCTGATTCCATCTCGTGGTATCATCGGTTTACGTAACCAATTGTTGACCGCTACTGCTGGTGAAGCTATTATGTCTCATCGTTTTACTGAATACCAACCGCTTAAAGGTGGTATCCCAGAACGTCAAAATGGATCTTTAGTGTCTATGGAGAAAGGGCAAGCAATTCCGTATTCTATAGATAAATTACAAGATCGTGGGAAGTTTTTTATCGATCCGGGTGAAGATATTTACGAAGGTCAGGTTATTGGAGAAAACTCCCGTAGCGATGATATGGCGGTAAACGTTACAAAAACTAAGAAATTGAGTAACGTCCGTTCTTCAGGTGCTGATGATAAAGCGCGAATTGTACCAGCAATTAAGTTTTCATTGGAAGAAGCGTTGGAGTACATCCAGAAAGATGAGTATGTTGAGGTTACACCAAACCATATTCGTTTACGTAAAATCTACCTAACGGAAGTAGAACGTAAAAGAAACAAAAATAGCTAGAATTTTTTTAGCGCACTATATAAAAGGAATTCCATTTGGAGTTCCTTTTTTTTTTACCACGGTAAGTGCACAATCATAATCTCCGCATACCCTTATAATAATTACGTAAAAATCAGAAGCTCTCCGTAAAATATTGTAATTTGGATGTTCTTTAAATTTCCCATCGCTTCTAATTTGGTCAACTTTGAAAACGTATTCTCTTAAAAAATATCAGCCAGAGTTGAAGTTGGCTTGGGACGATTTCGTGAAGAAAAGTAAGAATGGCACATTTTTATTCCAGCGCGATTTTATGGACTACCACCAACATCGTTTTGATGATATTTCTCTACTGCTTTATAAGAAAGAACAACTCATTGCGATATTGCCAGCCAACAGGGTTGGTGATGCGGTGCACTCACACCAAGGTTTAACTTACGGTGGGCTACTTCTCTCTCCAGAAATTAAATTTAAGACGGTTTTAGAAGGATTAAAAACATTGCTAAAGTTTTTGCACCAGCAACAACTCAACTACCTATGGCTTAAAGAAATTCCTTCAATTTACCACCGCGTGCCTTCTGAGGAAGTGCACTATTTCAATTTTATTTTAGAGGCCCAACTTGTGCGACGGGATGCATTATCTGTTATAGACAATAAGCATAAAATCAAACTAAGCAAAAGTAGGTTGGAAGGCATCATCCTTGGCAAAAAACATGACCTACGCGTTGTACATGACGATAATTTTGAATTGTTTTGGAACAGCATTTTGATTCCGAATCTAAGAATAAAACATCAGGTGGATCCGGTGCATTCCTTAGCTGAAATTCAGTATTTAAAAGGAAAATTCCCGGAGCACATCAAACAGTTCAATGTTTACCATAATGACGCTATTGTAGCCGGAGCTACTATTTTTAAAACCCCGCAAGTGGCCCATTGTCAGTATATTTCCGGTAATGCCGATAAGAATTCCTTGGGAAGTTTAGATCTCCTCCATGAGGTGCTGATCAACCAGATTTTTCCGGACACCCCTTATTTCGATTTTGGAACTTCCAATGGGCACCAAGGCCTGAATATTAACCAGGGCTTGCAATTTTGGAAGGAAGGATTTGGAGCGCGGACGCTGACTCAGGATACTTACAAAATTGAGACTAAAAATTATAGGAAATTAGCGGCCGTATTACAATGATAAAGTTTCTGGATCTACATAAAATCAACAGCCGCTTTGAAGCGGAGTTTCAAGAAAGCTTTCAACGTTTCTTAGAGGCAGGGCAGTACATTTTAGGACGGGAGGTTACACAATTTGAAACGGATTTTGCCAAGTATTGTGGGACTAGCTACTGTATTGGTACGGGCAATGGGTTGGATGCCCTCACCTTGATTTTTAAAGCCTACCTTCATTTAGGAAAGTTACACCCTGGAGATGAAGTGCTAGTGCCTGCAAATACCTACATAGCCTCAATCCTGTCCATCCTTAATGCCGGATTAATACCTGTTTTGGTCGAGCCCGATTTGGATACCTATACGGTATCTCCTGATGAGATTGAGAAGCATATCACCACTAACACTAAAGCGCTATTGGTGGTGCATTTGTACGGTCAATTAGCCCATATGGGGGAAATTAACACCATTGCAGAGCAACACGGACTAGTGGTGATAGAAGATGCCGCTCAAGCCCATGGTGCTATGGACACCTCGTCTATGAAACGCGCTGGCAATCTGTCCCATGCGGCAGGGTTCAGTTTTTATCCCAGTAAAAATTTGGGGGCTTTGGGGGATGGCGGTGCTGTAACCACTAATGATCCTCAATTGGCGGCGACTTTAAAATTGTTGCGCAACTATGGCAGTTCTTCTAAAAATGTCAATGACATTCTTGGCGTCAATAGCCGTTTGGACGAGTTGCAAGCTCTATTTTTGAATGTAAAGTTGCCCTATTTGGATGGAGACAATGCATGGCGTCAAACTATTGCTAATCGGTATCTTTCAGAAATAAAGAATAAAAAAATCACATTGCCGTTTTACAGTGGAGTAAACGACCACGTATTTCACGTATTTGTAGTTCGGGTTGAAAATCGGAAAGCCTTGGAAAGGTATTTAAAAACCAATGCCGTGGCGTATCTCATTCATTATCCAGTTGCGCCACATCAGCAAGCTGCATTGAGCGGACTTAAACGGCAGAGTTTACCCTTAACAGAGCACATTCATAATTCTGTGTTGAGTATCCCCATCAGTCCAGTTATGACCGCTGAGGAGGTGACTACAGTCGTGGACCTTTTAAATGCCTATTGATGAAAAGATTTACAAATTATATCAATGATCATGTGTTGTTAAAGGTGGGTAACCTTAATACCATAACCATTATTACCAAGATAGTTGCAGGTATTCTGACCTCCAAGGCTATTGCGGTATTTATTGGTGTGGAAGGGATGGCGCTCATCGGAAATCTTCGAAATTTTTTAGGAGCCATTCAGACCTTTTCAATTTTAGGGTTTTACAATGGCTTTGTCAAAACAATCGCTAAGTATAAAAATGACGGGTTAAAATTGAGCCAAACCTTATCAACGGCCTACTACCTAGGTTTCGCATCCACAGTAACGGTAGCCTTTTGTAGTTATTACAATGCCGATGTTATCAATGAGTTTTTATTTTCAACCCAATACAACTATGCCTATATCATAAAAATTATGGCGGTAGCGCTGCCTTTCTATGCCTTAAACATGTTCAGTTTTGCTATAATGAACGGGTTTGCCAAGTATAAAATGCTGTTGATCATCAATATTATTGGGCAAATTTTGGGCTTGTTGATCACACTGATTTTAATCTTTCAGAATAATATTGATGGTGCTTTAATTGCTGCAGTAATCGCACCTTCGTTAATTCTGCTCATTACGTTTGTCGGATTTGTCAATCAGCGGAGTTTGGCCTCATCCGTAAAATTAACCAACATAAAATTTAGTGTGTTAAAGAAATTTGGTCCTTATGCCATTATGGGCCTGGTCACCGCCATTGCCATCCCAATGGTGTCCATACTGATCCGAAATTATATCATTGATCAAGTGGGGATCAAGGAAGCAGGGCATTGGGAAGCCATGCAACGCATTTCAGACTATTATTTAATGTTTATCAATTCATTAATGGCTTTGTATTTTTTACCAAGATTCAGTGAGATCGAAAGCAAACAGGAGTTCAGGAAGGAAGTGTTTAGCTTTTATAAAACCACAATTCCTATTTTTGGTATTGGCCTGGTCATCATCTATGTCCTGCGTTCCATTGTAGTGTCGCTAATTTTTTCTGAGGCGTTTCAACCTACTGAAGACTTGTTCTTCTGGCAGCTTTTAGGCGATTTTGTAAAAGTGTTGTCCATAGTTATTGCGTACCAATTCATCGCGAAAAAAATGTTTGCACATTTTATTATTATCGAAATCTTCTTAGTGGTAGTCATGTATTTATCCAGCATTTATCTGATTGATATTTTTGGAGTGGAAGGTGCGGTAATAGGACATTTTGTAAGTTATTTGATGCATTATGGAATTATTTTGTTGATTTTTGGGAGTTCACTTTTTGGCGTACTTCCACTAAACAATGACGATTAATTGATGTTTTAAGACCTTTTCCTGTTTGAAACGAATACTACATCACCTGCATAGCAACCTGCTCTTAAAAATAGCCTCTTTTAATTCAGTGGCCGTATTGCTTAGAGTGTTGGCTGGATTTGTGACCTCTAAGGCCATTGCGGTTTTTATTGGTGCTGAAGGCTTGGCGCTGATTGGGAATCTTCGAAATTTTCTAACTACCACCGAGTCATTTTCTACTTTAGGATTCTCTAATGGGATTGTTAAATATGTCGCGGAATTGAAAGAGGACCATTCCAAACTTACTGAGGCGGTCATTACAATTTTAATTGCAGTGCTTATAGCCACGCTCATCATCTCAACCCTTTTGTTTGTGTACGCCGACGGGCTTAGTCTTTTTATTTTTGGAGCTTCACAGCCCTTTGGGTTTATAATAGAATTGCTTGCCTTTGCGTTGCCCTTTAGCTCATTAAATATAGTGTTGGTAGCCATCATCAACGGATTGTCAAAGTACAAAACGGTGGTAAAGATTAACATTCTCAGTCAAGTCATCGGGGTAAGTACGACCTTATTTCTAATTTGGACATCACAGTTGGAGGGGGCATTGATGGCGGCAGTACTCCTTCCTGGATTTCTATTTTTTGTCACTCTGTTTAGTTTTTTTCAAATTAAGGAACTGTTGAAAGGCCTTACACTATCGCATCTGAATTTCAGATTTCTTAAAAATTTAAGCGCATATTCGCTCATGGCACTATTTTCAGCCGCAGTAATGCCGCTTGTTGTTGTATGCGTCAGAAACTATCTTATTGATCAGGTCAGTTTGCAAGATGCTGGATATTGGGAAGCCATCCGTCGCATTTCCAATTATTATGTGATGTTTGTGAGTTCGCTGTTGGCGCTCTACATCTTACCCCGATTTGCTGAAATTACAAATGCGTTTGAATTTAGAAAGGAAATCCTTCATTTTTATAAAACTGTGCTCCCAGTGTTCGCTTTGGCTTTGATTGGGATTTATATCTTCAGATCATTGATTGTTCAGCTCATATTCACAGAGGAATTTCTTCCCGTTACCCACCTCTTTAAATGGCAACTTTTAGGTGATTTCCTTAAGGTAATTTCTTCGGTGATTGCCTATCAACTTATTGCAAAAAAAATGGTGTATCAGTACATCGGTATTGAGCTGTTTTCAATGCTAAATTTGTTTGTTTCCAGTATGTATTTGATAGATTGGTTTGGTGTTGAAGGGGCAGTCATGGCACATTTCGTTAACTTTGCCCTTCATGCTCTAGTGATCCTTACGGTGTTTAGAAAAGAGTTGTTTAGCCGTGAAAATTTTAAACTATGAGAAAGATTTATCAACTGAAAGTTGTTTCGGCTATCTTATTTATCAAGAAATTGTTTTACAAGATGGCGTCAACCAACACACGAGTTACAGGAGTGTACAGGGCCATCCAACCCGTCATATTAAAAGGTCAAGGCAGGATTGCTTTTGGCGAGAGGGTGAAGTTTGGAGTGATTGATTCACCATTATTTTATAATACTTACACTTACTTGGAGGCGCGAACAGAACGATCAACGATCACCTTAGGCAACAATGTTAGTGTTAATAACCAATGTAGTATTGTGGCGGAACATTCTATCAGCATAGGTAATGATGTGCTTATCGGATTGAATTGCAGTATTTACGACAGCAATTTTCATGATTTAGATAACACCAAACGCCACCTAACAGACCCAAATCCTCAAAGCGTATGCATTGGGAATGCGGTGTTTATCGGGAATAACGTCACCATTTTAAAGGGCGTTAGCATCGGCGACTATAGTGTGATCGCGACGGGAGCAATAGTCACCCAAAGTTTCCCAACCAATGTGGTAATTGGCGGAAACCCAGCGAAAATTATTAGAACGCTTGATTAGTTAGAGTGCCAAATGTCCAGATACCACTGCGCAATGATTTTATAATGATGTTCTCGCTCAACAAAAGCTCTCGCTGCGACAGACATTGCACTTATTTTTTCGGGATGCTCAATCAGTTCACTTAGTTTATCTACTATGTTATGAACATTAGGTAACGCATTGATAGCGACCGTATTTTCCGCTATCTTATAATAAGTCAACCATTCCTGTTCAGCCCCCGTAAAAACCACCTTTCCTTTAGCCATGGCTTCTAAGGCATTATACCCTTGGTCATAGGCATACACCATGTCTAATACGATGTGACATTGGTTATACTGTTGTATATAATCCACATAGGGCATGTCTATGGTCGTTATGATTGCTACGCGATCTCCATATTTTTCCGCGATTATTTTTAAAGCTTGGCTGAAAAACACGTTGCCTTTTGTAAGTGCAGCATAAGAATTGATACCATGAAAAATCTTAATTTTACCATCTATTGTCATCGGAATATAGTCAATCTTATCCGTATTGATAGGATTCGGAATGAGTCCGAGGTAATTGGATTTGCCCACTAAAGGCAAATGGTAATCCAAATCCGTTGCGATGATGCCGTTGGTGTGCGCTATGATATAATCGTGGAGAACTACAAAATCTTTTTCCAGATACTGCAGCTTAAATTTATAATGCTTTAGTAAGGATTGGTCTTTTAAATACGGGGTCATGGCACTGTATTTAAATCCGTGATTCAGCATGAATTTTACGCTTGAATAATCATAACTACAAGAAAGGACTACTAATTTTTTGCCCTTTGTCTGTAAAAATTTAAGTAGGTTGAGTTCAGCCTTTGGTTGAATGCTAAACGATGCTTCATTGATCAGTTGTACCACATCAAAAGCAGGTAATTTTTTTATTTTATTTTTGACCTTATAGGTAATTTCGAGGCTGCCCAAATCAATTCCAGTCAACTTAAAAACGCCCACTTTTAATTTGTGTCCTAGCTTGTTCGTAAACGAGTGGTTGATGTAAATATCTACCGGATAATTTTTAAAGCCATCGTGGGTACCCATCAAGATGACTTCATGGCCAAGGGCGATCAAGCCTTCTTTTAATGAATTGTGAAGTCGGCTGTACTCGCCTACCAAAAGAATCCGCATAAAACAATTACATTTGTTTCAAAAATAATTCATACCAACGGTATTAAGCTTAGTAATGGACATAAAGTTTCCGCATATTGAAATTCTAGTGGCGACAATTCATCGGGTCTCCTTGGATTTTTTATGGGCCATGTTTGAGCATAACAATCACGCCGATTTTAAGATTTTGATCATTAATCAAACGACTCCAGACGCACTGTTGGTATCTGAATTTGAACAAATCAAAGTCATTAATTGTGACGAGTTTGGTGTAGCGAAAAGTAGAAATCTTGCCCTAGCCCATGCCACTGCTCCTATTTGTCTGATGGCAGACGATGACATCATCTATCAACCAAATCTAAAGAAAACCATTCTAGAAGCGCATTTAAAATATCCAAATGCAGCCATGCTGTCCTTTGAAGCTGTAGATGAAAATTACAGACCCTATACTAATTACGGTCCAGAAGGTCTACATAACAAGGCGTCTTTGAGAAAAATATTTACTTGGGTAATTTCTTTTAAAAGGGAGTTGTACAGAGAACGACAGGTAAATTACAATGCCCATTTTGGTTTTGGAGCAGCATTTCAGGGTGGGGAAGAATACGTTTTTCTTCGGAATGCCTATGATAAAGAGCTTAAGATGGTGCATGTGGCGCAAACCATTGTACAGCATCCCTACTTAAGTTCAGGACGGTTAATGGGGAGTGATGCTGCTGTGTTCTCTAAAGCAGCCTTGCACTATCGATTTTTGGGCAATTTGAGTTATTTTTGGGTACCAAAGTATATTTTTTTCCTTTGGCGAATGGATTATATAGCTGCGAATGCAATTTTCAAGAAATTCAAACTCGGTTTAAAAGGTATTCATGCTTATAAAAAACTGGAAAAGGCCGGTGACATAGATCAATAATGACAGTTAAACTCATCGACATCCCTAAAATTGAAGATCGCCGCGGCAACTTATCCGTAATAGAGCACGATTGCATTCCTTTTGAAATTAAACGGGTGTATTATCTTTACGATGTGCCTAGTGATTCGTATCGCGGGGGCCATTCTCACAAGGCACAATCGGAATTTTTAGTAGCGCTGAGTGGTAGTTTTGAGGTGGTGTTGGACGACGGTTTTAAAAAACACAGAATCATGTTAAACAAACCTCATAGAGGGCTTTTAATTCCCACCAAAACTTGGCGTGAACTTGATAATTTTTCCTCTGGGGCCGTCTGCTTGGTGTTGGCCTCAGGTGTTTTTGAGGAAGAGGATTATATCAGGGATTATTCTGAGTTTAAATCATCTGTAAGCACTTAACCGGAAACCTAGGTGTTGCACCAACAGTTTAAACCTATGTAAGAATTTGATCATCAGTGGAGGTTGTTGGAGAAGAAAGCGCTGTTTCTTGTTTAAATTGGTGTAATCAATAGCAGCCTTAAAAGCTTCAAATTTCCTTTGGTCATGATCGAGCTTTGCCAAGATGGCCATCGAAAACCGATTGATATCTAAGAATTTTTTTAAACTCGGATGCGTAGTTTCGTGTTGGAGATAGGAATCTAAAGAAGGTTGGTCGCTAAAGTTGTGTTTAAGCCTGGAGAGACTTTGACTATGATAGCGATATGTTACGAGTAACTGGTTAAGAAACACCACTTTATACTGCAAACCGATTCGAATCCATAAGTCCGTGTCTTCCCGGCTTTTATATAAAGGATTATATGTGCCTATCTTTTTGAAAACACCATGATGCACCACAATGCTCGAACTGGTGAGCAGGGAATTTATAGAGCTAGATTCAAAATAATCAACGACACGCACATCATTGGCCTTGAGGTTTCTAATGGAATACATTGACGGTATAGATTTGCTCGACATTTCTAAGAGTACCGCTGCGGTAAAGACCTGTTGTTCTGGATAGGATTGAATGAGCTGTTGCATCCGCTCCAAATAGGTGTGATGCCAAAGATCATCGGCATCCAAGAGTGCGATATACTGGCTACGCACATGGCCGATTGCTGTGTTTCGAGCGCTCGCAACTCCTTGGTTATTTTGTTCATAATAGCGTATCCTGTCATCGGATCGCGAAGTAACCACAAGGCCACTACCGTCAGTAGACCCGTCGTTTACCACAATCACTTCAAAGTTTATAAACGTTTGCGCAAGCACATGGTCGAGAGTGTTTCCGATATAGTGTTCCTTATTATAGAGCGGAATAATTATGGAGAAAAAAGGCACCATTAGTTCTGATCCAAGGCGCACATATAGCCTAATTTGTAAAATTGCAACTTGTTGATAGAAGGATCTACACTTAACAGATGCGCGGTTAACTGGGTTTTTCTATATTTAAAAACAAAGGCTAAAAATCGATGCGATTTAAACTTTTTTAAACCTTTAAAGGTCTTTAAAAGTGTGTTGTCACTTTTAATTATCGCCTCAGTTTGATAGAGTTCTAATAGGGTTTCTACGGATGCTTCCACCTTTTTTAAGTAGTCTGAATTGCTATCAAGTCCTAAATGATAAACCTCATTGTTAATGTGACTTACTTTAAAATCGCCTGCTTTTAACAAAGCGCCAAAATAATTGTCGTAACCGTATTGGAAGCCTGTCATTTGCGCGTTTAGAGTCAGAAATACCGATTTTTTTATAAGAAAATTTCCAGAGATGACAATCTTATAGGGTTTCTGATTTCTAATACGGGCATCCACTTGTTCTTTTGCAGTGCCATACCGCCATCTCAATGAAGCATCGGGCGCTGGTATAGTGTTTTGATAGGCAAAGCCACCGTAAACCGCGTCTTGGTTTTCTGTAATACTATTGAGATAATTTTGAAGGAAGGTTACACTTCGTGGCATGACATCCGCATCTAAAAAGAGTAACAAATCATACTGCGCCAGGTTGGCTAACTGTTGCCTCAGCTCAGCACGCCCACGGTTAAAAGGGGTTTCAATAAGTTGACAATCACTTAAATGGCTGATGTTTTGATTGATAGTGTTAAAAGTAGCGTCAGATCCGTCATCATGCACTAAGATCTCAAAAGAGATCTGAAGTTCCATTGCTTGCCGGTGTAGGTGCTCCACCAATGAAACTACATTGTAGTTGTATACCGGGATGAGAATGGACAACATATTTGAAAAGGGACTTTATATTAGTCTTATATAAATGCTATACTGGAAAATACAATTTTTTATCGCATTGATGGCTTAAGTTTCCGACTAAATTCCTTTATGCTCTAACGGAGCATTAGCCTTTGCGCTGAACCACTTCAAAAACCTTATTTTCATCGCATTTTAAGGTTTTACTTGGGTAACGTAGCAGGAGTGCATAATCATGTGTAGCCATCAAAATGGTATTGCCATTTTTATTAATTTCCAGCAACACCTCCATCACTTCAATACTGGTTTGCGGATCCAAATTTCCGGTTGGTTCATCGGCCAATATCAGTTCAGGATCGTTTAAAAGTGCTCTGGCAATGGCAATCCGTTGCTGCTCGCCCCCAGAAAGTTCGTGCGGGAATTTAAAGCCTTTGGTTTTCATCGCCACTTTATCCAACACTTTCTCTATACGTTCTCTAATTTCGTCTTTGTCTTTCCAGCCGGTCGCTTTTAAAACAAATTCTAAATTGCTATTGACCGTGCGATCCGGCAGTAACTTAAAATCCTGAAAAACCACGCCCAATTTCCGTCGTAAAAACGGAATGTCCTTTTCTTTTAAGGCTCTTAAGTCGAAATCGACAATATGCCCTTGACCTTCCGTCAGTTGCAAATCGCCATAAAGTGTTTTCATAAAACTACTTTTTCCGCTTCCTGTTTTACCTATGAGATACACAAAATCACCCTTTTGCATTTCTACATTCACTTCAGATAACACCATGCTGTCTCCTTGATATATGGAGACATCCTTTAATTCTAAAACAGTTTGAGACATTTTTTTGTGTGATTTTTTAAGAGTTGTAAATGTATTATTAAATTAATCAAATGCCAAATACCATTGTAATTATGAGAATAACCATAAGGGGACGCAAAATGATATTGGGATAGAGCGTAGGGAATGGTTGAATGTTAGAGAAAATGGAAAAGGGAAAAGAGAAAAGAGAGAAAAACGAATAGAGAATATTGAGGCACGATGATGTTAACCTTTATTTTAAAATTTAACTACCCTCTTAAATTCTCCTCATGGTAAAGGAGGAGTGGATTCTGCTTCCGAAGAGAAGTAGAAGACGAGGTGGTTTTTATATTGAAAGTAAGCGGGGTCGAATAATGAATGCTGAATAACGAATAAGGAATAGAGAAAAGAGAAAAGAGAAAAGAGTTTGAGAGAGAGTAGAGAATATAAAGAACTCGTAAAATCTCGAATATCCACCAACGAACATCGAATCACGAACAAGGTATTCAAAATCAATATATTTGCTTAAGGCATTCAGTTTTTATTATTTGCATACTGAAGACTGCATACTGAAGACTTTTTTTAATAACTCCGTTTATAATTAAAAGATTTTTCCTTCGTTATAGATTTAAGATTCAAGTATCTTTGATCGTCAAAAAAAAACAGATTTAATGGTTCACAAAAAAATAATTTTCTTAGTAAGTTTCCTGTTGCTAATAGGATCTTCTTACGCCCAACAATCGGCAACCTATACCAATGAACTGGTCGATTATCAAAAAGCACTCACATTATATAACAATAAGCAATATCAGGCTGCCCAAAGCATGTTTGATAAAGTTAAGGATGCCACTGACAATGAACAATTGGAGGCTGATTGCACCTATTACTACGCCAATTGTGCGGTAAGGCTCAACCAAATGAACGCTGATGCGCTTATTGAAGAGTTTGTTGAGAAATATCCAACCAGTATCAAACGTAATAGTGCATTTTTAGATGTCGCCAATTATTATTTTGATAATGGCAAATACGCCTATGCCAGAAAATGGTATGAAAAAGTAGACGAAGGCAGCATGAGTAGGGCTGAACGCGATCGTTTTTCGTTCAATTATGGCTATAGTTTATACACGACTAAAGATGAAGTGAACGCACAAAAATATTTGAGCCGCGTGGTCAACTCTAAAGAATACGGGTCTCAAGCTAAATATTATATCGGGTTTATGGCGTACGAAGGTGATGATTATGACCGAGCCAATGAATATTTTGAACAAGTTAGCGATAATGAAAAGTATCAGGAAAAACTGTCTTATTATCAAGCAGATTTAAATTTTAAGCTGGGTAAATTCGACAAAGCCATTGAACTTGCTGAAGCCCAAATGAAAAAAAGCAGTCCTACTGAAAAGTCTGAACTCTCCAAAATCATAGGCGAAAGCTATTTTAACATGCAAAAATACAAGGAAGCCATTCCGTATTTAACGGCCTATAAAGGTAAAAAAGGAAAGTGGAGCAATACCGATTATTACCAATTGGGCTACGCTTACTATAAGCAGAACGATTTTGAAAAAGCTATTTCTGAATTCAATAAAATTATTGGTGGCAATAACAGTGTGGCACAAAATGCCTATTACCATTTGGGTGAAAGTTATGTCAACTTAGATAAAAAACAGGAAGCTCTAAATGCGTTTAGAAATGCATCACAAATGGATTTTGATCTTAAAATTCAAGAAGATGCCTGGTTAAATTATGCAAAATTAAGTTATGAGATTGGGAATCCATACCAATCCGTGCCTCAGGTTTTGACCAGCTACTTGCAAAAATATCCTCAAGCAGCCAATAAAACTGAAATTGAAACACTTTTGATTGATTCTTATATCACCTCAAAAAATTACGAGGAAGCCTTGCGCTTATTGGAAGGCAAAACCAGCTTCGAAAATAAAGTAGCATTGCAAAAAGTAGCCTTTTATAGAGGTATTGAAATCTATAATGAAGGGAATTACCAAGAAGCAAAACGCTTGTTTGAAAAAGCAATTAAAGAACCGCGTGACCCGAAATTTACGGCAAGAGCGACGTTTTGGAAAGCTGAAACTGATTATAATATCGGTAATTATGCCGAGGCACTAATTGGCTTTAAACAGTTTATGCAATTAAGTGACGCTGCTGGAACTCCTGAAATGAACAACATCGATTATAATTTAGGCTACACCTATTTTAAACAAAAGAACTATTCAAAATCGACCGAACATTTTAAAAGCTTCGTCAATAATCGTCAGGATGACAAATTACGATTGAACGATGCGTATTTAAGACTGGGAGACGGCTATTTTGTGTCATCTGATTATCAGGCGGCTATTGCAGCTTACGATAAAGCCATCGCTCTAAAGCAGATAGAACCTGATTATGCTGATTTTCAAAAATCAATGAGTTATGGTTATATAGGTCAGGGCAGTACCAAAATTCAAGAATTAAACAAGTTTATCAATAGATATAGCAAATCTTCGTTACGGGATGATGCGATGTATGAACTGGCAAATTCCTATGTAAAAGCGAATCAAAATACTCAGGCAATTGCGATGTACGACCGATTGAATGCAGAGTATAAAAACTCCGTATTCAATTCGAAATCAATTTTAAGACAAGGCCTTATTTATTACAATTCAGGTCAGAATGATCAAGCCTTGGCCAAATTTAAACAAGTCGCTAAAAATTACCCAAGTAGTGAAGAAGCGGTGCAAGCAGTGTCGACAGCCCGTTTAATTTATATCGATTTAGGACGCGTTGATGAGTACGCCGCTTGGGTAAAAACCTTAGACTATATGGAGGTGTCAGATTCTGATTTGGACAACACCACCTACTTAGCTGCAGAAAAACAATATTTAGAAAATAAGACAGATAATGCCATCAAACAATTTAATGGCTATATCAACCAGTTTCCTAACGGCATCCACGCCTTAAAATCACATTTCTATTTGGGGGAATTGTATTCTAAAAAATCTTTGCCAGAAAATGCACGTCCGCATTATGAGTTTGTGGTCAATAAACCAAAAAGCGAATTCACGGAGCAAGCCATCGTGAAGTTGTCAGAAACCTATTTAAACGGCTCCCAATGGAATAAAGCCATCCCACTATTAAAACAGTTGGAAGTAGAAGCAGACTATCCACAAAACATCATCTATGCCCAATCTAACTTAATGAATGCATATTACCAATTGGAAAAATATAAGGATGCGGAAAATTATGCTGAGAAAGTATTATCCAATTCTAAGTTAGACAATAAGGTGAAAAGTGATGCTCAGATTATCATTGCCCGTTCAGCCATAAAAACTGGGAATGAATCTAAAGCAAAATCAGCTTACGCCACGGTTGAAAAAATTGCCACGGGAGCTTTAGCCGCAGAAGCCTTGTACTACAACGCTTACTTTAAAAACAAAGAAGGGAGTTATGCACAATCTAATACTACAGCGCAACGTTTGGCTAAAGATTTTAGCAGTTATAAATATTATAGTGCCAAAGGTTTGGTGCTGATGGCTAAAAATTTCTATGCGTTAAAAGATGCCTTCCAAGCCACCTATATTTTAGAAAGCGTCATCTCTAACTTTCCGGAATTTAAGGATGTAGTTCAAGAAGCTAGAACACAATTGAGCATCATCAAAGCGGAAGAAGCAAAAACAAATTCATCAATAAATCCTGAAAATTAAATTGAATAATTCTAAATGTGTTGTAATCACAACTCTAGGAACAAAAATTAGAATTTCGGAATTTAACACTCATACACATGCTAAATAAAATCAAATATATTTTTACCCTTGCAGTCGTCACCAGTGCTGCAACAGTTGCACAAGAACGTACAAAGGATACTTTAGACACTGAAGTGGTTACGGTAGTCAAGGCTTACACGCCTACTGTGGCAGACGCTTTTAAAATTAAGGAAACGCCGGTTTTAGATGATGATACCAATACCACAAAAAAAGAGATCAAGTACAATATTTTCTCAATCCCGGTAGCTTCAACATTTACGCCTGCCAAAGGAAAAGCGGCAACGGTTAATAAGGCTAAAGCTGTCAAATTGTACGATAATTACGCTTCGTTAGGCTTAGGGACCTATACTTCTATTTTAGGTGAAGTGTATCTCAACCATGAGCTGGGTAGAGGAGAACACATTGGTGGTTCCTTAACACATCATTCTTCTAGTGGTGGCATTGATGAGGTATTGCTTGATGACGATTTTATCGACACCCAGTTGAACGTTAACTACAGCAAAAAACTTCGGGATCTATCTTGGACGGTAGATGCTGGCGGACTTTATCAAAAATTTAATTGGTACGGATTGCCTCAGCCTTATTTTAATGCGGCAACCGCTGAAACTATTGATGGCAATCACGCGTTTCACGGTGGAAATGTAGGTGGAAAAGTAAAGTTACACGACTATTTATTAAAGGATGCTAGTGCGCGTTACAGAAGGTTTGGAGACAACCAAGGCTCTGGGGAAAACCGATTTGTGGTAAAAGCGTCAGCAGACTTGCCAATTCAGGATGAATTAATTTCAACAGAAGTGATGGTCGATTATATTAGCGGTTCTTTTGAAAGAGATTTTTATACCAATACTGCCGTAGATTATGGCAATGTAGCTTTTGGTATTGCGCCAAGTTATCAGCTTACCCAAGACGATTTAACACTTAATTTAGGAGTCAAATTGGTCTATATGAACGATACTGAAGCTAGCGATGGTAGCTTCTTTATCTATCCCAACATTACCGCATCCTATCGATTGATTGACGAATTGATGATTGCTTTTGGTGGTCTGGAAGGTGGCTTAAACCAAAATTCATATTATGATTTAGCGCAGGTCAATCCGTATGTGTCGCCTACACTTTACATCACACCTACAGACCAAAAATATAAAGGTTATGTTGGTTTAAAAGGGAAATTGTCCAACAGCATTGGCTATAGCGTAAATGGTGGATATATGAATGAGGCTAATAAAGCCTTATATATGGCAAATCCGGTAGTGATAGGCGCTACTGAAGATTATCAACATGGGAATTCTTTTGGAGTTGTCTACGATGATGTTAAAACAATTTCTTTTGCCGGCGAAGTAAATGTGGATGTCAACAGAAACTTCAAATTAGGAGTTAAAGCAGAATATTTCTCTTATAGTACAGATGCGCAGGCCGAAGCTTGGAATCTTCCGAACCTTAAAGCATCATTATTTTTAGATTATCAAATTGACGAAAATTGGTTTGCTGGTGCAGGCTTGTTTTATGTAGGAGAACGCCAGGATCAATACCATGTCACCAATTTTTCTGGACCAATCATGCAAAAGATGACTTTAGATAGTTATTTCGATGCCAATGCACATGTAGGCTACCGTCTTAATGATCAGCTGTCTTTCTATATTAAGGCTAACAATATTGCCAATCAAGAATACCAACGTTGGCTAAACACTCCGGTACAAGGCATACAAGCCTTGGCAGGAGCAACCTACCAATTCGATTTTTAATAACTCCCCGCGAGAGCGGGGACCTCATACAAGAATTACAAACGCATGTCAATGCGATATTGTAACAGAAAAGCATCCAAAATTTGGATGCTTTTCTTATTTTTACTTAACAATCACTACGAACACTAACCATCTCCAAAATGAAAAAACTAGTTTTATTACTTCTCATCGTCACTATTTTCTCTTGTGAAAACGAAAAGGTAGAAGTCGATTCCATCGTCATTAATGCTAATGTCTACACTGTAGATGATGCTTTTGGAAAAGCCGAAGCCTTTGCCGTGAAAGATGGAAAATTTTTAGAGATCGGTAGTTCAGAGGCCATCCAAGAAAAATATGCATCCGCCAATGTCATCGATGCCAACGGACAAACCATCGTACCGGGCTTTATTGATGCCCATTGCCACTTTTTAGGAATGGGACTTAACCAACAATCGGTAGATTTAGTGGGCACTAAGAGTTTTGAAGAAATTATTGAGCGCATCAGCACGTTTCAGAATGAAAAAAACCTCGATTTTATATTAGGCCGTGGGTGGGATCAAAATCATTGGGAAGTGAAAGAGTTCCCTAATAAAGCATTATTGGACGAATTATATCCTGACACACCAATTGCTTTAACCCGTATTGATGGTCACGCCATTTTGGTAAACCAAGCTGCATTAGATCTAGGAAATGTCACTGTGGACAGTAAAGTTGATGGTGGCGAAGTAGTCATCGAAAACGGACAATTAACGGGAGTTTTGGTCGATAATGCTGAGAACTTAGTAATGAACCATTGGCCAAAATCATCTCAGCAAGAGATGATCAATGCGCTTTTAGATGCCCAAAAAATATGTTTTGATTACGGATTAACGACCGTTGACGACGCTGGTCTTTCTCGACAAGCTATTGAGTTGATTGATAGTTTACAGCAAACAGGAGATTTGAGTATTCGCGTATATGCGATGGTGTCAGGATCTAAAGAAAATGTTGATTACTACCTGAAAAAAGGGCCTAGCAAAACAGATAAGCTAAACGTGAGTAGTTTTAAATTCTATGCCGATGGTGCTTTAGGATCACGAGGCGCGATGTTAAGAAAACCTTATATTGACAAGCCAAATCATTTTGGTTTAATGGTAACAGATTTAGAAACCTTTAATAATGCGGCACAACGCATTGCCAATTCAGACTTTCAAATGAATACACATGCCATTGGCGACTCTGCCAATCATGCCGTGTTAAATACCTATAACAAAGTTCTAAAAGACAAGGCAGACAGACGTTGGCGCGTGGAACATGCACAAATTATTTCTCCAGCAGATTTTGAACTGTATAAAACGATCATGCCGTCTATACAGCCCACTCATGCGACCTCTGATATGTATTGGGCTGAAGACCGATTAGGATCAGAAAGAGTAAAAGGTGCTTATGCCTACAAGCAACTGTTGGATGCCTACGGGAAAGTGGCCTTAGGGACGGATTTTCCGGTGGAACAGGTGAGTCCATTTTTGACCTTTTACGCAGCCGTTGCGCGTCAGGATTTAGAAAAGTTTCCTAAAGACGGCTATCAAATGGAGAATGCCTTAACACGAGAAGAAACATTACGAGGGATGACCATTTGGGGAGCGTATTCAAACTTTGAGGAAAAGGAAAAAGGTAGCATTGAAAAAGGGAAATTCGCAGATTTTATCATCCTTGACAAAGACATCATGACGGTTGAAGTACATGATATTCCCAATATTAAAGTTCAGAAGACTTTTGTGGGCGGGGTGAAGCAATAATTCAGAGCGATGATTTCACAGAGTCACGCAGAGCACCACTGAGTTACACGGAATACCAATGTTTAACAAAATTCTCCGTGTAACTCTGTGCATTCTCCGCGCATCTCTGCGCAATAAATTAAAATATCCGCGCCAAATAATCATAATGATCACCCTCCATCGCCAATTCGCAAGTTAACCCCACAGATTCGCAAGCGGTGGCCAGCGTTTCAAAATCTAAGTACAACCAGGTAATTAAGGGTTCTGATTCGCCTTTATAACTTAATAAGTAATCCAGTTCACCGTAATAATTAGAATGTAAATCTTGCCAATACCCACCGTCGTCGTCCTCATACATGTATTTGATATCTGTAGAATCAATCAAAATTTGACCGTTAGGATTTAAAAGTGTTTTAAGATGCTTTAAATAAAGCGGCGTTTTATCCAGTTCCTGAAAAATTCCTGTACCATTCATCATTAATAAAATGGTGTCAAACGTTTCTGTTTCGTCTAAAACAGAAATTAACTGGGCGTTTTTTACGCCACGTCTTTTGGACACTTCAATAGCGCCCTTAGACACATCAATAGCTTTTACCTCCAAACCTTGTTCTTGCAAATATAAGCTGTGAATGCCGGCACCACACCCCACATCTAAAACTTTTCCCCGGGCCAATTGCAACGCTTTCTGTTCAAGTTGGGACATGTCTGAGAATTCTCTAAACAGGTAGGTGAGGGGGAGCTCATCATCGTCAGAAATATTGGTAGAGGTAATGATGTCTTCCGTAAAATTACCGTTAAGGTAATCGAGTAATGCGGTTCCGAAGAGGTCTTTCATTAAAAGTGAGTTTATGTTTCCGCAGTCCCGAAAATCTTAAGATTTAAGTTATAGCGTACGATGGCATTTCAGGCTATTTGTAATCGCTGTCAAAGATAAGAATAAGCAGAATAAAACCTTGATTGAGATCTTAAATTAAATTATCGATACTTTAATAGCCTATAATTTAAAAATAGCGTCAGAGTTGTAATAGAGTTTCCAAATTGGGATTGAAAAAATTAGAGCAAAATCCTTATCTTTCCTTAAAAATCAGCACAAGCTCTTCTTGGCATAACTTGTGTTGGAAGATGATACTCCGTACAAGTAATAAAGTTTCAAATGAAAAAAATTCTCCTGATTATTATAATCACTTTAATAGGCACCAATTCTAGTGTTGCACAAGAATGGATGACCTCGCTCGATGCTGCTAAGCGCATCGCTCTAATTCAGGATAAGCTACTCTTTATGGTTTGGGAAGATGCGGCAACCATACCGTATCCAGTAATTGTTAATGATACTGCGGGCAATGAACTTGTTTTTGAAGATCTTTTTGATCATCAGGAAATCAATAGAATTCTTTGGGAATATTTTGTACCGGTCAAAGTGAGTGAAAACCTTTACGCTGAGCTGTTTGATGACATTAAAGACATCAGAAGTAAAACCTATATTGAGCAGTTTGAAGATGATAACATCAAAATCATGGATGTTAATGGGATGATTGTTAATACTTCCAATTCGCCTGAAGCCTTTTTTAATCTGACAGAATTTATTACGAATTATGCCATCAACACAGCCTATTTAAAAAGTGAACTGGATAATTACTCCCAACGACCAGATTTCAATTCGGCCTACAGACTAGCCTCAAAATATTTTGATTACGCCATTTTGGTTGGTAAAGATGTACGGGCCGATGTCATACAAGTAGCAAGCATGTATTTAGATAATGCGGACCGCTTTTTACTGACAAGCGGGCTACAAGATAAAGCACATTTAAGCCGTAAAATTGAATTATTAAGACTGTCAGAATATCTTATTCAAGATAAACCAAGAAAGGTGTTACGAGCTTTAAAAAAGTTGGATCTTTCTGAAATAGATGCATCTAACCAGGATTTGCTTTCCTTTTTATATTATACGGCTTATGTTTTAAATAAGGATAAAAAGAATGCTGAAGCGTGGAAAAGTAAGGTTTCTTCTGTAAATTTGAAAAGAGCAGAATTAATTAGAAACATTAATCTGTAGACTAATGGAAAGCATTATAAACTATTTCGAAACCATTCCTTCCCTCCACAGAAGCTTGATTCTTGTGGGTGGGATAACGCTGTTCTGGCTTTTGGAAGGTGTTTTGCCACTATTTAAGTTTACCTACAAGAAATGGAATCATGCGCTTCCAAACATTTTTTTTACGCTGACCACGGTGGGGATTAATTTCGGATTGGCATTTTTATTATTGCACACTGCAGACTGGGTTAAAATGAATGATTTCGGAATCATCAATTGGTTGCCGGAAATGCCTCTATGGCTGTATGCTTTGTTAGGTGTAATGCTTCTTGATTTTGTGGGAGCCTATTTGCCTCACTATGTAGAGCACAAAGTGAAAGTGTTGTGGATGGTGCATTTGGTACATCATACAGATCATAATGTGGATACTACAACGGCCAATAGACATCATCCATTAGAAAGTGTGATCCGTTTTGCGTTTACGCTTTTCGGCGTGTTTATCATCGGGACGCCCATTGCTTTGGTGTTTTTATACCAATCCATGTCTCTAATTGCTACTCAGTTTACCCATGCCAATATTAAAATGCCAAGAAAACTGGATTCAGTAATGAGCTATGTTTTGGTATCTCCAGACATGCATAAGGTGCATCATCACTATGTGTTGCCTTATACCGATAGTAATTTCGGCAATATCTTCTCAATATGGGACCGCATGTTTGGAACTTTTATGGTTTTAGATAGAGAAAAGATCATCTATGGGGTAGATACGTTTCCGGATGAAGTTGCCAATGGAAACATCGGTGAACTCTTAAAACAACCGTTTCATAAATACAGAAAGCCAACCACTGATAGCATTGAAGCGGTGGAATAATTCTTCGGACGCCTTTTATGGATATAAGGTATACCGTTTTCTAACGTCCTTAAATTCTTGAAGTCCTTTGGCCCAAGTCGCTTTTATTTCTTTTTCAGAAAGACCTTGTTCAATTTGTTTTTGAAGTTGTGATGTGCCCGCTAATTTCACAAAAAACGAATTGAAAAATTTGGTTTTATTATTTGAATGGGCATAGGCATCAATCACATATACTAAATTAATTCCAGGTTTAACAACAGCTTGGGTCAAATCTCTCCCATAACACATTTTGCCTAACTGTGGCGGTGCTGTTGCACCAGGTTTAGACTGTGGTGTGAAACGATAATCAAAATGGTTTTTATCTAAATCTGGACTTCCAAAAACTTGAAATTGGGTGTCGGTGCCACGACCAACGCTGACATTGGTGCCTTCAAAAAAGCATAAGCTCGGGTATAATGCAATGGATTGATCATTTGGTAAATTTGGCGAAGGTTTTATTGGTAAGCTATAAGGCAGGTCATGTGTGTAATTTTCCATTGAAATGACTGTCAAGTCACACTGAATGCCGTTTTTTAACCATTTTTCGCCGTTGATCATTTGAGCGTATTCCGCAATTGTCATTCCGTGCGCAATTGGGATAGGGTGCATGCCCACAAAACTGGTATGTGCTTTTTCTAAAATTGGGCCATCTATGTAATGGCCGTTCGGATTTGGTTTGTCTAAAATCAGTAATGGAATTTTGGCTTCGGCACAGGCTTCCATCACATAATGTAAAGTGGAGATATACGTGTAGAAACGCACGCCCACATCTTGAATATCAAAAACCATAATATCCAAACCTTCAAGTTGTGCAGGTTTCGGTTTTTTATTATCACCATATAAAGAGATGATTGGCAACCTCGTTTTAGGGTCTAAGCCATCTTTAATTTCTTCGCCAGCATCTGCCGTGCCTCTAAATCCGTGTTCTGGAGAAAATACTTTTTTCACATCAATGTTCAAGCTTAACAATGAATCTACGAGGTGCGTATAAGCAGCGTCTTTATCGTTCTTACGCTTGCTATCTTTAAAAATTACACTCGATTGATTGCCCACAAAGCCCACACGTTTACCTTTTAATAATTTTAAGTAATTCTCTGTTCGATTGGCGCCAACTTTTATAGGCTGCTGGCTCAAGTCTGCGGTTAGCGATTCATTTTTTATGATCTCCGGCCCATGTTCATCGCTCTTAATACTTCGTTCTGGATACTTAGTACTACTAGCCCCATTCCCACAGGAAATCAAAATCAAAACAAGTCCTATTATTATCGGGAAAAACGTATTTTTGAACATCTTTAATCGCATTTTAAATTTTGAATTACGAGTTTTTTTTAGCTAAACGTATTATAGGCAGTAAAGCGTATAAAAGTAGTGTATCAGCACCAATAATAAAAATTGGTATTACGGCTATTGCTATCGGTATTGTAGTGATGTTGATTGCGATTGCAACAGGAATCGGACTCCAGCAAAAGATTAGGGATAAGGTGGTGGCTTTTAATGGCCATGTCACCATCAATAATTTTGATAGTAACGCTTCAGACGAATCTGAAATTCCAATCAGTAAAAATCAAGCTTTCTATCCGGAATTTAAAGATGTGGAAGGCATCAGCCATGTGCAAGCCACAGCTACAAAATTCGGTGTGGTTCGTACAGCAACTGATTTTGAAGGTGTCGTGCTTAAAGGTGTGGGCTCCGACTATGATTGGCGCTATTTTCGAGAGTTTTTGACCGAAGGCCGATTACCGGATTATTCAGGTGAGATGAGCAATGAAGTGCTAATTTCAGAATACTTGGCCAACCGTTTGCAATTCAAGTTGGGTGATAATTTTCAGACCGTTTTTAAGAAAGAAAGCATTGATCAGATGCCGTTTTTAAGGGCATTCGAAATTGTCGGTATCTATAATTCAGGTTTTAAAGAATTGGACGAAAAGTTCGTGATGGGTGATATTCGTCATGTACAACGACTCAATAAATGGGATGAAAATCAGGTCGGCAATTTTGAAGTTTTTATTGACGATTTCAATCAAATTGAATTAAAAGGAATGGAAATCTACGATACCATTCCGTCCGACTTAGATGCGATTACCGTAGAGCAAAAATATGTGTCCATTTTTGAATGGATCAGCATTTTTGATAACAATACTTATGGTATTATCGGGATTATGATTCTCGTTGCGGGAATTAATATGATTACGGCCTTATTGGTTTTAATTTTGGAACGTACCCAAATGATTGGGATTCTCAAAGCCTTAGGAAGTAATAATTGGAGCATCAGAAAAGTATTCCTCTACAACGCCACCTATTTAATTGGGTTGGGTTTATTTTGGGGCAACTTAATCGGGTTGGGACTGTTGTTTGCTCAAAAATATTTTGGATTGGTTCCGCTAAATCCTGATGTGTATTATGTGTCAGAAGCCCCAGTTTACATTAGCCTCGATTATATTTTATTGCTCAACTTAGGAACCTTCGTGGTTTGCTTGCTGATGCTTTTAATTCCGTCAGTGATCATTACTAAAATATCTCCCGTTAAGGCGATGCGGTTTGATTAGTTTTCAGTCCTCAGTTTTCAGTTGGCAGTAGCTCATTAAAGAAATAATAAATTCTCCCGCGGATTTCGCAGATTTGCGCAGGTCTTTATTCTTTCAAGTTGATGAAACTTATGTAAGAACAGCTTTGTGGAACTTTGTGCACCTTCGTGCAACTTTGTGGAACAGTGTTTAATTATGCAACATCACGCCCCTTCAAAAATCAATTTCTTCAATAAATCTCTGTACACTTCCCAATTTATTAAATCAAAAAATCCCCTTACCTTTGAAGTCTTAAAATGAAACAGATGCAATACGCAGAAAATATACTTGAAACCATTGGGAACACCCCATTGATAAAACTAAATAAATTGACCAAAGACTTACCGTGTTTGGTGTTGGCAAAATACGAGACTTTCAATCCGGGGAATTCTGTAAAAGATAGAATGGCCGTTAAAATGATTGAAGATGCTGAAGCGCAAGGTCTCTTAAAACCAGGAGGGACCATCATTGAAGGGACTTCAGGAAACACGGGAATGGGATTGGCATTAGTTGCTATTGTTAAAGGTTACAAATGTATTTTTGTGCTTTCCGATAAACAATCTAAAGAAAAAATGGATATCCTTCGTGCTGTCGGTGCAGAGGTGATCGTTTGTCCGACAGATGTGGAACCAACAGATCCGAGAAGTTATTATTCAGTGTCTAAACGCTTGGGAGAAGAGACGCCAAATTCTTGGTATGTGAATCAGTACGATAACCTAAGCAATACAAAAGCACATTACGAAAGCACAGGGCCTGAAATTTGGAAGCAAACGGATGGAAAAATTACTCATTTTGTGGTTGGTGTTGGAACTGGAGGCACCATTTCAGGTGTTGGGAAATATTTAAAAGAACAAAATCCAGACGTAAAAATTTGGGGAATTGATACCTATGGTAGCGTCTTTAAAAAATACCACGAAACGGGTATTTTTGACGAGAATGAAATCTATCCATACGTCACGGAAGGGATTGGCGAGGATATTCTCCCTAAAAATGTCAATTTTGATATCATCGACGGATTTACCAAAGTAACCGACAAGGATGCTGCCGTTTACACACAATTATTAGCGAAAGAAGAAGGCATGTTTTTAGGGAATTCTGCTGGAGCCGCAATTAAAGGGTTGTTGCAATTGAAAGAGCATTTTACAAAAGATGATGTGGTGGTGGTATTATTCCATGATCATGGCAGTCGTTATGTAGGAAAGATGTTCAATGATGAGTGGATGAAGAAGATGGGGTATATCGATTAGGTTTATAGAATTAAGACCGCTTCGCTGTTAGAATAGAGAATTGAGACTTTTTATTTTGGAGTTGAAGGGAGCTGAGGTATAATTTAAAAAAAGCGTCATGAAAATTAATTTCATGACGCTTTTTTTTAAAGTTTAAAGTATGATTATTTCACCTGTACACGAACACCTTCACTATGGCTGGTGAATTCAGGAGCATACATACTTTGGATGGTGGTAATTCCGTTGCTCATGTTTCCTTTGTTATTCACGCGTAAGTCATACTCAAAAACATAAATGCCTTTTGGCAAATAATCGAAGAAGAAATTTGTAGCAGCATCTTTAGTACTTTCATAATAGCCTAATCCATCTTGATATTTGTAAGAGGAGACCACATTGATTGGTTCAAAACCGGCTGCACGCATATCCTTCATATGAATAAATTCCATATCTCTGTCGCTTCGTAGTTCGATGCGTACGCGAACCAAATCGCCAACTTTTAATGCTGTTTCATAGGTAATTTCAGAAATTTTTTCGCCTGTATCCGTATTGGTTTTTAAGAACAATTTCTTTTGTAATCGCAAAGGCGTTTCCGCAAATGTGATCTTGTCTAAATCCTCAAAATACTGCCAATACAATCCGCCCCAAGCAATGCCGTCACCCTTTTTAGTCAGCGTAACGTCTGCCATTTCTGGTTGTATTTCAGAGCCGCTCCAAGAAGTTTTGTAATATCCAGTTCCAGCTTCTACCTTTACATTCTCTAGTCTTGATGGCTCAATATTCTTACCGCCTAAGGTCACCTCAACTTGTTCTGTCACGCTTAACCAATCGCTTCCCTGTAGCAATAGAGCATATACGGCTTCAGTAGTCGCTTTGGTGGTGTTCCAACTATTAGTCTGCTTGTTTTTAAGCAACCATATTTTTAAATTATCGATTGTTTTGGTGTCATTTTGAATCTCTGAAAACGCTTCAATCATAAGCGCTTGCGTTTCCACTGGCGCTTGGTACCAGAACCAAGACGGTTGATTTTCTTTCCAATACATGCCCAATTCGTCAGACGTAATACTGTTTTCTTTTAGGGATTTTAAAATACTTCCAGCAGTTTTAGAATCTTTGAAGCGGTGCGATACTAGTGCCATTAATCCTTTGGCGTATAAGGATTGTTTCAACCAATACTTTTCAATTTGAGTTTGGTAATATTTTGTAATGGTTTCTACATCTTTAGATTTTGGAATATCCGTAAAAAAGCTGCGCATATATAAATAATGCAATTGGGTGTAGCTCAAATGATCTTTCGTTAAGTCAACTTTTTTATCATATTTACGAAGGTCTTTATATTCCTCAACAAATTCAGCATCTAAATAGGCGATTGCTTTTTTAATCACGGCATCATTAAGCCCTTCGACTGCGCTCAGGGTGACGTCTAACTGTTTTAAATGTCCAAATCCAGTAATAATTTGTTGGGTGATAAATCGATTTGGGCGTCCGCCTTCAAACCAAGCCCAAGCCCCATTATTCATTTGACTGTTTTGAAGTTTGCGCTGCGCAGCTTGCAATTCATTGCTCATTTTATTCATGTCGAACAATAGTGCCATACGCTTCTTTTGTTCTGTTTCTGATTGTGCATCCCTGAGCCAAGGTGTTTCCGAAATCAAGATACCTTTCAGATCGGCATTCTTTTCCAAATTGCTCAGCAGTGCATCCGTTGAAGCCCACTGATCAAATACCTCCTTGATTCTCGGATTGCTGTTGGCAATATGGCTCGCCAAGGCATTGGCGTAAAATCTGCTGAACGTTTGCTCATTATTATCATATGGATATTCCATCAAATAAGGCAGCGCCTGAACAGCATACCACGCCGGATTGGATGTCATCTCCAAAGTCAGTTTATGGTTTTTAAGTGTGGAAGAGGTGTTCGACTTTAATTTGTCTAAAATGAAGGTTCGCGTTTCATTGGAGCGAATCCACATTGGCAACGTTTCGGTCACTAACATTCTGTTCGATAGGACAGGAAGTACATTTTGCTCACCATCACTAAAATCGGCAGACTTAGCGATGATTTTGTATTGCACCGCATCCACATCGTCAGGAATGGTCAAACTCCACGTTAAATCGGTATTGCCTTTTGCATCCACAGAAAAGGATTTGCGATTATCGGCATTATTGAGTTTTGCATCAATTGCTTGTCCAGTAATGGCATCAAATAGCTGTAAAACCGCTTCACCAGATAACTGTTGTTTCGTCAGATTCGCAATTTTAGTGCTGATAGAAATATCGTCCCCATGACGTAAAAAACGCGGGGCATTAGGAATGACCATCATTTCTTTTTGGGTAACTGTTTCTAAAGTGGTGGTTCCACTCTCTAAACCTTTTGTGTGCGCAAGCAATTGCAATTTCCATTTGGTCAATGCCTCAGGAGTGGTAAAGCTGAACGTAACATTGCCTTCAGCATCCGTTTGTAGCTGAGGGTAGAAAAACGCGGTTTCTTGTAGATTTTTACGGATGGTAACGGATTCTAGATTCTCTTTATGTGCAGTTGCTAATTCTTCATTTTCAGAGGTTGTAGACCCAACGGTTTTGCTTTTAAGTTGCGTCCCAAAACCAGCAACAACCACTTCTTCTAATTCTGCATCGGCTTGTTCTTCGACCATTTCATTTTGAACCATTCGTACTCCAGACGCATTGCCTCTTAACATAATTGACATATTCCTGTTATTACCAAAATTGAATCCAAACCAATTCCATTGGTCATAATTTTGATGAGGGAAATTGACATTGCTGTTTGGTAGATACACGTAAAAATTAGTGTTTCCAAAGCTTTTCAGGGCTTGTCTTTTAGAGTTGCTATAATAAATAGGTTGGTGCAGCGGACTAAATTGCCATTGGTGCGGCGTGAATTGGTCTAAAGACATGTCGTACATGCTCGCCAACAACTCAGCACTCACTTTATCACCTTGAGGACCTTTGATATTAAAACTCCAGGTTTCATTACTTCCCGGTTCTAACTTGTCTCTAAAGGTCTTGGTTTCTATGGTTAATTCTGATTTTGGATATGGCACAGAAATGGTTTTTGTGCCCGATTCAAAACTATTAAAAGCTGCAAAACTGTAATGAATTGCGAATCCGCCCAAATCTTCCTCAGTTACCGGAACAGCAATTGTTTTTTTGTTGTTGCTCAAAGGAATCAAATAGGTTTTAATGATGTTCTGATTTTTTTCAACATCAACCGTAACCATCACGTCGTCAGCCGCACTGCCAAACGTTATAATCACGTTTTGTCCTTTCGTGTATGAGGATTGGTCAGTGGTTACACTAAATAATTGATGATCAGGCAGTGTTTTGTCCTCTGGACTGAATACAAATGTCTGCGCTTCATCTTTTACCAACTGGCCAAATCTATCTTTGCTTTCTAAAACGACCACATAATTCCCGGAATCCCATTTTTTTATAGTGCCTAAGTCGATGGTTTTTGACTTGGAAGTATCAAAATTAACTTCAAATACAAGGGCGCCTTTCTCCCAAGTATTTAGGTTGTGTTCATCTTGATACGCTTCATGCGGAAATAGTTTTTTAAACTCTTCACGTGATAATGCTGGATAATCTGGTGCTGCCCAAGGACGAGGTCTTAAAACTTCATTTGGAGCCTTGAGTTTGTAAATTTTGACAGTTCCTGTGGCGGGCACAAATTCGCCATTTAAATTTTTTGTAGTTAAGGTCAGTTGATGGTCTTTTTTGGTTTTGTCCAATTGATCATCAATACTAACCGTAGCTAAAAGCGCATGGTAGCCTACGTTGACGATGCTGGTAGCACTTCTTGTTTCGCCATTGAGATCCGTAACGTCAGCGGTAATTTCATAATTGAAGAACGGCAGATTGGCTTTATCCACGCTTTCATCAGGAATGGCTTTAAAGTTGATCTTAAAATTCCCATCTTTATCAGTGGTTGTTTCACCGTGGGCAATTTCTTGTGGTTGACTGTTAAAATAAGGTCTGGACCAATAATACCAACGTGGGTATTGCACTTTTCTATGCACGCGATACACCACTTTAGCATCTGTGATGGAGCTTCCGGCATAAGCCAACGCTTTGCCCTTTATTGAAATAGAATCATGGACTTTAAAGGTTTCTGTGATGGGATTAAACGTCGTTTCAAATTTTGGTCGCTTGTATTCTTCAACTGAAAAATTGGTAGAGCCTGTACCGCCAGCCAACATAATTATTGAATAATTACCGTTCAGGCCGTCGTTTGGCAAGATAAATTCGCCAGAAACAGATCCATATTCATTGGTTTTAAGGTTCATTTCCTTCACCAATTCGCCATTAACATTCTTTAAACTAAGTTTCGCCTCTTGATTTGCATAAACGACCGTTTTTCCGTTTTCAGTTTTCGTTGCAATCCCTTTAAAATAGACGGTTTGTCCTGGTCTATAAATGCTCCTGTCTGTAAATACAAAAGGCCTGTACGTTATCTTTGCCTCGTCGTCAGTGTCGTTATAATACCCGTTAGTGTAATGATCCTTAAAAAATGCAACGTCCCCATTATAATTGACGGCGATATCCATATTATAATAACGATTCTTTGTAGTGGTCAAGGTGAATTCACCATTTGAATTCGTTACAAAGTCCTCCGTTTTAAAACTGTTATTATAATTTTCTTGATACTTAATGCTCACTTTTGCGCCAACTAAAGGGTGGGCGTTGGTTCTATTTATGAGTTGAAATAATTCTTTCTCCGCACCTGATTTGGTTACTAAAGCAACATTGCTGACTTGTATGACATCAAACCCGTAAAATGAATCATCAGATTCTTCAGGTGTTGCTACAATTAAATAGAGACCATTTGGTAATTTAGGAATGACGATTTCCGTGCTGTGTTGTTGGTAATCTTGCTCGTCTTTCAACTCATTCTGCCATTCTTCCGTGCTTTTTAATGTTTTAATAAAGGCAAGACGTTCGTCTTTTCTGTAAGTTTTATTAAAGCGATCTAATTCAGTTGCTGTGAGTTTAATGGCTTTGAATGCTACACTTTTCAGATTAGAGTAACGCATCAACATCAAATTGTGGGTTTGGATAGGAATATTCTTTTCAACGGTCAGTTGAAGTGTAGGCTTAAGAATGAGTTGTCTTAAAATGGCACATTTTTCAGCCCCTTTACTTTTAGGGAATTGCTTGAGTACCGCATCACATAACGCTAATGCTTCTTTAAGGTTCCATCGGTCTGCATCTATTTCAGATGGAGAACGATCATCCTGATGTGATGCCATTGTGTTTTTGTAATACGCCAGTGACGCAATTTCAAAATTAAAAAGTGCTGATACCTCATGGTTTTTATAGGTTTCAGCAGCTTTTTTAAGCGATTTCAAATAAATGGCGTCCTTTTTGGCTAAAGTGCTGTTGGTTTTTACGAATTGCAGTCGCTTTATGTCCACATCGGCAAGTGCTTGTGATTCATTATCTTTTAAATGAAAATCAATCAGATTTTGATAGATTTTAAGCGCTTTTAATTGTAAAGATGTCGAATCTTGATGAGTAATTTTTAATTCAGAAAAAGTTTTGGCATCTGCTAAAAATTCAAGAGCATCAATGGTGAATTTATAGGCAGGTTGAGTAATCATAATTTCATCGGTTTGGTAAAATTCCAAAGCATTATGACTTAAAAAATCAAAAAGTGTAGATCGGAAAACTTTTGATTCTTTCTCTAAGTGTAACAAGTCGTCAAAATTAGATAACGCTGTTTTTTGCAGCTGTTCCTCATGTTGAAGTGAATTTTCATAATGACAATCAATTTCTTGGAAGAGGGTTTTTAAATCCCAAGTTCTGAAATCGTCTGCATTGACCTTCTCTTCTGTTTGGGTCCGATTATAAAATCGGTAGCGATTATTCTGGAAATACTGCCAGTAGAGATTGGCGAGCATATTTTCTAAAATGTTCTTAGTTGGGGTTTTACTTTTTGCAATTTGTGATTTAAAATCGTTAACCACTTTAAGTTGTGCATCTTCTTCTAAAATGAGTGCATACTTACTTTTGTATAGTAAACTCTTTACGTTTTGCGTCGTAGTTTTTTCGACAACCGCCATTTTGGAAATCTGCTCAACAACTTCCAAAGCCGATTTTGGCAAGCCTTCCTTCTCAAAATTCTCAACTTTTTTCCATAAATTTTCATATGAATTGGATTGCGCTTGCGTAACGGTAGAAAATAAAAGGATTACGAAAACTGTCATAATGTGTTTGATCATATTATTGAATTTAGTTCTTGAATTGCATTTTTAGTCTATCGCTTTTAATAAATGTTGTATGCGATTTACTCAGGGTTGTTCGAGTGAAGTTAACAAATTTCGAAGTTAACTTTTCTTGTTTTTTTACAATTTGCAAAAACAATACCACAAGTTCCCTATTTTTGAATTCACAAACTTTCATATGAAATTATCACTCGCTTTCTTTTTTATGTCAATAGTAGCTTTAGGTCAGGCCGAGTTTAAAAAAACGGAACAATTGTTCGTATCGAATCAATTTGGTAAAGCAGAAAATCTGATGGTTTCTTATGTAAAAGACCATCCAAATGATGAAAAGGGGATAGAATTATTGGGTGACGCGTATGGGCATCAGAAAAAATGGGATGATGCCATTGATAGTTATAAGAAATTGGTGGAGATGAGCCCAAAAACCGCTAATTACCATTATAAGTACGGTGGAGCCTTAGGGATGAAAGCCTTGTCTGTTAGTAAAATTCAAGCTTTAGGCATTATTGGCGATGTGAAAGACGCTTTTACGACAGCGGCCGAATTAGATCCAAAACATATTGAAACGCGATGGGCATTGGTAAAATTATACATGCAGCTCCCGGGAATTATTGGGGGAAGTAAGAGTAAAGCTCTGAGTTATGCAGATGAATTACAAGACATTTCTAAGGTAGATGGTTTATTAGCGAAGGGTTATATCTATGAATACGACAAGGATTTTAACGCTGCAGAAAAGTACTATAAACTTGCCATTACAGAAGGAGGTTCTTTGCATTGCTATGAGCAGTTGACCAATTTATATGAAGCAAAAAAGCAACCAGAATTAATGATTTCCACTATGGAGGCAGCCTTTAATAAGCATAAATCGAATGCGTTAAATTATCAAATTGGGAAAGTTGTGGCAGATTATAAAATTCAATTGGATAAAGGTGAGATGCATCTTCAACACTATCTTGAGAATTATGAAAAGGAAGATGGAATTTCAAAATCGTGGGCTAATTACCGTTTGGCGCAAATCTACAAACTTCAAAAAAATAAAGCAGAGGCCTTAAAATATATCGATTTAGTTATTGGCGAATCACCAAGAGCCGATGCGTTTAAGAAAGAACGCGTTGCGATATTGAAACTTTAAAGTTTTTTTCAAAAGTTTATTATGTTATTGATTGTACGTAAAATCTAATAAATTATGACGTAAAGCTCACTTGCTTCATCTATAAAATCATTCGTCATTTTGCATCAAAAAAACTATCTTTGAGCCTTTCAAAATTTAACTATGAACGTACATTTTATAGCTATTGGAGGCAGTGCCATGCACAATCTTGCCATAGCATTACACAATAAAGGGGAACAGGTTACGGGGAGTGATGATGAGATTTACGAACCTTCAAAATCGAGATTAAAAGTCAAGGGATTATTGCCTGAAAACTTCGGTTGGTTTCCTGAAAAAATTAATACAGATTTAGATGCCATTGTTTTGGGAATGCATGCTAAAGCTGATAATCCTGAGCTCTTAAAAGCGCAGGAGTTAGGCTTGAAAATCTACAGTTATCCAGAATTTTTATACGAGCAATCCAGACATAAAACCCGAGTAGTCATTGGCGGAAGCCACGGTAAAACGACCATTACGTCCATGATTTTACATGTGATGGATTACCATGACCGAGATGTGGATTATATGGTGGGCGCACAGTTGGACGGATTTGATGTGATGGTAAAATTGACTGACGATAACGATTTTATCGTTTTAGAAGGTGATGAATATTTAAGTTCCCCAATTGATAGACGACCAAAATTTCATTTATACCAACCAAATATTGCCTTATTGAGCGGTATTGCCTGGGATCATATTAATGTGTTTCCTACGTATGACGACTATGTTGAGCAGTTTAAAATCTTTGTAGACAGTATTGTCAACGGAGGAAGTATTACTTACAATGAAGAAGATTTAGAGGTAAAACGAGTGGTGGAGGCTTCCGAAAATACCATTAGAAAATTACCATATCACACGCCGAAATACACGGTAGGGGAAGGCGAAACGCTACTGGAAACCCCAGAAGGTCCATTGCCAATTGAAGTGTTTGGAAAACATAATCTGAATAATCTTGCGGGAGCCAAATGGATTTGCCAACATATGGGGGTGGACGAAGATGATTTTTATGAAGCCATTGCCAGTTTTAAAGGGGCGAGCAAACGTTTGGAAAAAATAGGAGAGGGCAGTACAAGTATTGCGTTTAAAGATTTTGCGCATTCGCCGAGTAAAGTAAAGGCTACAACAAATGCTGTAAAAGAGCAGTTTCCAAACCGAACTGTCGTAGCGTGTTTAGAGTTGCATACCTATAGCAGTTTGAATGCGGAGTTTTTAAAAGAATATAAAGGGACACTTGATGCTGCTGATGTTGCAGTGGTGTTCTATTCGCCGCATGCGGTTGAAATCAAAAAACTAAAAGAAGTTACACAAGAGCAAATCGCTACAGCTTTTGAGCGTGATGATTTGATCATCTACACCAATCCTGACGATTTTAAAAACTTCCTGTTTTCACAGGATTTTGATAACAAAGCCTTGTTGTTAATGAGTTCCGGAACCTATGGTGGATTAGATTTTGATGATGTTAAAAATATGATGGTTTAAGCCAATAGCGCTTTCAAACTAGAAATTATGGAATACAAAAAAAGCCATCTACAGAAGTAAATGGCTTTTTATATGATTTCTTGGGATCTTATTTAATCTCAACCAATTCTAAGTCGAAAACTAAATCCTGACCCGCTAATGGGTGATTTCCATCAACCACAATATGATCATCTTTTACATCAACCACTCTAAATTGGTGTTCTGTCCCATCAGGGCCTTTCGATGCTAAGCCCATACCAACCTCTGGTTTGACATCTTGAGGTAATTGTTCCTTTTGTACGTGATGAAATAATTCTTGCTGAACATCACCATAAGCTTCTTCTTTAGCTATTTCAACAGTTTTTTTGTCGTTCACTTTCATATCAAGAATGGCGTTTTCAAAACCAGGGATCAATTTACCTTCACCAATAGTAATTTCTAATGGCTCACGTTCTAGTGAACTGTCAAAAACTTGTCCGTTAGTTAATTTTCCTGTATAATGCACTTTTACCGTATCGTTATTCTTTACTTGACTCATAAATCCTTTTTAATGTTATTATAAGGTACAAAATTATGATTTATATAGTGACTGCCAAGACTTTGACCGATTAATCGGGTATAATTAAGAAAAGCTTAACGTAAAGCTCTAATTTGAGAGTATTAGTGTTAAGCTTTTTTAATATTTAATTTAAAACTCTTTATTTAAAAGATATGCCTCTAATACTTGAGATAATTACTCTAAAATCAAATGCTGAATAAAAAACTCCATCATTCGGTTAAAGTTGACCGCAGTATGACCTTGGTCAGGACCCACTTGCACTTCAAAACTCTTCTCAGCCTTTTGTAACGCTTGGATTAATTGCAGAGAATTTGACGGGTGGACATTGTTATCGTTGGTACCGTAAAATATCATTAATTCTCCTTTTAAATCGTTAGCATAATTCATCAAACTTGAAGCTTCATAACCTTTCAAATTATTCTCAATGAGGTTCATGTAACGCTCCGTGTAGATATTGTCGTAATTTCTCCAATCGGTTACAGCAGAATTGGCGACCGCCGCATGGTAAACATCTGGGAATCTTAACAAACTCATCGCTGCAACAGTCCCACCATAAGACGTGCCGAATACACCAACTCTAGTCGTGTCAAAATATGGGCGATTGTATAGCGATTTGATACCAGCAGCAAAATCGTCCATTTCAACAATACCTAAATTACCGTATAATTTGTCGAGCATTTTTTTGCCACGTCCACCCACATTTCTACCGTCAATATTGACCACTAAAAAGCCAAACTCGGTAATAGCATTTGGAAACTGAAAGGTTTCTCTAAAGGCGTTTACTCCGGGGCCTCCGTAGTTGCTTAATAGTAATGGATATTTTTTTGAAGGGTCAAAATTTGATGGAAAATGAATCATCCCGTGTAATTGGGTTTCGCCATCCGCAGATGTAAATTCGAAGACTTCTACAGTTTTGAAACCTAATTCCTTAAATTTGGTCAAGTCGGTTTTTATAAGTTCTTTCTTAATATTTCCGCTATCGTCCACAAGTCGCATAACAGGAGGGGAGTTGTGGGTTTGGGCAATATCAATAAAATGTTTGCCACTTGGTGATAAATTAACTGTATGATTATAGGCAGGATCTGTTAATCGTACATCATTTGTTCCATCAAAATTAACACGGTGTAGCTGTAATTTCATGTGGTTGTCGCCACTTGCTGCCATATAGTACACTTGCTTTTTAGCTTCATCAACCTCAACAATGCGCTGAACTTCAAAATTATGATTGGTTAATTGATTGACTAAAGTGCCATTAAAATTGTAGAGGTAATAGTTTTTAAATCCGCTTCTTTCCGATGCCCATATAAAATGCTCTTTGTCTTTTAGCTTATAGATTTCTGGCGAATTCTCTGTAAAACTTGGCAGCCATTCTTCTCTAACAATAACTCTGGTGTTGCCAGTTTCAGGGTTGGCGGCTTTAAACTCCATAATGTCTTGCTTTCTATTGGTACTGTGAAAAAGCAATTCTTTACCATCTGGAGACCATTCGATATCATATAAATAAGTACCAAGTTCGCCATCGTTAAACGGTTTACCGTTACGTGTATCGAGCGTGATGGTTTTTTTGGTGTCTAAATCGTACACCATTAAATCCACTGGTAGATTTTTAGCACCCACTTTAGGATAGGCTTCAACTTCTAGCGAATCTTGGATTTTTGTTTGATGGTAGAGCACATAATACATCTGAGCATCCTTCTCATCAAATTTATAGAAAGCTACTTTTTTACTGTCTGGAGACCACCACATAGCGGTGTTTTGACCGAGCTCTTCACCATATACCCAAGTTGCAATCCCGTATTTTATTAGATTTTCAGTAGTACCATCTTCAGTAATGGCGACAACATTGGAGCCATCAGGATTACTGAGGTACATGTTTCTATTCTTCGTAAACGCCTTTAAGGTGGAGTCTGGCGAAATTGCTGAGGCATATTGCCTTCCTCTATCTGGTCTTTGCTGTCGGTTATTTGATCTTGGTTTAGGTTTATACGCTCCTGATTTGACGACTTTGTTTTTTCTGACATCAAAGGTATGAACCATATCACCCTCCTGATATGTAAAACTTTTACCGTCATCACTCCACACCACATTTGACGAGATTCTTGGCACCGAACTATATAATTGTGGCGCCATTTTTTGATACTGATCGTATCCTGGCATACTCTTGATTTTTCCTTGAGCGTAACTTGCATTGACCGACACCATTGCTGATAATGTCAGTATGCACAAAGGAATGTATGTTTTAAATAGATTAAATTTCATGTATTTTATTTTAGAAGTTTACAAGAATTAGGACCTCTGGGCAATTAGAATGAACAAAGAGCCAAGAGTCAAGATGTTTAGTTTGTCCCTTATAAGGTTTCCTTCAACCATTTGAAGAATTCATTTTGCCATACCAAAGCGTTTTGCGGTTTTAGCACCCAGTGATTTTCCTCAGGGAAATACAGCAATTTACTTTTGATGCCTAATAATTGTGCGGCTTGATATGCGCTTAAGCTTTGTTCAATTGGCACACGGTAATCTTTCCCACCCTGAATGATCAACATAGGCGTGTCCCATTTAGAAACATTGGTAATCGGATTGAATTCGTTGTATACTTTTTGAGCGGTCATATTATCTTTATCCCAATACGGGCCACCAAAATCGTGGTTCACAAAAAACAATTCTTCTGTGGTGCCATACATCGTTCTAGTATCAAAAACCCCATCATGAGAAATGAACGTTTTAAAACGTTTGTTGTGAATGCCTGCTAAATAAAACACAGAGTAACCACCATAGCTTGCGCCAACAGCACCCAAACGATCTTTATCCACATACGGCTCTTTGGCAACATCATCAATGGCTGATAGGTAATCGTCCATCACTTGGCCGCCCCAATCCTTGCTAATCGCCTCATTCCATTCCACACCATGGCCGGGCATCCCGCGACGGTTAGGCGCCACGACGATATAACCTTGAGAGGCCATTAATTGGAAATTCCAACGGTAAGAATAAAATTGTGATAGGGCTGATTGCGGTCCGCCTTGTGCATACAACAAGGTTGGATATTTCTTAGTAGCATCAAAATTTGGAGGCAGTATTACCCAAACTAACATTTGCTTTCCATCGGTAGTAGTTACATAGCGCTTTTCAACTTTCGGCAAATCAATACCGTTGTATAATTCTTGATTGATGTTGGTTAGGGCTTTAAAGTTGCTGCTCTTTAAGTTAAAACTAAAAATTTCAGCGGCATGATTCATATCGGTCCGTGTCACCAATAGCGAATGATCTTTTTGGGCAATGATACTGGTGACATCAAATTGACCTTCAGAAAGTTGCTCGACAACCGGAGCGATACGTTTTTTACCAGGATAATTCACTTTAAAAAGTTGAACAGTGCCGTCAACAGGTGCAGTGAAATAAATTTCGTTACCATCTTTGCTCCATAAAAAACTGTTCACGGTGCCATCCCATCGCTCGGTTAAGTTTTGTTTGATGCCATTATGCAATACTACAATGTCGTTTTTGTCTGCTTCATAACCATCAGTTTTCATTTGTAACCATGCCAAAGCGGCTTGTGAGGAAAAAGCTGGATGGGTATCATAGCCTTTATTGTTTTCCGTGATATTTATAGTAGACTTAGTCTCGAGATTATATTTGTAAATATCTGTATTGGTGCTCGTCGCATAAGCCTTACCCTTTAATTTCTTACTCACATAATAGATGTCTTTACTGTCTGGAGACCAAATGTAATCCTCATCGCCACCAAAAGGACGCTGTGGCGTGTGGTGGGGTTCATTTGGCATAAGGTCTGTGCCATCTTCATCTTCCGCACCAACTTTTTTGTAAAATACATGGTTGTACTTGCCGTCTTGCCAAGTATCCCAATGACGAATATCGAGATCTGAATAAATGTAAACATCAGATTTTTCCAATTCTTTGTAAACGTCGCTGCCTTTAATGTTTTCAATGGCCACTTCTTCATGATATAAAACGTAGTTACCATCAGGAGACACGTTTTTATCCTTTGCTTTAAGTTCATCTTTATGTATTTCAACTAAGTCGCCGCCATCTACGGGTAGCTTATAAAATTTAGAATCGAAGTCGTTTTCCTGAATGTTCGGCGTTTTTACCTCTAGAAAGATGGTCGAACCTGTTTTGTCGAGGCCCTTAACGCTGAGGCGTTCAACTTTCCATAATAATTCAGGGGACATTGTTCGTTGCGCATGCACGGCGCTACCACTTACTATTAAACTCATAATTAGGAGTACCTTTTTCATAATTGATTTGTTTATTGGAATGTATATCTGAATAAATTCATTATTTTTTGTTTGAAATAATGAGTGTATCCTAAAGGTGCTAAATTTATAAAATTCCTTTGAGATGGGGGAGTGAACCTTTGTTTATTACTCTGACAAATGCCTTTTGAGAGCATTACAGTGTGCAATTGGGAGATTCACAACATTATGATCGTAAATTATTTTGAAAAAGAGTGTTGAAGGCGTTATTCAATTTCAACACCATCAGTTGTAAATGAAAAAGATTTATTTCCTAATCCACCAACCATGACGGCCTGAAATATGGGATTAAGTTTTTCGCTGCCGTACCATTCAATAACAAAGTTGGCTCCTGAACCACCCGTATCATCGTCCTGATCAACCACATATTCAATAGTTTCAAAAGTATTTAAGTAAATAGGGGCATCGATATACTTTCGAACTAACTTTCCTTCCGTATTGTAATAATCGAGACGACTGATATAAAGGGTGTCCGTTTCACTGGTATTGTGAATGCTCAAGGTGGAGGTCAACAAAGTTCTTTCATTGCGGGTACGCTGGTAGATGTCAGAATAGACCGGCACATAAACTTTCTTGGTTTTGGTGCCAATGGCTGGCATCTTCGCACTGTTGAAGTGATGTTCCGTAGAAATCGTTTCGCTTTTTTCGTAAGGCTTCTTAGTCTCACAACTCGTCATGATGCTGCATATGAGCGTTAAAATAATTAGAGAATATTTCATAGGATGGAGATGTCTGAGCGTGAGTATCCTGCTTGTCTAACAAATATAACAAGATTTAGGTAGTGATAACAGAAATATATTTGATATGTTTTTATCCGATCTGGTATATTTTTTTAAAGATTTCACGGATTTGTGAACGAATAAAAAAAGCTCAAGAAATCTCATGATTTATTAGGCTATTAATTTTTTGTCATGTCGAATGGAATGAGACATCACATCATTTTTTTACCATAGAGCCTCCACGGTCATGGGATTCCTCCTAACTTCGAAATGACAAATTGGAATGGAATGATCCGAAGTCTACATGCGCAACTGGATTGGCAGCGCCACAAATGAAAAAAGCCTAACAAATCTCATGATTTGTTAGGCTTTTAGTGGTCGGGGTGGCAGGATTCGAACCTGCGACCTCCGCGTCCCAAACGCGGCGCGATAACCGGGCTACGCTACACCCCGAAGTGGTTATCTTTGTTTCGACTCCTGGAAATCGAGGTGCAAATATATGATTTTTCTTTAAATTGTAACAAATTTTATTTCTAAATTTATAGATTAATCTCTAACAGTATGAAAATCAAAAATTACGTCTTAGTATTAATGGCATTTGTGGGCATCAGTTCATGTGCTCAAGATAAAAACCCAGTGAACACCAACCATGGTTTTGAAATGGTAGTACCTGAGCTTTCCAATCCTTGGGGGTTTGTTTTTTTGCCTGATAATTCAATGTTGATAAATGAAAAAGAAGGCAAGATCATTCATTTTAAAGAGGGTAAAAAAACCCTTGTAGAAGGCGTCCCAGAAGTTTACAATAGAGGGCAAGGTGGTTTACTTGATATAGCCCTTCATCCTAATTATAAAGAAAACGGGTGGATATATCTGACCTACGCTTCATCAGAGGGCGAAGATGAAGGTGGGAATACTGCCTTAATGCGGGCTAAACTAGAAAATAATGTACTCGTAAATAAGGAAGTCCTTTATAAAGCCACTCCGAATACTACTAAAGGACAACATTTTGGCTCTCGAATTGTGTTTGATAACGAGGGCTATTTGTATTTTACTGTTGGAGATCGTGGAAATCGTGACGAAAATCCACAGGATATCACTAGAGATGGCGGCAAGGTGTATCGCTTAAATTCGGATGGGTCAATTCCTAATGATAATCCATTTGTAAATGACGCCGTTGCCAAACAGGCCATTTATTCGTACGGCCATCGGAATCCTCAGGGCATGGTGTTGCATCACGACACCGGCGACATTTGGACGCATGAGCACGGTCCAAAGGGAGGAGATGAAATTAACATTATTAAAAAAGCAGCCAATTACGGATGGCCAATTATCAGTTATGGCGTCAATTATGTTGGTACCAAATTTACGGACATTACTGAAAAGGAAGGCATGGAACAGCCTTTGCATTATTGGGATCCTTCCATTGCACCTAGTGGCATGGCTTTTATTACAAGTGACAATTATCCAGGCTGGAAAGGTGATCTATTAGTGGGTTCCCTAAAATTCC
Source organism: Gelidibacter salicanalis (assembly GCF_007997285.1). GTDB lineage: Bacteria > Bacteroidota > Bacteroidia > Flavobacteriales > Flavobacteriaceae > Gelidibacter > Gelidibacter salicanalis. The sequence continues at coordinate 274,734 of NZ_VORX01000001.1, forward strand.
TATATGTTAATAAAATAGTGTTAAAAGATGGGAAAGTAGTAAAGGAAGAACGTCTGTTAGATGGCTTGGGTCGTGTCAGATCAATAAACCAAGGTCCTGATGGCTTTATTTATGTTGGTATTGAAAATAAAGGCATTGTTAAAATTCTACCTAAAAACTAATGAAAAGAATGATTGCAATATATGTATTTTTAAGTGTGATGCTCTCTTGCAAATCGAGCCCACAACAAACACCAGAATTAAAAGAAAGTATGGCGAGAGGCGCTATGGTTTATGAGGATTTTTGTATGAATTGCCACATGCCCAATGGCGAAGGCGTGCCCAATGCATTTCCGCCCTTAGCATCTGCGGATTATTTGATGAATAAACGTCTGGAAAGCATAAGAGCTGTAAAATATGGTTTGTCAGGAGAAATCACCGTAAACGGCCAAATCTATAACAGTACAATGGCAGCTCTAGGGCTTTCAGATGTTGAAGTGGCAGACGTAATGAATTACGTTTTAAACTCCTGGGGAAATGCTGATGGGAAAATTGTTACGCCCTCTGAAGTTTCTAAAATTGAGCCCTAGTAGTTCTCAATAAATGGTTATTTTTGCCCTGTAATGTAAAAAACAAAGGATGCTGATTATAGGAATAGCCGGGGGTACAGGATGTGGAAAAACGACCGTTGTCAATCAAATTTTAAAAGAATTGCCAGAAGGTGAAGTGGGGGTGATTTCTCAAGATTCTTATTATAAAGATACGACGCATTTAAGTTTTGATGAGCGGGTAAAAATCAATTTTGACCATCCACGTTCTATCGATTTTGAATTGTTGGAACGTCATCTGAAAGATTTAAAAGAAGGCAAGGATATTCATCAACCCGTATACTCCTTTATCAAACATAATAGAACTGGAGATACTATCCTGACGCATCCGCGAAAAGTGATGATTGTTGAAGGTATTTTGATATTGACCAATCCCGAATTACGCAAAATGATGGACATTAAAATTTTTGTTCATGCTGACAGTGACGAACGGTTGATTAGACGTTTAAAACGTGATATTTCTGAGCGCGGCCGAGATTTAGATGAAGTTTTAGCACGCTATCAGAATACGTTAAAGCCCATGCACCAACAATTTATTGAACCGATGAAAGAGTATGCTGATATTATCATCCCCAACAATAAATACAATACCGTTGCAGTTGATATCGTAAAATCCATCATTAACCAACGCTTAGTTTAAGTTGAAAATTAAAAAGAAATATCTGAAGTTCTTTAAGAACATGTACGTGCTCATATTTATAGTGTTCGGCGTATGGATGCTGTTTTTTGATGCTAACTCGTATCTGATTCATCATGAGTTGAATTCAGAAATGAACGATTTGGAAGATGAGCGCGATTATTATAAGAAAGAAATTTTGAAAGATAAAAAAGCCATAAAAGCCATAAGCACGGAAGAAGGTTTGGAACGTTTAGCGCGAGAAAAGTATTATATGAAAAGAGAGAATGAAGAAATTTATATTATTGAATATGAAGATAGTATAACAAGCCAGAAGGATTATGAGTAAGACGCTATTTGATGAATTTTCTGAAGCCTCCTCCAAAGAGTGGAAGCAGCTTATTCAATATGATTTGAACGGCGAAGATTATAATGAAACCCTGGTTTGGAAAACGGATGAAGGCATTCACGTAAAGCCATTTTATCACGCCGATGAGTTTGGAAAACGTCCAGAAGTATCCAGCACGAAAGCCACGGAATGGCAGATATGCCAAGCCATCTTTGTAGCCAATGTCGAAAAATCCAATTTAAAAGCGGTTAATGCTATTGAGCGAGGTGCGGAAAGTATACTATTTATTCTACCCTCAGAACATATAGAAATTAAAGATCTTTTGGTCAATATTAATCTGAGTAAAATTACAATACATATTGAATGTCAGTTCCTGTCAGAAGCATTTGTCAAACAATTCGATGGTATTCCAAGTAAAGAAAATATCATCATTCATACTGATATTATTGGGAATCTTACCAAAACAGGGAATTGGTTAAGTAATTTAAAAGCAGACCATACAGAATTTGATGCGATCATTAAACACACCAATTCGTTTTCAGTCAATCTCAATACTTACCAAAATGCTGGGGCCACGATGGTGCAGCAGTTGTCCTATGCCTTAGCCCATGCTAATGAGTATTTAAATCATTTGGATTCCGGTCTCACTACTGCGGCAAAAGAATCTTTTAAAGTGATTTTCAATGTTTCCGTAGGCACGAATTATTTCTTTGAAATTGCAAAACTCCGTGCCCTAAGGAAGCTTTGGAGTTCTTTAGCTGATGCTAACGGAATTAATACTGAATGTTTGATTTTTGTGAAGCCCACAAGGCGCAATAAAACGTTGTACGATTATAATACCAACATGTTGCGTACCACTACGGAATGTATGAGCGCAATCTTTGGTGGTGCAAATACGATTTGTAATGCCCCTTACGACGCTATTTATCATAAGGATAACGAATTCTCTGAGCGCATCGCAAGAAATCAATTGTTGGTCCTTAAGCACGAAAGCTACTTTGATAAAGTTAATAATCCTGCAGATGGGGCGTATTATATAGAAAGTCTAACCGATCAACTAGCGGAGAAATCTTTAGCCTTATTTAAGGATATTGAAGCCAACGGCGGATTTCTTTATCAGTTAAAAGAAGGCATTATTCAAAAGAAAATTAAGGAAAGTGCCGCTAAAGAACAGGAACATTTTGATAAAGCCGAATTGATTTTGTTGGGTACCAACAAACATCCTAATGTCAATGATAAAATGGCCCATGAATTGGAACTGTATCCTTTCGTCAAGAAAAATCCTATAAAAACATTATTAGAGCCTATAATTGAAAAACGTTTGGCAGAAGCTGTTGAACAAAAACGATTGGATGATGAGTAGAAAGAATGTGCAACATATCGTTTTAAAGCATAAAGAAAAAATTGTTAAGCATCAAGAATCTGAACCTTTTAAGACGGCCGAAGATATTGATATCCAGTCTACTTATTCCAAAGCGGATTTAGACCAATTAGAACATCTTAATTTTATTGCCGGTTTGGCACCAAACCTTCGCGGGCCTTATTCTACCATGTATGTGCGTAGACCATGGACGATTCGCCAATATGCTGGATTTTCAACGGCTGAAGAAAGTAATGCGTTCTACAGACGAAATTTGGCGGCAGGCCAAAAAGGACTGTCCGTAGCTTTTGATTTGGCAACTCATCGCGGTTATGATTCTGATCACCCGCGTGTGGTGGGCGATGTTGGTAAAGCAGGAGTAGCCATCGATTCTGTAGAGGATATGAAGTTGCTTTTTGATCAAATTCCACTAGATAAGATGTCCGTATCTATGACCATGAATGGTGCGGTTTTGCCTATTATGGCCTTTTATATTGTAGCCGCTGAAGAACAAGGGGTGAAGCCTGAGCAATTGGCAGGTACTATTCAGAATGATATTTTAAAGGAGTTCATGGTGCGGAATACTTACATCTATCCGCCAACACCCTCCATGAAAATCATTTCGGATATTTTCGAATATTCGAGTAAAAACATGCCAAAATTCAACAGTATCAGTATTTCAGGGTATCACATGCAAGAAGCAGGTGCTACAGCTGATATTGAATTGGCATATACCCTTGCTGACGGTCTTGAATATATTAGAAAAGGACTCGATGCAGGGATGGATATTGATACATTTGCTCCACGATTATCCTTTTTCTGGGCCATAGGCATGAATCATTTTATGGAAATCGCTAAAATGCGTGCCGCGCGTATGTTGTGGGCGAAATTAGTGAAGCAATTCAACCCCAAAAACGATAAATCACTGTCATTACGTACCCATTGTCAAACCTCCGGATGGAGTTTAACGGAACAAGACCCGTTTAATAACGTGGCCAGAACCACTATTGAAGCTGCTGCAGCAGCCTTCGGCGGGACACAGAGTTTACATACCAACGCCTTGGATGAGGCGATTGCCTTGCCAACCGATTTTTCAGCAAGAATAGCGAGAAATACCCAACTGTTTCTACAACAGGAAACCCACATCACCAAAACCGTCGATCCGTGGGCAGGAAGCTATTATGTGGAAAAATTGACCCACGACATCGCAAAAAAGGCGTGGGAACTGATTGAAGAGGTTGAAGAATTGGGAGGCATGACCAAAGCGATTGAAGCAGGAATTCCTAAATTACGTATTGAAGAAGCGGCAGCGCGCAAACAAGCACGTATTGATTCTTCCCAAGATATCATTGTGGGCGTTAACAAATACCGTTTGGATAAAGAAGATCCTATCTCAACCTTAGAAGTCGATAATCAAACCGTGAGACTCTCACAAATAGAACGTTTAAACAGGATTAAGTCAGAGCGTAATGCGGCTAAAGTGACCGCAGCATTATCAAAATTAACAGAAATTGCCCGTACGGGTGAGGGTAATTTATTAGCTTTAGCTGTAGAAGCTGCCCGAGAACGTGCTACATTAGGTGAAATTAGCGATGCGTTAGAGGACGTTTTCGGAAGATATAAAGCTCAGATAAAATCATTTTCAGGCGTGTATAGCAAAGAAATAAAAGACGACAGCTCCTTTAAAAGAGCACGAGAACTGGCCGATAAATTTGCGGAACAAGATGGGCGTAGACCTCGAATCATGATCGCAAAAATGGGACAGGATGGTCACGATAGAGGCGCGAAAGTTGTAGCTACAGGCTACGCTGATGTGGGATTTGATGTTGATATCGGTCCCTTATTCCAAACGCCTAAAGAAGCCGCAAAACAGGCTGTAGAAAATGATGTGCATATTTTAGGCGTATCATCATTGGCAGCAGGTCATAAAACCTTGGTGCCTCAGGTCATCGAAGAACTCAAAAATTATGGTCGGGAGGATATTATGGTCATCGTTGGTGGCGTCATTCCGAAACAAGATTATCAATATTTATTTGATGCAGGTGCCATAGCTGTTTTCGGTCCCGGAACACGCATTAGTGATGCCGCGATTCAGATCTTGGAAATTCTAATAGATTAGCTTTATATAACGTATACATTAATCCGTGTTCGATTTCAGACTACCGCAAGGATATATGAACGAAATAATCCGCCCTAAAAACTTCAAATTTGTTCACTAGAGAAGCAGGATTACAGCAATTAGCGAAATGTAGTGATTGGGATGTGATTATTATTGGAGGCGGAGCAACCGGACTCGGTGTCGCCGTTGATAGTGCATCGCGCGGCTATAAAACTTTACTTTTAGAACAGTCTGATTTTGCAAAAGGCACATCCAGCAGAAGTACCAAACTTATTCATGGAGGCGTTCGGTATTTGGCTCAAGGCAATATTGACTTGGTTAGGGAAGCACTTTATGAAAGGGGGTTGTTGCTGAAAAATGCATCACACCTCGTAAAAAACCAATCGTTTATCATCCCTGCCTATCGATGGTGGGACGCCTTCTTCTATACTTTCGGATTAAAACTATACGATTTCTTTTCAGGTAAACTCAGTTTTGGAAAGGTGTTACGCCTAAATAAAACAGAGATGGCCTCCCGCCTTCCGACAATAAAAACCGAGAAACTCAAGGGTGGCGTAGTATACGCAGACGGACAGTTTGACGATGCTCGATTGGCTATTAATCTCGCCCAAACGGCTATTGAACATGGCGCAACGGTATTAAACTATGTTCAGGTCAATGGATTGCAGAAAGCTATTAATGGTAAAATTACAGGAGTTTCGGCGGTTGATGTTGAATCTAAAAACATCTATGTCTTAAAGGCCAAAGTTATTGTAAATGCCACAGGCGTTTTTACAGATGTTGTGCTTCAGATGGACAATCCGGAAGCAAAAAATATAATAAGGCCAAGTCAAGGTATCCACCTCGTCTTCGACCGTTCAATTTTACCCGGAAAAGAGGCAATCATGATTCCGAAAACAGTGGACGGCAGAGTTCTGTTTTTAGTGCCGTGGCATCAGAGAGTGGTGGTAGGGACCACAGACACGCTCGTGCAACGTCATAGCTTAGAACCTGAACCTCTAGATAATGAGGTTGACTTTGTTCTGTCAACATTAAATACGTATTTAAAGAAGCCCGTTACAAAATCGGATGTGCTGAGTCAATTTGCGGGCTTAAGACCCTTAGCGGCACCTAAAGATGGGTCGGAAAAGACAAAGGAAATTTCACGAAGCCATAAAATAATGGTAGCTCCATCTGGTTTGATCACCATTACGGGAGGGAAGTGGACGACGTACCGGCGCATGGCGCAAGACACCATCGATAAAGCTATTGCTCTCGAAAGATTGCCAAAGAAAGCGTGTCGAACAACATCGCTGTTAATCCATGGTGCTGATGGTTCTGCGGAAGATTCTAATCACCTTTATGTATACGGCACAGATCAGGTTTTTATTGAAAATTTGATCTTAGATTTTCCGGAATTGGGTGAAAAATTACACCCGCGTTTGGAATTCCTAAAGGCAGAAGTGGTTTGGGCCGTACAAAATGAAATGGCCAGAACCGTGGAAGATGTTTTGTCTAGACGTGTGAGAATTTTAGTCTTGGACGCCCAGGCGGCCTATGCTATTGCGCCGGAAGTTGCAGCATTGATGGCGACGTATTTACATAAGGATGTGCATTGGCAACAATCGCAAGTTGAAACATTTAGGAAGATTGCGCAACGGTATATCTTAAAATAAATTTTATTGGCCTTGATAAGTTACTCGATACGTTTGTAGTTTTCAGAATAAATGCGATTGCCCAAATCATCAACTTCAATTTGGCTAAACTTATCTTTTTCTAAATGAAGCTCATAAGTGAATTCTTTTCTCTCTTCAATAATTTTTTTCATCATTTCAGAACCGTATTCCAAGGTTTCATTGAGCTCATTATTATTGTGATTATAATCACCATAACCAAACCATTCCGTAGAATCTTGAGGCACGTTTTTGCTCCACATCACCTTGTGATCGGTATACATTTTAACTTGTCTAAATCCGTTGTTGGTCTGGAACGAATCGGCAATTTTATTGTCAACATAATTATAATAGCCAACCATTTCCCATGTCCCATTTAATTTCATGGCCTGATCTTTAGTAGCGGTCTCAGCGTTTGGAACTATTTTTTTTTGCTCATCACAAGCGTAAAAAGTAAGTAATACTAGTAATAAAAATGAAAGTTTCATAGCGCTAAAGTTTTGATTATTAATACAAAGTCTTTCTAATTTACAAAAAAACGAGCACTTCTCTCAATTATATTTGACTTAACTGCGCTATGAAACTTTATCTTAAAATTTACTTTAGTGGGTGATGATGGTTGGAAAATGAACGGAAAACAGATATAGCTTTCGTTTCATTTTGAATAGCTTGCTATCAATTATCCTCAACGCCTTAAAACCAATCAAAATAAAAACCCGATACAATCACTCCTGCCACTAATATAACTAGTACAATTGCCACGAACAGCGTGGTGGATTTGGTGGTGTCATCTTTTTGAAAAATGTAATCTTTGGTCTTTTCGTTTTCTTCTTTAATAAAACTCATAGGTGAGGTGTTAGTGATTAATAAAAACTGTTTTTCTGTTGACAAACTCATGGATGCCTTCTTTGGAAAGTTCTCTGCCATATCCTGAAGCTTTTGTGCCGCCAAAAGGAAGGCGGGAATCTGATTTAACCAGTTCATTCACAAAATAAGCACCGTCTGCAACTGTGGAGATATATTGATGCGCAGTATCCATAGATTGTGTAAACACCATTGTGCCTAGTCCAAATCGAGTTTCTGCGGCCATTTGAAATGCTTCTTCAACATCTTTCACCTTCATTATTGGAGCAACTGGCCCAAAAGTTTCCTCTTTAAAAACAGGCATGTCTTTAGTGATATTGGTAAGAATGGTAGGTTCAAAATAGGCATTATTCTTTTTGTTCCCCACGATGAGTTTTGCGCCCATAGCAATAGAATCGTCCACTTGTTTTTTAAGGGTGTCAGCCCCGTTAGTTCTAGCCAGGGTTCCAAATGTGGTTTCTGGCTTTAAGGGATCGTCATGTTTTAATGCTGCTACTTGTTTCTTAAATCGTTTCAGGAAATCATCGTAAATGCCTTCCGTTACGATAAATCGTTTAGCCGCAATACAACTTTGTCCGGCGTTTTGCATTCTGGCATTTACTATAGTATCCATATAGGTGTCCAAATCAGCATCATCCAAAACGATACAAGCGTTGTTGCCCCCAAGTTCCAATACTGTTTTCTTTAAGTTTTGCCCTGCCGTAGCGGCTATTTTTCTGCCGGCTTTTTCACTCCCAGTCAAGGTAAGTGCTTTAATTTTGTCATTACTGATCAAGTTTTCAATCGCGTCATGTCCGGCCAAAATAGTTGTAAAACATCCTTTGGGGTAACCCGCTTTTTCAAAAAGAGCTTCTATGGCCATGCCACAACCGGTTACGTTAGCGGCGTGCTTTAAAATTGCAGTGTTTCCGGCAGTTATGGTAGGTATGGCAAAACGGAACACTTGCCAAAAGGGATAGTTCCAGGGCATGATGGCTAAAATCGTCCCTAAAGGATCATAACTAATAAAGCTTTCAGAAGCATCTGTTTCTATCAATTCGTCCGCTAAAAAATCGTCCGCATTGGTCGCGTAAAAGTCGCATACCGTTAGGCACTTTTCAATTTCTGCAATACTTTGGGTAATAGGCTTGCCCATTTCATTGGTCATAAGTTCTGCCAACTCCTGTTTGTCATCTTCCAAGATTTGTGCGAGATTCATTAACAATCTGCAACGTTCTTTTATAGACGTTTGACGCCACTTATAAAAACGTGCATCGGCGGTGTTTAGAATTTTGTTTAAGTCTTTTGAAGTGTGCATATCATACTCTTTAATCAGCTTATGACTGTAGGGATTAGTAGTTATAATCGTATTTTTCATAATAAGAGTGATTTTTGTTAAATTGGTCCTAAATGTGTTGAATATTTTGGATAGCGCGTATAAATTTACTATACTAAATTCTGTTTTCAACTAAATTATAAGAATTAATCAAGGCTTGCAAACTCTGCTGTGTAATAGTTAAACATTTATCTTTTTGAGATAACAAAGATTGATATATACTTGTAGATTTGTTGAAACAATAAATAATTATTAACATTTTAAAATAATCAATATTATGGGAAATAATAGTAGTAGTAACACGCTTATCGGCATTTTAGCCGGTACTGCAATTGGAGCAACATTGGGAATTTTATTTGCACCGGACAAAGGAATTAATACAAGACAAAGAATATCTGATGAGGCCATATCCGCAAAGGATAGATTGGCTGAAAGTGCTTTGGCAGCAAAAGATAGCTTAGCTACTAAAGCTTCTCACTTAAGAGATAATCTAGTCGATACTGTAAGTACGAAAAAGTTAACTTTAGATGAAAAAGTAGAATCTATTGTTTCTGATACAAGCCATAAAGCTGAAGATGTTATCACGACATTGGAGAATAAATTGGCGGCATTAAAAGATAAAAATAAGAAATTTCAAAAATTCTAAATTGATCTTATGAATGTTTTTGAATCTATAAATAATACATCCAATAAAGCGACAGATATTGGAGAACAATACCTTGATAAGACTAAAAAGTATTATAAGTTAAAAGTTTTTCAACATCTTTCCTATGCAATTAGTATGTTAGGAAAAGCGATTATTATTGGCGCTGTATTATTTATAGGTTTAATTTTTTTAGCGGTTGCCTCAGCTATCGCAATTGGCAATCTTTTAGGCAATGTGGCCTTGGGATACCTCGTTGTAGGCGGTGCTTTTATAATAGTTTCTTTCATAATTTATAAAACTAGGCATCTTATTGACAGCGCGATCATTAAAAAAATTCAATCCAAAATATTTAAATAAGTTATGAAGACCTACCAATCTTTTGATGAAATTGAGTACGACTTAGATAAGCTTAAGCTTGAGCGGCAAATTGCCTGGGAAGAACTAAAAGGTATCAAACATGAATTTCAAGAAGATATGAAACCTCTAAACTGGGTGAGTACAGGATTGAAATTTGCGGGGCAATATGGTGTTTTTGTTATTCTTAAAAAGTTTTTCAGAACATAGACAGCTTATTTTAATTGGGTTCTTTCTCTTCATTTAATAAAATTATTTTCTTTTTAAATTCATTTGGGGTCATTTCATATGTTTCCTTAAATATTTTTGAGAAATAACTTCTACTTGTAAAACCAATGGTATACACTATCTGAGATATATTTAAATCAGTGGTGTTCATTAATTCCCTTGCGGCCTCCAGCCGTACATGTTTTATATACTCTGCAACGGTCCGCGCATATAAAAATTTAAAACCTTCTTGCAATTTCGCTTGCGAAAGTCCACATTCTCTTGATATTTTTTCTAAATTATAATTGAGAGAGGGTTCTGTCAAGATTTTTTCCGCATAAGATTTTACCTTTTTCAATTCAGATTTTAACAGCATATGCGGGATAGGGTCGTTGTTTTCAAATCGCTCATGCCGAGCAATGTGCATCGCCAATAATTGATACACCTCACCTTCTATCTGTAATATCCGAATTATTCCTTCTGCTTTCAAATCTCTCAAAGATTTCACACGATCCTCCATTCTTAGATGGATTGGACTATAATAGGCATAGGTAGTCTCATGATGCTGATCAACAAAAACTTCGTATAATTTTTTATTGAGTTCTGTCAATTGAGTATTTCTCTTTTGGACAAATTCTTTTCGGATAATGCGAATGCTATTAAATATAAGATGTTTGTCTTTTTGTAGTAAAGTAAAATGTTGGATGTTTTTCTCGGCGACAAGGATGGAAGAATGATATTGTTCAATGGTGTGGAATTCTTTCTGATTTTCAAACCTGTGTTTAAAATTTCCAAGGGAACAATAGCTAAAGTGTATAGGGTTGTAATTTTTGTGATTGTCAACAAATAATATATCTTCAAAAAAAATGGCATCAAATTCAACCAAATTAACACCCCAATCAAAATTAATACATCTGATGCAACCTTTTGCAATGTCATTGTCAAAGCGCAAGGTCAATTCACCACAATGTTCGTGTAGATCGCCGCCTAACAAATCTTGTATCTGCAATAAGGCTCCTTCTGAACTTTCGGCATTAATTGTGATTTCAATCATAACACTCTTTACATAAGTTAAAAAATTAGTGTTTAAAGACTTGAAATTATTGAGATTAGGAAGTTTTCTAGAAATTAAATATACCACTATTAATAAAAACATACTAACTTTTTGTTGATTAGAGGTGGTTCTGCCTTATCTACATCCAACATGAATAAACTATCGGTTCAAATTGATCGTGGAATACAGTTAACTATTTCTCGGATAGAGAACTCAGTGACTGTTTAATAAGTTTAATTTAGCAGTATACAAAGAGTTTAATACTCTTTACACTGGTTGGTTAGTTAGGAAGATGACCTCAGCACACTACAAATAGCTGAGGTTTTCTTTTGTCTTGTAGTCAACATTTTAGATTTAATTTCTGACTTACGGCTATCCTTTATTCAATCTTAAACGTTATGTCCACTTCTATATATCACTTTCTTAAAACTAGTATTAAATCATTGTTGTCCGAAAAAGAATCAAGACCGCTGCGCTGTTAGAATAAAGAATCAAGACTTGTTTGCAACTAACTGACAAACAACGATCATTTAAATTAAAATCGCACATTCCCTCTCGGTAGAAACATTTTCTAAAATGCAAGGTCTCATTTCGGAAATCTTCTAATGTCCCTTGCTTTAAATGAGTTTGTTAATTTATTATTTATTTTTATCGGACACTAATGGTATTAAATATATAGTCTTGAATCGTTATTCAATATTGGATAAACATGAAAATCCTCAATAAAAATAATTAAAAGTTAATATTTTGTTAGTAAACTGATTGGGTCAATTTATTTAGGAATTGCACTAATTGGGAGGCCAAATGATCTGTAGTTTTATATAAACTAAAACATATAAATTATGAGCGATTACACAGATAAATTAGGAAACAGATTAAATGATTTATTAGAAAAAAATTATGATGCTGAAAGTGGTTTTAAAAAAGCAGCGGAAAACGCTAAACACGCAGGTTTAAAATCTTATTTTTCAAATAAAGCGCAAGAGCGTTACAATTTCGGTCACCAAATAAAATCGGAATTGCGTAATTTTGGTCAAGAACCTGACGAGAGTGGAAGTGTTGCAGGAGCTGCGCATCGCACCTGGATGGAAGTTAAATCATGGTTCTCTGCAGATGATGACGAATCAATGCTTGAAGAAGCTATTAGGGGAGAAAAAGCTTCTGTGGATGAATACAGAGAAGTTCTATCTGAAATAACTATTCCAAATTCTACAAAACAATTACTAGAGACTCAAAAAACGACTATCGAGCAAGGGTTGAACAATATCAAACGTTTGGAAGATTTAAGATAAGATCTTAAATATTTCATTGAAAAGGACACTTGTAATGAGTGTCCTTTTTTGTTATCACTTCTACTCTTAAAAGAAGTTTTTAGAGCGAAATTATTTGGGTTAGCAATTGCATCATTCAAGTCAAATTTAGCAAGCCATTTTGATTTACTTAGAGTTTTAGATACATCACAATGTTTTACAAGATTTCCAACATCGCCAATAAAGATAGTATTGAAAGAAAATTTCAGGTCTCCTTTCAATTCCCAAATCTTTATGAACCCAAAAAATTAATAGAAGGTTTGAAGGAGTCTACTGTCGCGGTTATTACAAACGCAGAACCCGATAAAGTAACCTATGCCATTTGGGGATTGCTTCCAGAAAACTTTGAAGACAATTGGAGCGTATTCCAGGATGTGTTCAACACTTAAATGTGAGTATGGAAACGCTACAAAGTGGTAATAAGATTTATACTAATGCTCTCAAACAGCGTCGATGCGTAGTGTTAAGTACAGGATTTTATACAACCTTATTGTCAGATGGTTCTGTAGAACGCTGTCTAGTTCATCTTCCAAATTTTGAACCCTTTCCTATAGCTGCTATCTATAATGAGTTGACCGATGGTTTTATCACATGTTCACTGGTGTTAATTCCATCTAATGATTCTTTTAAAAACATCCCGAATCTTTCGGAATTAAAACCGCTAGTTTTAAATGATAAAGAATTAAAACAGTGGTTGGACACCTCAACCCCCCTCTGCGGAATCAATAAAATATATGAAAAACATCATTCGCTGGATTTTGTTTTTGAAGTTGAACCCAGTGTGGTTTAAGGATTTATAGAGTTTGAAATTACGTTGATATTTGGCACAATGTTATGAGTTAAAGTCTTTTTTGATAGGGTTAAGTCTTAAGTACCTTGGGGTTGTACCTTTATATTATAATTAACTTTTAAAACTTAAAACTATGTTACGTTGGACTATTATTTTTATTGTCATTGCTATAATCGCCGCAATCTTAGGATTTGGAGGAATTGCAGGAGCGTCAGCAGGTATAGCTAAAATAATCTTTTTTATTTTTATAGTCCTGTTCATTTTATCTCTATTGAGAGGTGGATTAAAAAAATAAAACTATCTTTATTAACTAAAACCAAAATTTAAATTATGAAAAAACTAATGATGACTTTTGCGGTTCTGTTTTCTTTAGGAACTGCAATGACAACTTTTACAAGTTGTAGAGAAACAAATAAAACGGATGTTGAAAGAGCAGCTGATGATGTTGGAGACGCAGTTGAAGATGCGGCTGACGACGTTGGAGACGCTTTAAATTAATAAATGTAAATTTACATTTTATAAAGAAAGGCCATCATTTAAATGATGGCCTTTTTATTATTCTACATTTTTACTATCGGGTTCAAGATACTTCACAAAATCTGCAGGAGATGTCAGCTGCACGTATTTGTGGCCAATAATCGCAATTGGAGTGGTGAGAACTTCAGGCTGCTTATCGAGAATTTTTAACCAATCCTCTGATTCTAAATCTACATTTTCTCCATAATTTTTCACAAAATCAGGGTGTTCTTTATTAATAAGATCTGAAATAGAAAGTCCTAAACCCTCTGCCAGTTCCGTCCATTGAGTGCCGGTTACTTTAGTTTTCGAAATGTCAATTGCCAATACTTTTTTTTCAGAAGCTGACACATATGCATGTATTTGCTTTCCAATTGAATTTTCAGAATGAAAGTATAATTTTATTTCATTTTCGTCTGTTGAAATCACGCCCATTAAATTTAAAAATTAAAAACTATTTATTAGTAATTCGTATTTTGGTGCCTGCCAATCCCTTATAAAATATGATATTCTCAATTTAAGATAGCAGGATATACCAAGAATTAAATATATAAAAAAAAGACGAGAAAAAGCATTGCCAAAACCAATTGTTAAATAATAAGTTTTAATGATAATACCGAATGTTTTGCGTCAAAATCTCTATTTTTGTAAAGTTCAATATTTAAATTATATTATGTCAGATTCAATCGAGAAAGTAAAATGCCTAATTATAGGATCAGGACCAGCGGGCTATACGGCTGCTATTTATGCTGCTAGAGCAAACATGTTTCCTGTTCTCTACCAAGGAGCACAACCAGGGGGTCAATTGACAACCACAAATGATGTTGAAAATTTCCCAGGGTATCCAGACGGTATTACCGGACCGGAAATGATGATTGAGTTGCAAAAACAAGCTGAACGTTTTGGTACTGATGTTAGAGACGGTTGGATTACTAAAGTTGATTTTTCAGGTGATGTTCATAAAGTATGGGTACAAGACACAAAGGAGATCCATTGTGAAACCGTAATTATTTCTACAGGAGCTTCTGCGAAATATTTAGGAATTCCATCAGAACAAAAATATTTACAATTAGGGGGCGGTGTTTCTGCTTGTGCGGTATGCGACGGTTTCTTCTATAGAAATCACGATGTGGTTATTGTTGGTGCAGGCGATTCTGCATGTGAAGAAGCACATTACTTATCTAAACTATGTAAGAAAGTGACAATGTTGGTTAGACGTGATGAGTTTAGAGCCTCTCAAATTATGCAAGCGCGAGTAAAAAATACAAAAAACATTGAGATTTTATTTAATACGGATACAGAAGAAGTATTAGGTGATGGACAATTGGTAACTGGTGTTAGAGTGAGAAACAATGTAACTGGAGAAGTTAGCGAAATTCCTGCAACCGGATTTTTTGTCGCTATTGGACATAAACCAAATACTGATATTTTTAAAGATTTTTTAAAATTAGACGAAACGGGGTATATTATCAATATCCCAGGAACTACAAAAACAAATATTGAGGGTGTTTTTGTATCAGGCGATGCTGCTGACCATGTTTACAGACAAGCGGTTACTGCTGCAGGAACTGGATGTATGGCGGCATTGGATGCGGAGCGTTACCTAGCTGCAATCGATTCCACATTTGAAGTGAATACCGCTACAAATTACTAAATACCATGTATTAATTTACAGAATATTGAAAGCCGTCTCAAAACTAATTGAAACGGCTTTTTTTATGATTTTCTCTCGGACAGCTGTCCGAGAATGGTTCTCAAATATTCAACTCTCAGATAGGTTGTATAAGTATTGAGACACATTCTTTTTGATTTATAAAAATTTTAATTTTTGCAGGTAAGATCGATTTTTTTAGTTTCAGATTTATATGGCAATCCTATTCTCTGGAGAGCTGCTAAGACTTAAAATAATTCTTTCAAATATTTAAAATTAGATTTTGCTTTATCGATCACATCAGCAGCCTGACCATTCAACATTAGTTTCCCCATTGTGGTCGCAAAACCTTTTACCTGATCAAATTCTAATTTGGGCGGCATGGCCAAAGCATCAGGATCTGTAAAAATATTGACTAAAGCGGGGCCATTGTGGGCCAAAGCTTGTTGGATGGTGTCTTTCACGTTTTCACAAGCATCAACATTCCATGCTTTGATATCCATAGCTTCTGCGACTTTAGCAAAATCAGGATTTTTCATTTCAGTTTGCCATTCTGGATAACCGGCAACCTGCATTTCCAATTTTACCATGCCTAAGGAGCGGTTGTTGAAAATAATTATTTTGACCGGGATATTATACTGACTTATGGTCATCAAATCGCCCAGTAGCATGCTGATACCGCCATCTCCACAAAGCGCTATAACTTGACGGTCTGGCCTGGAGAGTCCCGCACCGATGGCCATAGGCATCGCATTGGCCATTGAACCATGATTGAATGAACCTGTAAGATAGCGGTTGCGCTTACCTTTAATGTATCGGGCGGCCCAAACCGCTGACATGCCAGTATCTACTGTAAAAATAGCATCGTCTGATGCGATCTCGTCAATTACTGAGGCTACAAATTCTGGATGGATAAATTTATCCTTTGATTTTTCATCCACATAAGATCTATATTTCTCCTCCTGGTCGTCGTGTAATTTTCGCATGTTCTTTAGGAATGCGTCGTCTGATTTAGCCTCCAATAAGGGTAATAAAGCTTCTAAAGTGTCTTTAATACTCCCAGCATAACCGTAATCAACCTTAGCGCGGCGGCCTATGCGTTCTGGTTTATGATCAATTTGAATGATGGTATTTTTTTCTGGTAAAAAGGCCGTATAAGGAAAGTCGGTGCCTAATAAAATGACCAGATCTGCTTCGTGCATGGCTTTAAAACCTGATTTACTGCCCAATAGTCCGTTGAGACCAATGGCGTAAGGGTTACTAATTTTATCAAAGAAAATTTTACCCCTGAAACTGTAGCCCATAGGCGCATTAAGTTTTTCAGAAAGTTGCATCGCTTCTTGCTGCGCATCCTTACAACCATAGCCACAAAATAACATTACTTTTTCGTGTGAGTTGATGACTTCAGTCAACTCAGCCAACTCGGCGTTGGCGGGAATCATTCGAGATTTCGTGTAATAATTGGTGTGAGAAGTTGGAATGTCTTCAGCTTCAGCTTCAGACACATCGCCGGGCAAGCCTACCACAGCTACGCCTTTCTTCTCGATGGCGTGTTGAATTGCAGTTTGAAAAGCCTGGGCAGCTTGCTGAGGCGTACTGGCCATTACACAATATGTACTGCAATCATCAAACAATTTAACCACATTGGTTTCCTGAAAATTATCCACTCCCATCTTATCAGTGTTAATGGTCGTGGCAATGGCAATAACGGGATTTCCTGATTTGTTGGCGTCATATAACCCATTGATTAAATGGACGTGTCCAGGACCAGAACTGCCCATACAACAGCCAATGCCGTCGAGCTCTGCATCCATTGAGGCTGCGTAAGCACCCGCTTCTTCGTGC
Source organism: Gelidibacter salicanalis (assembly GCF_007997285.1). Taxonomy (GTDB): domain Bacteria; phylum Bacteroidota; class Bacteroidia; order Flavobacteriales; family Flavobacteriaceae; genus Gelidibacter; species Gelidibacter salicanalis. Next base: position 291,968 of record NZ_VORX01000001.1, read on the forward strand.
CGTACGTGAATCCATTCTAATCTGCCATCTCTTCTAACGGCGTCATTAATAGGATTTAAACTGTCTCCGGTAACGGCGTATAATCGTTTGACTCCCGCATTTACTAAATTTTCTACTAATAAGTCTGCTACAGTTTTTGCCATGATCTATGCTTTTCTTTTAAAGATAAGGGAAAAAATTATTTTTTGTTAAAACAGCCTTAATTATGTGCTCTCTACAAGGGAAAGCGCATAGCATATTAAACGTAGAAGCGCAAACAATTTAAAATTATGTGGAACACAATAAAAAAGTGAAGAAGGGAAATAGCTAAAAGGAGCGCTCATCACAAAAATTAATTATGCGCTTCTTTAGAATCTATAAAAGAAATCGGGTGTGTGGTAATTATTGTTTTAAAATGACGGATAGTTATTCTACATGCGAATTGAAGTTATTCTTTCATCTGAAGTTTAACTGAGCCTTCAAATTTTGGCAAGGTGATTTTGGGATTATTGTAAAGATACACTTCACTATTCCCTGTAGCAGCTATCGTCACAGAATCATTCACGCGAATGGTTGCAGAACTGCCCATATCCGCAGTTATGTTACAAGTGTTCGTTAAGAATTCTTTGCCGTTAAATGACGACGAATTGTCTACGCGTAACTCCGTGTTGGACAATGTGCCTTCCAAATTGGCGGTAGCGCGTTGGTACATGTCAATCTTGGCAGTTTTGGCATTGAGCAGGGCTTCCATCTTCACATTATCATTTAATATGATTACCGCGTTTGTGGCATTGACATTTAATTTCACTTTAGCTTTGTCTGACGCCGTGTAATTAAACTCATTGGTTTTAATATTTAGGTATGCGCGAGATGATCCAGAGGTTTTTAAGCTGGTGTTTTTCATCTCCAAAGATGTTAAGGATCTTATCTCCCCGTCGTCCAACACTTCAATGGCTTCCAATCCATCTGAATAATTAACTTTAATATTCATGCGTCGGCTAGAGGTAATGCGCTTGCTGGTTTTAAAGGTGAGAGTTCCGTCAACAACATCAAAGAGAATATACTCATGAAGATTGCTATCGGTTTCAATTTCAACTGAAGGTTTACTATTGTAGATAATTTCAACTGAAAAATCTTCGCCTACAACAATTTTGTTAAACGGATCAATGTAGGTTTGTTTAATGGTCACATTTCTATCGCCTTTAATTTTCTCATCGTCTTGAGCGGAGGTGTAGGCGGTAAAACTAAATACCATTAAAAGTGTAAAAATGATTTTATTCATTCTAACGATTTAAAAGGTTATACTAACAAATATAAACAAAAACCATCCCAAACTTTTAAGAAGCTTTGAAATGGTTTTAAAACTCAATATATGTGAGTCGTTGCAAGGGCTATTATTGCGGTGTTATATGTCCAGAAACACCTGCGGATTTCTTAATTTTTTGTGGATTGCCCGAGTATCGAATGTCCCCACCACTTGCCGCATTTGCAATTAATTCTTTTGAAACATTTACCATAATATCAGCCCCTGAAGTGGCTTTTGTTTGCGCGAATACTATCTTCAGACCTTCTGCCTGAATAGTGCTTCCGCTTGATGCTTGGGCTAGAAACTTATCTGCATTTCCTTTCAATGTTACTGTGCTACCACTGGAAGTAGAACAGGTTAGAGCTGTTGTATTCAAATTGAGGTCCATCGCGCTACCACTTGATGTGCGCAGCTCTAGCAATGGTTGAGAAATGGTTTGTGTTCCGTATATCGAACTGCCACTGGCAGCGCTAATCTTGTTAAGGTTTTTAAAACTGACCGTAACGTTCTTTACGGCATGAGAGCTGATGTTTTCTTTTGGGTAAATTTTAAGGATATTATTTTCAATTGTGGTGATGATGAAGTTATGTAAATTTTCGTCAGCTTCTACTGAGATGCTCTCTGAAGTTGTTTGAGTTAGGAATACGTTAAGGCCACCGCTCACTTCAATCTGATTAAATTCTCGATCTACTGTACCTTCTTTAATTTCCACGTTGCCATTGCCGCTCATACCTGTATTAAAATTAACATTACAGGAAAAAAGACTGAGACTCAGAATGGAGGTAATGATGATTTTGATTAATGTACTCATGATTGATGGTTTTTAGTTGGTTGAATTTGATTGTTGATGATGACTTATTGATCGTCGGTAGTAATTTGAATACCATCTCCGTCAATTTTTACCTTTACACGATCTGTAGAGGACTTGATGCCGTCTTGATTTATTTCAATAGATGTGGTATCACTTTTTATCCGGATTCCACTTTCATCAATCCTAATTTCAGAACTGTCGTTAGTTTTGAAATCCTCAGGACAATCCAGGCAGTTGATGTCATTATCCACAACCTGTAAAAAATGGCCTTTTAAGTTTTCATCTTTTGACCTTGAAGTGAAATAATGATTTTTATGAAAGGAATGCGTATTCTTGTCGGCGTATAGAACTGTACCTTCTGGAATGAATAAAGTGACTTCAACTTCTTGATCTCTAAATTTATTCACAAATGCCGTAGTTAAAAAGCCATCCAGCTCCAATTGATTGTTAACTATTGAATACTTATAATTGATTTTTTCCGCTCTACTTTTAGCATTTTGATAAGTGTTGCCTCTAGAGCTCTTGTCAATCCTAATGGAAGCGACAGTATCTTTGGTGGATTTTAAGATCAGCTCAACATCTGTTAAATATAGTAGTTTGTTATCGTTCTCATCATAAATAGGACGCCATTGGCTGCTGTTGCGGCCAAATTGCTTGCTGTAAGTATTATTGTGCGCCATGCTGATATACAAAGTGTCTCTAGCGGTAATATTTATATTCTCCGTTTGTTGCACCATGGCGTCTTCAGTATATTCACTAGCCTGCTTCACGCCAATAACCATCAATCCAATAAGTGATATTAGCCACAATCCGAACAAGGTGAATTTGGCAATTGCACCAATAGATTTCAAATTGTTGACCAATATCTTCAATCCTAAATAGAACAGGAAGAAAAACGGAATGCCGATCGCAAATAAGAGCATCAACGACATGAGCCAGATAGGTACATTTGCAGTGTTGGTTGCTTCAAGAAAGTCTATCCCTGGAATTTCTATAACGTCAGCAACACCCACCGAAAAGAATGCAATAATTAAACCTATTAGCGTACTTACGCCAATAACGATGAGCATGACGCCTATAAATTTGGCAAAGATTTTAAAGATGAACATGATTACATCTCCCAAGGCATCAAAAAAGGTTTTGGAGCTCGATTTTATTCTGTTGCCTTGTTTGGGCAAATCCATGTTTTTCACCGCTTCAGAGACATTATCGAATCCGTCTTTAATCTTTTTTTCGATGTTACTGATGTTCACGGGTTCTCCAGTCATGGTCAGTTTTTCTGCCGTCGTTCGTGCTTCTGGCACCAAAATCCAAAACAAGATATAAATAAGGATTAAAGTACCGCCAGAACCTAGGGCCAATAGAATCCAAAGCAAACGCATCCATATGGCATCTACTCCTAAATAATGACCTAAACCCGAAGACACACCTCCTATATAGGAATTATCAGTATCCCGGAAAAGTTTTTTGGAAAATGAACTTTGATTTTTCTTTTGATAGGTTTTTTCAGGTTCATCTTCAAAAATTTCATCGTCAACTAAATAATCTTCCGGTTGTCCCATGATTGAAATGACCGCGTCAACTTCTTGAATCCGAATAACCTGTTTGTCGTTTTTAACACGCTCGTTAAAAAGTTCAGCAATACGCGCTTCAATGTCTGCGATAATTTCAGAGCGCCCTTGAGAATCTGTAAATGAACGTTTGATGGCCTCCAAATAGCGTTGCAATTTTAAATAGGCATCTTCGTCAATGTGAAAAAATACACCTGCTAAATTTATGTTGACTGTCTTATTCATTTTTAGATTTTTTTGTGTTGGTTACTAAGTTGACGGCGTTTTGTAGTTCACTCCAAGTCGTATTTAATTCGGTTAAGAATAATTTTCCGGTATCGGTTAAACCATAGTATTTACGGGGTGGTCCGGAAGTGGATTCTTCCCATCTGTAATTTAAAAGGCCAGCATTTTTTAGCCTGGTCAGTAGTGGATAAATGGTGCCCTCCACTACAAGCATTTTTGCGTCTTTTAGGGTTTCTAGAATTTCGGCTACATAGGCATCTTCGTCTTTTAGGACAGAGAGTATGCAATATTCCAGGACACCTTTGCGCATTTGTGCTTTAGTATTTTCAATTTTCATAAGTCTCTTCTATTATTTTTAATCAGATGTTCATTTGCTACCCAAGGGCTGGACAGATGCTGAGTTTGTTTAAGGTTGTTTGACCGTGTTTTTGTCATGTCAGAGTTATTTTTAATTAAACTGTTCGTTTTTTGATTGTGTCCAATGGACCATTGATGATTTGATTGATGACCACAACTGTTGTGGCTGATGAAAGTTATTTTAAAAAATTTATGGTAAGCGGATATTTGTAAAACTCGCCATCTCTAGCTTTTAAACTCGCCACCACAATAAAAACCAATTCGAGTATGAACCCTATAACGGCAATTAATATGATAACGAAAACGGATAGGAGGAGCGGGGTAAAGTTGAGCAAATTGTAATTCATACCATCCAATTCAGTAAAATCTAAAAGGTTTACAGGACCCAGTGCATTAAACAATACTAGCGGAATAGTGATGGCTGCTAAAACAACGGCATATAAGAAGACGCTGATTTGAAAATTAATGGCTTGTTTCCCGTGTGCATCTATAAACTCCGATTTATCTTTAGTCGTCATCCATAAAATGATGGGTCCAAGAAAATTCCCAAACGGAATTATGAATCTAGAAAAGGTGGACAAGTGAATACATGTTGCGATATTTTTTGGTGTTGGCTGATCATAATTTATATGTATATAATAGTGGCTTATGCAAATATATATCTAAAGAAAGGTACTATGCAAAGGATAGTAGTGTAATTTAACATAAATTTAACAAATTGGTGTTTCAGATAATTTCAATAATTTAGCAGAACTAAAACTTGATAATGACACTTTCACCCAGAAAATTGAATGCTTTTTTAAGCTTTAAACTACCATCGGCCTATTTATGTGGGGTGAGAACTACTTATATTGACGACCAACAGTGTAAGGTCAGTGTTAAGCACCGATGGATCAATCAAAACCCTTTTAACTCTATGTTTTGGGCCGTCCAGGGCATGGCAGCTGAATTGACCACTGGGGCGTTAATGATGTCTAAAATTAAAGCTAGCGGGAAACCAATTTCAATGCTAGTGGCCAATAATAACTGTTCCTTTACCAAAAAGGCAACAGGGCGTATCAATTTTATTTGCACGGAAGGGCCTAAAATAGATGCAGCAATTCGTGCTGCCATCGCTACAGGAGAAGGACAGACCATTTGGATGAATTCCGTTGGGACTAATGCCGAAGGGGTTGAGGTGTCGAATTTTAATTTTGAGTGGACCATTAAATTAAGAATTTAGAGAGAATTTCTTATAAAATGAAAGCTTTTCTTTACGCCAATTGTAACAATTTTAAAAAACAGCCTACGTATAGATTAGAATAATAAACAATAAACTATTGACATATGAGAGCACACGAAATTGATTATAGGATTTACGGCGAAGAAATGCAGTATGTCGAAATTGAACTCGATCCACAAGAAGGCGTAGTTGCTGAAGCGGGAAGTTTTATGATGATGGATGATGGGATAATGATGGAAACCATTTTTGGAGATGGCTCTGAACAGACAAAAGGTTTTTTGGGCTCAATATTAGGTGCTGGTAAACGCATTTTGACCGGAGAAAGTTTGTTTATGACCGCATTCTACAATGTCCTCTCGGGCAAGCGCAACGTGTCATTTGCATCACCTTATCCTGGAAAGATCATCCCCATTGATCTCACTGAATTTAGAGGTAAATTTATCTGTCAAAAAGACGCTTTTTTATGTGCGGCCAAAGGCGTGAGTGTAGGGATAGAATTTTCCAAAAAATTAGGACGTGGTTTTTTTGGAGGAGAAGGCTTTATCATGCAAAAGTTGGAAGGCGACGGAATGGCATTCGTACACGCCGGTGGGACGATGGCCAAGAAAGAGCTCCAAGCAGGAGAAATTTTACGTGTAGATACGGGATGTTTGGTAGGTTTTACTCAAGATGTCGACTACGATATCGAATTTATTGGAGGCATTAAAAACAAGGTTTTTGGAGGTGAAGGGTTGTTCTATGCAAAATTACAAGGTCCCGGAACTGTTTTTATTCAGTCGTTGCCGTTCAGTAGATTAGCGGCTCGTGTTTGGGCAAGTGCGCCACAGGGCGGTGGTAAGGCTAGAGGTGAAGGCAGCGTCCTTGGCGGGCTCGGCAATATCTTGGATGGTGATAACCGTTTTTAGTGCAAAAAATATACTATTTGTTAAAGTAGCTCTAGTAGGTGGTGCATGTCATTTATTTTTACTAAATTTAGTCAACTTAAAAACTACGCCTATTATTCACCTCTACTTATTAATCATAACCTAAACTAAATAATAATGGCAAGAGCAATGTTTGAGTACACTAAAACTGTACTAAGCAAAGTCAGTTTTGATCCTGCGTTGTTCTGTAGAGAAGTTCAAAAAGCTATTCAACGTTTGTTACCTTATGAACTTGAAGAGCTAAAGGTATTTATCAAAACTTTAATACTACAGAATCCCGATTTAAACCAGTGTTTAATTTATTTAAAAACTGAGTAATAAAAAAGCGACCAACCGGTCGCTTTTTTTATTTTGCTAAGGGACTAATAATTTTTACATTTTGAAACGCTATGGCGCCTCTAATAATTCCGGAGATGACGTTGTGGAGTGCATCAATGATTTGCATTTTCAATTCGCTTTTATGGTAGATAATACTCACTTCTCGTGCGGGCGTTGGCTCATTAAAGTGGTGTAAATTATTGGTTAATTTATCGCTGAGTTCAAGCGTGTGTAAATAAGGTAGTAAAGTCATTCCTAAACCTTCGTTAGACAACTTTATAAGGGTTTCGATACTCCCGCTTTCCAATTGAAAACTCTCATTGGTCTGATCCTTAAACGCTTTACAGAGGTTGATCACCCCATCTCTGAAACAATGGCCATCTTCTAATAATAACATGTCGTCAATTTCAAGATCTGACACATCTATGGTCTTCTTGTTGTACAGACGATGGTGCTCAGGGATATAGCCTACAAAAGGCTCGTAATATAACACCCGTTCTTTAATGTTATCGCTTTCTAAAGGGGTCGCGGCAATGGCGGCATCTAAATGACCGTCTCTAATGCGTTCAATAATATCTTCCGTTGTCAATTCTTCAATTTTTAGCTTGACTTTAGGATATTTTTTAATGAATGCTTTTAAGAACATCGGTAATAGCGTAGGCATAACCGTAGGAATAATTCCAATCCTGAATTCGCCACCTATAAATCCTTTTTGTTGATCCACGATATCCTGAATACGCTCCGATTCATTTACGATATTACGGGCTTGGTGCACAATTTTACGACCTACCTCAGTTAATTCAATTGGTTTCTTGCTCCGGTCAAAAATGAGAACGCTTAATTCTTCTTCTAGTTTTTGTATCTGCGTACTTAAGGTGGGTTGGGTTACGAAACACTTTTCCGCCGCTTTGGTAAAATTCTTATGTTCAGCAATGGCTAAAACATAAGTTAATTGTGTTATGGTCATGGTTATTCATTTAAACTATAAAAATATAAAAACTATCTATAAAAACTATAGTCTTGCGCGTTAATTAAAGCCTAAATTTGAATTAACCCAAAAAAGAATAAGAAGATGACATTAAATACGATTGGTTTAGATGCCAAAAAAGCAAAGGAATTGTCGAAAGACTTGAATGAATTGTTAGCTGATTTTCAAGTGTACTATCAGAACCTGAGAGGCATTCATTGGAATATTAAAGGAAAGCGCTTCTTTGATTTACACGTTAAATTTGAAGAGCTCTATACGGATGCGAATATAAAAGTAGATGAAATAGCGGAGCGCATTTTGACATTAGGAGAAACGCCTTTACATACTTTTGAAGATTATAGTAAGATAGCTAAGGTTAAAGTTGGGAAAAATATATCTCAAGATGAAAAAGCAGTCGAATTAATTGTCGATTCTTTATCAGAATTACTTAAAATTGAGCGGATGATTTTGGATAAGGCCGCTGAAACTGGAGATGAAGGTACCAATGCTATGATGAGCGATTTTATTACTGAACAGGAGAAAACGGTCTGGATGATGAAAGCTTGGTTAGGCGAAACGGTTTAAGTTGAAAAATAAATTACAATATACTATTAAGAAGAGGACTGGTGTCCTCTTTTTTTATGTGCCTATCATTAATAGTTCTCATACTTATCTTGTTCGCCAGAAATAGTAATTGAATTGATTGTTTAAATAGCAATTTGGTGCAGAATTCCTGGAATGTTTAATTAATGGCGCATTTCTAATAATTGTATTAAAGCAAACCTCTCGATTTAATCTCTAGATATTTATTAATGGTATCAATGGTTAAATTTTCGGGCGTGGTCAGTATTGAATACATACCGTATTTCTTCAATTCTTGGCCGATTAGTCGTTTTTCAAAAGCAAATTTTTCTGCGATTACTTTATCATAAACCTGCTGAACTGTGCTAGCCTTATGGTCTACAATCGCATTCAGTTCTGTGTTTTTGAAAAAGATGACCACCATGAGATGGTTCTTGTTAATGGCTTTTAAATAAGGTAGTTGACGGTTAAGACTGTCTAAAGTTTCAAAGTTGGTATAAAGAAGAATCAGGCTGCGTTGGGTAATGTGCCGCTTCAAATGAGCGTACAAGCGGCTGAAGTCACTTTCAAAATAATCGGTTTTTACATTGTAAAGAGACTCCAAAATCAACCGCATTTGTGAACTTCGACGTTGGGCTATGACTCTATTTTCTACATGTTTTGAAAACGTTAGCATTCCTGCTTTATCGTGTTTTTTTAGTGCAATATTACTGATGACTAAGGTCGCATTTATGGCGTAATCTAATAGACTTAAACCATCAAAAGGCATCTTCATGACGCGGCCTGTATCAATTATAGAATAGATGGATTGTGATTTTTCGTCCTGAAACTGATTCACCATTACACTATTTTTCTTTGCCGTCGCCTTCCAATTAATAGTGCGTAAATCATCACCCAGCACATAATCCTTAATTTGCTCAAACTCCATCGTATGCCCAATTCTTCGGATTTTCTTCACGCCATAATCCTGTAAATTATGGTTGATGTTTAACAACTCAAATTTTCGCAGTTGCTTAAAGCTAGGGTAGGTGGGCACCATTGCATCAGCATCAAATGTAAAACGTTTGGCGACTAAACCTAGTTTTGAGGATGCATAAATGTTCAGATGTCCAAAATGATATTCGCCACGTTGTGTCGGTCTTAATTGGTAGGTTAAATTGTGTTCCTGTTTAGGAGGAATGCTTAGCCTGATTTTAAAATCCCGCATTTGAAATTGTACAGGCACTTCATCAATCACCGTGATGTCCATTAGAAATGGATAGAAGTTCTTAAGGGTAACTTCCACCTGGTTCGCATCGCCGTTTGAAAATTTCTCCGGTAACACCCGTTGTCCACTAATCTTGGCTTTTCCTGAAAATACCATGATCATATCAACCATTACTAGTGCCAATGCCAGCATTAATAAGAGTTGAGCCACGACAAATAGTGCCGGCACAAAATAGCTGAACACGAAGAGGGCTATAATGCACAAGCCACTATAAAAAAAACGGGGCTGTATGTAAAAGGCTTTAAAGAAATTCAAGGCTCGTAAGTTTATCTAGGAATTTCTACGGTTTCAATAATCTGTTTTATGACATCTGTGCTCGTTATACCTTCCATTTCACGTTCAGGTGTAACGATAACGCGATGGTGTAATACCGGAATGGCCGCACGCTTGATATCTTCTGGGGTTACGAAATCGCGGCCTGCCATAGCCGCAAAAGCCTTACTGGCTTTCAGAATAGCGATCGACGCTCGTGGTGAAGCTCCTAAATATAAGAATGGGTTATTTCGGGTTGCGACAATTATATCGGCTATATATTTTAGCAAATGTACCTCCACTAACACTTGAGTGACCAATGCTTGATAGCTGATAATTTGTTCAGCGGTTAAAAACGGCGTAATGGCATCTGTCTTTTCGCGGTTTTCAAGTTGTTGTTCCCGTACTAGAATCTCTATTTCCTCTTCCACATTAGGGTATTCGACCACGATTTTGAATAAAAACCGATCCAATTGCGCTTCTGGCAAACGGTAAGTGCCTTCTTGTTCAATAGGGTTTTGGGTGGCTAAGACCATAAATGGCGACTCTAACTTATAGTAATTACCGTCAATAGTAATCTGTTGTTCTTCCATCACTTCAAAGAGTGCGGCTTGTGTTTTTGCTGGAGCACGGTTAATTTCGTCAATCAAAATCATTTGACTGAAAATAGGACCTTTTTTAAATTCAAATTCGGTGGATTTTAGATTAAACACCGAAGTTCCTAAAATATCACTTGGCATTAGATCTGGCGTAAATTGTATTCTACTATAGCCGACGCTTAAAGATTTGGCCATTAATTTAGCCGTAATGGTCTTGGCAACGCCAGGCACGCCTTCAATTAAGGAGTGGCCTTTGGCCAATAAGGATGCTAAAAGCATGTCGATCATGTCCGTTTGCCCAACAATTACTTTGCCTATTTCCTGCTTGAGGTTTTGCACGTTCAGTTGTAATTCCGAAAGATCCAAACGGTTGGTAAAGGTCAAATCTTGGGTGTTATCCTCTTGAGTTATATCAAGACTTGGCGTATGCGTGGTTTGTCCTTCTAAATTTTGTTCGTGTGTTTCCATATATTTATGAATAATATTCTTCAATATGTTTATTGAGTTTCAGAAGATTTTCCTCAAAAAACTCATTTTTTGTCCGTAACCAGGTGATGAAAGTAATGGTTTTATCTACGGTTTCTTTTTTCTTTCCAGACTTTTGAGAGAGTTTAAGGATAAACGCTTCATTTAAAACGGTGGTGTCCAAATTGTAGTCTGATCGTATTTTTTCTAAAAAGTAGGTGATTTTCTTATCAATCAGATTTTTATGATCTTCAGTTTCATAATACAAATTGGAGATGGTCTTTACGAAATTTACAGTCGTGTTTTCTAGGGGTTTCACTATAGGAATAACCCGTTGGCGCCTTTTCGCATTAAAGATCATGAACAACAAGGTTAGAAAAATGGTGAGATACCAAGCCCATTTAAAGGCAGGCTGTTCTAAAAACCAACTCAGCTGCGATTTTTCCTCAGCAGCGCCATACGGCGAATTAAAATACTTGGTATAGGAATCAAAATAAATGGTGGCGTCCGGCAAATAGGAGAGCGCTCCCTCGGTGTAGCGATAGCGCTGATCTTTTAAAATATTATAATTGGTGAAAATTTTCGGTTCTAAATGCAAATAGATACTACCACCTTCAAACGGAATTTCTATAAAATTAACCAACTCCTCGTCGCCTTCTAAAAATCCTAAACTCGTGAAGTCTTCATTTCCAATTTTCGAAAAATAACTAGAACTCTCAATTTTATCGATGTTGGTAGTTTTAGATTTTAAGCCCGCATCACTAAAGCTCATGGTGCTGATGCTGTCTTTATTTTTGATGACCTCTATAGTCAGGTGTAAAGTGTCCATGAGTTTTTGAGGAAAACTGTAGTCTGACAAGAATAACGTGTTGCCCTGACCTGCGAAAATCAGAAGTTCTTCAACATCTGCATCATCTAAATAATCTGAATTGCCAATTAAAATATAATTGCCTTCCGCAATATGCTCGCCATTACCCTCTTCTGAATTCGCATAAAAATAGGTGTATGGAGTATAGTAAATAGTTTTGAGTTTTTGATCCTTAAAGAGTTTGGGTAATTCTTTATAAAACACACTAACACCATAAGGTTTATGGCTTTTTTCATTAAAACTCTCGGTCCAATCTACCGGAGGATTGGTATTATAATCGATGGTTACAGCTAAAGCAATGATGGCGGTAACAATAATGAGGATGATGATGACCAGTTTTTTCATGAGTTCACCTTTTTAATAAGTTGAACAAATTGCTGTTTTGCCACTTGGTATTGTTCCGCATTTAGCGCAAATTCACCGTACCAGGTATAATTATAAATGTAAGAGGTGTAGGCAAAATCTTTACTGAATTTTTGAGACGCCATAGCGTATAGGTAGTCCTCATTGGTTTTATCCTCTGCGTAGGTTATAAAGTTTTTTAGTGTTAAGTGTTTAAGAACTAACATATAATAGTACCTGACCGCCAATCTGTAATCATTGGTGTTTTCGGCACTTTCTATGAGAGCTTTAATATCAGTATGCGCTATATTTTCAACAGAAAACTCCGTTGGATGAATTAATTTGGAATTAGTCTTGGTAGAAAATAGTCGGCTACTGCCATTATTTAAAAGCGTATAGATTAGATAGCCAACTGCCATGATAAGAATGCCAATGAGGAGCCAATTATATACATTAAAATTAAAATTAAATCCATCAGCTTCATCTTCTACAACGTAGGGCTGCTCTTCTGAATAATCAGCGTTTTGGTGTTGCTGTGAGGCGGGACGGGATTTTGCAATGCCATCATAATTATACTTTCTTCCCGAATAAGATTCCTTAAATTTTTGATTAAAACGACGCTCGTTAATAGGTTGTTGTACAGCGTATTTAGTCCGTGCCGATGTGTTCGCGTGGAGCAAAGAACCAAGAACTATAAAAATAAGGGTCAGGTTAAATTTCATCTAAATGAAGGGCATCAATTCTGCTTTCAATTTTTTCTTTACAATACAAGGGTATACCAGATAATAGTAACTGATCATTCCTAAAGTGACTAAGATAATCCCAACGGAAATCATTTTTGGCATTTCTTGAGAATATCTTGTGATAAACCCTTCTAGGAATCCAGCGAAAAAAGTGAAGGGAAAGGTACTGATGACAATTTTAATTCCCGTTTTGGCACCTTGTTTAAATGAGGCAAATCGTGAATAAGTTCCGGGAAAAAGAATGCTCGCTCCTAGAATTAGTCCCGCTGCGGCTTCGATTACAATGGCGAAAACTTCCATCGATCCGTGGATCCAAATGCCTCGGACACTTTCCCAAAAGACATTTTTTTCGTAAAAGAAATATTGAAAAGAGCCCAGCATGATACAATTTTTGAATAAAATATAAACGGTGCCCAATCCACCAAAAACGCCCATAACAAAGGTGATAATGCCCACCCGTAAATTATTTACGGTAATGCCAATAAAACTCCCCCAATTACTTCCACTTTTATAGACCGCCACGGGATTGCCCGCCTCAATATTCTCTAAAGTCATATTGACATATTCATCGCCTAAAATGGAGCGTACAAACTCTCCGTCATTAGCAGCAGAAATGACGCCAATCGTGGTAAATACTGTAAAAATGGCAAAGGCGATATATACAAACTGCCGGTATTGGTACATGATTAATGGCACTTCAGTTTTCCAGAATTCAACAATTCTGTTGCTATCTTCACGTTTGGTCTTGTAAATCTTTTGAAAAGCTTTGGCCGCTAATTGATTTAAGTAGGTAATTATTTTACTTTTGGGGTAGTAGGTTTGTGCGTAGGATAAATCGTTAATCAGTTGGATATATTGAGAAGCGAGTTCGTCCGGATTTTTAAAGTCATTGTTGAAAATAGCGGATTCAAAATTTAGCCATTTTTCCTTATTTTGCTTAATAAACGCCACCTCTCTCATACAGTTGTTAAATTAAAATATAAAATGGCAGAGTTACAAATTAACACCACTCAAAATGTGAAAATAAATTTTACGACCGCAGGAGCTGGTGAGCGTTTGTTGGCATTCATAATTGATACGCTGATTAAACTAGGCTATTTGGCGCTTTTAAACATGACGGTAGGCGCATTTCAGAATATGGACCAATGGTCTCAAATAGGCATTAATACGGTGTTAGGGCTGCCCGTGGTGTTTTACACGCTGGCTTTAGAGTCTGTAATGGAAGGGCAAACCATTGGTAAGCGGTTGATGAATATAAAGGTGGTAAAAATTGATGGCTACCAAGCATCACTTGCAGATTATGTAGTACGTTGGTTTTTCAGAATTGTCGATATCTACATTTTAGGGTTAGGCTTTTTTGTGATCATTTTTAGTAAGAGATCCCAGAGATTGGGTGATATGGCGGCAGGGACTTCGGTGATTCTTTTAAAGGACAAGGTCAATATCAGTCACACCATTTTAGAGGAATTGGACGATGATTTTAAACCGACTTACCCGACGGTCATTAAGTTGTCCGACAATGATGCACGAATTATAAAGGAAACGTTTACCGCGGCAAAATCATCCAACGATTATCAAACCTTAATTAAATTACGCGCTAAAATCACAGAGGTAATAGGCGTAGAGGCGATCAATGGAAACGACATTCAATTTATCGACACCATTTTAAAAGATTATAATTATTACACTCAAAGAATGTAAGCAGCGAACCATATTTTCCTTTTCGGAAAATATGTGTGAGTCGCTTATCCCGCTGTTTAGCGGGATCTCATCATATAATCATCTAATTAAATAAATCTATATATCGGAAAATATGTGTGAGTCGCTTATCCCGCTGTTTAGCGGGATCTCATCATCTGATTACATAATTTAATAGATTTATATTTCGGAAAATATGTGTGAGTCGCTTATCCCGCTGTTTAGCGGGATCTCATCACATAAATATTTAATCAATTAGATTTATATTTCGGAAAATATGTGTGAGTCGCTTATCCCGCTATTCAGCGGGATCTCATCACATATATCCTGATTTAATAATCATATATTTCAAATATATGTGAATCGCTTATCCCGCTTTTTTAGCAGGATCTTAAGAATATAATTTATATTTCGTTAAGAAAGTCTAATAGATGTGAGCAGTTCATCTCGCTGTACAGTGGAATCTCATTTCATAAGTTGCCGATATTTCAGGGAAAGCTTTTCACAAAACTTCTACCAGTCGTTTTGAATGTTGGTATGGTCTAATTTGATTGTTAATTGCTTTAGAATATCATAAGTGAAGAAAGAGAGAAACGTAAAAATTTTTATACATCCCATAATGGTGAATTGCAATAAAGCTGCTCTCATTAGATTGGTGTATATACCCCTCAAACGACTTTCTAGGTTGACTTATTTTTCTAATATTTAAATTTTAATAGTTTAAGTTTAACTTGAAAATATGCTTATAATTGTTTAGTTACAAGAACAATGTGTAATTTTGTTTTAAATAAAATCTTGGATTAATATTGTGAAATTGAACTTACTAAACCAATATCCAAAACCCACTCTTTCCATTTCTCCCGACATTTCTCCCATTAAAGTTTAAATTGATCTTAGGGCTTCCTATCTTTGGCCGCTGAACTTTTTACGATAATTTATGTTTCTACAAACCATAGACATTCTTGGGACCATTGCTTTCGCCATTTCTGGTGTATCCATAGCCATGGATAAAAAAATGGATGCCTTTGGTGTTCTGATCATTGCTTTTGTGACCTCGGTTGGTGGTGGTACCATGCGAGATGTGCTGATTGGGGTGACTCCAGTAGCCTGGATGACGAACATGACCTATGTATACGTGATTTTTGCTGCCACTATTTTTACGGTTATTTTTCGCCGGAAAATTAATTATTTAAGAACCTCTTTATTTCTATTTGACACGATTGGGATCGCCCTGTATACAGTTGTGGGTATTCAGAAAGGGCTGGCCATAGGTCTGCATCCCATCATTTGTATTTCCTTAGGGACCATGACCGCGTGTTTTGGAGGTGTGCTCAGGGATATGTTATGTAATGAAATCCCGGTGATTTTTAGAAAAGAAATTTACGCTACAGCCTGTATTTTGGGAGGTGTTGCTTACTTTGTGTTGAGTCAGTTCCCGATTGAGGATAATGTGATATTTATGGTTGCCGGTTCTGTAGTGATCACTGTACGCTTAATTGCGGTAAAATTCAAAATTAGTTTGCCGAGCCTTTATAAAGCATAAAAAAATGCCACGGATAAACGTGGCATTTTAAAATAAAAGAAAGTTTTAATTATTTTTTCGGAACTGGAAAGCCGCGATCTTTCATTAAAGCTTCAATTTTAGCATCACGACCTCTAAATAAGCGATACGCTTCTGCAGGATCCATAGAGTTTCTAGGTGCAAACAAATAGTTAACTAATTTCTTAGCAACATCTGCATCATAAAAACCGCCCGGAGCTTCTTTAAATGCTTCTGACGCATCACTGGTCAATACATCAGCCCACATATACCCGTAGTAGGCCGTTGCATATCCTTCACCAGAAAACACGTGTCCAAACTGTGGCGTTCTGTGACGCATCACCAATTCTTTTGGCATATTCAGTTCTTTTAAGGTTTCCCGTTCAAATTTGTCAATATCAATATTCTCAGGATCCGCTAAATGCAATTTCATGTCGATTAATGCGGATGCCAAGTATTCAGTGGTACCAAAACCTTGATTAAATGTCGATGCTTTTTTGATTTTCTCAACCAATGCAGCAGGAATAGGTTCTCCAGTTTTATAATGTACCAAAAATTGATTGATCACTTCATCTGTAGACAACCAGCGCTCTAATAATTGCGATTGGAATTCCGTGTAATCTCTTACGCCTCCATTTAAGGTAGGATATTTTACGTTAGACGAGAAGAAGTGGAGTGCATGTCCAAACTCATGGAAAAAGGTTGTAGCGTCATCCCAAGATACTAAAACAGGCTCGCCAGGAGCTGGTTTTACAAAGTTAGAGTTGTTGGAAGCTAATACAGTTTCAGGGCCATCATAAGTGGTGTGGCTTCTGTAGGTTGTTGCCCAAGCGCCAGAGCGTTTTCCTTCGCGAGCAAATGGGTCTAAATACCATAAGCCAATATGTTTACCTGAATCTTTATCAGTCACTTCCCAAACTTTCACATCGTCGTGGAACACAGGAACCGAGCCTTCAGCAACAGGCGTAAATTCATAATTAAATAGGCGACCAGCCGTATAAAATAAGGCTTGGGTCAATTTGTCTAGTTGAAGGTATTGTTTTACTTCTTCGCTGTCTAGATCATATTTTTTCTGACGTACTTTTTCAGCGTAGTAGCGATAGTCCCAAGGTTCAATGGTGATGTTATCGCCATTAGCATTTGCTACAGCTTGCATGTCAGCCACTTCTTCCTTAACTCTTGCAATAGCCGCAGGCCAAACCGCCATCATTAAATCCATGGCATTTTCTGGCGTTTTCGCCATTCTGTCTTGCAAGCGCCATTCAGCGTAATTATCGTAACCCATTAATCCTACACGCTCTTTACGTAGTTTCAGAATTTGGGCAATTAACTCATTGTTATCAAATTCGTCGCCGTTATCGCCACGAGAGTAGTAGTTGTTCCATACTTTTTTTCGCAATTCACGTTCCGTAGAATAGGTTAAAAATGGATCCATGGAAGATCGGGTATTGGTAATGGCGTATTTGCCGTCTTGACCTTTATCCGAAGCTATCTTTGCTGCAGATTTAGTAAAAGATTCTGAGAGACCTCCCAATTGATCTTCATTCAGATACGTTACATAGTTTTCTTCATCATGCAAAACATTGTTGGAGAACTTTGTGTAGATGGAAGATAGTTCCTTATTGATTTCGGCATAACGTTTCTTTTTCTCAGCATCTAAATTAGCGCCGTTCATTTCAAAGCTCTTGTAAGTTAAGTCAACAACACGCTGTTGGTCATCTTCTAAAGACGTGGTTTGTGACGCATCATAAACCGCTTTAATTCTTTGGAACAGCTTCTCGTTTTGAGAAATTTTAGAATTGTAGTCTGATAGTTTAGGAGCTAATTCTGTTTGGATGTCTCTAAATTCAGGAGATGACATGTTGCTGCTTAAGATACCGTAGTAGGTAAACACGCGGTCAAGTTCTTTGCCAGAGCGCTCCATAGCGGCAATAGTGTTTTCAAATGTAGGAGGTTCTGGGTTGTTGGCAATTTTTTCAATGTCCTTCAAGCCGAGTTCCATGCCTCTTTCTACAGCTTCCTTCACATCTTTGACGTTCATTTTGTCAAAAGCCGGAACGCCATCAAAAGGACCGGTCCATTCTTGCAGCAGAATGTTTTCGTTTTTCGCCATAGTGTCTTGTTTTTTTTCGTCGTCCTTACAACTGGTCGTAAAGGCAATTAGCGCACATAAACTCAAGGTTTTAATGTGTCTGAAATTGTGTTTTGTCATTGGTTATAGTGTTGATTTTTAAAGTTTCCAAGATATTGAATTAAAGACTGAAATTTCTTAATTAATCTATAATTTCCACGTTCCTGATGTAGATGTTATGTAATGGCCATTCAGAACCATCTGTTTCCTGGGAAGCTATGGTGTCTACAACGTCCATCCCTTCTGTAACGCGGCCAAAAACAGTATAGTCACCATCTAAATGATGGGCGCCTCCAGGCTTCTGAACGATGAAAAACTGATAAGGAGAAGCTAGTTTATATGGGTTTTCTATCTCGCTGCTCGGCATACTCACGACGCCGCGGTCATGTTGAAATCCGCGATTGGTATCCGTAGGAAGTAGATATTGTCCTATTTTTTGGCGTCGCTCAGCAATCGACATGTCGTCACTACTGCCGCCTTGAATGATGAAATTATTAACAATACGGTAGAATTGAGTATTGTTAAAATATTTTTGCTTGGTTAAAAAGATAAAATTGGCACGGTGAAACTTGGTTTCGTTAAATAGCAAAATATCAATGGTTCCAAAATCGGTAGTAATGCGCACCTTATTCTCTTTGTGTTCCTTCTCGAACTCTAGAAAGAAGTCCATCGCGTTTTTATCGGTGAGTTTTGGGTATTGGCGTTCAGGCTTTTTGTCTGACTTTTTTGCGGCCTGAGAAGTCTGGGTAGCTAAGGAATCTGATGGTGAATTGTTTACTTTTTGACGGGATTGTTTATCTTCACAATTAAGAAAAATGAAAAAAACGCCAATGCACATTAAAATTCTCATGACTAAATGAATTTTGAAACATTTTTAAAATCTATTTCAAAAATAGAACATATTCCACTTCCCGGCCAAGAATCGCAGTTTAAAATGTCCCCGCCGTACCGTAATATATTGATTAGGCAGCAAGAAGAAGCTATGAAAACAGCCAAGCAGGCAGGGGTGATGGCTTTATTTTATCCAGATAGAGAACAGAATACAAAGTTGATGTTAATCTTGAGAAAAACCTACAGAGGGGTGCATTCGGCACAGGTAGGTTTTCCTGGCGGTAAACTGGAAGCTGACGATCCATCCATCGAATACGCGGCTTTACGAGAAACATTTGAAGAAGTTGGTGTGCCATTAGGAATGATAACCGTATTAAAACAAATGACAAGTTTATATATTCCACCCAGTAATTTTACGGTATATCCTTTTTTAGGCATCGCTAAGGAGACGCCTACATTTCTTAAACAAGACGATGAAGTTGAAGATCTTATTGAAGTGAATTTCAGAGACTTCATTAACGATAATCATGTAACGTCACAAATGATAATGACCTCTTTGAAGCAACAAGTTGAGGTGCCTGTCTTTAAATTAAACGGACATACGGTGTGGGGCGCCACGGCCATGATGTTGAGCGAAATAAAAGACTTGTTAAAAACTGTGCTCTAAGTGACGGTTTTTATTAAATTTGTTTTCTAGAATCTGCTGAAAAGGCCTTTGTAATGCTGTCAGCAAATCATAATTCATAAAAAGAAATAATGGGATTATTTAAGAAAAACCCTTTTGGACATATACTTTTCGTGAAAAAATGGCTCATCCGTATCTTGGGTGCCTTAACGCATAGGCGTTTTAGAGGTTTTAACGAACTTCAAATAGACGGTTCTGAAATCATTAAGAATTTGCCGGACACCAATGTGCTCTTCATTTCCAATCATCAGACTTATTTTGCTGATGTTGTGGCGATGTTTCACGTGTTCAATGCGAGTTTAAGTGATCGGGATGACAACATCAAAAATATTGGCTACCTGTGGAATCCGAAACTGAACATCTACTACGTTGCGGCAAAGGAGACCATGAAATCTGGCTTGTTGCCTAAAATCCTAGCTTATGTAGGATCAATCAGCATTGAGCGCACCTGGAGAGCGCAAGGTCAGGAGGTTAATCGCCAAGTTAAGATGAGTGATATTACAGCAATATCTAAAGCATTGGATGATGGTTGGGTAATCACATTTCCGCAAGGCACTACAACGCCATTTAAGCCTATTAGAAAGGGTACTGCGCACATCATTAAACGCTATAAGCCTATTGTGGTCCCTATTGTAATTGACGGCTTTAGACGTTCATTCGATAAAAAGGGAATTCGCATTAAGAAAAAGAATATTCTTCAATCTATGGAGATTAAGGCGCCGTTAGTCATCGATTACGAGAACGAAACTATCGAGCAGATTGTAGAGAAGATTGAGTATGCAATTGAACAGCACCCGTCATTCTTAAAGGTTATACCTCAAGCAGAGATTATGGCGCAGCAAGAGTTGAACAAGCTTCGTAAATGGAAGATAGAAGAAGTTAAAGAAAAGGAAGATAGAAGAAGTTAAAGAAAAGGAATGATCTATCCCTAAGACAGCATTTCCAATTTCTTTAATTCCTTATAATTTCTATTTAATTTCCTGAGCAACAGTCCATAAATCAGCCAATAGAAGAATAACAATACGCCCGCAAATACGGCGATTACACCCGCAACCATTAAAATGATCTTACCATAAAACATAAAGACTTCTCCATTTGCAGCGGCCACTTGAGCCCTTCTTATGAGTGCTTGATCTTGATCGAACTCAATATAGAGCACGGCAGCAAATGAGGCTACCATAAACAGCAGATTAAAAAGCACGTAGTTTTTAACGGTACGACGTGTCCTAAGGATGTTTTCCATAAGTATTTTAGCGTTATCCGTTACCGAGATACGCCTGTAGTTTCTATAGAATAAGTAAAAGAAATAAGCTAAGATCACGTAGCCTAATACACTTAAGGGGATAAGAAGAAAGTCCGAGTCCAGCTTATCAAAATTTTGTGTGCTTTTAGAGCCTTTAAAAAATAGGGCTAAGCCAGTCCAGAGACCAAACTCCAACAGGCTAATTATGAGCACCCATTTAACGATGGACGATGATCTTTTTAGGATCATTTTATATATAGCATTGGCAGAGACATGAGGGTATTGGGCCCCGTCTTTTTGCCAATGTTTTTTTAATAGTTCTAATTCATCCATAAGCTTACGGATTAAGTATTGTTCTTAATTTGTTTTTGATCCTGTTCATTTTCACTCTGGCATTCACCTCGCTAATTCCCAAGGTGTCACTAATTTCTTTGTAATCTTTATCTTCTAAATAGAGAAATACAAGCGCTTTCTCAATATCGTTCAGCTGGCGAACGGCGTCATAGAGCAGCTTCAATTGCTGTTCTTCAGTGTCGTCATATTCTTCCGCGCTGAGTTTAAACTGGTATGTTTCTAATTCATAAGTATTGATGGTGCGCTTAGATTTTCGATACAAGGTGATGGCTGTATTTAAGCCAACACGATACATCCAAGTGCTGAATTTTGCATCGCCACGAAACTTTGGGTAGGCCTTCCATAACTGTATGGTTATTTCCTGAAACAAATCATTGTGCGCTTCTCTGTGGTTTGTATAAAGTCTACAAACCTTGTGCACAATGTTCTGATGCTCCTCTAGCAACGCGACAAAATTATGTTCTAATTCTTTGTCCAAATCGGGTAGTTAGTTAGAGTGTTAGTAGTACAATCATTCTATTTGTTACAAGAAATTTAAATTCTTTTCAGATAAAATTTAAAATAGTTTATATTAAATTAAAGCTTTATAATATATAATGTAAATGTCTCATCGTTAATAATTAAACGTATAGGTATTGACAAAAGCTATCGCTGTTTTAAGAGGCCTAAAACAATTAAATATTGTGCTAAGCCGTAGGTCAACATAATAAATAGTGCTGAAAAATGAATGGGCATATAAAATTTATTCAAAGCCAAAATGCTATCTGAAATTGCAAATAATAGTGCGCCAATAAAAACCAGAATGAAGCTTAACTGACTCAATTTTCCGCTTCGTAAATAAGAGGTGATGACCATAGCTAAAATGACGATCATGTATATGATAACCGGAATCAGCAAATGGCCTAAACTGTTTTTTAGGAGATAGAAAAATCCCAAAGCATAGAGCAATAAAATTAAACTTAGGCCAAACGCATTTCGATTTACATTTCTATTTTTTAAGAAAACGATGGAGTAAAATACATGGGCCAATAAAAAGGAGAGTAGTCCTAAGATGAAATAAATGGCAAAACGGTCGTCGAACATTAAAAATACATCCCCCAATAAAGAGCAGCCCAAAGCCAGCAATGTGATCAATCTTGTTGTAGTGTTTAAACTTTTACTTTGAGTGTAGAAATAAATTAAGAGGCTTATGAGTAAAGAGGGCTTTGTAATATAGTGGAAAGTTGCTAGGCTGGCGATGCTGCCGCAAATAAGCTCAGCACTAAGAAGGCAGCTGAAAATGAAGGCAAATTGTTTGTCGGTTATAGTTAACATGGGTTGAAAATTTATGGTAGAAGCTAGATTGGTCGAGTTTTCTCGCTCACTTTCTCTTCAAGAAGCCTAAATCCGAACATTTGATTTTAAAAAAAAGCTTAAAGTTTATTGCTGTTGCTTCTTTTTTAGTTTGTCTAATTGTTCTTGGGCTTTTTCTAATTGTTCTTTAGTAACGGGTTTAGGGAGTTGCTGTTTTGCTTGTTCTGGTTCATAGGATAGTTCGACGTATAGTGGGAAATGATCCGAATCTATTGAATTCCCCACTTGCAAATCGGCCAGTCTAAATTCTGGAGACACAAAAATATGATCTAAGGGCCAACGGAAGAGGTGCTTGTTAGCATCAAATGTACTGTAGAATCCACGTCCTACGCGAACATCGAGCAATTCGCTCGTGTCTTGGAATAGAAGTGTAGTCGGAGACCAAGCCACATCATTAAAATCGCCCAAAACTATAACTGGTAGTCTAGAATTGCGTGCTAATTCTGAGATCATCATCAATTCTGCGTCTCGATCAGTAGATAGGGGGTTTTCTTGGGGCATTGGTGGCGTAGGGTGAATGGCATACAATTGCGCAAGATCGCCTTGGGGCATACGTACTTTGCTATGAATGGACGGGATAGAATCAGTAACCATAAATTTTACCTCCGGATTAACGAGTTCTAATTTAGAATACATCAAAATTCCATACGTATTATCGAGCGGAAGCTCCACTTTGTATTTATAAGTGCCGGTAACCGTTTGAGCTATAGCATCGCGCCATCTGGTATTGGCTTCGGTAAATACCATAATGTCTGCATCCAGTTCTTTAATGATTGCTTTTAAGCCATCATCATGTTCGTTTTTCTGTAACACATTTGCCGTTAGGAGTTTAATAGTTGGGTATTCTCTATTTGTCGAAGCATCCATAACTTCTTTCTTGTACAAGAACGTATAGGGTACAATCTTAATAAATTGAAATATAAAGCAGCCTATCAACAACCCAATAAACACATAATCTTTGATATTTTTAAAATCGAATTTTATGAGATAGATAAGAATCGCAACAAAAGTTAAGCTTGTTAATTGGATATGAGGAAAATCGAACATTCGAATCCACCAGTAATCAGAAGGAATTAAAGGGATTAGCGTAAATACAATAGCAATAATGCCGAAGCCTATTAAAATTTTTTTTAAGAGCATATCTGAAATTTGATTCAAATTAACTATAAAAATTTAACCTGTGCAGAAAAAATTTCAAATAAAGGTTTAGCGTTAAATCTTTTAGCAATTGAAATACCCTTAATATACGAAAATTGTGAAATTGCAATAAATTTTCTATTATGAAAACAGCATATCAAAAGTGTATTGAGGCTTGCCAAAAATGTTTGGTAGACTGTCAAAATTGCCTGATTGAAATGGCGGGCAAATCAAGTATGAACGATTGTCCAAAGTGTTGCGTAGAATGTATAGATGCCTGTTTGGTCAGCATCAAAATGATGTCAGCAGATAGCGAGCACGCCGCAGCCTATTGTAAACTATGTGCAGAAATATGCGAATGGTGTGCAGAACAGTGCAGCCAACACGATCATGAGCATTGCCAAATTTGTGCAGAATCATGTAGACAATGTGCTGAAGAGTGCAGAAAAATGGCCGCTTAATTTTATTTTTAAACCTATACATAACTTATGGCAATACTTGGTAACATCATCAAAGGTTTTATTGATGTCAAAGAATCCTTTTCCTCAGAACATAATCCAATAAAAGAACAACAGGCTGTTTTAAATAAACTGTTATCAAAGGCGAAAGACACCGCCTTTGGAACGCATTATGATTTTCAGTCCATTTTAGATGCTGAACATCCTGAAAAAGCGTTCGCAAAGGCAGTGCCTTATTTCGATTACAACAAAATTCAAGAAGAGTGGTGGCACAGATTGCAAGATGGTGAAGAAGATGTGACCTGGCCTGGGCATCCAAAATATTTTGCGCTCAGCTCTGGTACAACCGGTAAATCGAGCAAACGTATTCCGGTGACGGATGACATGATTGATGCCATTAAGCAAACGGGTATTCAGCAAGTTTTTGCTTTAAGTAATTTCGATTTTCCGGCCGATTTTTTCGAAAAGGAAATCATGATGTTGGGCAGTTCAACAGAATTGCAGCAGCATAACGATCATTTGGAAGGTGAGATTAGTGGTATTAGCGCTAGTAATATTCCATTTTGGTTCAAATCCTATTACAAACCGGGTGAAGATATCGCCAAGATTGACGATTGGGATGCGCGTGTACAGCGGATTGCAGAAAATGCCGAGAATTGGGACATTGGCGCGTTGAGTGGCATCCCGTCGTGGATTGAACTCATGTTACAAAAGGTGATCAGTCATCACAACCTAAATAATATTCACGAGATTTGGCCTAATCTTCAGGTCTACACCTCTGGAGGTGTTGCTTTTGGTCCGTACGAAAAAAGCTTTAATGCTTTAATGGGGCGCCCAATTACTGTAATTGATACGTATTTAGCATCTGAAGGTTTTGTGGCGTTTCAATCACGCCCAGAGACCGCTTCCATGAAATTGGTCACAGATGAGGGGGTTTATTTTGAATTTGTACCTTTTAAACCCGAGTACATCAATGAAGATGGTTCGTTGGTGCATGATGCGCCATCAGTAACTTTGGCAGAGGTTACTACAGATCAGGACTATGTGCTCATTATGAGTACCGTTAGTGGTGCTTGGCGCTATGAAATTGGAGATACTATTGCTTTTACGGATGTTGAGCGCGCCGAAATTATTATTACTGGACGCACCAAATTCTTCCTGAACACTGTTGGGTCGCAACTTTCAGTCAATAAAATGGATGATGCTATGAAGCACCTCGAAAGTGAATTCGCTACTAAAATTCCTGAATATACAATTTGTGCAAAACGCTGTGAAGATGGCGAATTTTACCACTGTTGGTATATTGGGACTGACGATCAACTCAATGAAGAAGAGATCTCAGCTCGTTTAGATAGCTTTTTAAAGGACGCTAATAAGAATTACAAGGTAGCTCGAAGCAAAGCTTTAAAAGGCGTGAGAGTAACTACAATTGCCCCTACTGTGTTTCATGAATGGAGTGGCGCCAATAAGAAAAAAGGTGGGCAAGTGAAAATGGAACGTGTGATGAAGGAAGATAAATTTAAAGAATGGGAAGAATTTGTTACTGCACAATAGTTTCAGTTTCTTTCAGTTCATCATTGCGTTTTTCTATAACGTCCATAATTTCCTCTGGAGATAGATAATATTTCTTTATCCTAAGTTTATAGGCTTCATGGATGTCTGCATTATTTAAAATAAACTCTTTCGTTTTAAGTATGTATTCTTCCATGTTGTGTTGCACGGCATAGGTATCTGCCGCACGTTCAGCTTCCACAATATGGTTATCTGATAAGAGGTATTTAATGCCAAACCAAATCAAATTGAGTTTGTTTCTATTGGTGTAATCCATCACATGTCCCAATTCGTGGCCAATCCAACCAATCAAAATGTCTGATGGAATATGTACGGTCAGAAATTCTTTGTCCGCAATTTTAAAGGATTCACTTATTAAAATCACATATTCCCTGTTTTTCCGACTTCTAAAGAAGCTGCCAAATTTTGGTCTGGCCTGCATGGTAGATTTTTTGATTTTCGATTTAAATCGAAATTCAATTGGGGTGTCTTTAAGTTCCGGGTAAAACTCTAATGCGGTTTGGACTTCATTAGTAATTGAATTGGGTATAATGTGTTGTGCGTTCATTGACATGGTCATACTTAAAAATAAATATATAAAGTGTTTCATAGGGTGGAAACTTTAAAATACATTTATTTTAAAGAAAACAGTGAAGGTTTTGCTTTTATTTAACGAAATAGGCATACCGTTAAAGTCTGTATGTTTAGCGATACACTCCTGTGCTCTATTATAATATTTTTGCACTACAAAAGTAGCATATATCAGTCCCCACTGATTATCAATTTTTGCCCCAATTTATTTGAAAAAGACGGTTTTTGACCGTTTTTTTTATGTCCTATTCTGAGGATGCCTAATAGCACTCAAAGCATTTGAGGTAATGCCCGTTAAACTCGACATCCTCTGAGCCTTTTAATACTTTTGTTGGATAATCTTTCTCATCCAGAATGCGTTTAAATGCTTTGGCATAGGTGAGCAATTCAGCTCTCCTGCTTTTAAGTTTCTTTTCGATAGCTTTCCCGTCCAATTCATAAATTTCGGCTGGCCACTGACGCAGTGCCTTTTTAATAACGGCGTCTGTCAAGAGGTTCTGTAGCTTTTTTGCTTCCTCAACGAACACAGTTTCTGGGGTACTCTTTAAAAAATAAACATCAAAATCGTGGATCAAACCAGGCATGTAATCGATGTCCGCCTGAAACGGACGCATTTCTGGCGTTACATTTTTGCTCGCAATAATGTTGGGAATAATACCACTGATATTAAAAAAGGCATTATCTCTATCCGAGGGGAGTGGAATTGCAACTTGGCCGTCATCCGTGTTTTTTATGATCCAACCCCACTGTTTGGCATGTCTATCCCAATCGCCAATCACCAAATCGAATAAGCGCGCTCTCACTAAGGCACGTTCGTCAATTTTGAGTTTCTCACCACGTTCTAATTTTAATTCTTGCAAATCGTCAGTTTCAATAATTTCACTCACATTTTCTTCTGAAGTCCAATTAGTGCCACTTTCGGTCTCGTGTTCAAAAACAAAAAGTTTGTTGCCGTAAGCGTCATTATATTCCATTAAAGATTCTTGTTTAGGAATAAAATAGATCTTTGGGTCGGTATGATGTATGTGGGCAGCATCCGCTAAAATTGCAACCACTGTTGCGGCATAAGGGTGTTGGGCTGAAATGCCATCGACGATAATATTCTCAAGACCTAAGGTTTTGGCGAATTCAGGCACTAAAGGAGCCGGTGTTTTATTGATGCTTCTTAGGGTGTATTTATTGCCAATGCTATCTTCAAGTTTTAAAGATTTTGTCTGGTTGCCACCACCTTCCTTTACGACCTTAAGACCTCCCAATAGTGTATCTAAAAAAGCGACTTTAACTCTGAGTGGCGTGGCCCAAGCTTTGCGGTAATGTTCGCCTTGCATCATCTTTTTCAAATCGTTTGCTTCGTATAGCGTGCTAGCGGCAATGGTGAGCGAATCATAATCCTTAAAATTCATGTCCTCGATATTTTCCGGACTGATGATGGTTGAAGTTTTATAATCTTCAGGCGTGCTATTTAATGAGGTGTAGAGCAAAATGATAAAAAGAAGCAGTACTACGCCAATAACTATTATAATTTTTTTCATGAAAGTTGCTTATTTGTAAATATAATGGAGGCATTTGTATCAGCAAGGTGCTGCCTATTGGGCAACCTGTTCGTTATTCTTTACGCCATTTAATGTTACAGCCTAAGCTGGGTTTTTGATCTTGTGGCGGGGCTTGGTTATCCAACAGCAAATTTAAAGCATTTTTTAAATCTTCACCAGAAACAGGGATGTCATTACCAGGTCTCGACCCATCTAATTGACCTCGGTAAAATAATTCGAGACGTGCATCAAAAAGATAAAAATCAGGTGTACAGGCTGCATTATAAGCTCTTGCGACGCTTTGGGTCTGATCGTATAAATAGGGAAAAATAAAACCTTCTTCTATGCCGTTTTTTCTCATCAATTCAGGACTGTCCAGAGGGTAGTTTACCACGTCATTACTAGAAATAGCAATACACTCAATCCCTTTCGATTTGTAGGTTTTGGCTAGTTTCACCAACTCAGCATTCACATGTTTTACATACGGACAATGATTACAGATAAACATAATGACCGTACCTTTAAGACCTTTGCAACTGTCTAAAGAACGCTTTGTGTCACTCATTGTGTCCAGCAATCTAAAGTCAGGAGCTTTCGTGCCTAAGGGCAACATATTAGAAGGGGTTCTGGCCATAACATTATTTTTTTATCTTGTAACTTGTTTTAAAATTTAAGAATGGAAAAGATAATAACTTTTGAGGATTTCACCAAAGTAGATTTACGTATCGGGACTATTATTGAAGTCTCTGATTTTCCGGAAGCAAGAAACCCTGCATATCAATTGGTTATTGACTTTGGAGGCTTAGGTGTTAAGAAATCTTCTGCTCAAATAACCACGATTTACACTAAGCAAGATCTCTTAAACAGACAAATTGTTGCAGTTATCAATTTTCCAAGGAAACAAATTGCAAAATTTATGAGCGAATGTCTTGTAGTTGGAGCGGTCAAGGAAAAGGATGTGGTCTTATTGCATCCGGAGCACAAGGTGCAAAATGGATCGGCGGTGCTGTAAATCCTAAACTCAAATACATAGTTTAAATAGACAATCCAAAGCTCGACTGATGTACGCTATAACGTGGCTGTCTTAACTTTGGATTGTGTGTGATGTTCCTGATTTGATTTACAATTCCTCTCTAAAAAAGATGGCGTTCATCATCAGCTTATTGGTGCCAAACCAAAAGGCTCTGAAATTCGTATTGTCAGTGAAGGCAACCACTTTTCCGCGTTTTAAGCGTTGCATTTGATACGGAACGCTCAAACTTAAACTATCTAAATTTGATTTTGACACATACCCGCTCAACAACGGATTTTTAATGTATTGAATGGGGTTGTTATAGCTCTGTTTGTCAGGGTTCATAAATATGGTCGAACCTCTAAATAAAGGTAATCGATCATTTTTATAGCCGAAATTTATGGGGTGAGAACGGTCTAATTTCGCTTCAAAGATGGCACCGCCAATGACTTGTGCGCCGTTATAGTCGCTCCGGTCTTCAAAAGTCACATTTTTTGCAACCCGCTCTGATTTTTTAAATTCTAATGTGACGAGCTTATTTGTTGTCAGCCATTTTACCGCATTTTCAAAGCCAATAAGTGTCCCGCCAGTCTCTACCCAGTCTGTTAGTTTTTCGGCAGCGCCTTTGCTTAAATTACCGCTTGGCAAAATGATGGTGTTATAACGCGTCAAATCTGCGCGCTCTAAATTATCGGTATCGAGTTTAGTTAAAGTCATATCGTACCGTTGGTCTAACAAATGCCAAATCTCGCCAGCATCATATGGCGATACACCACGACCAACAATAAGCGCAACTTTGGGTTGGCTCAAGGCTCTAAAATGGTTGCTGCCCAAATCTATACCTTGCGTTAATCCCGTGGCTACGGCATCAATTTGAACATGACCTTCAGCGGCTATTTCCTTCAAAAAGGCGTAAAGTTCGTCTGGGTTTTTAGATTGATTTTGAACGGGAATCATGATCGTACCATAATCGTATTCTTTTCCGTTGGTAGTAAATTGTTTCATGGCCACGCGTGCACGCAAATCGTTTTTAAGAATTTGATTCAAAACCTTGGGCGTGTAGTACTCGTGCCACTCCATCAGATATGCGTAATTGCTTTGGGCAGCAACCTGGCCCATTGGCATTTTTAAATCAGTCACCAAAGCACCCATGTTTGAATTTGAAACCCCATCAGCATAATCGAGATTAAAGGCTAACGGCAAGGTCCATGCGGATATATCGTAAAATAAACTGTCCTGAAAGGTGGTGCGCTTTTCAAACATGGCATTAAGCAGGCGCGTATTCTTTTGATTTTTAGGAATGACATAGCTGTAACCACGCTTAAAGGCTTTACCATCAATAGTAGCATCTTCCTTAAGCTCGTAGATTTTAATTTGATGTCTCCTCAGGATTTCTGCCAATTCATAAGTTTTGGCCGCATCTTTCGAATCTCCGAAAACAATGTTCTTAGCACTTTCTTTTTTTGCTTCAGCGCGGGCATTGTTAAAGAAATCATGTTGGTATTGTAAAAGTTCCTCGCGCATATTTTCAGCAGCCTCTAAAGTTGATAGTGCAGCGGTAAATTGATTGCGGATGGTAAATGGAAACGTCAAGAGTCCATTGTCACTTTCCTGAACGTGACCTCTAGAGCTGGCTTGTTCAAAAAGAATTCCGATCCCGCCATTAATATCGGGAAAGGTCGATCCTTTTCCATAGTAAAAATCGTCAAAACTTTCTTCCGTATAATAAAAAGAACCTATTTTGTCCAACGCTTTGGCATGGAAATCGCCAATGCGTCTCGTTAATTCCTGATTTAATTTGGGCGTTAGAGGATGGGTTCTGCTCGGGATGCCTGGCTGAAAAAAGAAGGATGAATTGGTGCCCATTTCGTGATGGTCTGTCAAGATATTAGGCAACCACTTGTGAAAAGTTTCTAAGCGCACTTTCGATTCTGGCAATTGCACTGGCAACCAATCTCGGTTCATGTCAAACCAGTAATGATTGCTCCTTCCGCCAGGCCACACTTCAGAAAATTCACGATCATTAGGATCTGGATTTAAATTTTTGTTTCTATTGGAATTTGCCCAATACGCAAAGCGCTGCAGCCCGTCAGGATTAAATGAAGGATCGAACAAAATGACCATAGTGTCTAACATGTCATTTACGGCAGTGCTTTCTGCCGCAGCGAGGTAATAGGCTACTAAAAGTGCTGCATTGGAGCCGCTCGGCTCATTACCGTGAATAGAAAAACCTTGATTAACAACAACTGGCATATTATTCGTGTCCACCGTGGCATCAGCTTCAGTCGCGGCAAGATGCTGTTCTCGAATCGCCTCAATATTTTGATGGTTTTTTGGCGCTGTGATGGTGAGTAGTATTAAAGGTCTACCTTCAAAGGTTGTGCCTCTGCTTTCTAGAGTGATTCTATCGGAGCTCGCCACTAAGGCCTTCATGTATTCAACCAGTTTGTCATGCGTCACATGCCATTCGCCAACATCATGCCCGATGACGGATTTTGGAGTTGGGATGGCTGGATTGTAAGTGGTGTTTTGAGGCAAATAATAGGAGAGGTCCGTTTGATTTTGTCCAACACTAATGGAGGATACTAAAAAAATAAAAAGGTATAGGAATTTCATAAGCGGTAAATCTTAATTGTACAAGATAAGTATAGTTTAAATATAAAAAAACCGCTAATTAAGGAAGCGGTTTTAATAGAGTACATAATGTATGTGGTTTAAATATCTTCAAAATTGATATTTGTAAAGCTTTCTGCAGTTTTTATTGGCTCTTCGTCCAACGTTTCAGATTCAGAATCAAATTCATCTTTCTTGAAATCTTTTTGGTGGCGTTCACTGATGACTTCGTCACCTTTTTCATTTATGACATAATCGGTCATTTCTTTTAAAATGTCATTAAATTCACTAAAGTCTTCTTTGTAAAGATAGATTTTATGTTTTTTGTAGTGAAAAGAACCATCATCATTGGTGAATTTTTTACTCTCAGTAATTGTAAGGTAATAATCTCCAGCTTTGGTAGCTCTAACGTCAAAAAAATAGGTTCTTCGTCCTGCGCGCAATACCTTAGAGAATATTTCCTCTTTCTCCATCATTCCGTGATCACTCATAGATTTTTTATTTTTATTAGTAACAGTTTACGTACCAAAAATCTAAAAAATAATTATAGTAACCAACAATTTCTGATATTTCTTTTAAGGAAATTTTAAGAATTAATTGAGAGTCGTTAAAAAGTGAAGGTTTGGACTTCGGTTACTGAGCATTCATCGCTTGATCAGCACAACATGTTGAACGTTTTATGATAAAGCTAAAAGCAAATCTTATAGCTTAATTGTTTTCCGTCAACTGTTTAATGTAAAGTTCTTTATAGTAACCTTCTACTCCAATTAACGTATCGTGTGAACCAGATTGAAGGATTTGACCATCGTCTAACACAATAATTTTGTCCGCGCCCTTGGCAGAAGAAATACGATGGCTCACAATTATGGTTGTTTTACCTTGGGTAATCCTTTTTAAATTGTTGAGGATTTTTTCTTCGGTCTCCGTATCTACGGCCGATAAACAGTCATCAAAAAGTAAAATTTGAGGTGCTTTAATAATGGCGCGCGCAATGGAGATACGCTGTTTTTGTCCTCCAGAAAGCGTGATACCGCGCTCGCCCAAAACAGTGTCATAACCCTTGACAAAGCCTTTAATATTTTTATGGACATCAGCATTTTTAGCTGCATTAATCACCTCTTCTTCCGTAGCGTTCTCTTTTCCAAACATAATGTTATTGCGGATACTGTCGGAGAATAAGAAAGCATCTTGCGGCACATAGCCCATATTATTTCTTAAACTCGTTAAGTTCAGGTTTTCAATAGGCGTACCATCAATTGTGATCTCACCTGATTGCACATCATATAAACGACCAATAAGGTCGAGAATGGTTGATTTTCCAGAGCCTGTTTTGCCAATGATAGCCATCGTTTCGCCTTTGTTCAACTCAAAGCTCACATTATTCAAGGCTTGAATATTGGTATCCGGATAGGTAAAGCTGACCTTATTAAAGGCAATATGTCCCTCAATATTTGAAGGCTCAGGGTTGTTGTTTTTTATGCTTGGTTCCTGCTTCAAAAATTCGTTGATTCGTTTTTGAGAAGCTTCCGCCTGTTGTACTACAGAAGTTACCCAGCCTACGGTGGCTACAGGCCAGGTTAGTAAATTGACGTAGATAATAAATTTCGCAATGACGCCTAAACTTTCAATTTCACCATCAATATATTGTTTACCGCCAATATAAATAACGATGATATTACTCAACCCGATTAAAAAGATCATTAAAGGAAAAAACAAGGCCTGGATTTTAACCAAATCAATGTTTTTTTGCCTGCTCTCTGCTGACAACTTGTCAAAATCAGCATTGGTACTGCCTTCCAAACCATAGGATTTGATGACGCTGATACCGCTAAAAGTTTCTTGTGAAAAAGTAGACAACTTAGAGAGCCATTGTTGCACAATAGTACTGCGCTTATGGATTTTTTTGCTTAAAATATAAATAAAATAGGAGAGAATAGGCAAGGGGATAATGGTGTACAAGGTAAGCTCTGGAGCGGATCTGAACATCAAAATTAAAGCAATAATAAATAAGGTGGCCGTATTGATGCTATACATAAGTGCAGGACCTGCATATTCTCTGACTTTGCCGACATCTTCGCTAATTCTACTCATTAAGTCACCCGTACGGTTAGATTTGTAGAAATCTAAAGATAAGCGTTGGTATTGTTGATACACCTCGTTTTTTAAATCATATTCAATTTCTCGAGACACATAAATGATGGTCTGACGCATCAAAAAAGTAAAAATTCCACCTATGATTGCTGCACCAACGATGTACAGAATATTAACCAATAGTTCGCTTTTTACAACATCAATATCCGTGGTGATGCCTTTTCTGTAATTATCAATCACATCAACAGAATTCCCAACTAATTCAGGCGTAAAAAGAAGAAAGATTCGCGCAACAATGGTTATTAAAATTCCTGCGAGCAGCTTGTATCTGTATTTATAAAAATATTTATTAACGTGTTTTAATTCTTTCATTTAATGTACTAAACCGTTTTGTGTTGGCGATATGATAATTTAGCTACTATATTTTTGCTAAAACTGTAATATTAATTTATTTTTATCTAGAATTTTTAGAAACTCTAAAAAAGCTGAATAAAATAAAATTATATGAATTCACAAATTATAAGTGCTAAGGAAATTGCCAAGGCAGACCCTGTCTTTGGACAACTTTCTTTTGATAATCATGAACAAATTGTTTTTTGCAACGACAAAGATACTGGTTTAAAAGCAATAATTGGTATCCATAATACCGTTTTAGGCCCAGCTTTAGGCGGGACGCGCATGTGGAATTACGCCAACGAATGGGAGGCCTTAAATGATGTTTTACGTCTCAGTAGAGGGATGACCTTTAAATCGGCCATAACCGGATTAAACTTGGGAGGGGGCAAAGCAGTCATTATTGGCGATGCCAAAACTCAAAAAACACCAGAATTGATGCGAAAATTTGGAGAGTTTGTCAACTCCTTGGGCGGCAAGTATATTACGGCAGAAGATGTAGGGATGAGCACTGAAGATATGGATATTGTAAGAGAGGTGACGCCGCACGTTACGGGGATTTCTGAAAGTAAAGGCGGGTCTGGTAATCCATCGCCCGTAACGGCTTACGGTGTTTTTATGGGCATGAAAGCAGCGGCAAAGTATAAATTTGGTTCTGATAATTTAAATGGTAAAGCAGTCTTTGTTCAGGGCATTGGTAACGTAGGAGAGGCCTTGGTAGGCTATTTGGTTAAGGAAGGTGCGAATGTGACCATTACGGATTTGAGTGAGGAGCGTATGGACCAGGTGAGTAGGTCTTATGGCGTATCTAGCTATAAAGGAAACGATATTTTTAGCCAGACCATGGACATCTATGCGCCATGTGCATTAGGTGCGACAATTAATGATGACACCATTAATAAGATAAAAGCTCAGGTGATCGCCGGAGCGGCAAACAATCAATTGGCTGAAGATCGGCACGGCGTGCTATTACAGGAAAAAGGAATTGTGTATGCGCCCGATTTTGTGATCAATGCCGGCGGTATTATTAATGTGTATGCTGAGCTTGAAAAGTATGATAAACAGGAAATTATGCGTAGAACAGAAAACATATACAATACGACCTTAGAAATCTTGGAACGGGCGGCTGCCAATGGTGTTACTCCAAATGTGGCTGCGGTAAATACGGCCAAGGAACGGATTGCCAAGAGAAAAAGTGAACAAGCAAATTAAGGCAATATATCTTCTAAATTTGTTTTGAAGTTATAAATTAATACTATTTTTGCAGGGCGAAAAGTCGAATGGACTTTTCGCCCTTTTAATTTAATAAGTTCTTACAAATGCTAAATAGAAGACATATTCGTATAAAAGTGATGCAAACCCTTTATGCGTATAAAGGTGGAGAAAGTGATGATTTTAAAAAAGATGAGCGGTTCTTGCTGCAAAGTCTAGATCACATGTATGATTTACACCTCTTAATGTTATCGCTTTTAATTGAAGTGCAAAAACGTGCGGAAGATTATCAAGATAAATCCCAACGTAAAATTTTAGCAACTAAAGAAGAAAAAAATCCCAACACCAAATTTATTAATAACGAAGTTTTACAACTCCTACGAGAAGACAGAGGGCTTCAAATTGAGATGGAAAAACGTAAAATCGATTATTGGTATCTCGATTTTGAATACGTAGACATCATTTTTAAAAGCATTTTGGAAAGTGAGCTGTATAAAGATTATATGGCCACTTCAGTATCGGATTTTAAAGAAGACCGGAATTTTATTGTTGATGTTTTTACTGAAATTGTAGCGCCTAATGAAAAGCTCTACGATTATATAGAAGACAAACGATTGACTTGGCTAGACGATTTACCTGTGGTTAATACGGGTATTTTAAAGCTTTTAAGAAAAGTAAGGCCAGAAAACAATGCCACTTACTTTACTCCAAAATTGTTTAAGGACACAGAGGACAGGGAATTTGCGACCTCCTTGTTTAAGAAGTCCATTCTGAACAGATCGAAATTTCATGAAGAAATCACCGCTAAAACAAAAAACTGGGATGCCGATCGCATTGCTAGTTTAGATGCCGTTTTATTACAAATGGCCATTTGCGAATTTCAAAAATTCCCATCCATCCCTGTAAAGGTGACCATCAATGAATATATTGATATCGCTAAGGAATACTCCACGCCAAAGAGTAGTTTTTTTATTAACGGAATTTTAGATAAAATAGTTAAGGAATACACCGAGAATGGCGATTTAAATAAAATAGGACGCGGGTTGATGTAATAAGAAATAATGCTTATTTTTACCCTTTCAAATTTGTTTTTAATTAAAACATTTTAAAATAGAGTACAATGAAAAAAATGATGTTAGGTGTTAGCGCACTATGTATGTTAGCTTTTATGTCTTGTAAAGAAGACGCTACTGCAAAAATTAAATCAGAAAATGTTGCAGAAGCAGCACAAAGAGATGCTAATTCTGGTAGCTCTGCAGTGATTGAATTTGAAGAAATTGAACACGACTTTGGTACGATACAACATGGAACTCCAGTAGAAACTGTATTTAGATATACAAATACTGGTACTTCTCCATTAGTTGTTAGTAACATTCAAAGTACGTGCGGATGTACCGTACCATCAGATTGGACAAAACAAGTTGCACCTGGCGAAACTGGAGAATTTAATGTCAAGTTTGACGGGAAAGGAAATGGGATGGTTACAAAATCGATCACCATGTCTACCAATACTGAAAAAGGTGCAGAAACGGTAAGAATTAAAGCAATGATTGAAGGTGGTGATAGTCCAATGCAGCCAGCTGTTCAAAGTGGTACACAATCGATCATGCAACAACCAGTTCGAAAATCGAGCACACAACCTGGTCATGAAGGCCATAATCACGATTAATAATATTTAAGAATCAATGGGAGAAGGAATCAGTTCGTTTTTACCTTTTATAGCCATGTTTGCTGTAGTGTATTTTTTTATGATTGCACCACAGATGAAACGCGCTAAAAAGGAGAAAAAATTTGCAAGTGAATTAAAGAGAGGCGATAAAGTCATTACAAAAAGCGGAATGCATGGTAAGATTGTCGACTTAAATGATAAAGATAGCAGTTGTGTTATTGAAACTTTAGCAGGAAAAATCAAGTTTGATCGCTCGGCAATTTCAATGGAAATGAGCAGCAAGCTCAATGTTGATCCAGCAACAACGACAACAACTACTACAAAATAATCTGAGATTATAGTTTTTAAAAAAGCCACTGAAAAGTGGCTTTTTTTGTTTGATTATTTTTTAAACGAACGAGGCATTTTTTTTTGGTTGCAACGATTTATGGCAATTATTCTTAGTTGTCCAAGGCTTTGATTGCCGTTAACTCCGCAATTTTGCAAATCACTTCTGTCGCCTTTATCATGCTCTCTACAGGAACATACTCATAACGGCCGTGGAAATTATGGCCTCCGGCAAAAATATTAGGACATGGCAATCCCATATAGCTCAATTGCGAACCATCTGTGCCGCCTCTGATTGGCTTTATAAGGGGTTTTATATTTAGGGCAAGCATTGCTTCTTCCGCGATATCGACAATATACATGACCGGCTCAATTTGTTCTTTCATGTTGAAATACTGATCCTTAATTTCAATGGTAACAACTTCCCGTTCATATTGTGTGTTAAGATCAAAGGTCAACTGGCGCATGGCTTCTTTCCGAGCGTTAAAATGGTCCTTATCATGATCTCTGACAATATACTTTAATACTGTTTCTTCCACACTGCCGTCGATGCTGGCCAAGTGGAAAAATCCTTGGTAATTTTCGGTGTGTTCCGGTGTTTCCAGCATAGGGAGTGAGTTGATAAACTCCGTTGCAATATACATGGAGTTAACCATTTTGCCTTTGGCGTATCCAGGATGCACAATAGTGCCTTTTATTTTAACGGTAGCGCCGGCGGCATTGAAATTCTCAAATTCCAATTCGCCAATTTGGCTTCCGTCCATGGTATAAGCCCATTCGGCACCAAATTTTTCAACATCAAATTTATGGGCACCACGTCCAATTTCCTCATCTGGGGTAAATCCGACGCGAATTTCGCCATGTTTAATTTCCGGATGCTGAATTAAATATTCCATTGCAGAAACGATTTCTGTAATTCCAGCTTTATCATCAGCGCCCAAAAGCGTATTCCCGTCTGTAGTGATGAGTGTTTGTCCTGTATATTGCAGCAAATCGTCAAATATATCAGGAGATAAAACAATGTCTTTCTCGGCATCTAAAACAATGTCCTTTCCATCGTACTGTTCTATAATTTGTGGGTTCACATTGGCTCCTGTAAAATCAGGAGAGGTGTCAAAGTGAGAGATAAAACCAATTACTGGCGTCTCATGGTCAACATTGCTGGGCAACGTGGCCATAATATAAGCGTTTTGGTCTATAGAGACGTCTTTCATGCCAATTGCCGTAAGTTCCTTAACCAAGACATGGGCTAAATCCCATTGCTTTTCGGTACTTGGGGTAGTGTCAGAATTTGGGTCGGATTCCGTGTCAATGTTGACGTAGCTTATAAATCTGTCAATGATGTGTTTCTTGTCAATCATATTATTTTTCTTTAACGATGCAAAATAAAGCATATTCAAATGAACAATTACTATGTAATAATATTTTCAGTAAATATTCCCATTATAACGGTGTGACCTTAACTACTTTATTAAAGAAATTAACGCAATCAATCAATTGTTTTCTTATATTTGAGTAATAAGATTGAATTAAGTGTTAATTTTTTGCGTTTATTTAATCATATTAATTGTGATTTAACGACTTATATAAGAATTTTTAAATCAAAAGTTGTTTACAATCATTGTAGTGTAATTGCAGACAAAACAGGATTTTTTATAAATCAACCCTACCTTCTTTTTGCTTGCGCTTAGCACCTTGTCCCCTCTGTTTTTTAGCATCAATTAGCATCTATTCGAAGCCCCGCTAGTAATTTTTTAAGATTAAATATACTCCAGCTTAGCCGTTTTGTTTTAAGCTTAAGATGGTGAATTATAGCTTTTTAAGCATATTGCTCTAAGCTTTCTATAAGCTTATTGGATAGTTGCGTTATGGGAATTTCTTATGAATCATTAATCTTTAAACCATATATTATGATGAAAAATTACATTTTAATTTTGCTGATTATGTTTTCGTATTCATTACATGCCCAAAAAGTTGGGGGTGTTGTGAAAGATGAGAACAACCAACCTTTAAGTGGTGTTACCATTGTGGTAAAAGGCACTTTAGCGGGTACAATTTCCGATTTTGATGGTAAATTTGAGGTAAAGGCTGATGTTGGAGACAAATTGATATTCTCTTACGTGGGTTATAATTCCCAAGAGCTGACGGTAGATGGAACAACGCTAAATGTAACTATGAAGCCTGGGGTGTCCTTAAATGAAATCAACCTGATTGGGAGTAGAAATCCAGCCAGGACTGCGGTCAACTCCTTGTCGCCGGTAGATGTGATTGATGTTTCTGAAATTACAGGAAGCAGTCCGCAAGTCAATCTGAATCAAATCCTAAATTTTGTAGCGCCATCATTTACCTCAAATACCCAAACCATTGCTGATGGTACTGATCATATAGATCCTGCTTCATTAAGAGGACTCGGACCAGACCAGGTTTTGGTGTTGATCAATGGTAAACGTCGCCACACCTCCTCCCTGATCAATGTCAATGGTACCTTTGGAAGAGGAAGCGTAGGGACTGATTTAAATGCCATTCCCACCGCAGCCATCCGACGTATTGAAGTGTTGCGAGACGGTGCCGCTGCACAATACGGTAGTGATGCCATTGCAGGGGTCATTAATATTGTACTTGATAATGCCACAAACGAACTAAAACTAAATGTCACCACAGGAGCACATTTCACCAAAAATGCCAATGAACAAACAGGGGGTGTGGATGGAGCGACCACAAATATTAGTGCCAATTATGGTCTAAACATTGGCGATAAAGGCGGGTATATCAACTTTACGGGAGATTTTGATTATAGAGATGATTACAACCGGATGAAAGAATGGGAAGGTTCAGTATTTAATAAATATAATACGGTAGAACGGTTTGCCTCTGCGGACGGCTATGATTTATCGAAATTGTTGGATGATGATGTCGCTGATGTCATTAATTATGGGAACCAAGCCGGGTTTAATTTGGATCCTAACGCTACCAAAGCCGATTTGCGGACCATTCTGGGCGCGAATAATACAGATGCCGAATTGGCCAGTAGAAACCTGGCCCGCTCAGATTTTAATATGCGTGTCGGACAATCCGAAGTGCGAGGAGGTCGATTTTTTGCGAACTTTTCTTTGCCTTTAGATGATAACGGTTCTGAAGTGTATTCTTTCGGCGGGCTGAGTTCCCGTACCGGAAACTCTGGCGGTTTCTTTCGTCTGCCCAATCAGAGTAGAACCTATACACCAGCTTACATTAATGGATTTTTACCGGAAATAAATTCGACAATCACCGATCAATCCCTCTCTGTGGGTGTCAAAGGCAAAATTGGCGATTGGAATGCTGATTTTAGTAACACTTATGGTAAGAACAAGTTTATCTATACGATTGGGAACACTTTTAACGCCTCTTTACAAAATGCGTCGCCTACCACTTTTGATGCTGGCGGCTTTAATTTTGCACAGAACACTGTTAACTTAGACCTTAATCATTTCTATGAGGACGTTTTCTCAGGACTCAACGTGGCGTTTGGCGCGGAATACCGTTTAGAGAATTATGAGATTGAGGCCGGTGAAGCAGCGTCCTATTTGCAATATACCGCTCAAGGCGAAGGCATCACTTTGTCTACGCAACAACCAGCGGTCGACTTTTTTGGAAGTGCACGTCCTGGCGGTTCTCAGGTTTTTCCGGGATTTAGTCCTAAAAATGAGGTTAATAGAGGCCGCAACAGTGTGGCGGGTTATATTGATTTAGAGGCGGACATTACAGAATCCTTTTTATTAAGTCTCGCCTCCAGATTTGAAGATTATTCTGATTTTGGTTCTACTATCAATTTTAAATTGGCCGCTCTTTTAAAGGTTAGTGAAAGTTTAAACTTAAGAGTTGCGGGTAATACAGGATTTAGAGCACCGTCATTACATCAGTTATACTTTAATTCAACCTCCACAATTTTTGATCAGAATGGCAAT
This sequence comes from Gelidibacter salicanalis, assembly GCF_007997285.1. Classification (GTDB taxonomy): domain Bacteria; phylum Bacteroidota; class Bacteroidia; order Flavobacteriales; family Flavobacteriaceae; genus Gelidibacter; species Gelidibacter salicanalis. Next base: position 333,130 of record NZ_VORX01000001.1, read on the forward strand.
CCTCAAGAAGTGGGAACGTTTGCAAATGACAGTCGTGCCGCAAAATTATTGGGCATTCCTGAACTGAAACAAGAAACTTCAGAAAGTGTCAGTTTAGGTGTCACTGTTAAATTACCTGATGCGGGCATCAACATCACCTTAGATGGTTATTTTGTGGCTATTGATGACAGAGTGGTTTATACGGGTCAATTTGCAGGACCGGGCACAGGATCAGAATTGGATAAATTATTAGCGCAAGCCAATGCTACGGCAGCTTCCTTTTTTGCCAATGCCATTGATACGGAATCTAAGGGCTTAGATTTGGTAGTGACCCACCGCATGAATGTCGGTACGGACATGCTTCTTAAAAATGATTTGGCGGCAACCTTCTCCCAAACTAAGCAAGTTGGAGCAATCAAAGCCTCTCGTGTGCTTGAGGATGCAGGATTGGTAGGTACCTATTTCCCGGAAGACAGCCGGATATATCTTGAAGAAGCGGTGCCAAGTACCAAAGTCAACTTATCTCATACCTTAAGTTCTGGCGCATTTAACTTTTTCTTGCGAAATGTTTACTTTGGAGAGGTGACAGAGGCAACCACCAATCCTGCATTACAGGAAATTTTCAGCTCAAAAATTGTCACGGATCTTTCCGTTGGATACCGTCTCGCGGAAAGTTTTATGATTACCGTTGGCGCGAATAATATTTTTGATATTTATCCTGACCGTTTGAAAACAGACATTGATGGTCTGGGCAACAATCGTAGTGATGGACGCTTTGATTGGTCCAGAAGAGCACAACAATTTGGGGTAGGTGGCCGTTTTTTGTTTGCAAGGCTAAGTTTAAACCTCAAATAGTTTTATTTAAAATGATTCACTTTAAAAACTACCCTATATTTGGGTAGTTTTTTATTTTTGTATCCTATGTATAAATTCGTACTGCGTCCATTATTATTTTCTTTCGATCCTGAATCTGTCCATCATTTTACCTTCAAAATGATACGCTTGGCCAATACGGTTGGTCTGGGCGGACTATTTAAAACGAAAGATCACGTTGATAATCCATTATTAAAAAGAGAGCTCTTTGGTCTTCAATTTCCCAATCCGGTAGGTCTTGCCGCGGGTTTTGATAAAGATGCCAAACTGTTCAAGGAGCTGTCAAATATAGGCTTCGGTTTTATTGAAATTGGCACGGTTACTCCAAAACCGCAAGGCGGAAATGAACAACCGCGATTGTTCAGATTAAAGGAAGACGCCGCCATCATCAATAGAATGGGCTTTAATAATGGCGGGGTAGACGAAGCAGTAGAGCGTTTAAAATCTAATGCCGCAGTAGGGGATAAAAATCATGTCTTAATTGGCGGTAACATTGGTAAAAATAAGGTGACGCCAAATGAAGAAGCCGTTAATGATTATATCATCTGTTTTGATGCTCTGTTCGATTATGTCGATTATTTTGTGGTCAACGTCAGCTCTCCCAATACTCCAAATCTAAGGGCTTTGCAGGAAAAGAAACCCTTAACCGATTTATTGCAAACGCTTCAAAATAAAAACAATCTAAAACCACAGCGCAAACCTATCCTTTTAAAAATAGCGCCCGATTTAGCGAACGAGCAGCTCCTGGATATTATAGATATCGTGGCCATCACAAAAATAGATGGGGTTATTGCAACCAATACCACTATTTCTCGAGAAGGTTTACAAAGCGATCATAAGAATGAAATGGGAGGATTAAGTGGGCGACCATTAACCCAACGCTCCACGGAAGTGATTCGGTTTTTAGCCGAAAAAAGTCAAAAAGCATTCCCAATTATTGGTGTAGGAGGGATCCATACCGCGAAAGATGCTTTAGAAAAATTGGATGCAGGCGCGGATTTGGTACAGTTGTATACTGGTTTTATCTACGAAGGGCCCCAATTGATTAAAGACATTAATAAAGCACTTTTAAGCAAGGTTTAAAACTTATAAATTTTATTGACTCAACTCAAATTGATCTGTGCTGCCTCACCATGTTTGAAACGCTTATCTCCTTTTCCCTAGCCACCCTTGCTTTGGCCATTTCTCCAGGACCGGACAACATCTATGTCCTGACCCAATCATTAATTAACGGGACGAAAAGCGGTATTGCCACAACGGCCGGATTAATCAGTGGGTGCATAGTGCATACCAGTTTATTGGCTTTTGGCATTTCAGCAATCATTACTACCTCAGAATCTCTATTTTATGTTATAAAAGTATTGGGAGCATGCTATTTGCTCTATTTGGCCTATACGGTGTATCGGAGCGATCATACCATTTTAATAACTTCAGATGCTCCTAAAAAATCCTATTGGTCACTTTTTAAGACGGGGGTAGTTATGAATCTTTTGAATCCGAAAGTGATGATTTTCTTTCTAGCATTTTTCCCTGGATTTCTGTGGGATAAAGCCGGAAATACTGTGGTTCAATTTTATGTGTTAGGTTTGGTCTTTATGTTGGTGTCGTTTCTAGTCTTTAGTGCCATCGCTCTATTGGCAGGCCGAATTTCAAATGTGATTTTAGAGAAAAAGGGGATTGGCGTATTTTTAAAATGGCTCCAAATTCTCGTGTTTGTCGGCATTGCGCTGTATATCATTGCTGCCTAAAAAAGCATGTTTACCGTTCTGAAGTGATTTTTTTAAAGGGATGGATTTTGTCTTCAAATGAATTCCTATCTTTGAAGCCATGCAACACGTAAAAATCATAGAATGTCCGCGCGACGCCATGCAAGGCATCAAGGACTTTATTCCAACAGATAAAAAAGTACAGTACATCCAATCGCTGTTGCGTGTCGGTTTTGACACTATTGATTTTGGAAGTTTCGTGTCGCCCAAAGCCATTCCACAAATGGTAGATACTGCTGAGGTGCTCTCCAAATTAGATCTTTCTAAAACAACCAGCAAACTTTTAGCCATTATCGCAAATACTCGAGGGGCTGAAGAGGCTTCAGTACATCCAGAAATTAATTACTTGGGCTATCCATTCTCCATTTCTGAGAACTTTCAAATGCGGAACACTCATAAAACTATTGCAGAGTCTGTTGTCACTCTAAATGAGATTTTAGAAATTGCCGATAAGACCAATAAGGATGTTGTGGTATATATTTCTATGGGATTTGGTAATCCTTATGGTGATCCATGGAATGTAGATATTGTGGGAGATTGGACAGAACGCTTGGCTAATATGGGCGTAAAGATTCTTTCGTTGAGTGATACTGTAGGAACTTCCAATCCGGAAAATATCAACTATTTGTTTTCTAATTTGATTCCGAAATATCCCCATATCGAGTTTGGAGCGCATTTACATACAACACCCGCTTTATGGCACGAAAAAGTAGATGCTGCCTTTAAGGCGGGATGCGCACGTTTTGACGGCGCTATTCAAGGTTTTGGCGGATGCCCTATGGCCAAGGATGATCTCACCGGAAATATGCCCACCGAGAAATTACTCTCCTATTTTACCAGTAAGCAACGTTCAGATTTGAATGCCTTAAGCTTCGAAAGTGCCTACAACGAAGCCACAAAAATTTTCTCCAGCTATCACTAGCAATTTCTTAGCTTCTTAAGATCAGAAAAATAAGGGTGCTGTTCAACTCTTATTTTAAATTAATCTAAATAAGCTTTGATTTTTTTAATTCCATGTCTTACTTTTGTGCCGAAATCAAACACTATTTATATTAAGACTAAATAACAATGAGAAAAATTTTATTAGGATTAGCCATAACATCCACTTTATTGACATCCTGTTCAAGTGATGACGAGGTTAACAACCCAACGATAACGGTGGAAGCACCTGCAACCTACAAATTTACACGTGATGGAAATTCTACTGTAGATTTTAATGGTCAAACAACGAGGATTAAGATGGCCATGGAATTGCGTTCTGCCTTAAAAGATAATACAAAATCAGCCGCTGAATTACAAGCCTTATTTTCCCATCGTGAGGGGGACATTGATTTTTCAGATGCTGAGTTAAATGCTTCTAAGAAAAATGTACGTAATAAAGTAGCAGCATCCAAAGACCTTTTTGGTGCAAACACCACACTATCAAACGAAATTAAGAGTCTTATGGATTCTTGGATTGAGCAACAAGCAACTACAGTGTTTCCAAATTGGGAGATGACAGCAACCGCTGGATCAGCGGGTCAATTGCAACAAGCAGGAGGCGGAGCTGTGAGATATGTAAATGGTAAAGGTCTTGAATTGGATCAAGCCGTAGCAAAAACACTGATTGGTGGGTTAATGACTGACCAAATGCTTAACAATTACCTGAGTACTTCTGTGTTAGATGAAGCTTCAAATATTCAAAACAATGACAACGCTATTGTGGAGTCAGGTAAATTCTATACCACTATGGAGCACAAATGGGATGAAGCTTATGGCTATTTGTACGGCAATGAAGTGGATCCTGCAGTGCCCGTATTAGGTGCGGATAGTTTCTTGAATACCTATTTAAATCAAGTAGACGCCGATGCTGATTTTGCAGGTACGGCTGCTGCGGTTTATGATGCCTTCAAATTGGGAAGAGCTGCTATTGTGGCCAAAAACTATGACTTAAGAGATGAACAAGTGGCCATCATTAGAAAAAATGTTTCCTTAGTGCCTGCCGTTCGTGCAGTTCATTATTTGCAAGAAGGAAAACTTAGTATGGCAGCAGGAGATACCGCAAAAGCATTTCATGCCTTATCTGAAGCTTTAGGGTTTATCAACAGTTTGCAATTTACAAGACAGCCAAATACCAATAGTCCTTATTTTACTAATGCAGAAGTAACCGCATTTATGGACACATTGTTGGCTGAAAATGGATTTTGGGATGTAACTCCAGAAACTTTAGACAGCATATCGGGAACAATTGCTTCAAAATTTGGATTTCCAGTGGCAGCAGCTAATTAATATTAAAATAGATGAGGTGGTGGTTGCATTATTAGGAATGCAATCACTACTTATTTAAATTTGCAGACACATTAAGAAAATATAATTTTCCATGTTAAAAAAAATAGCTTTAGTATTCAGTTTGGCCCTTATCGTGGCCTGTAGTTCTTCAGATGACTCCTCGCAAGGTGGCACAACCGATACCTTTGACCGCTCGGCACTGCTGAAAAACCTTGCCGATAATATCATTATACCAGCGTACCAAGATTTTGGTATAAAATTGACCAATTTAAAAGGCTCTATTAACGCTTTTGTGGCCACACCAAATCAGAATACGTTAGATGCAGCGCGCAAAACGTGGCTAACAGCGTATAGTGCATGGCAGCACCTAGAAATGTATAATATTGGGAAGGCTGAAGCTTTAAATCAATATTATTACTTTATGAATATTTATCCGGTAACGGTGTCTGATATCGAAAATGGGGTTTTGACCGGCGCTTTTGATTTGAACACACCAAGTTATCATGATGCACAAGGGTTTCCGGCGCTAGATTATTTATTGTACGGACTTGCAGCAGATGATGCGGGGATTATTGCCAAATTTTCTACAGATAAAAATGCCCAAGGGTATAAAGATTATTTGACCGCAGTGATCAATCAAATGGATAAGTTGACAAAAGATGTGATTACAGATTGGACAACCGTGTATCGTGACCAATTCGTGAATTCTTCACAAAATACAGCGACAAGCTCGTTGAACAAGTTTGTAAATGACTATATTTTCTATTACGAAAAGGGCTTACGTGCCAATAAAATTGGAATTCCAGCAGGCGTATTTTCTTCAACACCTTTACCAAATAAGGTAGAAGGGTATTACAATCAGAAAGTTTCAAAAGCCTTGAGTCTTGAAGCTTTAAATGCGGTTCAGAATGTTTTTAATGGCAAATCATTTAACGGCTCTGCAACTGGTGCAAGTTTTAAAACCTATCTCGATTATTTAGAGACAAATAAAGAAGGAGAGAAACTCAGCATGCTAATAAACAATCAATTCGATTTAGCACGTACCAAAATTCAAGCGTTAGACTCCAATTTTAGTGCCCAAATAAATGCTGACAATTCGAAAATGACGGCTGCCTATGATGCTCTACAACGTGCAGTAGTCTATTTAAAGGTTGATATGGTTCAGGCATTTAATATCAGCGTAGATTATATAGATGCTGACGGGGATTAATTATTTTTTGAACTAATATAAAAAAGAAGATTCTTTAAACAGCTTAGAGAATCTTTTTTTTGGTTTTATGAACACTAGGTTTAAAACATATCTGAATACACCAACTTCCGCGGCACCTTTAGCTGTTTTCAGGATAGGCTTTGGCGTGATGATGCTTTTAAGTATTGTACGCTTTTGGTGGCATGGGTGGATTAAAACTCTTTACGTGTTACCTAAATTCCATTTTTCATATTACGGTTTTGAATGGATTAAACCCATCGGCGACTATACCTATCTTATTTTTGCTCTTTGTGGGATTTCTGCTTTTCTTGTGGCCATCGGACTCAAATATCGGTTGGCCATCATCACCTTTTTTCTGAGTTTCACCTACATTGAACTCATGGATAAGACCGCGTATCTCAATCATTATTATTTTATAAGTGTTTTGAGTTTTTTAATGGTGTTCTTGCCAGCGAACGCTTATTTCTCGGTCGATAATCTTCTTAAAAAAAGAACTTATACGTCCATTCCAAAATGGACTATTGACAGTATCAAATTATTGGTCAGCATCGTTTATATCTATGCAGGCCTTGCAAAATTAAATTCCGATTGGTTATTTAAAGCCATGCCGTTAAGAATATGGCTGCCTTCTAAATACGATTTGCCGTTTGTAGGGGTGTCATTTATGCAACAAGAATGGGTCCATTATGCCATGAGTTGGTCCGGAATGTTGTATGATTTATGTATTCCATTTTTGTTATTTTATAAACGCACCCGTTGGTTTGCTTTTGCATTGGTAGTATTCTTTCATGTGTTTACACGGGTATTGTTCCCGATTGGGATGTTTCCCTACATCATGATCGTGACAGCGCTTATTTTCTTTGATGCGAATTTCCATCGACGTATTTTAAGCGTTATCAAAATCTTATTAAAGCCCTTAAACATCAATTCTCAAACTTGGCGAGCTGAGGTTTACCACTACACAAATCGGAAAATCATCCTTCCGATTATTGCGGTGTTTTTTGTTTTTCAGATGGTATTTCCATTTCGCTATCTCCTTTATCCCGATGAATTATTTTGGACAGAGGAGGGCTATCGATTCTCTTGGCGAGTGATGCTCATGGAAAAGATGGGCTACACCACATTCAAAATTGTTGATGCCGAAACTGGGCATGGTTTTTTAGTTGACAATTCAGATTTTTTAACCCCACTTCAGGAAAAACAAATGAGTTTTCAACCAGATTTTATCTTGGAATATGCCCATTATTTGGGCGACCATTTTAAAAGTCAAGGTCATAAAAATGTACAAGTATTCGCAGAAAGTTATGTAGCGCTAAACGGACGTTTAAGTCAGCCGTATATTAACACAACTACGGATTTATATAAAGAAAAAGAATCATTCCGGCCTAAACGCTGGATTTTACCATTACATGATGAAATTAAAGGATTTTAGTATCGTACTACTGTTATTGGTAGGGCTGTCAGCGCTATCACAAAACACTATTTCTGGAGTTGTTATAAATTCCCAAACGCAGCGGCCAGTGGCCAACGTGGAGGTTTATGACAAGGTTTCCGGCCTCTTGACCAAAAGTGATGCAGCAGGATTCTACACTTTTAAAACTGAAAAAAGTGACCTTACTTTGGTCTTTTTTTCTTACGAATTTGAAGCGAAGGAGCAGGTCTTAAAAGTGACTACTGATACCGAATTAAATGTGTCTTTAAAAGCTCTTGGCGTAGCTTTGTCAGAAGTGGAAATCACGGCGAGAAAGACGAAAGTTTTTGAACTCTCCCGATTGAAGGATGTTGAAGGCACATCTATATTTGCAGGAAGGAAAACAGAAGTGGTTTTGGTAGAACAGTCCATGGCCAATTTGGCTTCCAATAATGCGCGACAAATTTACAGCCAAGTGGCAGGATTAAACATTTACCAAAATGATGATGCAGGATTACAGCTCAATGTTGGCGGACGTGGTTTAGACCCGAACAGAACGGCTAATTTTAATACCAGACAAAATGGATATGACATCAGTGCTGATGTGTTGGGGTATCCTGAAAGTTATTATACTCCCGCTTCTGAAGGCCTCAGTGAAATACAAATCATTCGAGGAGCGGCATCCTTACAATACGGCACCCAATTTGGCGGTCTTATCAATTTTAAGATGAAAGCACCCCATCCGGATAAACCTTTTGAACTGATTACTAGAAACACTGTGGGCAGTTCTGGTCTTTATACCAATTTCACTAGTGTTAGTGGTACAAAAAACAAGTGGAGTTATTACGGATATTTCAACTATAAAAAAGGGGATGGCTTCCGACCTAATTCGGAGTTTGAATCGAAAAACGCCTATGTCCATATTGGGTATCAGTTTAATGAAAAGACTTCCCTAAATGGCGAAGTCAGTTACTTGCGCTATTTGGCGCAACAAGGTGGTGGACTTACTGACCAAATGTTTGAAAACGATCCTTATCAAAGTAACCGCTCGCGAAATTGGTTTCAGGTGGATTGGTTGTTGTACAATTTCAATTTTGATCATAAATTTTCAGAACACACCAATTTTAGCTTTAATGCCTTTGGCCTGAATGCCTCACGCTACGCCCTGGGGTTTCGGACCAATCGGGTAGATCAAATTGACCCAATGCAGGAACGAGATTTGATAAAAGGCGATTTTAAAAATTATGGTTTTGAAGCTCGAATTCTTAGTAAATACGAACTGTTTGAAAAAGCGTCTACCTTTTTACTGGGCACAAAATTTTACCGTGCCAATAACGCCGAGGAGCAAGGTCCGGGAAGTGAAGGTATCGGTCCTAATTTTGAAATCCAATCGGATAGATTTCCCAATTATTCCAATCAGTCGGCATTTGATTTTCCCAATTTCAATATGGCAGTGTTTGGAGAAAACATTCTTTACGCCACTGATCAGTTTTCAGTTACGCCAGGTTTCCGATTCGAATACATAAAAACCCAAAGCGAAGGGTTTTACAAGCGTATTAATACGGACGCTGCTGGAAATGTTATTTTTGAAGAATCTGTAGCCGATAATCGTGACTTTGAACGAGCGTTCGTGCTATTGGGGGTAGGATTGAGTTATAAGCCGAATACTGCTTTTGAAGCTTATGGCAACATTTCCCAAAATTACCGTTCGGTAACGTATTCAGACATCAACATCAATAATCCGGCTTTCGCCATCAATCCGAACATTACGGATGAAAAAGGTTTTACTTCAGATGTAGGTGTTCGTGGCAATTTTAAAAACCTAGTGTCCTATGATTTGGGCGTTTTTGGATTGTTTTATAACGGCAGAATAGGTTTTATTCAAAAGGAACTTTCAGATGGTCGTATCGTTAGCGAACGCGGAAATGTAGGTGACGCCGTGATGTATGGCGTAGAATCTTTATTTGATTTTAATCTGAAAAAAATCTTAAATCTGAACAATAGGTTTAGCATGAATTATTTTATCAATAGTTCATTTATCAATTCGGAATACACCACCTCTGAGCAGTCTGGGGTTGTGGGGAATCAAGTCGAATTTGTGCCAGATGTGAATATTAAGACAGGATTGAAATTCGGATACCGAAACTTATTAGCAAATATCCAATATACCTACCTCTCGCAACAGTTTACAGATGCTACCAATTCTCAAGCAGCCAATATCAGCGGGGTTATTGGGGAGATACCGAGTTATGATATTATGGATGTGTCCTTGTCTTATGCTTATAAACGTTTTAAATTGGAAACAGGCATCAATAATTTACTGGATAACGCCTATTTTACAAGACGAGCCACCGGATATCCTGGCCCTGGAATCATTCCGTCAGCACCTCGTAATTGGTATATGACCTTTCAAATTAAAATTTAAAATACCCGTTTTTTAAGGACGTTTTATATAAAATTCTTGTTTGAGAACAGTTGCTACTTATAGCGTCCTGTACCTGTGTGCTTCCAGAGAACGAATACATAATTGATCAGAAATTTTTCAGCGTTGTGAAAGATTGCATCTTGGTGCTTATTTTGGCTTAAATTTTAATAATTTTTCCGTAAATTTGCACGCAATTAAACTACAATTGCAATGACAGCACACGAAAGCAAAATAGTAGGTGAGGGATTAACCTATGATGACGTCCTACTAATCCCAGCCTACTCCGAAGTCCTTCCCCGAGAGGTCAATATCCAATCTCAGTTTACCCGTAATATCAAGATCAATATTCCTATTGTATCTGCTGCTATGGATACGGTTACTGAAAGCGCAATGGCTATTGCCATGGCTAGAGAGGGCGGTATTGGGGTGCTGCATAAAAACATGACTATTGCGCAACAAGCCAATGAGGTGCGCAAGGTGAAACGTGCGGAAAGCGGAATGATTATCGATCCGGTGACTTTACCAATGACGGCGACGGTTTCAGATGCTACCCAAAACATGGCGGAACACAGTATTGGCGGTATTCCAATTATTGATGATCAAGGTGTTTTAAAAGGCATTGTGACCAATCGTGATTTACGCTTTGAAAAAGATGGCTCTCGTGCCATTGTGGACGTGATGACCAAAGATAATTTGGTGACAGCCCCTATCGGTACTTCTTTACAAGATGCTGAAGGTATTCTACAAAAAAATAAAATTGAAAAATTATTGATCGTTGACGAAGGTTATAAACTTGCCGGTTTAATCACTTTTAGAGATATAACGAAACTAACCACCAAGCCAATTTCTAACAAAGATTCTTTTGGGCGTTTGCGCGTTGCTGCGGCCATTGGTGTTACCGGGGATGCGGTAGAAAGGGCAGAAGCATTAGTGAATTCTGGTGTTGATGCGGTAATTATTGATACGGCTCACGGGCATACCAAAGGTGTGGTAACCGTTCTGAAGACCATCAAAAAACGCTTTCCAAATCTTGAAGTTATCGTCGGCAATATTGCGACAGGAGAAGCCGCTAAATATTTGGTTGATGCTGGCGCAGATGGTATAAAAGTGGGCATTGGTCCAGGTTCCATTTGTACCACGCGTGTGGTTGCAGGTGTTGGTTTCCCGCAGTTTTCTGCAGTCTTAGAAGTTGCCGCTGCCATTAAAGGTTCGGGAGTTCCGGTGATTGCGGATGGTGGCATCCGTTATACGGGCGATATTCCCAAAGCTATTGCAGCGGGCGCGGATACTGTTATGTTAGGATCTTTATTGGCAGGAACTAAAGAATCGCCAGGAGAAACTATTATTTACGAAGGTCGTAAATTTAAGGCTTATCGCGGCATGGGCTCTATAGATGCCATGAAGCAAGGCAGTAAAGACCGTTATTTTCAAGATGTTGAAGATGATATTAAGAAACTCGTACCAGAAGGCATCGTAGGTCGTGTCCCGTACAAAGGCGAAGTCATAGAAAGCATCCACCAATTTATTGGAGGACTGCGTGCCGGAATGGGGTATTGTGGTGCTAAGGATGTTGAAACCTTAAAGGAAACCGGACGGTTTGTGAAAATCACCTCTTCAGGAATCAATGAAAGTCACCCACATGATGTGACCATTACTGAGGAGTCGCCAAATTACTCAAGATAAGCTACTGATGTAATTATAGATAAAACACGACCATGATAGGTCGTGTTTTTTTTATGAATTTTGATAATGTTTTAAATAATTTTGAAAGACACTATTAGAGTTGTAATCAAGGATAATCAATCTTTTTGATTTCAAAACTTCGATCCTCCTTGGCCAATTTTAGAACAGCGACGTCGCCCACTTTTTTGTCGGTCAATAACTTGGCTATGGGTGATAGAAAGGAAATTTTTCCTTTAGAGATATCCGCTTCGTCCACGCCGACAATTTGATATTTTTGCAGGCTTTTCTCATTGCCAATCTTTAAAGTGACTTGTGCGCCAAAACGAACTTCGTCTTGAGGTTGATTGGATAAATCCACGATTTTAGCGGTTAGAATACGATTGTTTAACAGCTGCAATTTAGCATTGATATAATTGGTAGTAATCCGTTTTTCCTTTTCATTGATCGCCTCTAATTGATCGCGTTCTGCTGTTACACGCGCTCTCTCATCCAACAGTGCGTCCATGCCAACTTGGGTCACATAGTTGACGGCGCCTTCAGGCAAATCTGCTCTTGGTGGCACCATTGGTACTTCTTCCTGATCCTCTTCCTTTACAAATCCTCTGCTCATGATTTTTGCTTTTGATGTTTCAGCGAACAGAATTAACCCTATTAAACGCTAAAACGATGATTTATGAAGCTACTAATAATACTTTAAACCTCTTGACTGTAAGAGGTAATTCATGAATGCTATGGCTACAAGCACCGTAACATTGATGATTATGTACCCACTCAGGATGATCAGGATTCTTTAATGAGTTCCGTTAATACTTGTTTAAAGACATCCACTGGTTGTGCACCAGTAACGGCACTTTTCCTATTGAATACAATCGTTGGTACTGAGGTTACACCTAATTGACGCCAAAACTCTTCAGCATTCTTTATATCAGTTCGTGCTTGTTCGTCCTCGAGCTTTGCTAAGGCTTCATCTGCATTTAAACTTACATCCAATAAAATTTGCTTTAAGACGGCTCTATCTGAAACATCTTTTCGTTCGCTAAAAAAAGCAGTTGTCAATCGCATCTTTAATTCCGTCTGCTTACCGAATTGCTTGGCGTAGTCTAATAAAATATGCGCATCGAGGGTGTTGACAATTCGCATGTCATCAAAATAATCGAACTTAAAATCGACCTCTTCGCCCGCAGCAACCATGTGTTGGTGTGATGCATCTTGCTGTTCAGAAGTAGACCCATATTTTTCGGCGAGATGTTCTTTCAAATTTTGTCCTTCCGTTGGCATGTTTGGATTTAGTTCAAAAGGCTGCCATTCAATGTCTACTTGATCTTGAATGCCCATTTCAATAATGGCTTTTTCTAAGCGTTTGTAGCCGATGGTACACCAAGGACATACCACATCAGAAACGATATCTATTTTTAATTTCTCTTTCATGTTTTTTGGATAATTTACTATTATAACTTCTGTAAATACTACGGAAGGTTTATTGTTTTGATTGGTAATCTTAGACCTTTTGATACTCTTTAGACCAGGCAAATTTTTCAAAAGGCGCATCTACAGGGGTGTTGGCAATATGATTAGTGTAATTGCTGATCACTTTTTGAGAAATTCCTAAAATGATATCCAATACTTGTCTTTCTTCATAACCTGCGGCATAAAAAGTCTCTAATTCTGCAGCATTCACCTGTCCGCGATTACGGACAAGATTTAAGGTCATGGTACGTAACGCTTCTAATTTCGAGTTTTCTAATGGGGTTTGGTTGCGGAGCGCTTCAGTAATGGCCTCGTCAACTTTCATCATTTTGGCAATTCCGGTATGTGCAGGAACACAGTAATGACAGGCATGTTCGACGTTTATGGTTTGCCACACCACGGTCAATTCGTCATTATCAAAAGATGATTCTGTAAATAACTTATGTATCGTTTGGTAGGCTTCTAGAAGACCTGGAGAGCCTGCCAATACACCGTGCAACCCAGGTATCATGCCATTTGCTTTTTGTGAGTATTCTAAAAATGGTTTGCTATCTTCTGGTGCAGTCTCGATAGTGTGAATTTTTAAACTTGTCATAATTTTTAAATTTAATAATTAGTGGCAACCCAACTCTAGTTGCGTTGTTTGTTGCGGGTGAACATCTTTAAAATTCACCGCTTTGTTGTTAAGGATAAGTATAGATGCATTATGTGTGCGTAAACTATCCTTAATATAGCGCTTTCAAAAAGCGTTAAATATTTTTAAAAGTCATTTCTATAAAACCTTCTATCTCCTGCTCAGAATTCACACGTGTGGCCGCTGCTAAACCGTGTTTTGCCAAGAGTAAGAAATTGGCTTGTTTTAAAATAGTGGTCTCATCTTTGGTGGCATCCATTTTTAGTTTTTCGATGAATGAAGTTTTCAGATGCTCCATAAACAGAGTCATTTGTTCATTGATTAAAGCATCTTCGCGCTCTGAAAATTCATAATAGGTATTGGTTATTAAACATCCTTTGAGCGTGCCTTCTTTACCTATACTAACAGAATCATAGAAAAACTGTTTAATGTCCGCAACACCCTTGTTCGCCGAATTAAATTTTTCAAATATGGCGTTCACCTTGGTTTTGTAGGCCTTTATACTTTCGAGAAAAACACCATGTTTACTGCCAAAACTGGAGTAAATGGAGAATTTATTAATGCCCATTTCCTTCTCTAGCATTTGCATGGAAGTGTTTTCGTAACCATAGCGCCAAAAAAGATGCATTGCTTTTTCGATGACTTCATCTTCTAAATATTCTTTTTTTCGTGCCATTGGTTTTTGATTCTAGCACAAAACTAAACGATTGGTTAGAAACAAAAAAAGAATAAACAAAGTTTTACTGTTTTCCTATCGTTCCTATGTCTCTTAGGGGGGATTAGAGTTTGTTTGATCAATGGCTAGGACCGCTAGTAGTATTGATTAGTTAACTGTTATAGCGCTCATGAAGTATGGTTTTACTAAATATTAAATCATAAATTTCAAGTTTATAAAACCATAAAACAGTAATTTCGCGCGTAAATAATTATGACATTCAATGACGGATTTTAAACCTATTATTAAGGTTCTTGAAGAGGCTTATGAAATCCCACATTTGCAGGCTACCAGAAAAATATCTGCGTTGTTGCCTTACAATTACTATGAAACGGATAAACATTTCCCTGTGCTGTACTTGCAGGATGGGCAAAATTTGTTTAACCCCATGTCTCCTTTTGGCGATTGGGCTATAGATCAGTCGTTGGCAAAACTGGCTGAGCAGGGCATGAGTGATATTATTGTTATTGCTATAGACCATGGAGAAGACGAGCGTATCAGTGAGTATTTGCCGTATTACCATCCGAGATATGGTGAAGGGAAAGGCAATTTCTACATTCAGTTTATCATTGAAAAATTAATTCCTTACATTAACAGTAATTATAGGACGCTGCCTGATTTTCAAAATACGGGCATTGGTGGTAGTTCGTTGGGAGGGCTGATCAGCCTACATGCGGGATTGTCAAATCCGGGTGTTTTTGGTAAAATGATGATCTTTTCGCCAAGTCTGTGGATTGCGAAAACAATTTTCAATCAAACGGAGTCTTTTCAGCCTTTACAAAAGTCTAAAATTTATTTGTATTCTGGAGGTAATGAAAGTGCAGAACATTTGCCAAACGCTCAGAAATTGGAAGCCATTTTTAGAGAAAAAATGGTAGAGAATCATGCGATAGAGTTCCATTTTTCAGTCAATGAAATAGGAAAGCATGCCGAAATTTATTGGAAACATGAGTTTCCAAAAGCTGTCAAATGGCTTTACTTTTAATTCGATATTATGATTTTTAAACACATTACCCAACTCAATATCCATCAAGATGTCATAGTGCCTTGTCGTAAAGGGCAGTTAGACCATCTTAGTCAGTATACCACTATTAAAACTCCAGATTTTGATGGCGAATTTTCAACCGTTCAAATGCTATATGGTGCAGAAGGCAATAGAGTGTATTTGCTAGGACTAGGTGAGGAGAGGGATGCCGTTAAAATTGATGACGCTTATAGAAAACTTAGTTTCGATTATAAAAAATATTGGAAAGAACCCGTTCAAATTATCACAGAAGGTTTTTCTGATGCTGAACTTCGCAAAGTGGTGATTGGATTAGAAATGTCGGCTTATAACATAGGCACTTTCAAATCTAAAAAAGAACAGGAAGGCCCAATTACCTTTGAAATTGTCAATTCCCAAGACGTGACCGCTCTTCTCGAAGAATCTCAAGCGATTGGCGCAACCATTAACAGAATTAAAACTTTAGTAGATGCACCGGCCAATCAAAAAACTCCTGAGTTTTTAGGGCAGTGGGCTCAAGCCTCTGCGCATGATGCTAATTATACGTGCACAGTGTTGCACAAAAAGGAACTTGAAGCACAAGGTTTTCACGCCGTTATGGCTGTAGGGCAAGGCAGTGTGAATCCGCCAGTGGTTATTGTAACTCAATATATGCCCAAAGAAGGTGCGCCCGTAGATATCGGTTTGGTAGGTAAAGGCATCACCTTTGATACGGGTGGTTTGTCAATTAAGCCTTCAACCAATCTTCATTATATGAAAAGCGATATGGGTGGCGCTGCTGTAGTGCTAGGCGTTGTAGAGTTGGTGGCAAAACTGAAACTTAACGTCAATGTTATTGGGGTGGTAGCTTCTGCAGAAAATGCGGTAGATAGTAATAGTTACCGTCCAGGGGATGTCATTAACAGTTATTCTGGAAAAACCATTGAAATTATTGATACGGATGCTGAAGGCCGCCTAGTCTTAGCAGATGGTTTGAATTATATTATCAAGGAATTTCACCCCAATCAAGTCATTGATCTTGCCACGTTGACCGGAAGTGTGGTACAAACTCTGGGCTATTCGGCTGCGGGGATGTTTACTAACAATACCGAGATGGCTCAGAATCTTTCAAAAATAGGTTTCGAAATTAATGAACGGGTTTGGCCTTTACCTTTATTTGCCGATTTTGATAGTGATTTGGATAGTGATATTGCGGACCTCAGAAACTTTAGCGGGAAACCGATTGCCGGTGCAACCACCGCAGCCAAGTTTTTAGAAGCATTTACAGAAGAGCATCCAGCATGGATGCATTTGGATATTGCGGGTGTATCGTTTGGCGACTCTAAGTATGCTAAAATGAAATGTGCAAGTGGCTATGGTGTACAATTAATGGTAGATTATATCAAATCTATTTCTGAGAACTAAGGGTTTATTTTGTATTTTGTGTGTGAATTAAGCTGAGGCAACCGTTGCTTCAGTGAATGATTTTGAGTAGGGAAGCTTATTTGAAATCCTTTATCATTAAAAATCCCACCAAAATATGTCTACAAAACGACCACTCAATTTTCTATGTGTTACCACGTATCATAAAGGCGCCGATTTTATAAAAAGCTGTAAAGCTGAAGGCAATAATGTGTATTTATTGACCAAAAAGAAATTGGAACACGAGGTGTGGCCTTGGGAAGCCATAGATGATGTGTTTTACGTGGAAAATTGGAATCAGAATGATGTCACCAAAGGCATTGCTTATAAATTCAGAACAATAAAATTCGATCGTTTTGTGGCCTTAGATGATTTTGATGTCGAAAAAGTAGCGCTTTTACGAGAACACTTCAGAATGCCTGGTATGGGGAGAACCACCTCACACTATTTTAGAGATAAATTGGCCATGCGTATGAAAGCGCAGGAGGAAGGTGTTAATGTGCCCAAGTTTACAGCGCTTTTTAATGACGTCGACATTAATGCTTATGCGGATAATGTGAGTCCGCCCTGGTTCTTAAAACCGCGTTTGGAAGCTTCTGCAACCGGTATTAAGAAGATCAACAATCGCGAAGAACTTTGGCAAATAGTCAACGCGCTTCAAGACGAACGGGACAATTATTTAATTGAAAAGTTTGCCCCAGGCGATGTGTACCATGTAGACAGTTTGACGCTTGACGGAAAAGTCATATTTTCCAGAGTGAGCAAATATTTAGATACGCCTTTCGAAGTGGCCCATGGCGGCGGGGTGTTCAGATCTGCCACTTGTAAAATTGGCACAAAAATAGAAAAGGCATTGACCAAAATGAATGCTGAGGTCATGACCGCTTTCGGAATGCAATTTGGTGCTTCGCATACTGAGTTTATCGAATCTAAAGACACAGGCGAGTTGTTTTTTCTGGAAACATCTTCACGAGTAGGTGGGGCCAATTTAGCGGAAATGGTAGAGTTGGCATCGGGCATTAACCTTTGGGGAGAATGGGCGCGTATTGAAAGTGCAACCTTAAGACATGAAGTGTATACCTTACCTAAGGTCAAAAATCAGTATGCGGGGATTGTGGTGTCCTTAAGTAAATTTGAGAATCCAGATATGTCCAGTTTTAATGACCCTGAAATTGCCTGGCGAATGCATAAAAAATGGCACATCGGGATGATTGTAGTTTCTGAGAGTGCTGATCGAGTGATGGAATTGTTGGATAGTTATACCAAACGTATTGCGACAGATTTCCATGCGAGTATTCCGGCACCGGATAAGAGTTTGTGATTCAGAATATAGAACTCTGATAACGCCGATCATTGATGATTTTCACTGATTTTTAAATAGAAATCTGCGAAAATCTGTTTGATCAGCGTCATCAACGTTCAAAGTAATGTTGTTTGTTTATTTCAGGAACGGCTTGTCCAGAATAAATCTGAGAATGTAGAATCTTCGTGCGTTTCTTGATTCTTATAACTTGAAGTTTAGCGTAGTTTTTAGAATCTTTTGAAATGTAATCAAAAATAGCTCTTAAGTCTGCAACAGATTGATGAGTCCAATTTATTAGAACCATTTTTCTAGTTCAGTAGTTAAATCAGATTCAGAAACATAATTCCCACTTTCAGACTGTTGGTACCCGCTCTCTATTTTTTCAATTAGAATTAATCGCTCAATGAGTTCATCAATAGTAAATTCATCAGATAAACTTTCGATTTGTTCTTTTAATTTAGTCTTTGTAATCATCGCACAAGACTGAAATCTAATATACAGAATCATTAGTGTCCGATAAAAATAAATAATAAATTAACAAACTCATTTAAAGCAAGGGACATTAGAAGATTTCCGAAATGAGACCTTGCATTTTAGAAACTGTTTCTACCGAGAGGGAATGTGCTATTTTAATTTAAATGATCGTTGTTTGTCAGTTAGTTGCAAACAAGTCTTAATTCTTTATTCTAACAGCGCAGCGGTCTTGATTCTTTATCGGACAACAATGATACAAAATTATTGATTTGGTCTACTTAATAAGGGAATTAACTTGGTAATCCCATAGAACGCTGATTTAGCTAATTTTCGCAGATTTCTATTTGTAATTCATTGAAAATCATAAACAATCAGCGTCCTCAGCGTTCAATCAACAGCGTTCCAACCATCTCAAGGCTCAAAAAAGCCTGTGCTGCCACCAACCCAAGTTTTATCCTTGTTGTATTTTACACCCACCATTTCGCCTTTACTCAGTCGCATCAAATTACTGACAATTTGAGTTTGATTCGTTTTGCTGTTATGGAGTAACATCATTCGGATCTCACACTTTGCCGGTTCGTCCATGGTTTGGATGATTGGCGCATAAGCTACTTTTTCTTGTAATAGGTAATTCGATTTATCTTTAACAGCGTCAATCTTCGCTTGGTCTACATGTATTTCAACGCCAGCACCCGCAAAAGAGTAAAGCGGTTTTAAAACATAATTTTCTAAATCTGTCGGGATGTATTCGAGTTGGTCCAAGTAATAGGATTTTGGAACATAATCGCCTGTTAAAAGGGGCATTGTGTATTTGCTAATTCTGAAAAACCAATTCGGGTGTCCAATCCACTCTATATCCACGGCGTCCTTGAAATCAAATTCCCGATCTAAATCTGGCCGTTGGTCCAACTCATCAAAAATGATGCGGTTATAAATCTTTAAGACTCGTATTTCTTCGCCATTACCGTCCACATAAAATAACTGCTTGCCTCTTTTAATCAATTTGGAAATGCACAACACTTTAATCCCCAACAACGCTTCCGTGGCATAAAAGTCGATAGCTGTAGCCTGTTTTTCAGGCTCAATTTCTAAAAGAATCACTTGTTTGGGAGCGGTGTCTCCAACAATCTCGGTGCGTAACAATTCAAGATATTCCTCAGAAGTTATTCCGTTAAGGTGCTGTGAAAAATCAGCAGGGATGCCTTCATAATGTTTGCGATACATTCTGCCCATCAATTCCTGAAAAAAATAAAGGGACGGAAACCCCTGCAATTCGATCAGTTTTGGGGTGAGTTGTCCTTTTTCATCTAAACACACGCCAAAATCCAACTGCAAAAACTTTGCCTGTGCATCTTCATTAGGAACTCTCATCCGTTCATTGAAAAAAGCACCATCTGTGAGGTCTTTAAAATCAGGCTGATTAATCACTTTCATGATGTCCTCGCAAGCTTCGACCAATTGCTGTTTTAATGCTTTTGGAATAAAAACCGGCGTTTCGGCAATTTTAAATTTAGGCGTATAATTGAATTGCGTATGGATATCAGCCAGCATGCCAGCGTATTTTTCCACAGTATATTGGGCATTGAATGCTTGGCGTAATTTGGCGATCATAAAGTTATGCAATTAGTTCTGGTGACAAGTGCTTAATAGCGCTTGCTATATAATTTGGTAGAATGATTTTATGAGTTCTAATGATCTTATCCGGATCGTCCATTTTATCCATCATGTCATCATATTTTTCTTCGCCAAAATTGGCGATGACTTTGTGTTTATTGGCATCGGCAAGAAAATGGGCACGCATCCCGATAGGATCAGCTTCCGGATGAAATTGTGTACCTACAAATTCCTTAGAAAAACGTACCGCCATAATGGCGCGCTCATAACTGACGTGGCTGCGAAGCTTTTCTAAACTTAAAATGGATGCGCCTTGTTCTTTAAAGACTTTCAGTCGGGGTTGTACCAATTGCCAATCCCGAGAATCTACAGCATAAAACGGATCGTCCAAACCTTCTAAAAGTGAGTCTTTTAACCCTGCTTTAGTTTTGTGAATGGGTAAAACCCCAAAAGAAGTACTGCGTCTTGGTCGCATTTCTCCTAATTGAAAATAATCGCATACCACTTGAAAGGAGTAGCAAATGAAGAACATGTATTTCTTTTGATCTGAGGACCTTTTATTGAAATCCCACAATTCTTGAACCAAATTCAGATAGGGAATGCGCCAAGGTCCATCCTCAAGCGGACTGTCCGGTCCGCCGCTCGAAATATAAATATCGTAAGAGCTGTCTGGTAATTCATCAGCACCTCTCACATTAAATATGGTATAATCAACGTCATCTTCAAAGCCTCTCACAATATCTGCAATACAACGCAAGCCTTGGTTGGGTTGGTTGTTGTTCATATCGAGAATGGCTACTTTTAGCTTGTCTTTAGGCATGTATAATGTTCTAAGTTCCTAAAACGGTCTGTGCAATAATATAATCGACCACCTTGGTCAAATCCTTGGTGTCTTCATAAACGGCAATTTGCCGATCAGCTCCAGTTCCGTTAACTAACATAGTCTTAATATGTTCTATTTCCTTACGCGATCCGAGTTCATCTACCACATCATCAACAAAATCAAGTAATTCGAGCATTAATTCTTTGGTAGGCACTTCAATTTCCTTTCCAAAATCAATCATCTTGCCTTCAAGTCCGTATCTGCTGGCACGCCATTTATTCTCATTTATTAAGGCGCGATGGTAGAGCATAAAATTAAGATTTTGAGTCCTTAATTTATAAAGTTTAGCAACCAAAGCTTGAATTAGGGCCGCGATGCTCAGAGTTTCCTCAATGGTCATCGGTACGTCACAAATCCGTACTTCCACCGTTGGAAAAACGGGGTGGATACGAATGTCCCACCAAATTTTTTTCGGGTTGTCAATACACTTTGTTTTGATCAGGATGTCAATGTAATGCTCGTATTCCGCCACGGTTTGAAAAACGCCAGGAATTCCGGTTCGTGGAAATTTGTCAAATATCTTTGAACGAAATGATTTAAACCCTGTATTCCGGCCTTCCCAAAAAGGCGAATTGGTAGACAATGCATATAAATGGGGTAAAAAATAACGCATGGCATTGGTTAAATGCAAGGCCAACTGTTTGTCTTCAATACCAATATGCACATGCAGTCCGAAAATTAAATTGGAGCGGGCAGTATCTTGAAGTTCATTAACAATCTCGTCGTACCGAGGATTTGGCGTCATCAATTGTGTTTCCCATTTGGTAAATGGATGGGTGCCAGCCGCGGCAATTTTAAATCCTAAGGTGCCGGCAATGTCTGATATGGATTTTCGTAAATGGGTTAGCTCCGTTCGTGCTTCGCTAATGTCCTTACAGATATTCGTACCTACCTCCACAACAGCCTGGTGCATCTCAGCTTTTACTTGCTCATTTAAAAGTTTGGCCGCTTCTGATACAATTTGCTGATCATGCGATATCAATTCTCGTGTTTTCGGACAGATGACTTGGTATTCTTCTTCAATGCCTAATGTGAATTTCATAAGATACAGTTGGTTTTGATTACGATTACGACACTTTCTTTTGTTTACAGATCTTTCAAACGATCAAGCAAAAGTTATTTATATGTGGTTTTTTTACCAGTAATTTGATCTTTTACAAAAGTGCCCCAGGTGAGATTCATTTTATCTTTCTTAAATTTCTTGGCCTTCGCAATAGCCATGTTGGCTGCGTTTTCCACAATCCAATCAAAATTGTCCTGACCTACGGAATTGACATCGGCATCAGGTGCTGGATTACAGAAATCGATGGCATAAGGGATGCCGTCTCTTACGGCAAATTCTATCGTGTTAAAATCGTAGCCTAAGGCTTTATTAAGTCGGATACAGTATTTTTTAATCAAATCTAATAGCTCTTGTTTTATCGGTGGCCCGTCAATGACATAGCGTAAATGGTGCGGATTTCGGGGTTCATACTGCATAATATGCACATTGTCCGTGTCTAACACGTAACATCTGAAATACTCGGTGAAATTGATTTCTTCCTGCAACATCATCACCAGGTTTTCGGTTTCGCCGTGTTTTTTCCACAAATCTTGCGAATTTTCAACCCGGTATACACTTTTCCAGCCGCCACCATCATGAGGTTTCATATAGGCAGGAAAGCCAATGGTATCGAACATATGTTCCCAAGCAAAAGGGAATTTCATATTTCTAAAAGAGTTTTCATCTGTATCAGGCGGACGGTGTGAAGACGGTAGAATGAATGTTTTTGGTACCGGAACACCCACTTTTTCTGCCAAGGCATTATTGAAGAATTTTTCGTCTGCACTCCACCAAAACGGATTGTTGATGACTGCGGTCCCTGAAATGGCCGCGTTCTTTAAATAAGCGCGATAAAACGGAACGTCCTGAGATATTCTGTCAATAATTACCGCATAATCCGTAGGTTTTGCCTGTTCTACCATGTCGATAGAAACAGCTTCCGCCATAACGTTTTTCACTTTCTTCTCATTAACGCGATCTATAAATGCCTGTGGAAAGGTGTTTTCTTTTCCGAATAGGATGCCAATTTTTTTCATATGTATAAATTTTTGGTGGTGTATCTTAATTAGTTTAAAGTTTTGAAAGGTATTCCGGGAACATATCGCGCCATAGGGGCCAATCGTGTTTTGCCCATTTTCGGACATCATACCAAAAGGGAATATTTTTATCGCGAAGTATTTGGGCCATTTTTTGGTTCGCTTCCAAACAAATATCCCACTCGCCAACGCCAAGGATGATCTTCATCTTCCATAAATCGGGATGGTTATTTCCAGGTAAGAAATCGATGGGATTATTGAAAAACACGTTGTTATCATAATGCCCGTCTACAAACGATTTAATATCAAAAGCGCCACTCATACTAAACATATGGCTTACTTTTTCAGGATGCTTAAACGCAAAGTTTGAGGCTTGATAACCCCCAAAACTCGGTCCAGCTACAGCAACCTTGGACAGTCCTTTGTCCTGACAAATAGGGTTAACGATTTCATTCATAATAAACTGATCGTACCATTCATGATTTTTTGCCCGTTGGGATGGATGAATTTTTTTATTGTACCAACTCAGTTCGTTAATCCCATCAGGGCAATAAATTTGGACTTTACCTTGCTCTACAAACCATCGGACAGATTCTACAAGCTTCATGTCTTTACATTCATTGTGTTTCCCCATGGTGGTTGGAAATAATATGACAGGATACCCGGCGTGTCCAAAAACGAGCATTTCTATATCCTTACTAAGGGTTGGGGAGTACCATGTGTGGTGTTGTTCTTTCAATTGTTAGGTGCTTTAGAGTGTAAGGCGTTTTGATAAAACTATGTGTGAACGTAGGTCAGGCATAGGTTGAACTTGTGTTATTGTAAATTGCAACAGATACAACAATATACTTTTTTTAATTATAAATTGCCATATAATACGGTGAGATTCTTAAATTTTTGTAGAAAACGGATTAAAGTTGGAATAGCAGTGGTGTTTATCTCATTTGTAATGATAAAAGTTAGGATGTTATCAGCGCTACAACAAGGTTTCTTGCTGGTTGGTAGCGAGAACTCGCAACTTCAAAAAAAATTAAGCACCTATAATGATGAGGAGTTTATCTTGGCCAGAGAGCAGTTAAAAAAGTTTTAAATAAGCTGGAATAGTTACTCATCAATCCTGTTTTCGTCAAACGCGGAAGGAAGCAATTTTGGAATGAACTTGACAAATAAAGGTAGTAACAGCGCCCCGCCAGGCAACATAAAGATGGCCAAACTTGGTATGGACTTAAAAATGTCCATTAATTGTTCCTGAACTTTTTTGTGCTCCGCGGGCGTCAAATCTCTTTTAGTAGATTTTGTTAATAGCACCATCAATTCTTTACTTTCTTTGAGTTCTTGTAATAAGCGTTTGCTGTTTCTGCTGATGAGCTTCATGACCATCTTGCTCGAGTTATCATAAAAACTCTTCACAAAATTTTTAGAGCCTAAGGCCGCAATCTTACTTTTATTTGAGCTATAAAACAAGTCAATATCAACTATAGATTGTGTCAAGACCGCTAATTCCAGATCTAGATGCTCGCAAAATTGGGCTAAAAAAAGGTTTTCACTTTTATCAATCACATTATCCGTCCAAGAAGCCATACAGGCAATATCAATGATGTACCGTTTTTCTAAAGAGGTTTGTAACGTATGAATAGCTTCACCATAATCTAAAGGGCCATTAGAATGGTAGCGTCTGGATAGTTTAAAAAGTTTGGTTAAACTGTCATCATACTTGGTTTTTTGCAGTTTCGATTCAAAAACTTCTATGACAATAGTCTCAATAGATGTTTCAATGTTTTGTAAATACCTATCCGAGACGGTATTGGTGTCCAAAAATTTCTGATAGGCCAACACATCTACAAACAAAAGGGCATTGGTGATGAAATAATTAAAATTCTTGGTAAACACATTGTCATCAATATGGACGCGTTTTTCAATAAGGTCTTCCAAAAGCGCCGCAGATTTATTCTTAATTAAAAGCAATTGAAAAATGGAGGTTTTACTGACCGTGATGGTACTATAAAAACTAATAACCGTATCAATAAATTTTTCTTCGGAAGGGTTTCGCTTATAAAAATAGAAAAATGCCAGTATTAAATTGACTTTACACAACTCTTCGTCGGTTAAGTCTTTTTTGGGAATAGCATTGCTAACCACATCCACATTACTGCCATAAATAAATCCACACTGCTTAAGTTCTTGATAAAAGTGTTCAAGAGTGTTGTTTAGAAAGGTTTCATCTCCAGAAACTTCTTTTAGTAATTTTTTGATCCAGCCAGAGGCAGAGGGATTCATAGTCGTTAATCAATTAGACTGCAAAGATACTTTTAAAAATAAAATTCCGCCGTTTTTTAAGTTAACGAAATTTTAACAAAACCATGCTTTTTGTTTTTCCGTAGTTATGCACAGAGACATTAATAATTAACAAAAATCTCATTTTTATGAAAAAATCAAAAATTTTATTAGGAGTAGCGGTTATTGCGGTAACTGGCTTCTTTGCAATTGCGGCAGATCACATGGATGCGCCAGCAGTTACTGGTGGATCAAATGACATCACTGACTTTTATGCCTTTCAGGGGCAAAACACTAACAACATTGTATTTGTGACAAATGTTCAAGCTCTTTTATCGCCGACGGACACTCAATCCGCAAAATTTGATGAGAATACAATGTTGGAAATCAACATCGATACCAATGGCGATGCCATTGAAGATTTGGTCATCCAAGCCATTCCTAAAGATGGCAAGATGTATTTCTTTGGACCAATTGCTCCTGCGCAAACAGGTTTAAGCAGTACTGTAAGAAGTACAGGAATGGCTTCTAATGTTGCTATTACAGCTCCAGGAGCTAACGCCATAATTGCTACTAATGCAGGAATGAGCTTTTTTGCCGGTCCACGTGATGATCCTTTCTTCTTTGATGTTGATCAATACAAAGCTATTATAGCGGGTACTGCAACAGGATTTGAAAATCCAGGTACAGATTCGTATGCAGGAACAAATGTCCTATCAGTTGTTGTAGAAGTGCCAAAATCAATGATTGGTGGTTCAGGCAAAATCAATTCATGGGTAGAAACAAAAAGAAAACAATAAACTCTAAAAAACTTAATTATGAAATTCAATACTATAAAAATAACTGCAATCGCAGCATTAGCATCACTTACTGCCTTTAACTGCAGTAATGATGACGACTCCAACGGACCTAAAGTTCCAGAATTTGCTGGCACTTATGTACAAGAAGATCAAATGGCACGACCAGCTATCAGCACAGTGTTTGTGTCAATGGGAAACAAAGATGCATTTAATGTCACTGTGCCCTCCAAGCAGGCGGCAGGTTACCAAGCTGCTTTTCAAAATAAATTGTTAGCTCTAAACCCTGGGTACACAACAAATGCATTAGGTATGGACGCTGCAACTTTTACTGGAGCTCTAGCAACCGATGTCTTAACGGTTACATTAGACGGAAAGACTACATTTTTTGATGGCACTAACGTACTTACAGGACGTATGTTGACAGATGATGTTATCGATGTAGAATTACTACTGATCTTTGGTGGTCCAATGGGCACTGATAATAGTACTTTGTCAAGTGATAATGTTGATGCGAATGATAAACCATTCTCAAACACATTCCCTTATTTGGCGGCACCGCATATGTAAGAATACCATTCCCTGAAGTACTGTCTCACCTTATTTCAGGGAATAATTTAAACGACGCAAAACAATAAAACTTAAAAACGACCCCATGAACCCTAAACATATTTTAGCACTTTGTTTTTTGGTGATTGTTAGCAGTTGCTCTACATCTCCCGAAAACATTACAAACATTTCAGACTACGATCATTATTTGGACAGAACTGAAAATGAAACTTGGAGCAATGCCCAAAAGAATTATGATTTTTGGAATACTAAATTAGAAAAAGCACCCAACCAACACAGTTATTTAAGTAAAATTTCAAATTCTAACGCTGCGATGTTTGCAGCAACCGGCAATATCGATTATTTAAAATCGGCAGAAAGCAATCTTGTTAAACTAAATGAAGTGAGAAATTACGAAGCTTCTGGTCCGTTGAAAAGTTTGGCTGCCAACTATATTTCCCAGCATAAATTTAAGGAGGCTTTGCAATTATTGTACAAAGCAGAAATGAATGGCGATCATCTTAAGGACACTCAAAAAATGTTGTTTGATGTGCATTTAGAATTGGGTAATTATAAAATGGCAAAAACGTATCTCGAAGGTTTTAAAAACATGTCCGATTTTGATTATTTGATCAGACTCTCTAAATGGAGTGATCATCAAGGTAATTTGGACGCTGCTATAAAATATATGGAGAAAGCTAAGGCCATTGCAGAAACCTCTAATAGGGATGCTATCAAACAATGGTCTTATACCAATTTGGCCGATTTTTACGGGCATGCCGGTAGAATTGAAGATTCCTATCAGCATTTTTTAAAAGCTTTAGAACTTGATCCAAATGATGCCTATGCTAAAAAGGGAATTGCATGGATTGTGTATTCCCATGAGAAAAATCCCGATGAAGCTTTGCGCATTTTAAATTCAGTAATGAAAGATTATCAAGCTCCTGATTATTACTTGTTAAAATCGCAGATTTATGAGTTTAAAGGCGATATGAATGCTAAAAATGAGCAATTGGAACACTATTATAAAGCAGTTGAAAATGAAGCTTATGGTGCTATGTACAACCAGTACAATGTGCAGTTGTACACGCAAGAGAACCGAAATTTAAGAGAAGCGATTGCTATTGCAAAAATGGAAGTAGAAAACCGTCCAACACCGCATTCTTATGATTTATTGGCTTGGTCTTATTTTAAAAACGGACAATTGCTAGAAGCATTACAATTGACTAAGAACAATGTATTAGGACATACTTCAGAACCTAAGGCGTTATATCATAGTGCTGAAATATTAAAGGCTTCGGGTAATTTAGAAAAAGTAAAGGAACTCAAGCCAGATCTCATGGCAAGCGCATATGAATTGGGACCGATAATGGCAGAAAAAGTAAGCCGACTTTAACTGGAAGCCACTTATGAAAATATCATATTTAGCGACATCATTTGTAGTGTTGGGTGGCATAGCGATAACTCAAGCACAACAGATAAAATGAAGATAATTCTATAAGTGGCGGAAGGTTATTTTTTCACTGATATGAATGCCAATTACAAGTTTGATACGATCACAATAGGATTTGCAATTGAAAACCTATTTGATGTAGCTTGGAATGAAACCCAGTTTGCCACGGAATCAAGACTACAAAATGAAGCACAGTCAGTAGAAGAAATTCATTTTACACCTGGCACACCATTTTTTATTAAAGGCACTATTGCCTATACATTTTAAATAGTACGATTTTAAGTCTGATGAGGTTACATTCATTAAGACTTGCAAAATGAATGTCGTTCATTTTGCGAAGAGACCACGTGAGTTGTGGTAGTTTTTAGAGTTTTTGTTAGTGGAAAGCACTTGGCCGTAGAGATAGGGTTAGGTGCTTTCCTAATTAATATCCTTAGTTTTTTTTGATTTTGTCAATAAAAGAAAAATACTAATCGCCACCAATATGCTTGACAAAAGCTTGGCTATGCTATGATCAACTAAGAAATAAATGACTAGGCCAGCGATCCAAAACAGGAGGCCTAAAGTTCTTTTTTTACTCATATAAATAGATATTAATAATCAAGTTTTGTTGAAAGCTTCAATTGCCATGTTATAACAACTACTTATATTTCAACGATTCGTGTACTTTGATATACTCTTGCTGATCATCAGCAAGGACCATTAAGATGTCGTTAGCCATTATTTCTGTGGAACCTCCCGGCCGGATAAATTGATTGTCGCGTTTTATCATGATGATAAACGCCGATCTTGGAAAGTTTAAATCGACAATACGTTTGTTGACCGCGAAAAAATCTGGGGAAATCGTGAATTCTTGTAAGGACGATTTTGGTAATTCTAAAAGCAGTTGGTCAACTTCATTAATAATCTTCGATTTTTCAGGGAGTCCTACATTGAGCCATTTGGCTAAAACAGATAAGGTGGTTCCTTGAATTAAAATGGATGTTACCGAGATAAAGAACACGATACTAAAGATCATATTCGCCTTTTCAATACCCGCCAATAGGGGATAGGTGGCAAATACAATTGGTACGGCGCCTCGTAATCCTACCCAGGAAATATAAAAGCGGCGTCGCATTTTCATTTTAAAAAACACTAAACTGATCATCACACCAATGGGTCTCGCTACGAAGATCAAAAACAATGAAATTAACATTCCGATGCCGATATAAGGCACAATTTGCGAAGGAAAGACCAACAAGCCTAAGGTAAGGAAAAGTACTATTTGCATCAACCAAGCCAATCCATCAAACATTTTTAAAATGGTGGCTTTATGAATGATATCCTGATTGCCCAGATATACAGCACAAATATAGATGGCAAGAAACCCGTTTCCGCCCACAAAATCCGTGGCTGAAAAGGTCATGAACATAAGGGCGATGACCAATACGGGGTAGAGACCTTCAAAATCGAGCCTGATTCTATTGATTATAAATTTACTGGCCACACCAAAGCCAAACCCTGCAGCGGCACCTACTACCATTTGCTTAATAAACATTGGGATTATGGAAACCAAACCTTGGTCTTGATTGATAACTAAGGTTAAAAACGCAATTGTCAAGACATACGCCATAGGGTCATTACTACCGCTTTCCAATTCGAGAGTTGGTCTGAGGTTAGTTTTTAAGGCGAGATTTTTAGAGCGTAAAATTGAAAATACCGCGGCAGCATCTGTAGATGATACTATAGAACCCAATAACATGCTTTCGTAAATCGTAAAATCGGTCACATAATACACAAATGTGCCTAAGGACACTGCAGTGAGCAAAACCCCGAAAGTTGAGAGCATAATTCCTTCTTTCAAAACGGGTTTTATCGAACTCCAATTGGTGTCCAATCCCCCAGAAAATAAGATGAAATTGAGTGAGATAATCCCGATAAGCTGTGCGTTTTTTGGGTTATCAAAACGGATGCCCGCTATGCCATCAGATCCCGCCAACATGCCAATGGCTAAGAACAATATTAAGGTTGGAACTCCGAATTTATAGGATGTTTTTCCAACTACTACACTGATAAAAAGTAATAACGAACCAACTAATAGAATGTTTTCAATGGTTAATTGCATGCGTTTACCTTTTTGTTTTCGATTTAAGCGAAGATACTTTTTTTTATTTTAGAATTTAAAACCATCGATTCCTTGACGAACCTAATTCATTTGTCTTTTTTTTGGGTCAGAATTAAAATTAAATGGTAGGCTGATTCGGGATGTTAGTTTTTAAGAATACCTTATTAAGGATATGCTAAGGAATGGGTATTGTTTTTTTTTTTAAGAAAAATTATAGTGTGTGAGACCTTATTTGTCCAAAGAAGGCACCTTCATTTTTAGATTAATATTTTCCATAGATTTTAATAGATAGCTTATAGATAATTCACCCGGAATGTATTTTTTAGCCACCAAAACTGTAAAGTTAAATGGAGTTTCAATTTTTAAATTCTGGTATTGTTCCATAATACTGCTATTTTGAAAATAGGGGAAATTATTGACATCCGAATCTTCAACGATTAATTGGTATGTAGCAACTTTTTTGTTATGATCATCTATTAGTGTTAGTTTTAAAGTCTTTTTTTTATTTCTTAGTTTAATATCTGAAAACATGTAGCGATATCTGTTAGTCCTATCCTTAAAAGATTCGGTTTTTAAATAGACTAATGAATCGGCTTTGTTCAAACGAAAATAGTGTATTTGATTTTTTTTATAATCGTGAATGTCTGATTTCAGCGAATCGTTTTCTTGATATGCAATCATTGTATAACTAAAATCTTCAGAATTATAAAAAACAGTATGGTCACTGGTGGGTGTATATTTTGAAAACAGAATATTATGGACTAATTTAGTGAAGGCATATTGTTGTCCATGACTTAAATTTACTAATAATAGAAATGCTGCAATGCATAGGAATTTCATCATGAGTGTTGGTTATTATGAAGTCATCTTTGATAAAAATACGGATTAAACATTAGAGGATAAATTATTGCCATTTTATTTTATCTTCTGAAATTCATAAATACGCTTTCGAAATTTTAGAGGATTACTTTTCTCTCTGCCATTTTTTTAGCTCAAATTAAACTTATAATCAAGATAAACCTTATCATTATTAGGCTAATTAGCGATGGCGAATTACATTCATAAAAAAAGCACCAACAAATGCTGGTGCTTTTAGATATAAATTAATTCTAATTTACGGTGCTGCCGCTACCACAACTCCCAAGGTATACAATTGCTCCATTGTAGGTGTTTCACTACCACCTTCAGGTTCTAAAGTAATCCCAAAGGCTTCACTCTCGTTAGAATTGGCAATGGCGAATATTTTGTTATCGTCTGTATTAAAATCGTCAATAGTGCCTAAACTTGTAGGCGTTAACGGATTTAATTTTAAAGACCATACTTGGTACACTTTACCAGCAGGAGCTTCCGGCAAGCCCTGAGCATCTAAATAAATACTGTTATCATTTTTATTCCAATATACTTTGGCGTAGGTGTCGGCAAATTCACCTTGACCACCCAAGGGTACCGAAATTATATCCTTATCTCGTAAAATATTTAACAAGTTTTTAGATGCGGCAAGATCTGTTTTTGAATTGGCAATTTGTTCCTCCAAATAAGCGTTTTCAATCTCGGCTGTGGTTAAAGTAGATTCCAAATCTTTGTTCTGATTCAATGTCCAAAGCAAACCTGCTCCAATTATAAATGCAGCGGCCCAACCCGTATAAGTTATCCAATCGTATTTAGATTTGCCCATTGACACAACTTTTGGCTCTGAGCTAATTGTTGACGCCTGATTTTGAACTTTTGTTTTGATGGTGTTAAAAGAGCCACGGCCTGTTTTTGGAGCTGCCGCAGCAGTTAATTTGGTGATTGCAGCCTCAATTTGTTCAACTTCCTTTTGAATTTCCGGATGTTGACGCATTAATAAGTAGACCTCCTTGTTTTCCTTTTCATTGAGGGCACCAGCAACGTAAAGCTCCAAAATTCCAGATTCTATGTAAGCAGTTATGTCCATATTATTCAAGTACAATAGTTCTTAGTTCCTTAATGCAATTTCTGTTCCTAGTTTTAATAGTACCAATGGGCATATCTAGTGTTTCCGAGGCTTCTTTTTGGGTATATCCTTTAAAGTAAAGTAACTCAATAACTTCAATGCATTTTTTGGCCAGTTGGCTCACAAACTTTTTAATTCCGATGGCGTCAGTTTGTTCATCCAAACTATCTCCATGTTGTAGAATATCTACGAAATATTCAGCATCCAGGTTTTTTTTGGAATTCTTAAATGCTTTAGATCTGGTTTTGTCGATGGCCGTGTTTCTGGCAATGTTCAAAATCCAGGTAAAGAAGCGTCCTTTTTCCGCGGAATAACTATCGGCATTGTTCCAGGCTTTGATAAATACATCCTGCATGAGTTCTTCAGCAATATTATGATCTCTCACAATATTATAGATAACGCCATGCATGCTGTCTCTGTACATATTGTAAAGCTCTTCAAATGCCCTGACATCTTTGAGCTTGAATTTTGAAACTAATGATTCTAATTGCATAAGGTTATTTTGGAGGTATGAATATGTGGACTTTAAAGAAGAAAAAAAGCCACTGTAGGTAGTGACTTTTTAATATGTTAACAGTGTAACGAGCAAAATTATTGAATGATGCCACCACAACTAACACGACCACCAGCATTACCCGTTGGCTGTGTTTTAAAATCATCAACACCTTCATGGACAATGATTGATTTGCCTACAATATTTTTGTTGGCATCACCGCAATCAATACACCATTCATCAGTAGTTACGGTTATTGTTCCGTTACCGTTGGCATCGGCTTTAAAGTTTCCAATATCACCTTTGTGGTATCCATCTGAACTTCCCCATTTACCGTGAGGCTGATTGGTCGGGTTCCAGTGACCACCAGCAGAGCTTCCGTCGTCAGCAGAACAATCGGCGTTTTCGTGTAAATGAATTGCGTGTTCGCCTTCTTTCAATCCATCCATAACTGCAACCATAGTGACTACACCATTCTCTTGGGTAAATACGGCGTTTCCTTTTACGGTACTGCCACTTTTAGACTCTAAAGCGATTTTTAGTTTTTTAACCTCGTTCGTCTTAGTTTCCTTAGGCATTTCTTTGGTTACTTCTGCAGGAGTGTCCTTCTTGTCTTTTTTACAAGATGTGGTCATGGTCAAGGCAAAAACAGCGATGAATATGAGTGATAATCGTTTCATGGGTTATAGTTTTTTAAAGTTAATGATTAAAGTTACTGTTATTTTAGGGCTTATACAATCATCTTTTGAAAAAATGATTGGCCGATAAAAAAATGATATTAGAAAATCAATTGATAAAATTACCAAAATGCATTTGTGAGATATGACTTATATCATATTTTTTATAGCTGATTTAAAATAATTTTGAATCAAATTTAAGAAAATTCATGATGAGGTCTTTAGTTGATAAGTACAATGTTGCAGGTCCGAGATACACAAGTTATCCTACAGTTCCGTATTGGGATGTGGATACATTTTCAATGAAAAAGTGGCGGGAGTCGCTGGTCAAGGCTTTCGAAGAAAGCAATGATGAAGAAGGGGTAAGCCTGTATTTACACTTGCCATTTTGCGAAAGTTTATGCACTTTTTGCGGGTGTCATAAACGCATTACCAAGCAACACAGTGTGGAAACACCATATATTAACGCGTTGATAAAGGAGTGGGATTTATATTGTGATGTGTTGCCAACCAAACCCAAACTTAAAGAATTGCACTTGGGCGGAGGGACACCAACTTTCTTTTCACCTGAGAATTTAAATTTACTGATCAGTAGTCTCTTAAACCGCACAACTTTGGCTGAAGATTATGAGTTTAGTTTTGAAGGGCATCCCAATAATACCACTAAAGAGCATTTACAAACATTTTATGATCTTGGGTTTAGACGGGTGAGCTATGGAGTGCAGGATTATAATGAAATTGTACAAAAAGCCATACACAGAATACAACCTTTTGAAAACGTAAAACGGGTTACGGAACAGGCAAGAGCCATTGGATACACCTCGGTAAGCCACGATATAATATTTGGATTGCCCTTTCAAACCGAGGCTCATGTTAAAGAAACGATAGCTAAAACTAAATCTTTGAAGCCTGACCGAATTGCCTTTTATAGCTACGCCCATGTGCCTTGGATTAAGGGGAATGGCCAGCGGGGATTTGACGAAAGTAATTTGCCTTCTGGAACTGCAAAACGTCAACAGTATGAATTGGGTAAAGTGTTGCTGGCAGAAGCTGGTTATCATGAAATTGGGATGGATCACTTTGCGTTGGCATCAGACTCCCTGTACCAATCCATGACCAACAACACCCTGCATCGCAATTTTATGGGCTATACGGCTTC
Source organism: Gelidibacter salicanalis (assembly GCF_007997285.1). Classification (GTDB taxonomy): domain Bacteria; phylum Bacteroidota; class Bacteroidia; order Flavobacteriales; family Flavobacteriaceae; genus Gelidibacter; species Gelidibacter salicanalis. Next base: position 367,799 of record NZ_VORX01000001.1, read on the forward strand.
TAAAACTAAAGTTATGATCGGGTTGGGCGTATCGTCTATCAGTGATAGTTGGTATGGGTTTGCGCAAAATGTAAAAAGTATTGAGGAATATTACAGTTTAATTAATGAAGGGATTATTCCAGTGGTTAAGGGTCATATTTTAAATACCGAAGATTTGATCATCAGACGGCACATTCTAAATTTAATGTGTCAGTTTGAAACGGCTTGGGACAGTAATGGATTATTTTTTGAAGAACTGCCAGAGGTGTTGCTTGGCTTGGAGGAAATGGAACAAGATGGTTTATTGATACGCACTGAAAAGAGCTTGATAGTCACAGGAAAAGGCAAGCCATTTGTAAGAAATATTTGTATGGCCTTCGATCTGCTCTTAAAGCGGAAACAACCGCAAACACGAATATTTTCAATGACGGTGTAATTTGCCAAGTGAAAGTCTTATACCTTTCAAATTTAATATCACTTCTTTTTAGAAATAAAAGTTAAATAATCACCATTATGAAAAAAATAATTGTCCCCATCGATTTTTCAAAATATTCAGAGTATGCTCTTGAGGCTGCAGCTATTTTGGCAAAAAAACATAATGCAGAAATCCTGGCTTTGCACATGCTCGAAATGTCAGACGGTCTTTTTGCCAGTTCTGACGCAGGTCAAAAACCAAAGGTGTTATTTTTCCTTAAACTGGCTGAGCAAAAATTTAAAGAATTTTTGAACAAAGCATACTTAGAAGGTATTAAAATTACGCCTATCGTTAAACAATCTAAAGTGTTTAGTGAAGTGAGCGAGGTAGCTGAGCAACATCATGCTGACCTTATTGTAATGGGCTCACATGGGGTGAGTGGTTTTACAGAAGTTTTTGTAGGCTCAAATACGGAAAAAGTGGTACGACACTCAAAAATTCCCGTACTGGTCATCAAACAAAAACCAAATAATTTAAACTTTGATACGGCGATCTTTGCTTCAAATTTTTCGGAAGAAGCCGTGGGGCCTTATATTAAAGCATCCAAAATGTTGCCCGAAACATCCAAATTGCAATTGTTGTATGTGAATGTTCCGGGAGAAAATTTTAAAAGCACCGCTGAAATGGAACAGCAGGTAGCCAATTTCTTGAAGAAAGCTGATGGGCATTTGGATCAACTCAATACGGTTAATTACGTTTCAGACTATTCCATTGAAAAGGGAATTGTAAATTTCTCTAACCTAGCAGGAGCAGATCTGATCATGTTGCCAACGCACGGGAGAAAAGGCTTAGCCCACTTTTTTGAAGGTAGTATTTCTGAAGATTTAGTCAACCATGCTAACCTGCCTGTAATGACTTTTAAAATTTGAAAACTGCACCATTGACAATAGGAACCTATGGAAGCTGGACGAAAGTTCAGCTTCTTTTGAATCTAACCTTATGTCGGATAAATTCATCCTATATGACGAGCGTCATATTTTTCCTATATTTAAAAATTTATTTTTGAACACTAAATAATTTATCACATGAAATCACAAACTCTATTAAAATCAGTGTCGCTACTGTCGTTACTATTAATGTTCAGTTGCTTTAAAGACAAGAAAACTGAATATGCTTCTGCTGAAGAGATTCCCGTAAGTCGAGAAATGATTGCGGAATTGACCGCCCCGCCTCACGTACCTGCACCTGTAGGAAAGCGTAAAGCTAAAAAGCTCATTGTTAAAATGGAAATCCTTGAAGAAGAAGGAGAAATTACTGATGGTGTACGTTATGTATACTGGACTTTTGGTGGCTCGGTACCGGGTAGTTTTATCCGCGCTCGTGTTGGAGATGAAATTGAATTCCATTTACAAAATCACCCAGACAATAAATTACCCCACAACATTGATTTACATGCGGTGAACGGACCGGGTGGAGGTGCAGAATCTTCTTTTGTGGCACCAGGCCATGAAAAAGTGTTCTCTTTTAAAGTGTTGAACCCAGGTCTTTATGTGTACCATTGTGCTACGGCTCCTGTTGGGATGCACATTGCCAACGGAATGTACGGTCTAATTTTAATTGAACCAGAAGGCGGTTTACCTCCAGTAGATAAGGAGTATTACGTTATGCAGGGCGATTTTTACACCAAAGGTGCCAATGGCGAGCGTGGATTACAACCTTTTGATATGCAAAAAGCTGTTGATGAAAGAGCAGATTACGTGGTATTTAATGGTAAAGTAGGTTCTCTTACGGGAGACGGCGCTTTAACCGCTAAGGTTGGAGAAACAGTCCGCCTATTTGTAGGTAATGGTGGTCCTGGGTTGGTATCGTCCTTCCACGTTATTGGAGAAATTTTTGACAAAGTGTATGTTGAAGGTGGAGATCTCGTAAATACCAACGTTCAGACCACATTAATTCCTGCTGGTGGTGCAGCTATTGTCGAATTTAAGGTGGAAGTGCCTGGAACATTTATTTTGGTCGATCACTCCATCTTCAGAGCATTTAATAAAGGTGCCTTGGGGATGCTGAAAGTAGAAGGAGAAGAAAATAAGAAAATATTCTCAGGAGAGTTGATGGATAACATCTACATTCCAGAAGGACCAGGTATTCAAACCATGCCAACCACTGATGAGATTAAAGAATCTGATATTCCAGCAAAATCGTTTGCAGAACAAATGGAATTTGGAAAACAAATTTACGGTCAGACCTGTATTGCGTGTCACCAATCAGAAGGACAAGGTATTGCCGGTGCATTCCCTCCTTTAGCAAAGTCTGATTATCTTAATGCTGATGTTGATAGAGCCATTAGTGCTGTGCTTCATGGATTAAGTGGAGAAATTACCGTAAATGGTGAGAAATACAACAGTATCATGACCAAGCAAATGATTTCTCAAGAGGAAGTTGCTAATGTGATGACCTATGTGTACAACAGTTGGGGCAATAACAAAACAGTCGTAACGCCAGCAATGGTTAAAAAAGTGAGTGGTAAATAGTGTATAGGGGAAATTGAAGTTGAAATCGAAATTGAAATTGAAATTGAAATTGAAAATGAAATTGAAAATGAAATTGAAATCGAAATAAACAACGAAACTCATCTCCCAAACCTAATACCACATACCTAATCCCTAATACCAATAAATTATGCGCACCAAATTCTTCAGATTGTCCTTTGTGTTACTGTTTATCCATATGTTTAGTTTTGGGCAATCTGAAGGTATGGTTCGTATTGATGGGGCAAGATACATTCCTTTATACGGGAGAGATTCCACAGTTGTTGCTGTGAATGACTTTCAACTGGATGTGTATCCTGTTACTAACCAAGAGTACCTTCAATTCGTAAAAAGCGTTCCAAAGTGGCAAAAATCCAAAGCAAAGAAAATATTTGCAGATGGCTCTTATTTAAGAAACTGGAAGAACGATCTTGAACTGAATGATACTGAATTGCTGAACAGCCCCGTTACCTATGTCAGTTGGTTTGCGGCAAAAGCGTATTGTGAATGTCAGGGCAAGCGTTTACCAACTATGGATGAGTGGGAATACGCGGCAATGGCGGATGAAACCGTCAAAGATGCCCGCGTTAAAAAATCTTATAACGAAAAGATTCTATCATGGTATGAAGCGCCAAGATCTAATGAAAACGAGATTGGCCAAAATGCAAAAAACTTTTGGGGTATACATGATCTGCACGGTTTGGTATGGGAATGGACCTCTGATTTCAATTCCGTTTTACTTTCGGGAGAATCCCGTAAGGATAATGAAAAAGATAACAATCTCTTCTGCGGAAGTGCCTCATTAGGCTCTACAGATTTAATGAATTATGCAGCATTTATGCGCTATGCCTTTAGAGGAAGTGTCAAAGCAAATTATACCATTAAAAATCTAGGTTTTAGATGCGCTAAAGACGCTGATAACATTAAATAAAGATGAAAAAATTATTATTTCTATTGTGTAGCGTTTTTTTTATCGGCTTATCTGCCTGTAAAAATGAGACGGCTAAATCCTCAGATGAGGTAGCTTACTACTGTCCGATGGAGTGTGAAGGCGATAAAACGTATGATGCTCCTGGGAGCTGTCCGGTGTGTAAGATGGACTTAGTTCCTGTTGAAAAAGCGTCAGACCTAGCGTCCGATGACATATCAGAAACTTCCATTTTCAATTTAACCTCTACCTGGACCAATCAAAATGGTGAAGATCTTCAGTTGGAAGATTTGAAAGGCGATGTGTTAGTCGTGGTGATGATTTACACTTCTTGCAAAGCCGCTTGCCCAAGGTTGGTGGCAGATATGCGAAACATTGAAGAACGACTTCCTAAAAATGCCAAAGACCATTTAAAAATGATCTTTGTCAGCATCGATCCTAAAACCGATTCGCCCGAGCGCCTAAAGGCTTTTGCAGAAGAGAATGTCATGGATAAAGCGCCTTGGTTGTTCTTGCGATCATCAGAAGATAATACGCGAGAATTTTCAGCAGTACTAGCAGTTAATTACAAAAAGATTTCGCCTATAGATTTTTCGCATTCTAATATCATCAGCGTGTTTAACAAGCAAGGGGAGCTGGCATTCCAGCAAGAGGGACTTGGGGTAAACTCAGATGCTACCGTGAAACATATTGAGGACGCCCTAGCACAATAAAACGTTAATAGCATCCTATTAAAATTCAATAAATCATGAAAAAGCTTATTATCTTCACGTGTCTGGGCACGCTAGGTCTTACTACCTTTGCCCAAGAATTTGCAATCGATCTTCAATTACGGCCACGGGTTGAATATAGACATGGTTATAAAACATTAGTGCCTGACAATGCGGATGCCGCTACCTTCGTGTCGCAACGGTCCCGACTTAATTTTAACTATGGCAGCGAAAGGTTGCAGGCCTATATATCCTTACAGAATGTACGGACTTGGGGTGATGTGGGCACGCTCTCAGCAAATGATGTTAACGGTACCGCCATTCATGAAGCGTGGGCTTCTTTTAAATTAGACTCTTTATTTAGCTTCAAAATGGGACGTCAAGAGATTATATACGACGATTCCCGCATTTTTGGAAATGTTGATTGGGCACAAACTGGTCGTAGTCATGATGCATTTATAGCAACTTACCAACCCAACGCTAACAATCGTCTCGATTTAGGGCTAGCGTTGAATGAAGAGGACGAAACGCTTTTTAAAACCGATTATAACGTTAACAATTACAAGGCCTTTCAATACGTGCGGTACCATACCAATTTTGATGATTTCAACCTAAGTCTGCTAGCGCTGAATACAGGTTTTACTTTTGATCAGGACGGCACACAGGAAGTAGATTACAATCAAACATTTGGGGGATATCTCGCTTTTGGGAAACAGAGGTTGAAAGCAAATGCTTCTGCTTATTACCAAACAGGGCAGATTGCAAATCGTAATTTGAATGCCTATAATGTGGCAGGGAATTTACACTTACAGACTACTACGCATTTAAATATTGGCATTGGCGCCGAATATCTTTCAGGAACGTCTATGAATCGTACGGATTCCGATATCACATCATTCAACCCATTGTTCGGGACCAATCATAAATTCAACGGTTGGATGGATTATTTTTATGTAGGCAACCATATCAATACGGTGGGTTTATTGGATATCAATCTCCCGATAAAATATCAGCATGAGAAATGGACCTTCCAACTTATCCCGCACGTATTTTCTGCTGCTGCAACTGTCGTGGATCTCAATGGCCGCGTTCAAGATGACTATTTAGGGACCGAAATTGATGTGTCATTAGGCTATAAAATTGCTAACGACATCGATTTTCAGATGGGATATTCTCAAATGTTTGCTTCAGAGACCATGCAACTGCTAAAAAGTGGAAATAAAGATGCCACCACTAATTGGGCATGGGCAATGTTCGTCTTTAAACCAACACTTTTTAGACATACAAAATGAGACTTATGTTACAGGCGGCCCTCCTGTAATTGCATTAGAAAAATCCTTCTAAATTCATTTCTGAATTTTGAGGGCTTTTTTTTTGACAAATTTAAAATAGTTATTGGTTTTCTTTTTATAAATGAGAAAATGATGTTAAGGTCACAGCTTTCTGGAATAATCTTTATTTTAAATAGGATAAATTTATCCTCTATATGATTTTTATCATGTTTTATGAGGCGCTAAGATTTTAAATTTGTTAAATAAAACCAAAAATAGAGCTCACGTTCTGTTTCAATGAATGGGGTTTTAGAATTTAATAATAAATTAAACTTAGACACAATGAAAAAAGTAGTAATGATTATTACAGGATTAGGCATGATGCTATTCATGGCGTGTGGTGATGGAGAAAAGAAGAAAGATTCTCCTTATGAGAACTCCACTCCTTCTGAACAAGCTGCACCAAAATCTACAGAACCAGCATCTACCCGTGTTGATCTGGCAAATAAAGGTGTAGGACCAATATCATCAGTAACAATGGCAGATGATATTGATCAGACGATGGCAGCACACGGAAAAGATGTTTTTGAAAAAATGTGCACGGCATGTCATAAAGCTGATAAGAAGTTCATTGGTCCTCCTCCTACTGGAATTTTAAACCGAAGATCACCGGAATGGATCATGAATATGATTTTAAATCCAGAAGAGATGGTAAAACAAGATCCTCTTGCTAAGGATTTATTGATGGAATTTAATGGTGCGCCAATGGCAAACCAACATCTGTCTGAAGAAGAAGCAAGGGCGGTACTAGAGTATTTTAGAACCTTATAAATATTTGTCTTATGAAAGCAAGTCTTAAATTCTTGAGCATTCTTATTTTAATAGTCGCGTTTACGTCTTGCAATAAGAACAAAGAACAACAACCAGAAGCACGGACAGCAACGACAACTTCAGAGCCATTAGATAACAATAATAAAGGTCAAGCTTTTATTGAAGATGATGTTGCCACCCCCAATATTCTACAGATTGCGATGGGGTCAAAAGATCATTCTACGTTGGTGGCTGCCGTGCAAGCAGCACAATTGGAGAATTCATTGGTAAACGCAGGACCGTTAATGGTTTTCGCACCAACCAATGCTGCTTTTGAAGCCTTGCCAGCCGGAACCGTTGAGGATATATTAAAGCCTGAGAACAAAAATGTCCTGGCTGATATTCTCAAATATCACGTAACTCCTGGTAACTATTCAAAAGAGTTCTTAACCAAATTCAAGAAACTTGGACAAGCCAACAATCAAGATGTACAAATAGAAGTTATCGATGGTGAACCTATGGTTGGCGGCGCTAAAATCATTGCTAGCCTACCTGCGGGTAACGGAATTGTCCACGTCATAGACAAAGTATTGTTGCCTCCAAATAAAAATAACTAACATTTACCTAAATGCAAAAACCATGAAAAAAACATTAAAAATAACAGTTGCTCTTGTCGCTGTCCTGGCGGGTTTAACAAGTTGCAATAATTCAGAAAACTCAAAAGGCCGATCAGGCGCTTTGGCAAGTAATGTTGCTGAAAAAGTTTACGTGGCGCCAGGTGAACACGACTCGCATTATGCATTCCTATCGGGAGGATATAGCGGGAACCTAACGGTTTACGGCTTACCTTCTGGACGTATGTTTAAAGAGATTCCCGTGTTCTCCCAGTTTCCAACAAATGGTTATGGGTATTCTGAAGAGACCAAGCCTATGTTAGAAACATCTTTTGGATTTATTCCTTGGGATGATTCACATCACCCAGATATCTCTCAAACCAATGGAAAATTGGATGGACGTTGGATTTTTATCAATGGGAACAATACCCCACGTATTGCTAGAATCAGTTTGACAACATTTGAAACAGAAGAAATTATTGAAGTTCCAAATAGCGCAGGTAACCACAGTTCCTCTTTCATTACAGAAAACACAGAGTATGTAGTTGCGGGGACACGTTTTTCTGTGCCGGTACCTCAAAGAGACATGCCAATTAAAGATTATAAAGGTAACTTTAAAGGAGCCTTAACTTTTATTTCCGTAGATCCTGAACACGGACATATGGATATCAAATTCCAAATTCTTATGCCAGGCTTTAACTATGACTTATCACACCCTGGGCGTGGAAAATCGCACGGTTGGTTCTTCTTTACGACCTATAATACAGAAGAGGCAAGCTCATTGCTAGAGGTTAATGCCTCTCAAAATGATAAAGATTTTATTGCTGCTATCAATTGGAAAAAAATTGAGGAGTACGTAAATAATGGCGGTGGTAAGATGATGCCAGCTGACTATGCTCATAACTTACATGATGAAGCGACGCATACTGCAACGTCAACCATGAAAAAAGAAGTACGGGTTGTAGATCCTGCAGAGATCCCTGGCGCAATTTACTTATTGCCAACACCAAAATCGCCACACGGTTGTGACGTTGATCCATCAGGAGAATATATTGTTGGTAATGGTAAATTATCAGCCAATCTAACGGTGCATTCATTTACTAAAATGTTGGATGCCATCGAAAAGAAAAAATTTGACGGTGATGCTTACGGTATTCCAATCCTGAGATTTGAAGATGTATTGGCAGGTTCAGTTGAGCAGCCAGGCTTAGGCCCGTTACATACAGAATTTGACGGGAAAGGAAATGCATACACAACTTTCTTTATTTCTTCTGAAGTTGTAAAATGGAAATTGGGGACTTGGGAAGTTCTGGATAGAAAACCGACCTACTATTCTGTTGGCCACTTAACAATTCCTGGAGGTAATTCAAGAGAGCCGTTTGGTAAATATATGTTCGCCATGAACAAAATCACCAAAGACCGTTACTTACCTACAGGCCCAGAAATGGAGCATTCAGCACAGTTGTATGATATTTCAGGGGATAAAATGGAACTGTTATTAGATTTCCCAACTCATGGTGAGCCGCATTATGCAGCTGCCATACCTGCAGAAATCATTAAAAATAATTCTAAAAAGATTTATAGGTTAGCAGAGAACAAGCACCCAAGAAAAGCAACTGTTGATGCTGAGACTAAAGTGGTACGCGATGGTAAAAACGTTCATGTGTACATGACCACAATTCGCAGTCACTTTTCTCCAGACAATATTGAGGGTGTAAAAGTAGGGGACAAAGTGTATTTCCACGTGACTAACCTCGAACAGGATTTTGACGTACCACACGGTTTTGCGATGATTGGTGCTAACAATGCTGAGTTGTTAATCTCTCCAGGTCAAACAAGAACCTTAACATGGGAACCAAAGAAAGTAGGAGTATGGCCATTTTATTGCACAGATTTCTGTTCTGCACTTCACCAAGAAATGCAAGGGTATGTGCGTGTGTCTCCTGCAGATTCCAACATCGAACTGTCTTGGTCTTTAGGTGACTAGTTTTAAAAATTAACAGATAGGGAAGTTTTGTTTTAGTGTTTATTTTCCTATGAAAGGCGAGGGATGTGATTTCGCTCTCGCCTTTCTTTTTTAAATCACTAAAGAGATTATGTGGTTAGTTTCCACATCATTAACATTACTAAATTAATCAAGATGAAAACGGCTAGCATTATAATGATTCTCGGTTCTTTACTATTATTGGGACTCTTTAAATTCCCCCTTTGGAACATCATGCTTGGAGCACCTCAATATCCAGATCCGCTGGGTATGAATATTTATATTGATGGAATTAAAGGTGTTGAAGAATTTGATTTACAAAACATTGATGGCATTAATCATTATATCGGGATGAAAACTATTCCAAAACCTGAAGAAATGTGGGAATTCTCCGTGTTTCCAAAAGTTATTTTAGGCATGTCAATCTTGGGTGTCGCGATTGGTGTATTAGGTTTTTTTGGAAAAGTAAGCTATAAATTCTTTTTAGGTTGGTTTTTATTAATGTCCGTTTTAGGCCTTCTTGGGATGTATGATTTTAATAATTGGTTGATTTCTTACGGCAGTGATTTAGATCCCAATGCAATTATTAAAGTGACCAATCCAGACGGTTCACCAATGTCCTATAAGCCACCACTATTTGGATTTCAAAAATTGCTAAATTTTGATGTAACCTCTTTACCACATACAGGCGGATATCTGATGTTTGCTGGTATGACTTTAACCCTGGTGGCATTCTGGTTAGGCAGAAGGGCCAGCGTTAAGGTAACCAAACAGTAAGCCATGCATGCTTTAATACACTAAACTCATGAAAACACTAAAACACTATTCAATTCTTGCCTTATTGCTTGTCATGTTTAATTGCACTGTGTCTCCCAAAGCCATAGATTATGGTAATGATGGCTGCAGTTTTTGTAAAATGACCATTGTTGATAAAACCCATGCGGCCGAAATTGTCACCAAAAAAAATAAAGCTTATAAATTTGACGCAACTGAATGTATGGTCAATTTTATGGATGATTTTGAGACTACTGAGATCGAGCTTTTTCTCTCAAATGATTTTTCGGAACCGGGGACTTTGATTAATGCTAAAAAAGCAACATTTTTGATCAGCAAAAATATTCCAAGCCCTATGGGCGCTTATCTCTCAGCTTTTAAAAGTACAGCAGATGCTGAGAAGATGCAGGCTGAAAAAGGCGGCGATTTGTATTCTTGGGAGGAACTATTAACGCATCTTAAAGGCTAGAAACATGAAAAAGTTAGTCGTTTTTATGTGCGTCATATTGATGACGGGGCCAATTATTGCCCAAACTTTAGAAGTGTGTAAAACCTGTGCGATCACTTCAGTGCAGGCAGCCATAATCCAGGCGAAAGCATTTGATACCATAGTCGTTAAAAAAGGTGTTTATAAAGAACATAATCTTAACGTGGATAAACCACTCACCATCATCGGAAGGAACCAACCTGTTATTGATGGTGAACTGAAAGGTGAAATTATTACCATAATCTCAGATAATGTAACCATTGACGGATTGATGATTAAAAATGTAGGCACAAGCTATACATCAGATTATGCTGCTATTCGTGTGAAACGGAGTAAAAATTTTACCATTCAAAATGTTGTTCTGGAAAAGCTTTTTTTCGGAATATATGTCGAAAGATCTAGTGACGGAAAGATCCTAAATAATAAGATCATCGGAGATGCGGTAGAAGAATACAACTCCGGAAATGGGATTCAGCTATGGTACAGTAAGAATATTCAAATTGAAAATAACACTGTTCAACATGTGCGGGATGGCATTTATCTAGAATTCTCTGATTTTTGTACCATCAAAAACAATCTGAGCTCCTTAAACGTGAGATATGGCCTGCATTTTATGTTCTCTAATGACGACGTTTATGAAGATAATGTATTTTCTAATAACGGCGCCGGTGTGGCAGTCATGTTTTCCAAAAGGATAAAGATGTATAATAATTTGTTTAAGGATAATTGGGGAACCGCTTCTTACGGCATGTTGCTGAAAGAAATCAATGATGCAGAAATAATTGGCAATACTTTTCACGATAACACTATCGGTATTAGCATTGAAGGATCTAACCGCATTATTTACAAACACAATAATTTCAGGAATAATGGTTGGGCCATTAAAGTGCGCGGTGCTTGCTACACCAATACCTTCACCGAAAACAATTTTTTATACAACTCTTTTGATATTGCCTACAATAGTAATGTTAACGACAATACATTCGATCGAAATTATTGGAGCAGCTATACCGGTTATGATTTAAATAAAAACGGGATTGGCGATATCCCTTATAGACCTGTGAAATTGTTTTCATACATCGTCAATCGCACCCCAGAAACCATCATTTTATTGCGGAGTATGTTTATCGATATTATTGATTTCTCTGAAAAAGTATCGCCTGTTTTCACCCCAGATGATTTGTTGGACAATAACCCTTTAATGAAAAAAGCCATATGGTAACGATACAAAATTTACGTAAAAAATTCGGAAAAAACCAGGTCTTAAGCGGACTGGATTTAAGTTTTGGTGCAGGCGGCATATTCGCCATTCTGGGGCCAAATGGTTCTGGAAAGACCACCTTAATAAAGTCGGTATTAGGAATGGTTATTCCTGATAAGGGTGAGATTACGGTTTTGGGTAAAAACATAACTAAGAATTCAGATTACCGGCACCAGATTGATTATTTGCCGCAAATAGCAAATTTCCCAAGCAACTTAAAAGTTAAGGAACTGATTAAAATGATTAAAGATTTACGGAAATCCACCAAAGAAGATGAGCGTCTGATAGAATTGTTTAAACTAACGCCGTTTTTGGATAAAAAATTAGGCCAACTTTCGGGAGGTACAAAACAAAAAGTGAATCTCGTGTTGACGTTTATGTTTGACAGTCCCATCATTATTTTAGATGAGCCTACGTCAGGCTTGGATCCAATTTCAATGCTTCGCTTAAAAGATTTGATCCAAGTGGAAAAAGAAAAAGGAAAAACCATTTTAATCACGTCTCATATTATGAGTTTTGTTGAAGAAATCTCAGACGAAATAGTCTTCATTTTGGAAGGTAAAATTTACTTTAAAGGAACCATAACAGAATTAAAAACCAAGACCAATCAGCCAGATTTTGAACATGCTATTGCGTCCATCTTAACTGACAACCATGCTTAAAATATTAAAATATAGTTTTTATGACCTGATGCGTAGCCGTTGGAGCTATGTCTATTTTGCATTTTATCTCCTGCTCGGCATCGTCTTATTATTTTTAAATAACGATTTATCAAAAGCGGTCATCACCCTAATGAATGTCATCATCATTCTGGTGCCGTTGATTGGAACTATTTTTGGAGTGATGTATTATTATAATTCTAAGGAATTTACGGAGCTCCTGTTGGCGCAACCGTTAAAACGCTCTTCCATATTTTTAGGACAATATCTGGGCGTCGCTATTTCGCTCTCCATGAGTTTAATCTTAGGATTGGGATTGCCATTTGTGTTTTACGGGCTGTTCGAGAGTAGTGCCATCTGGGATTTCTCCTTGCTGTTGATAACGGGTACATTTTTGACCTTAATTTTTACTGCGCTCGCTTTTAACATTGCACTTTCCAATGAAAATAAGATCAAAGGATTTGGATATGCCATCTTACTGTGGCTCTTTTTAGCGGTTATTTATGACGGCATCTTCTTATTGGTGTTGATAGGATTTGAAGAGTATCCACTAGATAAGGTGTCCTTAATTGGCACCATGCTGAATCCTATAGATTTATCGAGAACCTTGATATTGTTAAAATTGGATATTTCAGCATTACTTGGATATACAGGCGCCATTTTTAAACAGTTTTTTGGCACCAATTACGGTTTGATTGTTTCATTTATAGCCTTAAGTTTATGGGTAATTGTACCGGTATTACGAATCGTCTATAAATCGAAGAAAAAGGATTTTTAAAGTATTTCAGATGGCATTTAAATTGTGACCATTGTCACTTCAAGTTGAGATCAAAGTCCGTAAATTTGTAATATGATTGCAGGCATCGCACATAAAATCACAGCCTTTTTATTGGTGTTTATATTATTCGCACATAATATCAACACCCTCGTGATTATTGGCGATTTTTTAGCGAACCAAGCCGTTATAGCAAAAAATTTCTGTATCCAAAAAGACAACCAGCAAGGTTGTAACGGAAAGTGCCAGTTGACCAAAGAAATCAAACAAAGTACACCAGAATCTAATACTGACTTACCTGCTCAAGAAACAAGACGCCTGTCTTTAGATGTATTTTGTTTATTTCAAATAGAGCGTGCAGCGGTTGAAAACGTAGCTTTCACAAGACTTCGAAATGCGCATTTTCATTTCGAAAATCACCTCATTCTCAGATATCAGGATATCGAGACCCCACCACCAAATTTTAGTTAATTCTTTTCGGTATAAAAAAAAACAATGGTTTTTTACTTTTCTGGCTTGTAAATACGAGCGAGCAGGAGGTTTTACAATTTATTATAACCAAATACTCAAAAAAATGAAACTAAAATATATTATCCCAACCCTATGTATCGCCCTATTTACACTCTCCTGTTCTTCAGAAGACGATACTGATCCTATAATAAACGAAGTGGAAGATCTTTCCAAAATTCAAGAAATTGATAATAACACACACACCATTGAGCTTTTCAATGAAACTGGCAAATTTGAAACAGGGTACAACACGATTAGTTTGCGCATCAAAGATAACGCCACTGATAGGTATGTGGAGAATGCCTCAATAAATTGGATGCCGCTCATGCAAATGCCAACTACAGCGCATTCTTCACCAAAATCTGATATTTCAAAAGCCTTAGGAATGAAGACCGTTTATGAAGGTTTTATTGTCTATCAAATGACAAATCTCGATGGTTCAGGATGGTCGCTATCTATTGATTATACAATTGATGGCAACACCTATAATGCCAGTTCAGATATTGTGGTGATGCAAAGCGAATTTCAAAATGTGACCAGTTTTACTGGTGCTGATGAGAAGCGTTATGTGCTGGCCCTGATGGCACCAGACGAACCTAAAATAGCTATTAATAAGTTGAAAGTAGGCTTGTTTGCAATGGAAACCATGATGTCATTTCAGGTAGTTGAAGATTACAGAATGACCTCGGATCCGCGTATGCCTGGGATGGGAAACCACAGTTCTCCCAACAATACGGATTTAATCTACAATAGTGCAGAACAATTGTATGAGGGTAATTTATCCTTAACCATGACCGGCTATTGGGTACTCAATCTACAATTGTTACATGCTGCTGGAGAGCTCCTTAAAGGAGAGCCAGTCACTGAAGACCATCCAAAAAGTTCACTCTATTTAGAACTTGAATTTTAATCCATCTTATTTTAAAAAGCTATCTAAACACATCGTTCTGTCAGGTTGAGCGCAGTCGAAACCATATTGAATTTTCAACAAATCTCACTCTGACAGACGTGATGTTTTTTAACCAATATTACAATGAAAAAGCTAATACTAGCTACGATTTGCGTGTTTTGTAGCGCATTTATATACGCTCAAGAACACAATAATACTCAAAAGGATACGACTAAATTAGAAGAGATTACGTTAATTGGCCGACGTAAATTAAGCAATTACCGTCAAGAGAAAACCTTATCAAGTATAGATGATTATTTAGAAAAATCGAATAAAATTACCATGATCAAACGCGGTAATTATGCATGGGAACCGTCCATGAACAACATGAATAGCGAACGTTTAAACATTACTATTGATGGCATGCAAATATTTGGAGCATGTACAGATAAAATGGATCCCATCACTTCTTATGTGGACGTGTCAAATTTACAAAAAGTGAGCGTTGGGTCAGGACAATCCGGTTCTGAGAACGGTCATACCATTGGGGGCGGCATCGATTTGCAATTGCCAAATGCTAAATTCTACCAATCTGGATTAAAAACGAGTGTCGATTTAGGTTACGAAACCAACGGCAATTATAAAACAGGCGGTCTGGACCTTGACTATTCCGGAGATCGTGTGTATTTAAATGCGGATGGGATTTTTCGGAAATCAGATAATTATGATGCCGGTGATCGTCAAGAAGTATTGTACTCACAATTTCAGAAGTATAATATTTCATTACAAACCGGGTATAAGCTCAATGTTAAACATACATTTGATGCCGCCATTATTTATGATAAAGCTACAGATGTGGGCTATCCAGCACTGACGATGGATGTGTCGCTTGCAGAAGCGCTGATCACTTCGGTGACCCATAATTATACAAGTGACTCTACGTTTATCGAATCGTTGGAGTCGAAAATATATTTCAATACCATTACACACGTTATGGACGATTCCAAACGTCCTAATGTCCCTATACGTATGGATATGCCTGGGTGGAGTGATACGTATGGCTTTTACAGTAAAGCTACCATGACTATCAATAAACACTCGTTTTCAGTGAATTTTAACGGGTTTTACAACCGTTCTTTGGCTGAAATGACCATGTACCCAAATGATCCTAATCAATCCGCAATGTTTATGTACACCTGGCCTGATATCAGAACTTTATATTCTGGAATCTATGCTAAAGATGTGTACGCCTTTAATGACCATGCGTCTCTGTCTGCAGCGGTGAGAGTTGGATTTCACCAGAATGAAATCGCTAAAAAAACAGGTTTGGAAAGTCTTCAGATCTTCTATTCAAGCATTGAGGATACAAAAAACCGAGTATTGTCAAGTTTTACTACAGATTATACGTTTAAAAAGCAGCACTATGATGTATCATTTAGTGTAGGCTATGGTGAAAGAGCGCCTTCAGTAAATGAAGGGTATGGTTTTTTCCTCTTCAATAGTTTTGATAATTATGATTATATAGGAAACCCAACCTTAAAGAACGAAAAAGCTTTGGAAGCTAATTTTAAGGCCAATTACCATAAGCGTAATTTTCATATAGGTGTAGAGACCTCTTATTTCTATATCATGGACTATATCATTGGAACCATTGACGAAAGTTTGAGCCCCATGACCATTGGTGCTAACGGTGTCAGAATGTACAGCGCGTTGTCCAATGCCCGCATATTTGACGTGTACATAAATTCAAGTTATAAACTGTCACGTTCATTTTCTTTCAATGGAACCCTAGGCTATAATTATGGAACCGGCAGTAATGATGAGAACCTGCCATTGATCAAACCATTTTCCTATAGCGCTGAGGTAAACTATTACACATCAAAATTTAATGCCGCGCTTCAGTTGGAAGGGAATGGCAACCAAAGTAACTATGGCAGTTTTTATGGTGAAGATGAGACACCTGGATATGCAATTTTAAATCTGAATTTAGGAAATGAATTGACTATTCAAAACAATAAAGTTGTCCTGAAATATGGAGTCGAAAATATTTTGGATGCGAGCTATTCAACTTATGCAGATTGGAATAACATTCCCAGACAAGGTCGTAATTTGTATATGAACATGTCTTTTGTTATCCGTTAAATTAACGCCAGAATTCATCCTCTACATTGTCCACAAATCCCTCTTCATGATGGATTTCGGCAATGAGTGCCAATTGTTCTTCGGTGGCTGCTTTCTGAATTTCAGGAAACAAGGTGCGTTCTTCAAAACGAATATGCTGCTCTAATTCTTCCTCAATTCTATGAAGATTTTTAGTGGCATCTTCGCCATTGGTGAACAGACGTTTTAACCGTCTATGATCCGCCAAGGCGCGCTTGACCAATTCGTGGTCTTCATCCAAAATGGTAAAAATATGCGTTTCTTCCAGAGTAAAGTGAGGGATCAAATGGTTCTCAAAAAACCAGTCTGCATAGGCCTTGATCCGCTTGGTTTCAATGTTTTTACTGAATCCACTTCTGATTTTCCAAGACAGCAATAATCCGTGATGGTGCTCTCTACTTAAAGGTTGCAATGCTTTATGTCGTTTTAAGGGTTTTTGTGTCATAATTTCTGAGATTTAATATGAAAAATAAGATGCCCAAGGGCAAAAAGATGCTGCATAACAGCAGAATGAGATAATACTGTGGTAACATGCCCCATCCAAAAAAATAATATATACCCTGAAGTATAAGTAGTATTTCTGTGGAAACAAACCCTAATATAAAAGTATAAATACCAAAACTTAGGCTTTTGTTCGTGTTTGTTTTTGGATACTTCTGTAATAAAAAAGCAAACAAAAATCCGCTGATAACGCCCAACATCATTAAATGGATAAATCCAATAACGAAGTTACGGTATTGGTGTGCCATTTGAGCCACTAGAGGAATAATTGAAGCGGTTTGCAATACTATTTTGAGGATAAATGAAATCAGTGCCAACCCATATAGCGCTTTGGTCAGGGTTGAAATTCCAGACCAGAAGGTAGTCCAGTGTGGTTTTAGCAATTGTAGGAAATAATACCCTGAAAAAAGTTGTAATACCACGCCTATGGCATTAACGAGCAGCCATAACGGATGGAAGAGAAACCAACTTACAGGCAAGGCAAATGTGAGGATGGTTGCGGCAATAAGGGTATTGAAAAACCGTTTAAACAGCGCTGACCCATCTATAGGAAATTGATGCAGAAATACAGCCAAAACAGCCAACATAAACCAACCATTAAACTGAAAATGTAAGAAGAACTGTATGGCAATTTGATAAAATGCTGAAGCTTGACCCAAAATGGCCACGGCAGGACCCAGGCACCAAACACCTATGGTGGAGAGCAGCATAAACACCAAAGACGATTTTAATAACATACGGATAGGCGGGGAGGAAACTTGGTGATTTTTCCAGACCAATCTTACAAAATAGTAGCTACAAAAAATATGCAGACAGGAAAATGTAATAGAAATGGCAGCATAGCCCGTAAAAGGAAAACTAACCATCATACCCACAACCGCAAATTGCGTTACCCAAAATAAGCGGTTGTAAATGGGCTTTTTTTCTGGAATAAAGTAGTGTACAATTAATAGATAGAGCATTAAATAAACCCAACCCAGCATGGCAACGTGGGAATGTGCATGCGTAAGGTATCTAAAATTTATGCCAAGAGGTTGTACAAAAATGTAGCGTAATGCCAAGCCCATTAAAGCGGCAATCAGAAAGTTGATCAGACAAACAGCGATAAGTTTTTTTTGCATTTAAGACAGATTTGGTCGTCTAAAGTAACTAATATTGATAGATAGAAAAAACACTTCCTATCATAACTCATCATACTAGTACTCGAATCCCCTCTTAGAAACGCAGGTAGCTACAGTAGATTGAGTTATGAAAAGGAAGTGCCACTTCAACAATCAAAACCAAATAAAAATTATTTTAAAGATGTTTCAAGCTTAATTGCTTCCGGAAACAGAATGTTATTTTCTAAATGAATATGTAAATGCAAATCTTTTTCAAATTCGTCAAGCATTGCAAAGGTTACCTTATACGTATTACAGCCATCAGCAGGTGGGGTATAATTGTCAGTTAATTCTGCTATTTTTCTGAAACGCTCGCCTTCTGCTTCATGCTCATCTTTCATCATGGCAATAGGATTTTCGACCGTATGAAATTGAGGCGATTCTATTTGAGAACCTTCTGATTGTGCTTTCACCATCCTTTTGATAAAAGGGAAGAGGATCAACTCTTCTTTTTTCATATGTGAAGCCAATTCTTTAGAGCAACCAATAAACAAGGCGGTAATCTCTAACAGCTCTGGATGTCTTTGGCCGTGTACTTTGCAGAGTTTATCTAAAAACTGACGCAACACAGGTGTTTTTTCCTCAACATAACGGTGATGCTTCTTTTCAATATAGTCTGCCAGTAGGTCTAATGGCCAGGATTTGTAATCTATTGATTGTGGACTTTTTGAGGATTGAGCATCTTCCAATTTCGTTAATAATTCATCGATATCGATTTTGTTTTTACTGCATACTTCTTCAACGGTTCTATCGCCTTTACAGCAAAAATCAATACCATAATTAGAAAATACAGCTGCGGTTCTAAAATCTTCAGCCACAAATTGACCGATCTGTTTTTGTGAATCTCTTTGTAATGTTTCCATAAATTTGTCCCAATCCTTTTAAAAAGGATGTTTTTATAGGGTGTATTAAATTAAACAATTCTTAATTCGGATAAATTTATCCTATTTGTATTCAAATTTTTTTTTAAAGTTTTAGAAAGCTCACACCAGACTTTATGTCTAGGGCCAACTGCTCAAGATTAGTGTTTTGCAACATGTCTTTTAATTGCGTTCTAATATCCTTAAATTGATCATGTACTGGGCAGGGGTGGTTTTCATCGCACACATGCAGGCCTAAACCACAGCCTCTGTAAATGCTATCGCCGTCTATGGCATTGACAATTTGTGACAGTTTAACCTCTGAAATTTCATTCTTAGGAATTTCAAAGCCACCGTAAGCGCCTTTAGCCGACCTGATAATCTTGTGTCTTACTAAATCTTGCAGAATTTTGGCGGTAAATGCTTCGGGAGAATCTATCTTTTGTGCAATTTCTTTTAAACTCACCCGATGCCCATCATAAGAGTTGGTGGCGATATAAATAGAGGCCTTTATTCCGTATTCGCAAGCTTTAGAAAACATAATCTTAATGTTGGTTAGTCAAAGATACACTAAATTATAAATAGGACAAAATTATCCGCATTAAAATTTGTGGCCTAATTTATAAAATATTAATGACATTCTATATCACCTTGGACCATTTCCATTGCAGGCGCAGGAGAGAGGTAAGGAATGCCAAGGCCCATACCGCGTAAAATAAACAACAGACCGATAATGACCACAAAAACAGGAATGGCTTTTTGAATGCGCTGTTTTACACTGGTATTTAAGAATTTACCTAAATAGATGGCTGAAGTCATTAAAGGAATGGTTCCCAATCCGAAAAGTGTCATATACAAACTGCCTTCTAAAGCACTTCCCATGGCCAAGGAGGCGAATACCGCCATATATACCAGACCGCAAGGGAGGAAGCCGTTTAAGAAACCAATGGTTAGAAACGTATCTGCCGTTTTTTTCTTGAGGGCTTGTCCTAAGGAGGACTTTACCTTAGAAATAATCCTGTAAATGGGTTTGGAAAAATTATACGTATTGAATGTTTTTGTTGGGATCAGCACTACGACAATCATCAAAATACCAATCAAAATTGAAAGTTGCTGTTGCAACCCAAAAATATAAAGACTTTTACCAACCAAACCAAAGAAGAGTCCAATCAGACTGTAAGCCAAAATACGACCGAAGTGGTAGGTGAAAATTTGAACTATTTTTCTGGTAGAATTGGTACGGTCTACAGGCAACATAAACGCGATAGGGCCACACATACCTACGCAGTGGAAGCTTCCCAATAAACCGAATATTAGTGCAGACCACAGCATTTAATAGGTGATATCTTTTTTGAAGATGTAAGAATTGCCTTTATATTGCCAATCGACTTTAATGTTCCAACGACCATCTAATAAACGTTTGTCAGGTATGAGCAAATTATGGTCAGACAATGAAATTGCACTTTCAAAGTCTAATTGTTTACTAGATGGTCTGTATAGGAACACTTTGCCTGTAATATCTGATGGCGACATGTCTTTTGGAAAGCTAATGACCAATCCGTCTTCAGTATGCGCCCATAATAGATCTTGATCTAAAGCTTGGGCATTTCTTTGCTTGTGCAGCTCATTTTCAAATTCCAACTCTTGGGCGTAATAGTTCTCAGTAACCAAATCATGCTCATACTTCTTGTTGACTGTCATAGAAATCACAAAATATAAGATGAAGCTTATAAAGCCTATAAATGCTAAAACAATACCTGTACCCCAATTAAATTTCATAATCTTAATAGTCCTGCCAAGGCAGGAACATTTTTTTAATTAATAGTATACTTTTTTAAGTTACCTAAAATCTGCCAAGGCAGTAATAACTTCTAACTACTTATAACTTCTTGGCCCTAAAAAGTTAACCGAGGTCGTTTCAATTAAATCATCATCGCTATAAACCTCAATCATCAGTTTGTTCTTATCCGATCCCAATTCGCTTTGCGGAATTTCAATAAACATAGTGCCTTCCGCCAAACCCTGACTTGGCACGGTAAAGCGGTCTTCTGCCGAAACAACTTTAATGATTCCCTTATAACTTCTCAATTTAAAGTTGATTTCAGATATTTCCTTCGTTGTTTTATTGATGAGTTTGTAGGTAAATACATTACTGATAATATTGTCATCTTTATGCTCAAATAATTGACCTGGGAGTCGCAAGACACGGGCTTCAACATCATTTCTCAACATTAACATCCCGATAAGCAAACCTGTTAAAATGAGCAATACTGCAGAGTACCCTTTGAGACGCGGTGTGAATTCAAATTTCTTTTTATTCTCTATGTTCTCCTCACTGGCGTACCTGATAAGTCCTTTAGGCAGATTGATGCTTTCCATGATATGGTCACATTCATCAATACAGGCGGTGCAGTTGATACATTCCAACTGCGTCCCATTTCTAATATCAATTCCTGTAGGGCACACGTTAACACATTGAAAACAATCAATACAGTCGCCGTGGCCAAGCGCTTCACGGTCTTCGTTTTTACGGAATTTCTTTCTGCCATTCTCTGCTTCGCCACGTTTATGGTCGTACGCCACCACAATGGATTTATTGTCTAACAAAACACCTTGTAACCTTCCATAAGGACAGGCAATGATACAGACTTGCTCTCTAAACCATGCAAAAACAAAATAAAATACTGCGGTGAAAATAGCCAATGAAATAAAAGTACTGGCATGAACCATTGGGCCATCTGTAATGTAGGTGATCAACTTGTCACTGCCTATTAAATACGCTAAAAAGACGTTGGCAATAACAAAAGAAATCACTAAAAATAAGAACCATTTTACCGCGCGCTTTCTAATTTTTTCTGCATTCCACTCTTGACGGTCCAAACGCATTTGGGCACCTCTATCGCCATCAATCCAATATTCAATACGTCTAAACACCATTTCCATAAAAATGGTCTGTGGGCAAATCCATCCGCAGAAAATCCGTCCAAAAGCTACTGTAAACAGCGCAATAAAAATCACACCAATCAACATAGAGATCACAAACAAATGGAAATCTTGTGGCCAAAAAGGGAACCCGAAAATATTAAAACGGCGTTCTAAAATGTTGAACATTAAGAACTGATTCCCATTTATTTTAATAAAAGGCGCCAATAAAAAGAAAGCCAGAAGCCCGTAGCTGACCCATTTACGATAGTCGTAAAATTTGCCACTAGGTTTTTTAGGGAAGACCCATTTGCGTTTCCCTTCTTCAGTCAGGGTGCCAATAGTATCTCTAAAGCTTTCGTTTTGGGGAGTTTCCACTTGTCTTATTTTTTTATCTATTGTTTGATCCTATTTCTTTAATATTAACTTGGAAATAGGGTATCAATTACTCTTCTGTAGAAGTGACCTCGTCAGGTGAAGCATCCGCGTTTTGTGGCGTACCTTCACCTTTCCAGATATCGCCTTCTGGCTCTTTTGGTTTTGCGGGAGTTGTTCCTTCAAAAGTCATTATGTAACTGGCAACCTGTGCCATTTCATTTGGTTTTAAGGTAGACTTCCAGGCAATCATTCCTTTTCCACTACGGCCACCTTCACTAATGGTGTTAAAAATGTTCTTGATACCACCACCTAAAATCCAATGCTCATCCGCTAGGTTAGGTCCGATACCGCCGCCGCCATCAGCCATATGACAGGCCACACAATTGGCTTCATAAAGGGTTCTACCATTGGCCAAATCTGCCGGGTCAGTCAGTACTACTACGGAGTTGATATCTACCAAATCCTTTGCCGTTTTTTTATACTCTTCTAATTCTGCTTTAGCGATTTCTAAAGTAGTTTCCAATTCTTCATACTGATTTTCGCCATCAAAAACGTGATAACGGATCAGGTAGACCGCCGCAAAGACTATAGAGGCGTAAAAGCCATAAAGCCACCATGGTGGAAGGTCATTATCCAATTCTCTAATCCCATCATAATCATGGTCAAGTACAATTTCGCTTTCTTTTTCGATCGGTTTGGATCCCAGCATTTTTGTGTAGGTGGTGTTGATCCATTCTCCAATTTTGGAAGGTGAATTTTTTGAGGCACGAAATCTCAGTTTGGCCGTGTCGTCCAAGCTTTGATACATCACGTTTTCAAGTGCTGCAATAATCGCTTCTATAGCCAGAAGAAGTAAGAGTACCAAGACCAGAAACAACAAAATCATCGGATTGCTGATAAATGCAGGTTCATTACCCGAGTCTACGAAAATTTCAATCAGACCCCAGATGATAAAGAATATCAAAGGCACCCTTACGTAAGATGGAAGTAAATGTCTCATAGTGTTGTGTCGTTTTGGTTGTCTAAAGGAATATCGCTCATTCTATCAATGTAGTCTTTTTTGGCGGTGAATACCCACCAGAAAAGCGCTACGAAAAATGTGAAGAATATCAGTAAGGAAATCACCGGGTATATTTCAATACCTGCAATGCTGTCCATATGGTTTTTTACAAATTTTAGCATGGTTGTTAGTTTTGTGTCGTTTCTAAATCTTGTATTTTAATATCAGTACCTAAGCGCTGTAAGTAAGCAATAAGGGCTACAATCTCCCGATCGCGCATCTCTACGAAGTCGGCACCACTACTATTCTTGTCTGTTTCGTAAGAGGCCACAAAGTCTGGGTCAGAATACAGGTTCTTTTCAATCTGTTCGCCTTGGTCAGCCATGTGTTGTTGTGCGTTGGCAATTTCCTCATCAGTATAAGGAACGCCCAAATTCACCATAGCTTGCATTTTGGTTTCTGTATTGGACTTATCCAATTCTGTAGTGATCATCCATTTGTAAGCCGGCATAATCGACCCTGAAGAGGTGCTTTGCGGATCATACATATGATTGAAATGCCAGTTGTCAGAATATTTCCCGCCTATTCTATGTAAGTCAGGTCCCGTGCGTTTACTTCCCCATAAGAAGGGATGATCATAAACAAATTCACCTGCTTTAGAGAATTCGCCGTAACGTTCTACTTCGTCCCTAAATGGTCTAATCATTTGAGAGTGACAGCCCACACAACCTTCGCGTATATAGAGATCTCTACCTTCCAATTCTAGCGGCGTATAAGGTTTTACACTGGTAATGGTCGGAATATTTGATTTTATCATAATGGTTGGTACAATTTGAATAATACCTCCAATAAGGATGGCAATTGTAGCACCAATAGTCAATTGAATTGGTCTACGCTCCAACCAGCTGTGCCAGTGTTCTCCAGCCACACGGCTTTTAGAAACACGCTGTAATGCCGTAGCTTCAGCCAACTCATCGGTCACTTCGCTACCTTTTCTGATGGTTTGGATCACGTTATAACACATGATCAACATTCCGGTGATAAATAAGGTACCACCAATGGCACGCATCCAGTACATTGGCATAATCTCAGTAACAGTTTCCAAGAAGTTACCGTATACTAAAGTTCCGTCAGGGTTAAATTGTTTCCACATACTTGCTTGGATAAACCCAGCAACATATAATGGTAGCGCATACATGATGATCCCTAAGGTACCAATCCAGAAGTGAACGTTGGCTAAACCAATAGAATACAATTTGCTCTTAGTCATTCGTGGAATTAACCAATAGATCATCCCAAAGGTTAAGAATCCGTTCCAAGCTAAAGCACCAACGTGTACGTGGGCAATAATCCAGTCCGTATAATGTGCAATGGCATTAACATTTTTTAAAGACAACATTGGGCCTTCAAAAGTGGCCATCCCGTAACCGGTCAGGGCAACGACCATAAATTTTAAAACAGGGTCAGTTCTTACTTTGTCCCAAGCTCCACGAAGTGTCAGAAGTCCGTTAATCATCCCTCCCCATGAAGGCATTAATAACATTATAGAGAAGGCCACACCTAAGTTTTGTGCCCATTCTGGTAATGCTGTATATAATAAGTGATGTGGTCCTGCCCAGATATAGATAAAAATCAAAGACCAGAAGTGAATAATGGAAAGTCGGTAAGAATACACCGGTCTATTGGCCGCTTTAGGCACAAAATAGTACATCAGTCCTAAGAACGGTGTGGTTAAGAAAAACGCCACCGCATTATGCCCGTACCACCATTGTACGAGTGCATCCTGAACCCCTGCATATACCGAGTAGCTTTTAAAAGCACTCACAGGAATTGCTAAACTATTAAAAATATGGAGTACCGCAACCGTTACGAACGTTGCGATATAAAACCAAATAGCCACATATAAATGGCGTTGGCGTCTTCTTAAAATCGTCCCGATAAGGTTCCATCCAAAAGCGACCCAAACTACTGCTATGGCAATGTCAAAAGGCCATTCCAATTCGGCGTATTCCTTTGATGATGAAAACCCTAAAGGAAGGGTAATGGCGGCACCTACGATAATTAACTGCCATCCCCAAAAGTTGAAGTTACTCAAAGCATCACTAAACATACGGGCTTTTAATAAGCGCTGTGACGAATAATAAATACCGGCAAAAATAGCGTTCCCCACAAAGGCGAAAATTACCGCGTTGGTATGCAGTGGTCTTAATCTACCAAAGCTCAACCATGAAACACCATCAGTTAAATTCGGAAAAAGAAATAAGAAAGCCAGTAATAGACCCACCAACATTCCTATTACACCCCAGAACATGGTGGCATATAGGAACTTTTTGACGATTTTATTATCGTAATAAAATTGTTGCGTCTCCATAGTAAAATAATTAGTCTTGATTAGTTAGTTTTGATGTTTTTGGTTTTTCTTTTACGAGTTCGTCTTCAAATAGCATGCGGACGGAAGGGGTATAACTGTCATCATATTGGCCACTTCTAACGGCCACGATAAAGGCAATAAAAAAGATGACAGCAACTATAATGCTGATAGTCAATAAAATATATATAACGCTCATACCTATTTAGAAGTTATGGCTCAAAATTACTCTTGACGCCAAAGTTATTTTATGATATTTATCATATTTTGTGATTTTCTGCTGTTAAAATCACCACTGGTTTTAGGGAGTTAAATCCCCGATTGCTTCAAATTTATACAATTTTATCTTAAAATACTGTTTAGATAATTTATTTCAATTTTCTGGATACCCAATTTGTAGCGATTGTTGTAAACACTACCACGCTGATGGAACTTAACGGCATTAAAATCGCGGCAATTACCGGTGCCAATTGTCCTGTAACCGCAAAATAGACCCCAATGACATTATAAAACAATGACAGCATAAAACTCCAATTGACAATTTTAATGGCCGATTTGGATAAACCGAGGAAGTCGCCCAAATTATTGAATTTATCCGCATCTAAAATGGCATCGCAAGCAGGGGAAAATACGTTGACATTTTCTGAAAGCGCTATCCCCACGTTGCTTTGGGCCAAGGCGCCCGCGTCATTGAGTCCGTCGCCAATCATCATTACTTTTGCACCTTCACTTTGATGGAATTTAATGTATTCCAATTTATGGTCTGGCTTCTGATTGAATAACATCTTGGTTCTTACGGGCAACAATTTCTTCAAGTTTTCCAATTCGCCTTCATTATCACCAGATAATATGGCTAAGTCATACTGTTTTTTCAAGGTATTAAACAACTGTGCCAAGCCTTTTCTATAGCTATTGTAAAAGGTGTATTTTCCTTTATAAGTGTTATTGCTACTAATGTGCACTGCAGTATTTAACAAGGCAGTTTCGTTAGTTTTCCCCACAAAATTAGCCGAGCCTATTTTGATCCGGTCTTCTTGATGCACGCCTTCAATGCCTTGGCCTAAATGCTCTTCAAACTCATCAAGAGTGATAATGTCATTTTCATCTAAAAGCGCATATAGTGTTCTACTAAGCGGATGGTTGGAGCCTCGTAATGTGTTTTTCAATAACAGTTCTTCAGATGTCGATAAAGATGCGCCTTCATAAGTGGCGGTGCTTTGTTTGTTGGAAGTGATTGTGCCTGTTTTATCAAAAATGACGGTATTGATGGCGGCCATTTGCTCAATGACTGTCGCATTTTTCAGATAAAATTTATGTTTGCCAAAGATGCGCAACATATTCCCGAGGGTAAATGGCGCCGCTAAAGCTATGGCACAAGGACAGGCAATGATCAATACAGACGTAAACACATTAAGTGCTTTGCTAGAATCGTAAAATAGCCAGAAGCTGGTGGAGATAAAAGCAATGCTCAACACGACAATGGTAAAGCGTTTACTGATGACGTTGGTTAGGGTCGTAAAGCCGTCTTCTTTAGATTTATTGAAGACATCATTGCCCCACAATTGGGTTAGATAACTTTGCTCTACACTTTTGAGCGCTTCCATTTCAATGCTTCCAGAGGTTTGCTTGCCTCCCGCAAAAAGTTTATCTCCAGATGTTTTCCGGATGGCTTCGGATTCGCCCGTTACAAAACTGTAGTCAATTTTCGCGTTTCCTTTAATCAGGATACCATCTACAGGAATGAGTTCCTCATTTCTGATCAACAATCGGTCGCCTTCTTTGATGTCGTAAACTTGAACTGGTTGTTCTTTCCCATCCTTGGTTATTTTGGTGATGGCAATGGGGAAATAGGATTTGTAATCGCGTTCAAAAGATAAAAAGGAATAGGTTTTTTGTTGAAAGAATTTCCCTAATAAGAGGAAGAACAATAATCCGGTTAAACTATCAAAAAATCCTGAACCGAAATCGAACATAATGTCTATCGTGCTTCTTAAAAACAGGACGATAATTCCCAAAGCAATGGGCACATCAATGTTTAGCGCTTTAGCACGAAGTCCTTTGTAGGCGGATATAAAATAATCTGAAGACGCATAAAATACTACGGGTAGGGAAAATGCGAACATCAACCATCTAAAGAATGGTTTATACTGTTCCAACCAGAATTCATTAACCTCAAAATATTCCGGAAAGGATAAGAACATCACATTCCCAAAAGCAAAACCAGCGATGCCGAGCTTATAGATTAACGAGCGGTTGACGTGGCTTTTGCCAGTAGAAAAATCTTCAAGACTAATATAGGGTTCGTAACCAATGGAACTTAGTAAGATGACAACCTCCTTCAGACTGTATGTTGCAGAATTGTACTGCAAGCGTACTGTTTTCTTGCCAAAATCAACTTGAGGCGATGAAATATTCGGATTGAGTTTGTTGAGGTTCTCTAGAATCCAAATACATGAACTACAGTGAATTTGTGGAATGAACAGTGTTACAATTTGCGATTTTCCATCATCAAATTCCACTAATTTATCAATGATGTTTTGTTGGGCTAGGAAATCGTATTTTCCTTGAATGTCATTGGGCGTTGTCCCTGGGTTAGATTGTAAGTCGTAATAGCAGGTGAGGTCATTTTCTGAGAAGATCTCATAAACCGTCTTGCAACCTTGACAACAAAAAGATTTATCATCATGAAGAACTGTGGACGTGTCACAAGGATCGCCACAGTGGAAACAGCTTGATAGCTCCATAATTATGCTCATTTATACCTCTTGCAAAGGTGCAAAATTGATAGGACTTTAAACTATGATATTTGTCATGTTTTTCGTAATTTTGGAGGTCAATTTATTTAGCTATGAGTAGTTGTAAACAATGTATTGCACGTCAATTGAATGGGATGAATACATTGACGAAAGAGGAGATAAAACAGGTGTCCGCTTGTAAGACCACCAGAAAATATAAAAAGGGTGATATTATTTTTTATG
The DNA here is from genome assembly GCF_007997285.1 of Gelidibacter salicanalis. GTDB lineage: Bacteria > Bacteroidota > Bacteroidia > Flavobacteriales > Flavobacteriaceae > Gelidibacter > Gelidibacter salicanalis. The sequence goes on from NZ_VORX01000001.1 coordinate 396,720, forward strand.
AAAATGAAATGCTCAATGGGGTATACTGCGTTAGAGAGGGGCTTTGTAAATTGGTTAAATTAAGTGCAAACGGAAAAGAGCAAACTATCAAGTTGATGGGCAAAGGAGAATTGATAGGCCAACGTTCTATAATCAGCAATGAACGAACCAACTTAAGCGCCATTGCACTTAATACGATGGAACTATGTTTTGTGCCCAAAGAGGAAATTATAAGCGCAATCAAAACCAATCGGGACTTTTCGTTTGATGTATTGCAGAATCTTGCCCAAGGTTTGCGAGAAGCAGAAGATGATCTGATTAATATGGCTCAAAAAACGGTCAGGCAGCGTCTCGCGGCTACCATTATTTATGTTAGCAAAAATTTTGGGGTGGATAAAGAAGGGTATTTGAAGGTCCATTTGTCACGTGAAGATTATGCCAGTATTGTAGGAACTGCAACAGAATCCGCCATTCGCATCCTATCTCAATTTAAAAAGGAAGGTTTGATTTCAACTTTTGGTAAAAAAATTAAGATTGAAAATTTCAAGGTTCTCGAAGGTGTTGAGTAAGGAGATTATTGTGTTGAGTTGAAAGAATGAGATTGAAATCCCCATTTAATTAGAGGATTTGTCGCTCTACTATTGCCCTGGTTTATATACTACATTGCCTCAAAAAAATCCTGTTCAAAATTATAGATTAAAACGCTCTTGAATTTCTTTGCTTTGTGCGGGCACCATAATCTTTAGTTTTGAAGAGAGCAGTTCGGCCGAAACCTTCTGAACTTTGCCTATAAATTCGCCATCCACTTGCAATGCCACTTCAGGTTGGCATGCTATAGTGACCTTTGTGACAGGAAAGCACTCTACAAAATCCGGGTTTCTGTAAGAGTCCTCATTTAAAGTTTTTAAAATATCAACCAGCATCAATTTTTTAAAGATCAACACTTCAAATACACCATCGTCCATTTTTCCTTTAGGATTGATCACCGCTCCAGTACCAAATTGTTTAGCATTGGCAATGGCCACCATCACTCCTTGTAAATGGATTGTTTGGTCATTAAAGGTCAGGGAAAAACTATAGGGTAAATCAGATTCCATTAGAGTAGGGATGGTTTGAAGTGCATACCCCAATTTGCCGCGTATCTCAGAATTTTCATAATTTTTTATTAGAGTCGCATTAATACCAAGATCAGCAATATGCAAACAGAGATGGTCATTAACAGAGATCATATCCATTAATATGTAAGAGTCTCCCAACGCAATATCTATTTGATTTGCAACATTGGTTGAAAATTCAAAATTGGAGACTAAACCGTTGGCAGATCCTGCGGGAATTAAGCCTAAGGCAACATCTCTTTTATCTACAGCTTTTGCAACCGTTTGTATGGTGCCATCTCCACCAATTACCAATATTTTTTGAATAGATTGCGCTTCCAATAGTTCTCTAATATGGTATTCATCCTTCTCACCAGTAGTTTCATAGATTGTAAATGCCACTTGGCGGTCATTTAACAGCTCAGCAATTTCCTGAATCAATTCATCCTTTACGGCACCACCGGAAATGGGATTGACCACTACCAATAATTTATTTTTTAAATCCATAACACCCATAAAACTGCTTAAATTTAGTAATTTGTAGCGTATTAAAAATAATTATTTTTCAATTGTCAAAACTCGATTTAAAACTATATCGCGGCTATGTTAATGATCAGGAACTCATTGTTTCTGGCCATGTGTTTCAATCTTGGGCTCCAGATAAATATCGGTTAGATAAAAAAGGAATTCGACATGCCGTATCCATTTTGCATATGTTCAGGATTAAACCATTTCCTAATGTTGAAGTATCCCTGATCTTTAAAGATCTTAGAGTGAGCACTAAAACTTTGGACGATGGTTTTTTTAGGTTTACCGTTCCCTATAATGAATTTTTGGAAAGCGGATGGCATCCGTACCAAGTGTGTTGTAAATTAAATGACTTTGGAATTGTAAATTACGGTGAAGTTTTAAAGCCTTTTAAAAGCAAACTAGGAATAATTTCAGATATTGATGATACCTTTTTGATTTCGCACAGTAATAATTTTGTCAAAAAATTGTACGTGCTTTTGTTGAGAAACGTCAACAGACGGAAAATTTTTGAAGATGTGGTGAAACACTACAAAGCGCTTAGTGCGGCAGGCCAAACCAATGAGCAAGCTTTTAATTCTTTTTTCTATGTGTCGAGTAGTGAATGGAATTTGTACGAATTTATTGAAACTTTTGCACGCCTCCACGAGCTTCCCAAAGCGGTTATAAAACTTAAAAAAATAAAGACAGGCATTTCAGATTTTTTATTTACAGGACGAGGTAGTCACGATCATAAATTTTTCAAAATTAAGGATATTATTATGTTTTATCCGCAATTGGAATATGTGCTTCTGGGCGATGATTCTCAACATGATCCACAAATTTATGAACGCATCTGTAAAATTTTCCCTAAAAACATTAAAGCAGTGTATATCCGTCAGACATCAAACTCTAAAAAAAATAAGGTCACCACTATTTTAGCTAATGTAGCAAGTATGGACGTGGCAACCTGTTATTATCAATTTAGTCAAAAGGCAATAGAACATTCAAAATCTATTAATATTATCTAATTTTGACTAGTGTAAGGATTCCAAATCCTCTATGGAATGTGGGTTTATTGATCTAAAGCCAAGAATTTATTCTTTTACGGGTATTTCTTTTCATTTTTTAGATCAAAGTCACTCTGCTTACCGTTGTTCTTTAAATAGGTGTCCAAAAACTGAACCACTCTACTATAGGCTTCAATTTGGTTCTCCTTTTTTACAAATCCATGCCCTTCATCCTCAAAAAGCACATACTCTACAGGTACACCGTTTTTACGGACTCCAGCTACAATTTCATCAGACTCCACTTGTAGCACTCGAGGATCTTGTGCTCCTTGTAATACAATTAAAGGCTTGGTAACTTTATCCGTATGGAATAAGGGCGAAATCCGCTTCAGTCGCATGGAATCAGCCGTATACGGATCACCTAGTTCTAAGTACAATGATTTTCGCATGGATTCCCAATACGGCGGAATGCTTTTTAGAGTTCTGATCCAGTTGGTTACTCCAAATAAATTCACGCCCACATCAAATTCTTCCGGGGCATAGGTCAGTGCTGCCATAGTCATATAACCGCCGTAAGAGCCACCAATAATTCCTATTTTATCACCATCAATTTCTGGTTGAGTAGCCAACCAATTTTTTCCTTCTACACAATCTTGCAAATCCTTTTCACCGTGATTTAAATCGTCCATTTGGTAAAACGTCTTTCCATAACCACTGCTGCCACGGTTATTAACTGCCAACACAGCGTAACCTTGATTGACCATATATTGTATCATCGAATTGAAATTTTGACGGGTTTGTCCTCCCGGACCGCCGTGTACCCAAACCATGGCCGGAACTTTATTGTTTTCAGAAGCTTGATGTGGCAGGTAATAAATGGCAGGAATCTCAACGCCATCAAAAGATTTGTAACGCACTACTTTGGCTGTAACCAAATCTTCCGGGTGAATCTCTTCATTTAAAACATTGGTAAGTTGGTGCTGCACTTTCGTTTCAAAATTATAGGTGAATAAGTTGGATGGCATGTTAGAGCCACCCACATATAAACGCATCCATTTTTCGTCATTACTAAAACCAACGCTCGTAATGCTCTGATCTCCAAAATCGGGTAAATCTATCGGTTTATCTGTTTTTGTGTCAATGACTTCTACCGCATTTTTGCCATCCTCATTGACATAAACCACCATATAATTTCCGTTTTCTGTAAGGTCAGCACCCATAATGTCCCATGGTTTCTGTAACACGTTAAAAGTTTCTTTGGTGTTCAAATCATAGGTCATTAAATAGGAGAATTCAACCCCATCATCTGTGGTGTAATACAAAGCGCTACTATCATTAGAGAAATCTTGGGCGGAATTACTACTTTGGTTGGCGTTAATTTTTGTTTTTTGTCTGGTTTTAACGTTATACACGTACAGATCGCTGTCATTAGTGTTTAAGGATTGAACCAAGGCGATGTAATTTTTGTCTTTGGAAATGGCGCTAAAATTAAGTCCATCGTTATTCTGATAAATCATCTTTGCGCTGAACTTGGCAACCTCCATTTCATACACATCAAAAAATTTAGGGTTCATCTTATTACTGCCAAAATAGAACGACTTGCCATCTTCTGCCCAGCCGTAAAACTCGGCTTTCGCAGCTTTTTCAGGAGTCAAATCTGTGATGGTACCTGTGCTGTCCCTTAAAAAAATATGGTTAATTTCATCACCATTACCATCTGCAGATAGCAACATCCGGTCATCATGTGGGAAAAATGATTCGGCAAAATAGGATGTGCTGTCTGAGGCAGTAATCGGCGTGTAACTGCCACCAGTAGTGGGCACAGTGTACACATTGTAAATTCCTGAACGGTTACTGGAAATTAGAAGTTTGGAATTATCATAGGAAAAACTGCCCCCACCTACGGCTTCGTTATCCATAAATTGTTCAATAGTGTATTGGTGCACGGTTATTGCAGTGTCTTCTTTTTCTGAGGCTTTCTTGTCTTTGCAACTTGTGCTTGCCAAAATTAAGAAGATGAATATAAAGTGTTTCATAGGGTTGGTTCTTGTGTTAATTAGTTACTATTTATGTTTGAAATCTAAGGCATGTAAACGACAGATGAGGTGCTATAAGTCAATGACTTGCCCTAAAGATAATAAAAACGCATTACCTGATTTGCAAAATCGATGTTAATAGCGATAGGGGTCGATCAAAATGTCGTATTTTTATAAGGCTATGACAAATAATAATAACATTCGTAAAGGTTTTGTCTTTAAAACCTATGAAGCCCCATTTCAATCTCCATTCGATAAGTTATTCGAGATATTTAAGGAATTGATTACACATACTTCTGGCGATTTTGACGAAGCCATTGATTGGTTGCGCGAATTGGACAAAGAATATAAATTGACCACCGCTGAATATACCGTTGATGATTTTATTGAAGATTTGAAGAAGAAAGGTTACATCAAAGAAGAAATTGATCCAAATGGAAACGGCGGTATAGCGATTACCGCGAAAACAGAACGGGCCATTCGCCAGCAAGCTTTAGACCATATTTTTGGAAATATCAAGCGCAGTGGCCAAGGGAATCATAAAAGTAAAAGTCCCGGAATTGGTGATGAGCATACCGGCGATTTTAGAAATTACCAATTTGGGGACGCTTTGGACAAAGTATCGATGACGGAGAGTTTAAAGAACGCTCAAATTAATCACGGTATTGGCGAGTTTAGATTGTCTGAAGACGATTTGGTGGTTGAAGAAACGCTTCATAAATCGCAGATGAGTACCGTGTTGATGATTGACATCAGCCACAGTATGATTTTATACGGCGAGGATCGGATTACTCCAGCAAAGAAAGTGGCTATGGCATTGGCCGAATTGATTATCACGCGTTATCCTAAAGACACCCTAGATATCATTGTATTTGGAAATGACGCTTGGCAAATTGAAATCAAAGATTTGCCGTATTTAAAGGTCGGGCCTTACCATACCAATACAGTTGCAGGGTTGCAGTTGGCGATGGATTTGCTACGACGCAAGCGAAACACTAATAAGCAAATTTTTATGATCACGGATGGGAAGCCAAGTTGTTTGCGCCTTCCGGACGGCCAGTATTATAAAGACAGTGCAGGTTTAAACCCCTACATTACCAACAAGTGTTATGATATGGCGCAACAGGCCAGAAAACTACACATCCCCATCACCACCTTTATGATTGCGCAAGACCCATATTTAATGCAGTTTGTGAGGGAATTTACACACGCTAATCAAGGCAAAGCATTTTATACCGGACTTAAAGGGTTGGGCGAAATGATTTTTGAGGATTATGAAACGAATCGGAAGAAACGGATTCGGGGTTAAATTTTTTAGAAAATAGAAAATAGAAAATAGAAATTAGAGAATAGAGAAGAGAAAATAGAAAGTAGAGAAGAAAATGCTGATTGGATATTATGATTACACAATCAATAAGTTTTTGGCGTTCTCAGTACAAAATATAGAAACAGAATATGAACATAGAAAAAATAACCACCTTAGGCGAACTTAAAAAAGCCGGGTACCAAAGTAAGTCCATTAAAGATGAATTACGAGATAATCTGATTCAGAAAATTAAGAATAAAGAAACCACTTTTGAAGGCGTTCACGGCTATGAAAACACTGTGGTTCCAGAATTGGAGCGCGCCATTTTATCTCGCCATAATATTAATTTATTAGGGTTGCGCGGACAAGCAAAAACTAGATTAGCACGTTTGATGCTGAATCTTTTGGATGAATACATTCCTGTAGTTGAAGGTTCAGAAATTAATGATGATCCGTTGCAGCCTATTTCGAGATTTGCTAAAGAATTAATTAAAGAGAAAGGTGATGATACGCCAATTTTTTGGTTGCACCGAAGTGAACGTTTTGCTGAGAAATTGGCCACTCCAGATGTTACTGTAGCCGATTTAATTGGGGATGTCGACCCTATAAAAGCAGCTAATTTAAAATTGAGTTATGCTGATGACCGCGTCATTCATTACGGCATGATTCCTAGAGCGAATCGCTGTATTTTTGTGATTAATGAGCTGCCAGATTTACAAGCACGAATTCAAGTAGCCTTATTTAATATTTTACAGGAAGGCGATATTCAAATCAGAGGTTTCAAGTTAAGACTGCCCTTGGACATTCAATTTTTATTTACAGCAAACCCTGAAGATTATACCAACAGAGGAAGTATTGTTACGCCTCTAAAAGATAGAATCGGATCTCAAATTCTGACCCATTATCCGACTGATATTGAAACTGCACGATTGATTACAGAGCAGGAAGCACGTTTAGTAGAAGGTCAAAAAGACATGGTTGCCGTTCCTGATTTAGCCCGGGATTTATTGGAGCAGATTGTCTTTGAAGCGCGTGAAAGCGATTTTATTGATGCTAAAAGTGGCGTGAGTGCACGGTTGAGCATTACAGCTTTGGAAAATCTATTGAGTACAGCAGAACGTCGCGCCTTAAAAGCGGGCGATACTAAAACGATGGTACGCTTAAGTGATTTTGTGGGCATTATTCCGTCCATCACCGGAAAAGTGGAGTTGGTTTATGAAGGCGAGCAGGAAGGTGCCGCCGTGGTAGCCTATAACTTGATTGGCGAAGCGGTTAAAAGTCTTTTTGAAGAGTTTTTTCCGAAAATTGATAAATTGAAGAAAGAAGATGCTGAAACTGCTTATGATGATATTGTCTCGTGGTTTTTCAATCAGAAAGATGGATTTGAATTGTTGGACGACTTAAACGAAGCAGAGTATAAGAAGGTATTAGATGCCATTACACCGTTAGACGGGTTGTTGGCAGCACACCAACCTAATCTCAATTCAGAGGACAGTTATTTCGTGAAAGAATTTGTGCTTTGGGCCTTAGTAGAATTTAAGCAGTTAAACAAATTCCGTTTTTCAGAGGGCACCCAATTTCAGGATCCTTACGGGAGTTTTATTAGCGGCATCTAGGGAAGTTCATTTTAATTAAGGACATCATTGATTTATATGGATCAAGCTCGTATTGGGATTTCAAGTAGTTTTATAGGGTAATCTATTTTAGATAGTAATTTAGATAGTAATTTAGATAGTAATTTAAACGGAACTATTATGAAAAAGACTGAAGAAACACAATCTCAAGATAAACAAAGCTTGAAAAATCAAGCCATCAATATTAAAGAGAAAGCCTCTGATGGTAAAGAAATTAATCCACAAGTGAAGCAAAAGCAAGAGAAACATCAGCCTCGTGATAATGCGTAACTTAAATTTAAAACTCAAATCAGTATGACAGCAACTAATGTATTAGGAATGGCAAATTTTCTTGTTAAAGGGAAAAAGATGAGTATGGTTCTGATAGGTATTCAATTGGCATATTTAATTTATAAATACCAAAAAGATAAAAAATCAGAACCAAAGCAAATTAAAGCTTAATTTTGACTAGGCCTTAAGTAATTAAACACACTTATATTGAAAAACCCAGTAGGTCGCTACTGGGTTTGTTTTTTTCTTTTATTAATGTTTACTGATTAATTTCAATCAAAGTGAAACTGTAAAACATCGCTATAATTCTTTGATAGCCACATAATAATTTGGGTCAACTGTCAATGAATTTTCCCTAGTCTTTAGTGTTGTCCAATTTGTTTTTGGGACTATGCGTTGTCGTTTTCCATCTATAGTCACATCAATTGGCATGTCAAAATCAGCAATTGTATCTGCCCAACGGTAGTTTAACTGCCCATCAGTCCATTGGTATTCTAAAGTTGGAAGCCGATGATCTCTCAAATACTGATCAAAGAAGGCGCTTAAATCAATGCCAGACATTTCAGAAATATAATTTTCAATCTGAGCAGTAGTCACAGTTTGATGGTAGAAGGTATTGTTTAATCCTCTTAAAATTTCACGCCATTTCGCATCATCATTTATCCAATGTCTCAGCGTGTGCAGCATATTGGAACCTTTGTAGTACATGTCTCCTGATCCTGATTGGTTCACGCCATACGGTCCAATAATTGGGCTGTCATTTAAAATAGCGCGGCGTGTTCCGATCACATAGGCCGCACCGGCGTCCTTTCCATAAAAATAATCTAAAAACAAACTTTCTGAATAGGCGGTAAAACTCTCATGAATCCACATGTCCGCAATATCTTTGTAAGTGATATTGTTGGCAAACCATTCGTGACCCGACTCGTGGATGATGATGAAATCAAATTTCAATCCCCAGCCTGTGCCTGACAAATCATTGCCTAAATACCCTTTTTTATATTGATTGCCGTACGTTACTGAACTTTGGTGTTCCATCCCTAAATAAGGCACTTCCACCAATTTAAAACCATCTTCATAAAACGGATAGGGGCCAAACCAATGTTCAAAAGCTTCCATCATTCGTGGGGCATCCTTGAAATGTGTTTTTGCCTTATCGAGATGGTCCCGTAACACGTAATAATCCATTTTTAAAGGTCCTTTTTCGCCATTATAAACTTCTGAAAAATGGACATAATCGCCTATATTGACGTTGACGCCATAATTATTGATGGGATTATTGACGAACCAATTATAAGTCTTTTTCCCATTGTTATGTTCTTCAATACTGCGTAATTGACCATTAGAAACATTCATCAAGTCCTTAGGAACAGTTACGCTGATCAACATGCTATCTACTTCATCGTACATATGATCTTTATTGGGCCACCACACGCTTGCGCCAAGTCCTTGGCAGGAAGTCGCTACAAAATCATTGCCGTTGTCATCTTTTTTCCAAGAAAATCCACCATCCCAAGGCGCTCTTATGGCTTCTTTAGGTTGCCCTTCGTAAAACACGTCTAAACTTTGAACACTTCCAACTTCCTGCTTCTTTTTTAAGGTGATAAAATGGGCATTGCCGTCATTTGAAACCTCTAAAGGAATATCATCTTGAGTGATTTTGGTAATGGTTAAAGGAGCCTGTAAATCAATTTGAAGCACGTTGTGTGGTTCCAAAACCTTATACTGAACGGTGTTTTTTCCTTTAATGGATTTGGTTGCGGGATCTACTTCAACATCGAGATGGTAATAGGTCAAATCCCACCAAGCGCGTTCGGGCGTTATGGAACCTCTCAACGTATCCTGTCTTGTAAACGATTTTTCTTGGGCCGTTGCGGTTTGAGAAATTACTATGGCAATAACTATTAAAATGTACTTGTTCATGGTTTAATCTCTTATAATTGAATTTGGAAACACAACTACGCTCTCATGACCATTAGCACCCACAGAAGCGACGCCAAAATAGTAATTGTCAATGACAATGCCATTGAGCGTAAATTCTTCGCTATTTGTAACGTATCGTGAATGGTCCCAAGTAGGGGAGGTTGTGTCTCGCCAATATATTTTATAGCCTTTTGCGCCGTCTACCTTGTCCCATTTTAATTTAGCTGACGGCTCCACAATCCCACCAATAGCAACTGTTTTAGGTGGAGGCGGAGCGGATGCTAAACTCGCCATGTTAATCGCATTGACCGTGGTTAATTTAGCAGCATAGGGGAAGTTAACGTGTTCAAAGGTATCACCATAGGCAATGCCGTTTTCAGTACGGATATCCTGATGTTGCTGGGTATAATTTTCGTGGGCCTCCATAATACGGATGCCAGGAAATCCTAAATCGTTAAACGGACGGTGGTGCCCGCCTCTGCCAAAACGATCTAATCTATAGACCAGCATCGGATTCATTTCTGGCATATACGTTTGTGTAGTTTTGTATACATAACGTGCCAATTGACGCGAAATCCCATCGACTTCGCCACCATAAAATCGGCGCATTTGACGCTCCTTTTCAGTTTCAGTAGGAGGGACGGGTTCAGAGAAAATTCTAAAGGAACGGTTGTCAATGACCCCATCAACACCTTCTATATTACCGATCATGTCATTATTGAGAACTCCAATAATGTCCCAACCTTGTGCCTTAGCATAAGCAGCCAAACCAGCACCGCCAAAAAGACCTTGTTCTTCTCCGGATAGCCCTACGTAAATAATGCTGCTTTCAAATTTATATTTTGATAACACACGAGCCGCCTCAATGGTTCCCGCCATTCCGGACGCGTTATCATTAGCGCCGGGAGCGTCAGTAGTGAAATCCATGGTATCGCTGCCGCGCGAATCAATATCACCACTCATAATGATATAACGGTTGGGATATGTAGTGCCTTTTTGGATGGCTACTACATTAACTACATAGGCATCGTGTGGCACCCGGTTATTACCTTCTTTGGTTACAAAATCTTTTTGGTAAGAAACAGAAAAACAGTTATTGCATTCTTTGGAGATGGTTTCAAATTCTTTTTTAATCCAACGTCGGGCAGCACCAATACCCCGAGTTTCGGAAACGGTATCGCTAAAGGTATTTCGGGTTCCAAAATTGACCAGCGTTTGCACATCTTTTTCAATGCGGTCTGCCGAAACAGCGTCAATAATGTCGTATATTTTTGGATCTGTTTGGGCATTCAGGCTAACACAAATGCAAAGTGTCAAGCCATATTTTAAGATTGTAGTCATAAAGGATTTATTTAGAAGAGGTGTGGATGATTTATTTTTTATAAGGGAATTTTACGTTTTCAATACTGCCATCATCTTGCTTTATATCAACGTAAACGTTCATTTCATGATCACTTATTTTCTCAAAGGTCATGCCTTCAAAACTAACTTTTTCGGACGTAATTTCTTGTAATGGAAAATCAATGGTCTCATCTTTTTCTTCCCATCCTTTAAGATCATTTCCAAAATGTTTAAGCTGTAAGATGAGGGTGTTTTCGATTTCCCGTATGATGATGATCTCATAGAACACCACTGTATCCTTATCGGTTAGTTTAAACGTGGCCATCATCGATCCGCCGGAAGGTTCGCTCCAATTTTCTTCCGTTTGACCGCCAAACGCTTCGCCTTTCCAATTGCCGGAAATCCATTTAACCTGTTCCAATGTGGGAACTGTACTTTCTTCTAAAAACTTTGGATTAATGACCTCCTTACCAGTCAACTCCCCAACAATCACTAATTTTTTACCGTTCGGGCTTATCGCTAAGCGGGTCAGATTAGTAATACCAAAGTCTTTTAGTGAGGCCACTTTAAACCAACCAGAGTTTTTACTGATGCTGAGTTTATAAATAGCGTCACCTTTAGTCATAAGGATGTTATCTTCTGTGAGCCAATTTAAGTCTTCACTATCAGGAAGTGTCTTTGCAATAGTTTTAATCTTGCCGTTTAGGGAATTGTACGATTTGATATCGGAGGCACCAACCGAGTTTTTAGAAATAAAACTGATCAATTTCGTGTTTGGAATGTGCTGAAGCGATCTTCCGACAGAAGTCGCAATTCTTTTATTCTCATTGGAGTTTAAATTGGAGGAATACAGTGACAGTCTATCATTTTCTAATACTGCTGACACCAGTTGATTCTCGCCAGTCCAGGCATGGTAACCGACTATCAGATCTTCAACCAGCACTTTATTGGTGATGAGTTGTAAATCATAACGGTATAAGCGCTGCGTGCCATTAGGATCTAGCCGAATGGCGGATACTGCATTTTGATTAGGAATTTTTAAAGGTGAATATTCGCTACCTTCAGTATAGCAAATCCATGTTTTGGAGCCATAATGCAGATCATATTTAACGATATCGGTTTGGCCATTTCTAGTGCTAGAGAATAAAATGGTTTGATCATCTATAAACGACGGCTGATTATCATAACCTTCATTATTTGAAATGTTTTGAACCTTGGAGAGTTTAAAAGCACCATGGTCCGTATGTAAATCAAATAGGAAAACCTCAGTATTGGGTTGTGCAAAACTCATCAGAGGACTTAGCACAACTAGAAGTATTAAATAGGATCGCATGGGCATAAATTTTCATAAAGATATCATTTTTGAATCTATTCTATAAGAAAAATTTGGATAACGAGGTGCCTATTCCATCAAACGAAAGTAAGCGAGCAGTGCTTATTTACATTAAGCAAAAAGCCAATTCAAATTCATGAATTGGCTTTTCTTAGTTAATAAAATTTATGTTAGTCAGAATTTTAGAAACTATATTTATTGTCAGCTTTCACTTTTTCAGCAATTGCTTTACGTAAATCAACGATGTCTGGATAATTTGCATATTTTACATAACGTTTCAGACCCATTAACATCATACGTTGCTCATCTCCTTCAGCGAATGAAATAATACTTTCCTTACCATTCTTTTCTACAATAGAAACGGCATTGTATAAGTATAATTTAGACATGGCAATCTGAATTTCTTGAGAGGCTTCACCAAAACGTTTAGCGTTTTTCTCAGTTCTCAAGATAGTGGATTCTGCCATATAAATTTCGATTAAAATATCAGATGCAGCCAATAACAATTGCTGTTGATTGTCTAATTTTTCGCCATATTTTTGAGCTGCAGCACCGGCAACCATCAAGAAAACTTTCTTCAGTTTAGCAATCATTTCCTTTTCTTCTGCAAATAATTCAGAGTAATCAGGGGTGTCAAAAGATGGAATGCCCATCAATTCATCAGCTACTGCTTGAGCAGGACCTAATAAATCGACATGACCTTTCATAGCTTTTTTAACCAACATCCCTACAGATAACATTCTGTTAATCTCATTTGTTCCTTCGTAGATTCTTGCAATACGTGCATCTCTCCAGGCCGCTTCCATAGGCGTGTCTTTAGAAAAGCCCATCCCACCAAAAATTTGGATACCTTCATCAGCGCAATGTTGTAGATCTTCAGAAACTGCCACTTTTAAAATAGAACACTCAATAGCGTACTCTTCAACACCTTTTAATTCGGCTTCTTGATGCGAATTACCTGCAGCTTCACGAAGCGCAATACGGTCTTCAATGTTTTTAGCAGCTCTATACGATGCCGATTCCCCAGCATAACAATTGGTTGCCAATTCAGCTAATTTCAATTTAATAGCGCCGAAGTCTGAAATTGGAGTGTTAAATTGCTTGCGTTCATTGGCATATACAATGGCGTTTGTTGTAATTCTTCTTTGAGAATCTAAACACGCTGCTGCTAATTTAATACGACCAATGTTTAAGGCGTTCATAGCTATTTTAAATCCTTCGCCACGACCAGCCAACATGTTTTCAACCGGAACTACTGTATCACTAAAGAATACTTGACGTGTTGAAGAGGCGTGAATTCCTAATTTATGCTCTTCTTCACCTAAAGAAATGCCATTGTGAAGATCTTTCTCAACGATAAATCCGGTGATGTTTTTATCATTTTCTATACGCGCAAATACAATAAACAAGTCGCAGAATCCCGCATTGGAGATCCACATTTTTTGTCCGTTGATTTTGTATGATTTGCCATCATCAGAAAGTGAAGCAGTAGTTTTACCAGAATTGGCGTCAGATCCAGCACCAGGTTCGGTTAAAGCATAAGCCCCAAACCATTCGCCTGTTGCTAATTTTGGAACATATTTTTGTTTCTGCTCTTCAGTTCCATAAAGGGTAATTGGCATTGTACCAATTCCTGTATGTGCTCCAAAAGCAGTACTGAAAGATCCTGTTCCACTAGAAATGTACTCACATACAATCATGGTGGACACGAACCCCATTCCCAATCCGCCGTAAGCTTCAGGAACAGATACGCCTAAGAATCCCATTTCTCCAGCCTTACGCATGACTTCTTCAGTAAGTGCATAATCTTTGGCCTCAAAACGATCTCTGTGCGGAATGATTTCACGATCATTGAATTCAATAACCGAGTCACGCATCATTTTTTGCTCTTCGTTAAAATCTTCAGGCGTAAATACGTCTTCGCATTTTGTTTCCTTCACGAGGAATTGTCCACCTCGTAGTATTTCTTTTTCTTGTTGTGCTTCCATGTTGTTAGTTTAAGAAAAGAGAAAAAAGAGAAGAGAAAATAGACTACTCATTTAGTCCATTTTGAAATCCCATCGTCATTCTTTGGAATTCTTCTATTTTTTCTTCTAGTGTTTTTAAATTTTGTTCGTTTATATATTTTCTGTGTTTTGCTACCAATAATTGAGTTCCTAATTCAAAGGAAGATCCTAAAGAGATATCGAGATAATTGCTAAATGATTTGTTTGTTTTTGCAGATCCTTCAGCAATATTACTTGGTATTGAAACCGAGCATCTATTCATTTGGGAACTTAGGTCAAAACGTTCGTGCTTTGGAAACTCGATTAATAAGTCAGAAATATCATTTGCGATTTCCAATCCTAACGCCCAAATTTTCAAATTTTTATAGTTATGACGTTTTCTAATTCCCATTATAACTTGTCTCTTATCTATTTTCTCTACTCTATATTCTAATTGAGAAATTCAAATATCCCACAAGCACCTTGACCTGTACCTACGCACATCGTCACGGCTCCGTATTTTCCTTGCATATTACGCTGACGCATTTCATCAAATAACTGAACCGATAATTTTGAACCCGTACAGCCTAGTGGGTGACCTAAGGCAATGGCACCTCCATTCACGTTGATGATGTCAGGGTTTAAATCCAATTCTCTGATAACGGCAAGAGATTGTGAAGCAAACGCTTCGTTTAACTCAATCAATTCTAAGTCTTTTTGCTGTAAACCTGCTTGCTTTAACGCCTTCGGAATCGCCTTCACAGGACCGATACCCATAATGCGCGGTTCAACACCTGCAGCGGCATAATTGACTAAGCGCGCAATTGGTTCAAGATTTAATTCTTTAACCATGTCTTCACTCATAATCATTACAAACGCAGCACCATCACTCATTTGTGATGAGTTTCCTGCCGTAACACTTCCGTTGGCTGCAAATACTGGACGCAATTTAGCAAGGGCTTCTATGCTTGTTCCTGCTCTTGGACCTTCGTCTTTAGTGACTGTATAAGATTTTGTGGCTTTTTTACCGTTGGCATCGATATACGTTTGATCCACAGTAATTGGTACAATTTGTTTTTGAAAACGATCTTCTGCTTGCGCTTTCAATGCTTTCATATGCGAATGATAGGCAAATTCATCCTGATCTTCACGAGACACATTGAATTGGTTGGCCACTGCTTCTGCAGTATTTCCCATGCCCCAATAATAATCCGGGTGACCCGCTTTTACGGTATCGTAATTTAATTCTGGTTTAAATCCTGTCATCGGTACAGCACTCATGCTTTCAGCACCACCTGCAATGATGCAATCGGCCATTCCTGCTTGAATTTTAGCAGTGGCAATTCCAATAGTTTCGATACCTGAGGCACAAAAACGATTAACGGTTACACCGGGAACATCTACACTGTCCAATCCGATTAACGAAATGAAACGTGCCATATTAAGGCCTTGCGCACCTTCTGGCATGGCGTTACCCACAATAACGTCGTCAATACGTTTCTTATCGAGGTTAGGCAATTCTTTCATCATGTACTGAATGGTCTCAGCAGCGAGCTCGTCCGTTCTTTTAAATCGGAAAACACCTTTGGGCGCTTTACCAACAGCAGTTCTGTATGCTTTTACTATATATGCGGTCTTCATAGTTGTATTTTATGTTTTTAGTGAGAAAAGAGAAAAAAGATAAGAGAAGTAAGACTTTTTTATCTGTTTCAACATTCTTAAATGGCTTCTTTTCTCTTTATTCTTTAATCTATTTTCTAATTACGTAACGGTTTCCCTGTTTTCAACATGTGTTGAATTCTTTCCAAAGTTTTTCTTTCGGTACATAATGATAAGAAAGCTTCACGTTCCAAATCCAATAAATATTGTTCCGATACTAAAGTTGGTTCTGATAAATCGCCTCCAGCCATCACGTAAGCTAGTTTGTTGGCTATTTTTTGGTCATGTTCACTAATGTACTGGCTGTCTTCCATAGCATCTGTTCCTACTAAGAACATTCCTAAGGCTTGCTTTCCGAGCACTTTAATATCAGTACGTCTTACAGGTTGCGTGTAACCCGCATCTGCCATTAGCTTAGCATGTGCTTTCGCTGTCGCCAACTGTCTGTCTTTATTGACCACCACAATGTCTTTTCCTTTTTGTAAGAGGCCTAAATCAAAAGCTTCATAAGCCGAAGTAGAGACTTTAGCCATACCAATAGTTAGGAAATAATCTTGAAGGGTATTTAATTCTACATCCCCTTTTCTAAAGGTATCCTGAGCACGTAAGGCCATTTCTTTAGAACCACCGCCGCCAGGAATCACACCGACTCCAAACTCTACTAGTCCCATATAAGTTTCAGCTGCAGCAACTACCATATCAGCGTGTAATGAAATTTCGCAACCACCGCCAAGTGCCATACCATGAGGTGCAGCAATCGTTGGGATAGCAGAATAGCGCATGCGCATCATCGTATCTTGGAAATATTTAATTGCCGCATTCAATTCATCGTATTCTTGTTCAGCAGCCATCATAAAGATCATTCCGATGTTTGCGCCAACAGAGAAGTTTGCAGCTTGGTTACCAACAACTAATCCTGCGAAATCTTTTTCAGCGATGTCAAAAGCTCTATTTAAGCCTGAAAGTACATCACCTCCTATAGTGTTCATTTTAGATTGGAACTCAACATTTAAAATGCCATCTCCTAAATCTTCAACAACAACACCAGAGTTTTTAAAGACTTCTTTCGACTTACGGATGTTATCTAAAATGATAAATGCATCCTGTCCTGGAACTTTCTCTTGTTGTTTTGATGGGATATTATAAAAGAAAGTATTGCCTTCTTTAACTGTATAGAATGATTTGCTGCCCGATGCTAACATCTCTGTAACCCAGGCTGCTGGTTCTAAACCTTCTGCTTTCATCAATTCTATTCCCTTTTCAACCCCAACGGCATCCCAAATTTGGAAAGGGCCGTGTTCCCATCCAAATCCAGCTTTCATAGCGTCGTCTATTTTATAAAGCTCATCGGTTATTTCTGGAATTCTATTGGAAACATACGCAAACATTGCAGCGAAGTTCTTTCTATAAAATTCGCCTGCTTTATCTTTTCCTGAGATTAAAATCGGGAAACGGTCTACAACTTTATCTACAGTTTTTGTTAGTTCTAAAGTTGCAAATCGAGCTGATTTTCGATCTCTATATTCTAAGGTGTTGAGATCTAAGGTTCTAATATCCTTACCTTCTTTTTTGTAGAAACCTTGGCCAGTTTTACTTCCCAGCCATTTATTTTCCATCATGGTAGTGATGAAATCTGGTAATTTGAAAAGGTCGTGCGCTTCATCATCTGGACAGTTGTCGTAGATGCCGTTAGCCACGTGGACTAATGTATCTAATCCAACCACATCTACAGTTCTGAAGGTCGCCGATTTTGGACGGCCAATAACCGGTCCGGTTAATTTATCTATTTCTTCAACCGTCAAGTCCATTTCCTTAACTTGATGGAACAAACTCTGAATTCCAAAAATTCCGATACGGTTTCCGATAAATGCCGGTGTATCCTTAGCAATAACGGATGTTTTTCCTAAGAATTTTTCACCATAACCATTTAAGAAATCCAACACCTCTGGAGATGTTTTTGGACCAGGAATGATTTCAAATAATTTTAAGTAACGCGCAGGGTTAAAAAAGTGGGTTCCACAGAAATGCTTTTGGAAATCTTCACTTCGGCCTTCACTCATAAAGTGTATAGGAATACCTGAAGTGTTAGACGTAATCAACGTGCCAGGCGTTCTGTGTTTCTCAAGTTTTTCAAAAACTTGCTGCTTAATATCCAAGCGTTCCACAACAACCTCCATAATCCAATCTACATCTTTTACTTTGGCAATGTCATCTTCAAGATTACCTGTCGTAATTCTACTTGCAAAAGATTGGTGGTAAATAGGAGAGGGTTTCGATTTTAGAGAGGCAGTTAGAGAATCGTTTACAATTCTGTTTCTAACGGCTTTGTCCTCTAAAGTTAATCCTTTCGCTTTTTCAGCATCTGTCAATTCTCTTGGAACAATGTCAAGAAGCAACACATCAACACCAATATTGGCAAAATGACATGCAATACCGCTTCCCATAATTCCAGAGCCAATAATGGCTACTTTTTTTATTCTACGTTTGCTCATATTGTTATAAACTATTTTCTTTTTGATTGTAAATATTTTTGTTTGAAATCATGTTATTGATTTTTTCAGCCACTTCATAAAAGTGTTTCAGTTGTTCATCAGAGACGTTCTTTTTAATGGCTTCATTGAAAATCAGAACTTTCTCTCTAGAGTAGGCGCGTTTTTCTTTCCCAAAATCGGTCAGAAAAATTAAAACGCCGCGGCCATCTTCCGGATTGGGTCTGCGTTCAATTAAGCCTCGTGCTTCCATAGCTTTTAAAGTTCTGGATAAACTCGTGGCTTCCATGCCCATTTTCGGTCCCATAGCAGTAGAAGGAGTTCCTTTTTCGGGGTCAATACTCAGTAATGCGAAGCCGGTTGCCATAGTAGTGTCAAATTTTGAAGCTTCTTCATTATACATTTTTGTAACTGCTAACCAAGTGGTTTTTAGCACATAATCAATGGTTTTATCTTTCATTGTAAATCATAAGGAATCCAAATATACAAAAATTTATTATGCATGCATAGTAAATTGAAACTATTTATTCAGAAATTTTATAACTGATAAAATGCCCTCATCGCTTCAATTCGATAGCTCAATTCTCTCAAAACTGTGCCTGTAATTTGTATTTTTGCGATTAATTCAACCTGAATTGCGCCATGAGATTATTTTTTAGAAAACAGGAATACGGTATTTTAGTTTACCGACTGTTTTTGGCTTACGTATTCTATTTTTTGGCAAGAATTCTATTTTTCTTCTACAATGCTTCAGTTTTAGAAGTGCATTCAGTTACTGAGTTTTTTAAATTATCCTATTACGGACTGGCTTTTGACACGGCAGCTATATTATATGTCAATTTGCTCTTTATTCTACTATCCATTGTGCCGTTGCGAATATCAACAACATCAGGATATCGTAAACTCTTAATGATAGTCTACTTTGTAACTAATCTTGTGGCCTACGCTCTTAATTTCGTCGATTTTATTTACTACAAATATAATTTTGCCCGAACGACACTATCGGTATTAGATGTTGTAAAGAATGAAGGCAATAAAATAGAAATGTTTTTCAGGTTTATGATTAGTTATTGGCACGTTTATGTACTATTTATAGTGGCGAGTATCTTATGGGTATATCTCTATAAACGTGTAAAACTCCCTCAAATAGAACAACGTCTTTCCAATAAAGCCTATTATTTGTCGTCCATAATCGGATTTGTCATCATCGGAACTTTAATAGTTGGAGGTATCAGAGGAGGCGACTTCAAAAAAAGTACGCGTCCAATTAATTTGGTAGATGCGAGTAAGCACGTAGAGAAATTGGAACAGGCAGATTTGGTGCTCAATACGACCTTTGCCTTTATAAGGACCTTTGGGAATAACAGCTTTAAGAAAGTAGATTTCGATATTAGTGATGAGGAGGTTCAATTTTACATCAAGCCAATTAAACAATACACTACCAATCCAGCAACAAAGCCCAATATTATTGTCATTATTACCGAAAGTATGGGTAGGGAATATATTGGAGCGTTTAACGAAGATTCTGGGATTCCCAATTATGAAAGTTATACGCCATTTCTAGATTCCTTAGCACAGCACAGTCTGATATTTCCGAATGCTTTTGCCAATGGTGCAAAGTCTATTCATGGGATGTCGTCTGTTCTATCCGGAATTCCTTCGTTTGTTGATGCCTTTACATCTTCTAGTTTTTCCAATCAGAAGATTCAGAGTTTGGTTTCAATAATGAATGATTTAGATTATGATACCTCGTTTTTTCACGGCGCTCCCAATGGTTCAATGGGCTTCTTGGGGTTTAGCAATATTCTAGGGTTTGATCATTATTATGGTATGGAAGAATATGGTAATGATGATGATTTTGATGGCAGTTGGGGTATTTGGGATGAACCATTTATGCAATTCATGAAAATGACACTCGACAAGAAAACAGAGCCGTTTTTCAGTTCTATATTCACAGTGTCTTCACACGAGCCGTTTAATATTCCTGAAAAATATGATGGAAAGTTCCCAAAAGGATATGTAGATATGCATGAGCCCGTCGGGTACACCGATTATGCATTTAAAACGTTTTTTGAAGCAGCTAAGAAAGAACCTTGGTTTGACAATACTATTTTTGTCATTACTGCAGACCATCCTAATCAGGTCTATTATGACCAGTATAACAAAGTGATTAATAGGCGAGCGGTACCAATTATGTTTTATAAATCAGATGGAAGCCTGGTAGGATCCGATGCCAAATTGGCTCAGCAAATTGATATTTATCCTACTTTAATGGATTTGATCGGGTATAACAAACCCTTTAGAAGTTGGGGAAGGAGTCTTGTTTCTGATGACGGCGTAGAACCTTTTGCGATAAATCACAACGTCTCTCAATACCATATGTTGCGTGGCAATTACATTTGTACATTTGATGGTAATCGCGCTACAGGATTTTATGATCTTAACGATAAGAGCTTAGAGCATAATCTAATTGCGAACAAAACACTAGAAATGGAAAAAGTAGAATTGGCCTGCAAAGCGTTTTTGAAGGATTATTTTGAACGGATTGTGGATAAGAAGTTGAACTAAAGAAAAAGAGCTTCAACAATTGAAGCTCTTTATATTACGATCTGTATATTTTCTCAATAAGATCTTTATACATTTCTTTGATGATCTTTCGTTTCATTTTTAAGGTAGGCGTTAAATGGCCACCCTCAATGGTCCAAATATCTGGAGTGATTTCAAAGCGTTTGACTTGTTCCCATTTGCCAAAATGCTCGTTGGCAGCATCTATCTCTTTCTGAATTCGCGCAATGACCACGTCAGATTTTATAATGGAAGCATTGTCTAATGCAATGTCTTTATTTTTCTTCTTAATCCACTCTTTAATGAATTCAAAATTTGGTTGGATTAAAGCTGCAGGCATTTTTTCGCCTTCGCCAATCACCATAATTTGCTCAATAAATCGGGATTGTTTCAATTCATTTTCAATCAACGCAGGCGCGACATATTTGCCGCCAGACGTTTTAAACATTTCTTTTTTACGGTCCGTAATCTTTAAAAAGCCGTCTGCATCAAATTCGCCAATGTCGCCAGTGTGAAAATACCCGTCGGTCATAACTTCTTGGGTCTTTTCAGGTTCTTTAAAATAGCCTAGCATAACGTTAGGTCCCTTAACAAGAATCTCACCATCAGCCGCAATCTTCACGTCCAGTTTCTCAATTACTTTACCTACGGTACCCACTCTAAAACCACCGTTACGCATATCATTCACCGCAATTACAGGAGAGGTTTCCGTCAAACCGTAGCCTTCCATGATGGGCATACCTGCAGCCGCAAACGTACGGGTTAAACGGGTTTGCAGTGCGGCACTACCAGAGACCATCAGGTCCAATTCGCCGCCAAGACCTTCTTTCCATTTGCTGAAAATCAGTTTTCGAGCTAATTTAAGCTGAGTTTCATACCACCAGCCGTTAGCGCCGTAAGGTTCATATTTTAAGCCCAATTCGATGGCCCAAAAGAATAATTTTTTCTTAACGCCAGTCAGTTCGCTTCCTTTCGCCACAATCTTATCGTAAACCTTTTCGTATAACCTTGGTACTGCGGTCATCACATTTGGTTTGACTTCCTTAAGGTTGTCACTCATTTTATCAATAGATTCGGCAAAGTAAATCTCCACACCACACACTTGGTACAGATAAATTACCATACGTTCAAAAACGTGACATACCGGTAAAAAACTTAAGGATTTTGATTTTCCATTTTCAAAAGGCACCCGTTTTTGACTTGCTAAAACATTAGATACTAAATTGTCATGAGACAACATGACTCCCTTAGGTCTTCCTGTAGTTCCGGAGGTGTAAATTAGCGTGGCCAAATCGTCAGGTTTTACAGCAGCCATACGGGCTTCAACTTCCTGTTGATTGCTTTTGTCTTTGCCTAGTTCTAAAACTTCATTCCAACTTTTTTCGCCAACGATATCGTCAAAGGTATAGACTGCTGTCAATTTTGTATTGGCTTTAATAGCATTGACCTTGGCTAACACTTCTGCGTCAGATACAAAACAAATAACAGAGTCAGAGTGGTTGAGAATATATTCATAATCCTGTTCAGAAATGGTTGGATAAATTGGGGTGTTCTGGGCACCAATTTGTAAAATTCCAATATCCATAACGTTCCATTCAGTTCTATTATTGGTAGAAATGACGGCAATTTTATCGTTTGGTTGAATTCCCAAGCGCAATAAACCTCTACTTATAGCATTGGCTTGGTCTACATATTCCTGAGAAGAAATTGATTTCCATTCGCCGTTGTATTTTGTAATAAGCGCTTTATCAAGATTATAATGTTCTAATTGATATTTTGGAATATCAAAAATTCTGGTAATACCTGTCATCAGTTATGTGAAGTTTAGTCTTTGCAAAGTATGAAATTAAATAGGATTTTCAAATGTAGACCTAAAAAAAGGGGTGTTTTATTACTAAAAACCCCTTTTTATTCTTAATATGATAACGGATGATTATCTGTTTTCAATCCATTTACGAGCGTTGACAAAAGCTTCCAACCATGGAGACACTTCGTCTTTTCTGGCCTCTGGATAGTGTGCCCAATTCCACTGAAAAATAGAACGTTCAATGTGAGGCATGGTTACTAAATGACGTCCTGTTTTATCACACATCATGGCGGTGTTAAAGTCAGAGCCATTAGGGTTTGCAGGGTAGCCTTCATATCCATATTTTGCTACAATTTGGTAGTTGTCTTCTGAAAGCGGCAGTTTAAATTTGCCTTCGCCATGTGAAATCCATACGCCTAATTTGCTGCCTTCTAATGTGGAGAGCATCACGGAGTTATTCTTCTGAATGTCAACTGATGTAAAGCCACTTTCGTGCTTGTTAGAGCAGTTGTAGGTCAACTTGCCGTGCGGTTCATGCTCAGGATTCACCAATTCCAATTCCATCCAAAGTTGCGCACCATTACAAATACCAACCGTAAGTGTGTCTTCCCGTTTAAAGAAATCCTTGATTACTTTATTGGCTTTCTCGTTATATTTAATAGCACCGGCCCATCCTTTAGCAGAACCGAGTACATCAGAATTTGAGAAACCTCCGACAGCGCCTAAAAATTGAATATCCTCTAATGTTTCGCGTCCAGAGATTAAATCCGTCATGTGGACATCTTTTACGTCAAATCCTGCTAAATACATGGCGTTGGCCATTTCTCGCTCAGAGTTAGAACCTTTCTCACGTAGAATTGCCGCTTTTGGACGGTTTTCCAAACCTTTGGCAGTCTCTAAAAGTCCCGTGAAATGCTCGGGGAATTTGAAGTGTAAAGGTTGGTCTTTATAATTATCAAAACGATCTTGGGCCAATCCGTTGGCGGTTTGCTTCTGATCGAGTAAGAAAGAGGTTTTGAACCAGGTATCTCTCAATTTTGAAATGTTCAGATTATAAACTTCTGTGCCATTGATGATGTTAAGAGTGTCACTTTCCACAACAGATCCCATTTTGAAAAATTCAATATTAGCCTGTGTTAAGTGCTCTTCTACAGAAGCATCAATAGTTTGAAAGACAATTCCTGAATTTTCAGCAAATAATAGTTTAAAGGAATCTTCTTCGCCGATAGTGGTCAGATCCAATTTTGCGCCCAAGTTATTATCTGCAAAACAGAGTTCTAATAAGGTAGTAATCAACCCGCCGGAAGCCACATCATGACCGGCCACAATTTGATTAGTCTTAATCAAATCTTGAATGGTATTAAATACCGTTTTTACATAGGTTGCACTCTGAACCAATGGGGCGTCATCCCCAATTTTATTCATGATTTGGGCAAAGGAACTGCCGCCTAATTTAAAACTGTCCTGTGAAATATTGATATAGTAAATAGGACCTGCATCTCTTCTAAAAACAGGTTCTACCACATTGGTAATATCATTACAATTTGCTGCGGCAGAAATAATGACGGTTCCTGGAGAAATAACCTCTTCATTTGGGTATTTCTGCTTCATAGAAAGGGAATCCTTGCCTGTAGGAACATTGATTCCTAAATCGATAGAAAACTCAGAAACTGCTTTTACTGCCTCATACAGACGCGCATCCTCACCTTCATTCTTACAAGGCCACATCCAGTTGGCTGAAAGCGAAACGCTTTGCAAACCGTCTTTTAAAGGTGCCCAGATGATATTAGTAAGCGCTTCAGTAATTCCATTTCTACTCCCTGCAACAGGGTCAATCAGACCAGCAATAGGCGAGTGGCCAATTGCCGTTGCTACGCCTTCCTTCCCCTTATAATCTAAAGCCATTACGGCAACGTTATTCAGTGGTAACTGTAAAGGGCCGGCACATTGCTGTTTGGCAACTTTACCACCTACGCAACGGTCCACTTTATTGGTAAGCCAATCTTTACAGGCTACAGCTTCCAACTGTAGCAATTGGTTTAAGTAATGGGAAAATTTATCTGTGTTATAAGAAACTGTTTCATAATTTCTAGTAATGGTAGTGTCCGTCATGACTGTTTTTGGAGAACTTCCAAACATGTCGACCATTTCTAAATCCATCGGTTTTTCGCCAGTGGTTTTTGATTCAAAGGTAAAACGGTTATTCCCGGTCACGTCTCCCACGGTATACATTGGAGAACGCTCACGATCCGCTATTTTTTGTAAGGTTTCAACGTGTTTTTCCGCAATGACCAAGCCCATACGTTCTTGTGATTCATTGCCGATAATCTCTTTGGCAGAAAGTGTTGGGTCGCCAACCGGTAATTTATCCAAATCGATAAGTCCGCCAGTGTCTTCCACTAATTCGCTTAAACAGTTCAAATGTCCGCCAGCACCATGATCATGAATGGAAACAATAAAGTTTTCTTCACTTTCTACCATGCCACGCACAGCGTTTGCGGCACGTTTTTGCATTTCCGGATTAGAGCGTTGTACCGCGTTAAGGGTAATACCTGTAGAAAATTCGCCAGTATCGGCAGAAGATACCGCAGCACCTCCCATACCAATACGGTAATTTTCACCTCCTAAAATAACGACTTTATCGCCCATTTTAGGCGTGTCTTTTAAAGCTTGATCCGCTTTGCCGTACCCAACGCCTCCGGCTTGCATGATCACTTTGTCGTAGCCTAATTTGCGTGGGGACCCTTGCGCTTGGTTCGAGTCAACTTCTAGATTTTCGTCGTGTTCAAAAGTCAAAACAGAGCCGCAAATTAAGGGCTGTCCAAATTTATTACCAAAATCAGACGCGCCGTTACTAGCTTTGATTAAAATATCCATTGGAGTTTGGTACAGCCAAGGACGGGCATCCATTTTTTGTTCCCATGGACGTTCGTCTTCCAGTCGAGAATAGGAGGTCATGTATACCGCCGTTCCTGCCAATGGTAAGGAACCTTTTCCACCTGCTAGTCGGTCTCTGATTTCGCCTCCTGAACCTGTAGCAGCACCGTTAAATGGCTCTACTGTGGTTGGGAAGTTATGAGTTTCGGCTTTTAATGAAATCACCGATTCATAATCTGTAGTGTGATAAAAATCGGGCTTGTCCGCTGTTTTTGGTGCAAATTGCTCAACCGTTGGGCCTTTTATAAAGGCGACATTATCTTTATAAGCAGACACTATCGAATTTGGGTT
This sequence comes from Gelidibacter salicanalis, assembly GCF_007997285.1. GTDB lineage: Bacteria > Bacteroidota > Bacteroidia > Flavobacteriales > Flavobacteriaceae > Gelidibacter > Gelidibacter salicanalis. The sequence goes on from NZ_VORX01000001.1 coordinate 422,886, forward strand.
CTTATTAGAAGTTTCCCTGATCATCTTAAAAAGAGAATGTTCTTTTTCTTCACCATCAATCATAAAGGTGCCATTAAATATCTTATGACGGCAATGTTCACTATTGACTTGCGAGAATCCAAATACTTCAGAATCCGTCAATTTTCTACCAATTTTATTGGAAACACCTTCCAGGTACTCAATCTCTTCATCATTCAGCGCTAAACCTTCCTTTTGGTTGTAAGCAGCAATGTCATCAATCTCTAAAATAGCTTCCGGATGAATGTGGATGGTGAAGGAATCTTGATTGAGACCTTGATACTTTTCAGAGATCATAGGATCATAATCTTTGAAATCTTCAGCCACCGCTTGAAATTCTTCAATACGAATAATGTCAGAAATGCCCATATTTTGAGTGATTTCAACAGCATTAGTGCTCCAAGGCGTAATCATTGCGGCCCGAGGGCCAACAAAAAAAGCATCGAGAGATGCTTGTTCTATTTGAGGTTGATTGCCAAATAACCACACCAATTTAGCGATGGTTTCAGGGTCTAATTCTTTTGTTGTTTGAACAGCGAATAGCTTGCTGCTTGCGTTTCCAAAGAAGTGAATCATTATGTCTTAGTTTGTGGCTGCGGTTTAGGCAAACCTATTGTGTTTTGAAAGTGCAAAATTAATCTATTTTAAGCATATTTTTTTAAATTGTGACATAAAAAAAAGCGACCTTTTGGAGATCGCTTTGTATTGTAATTTATTATCTATTGAATTCAGATAATAGGGTTATTCTCAATTATTTTTTCTGGATCAGCGCCATGTAAAATCCGTCAAAGCCTGAAGTGTGTGACAATACTTTTTCGTCTTTTACAAAGGTAAAATCTTTACCAACCTCTGACTTTAAAAATTCAGTTACCTGATCTTGATTTTCAGAAGGCAAAATGGAACAGGTGGCATATACCAACTGTCCTCCAGATTTCACGATTCTTGCGTATTGTTGCAAAATTTCTTGTTGGGTTTTTTTGATGTTCTCAATGAATTCTGGCTGTAGTTTCCATTTGGCATCCGGATTCCTTCTCAAAACTCCCAACCCTGAGCATGGCGCGTCAATTAAAACGCGGTCCGCTTTATCATACAGTTTTTTGATGACTTTGGTGCTTTCTATGGCACGAGTTTCAACATTAAAAACACCGTTACGTTTAGCTCTTCGTTTTAGTTCGTTAAGTTTATTGCCATAAATATCAAGCGCAATTACCTGACCTTTATTTTGCATTAAAGTGGCAATATGTAAGGCTTTCCCACCGGCACCAGCACAAGTATCAACTACGCGCATGCCAGGTTCCACATTTAAAAATTCGGCCACCAACTGAGATGAAGCATCCTGTACTTCAAAATGCCCGTTTTTAAAAGCCTCAGTTTGAAATACATTAGCACGCTCCTTTAATTTTAAGGCGTCTGGATGGTTTGCCAAGAATTCTGTTTCAATATCTAAGTCAAACAATTCTGCTTGTAATTTTTCTTTGGTAGTTTGTAGCGTATTGACTCTTAAAATGACATCAGCTTGCTCGTTTAGAGCACTGATTTCTTTAGTCCAAAGTTCTGCACCTAATTCTTTCTCGCCCATCTCGTCCATCCAATCTGGAATAGACTCTCTGTATTTTCTAATTTTAGAAAGTTCGTCAAATTTCCCTTTAATTTTACGGGTAGGTGTGTTTTCGAAATACGACCAATCCGGAAGTTTGATGCCTTTAAGGGTCGCCCAAACTGCAAACATTCTCCAAATATTATCTCTATCAAAAGGTTCTTTTACTTCGGCAATTTCTGCATAAAGGCGTTTCCATCTTACAATATCGTAAGTGGTTTCTGCCACGAAAGCGCGATCGCGGGCTCCCCAACGTTTATCGCGTTTTAATAATTGTTGTATGACTTTATCAGCGTATTGACCTTCATTAAAAATGAGCATCAATCCATCAATAACTGCAAAACTTAGATTTCTGTGTAACCTCATTTGTTATGTTGTTTATTGTGAGTCGTCTAAACTTACGACTGTAGTTTAATGTAAAAAATTGCGATTGCAAAGTTACGCTAAAATGCTGCGAATGTGGCCTTATTTTAATATTTTTAATCCGAAAACAATTACCTTTCCAAAAAAAATATACTAATGAGAATAGTCCTTGGTTTTTTATTATTTACCACCATTTTTTCTTGCAAAACTGACGATCCTAAAACTACCAAGACTGTTGACAGTGTTGTGATTGAAACCATCTTTAAAGATTCACTATTGAGTATTAGAGCTATTGATGTGGCGTCAGACAAAAGCATTGCATTTGCGGCAAACAATGGCATGTTTGGTTTATACAATCCGTTAACGGATCAGTGGGGCACGGCGAAGCAGACTTATGACACCTTAGATTTGCAATTTAGGGCTGTGGCCAGAACCGTTAATGATTTTTTTATGTTGAGTGTTGAAAATCCAGCGCTATTATACAAGACCGGCGAAACTGGAGCAATGGAAGTAGTTTATAAGGAAGCGCACGAAAAAGTGTTTTACGATGCTTTAGCGTTTTGGAACGCCAAAGAGGGTATTGCTATTGGCGATCCTACTGATTCATGCATGAGTATCATTATCACTCGAGATGGGGGTGAAACTTGGACTAAAATAACTTGTGATCAATTGCCTAAAATAAAAGAGGGTGAAGCAGCTTTTGCCGCCAGCAACAGTAATATTGCCATAGTTGGGGACAACACTTGGATTGCAACCGGCGGCAAAACCAGTCGTATATTATTCTCTCCAAATAAAGGAGCATCTTGGGAAATTTTTGAAACGCCAATGGTCAATGGAGAAGCAACAACTGGTATTTATTCCATTGATTTTTATGACGCCAAAAACGGGTTTGCCATTGGTGGTGATTATACCCAACCGGATCGCACTACCGCTAATAAAATGAAAACATCAGATGGAGGTAGAACATGGCAGATTGTGGCGGATGGTAAAGAACCAGGATATAGAAGCTGCGTGCAATATGTGCCTAATAAGGGCGGAAAAGAATTGGTAGCGGTAGGGTTTAAGGGGATTGATTACTCCAGCGACTCTGGCAACAGTTGGAAGCATTTAAGTGATGAAGGCTTTTATACCATCCGATTTTTAAACGATAGCACGGCCTACGCTGCTGGCCAAGGCAGAATTTCAAGATTGAATTTTAGATAAAATCGGGTTTATATCAATAGAAAAATCCCAAAGGCTGATAGTAAGGTCTTTGGGATTTTTAATAGAAATACAATAATTTAGGCGCTACCTTAGTCTTTGCCGTCATTGCTATGACGCTTCTTATATTCGTGTAGCATTTTCCGATTAAATTCTTCTTCAGCGAATTTAAGTTTAATTATTTTTTTTGCGGGCATCACTTTTAAAAGGCTTTCTATATAATTAGAGCGCATATGTTCACGTTCTTTTTCAAAAGCGATTAAATCTTTCAACATGGCCTTGGCCTGCGCTTCCGTCATATCTTCAGAGATTTGCTTATGTTTGTCATAACCCATGCGTCGTTGCTCATCTTTTTTGCTTTCGTAAGCATTATAGATAGGCCAAAATTTTTGGGCTTCCGTCTCCGTTAAACCCAAACGCTCAGTGATGAATGCCACTTTTAACGACCTTATCTTTTCTCTTTTCTCCGAATGTTGAGAAAATGAAGACCATGAGGTCAGGGCTACACATAATATGATGATTGTTTTTTTCATTTTTCGTTGATTAAATCTTCAATTGAAGCATTGTTAAGAAGATAAGTTTCTAAGGATTCATCTGTAATCATATTGGCTACAAAATCTTCTACCTTAATATCTTCGGCACTTAAAAAGGAGGCAATATCATAGATATTTAAATTTTCATTCGTCAGATAACTTTCAATAGAAGCGGTTTCCACTTGATTAATGGATAAGTCATCTTCTGATTTCATAAATACGGTTAACATTACCACCAAAACGGCCGCAACCCCCGAGTAATAAGCAATCTGTCGCCAAGACTTAATTGATTTTACTTTAGGCTGTTTGATGTCTTCCAATTTTTGCGCTAATTGCGTATCAAAATTCTTAAAGTAGTCTTTGGGTACTTTATAACCGGGCCCATCTATTTCAGACATATCCTTTTGTACATCTAATGTTTTAAATAGACGCTCGTCAAAGGTGTCAAAATAGGAATCAGGAATCTTAAACCCCGGGTCCGTTATATTATGTAACTCACTTTTTTTCATGCTATTAGTAGGACAGATTAATTGACCAAAGGTTTAATTGCTGGTTAAATATGCTTCAATCTTTTTTACTGCAATATGGTAGGAAGCCTTTAAGGCCCCCTCACTAGTCTCTAAAATTTCAGACATTTCTGAATACTTCAATTCGTCAAAATACCGCATATTAAATACTAATTGCTGTTTTTGCGGTAGTGTTGCCATGGCCTGTTGTAATTTTAACTGTATCTCATTGCCTTCAAAATAAACATCGGCTTGGAGATTGGCCATAGTTTGTTCCTGTAGCGTCTCGCTATCACTATTTTTTAATTTGGCATTCTGCTTTAAATGGGTAATGGCTTCATTAGTGGCAATGCGAAACATCCAAGAAAACAATTTGCTATCTCCCTTAAAGTTATGGATATTTTTATAAACTTTAATAAATGTGTTTTGAAGCACATCATCTGCATCATCGTGAGACACCACTATCTTTCTGATATGCCAATACAAACGTTCTTTATAAAGCGTAAGCAACTCTTTAAACGCCGAGTCTTTGGTGTCTTCATTAGTCAATCTTAAAACAAGTGCGGCATCGTTAAGCACAGAAAGGTTTTTTTATAAGACTGTGGAAGGTATAAAAAGTTTAATGGCACTCTAAAAGATAGTCATTTTAATTACATGTCGTAATTATTAAACGTCGATTAAAAACTCATGAATGCGACAAAATACAAAAGATTAAGTGTTTGTCGTTAAAGAACTTCTATATTCGTGGACTAACTTGCTAAGAAACCAGTGTTTGCCCAAGCGTTGATTTAAGTCAAAAAGGATGCTTCATAGTAGTAGCATCCTTTTTTAACTCAAATTGTTTTTGTTTCAATCGAAACTTTGCATCTCTACCAACATTTTATAAACGCCATTCTTGGCTATAAGTTCAGCGTGTTTGCCTTGCTCGACTATTTCACCTTTTTGCATCACCACAATTTCATCAGCATTTTGGATGGTTGAGAGGCGATGAGCAATAACGATAGAGGTTCTGTTGCGCATCATGTTCTCTAAGGCCGATTGTACCAAACGTTCACTTTCCGTGTCCAAGGCTGATGTAGCCTCATCGAGAATCATAATTGGAGGGTTTTTAAGCACAGCTCTCGCAATACTTAAGCGTTGCTTCTGTCCCCCAGACAATTTGTTACCTGAATCCCCAATATTAGACTCAATGCCGTTAGGAAGGTCCTTTACAAATTCCCACGCATTGGCGATTTTTAAGGCCTCAATAACCTCGTCATCTGAAGCATCCTGCTTTCCTATTTTAAGATTGTTGTTGATGGTGTCATTAAACAGAATGGAATCTTGAGAAACAACGCCCAACATGCCTCTTAATGAAGATTGAGATAAATCTTTGATGTCTATACCATCTATAGTAATTTGACCTTCATTTACATCATAAAATCTGGTGATAAGGTTCGCAATGGTGCTTTTGCCACTTCCAGACTGTCCCACTAGGGCCACAGTTTTTCCTTTAGGAACAAATAAATTGAAGTTTTTTAGCACCAGATCGTCTTGATATTTAAACGAGATATTGTTGACGGTAACATCAGATTCAAACGTCTTTTTAATAATAGGATTTTCAATTTCTTGGATGGTATTTTCAGATTCTAAAAATTCTAAAATACGATTTGCAGCACCATTCCCCTTTTTGACTCCATAGCTTGCTTTGGCAATGGCCTTGGCTGGGGTCAAAACATTATAAGCTAACATGATGTAGCCCAAGAAAATACTGGCTTCCATAGAATTGTCTACAAATACCAAATAGCCGCCATACACCAATAAAATTCCGATGACTATTATCCCCAAAAATTCACTGATTGGTGACGCTAAATTTTGTCGATTGAGAAGCGTGTTTGAATAGTTGTAATATCGGTCATTGGAATCTTCGAATTTTTTAGCAAACACTTTTTCCACATCGAATGCTTTTATAATGCGCAGTCCTGACATCGTTTCTTCAAGAATGGACAGGAATATACCTTGCTCCTGCTGTACTTTAAGTGAGCCTTTTTTTAACGACTTACCCACTTTTGAGATGATAAAACCAGAAATTGGAATAAAAATAAACACAAATAAAGTAAGTTTGACGCTCATAAAAAGCATAACCGCCAACGAAAATAAAATTGTCAGAGGTTCTCTAACAATCATTTCTAAAATTGATAAAAACGAATTTTTTACTTCATCCACATCAGCACTGACCCGAGAGATGGTATCACCTTTGGTTTTTTCTGAGTAGAAGGAAAGCGGTAAAGTGACAATTTTATCAAAAAGCACATTTCTAATGTCTTTTAAAACGCCATTTCTCAAAAATGTGATGTAATACATGGCGAGATAGTTGAATAGATTTTTTAGTAAGAAGATGGCAATGATTATAGAAACCATAAACATCAATACTTTAAAATCGCCGTAAGTCTCAATTTTATCAACAATGAAAAAATTGAGAGAATTTTCGATATAATCTTTGATATTGGAAATTCCAGTATATATGGGCTCAGTAACCACCGGATGTTGATCACTGAAAATAACCTTAAGAACTGGCACTAAAGCAACGAATGATAAGGTGCTGAAAAGCGCATAAAGTGCATTGAAAAAAATGTTTAGATAAGCATATTTTTTATACGGAATAATAAACGGATAAAACTTCTTCAAATACTCCATTTAACTCAAGTTCATGTCTTTTAATATGGCGTCAATCTTATCTTGCAATTCCTCATCTACTTTTGAAAACGCCTCAATAGACGATAAGGGAGCATTAACACTCATATAGAATTTTATTTTAGGTTCTGTACCACTTGGTCTCAAAGCAATCTTACTGCCATCTTCAGTGTAATAGATGATGACGTTAGATTTAGGAATGACAATGTCCTCAACAGTATTCGTGATGAAGTTTTTAGCTTTTGAAAGTTGGTAATCCTCAATACGGATTACTTTGGACCCGTTAATGTTTTGTAGTGGATTTTCTCTGGCGTCAATCATCATTTGCTTTATTTCCTGTGCACCTTCCATGCCTTTTTTGGTAATAGAAACCAAGTGTTCCTTATAGAGACCATGGGAAATATACAACTGCAATAAGGTTTCGTAAAACGAGCTGCCGTTTGCTTTAGCTTGGGCTGCAATCTCACAAGCCAATAGGGTAGAGGTTACCGCGTCTTTATCGCGAACAAAATCGCCAACCATAAATCCGAAACTTTCTTCGCCACCGCCAATAAAATCGAGCTCTGGGAAGTCTTTAATCATTTTAGCAATCCACTTAAATCCGGTCAAGCCTTCTTTATATTCAACACCATAGGAGCTTGCTAAAACTTCTACCATTGGAGTAGATACAATGGTGGAGCCAATAAATTCATTACCATCAAGCTTGCCCTCTTTTTTCCATTGTTTTAAAAGGAAATCAGTCATTACTAACATGGCTTGATTGCCATTTAATAATACTAATTTATGGTCTAAATCTCTTACCGCAATACCTAAGCGGTCGCAATCAGGGTCGGTACCAATAACGATATCGGCATTGACCTTTTCGGCAAGTTCCATGGCCATTTTCAAAGCTTCTGGCTCTTCAGGATTAGGAGATTTTACGGTGGGGAAATCGCCATTTGGGACTTCTTGCTCCTTTACAAGATGCACATTGGTATAGCCTGCACGTTTTAAGGTTTCAGGAACTGTGGTGATGGAAGTTCCGTGAAGTGAGGTAAACACAACCGTAAGGTCGTCTTTGGCCTGTTGATTGGTGAAGTTTCCATTTTTTACAGAAGCGTTGATAAAGGCATCATCTACTTCTTTGCCAATCATGGTAATGCGCTGTTCCTGAGCTTCAAATTTAATTTCAGAATACGCTAGACTATTGATTTCATTCACGATATCAGCATCTTGTGGCGGCACCAATTGTCCACCATCTTGCCAATACACTTTATAGCCGTTGTATTCAGGAGGGTTATGGGAGGCCGTTAGCACGATGCCGCAGTGGCACTCTAAATGTCTTACTGAAAAGGATAATTCTGGCGTGGTACGTAAATCTTCAAAAAGATACACGTCAATGCCATTCGCTGAAAATACATCCGCTACAACTTTAGCTAAAGACTTACTATTATGTCTACAATCGTAGGCAATGACTACTTTAAGTTGCTCGTTAGGAAATTGCTCGTGCAAATAGTTGCTCAACCCTTGGGTGTTTCGTCCTAAGGTATATTTATTGATCCGGTTTGTACCTACACCCATAATACCACGCATACCACCAGTACCAAACTCGAGATCTTTATAAAATGCATCTTGAATTTCTTCAGGATGAAGTGCAATGCTATCTTTAATTTTAGATTGAGTTTCTTGATCAAACGTAGGGGTAAGCCAGGTATTGATGCGTTCTAGTATTTTTGGTTCAATGTAGATCATGATGAAATAATTATGAGTTATAGTGCAAAAATAAGGAATTCAAAAGGGGTTCACTTGATATGGACTAGAAATTCAGTTCGTCATTGACGAGATAGCGTTTCTTATCTTCTTTGGTGCGCAACACAATTTCGCCTAAAAATCCTGCAATAAAAAATTGTGTCCCGATGACCATTGTAGACAGGGCAATATAAAATTGAGGCCTATCTGTAATTAAACGTCCGCTAGGGTTGACGAACACCTTATCAATACCCAGATACAGCGTAAACCCGAGTCCAATTAAGAGCATGAGAACTCCTAAGGCGCCAAAAAGGTGCATGGGGCGTCTGGCAAACCGAGAGAGAAACCAAATGGTGAGCAAGTCTAAAAACCCGTGGATAAAACGATTGATACCAAATTTGGTGGTGCCATACTTTCTGGCTTGATGTAAAACTACTTTTTCTCCAATGTTGGAAAAGCCTGCATTTTTGGCCAACACAGGAATGTAACGGTGCATTTCACCGTTCACATCAATATTTTTTACCACTTCAAGATTGTAGGCTTTAAGACCACAATTAAAATCGTTCAATTGTACGCCGGAGGTTTGGCGTGCTGCCCAATTAAAAAGTTTGGACGGTAAATTTTTAGAAATAACAGAATCATAACGCTTCTTTTTCCATCCGGAGACCAAATCATAGCGTTGGTTGACGATCATGTCATAAAGTTCAGGAATTTCTTCAGGATTGTCTTGTAAATCAGCATCCATAGTAATTACCACCTCGCCTTGTGCTTTTTCAAATCCTGCATGGAGCGCTTGCGATTTCCCGAAATTCCGTAAAAAGCGAATCCCTTTTACATTATGATCTTTTTCTGATAACTGCTGAATCACTTCCCACGAATCATCCGTGCTGCCATCATCAATAAAGATGATTTCATAAGAAAATTGATTAGAAAGCATAACTCTGGCAATCCAATCGTGTAATTCAGTTAACGATTCCTGTTCGTTGAGTAGTGGTATAACTACTGATATGTTCATGGACGTGGTTTCAAAAGGTGAGGCTTCAAAAGTAACGAAATTAGTTGATAGCGTTAGGGTCCTTTTTTTTGACGATCAAGGCTACAATGAGTCCAATGACAGCGTATACAAGAAGTTGCCATGCAATAGATTTCAACTGATTTAAAGCAGAAAATTGATCCTGCTCATTCATTGCGGCTACCGCTTTATTTATTTCTGTTTCAGGAGCGCCAAAATTTTGCATCATTTCAATTGACGCTTGAGTGATTTTTTCTTTTAAAACCTCTGCTGCCTCTGGATCTATGACATTAAATAGAAGAATGCTAAACAAGGTGCTTAACATGACTCCAATGGCTACGGTTATAAAGTAGGACGAAAATGCTTCTTTAAAGGTGATCAAACCATTCAATAAGGTTCTTGATTTTAGAGCAGAAACAATTCCAAAAGTAAGTATGATTGCGAATAAGATGATATTCAACCACCATTTAGTCATGAGGTCTAAATTTACGGCATACAGTATTGCAGTAACAAGAATCATTAATATGCCAAGGTAAAGACCGTGTTTTAATGCAGAAGATTTAATTGAGCTTTCCATAATTTGAGGTTTGATTGGTTAGTAAGTTATTTAGTAAGCAAATATATGCAAACGTTACAATTTAATTCCGTCAAAGTGAGAATGGGAGGGTGTTAAATTACGAAATTGAAGATTGCTTCAATATGTTTTTGGATCGGCAAGGGCATCTTTTTTTTTGACCTTCACTAAATTGAAAAAAATAAAAGCAAATCTATTGCACATAAGGAAAAAATACTTAAATTTGCACTTCCAAAAATTGAACGATTTAAAGTATTTAGAGATGAAAAAAGGTATACATCCAGAAAATTATAGACTAGTAGCATTTAAGGATATGTCTAATGAAGACGTGTTTTTGACAAAATCTACAGCAGATACAAATGAAACTATTGACGTTGACGGTGTTGAGTATCCACTTGTGAAGATGGAGATTTCAAGATCATCTCACCCATTCTACACTGGTAAATCGAAGTTGGTAGATACGGCTGGACGTATTGATAAATTCAAGAACAAATACGCTAAATTCAAGAAATAATTTAGTGTCCAAGATAACAAAAGCCTTCAGATATTGTCTGAAGGCTTTTTTTGTTTTCTATAAATAACTTATTTTTGCCCCCTTTACAGGAAATAATTTTTGTTTACCAAGAAGATGCTTCATCGGCTTTACTTTGAATTTCAGAAGGTTATTTCCGTTTTTTTAATGTGTTAAAGCAGGTCATTATATTTTTATTATCCAATTAAATTTTTATCCACTACATGAACTATATTCTTTTTGACGGTCCTTTTAGAGATCATCTTTTACCCTTAACTTACACAAGACCGGTGGCTGATCTTAGAATTGGAATATTGACCATTAGAGAAAAATGGGAAATGTATTTGGGTACCACAACTACAACGATTACGGAAGAATATCTTTCGGAAAAATATCCTATGGTTGAATTGGATGCAAATGTGTTGATTAATGCCTCATACCTGCCTACCAATGAATTGGTAGAACTGATTAAAAAACTAGAAGAGAACCAAGCTGTTTTTAAAGGTGAAGATGTCATTGCATTTTACGCCAGCGATGCTCAAGAAGATATAGATTTTAATTCTTTTGAAGCTATTGAATATGACGGAGACGCCATTACAGTAGAAAATACTTGGGATATTTTCAGTAAAAATGCTGAAGCCATTCAAGAGGATTATGAGTTGATTACGGAAGGCAGAACATCGCAGCCCATCTCATCCACCAACCATATTTTAGGCGCGCATAATATCTTTATTGAAGAAGGTGCGGTTATGGAATTTGCTACCCTCAACGCCAGTAAAGGCCCAATTTATATTGGGAAAGATTCGGAAATTATGGAAGGAGCCTTAATAAGAGGCCCTTTTGCACTTTGCGATCATTCGACCGTTAAAATGGGAACACGGGTTTACGGACCCACCACAATTGGCCCACACTGTAAAATTGGTGGAGAGGTTGCCAGTGCTGTGTTCTTTGCCTACAGCAATAAAGCGCATGATGGTTATATTGGCAATTCTGTAATTGGCGAATGGTGTAATATTGGTGCAGACACCAACAGTTCTAACCTTAAGAATAATTACGCTGAGGTAAGACTATGGAATTATACTACAGAAAATTTCGCACCTACAGGCTTGCAATTCTGCGGACTCGTTATGGGCGACCATAGTAAATGCGGTATTAATTCTATGTTCAATACAGGTACGGTCATAGGGGTGAGCGCAAACGTCTTCGGGAGTGGGTATCCTCGTAATTTTATTCCGAGTTTTAGCTGGGGTGGCGCTGCTGGCTTTACAACGTATTTGACCAAGAAAGCCTTTGAAGTGACTGAAGTAGTTATGTCGAGACGTCAAATGGAGTTTACCGAACAGGAAAAAGACATCTTAAACCACGTTTTTGAACTCAGCAAAAAATTCAGAAGAGACTAGGTCGCTCTAGTGCGGTGTTGCTGAAAAGTCTGATAAACTACTTTTATCAGGTTAGATCATCACAGATGTTATTCCCTTTTCAGAATCTAGGTTTAAAATTCAATTCGCTTCGGTTTGATATGTAGATTACTTTCAAACATTTGTGTAACTTTGCATTTCCAAATCTGAAATCTTGTTTTTAAGTTGGTTTCCCGTTAAAACAGACACTATTTACTAGTTTCTGGTTTATGAATTGAACTCGTTATTATGAAAAAGAAAGTCGCATTTTATACCTTAGGTTGTAAGCTTAACTTCTCAGAAACCTCTACCATTGCCCGAAGTTTTGCCAATGAAGGTTTTGATCGCGTGGAGTTTAATGAGAAAGCAGACATTTACGTCATCAATACATGTTCTGTTACTGAAAATGCCGATAAACGCTTTAAATCTATTGTAAGGCAGGCTCAAAAGGTCAATCCAGAGGCTTTTGTGGCCGCGGTTGGATGCTATGCCCAATTGAAACCTCAAGAATTAGCCGATGTTAATGGTGTGGATTTAGTGCTCGGTGCGACAGAAAAATTCAACTTAACCAGTTATATTAATGAGTTGCTCGATAATCCTGAACGGAACAAAGGCGCCGGAGTCGTTCATTCCTGCGAAATTGAGAATGCCGACTTTTATGTAGGGAGTTATTCCATTGGCGATCGGACTCGTGCATTTTTAAAAGTTCAAGATGGCTGCGATTATAAATGTACTTATTGTACAATTCCATTAGCACGTGGCATTTCTCGTAGTGATACCATGGAAAGCGTGATTAAGAATGCTAAAGAAATTGCCGCACAAGATATAAAAGAAATCGTATTGACCGGGGTCAATATTGGCGATTATGGCAAAGGCGAATTTGGAAATAAAAAGCACGAACATACCTTTTTGGATCTCGTGAAACAATTGGATCTGGTTGAAGGTATTGAGCGTTTGCGAATTTCTTCTATTGAGCCCAATCTTCTTAAAAATGAAACGATTGATCTCGTCTCCAAATCCAGAGCTTTCGTACCGCACTTTCATATTCCACTACAAAGCGGCAGTAATGAGATTCTCAAGAAAATGAAACGCCGTTACATGCGCGAATTGTATGTGGATCGCGTTTCAAAAATTAAAGAAGTGATGCCTCATGCCTGCATTGGTGTAGATGTTATTGTGGGCTTTCCGGGAGAATCTGAGGAGCACTTTTTAGATACTTATAACTTTTTAAATGCTTTAGATATTTCCTATTTGCACGTGTTCACCTACTCAGAGCGCGACAATACAGAAGCGGCGGTTATGGATGGTGTCGTCCCGAAAAATGTAAGGGCAAAGCGCAGTAAGATGTTGAGAGGTCTTTCGGCGAAAAAACGTCGTGCTTTTTATGAAGGTCAATTGGGAAGTACGCGAACTGTCTTATTTGAAAGCGAAAACAAAGAAGGGTACATTCACGGGTTTACTGAAAACTATGTGAAGGTGAAAACACCGTGGAATCCTGATTTGGTAAATACATTGCACGATATTGAGCTCACTAAAATAGACGAAGACGGCCTTGTTCGTTTCGAATTTGTGACTGTACTGTCCCTTTAGTCCATAGAAGTTTCGGGCTGTGTGTTTTTCAACTGCATTTTTAGCTGTTCGACTTATTTTTTTTAGCACATCGGTACTTATCCATATTTTTGGAGTTGACCCCAATGTCTAACTAAAACTATCAATGAAAAAATCTCTTTTTCTACTTTGTCTCATAGGTTCGTTTTTCTTGTTTTCAGGCTGTTCTGATGATGATGTCCGCAATCCTGTTGTTGGGAATTGGGTACTTAAGTCCTGGTCTATTCAAATTCCAGTCGATCTGAATGGTGATGGTGTCTACAGCACCAACCTTTTAAAGGAAACCCGATGTGCTGTGAGAGAAATTTTAAGTTTTGACACCAATGGCATTGTTGCTTCCACCCATACTTTTAATCCTGAACTGCAAATTGCTTTAAAGGAAGATACATCAGATGAATATTTTGTGGATGAAATTTGCGCTGAAGGCATTTTAGGATTTGCTGCAGAATACGATCAAATTGGTGAAGAAAGCATCAGTTATAATGATAATATTGGCACGGTAAGAGTTAATAGACTTTCTTTAGTGTTTAAAAATGCGATCAAAATTTATAACGCTGACTTTACAAAGGTCATTGAAACTAAGGATTTATTTGTGATCTATCAGAAAGTATAAATTGTATTTCCGTTTTTTGTCATACGAGTAATTAAACTGCTAATATCTGTGACATCAGCGAGAAATAAAACCATGAGCATGTGTAAGGATACCCCGCAGATTACGATGATAATCGCAAATTAAAAGCCAATGTTTTTTATTAGTGCCTTCATGTATATGTTACCATAGTGTCACAATGATGAGCTCTTTGATATGTTGCGGACAATCAAAAGTATAATATTACCCATCTAAAATAATATCAAAAAAAATGAATGTGTCTCAATTCTTATACAACCTATCTTAGAGTTGAATATTTGAGTACTATTCTCGGTCAGCTGTCCGAGAGAAAAACATAAAAAAAGCCGTTTCAATTAGTTTTGAGACGGCTTCATTTTTTTTATCGGTGTATTTTAGATTCTAATTCCTACAGGAAGCATCTTTTTATACTTTCTGTTACGTCTTAAAAATTTTGCAATTTCAGGACTGGTAGGCACAACACTAATGTTGCGTTCTAAAATATTTTCAAACACCAAGGTTAAAAAATCATTTTCAAATGCTTCCGAAGTAAGACCATCCGGAATCACCATTTTAGTTAAAAAGATTTTCCGATCTTGAAGGGAATACTCAATTTTCGCAATGTCATTTTCAACTTTAAGCTCAAATTGACGTAAGAAGTCATTGTCAACTAATTCTACTGCATCAATCATAATAATATATTTAAATTATTTCAACAATTGGAAGGGTGTGATCACTACATTTTTATATAGCTTTGCGCCACAAATTTACGAAAAATTAAGCTAACAATGTCTTTGAATATTGTTAAATGCTTAGGAAATAAAGCTTTATGCCAACCTAGGTCAGGGGAGTTTTTAAGTTTCAACTTGCGGCCTCGATATTTTTGTTATAATTTGACTTTTGTTTATGGATAATGAAATCATACCAGTATATCTCATGCCAGGAATGGCAGCAAAACCCACCATCTTTGATCGGATTAAGCTCCCCGAGGAACGTTTTAAAGTGTATTGGTTAGAGTGGATGCTACCTGAAGACAATGAAACATTTGAACATTATGCCAAGCGCATGATTGAAAAGATTGAACACGACAATCCTGTGTTATTGGGTGTTTCTTTTGGTGGGGTGCTAGTTCAGGAAATGAGTAAGCATATGAAGTTGAGGAAATTGATCGTGGTGAGCAGCATTAAGTCGCGCCATGAACTCCCTAAACGAATGAAGATTGCTAAGTTTATGAAGGCCTATAAATTTGCGCCTACACAATTGCTTTCCAATTTAGACGTTCTAAAAAAGTATGCCTTTAATGACACCATTTCAAAACGAATCGATTTATACAAAACCTATCTTGCGGTCAATGATAAACGCTATTTAGATTGGGCTTTAAAAGAAATGTTGCTATGGGACCAAGACGAGCCAAATCCTGATGCTATTTATATCCATGGCGATCAGGACGCCATTTTTACCCATTCCTGTCAAGGCGATTGTATTGTGGTAAAAGGAGGGACCCATATTATGATCGTTACAAAATACAAATGGTTTAATAAACACCTGCCTGCGCTAATGGAAGGTTCAAATTAAAACCTATGGAATAATTTAATACATTTATAAAAAAAATACAAGATGAAAATTATCAAGAATTTACTAGCCATCGTCGGACTATTCTGTATTTCAGGATTGTTCATTTTTGCGGTTCAAAAACCTACTGAAAATGAGGAAGTGGCGGAGTTAAAAACTAGTAATGATTACAATGTCTATGCGGTTCAATTACCTGAAAATCTAAACTTTGCGGGAGAGAAGATGCCCATTTCCGACCCAGATGTTTATGAACGTATGGATCGAGAATTGTTGGTAAACACCTATTGGCAATCTAATGGGCTTTTAATGTTTAAACGTGCCCAAAAATATTTTCCCATTATTGAACCCATTTTAAAGAAACACGGCATTCCTGACGACTTTAAATACTTGGCAGTGATTGAAAGTGGCTTGACAAATGCTGTTTCTCCTGCTGGAGCACGAGGTGTGTGGCAAATAATGCCCGCCACTGGAAAGGAAAATGGTTTAGAAGTGAATGATAACGTCGATGAGCGTTACCATTTAGAAAAATCGACTGAAGTGGCGTGTAAATATCTTTTGCAGTCTAAGAAAAATCTTGGTTCATGGACCTTGGCAGCGGCTGCTTATAATGCGGGAAATGCAGGAATCTCCCGTCGTTTGAGAGAGCAAGAGGTTGCTGACTATTACGATCTGTTGTTGGGAGAAGAAACTGGACGGTATATGTTCAGAATTGTGGCCTTAAAGGAAATTTTAAAACATCCAAAAGTCTATGGTTTCAATTTTGAGTCTTCTGATTTATACAGCAATATTCCAACGTTTTCTGTGACGGTTGATAGAGAAGTAAAGGACTTTGCGGCCTTTGCTAAAGATTATGGTATTAACTACAAGATTTTAAAAATCCATAACCCTTGGTTAAGAGAGCCTCACTTAAACAATAAATCAGGAAAAAAATACACTATTGAAATTCCTGAAAAAGGATATTATTCGAAATCTTAATGGGTGCCTTAATTTCGAATAATTACTGGGTCATTCTAATAAGTATCAATTACCTGCTTGTCATTTTGGCGGCATTCACGGTGCTGACTAAAAATATTAATCCCACCAAAACCGTATCTTATATTATCGTTTTGGTGTTTTTTCCATTTTTCGGACTCATCGTCTATTATTTATTTGGCCAAGAGTATCGAAAAAACAAAATTTTTAATCGGAAACATCTCCTGAATCAGAAATTGATCTCTGATGTTAGTAAACGTCTCAAGCCTGACAAACAGGAAATCGCCGATTTGAAAAATGATCTTCTGGATGATAAAATCAAACTGGTCAAATTACTTCATAGTAGCGAGAATGCGCCCCTAACTACCTTTAATAAGGTGGACATCATCAAAAATGGAGAGAATAAATTCAAATTACTTTTAAAAGATTTGAAATCGGCCAAACTGCATATTCACTTGGAATATTACATTCTTCGTGATGACAACATTGGTTTAGAAATCATTGATATCTTATGTGATAAAGCTAAGTCTGGCGTTAAAGTCAGGCTGAGTATTGATGATGTGGGAAGTAGTGTGTCTTGGAAAAACAAGAAACGAATGGAGGCGAGTGGCGTTGAGTGGTTTTCTTTTATGCCGGTACTTTTTCCTAGTTTTACGAGTAAGATGAACTATAGAAACCATCGAAAAATTGTTATCATTGATGGTCAAATCGGCTATATTGGAGGAATCAATGTTTCTGATACCTATGTCAATTCTGAAGATTCAGAAATTTATTGGCGAGATACCCATCTGAGAATTGTGGGAGAAGCTGTAAAGTCTTTACAAATACATTTTTTGATGAATTGGGAATTTGTTTCAAGACATAAAGTGGATATTGAGGAGAGCTTTTTTCCAAAGGACGACTGCAAAGATTTTACCGCAATGCAAATTGCCGCGAGCGGTCCTGATACAGACTGGGCAAACATCATGGAAGTGATTTTTACGGCCATTGTTACTGCTGAAAAATATGTCTATCTCACTACGCCTTATTTTATTCCGAATGAGCAAATCATTACAGCGCTTCAAGTAGCTTCAAAAAGTGGTGTGGATGTAAGGCTCCTCATTCCAAAAGATTCGGATACATGGACGGCTAAGCACGCCACCAACTCCTATATTGAATGTTTATTGGAAGCGGACATAAAAATTTACCGGTACTGTAAAGGATTTATCCATGCTAAAACGATTGTTATTGATGATGTGTTTTCGACGGTTGGCACCACGAATATGGACTACAGAAGCTTTAATATTAATTTTGAAATCAATGCCATTATTTATAATACGGCAAAAAGTTTAGAGCTAAAAGCACACTTTTTTGAAGATTTGAAAGACAGCGAGATTATTGATCAGGACCGTTGGCTAAAAAGACGAACTATCGAAAAACTAAAAGAATCGTACTGCCGACTTTGGGCACCATTATTATAGGTTAAGGCTCATCTGTTACGATTACTTCACTATTTTCCTGTGGAGACCTATGGATAGGTTGAGTTTCCAATAATTGAGCGATACTGTTTTGTGTTCTTTCAATGAATAGCTTTTTTGTTGAAGCGTCTATGTTTTTAAGAAAAAATTTTCGATCAATATCATAAACCTGTTTGTCCTCATTAATGTAGAAACAGGTTGGTACGCCAAATGAATGCTTATAAACGGAAAGCGTACGGTTTAATTTGTTGTGGCGTTCATCCGCATAGACTACGATGACGTTGTTGTTATAGCGTCGCGCTTTCTTTTTGGCGGTGCGTTTTGTGTCCCAATAGACCACAATTACCACTAATCGATCCTTATATTGGCTGGCAATTTCATTAATTTTAATAATTTCTGCCCTCTTCTGTATAATTGCCGAATTTTTGGTAATCAATAAAAAAGGCTGATCTAATGTTTCGGTATACAATTTGCCTCCTGAAGTTTTCCTAAATTTCAAGTCAGAAATATAAGTGTTCCTCAGGTGCTTTTCTACTAAAGTGTCAAACAGCACATCCACGTGTTCGGGTTGCTGATTCTTAATTGCTAAATCTGATTGGGTATTAAAAGTACTTAAATGCTGAGCTAAGGCATCGTCAAAGTACACTTTTTTCTCTTGGGCGAAAAGGAGTGGACAAAAGAGTAAAAGTAAAAGAGTGCGTAGTTTTTTTATGGCCATGTAATCTCTTTAATTCAATAATCTTCAATTTACGGCTTGTTTTTAACAATATCAAAACTTGTCGACAAGGCGCAAGAAAACAAGTGCATAAAAAAAGCACTTCCAAAGAAGTGCTTGCGTAAATTATCTTAATCAAAATTATTGCTATTCTGCTTAACGTCTCCTGCCCTGTCTGTTTCCGCCGTAATGTTGGTTAGGCATTTGGGCTTTTTTCATACTGTCTTTCATCATTTTTATTTGGTCTGCCAACATATCCCGCTTATCCAGTTTCTGTGCCTCACTCAATAATATCTTCGCTTCCTGTGGGCGTCTTTTGCTAAAGGCAATTCCGGCAAGGTTTAATTTTGCCATAGCCATATCGTGATCCATGGCCAAGCCAAAGGTAAGTGCCTTCTTGAAATACTTTTCCGCTTCATTCATGTTGGTTTGTGATACCATGATACCATGCAGATAATTGTAATAACCTTCCTGTTTTTTAACCAATGCCGTTGATGGATTTTTAATCTTGTCCAACCAGCCTTTTGCTCCAACAAAATCTTGTTTACGCAGTTTCAAAAATGCCAAAAGGATAAATTCGTTCTTAAAATATAAAAACACAAATATTGACGAAAACAAAATGAGCATAATACCATTACCAATATAGCCTTCAGTAAATTGATAAACAGCAAAAGCTAAGATTAATCCAGTAATAACAAGTTTTAAATTTTTATTGTACATGATTTAATTTAATAATTTATAAGTAATTGTAGAAGTGATTTTAGTAGGTATAGTCATATTTGCCGCATGAATTTGGGTGTCTCCCACATATTCTCCGCTGACGGTGATGTTTTTAAAAAGCCCAGTTTTAGAATCGGCATGGATAATGGTCTCTTGAGTCCCAGTAAGCACCATGGTCACGTTTTCGTCAATGTTAGACATAGTGGTGGTGGCGGTGCCTAAAAGTTCGTATGCGTTCTCGTTGTGCGTTTTCAATCGCCATTGGTTTTGAGATTTCAAATCGCCCTGATAGGCATTTATCCATGTCTCATCCACACGCACTGGTTTTGCTGGTAAAAAATAGGTCATTTGCTCAAAGCTGTTAGAAAGGGCTTCACTACCAAATTGCTTTTCAAATTGTGCCTTGTTGGCTTCTATAGCCGCATTGTCAGTAATGTCCGCCGCTTTAAACATTGCGGCAATTAAGTTGTCCCCCCCAGAAATGGACTGAATTTTCCCCGTTTTTTCCATCACCATAGTTACCGGGATGTTTAGGGTGCCTCTAAACATTTTCGAAGTCATATCCGGGTCATCAGCAATGGCTGTATCTGCATTAAGCAGTTCGCCAAGTGTTGGTGAACTCATGGTCATTTGCATGTGGGTAAACACCATTTCTAAAGTAATAATGTCCTGGGTCACTTTTATCACCTTAAACTGCATCGTGCTCTTTAAATTGTTATCGATAATTTGATCTACGCCCTGAATATCTTGGGTGATATGCTGTTTTGCTTGCTGCTCCACCTTAAATGCATCGTTCACCTTAAGATTATAGTCAAGCCTCTTTTGCGCGCTAAGGCTTAAGGATGAGATAAAAACGAGCAAAAAAATAACAGCTTTCATAAATGGAGGTATGGGATCTTTTTTAAAAACACAAAGAAACTAATTTTTTTTAAGTTGTCATTCATATTTAAGCTTATTAGTCGCTTTGCAGCGGTATTATTTACTGTATTTTTACCGTTAAATTGAGTAGAATAATAAATCATTAAAATATTTTAAAATTAGATTTGTCAGAGTCAAAAGTCTTTGTATATTTGCCCGCAGTTTTGGAGAAAGAATCCATCACATATTTTAGACTATACAAGATTATTTTAAAGATATAAGACAATGAGCAAAAGAACGTTTCAACCATCAAAAAGAAAGAGAAAAAACAAACACGGTTTTAGAGAAAGAATGGCTTCTGCTAATGGTAGAAAGGTCCTTGCACGTAGAAGAGCAAAAGGAAGAAAAAAATTATCTGTATCTTCAGAGACAAGACATAAAAGATAATGATTGACAATTGTTAATATATTAAGGTGTTACTTAGGTGTAACGCCTTTTTTTGTACCCAAATCCTATTTATTTTTGCAACACAAAATCCATCAAAATGCCTAGAAATAAAAACATCAAATCTGTACTTATAATTGGCTCAGGACCAATTGTAATCGGACAAGCTTGCGAGTTTGATTACGCTGGTACCCAAGCCTTACGTTCACTTAGAGAAGATGGGATAGAAACTATTCTCATCAATTCAAATCCGGCCACCATCATGACTGATCCTACTATGGCAGATCATGTGTATTTATTGCCGCTCACTACAAAATCCATCATTCAAATCTTAAAGGAGCATCCTCAAATTGATGCTGTTTTACCAACTATGGGTGGACAAACCGCACTTAATTTATGTATTCAGGCGGATGAAAAAGGCATCTGGAGTGATTTTGGTGTCAAGTTGATTGGGGTGGATATTAATGCCATTAACATTACTGAAGACCGGGAAGAATTTAGAGAATTAATGCTTAAAATTGGTGTGCCAATGGCGCCTCAAGCTACCGCAACATCTTATTTGGAAGGAAAGGAAATTGCTCAAAAATTTGGATTTCCTTTGGTGATTAGAGCCTCATTTACACTTGGTGGCGAAGGGGCATCTTTCGTGCATACGGAAGATCAGTTTGATGAATTGTTAACCCGAGGGTTGGAGGTTTCGCCAATCCATGAGGTGATGATTGACAAGGCTTTGATTGGATGGAAAGAATATGAATTGGAGTTATTGCGCGATAGAAACGACAATGTTGTCATTATCTGTACCATCGAAAATATGGATCCAATGGGGATTCACACTGGGGACTCTATTACAGTTGCGCCTGCGATGACTTTATCGGACACCACTTACCAACGGATGCGCGATATGGCCATCCATATGATGCGTAGTATTGGTGATTTTGCCGGTGGGTGTAACGTGCAATTTGCGGTGAGTCCTGATGAAAATGAAGACATTATTGCAATTGAAATCAACCCTCGTGTGTCCCGATCTTCTGCTTTAGCGAGTAAGGCTACAGGGTATCCTATCGCTAAAATTGCTGCAAAATTGGCCATCGGGTATCACTTAGATGAATTGAGCAATCAAATTACAAAATCGACGTCTGCCTTGTTTGAGCCGACTTTAGATTATGTCGTTGTGAAAATTCCACGTTGGAATTTTGATAAGTTTGAAGGTTCTGATAGAACCCTAGGTCTTCAAATGAAATCTGTTGGTGAGGTTATGGCCATTGGACGATCGTTCCAGGAGGCGCTTCACAAAGCGACCCAATCCTTAGAAATAAAACGCAACGGACTTGGTGCTGATGGAAAAGGCTATAAAGATTATGATCAAATTATCGACAAATTGACCCACGCAAGTTGGGACCGTGTGTTCGTGATTTATGATGCCATTCAAATGGGAATTCCTTTGAGCCGCATTCATGAAATCACTAAAATTGACATGTGGTTTTTAAAGCAATATGAAGAATTGCACCATCTGGAAAAGGAAATCTCAACGTTTACCATTAATACCATTGAGCGCGATTTGCTGTTGGAGGCAAAACAAAAAGGGTATGGTGACAGACAGATTGCCCATATGTTGGACTGTTTGGAAAGTCAGGTGTATAACAAACGTGAAGAACTTAAAATAAACCGGGTTTATAAATTGGTAGATACATGTGCTGCCGAGTTTAAAGCACAAACTCCATATTACTACTCTACTTTTGAAAATGAAATGGAATCGCCAGATGGTACACGGGTTTCCGCGAATGAAAGTGTGGTCAGTGACAAGAAGAAAGTTATTGTTTTAGGATCAGGTCCTAACCGAATTGGTCAGGGTATTGAATTTGATTACTGCTGTGTTCACGGGGTGATGGCGGCTTCAGAATGCGGCTATGAAACCATCATGATCAACTGTAATCCAGAAACGGTATCGACAGACTTTGATATCTCAGACAAATTGTATTTTGAACCGGTGTTCTGGGAGCATATTTATGACATCATTCGACATGAAAAACCAGAGGGGGTAATTGTTCAATTAGGGGGACAAACAGCGTTGAAACTGGCGGAGAAATTAGACCGTTATGGTATTAAAATTATCGGAACAACTTATGAAGCGCTAGATTTAGCTGAAGACCGAGGAAGTTTTTCAAAATTATTGCAAGAAAATAACATTCCTTACCCAGAATTTGATGTAGCTACTACCGCAGATGAAGCATTGGCGATTTCAGACCATTTGGGATTCCCGATTTTGGTGCGTCCTTCTTACGTTCTTGGAGGTCAGGGCATGAAAATTGTTATCAATAGAGACGAATTGGAAGAGCATGTGGTGAATTTACTCCGTAGCATGCCGAACAATAAATTGCTATTAGATCATTATTTAGATGGTGCTATTGAAGCCGAAGCGGATGCTATTTGCGATGGCGAAAATGTGTATATCATAGGAATTATGGAGCATATTGAACCGTGTGGGGTGCACTCGGGAGACAGTAATGCGACTTTACCACCGTTTAACTTAGGGGAGTTTGTATTACAACAAATTAAGGATCATACTAAAAAAATTGCCTTGGCTTTAAATACAGTCGGTTTGATAAACGTTCAATTTGCGATAAAAGATGATGTGGTTTACATCATTGAAGCCAATCCAAGGGCTTCCAGAACCGTACCGTTTATTGCGAAAGCGTATAAAGAACCTTATGTCAATTATGCAACTAAAGTCATGTTGGGTGAGAAAAAGGTGACCGATTTTAATTTCAATCCGCAATTGGAAGGTTTTGCCATTAAGCAACCTGTATTCTCTTTTAACAAGTTTCCTAATGTGAATAAACAATTGGGACCTGAAATGAAAAGTACTGGAGAAAGTATCTTATTTATTGACAGTTTAAAGGATGATGAGTTTTATAACCTATATTCAAGACGTAAAATGTACTTGAGCAAATAATAAAAATTGATTACGCACGAGTTTATCTTGCTAATAATTTGTAATTTAGTGATTATTAGCAAGATGCTGTGCGATATTTCAGACCTAATGCTGTTTTATTAGGTTTAAGAATAAAGTAAATTCTCACTTTTTGAAAATGGGTTGTCTATGAAAAAAATTACGTTATCCCTTTTGGGTTTTTTATTAATCTCTTCTAGTTTTGCTCACAACAATGTGAGGCTTAACGTAGAGTTTGATAATGTTTCCGTTATGGATGATAATTATAAACCTGGATCTCAAACGGTTATTTTTGATCAGGATCAAGGCGATTTGAATGATTTTAAGATGACCCCTAATCCTGCAAACTCTAGATTTCAATTAATAGTGCCCAAAGGGCTTACGAATGTGAAATTGGAAGTTTTTGATGTCTTGGGCAATAAGATCATGACCAAGGCTTTGTCTAAATTATCAAGCACCATTGATGTCTCCAAATGGAACGACGGTGTGTATCTGGTTAAAATATCATCAGACAATGGCAATCATATCAAACGGTTTATCAAACAATAAAGGAAGATTCTCAATTTTGAATTGCGCTTTAACATACTATAATACCACCAATTTGGTGGTTTTTTTATGCGGTTGGGTCAGACAACCATTCGATACAAGATTCCTGTGAGAATTGCAATTCCGAAACTGATTAACGTGCCAATTAGGATGTATTCTGTAAGTTTTCGTTCCTTAGATTCTTTTAAATCGCCAAATCTAAATACTGATTTTGCCGTAATCAAAAATCCCACAGCTTCCCAATGATTTAAAATGACGAATACAAATACCAAAATACGTTCTAAAATCCCAATATACATGCCTGCATCTTTTAGAGATTCATTGCCCTCAGTGAGTTTGGAAATGTCCCATTTCATAAAAATGGTTTTCATTATGATGGAAACAGGAAGTGTTAAGAAGAGGATAAAGGTTAAAATGATTAGGGTGTGATCCGTTAAAAGTGAGGTTAAAAATCCATCTTTTGACACTCCCATCCAATAGATGGCTACTAGTACTGCACTATGGAGGAGTTGATCAATAAAGAATAAAAGCCGCTTGTTTTTTTTTGTTTGCAAGAGTAGTTTAAGAGCATCTATGATAAAATGGGAAACACCGATGATAAGGATAATTGGCCATTTTGAAACGTCCCAAAGAATCAGAAATAGTAGGGCCATATGGATGAGGACGTGCACATAAAGTTTTGGCGATCGCAATTTTAATTTCTCTTTTTCTTTCACCCAAGATGTAGGTTGTAAGAAGAAGTCGCCGATAAGATGTGCTAATAGAAGTTTTATCAAGATCATAGCTGTAAGTGTGTTATCTTTTTACGGTAGAGCCCCTCTAATTGCATTATAACATCTAAATGCGCACGTTTCTGGCGGCTGCTTACGGCATTCTGATTAATCCCCAAATGTTTCCCTAAGTCTTCCTGTAGCGCCTGTGGTTGCTCTAGGTGCAATTTGACAATTTCGGCCGAATTGGCTGTCCAATGGTCCATAATGGTTAAAGCCAATTTAAAGTATAAATTAAGCTCTTCGTCCAGTTGTGGATTGTTGGTTTTTATTTTGAGGTTTACTTTTTCCTTTTTGAGTTGCTCAAGTGTTTCACCGGAGTACTGAAAAGCTTCGCCATTAGATTCCACCACACTTTTACCCGTGAAGGTTTTGTCGCCAATGCCTATGGCAATCCGCACGTCTAAGCCTTTTATCATTTTGATACAGGCTTTAATGTATATAGCGGCCTTAAGACTTTCGGCAATGCTTGGGGTTTCTAGTTGAAAGCTGTCGCCTCTATAAATATCCCAATCGCTAATGTTTTTTGCAGATATTGATAAAGCATCTTTTAAAACCGATAGCCATACCTCCGAATCTTTAATAGTTCGTGATTGGATAATATCTCCTGTCAATATACTCGTCATCGGCGTTGATTTGATGCTAAATCTAATTATCTTCTAAAGACTTGATATTCGTAATTATCATCTATTTGATTGATAATTTAAAATATCATTATATTAAGTGATATTCAAATATATCGCATATTTCCGATATAAAAAAATTAGCTAAGGCTTACTTTTACCTTATACCCTTCAAGAATATGTAAATAATCGTTGGGAGAGAAATCCTTTTCTTCAAATTCTTTCTTTCTATAGCGCTTCATTTCAAGACGTTTCAGACTTTTTAGAAAACGTCTAATTTCTTGTTTGTCATTTAAAATCAATCCCGGAACTTCAACTGAATTTCCGTCGTCGTCTTTCGCCACCATTGTAAAATAGGACGAATTACAATGTTTTACGACTCCCGTTCTTATATTTTCAGCTTCCACGCGAATCCCAACCACCATGGAGGTATTGCCAACGTAATTTACCGAAGCTTTCATAGTGACCAACTCACCAATTTCTATAGGGTTAAGAAAGTCCACCGTATCTACAGAGGCGGTTACACAATAGGTTTTAGAATGTTTTGAGGCACAGGCAAAAGCAATTTGATCCATTAAATTGAGGATATAGCCCCCATGGATTTTGCCGTTAAAATTGGAATTAGAGGGTTGCATCAGTTCAGAAATCAAAATTCTGGAAGCGTCTACTTTTTTGTATTTCTTTTCGTCTTGTAACTTATTCATCATCAATAGCGCGTTTCAATAACTTATCGTTTTGTTGTTTGCTGGCTTTGGCGCCTAGTGTTTTAAGCGTTTCGACTCGTTTCACTAAATTGCCTTTTCCGGTTAGTTTTACCATCGCATTGTCGTACGATTTTTGAACTGTACCAAGTTGGTTGCCCACTTTAATCAATTCGTCAGTTAAATTAACAAAAGAATCGTACAGTCGGCCGGCCTGTGTCGCAATTTCTATGGCATTGGCTTTTTGTTTCTCATTTTGCCACATACTGTCAATGGTTTTTAAAACGGCCAGTAGGGTAGTGGGTGTCACAATAATAATATTTTTTTCAAAGGCATCACTATACAGAGCAGGATATTCCATAGAGGCAATGGCAAAAGCGGATTCAATAGGTATGAATAGCAACACAAAATCCGGACTTTCTATCTCGTAGAGTTGGTGGTAGTTTTTCTCGCCCAATTCGCTCACCCGTTTTCTTACGGATAGTAAATGATTTTTTAAATGGGTAGCCCGTTCAGATTCGTCAACTTCATTGATGTAGCGTTCATAAGCCACTAAGGATACTTTAGAATCTACAATCATTTTTTTATCGCCAGGCAATGAAATTACGACGTCGGGCATCACCCGTTTACCTTCTTCTGTGGTGAAACTTTGTTGTACAAAATACTCACTATCTTTTTGGAGTCCGCTACGCTCCATCACGCGTTCCAAAACCAATTCCCCCCAATTTCCCTGCATTTTGGTATCGCCTTTTAACGCTTTGGTTAAATTGGTCGTCTCCTTGCTCATTTGTTCATTCAATTCCGTCAATCCTATAATTTGACGGCGCAAGTCAGCACTTCTCGTAATATCTTCCTTATTGGTTTCTTCCACGCGCTTCTCAAAATGCTGAATTTTGTCTTGTAAAGGTTTTAAAATCGCATCAATATTTTCTTTATTCTGAAGCGTGAATTTACTCGATTTTTCGTCCAGAATTTTATTGGCTAAATTTTCAAATTCTGTAGTAAACTTTTCCTGTAATTTTTCTACTTCAGCTTTTTGCTCTTGGTTCTTAAGAGTGAGATTGTGAAAATCGGCCTGTTTCCGTGTCAATTCCGTGTTGAGAAAGTCTTTTTCCCTGCGGATATTTTCCCGGTCTTGTTCTAATTTATCAAGTGTCTCTTTTAAGGAAACTAGCTGTGCTCCATAATGCTGTTCCGTTTTTTGTACTTCCAAGGCATGCTGTTGCTTGCCATCTTGAAGTTGCTCTTGCAGATTAATAATGCGCTCTTCGAGTGCGCTCTGTTCGCCTTTGCTTTTGAGTCCGGAAATGGTCATCCCAATATAGGCGCCAATGCCAGCAGCCACAAGAATCGCTATGATGAGAATGAGATAGTCGTTCATTTAAAAATTCAATTTTACCAAAGATAGATTTTTTTATAGGACGTCCCATGGCTTAGCATAGAAGATAACGGTGAAATATAAAATGTAAAAATAGAGATGGCGAGGCTTTGAGCAGGCTATTTTTTCACCTTAAAGCTCCCTGTTGTTGGGTCAAAAGCAATCAAATCTTTAGGGAACAAGGTGTTAAAGGTTCCGTTGGCAATCAGCTGGCATGGGGTGCCAGAAACAACCATTGTGTTGCTCATGACAATCATAGTATCGCACAATTGAATGGCCAGATCTATTTCGTGAGAAGAAAATAGAATGGTTTTACCAGTTTCTTGAGCTAATTTTTGCAATAATTTCAAAATATAAGCCTTGTGATACATGTCTAAATGAGTAGTAGGCTCATCTAAAATAATCAAATCTGTGTCTTGAGCTAGCGCTCTGGCAATCATTACTTTTTGAAGTTGCCCATCACTTAATTCGAAGCATTTTTTATCTCTCAGTCCCATAATATTGGTCTGCTGGAGTGCTTGCTCAATAATTTTAAGATCAGTATCAGATAAATTTCCCACCCAATTTGTATAGGGTTGTCTTCCTAAAGCCACCAACTCAAATACGGATAAATTTTTTGAAGCAATTGGTTCAGTGAGCACTAAACTCAATTGCTTTGCCAGTTCTACCGTCGCGTAGTCGGTAATGGCTTTGGAGTTGATATAAATTACGCCTTCTAAAGGTTTTTGAACTGTGGTCAAGGTTCTTAACAAGGTCGATTTCCCAATCCCATTCGCACCCACCAATCCGACCAATTCGCCTTTGTGTAGCGCTATATTGATCGCATCCGCAATGACCTGGGTGCCTTTTTTAGAAGCATAGCCAACGGATAAATTTTTAGTTTCAAGGACGATATGCGATTGTTGTTTTGACACTTTAAAAGAACATTTTACGTTTTCGAGTTAATAGCCAAATGACTACTGGCGCACCAACCAAAGAAGTTATAGCATTAATGGGCAGCGTATAGTCGCTGTTTGGTAATTGCGCAATACTATCACAAATAAGCATCACGATGCCGCCTAATAAAAAAACTGCTGGCAACAGAATTTTATGATTGGAGGTATGAAATATTTGACGTGTGATGTGCGGAATGGCTAATCCGATAAACGCAATGGGACCTGCAAACGCGGTAATGGTTCCTGCCAATAAACTTGTGGCTATAATGATGAGCAAGCGACTTTGTTTTAGTTTAAGGCCCATGCTTTTGGCGTAATTTTCGCCTAATAATAAGGTGTTGAGTCCTTTAATTGAAATCACCGTCATTAAAATCCCCGCTAAATAAATTAAGAAAAAGATAAACAGCTCGCTCCAAGAGAGATTGCCCAAACTACCAAATCCCCAAAAAATATACTGTTGCAATTCTTCCGCTGAACTAAAATAGGAGAGGACGCTCACTACCGCTGAGGTGATGCTACCAAACATCAAACCAATAATCAGGATGGCCATGGTATCCCTAACCCTTGTGGAAACGATCATAACCGCGAGCAATACTAAAAAACTCCCCAAACTTGCGGCAACTACAACGCTCCATTTTGAGGTGAGTAAACTGGCAAAGACCCCTCCAAAAAGCCCTGAACCCAAGATGACTAACGCCACACCTAAACTCGCGCCAGAACTAATACCCAAAACAAATGGTCCAGCGAGTGGGTTTCTAAATAGGGTTTGCATTAATAATCCTGATATACCTAAACCAGATCCTACTAAAATGGCCGTAAATGCTTTTGGTAAACGGTAATCTTGAATGATGTATTGCCATGATTCATTATCAATGCTGCCCATCAGACTTTTAAAAATTTCTAATGTAGGAATTGACACAGAGCCCAAACTAATGTTTACAAAGAAAAAGATGATGAGCAAGGCTATCAAACTTATAAAGGGATATGTGTAGTTGGTATTCAAACAGATTTTTTTAGTGAAGGGAAGGCGTAAATGCGTGTGGTTAGTTTAATTTTTTAAAAAAGTAAGGCTCGTAATCTTCCATAAGTTCAGGATGGCAAACTTTAATCAAATCTTTTAAAACTAAATCCGGTCGTGCCATACCCATTTCAAAATAGGAAACTCCGCCCGTAGCTCCTGTAGTAGAGACAAATGAATACATTTGTCCTGTTTTAAAGGCTTTAAATTTTGTATAGTGGGCATTGGCTTTTTCAAGTGCTTCCAAACTCGGATAGAAGGAGGGACTGATCCAAATATCAGCGTCTTTCGCTTTCTCAAAAACAGTTTCGAAACTGAGGGACAAACTGCCTTTTTCAGTGGTATCACTATATAAATAATTGGCATTGGCATCTTTTAATAAAATCGCTTCAGAGCTCGTGCCGCTTGGTAAATACCAGATATCTTTATGCATGGCGCCGCTTAAAACGGTGGGCTGATTATTAGCTTGTTGGGCAATAGCTTTTGCTTCAGTGTAATCAGCTGCAATGGTCTCAAAGATAGCGTCTGCTTCTTTTTTCTTATTGTAAAGCGCGCCAAATATCTTAATCCATTCGGCTTTTGCCAAAGGGGAAGCTTCAATCCATTCGCCATTAAAAATGACCGGGATTCCGGCTTTTTGAATATTGTCAAAGGTTTTATTGTTGCCATCAATACCGAATCCGATGACTACTTCAGGTCGGAGTTCTAAGAGCACTTCGGTATTAATGCTTTCATTTTTTCCCAGTTCTCTAATGGTTCCCGCATCAATCAAGGCACGAGTCTTTTCTGACGACACATAATCGGTGCCTGGAAAACCAATCAGTGTGTTCTCAACATTTAATAATTCCAAGCCTGGGATGTGAGTGGTGGAGGTGACGACAATTTTTTCAATTGGTGTAATTAAAATACCATCATAATCATCTTTGTTTAAAGTGATTTTAGATGCCATCTCTTTGCTGATTAACGCATATCGAAAGGTTTGTTCAGATTTTGGCCAAGGATTTTTAATGGTTAAGACTTTAAAATCTTGAAAATCTTCAATTGAAAACCCTGTAGCATACAACAACTTCTCTTGTTGGGCAATAGGTGCTTCATTAAGATTTTTGTTGGTAGTTTTTTCCTTGCAGTTTACAAGGAATAAAAATAGAAATATTAAGGAAAAAGTTTTCAAAGCGTTTTGATTTTGAGTGTCAAATTTAAGATTAATTAATTGATTTCAATGCAGCGCCATTTTTAAAACCTTGCATTGCACTCATCAGATTCCATTTAAAATGTTTAATTTTGCACTGAATTTTGGTTCGGCAAAGTCAACTCTGCCGATTAAAAGGGAATCTGGTTAAAATCCAGGGCTGTTCCCGCAACTGTAAGTTTTTGTCCAAGTTATGGGCAACTCAAATTGAGATGTTACACACTTCAATTGCCACTGGTTAACACTGGGAAGGTATTGTATCATAAAACAAGTCAGGAGACCTGCCAATCTCATCCATCACGAGCGGCTTTCGGGTAAAGAGCCTTAAGAATATGAAAAGACTGTTTTATATTTTCTTAGTTTTTGTTATTGGTAATTCCACAATTGCCCAAGCACAATTGGATTCCATTCAACAATTGGATGAAGTGGTTTTAAGCGATAACAAATTAAAATTGTATGCTAAAGGTCATAAAATCACTGTGCTTACCGATTCTGTATTGCAAAAAAATAACGGTACTCTGACTGATGTGTTACGCTATAACTCCAATCTTTATTTTAATGAAAATGGATATGGAATGGTCTCATCAGTATCATTTAGAGGGACGAATGCTTCGCAAACTGCCGTGGTTTGGAATGGCATAAATATCAATTCGCAGCTTAACGGTCAGGTCGATTTTAATACGTTCAATACCTTTAATTATGATGCAGTAGAGATTAGAAGTGGAGGAGGCAGTGTGCAATACGGCAGTGGAGCCATTGGAGGCAGTGTGCATTTGAGTAATGCGCTAACATTCAACACACATACTGATCATACGATCCGGATGGGTTATGGCAGCTTTGATACCAAGCGAGCCAATTACCGACTTTCTACCGGTGAGGACCAGTGGTCTCTAAATCTCGGTGTTGGATATGTCGATTCTGAAAATGATTATAAATATTTAGGGTCAAGTCAAAGGAATCTAAACGGCCAATTTAATAATCTTAGCTTCAACCTGAATGCAGGGTACTTTATAGATAAAAAAAATGTTTTAAAACTGTATCATCAAAGTTATATTGGCGATCGTAATTTTTCGGGAACCCGCGTTGCACCTTCTAAATCGCGCTATGAGGATACCAATTACAGGTCGATGCTTGAGTGGGGTATGTTTCAAAATGATTTTACTTCAAAATTAAAAGTAGTACATCTTTTTGAGGCGTTTAAATACTTCGAAAATAAAGATGCGGATAGGTATTCTTTCGGAAATGTGGCAAGTTTTATTGGAAATCATACGCTCAACTATAAGCTTAATAGCGCCATTGAAGTGCGTAGTGTTTTAGAATTTTCAAAATACTCTGCAGATGGTGATAGCTTTGGTAATCCTAGTCGGGATGCATTTTCTACCACGGGATTATGGCGTCATCAATTATCCGAAGTTTTTAACTATGGGGTGAACATTCGAAAAGAGTTTACCTCTGGGTTTTCGAGTCCTGTGGTGTTTTCAGCAGATGCCGAATATCGTATAAATAGGTCTTATGCCATTAAAATAAATGGTTCCAAGAATTATAGAGTGCCTTCTTTTAATGATTTGTATTGGAATCCGGGAGGTAATTTGGAGCTGGTACCAGAATTGTCCTATCAAGTGGACTTAGGACATGAATTCTCATCCCGATTTATGGATGTCAAATTCAATACGTACTACATCAAAACCAAAGACATGATCCAATGGGTTCCAGATCATACGGGGTTATTTAGGCCGCAAAACGTTAGTAAGGTGCGAAATTATGGTGCGGAATTGGAACTTATTCTTAAGTATCATCTTAATGGTCATCAGTTCAATCTGAATTCGGGCTATTCTTATACAGTTTCTGAAAATGCAGAAACAGACCAGCAACTTATTTACGTACCATTTCATAAAGCCAGTGTGAACCTGAGTTATGGTTATAAAGCTATGGAGCTGTTTTATCAGCATCTGATTAATGGCGAAGTGGCTATTATTGGAGGACAGTTACAAGGTTATAATGTAGGCAATTTAGGCTTATCCTACCATTACACCATGTTCGATAATCTAGCAACTATTCTGCAGTTTAATATCAATAATATCTATAATAGTCCTTACGAAAATGTGGCACTTAGGCCTATGCCCAATCGAAATTATCAATTACAATTAACTCTAAAATTTTAAATTTATGACACTTAAAAAACATGTAATCTTAGGATTATCTCTTGCTATGTTAGCATTCTCATGTAGCAATGATGACGACAACACAAATTTACCAATTGCCAGTGGCGCTTATGAAGATGGTATTTTGATTACCAACGAAGGTAATTTCAATCAAGGTAATGGTTCTGTATCTTTTGTTTCAAACGATTTTTCAATTTCTGAGCCAACAATTTTTTCAACCGTTAATGGGAAATTGTTAGGAGATACTGTTCAAAGTATCACCTTTCATGAAGACCTTGCCTACATTATTGTCAACAATTCCCAAAAAATTGAGGTAGTCAACCGATACACTTTTGAGTCTGTTGCTACGATTAATTCCGGATTGAATAATCCACGCTATATGACCATATTGTTAGGAAAAGGGTATGTGACCAATTGGGGTGATGGTAACGATCCAGATGACGACTTTGTTGCCGTAATTAATTTACAAAGCAATGATGTGATCACTACAGTAGCTGTTGGCGAGGGTCCTGAGAGAATAGTATCAAACGGTACAGCGGCTTATGTGGCACATAAAGGCGGCTATGGTCAAAATAATATTGTAACGGTTATCGATGCCAATGCCAGTGTTTTAAAGACAATAACTGTGGGCGATATTCCAAATTCCATGGTGTTTGATGCTCTAGGTCAACTTTATGTATTGGCAGAGGGGAAACCAGCTTGGACCAATGATGAAACTGCAGGAGAATTGAGTGTGATCAACCCTACGTCCAATACGGTAACGTCTTCTTTAGCATTCGCAAAAGACCAACATCCAGCGCACTTAGCTTACGGCAACGCGATGTATTTTTATATGAACGGCAGTGTTTATAAATTTGACACAGGGATCAAAAGCGTTCCATCAACACCAGAATTTACAGGAGTTAATTTTAATTACATGACCATTAATGAGGGTGTATTGTACGGTGTAGATGCTGGAAATTATACTGCAAATGGTACCCTAAAAACTTTTGATTTATCTACCAATACCTCTAAAAACTCCGTTGAGGTCGGAATTATTCCGAGCGGGATCTATTTTAATTAATGATTAGGGTGAACTTGTGACTATATACTGTAGTTATTAAAATAAAAAAAACCGCTGAAGAGCGGTTTTTTTCATTTTCTATAGGGGATGTAATCTATTTCAGATTATAGAAAATTGAAATATGATCATCAGCTGTGATGTACATATCGTTATCCAATAATTTGGCTTCCACAGTATTCTTTAACGGCACCAATTGTCGGTCTATTTCAGATGGAGCAGGACGGTTACTTCCAGTAATGTCCGCAATAGCTATCGCTAAAAACGGCTCATTCACATCTCCTAAAACACCTAGGTTGTTGACAACTTCTCTAACTCTAAACTGCGCTAAAGCACTTTCTATTCCCATTGGCGCTACAGGTTGATCATTTTTGTTGATCGACATGGCCACTAAAGGTTGAATGGCATAGGTATGGTTTGGATTGGCGTTAGCGCGATCATAATTTTCAGAATCATATAAGGTGATTGAAGCCTGCGATTTTCCAGTAGTTTTTCCACCAATTTGAACAACGTCAATATAAGGAGAAAGACTATTGATGATCAACTCACTAGCAGACGCAGTTCGGTTTGTGGTCAACACATATACCTTAGATAAGTTAAGAGAGTTGATAGTGCCACCCGCTTCAGTAGCAGTGTCTCTAAAGTTAAAGGAGGTGTTTTCAGACTGCAGATTTTTATTATAGACTAATTTAGAAAACACTTGACCGGTAAACTGACCAGTAATCATGCTTGCTAAAAGTGCTGCGGTATTTACTGAGCCACCACCATTATATCTTAGATCCAATACCAAATGCTGAACTCCAGCCGCTTTGAAGTCGCCAAAAGCAGCATTTAATTGTTTGTCATAATTTCTGGTAAATCCATTGTACATTAAATACCCAATTTTCTGTCCGTTAACTTGCAATACTTTTGAAATATGAATAGGATTTTCATTGTATTCTATTTTGGTCACTGTAGCTTTTTTATCATTAGATACCACTTTATCATCATCTGCCGTAGCAGTATTATTGGTGTCATATTCTGCAAAATTTAAAGTGTAGGTATCAGGTCCTAATAAGGAAGCGAAATTATCTACGGTCATCGGCACGCCGTTAATCGCATTAAAAATCTGTCCACGTTTTACGCCAGCCATACTTGCTGGGCTATCATTTAATGCCAGACGCACGAGGCCAAATACTGCGTTGGGATCTTGTGGTTGTCTGTAAAAATCAAATTCGAGACCATTACTTTTAAAAACCCCGGCAAATTGTTGTTCTAAAGCAATATAATCCGAAGTAATAAAACTAAAACGATCCACCACCTCTCGTTGATAAATTAAACTTTCAAACAGGTCTTCCGGTTTAGAAAAACTGTTTAGATAGTCCGCATACG
The DNA here is from genome assembly GCF_007997285.1 of Gelidibacter salicanalis. Lineage (GTDB taxonomy): Bacteria > Bacteroidota > Bacteroidia > Flavobacteriales > Flavobacteriaceae > Gelidibacter > Gelidibacter salicanalis. The sequence continues at coordinate 458,654 of NZ_VORX01000001.1, forward strand.
CTTTGTCAGTTTCAAAACGGGTATCGGCTAAATTTGGTACTTGATCTTTGTAGAGATAAAATATGTTCATCGCTTTCCAAACAAAATCGTTAACTTCATTAACTTTCGTTTCTTCCGGGATGTTGTCAATATTATCATCTTTGTCTTCATAGCAGCTTGTGTTAAAAGTGAATACAACAAGTGCAAACAGGGCAATTTTTAAAATTCTCATAGATTTTTCTTTTTCAATATAATAACTAGGAGCGTTATTTTGCTCTAAATTTACCACCATTATTATTAAATAAAAATTAATTGTAACAAAATTAGAACTGTTTCGTCGTAAACATATACAGGTCTAACTCACTTGTTATAAACTAACCATAATGACACAAACTAATTTTTTAAAATTGGTAATGCCTTTTAAGGATAAGATTTATAGGCTCTCAAAGCGTCTATTGGTCTCTAAGGAAGAGGCCGAAGATGCCACACAGGAAATTTTATTGAAATTATGGAAGAACAATAATAGTATTGAGAAATATGCTAATGTAGAAGCCTTTTCGATGACGATGACTAAAAATTTGTGTTTGGACCGATTAAAATCAAAACAGGCACAAAATTTGAAGATTGTGCACAGCAATTATCAAGATCACAATGTGTCTTTGCAACAGCAGATTGAAAACACGGATAGTGTGCACTGGGTATCCAAAATTATGGATGAACTTCCAGAACAGCAAAAAATAATTGTACAGCTCAGAGATATTGAAGACTATGATTTTAGCGATATCGCAAAAGTGTTAGACATGAATGAAACTGCGGTAAGAGTAGCGCTTTCTAGAGCGAGAAAAACAATACGGGAACAATTGACAAATAAACATAGCTATGGCCTTAGATAATATAGAGCAACTGTTAGAAAAGTATGACAATGCTGAAACCTCATTAGCTGAAGAAGCTCAAATAAGAGCCTATTTTGCTAAGGAGGAAGATGTGGCGCCACATTTGGAATCTTATAGACTTTTATTTCAATATGTGTCCGTGACTAAAGAAGAACAATTTACAAAAGAGTTGCCCTTACAGCCAAAACGCAATAAAACATACCAATGGATTGCCGTTGCAGCGGTAATTGCCATTTCTATTGGTGCTTATTTTCAGATGGAACAAATGCATCAAAAAACAACTTTAGAAGATTTGAGTCATGAAGAATTATTAGCCTATAATCAAACTATTGCTGTTTTTAGTTTGGTGTCTTCAAAAATGAATCAGGGAACTTCAAATTTAGAAGCTTTTAAATTAGTGTCTTTAAAGCTGAATGAAGGCGCTGGGAATCTTGGTTATCTCAAGGATTTTCAAAACACAGCAAAAAGAATAATTAGATATAACTAACACGATTAAAAAAAGAAGAATTATGAAAAATGTAACAACTGTTCTTGACTATTTAAAAGGTAGAAAAGACGTGAGTAAAAAAGCAATTTTAGTACTGGCGCTTATGGTCGCACCAATGCTCTCTTTTGGACAAAGTTTTTTTAGTAAATATGAGTCCATGAAAGGTGTAACCTCAGGAGTAATCAGTCAAAAGATGTTTAAAATGATTGCTACTATTGATGTAGATCTGGACGATCCGGAAGCCCAAGGGTTTTTAGATATGGTTAAAAAGGTTGAAAGTATAAAAGTATTGAGTACGGGAGATAAGACAATTTCTTCAAACCTTGCTGCTGATGCTGAAAAATATATTGGCTCAGCAAAGTTGGATGAGTTGATGCGTTTTAAAGATGGTAATCAAACCGTAAAGTTTTACGTTAAGGAAGGACGTGATGAAAACCATGTAAAAGAATTGTTGATGTATATAAATGGTTTAAAAGAATTGACTCAAGATGCGAAGATTGAAATCAATGGCGAAAAAAGAGATATTGAAACAATTGTAGTGTCTATTATTGGCGATATCGATTTGAGAGAGATTTCTAAAATTACCAGTAAAATGAATGTGCCAGGTGGCGAACATCTTGAAAAAGCCAGTAAAGGTAAAAAACAATAAGGATGAAAATAGCAATCAAAAATCTGACAGGACTATTGTTAGTGGCAGTGACACTATTTAGTTGCAACCAGGAGCCCACATTACAAACGTATTATGTAGACAACCAAGAGCAGCCTAACTTTTTATCTATTGATGTGCCACTGAGCATGCTCAATATTGATAAAATGCAATTGAGTGACGATCAAAAGGACGCTTATGAATCTATTAAAAAACTGAACATGTTGGCTTATAAAATAAAGCCGGACAACAAGGCGGAGTACGAGGCGGAATTAGCAGAAGTTAATACAATTTTGGCCAATCCTAAGTATGAAGAATTGATGCGCGGAGGGAATCCAGAAGATGGAAAATTTATCATCAAGTTTTTAGGAGAGGAAGATGATATCGAAGAATTTATAGTCTTTGGAAATATGGAAAATAAAGGTTTTGCTGTGGTCAGAGTATTGGGAAGTGAGATGAATCCTAATAAGATTATGACTTTAGCTTCTGCATTGGACAAAGCGTCCATTGACGATTCTCAGCTTAGTCAATTTAAGGAATTCTTTAAATAAAGAAAAAACCCAAAATTTATAAAAAATAAAAAAATCACCCAAAAGCTTTATGCTTCTGGGTGATTTCCGTTTTTATATAGGCTGATAAATATTCCTGTTACTATACCGCCAAAGAGGATAAACAACAAAAACTTCACAATAGCATAATCAAGTACATCAAAAATAGCTGCTATTAAAAATCCAAATGCAATTATTCCAGTAAGCGTACGCGCAATGAAGTCTACGTGTGTCATGATTTATATGCCCGTGTAATTGCTCGGGGTAATTTGTTTAAGTTCTGTTTTAATGTCTTCGGAAACATCCAAAGTATTGATGAAGTCAGAAATCGACTTTTGATCAATTTTTGTATTGGTTCTGGTTAAACCTTTTAAGGCTTCGTAAGGATTAGGATACGCCTCTCTTCTTAAAATGGTCTGAATCGCTTCTGCCACAACCGCCCAGTTATTTTCCAGATCTTCTTTAAATTTTGGTTCGTTTAATACTAATTTATCCAAGCCTTTTAAGGTGCTTTTGAAACCAATAAGTGTATGTCCGAAAGGCACGCCCACATTTCTTAAAACAGTACTATCCGTTAAATCTCTCTGTAATCTTGAAATGGGAAGTTTTGCGGATAAATGCTCAAAAATAGCGTTGGCTATACCTAAGTTGCCTTCACTGTTTTCAAAATCGATAGGATTCACTTTGTGAGGCATGGCGCTACTGCCCACTTCTCCTGCTTTAATTTTTTGTTTAAAGTAATCCATAGACACATAGGTCCAGAAATCTCTATCCAAATCTATAAGAATGGTGTTGATGCGTTTAAGATTGTCAAACAACGCAGCCATATGGTCATAATGTTCAATTTGTGTGGTTGGGAAAGAATGCTGTAAACCTAATTTACCTTGTACAAATTCCTTTCCGAACGCTTTCCAGTCAATAGACGGATAGGCCACTTTATGGGCGTTAAAATTGCCAGTAGCCCCACCAAATTTAGCGGCACTAGGGATATCATTCAATAAATTAAATTGTTCTTCCAAGCGCACCGCAAATACGGAAATCTCTTTTCCTAATCGGGTGGGAGAGGCGGGTTGTCCGTGTGTACGCGCTAACATTGGGATGTCTGCCCACTCTTCTGAAAGCGCTTTTAATTTTTTAACCACGTTTCTATATTCTGGAACATACACATCATTCATAGCCTCCTTAATACTCAGAGGAATAGCCGTATTGTTAATATCCTGAGAGGTCAATCCGAAATGGATAAATTCTTTAAAAGGATTGAGATTAAGACCGTCAAATTTTTCTTTAATAAAATATTCAACTGCTTTTACATCGTGGTTGGTCACGTTTTCAATCTCTTTAATGGCCAAGGCATCCTCCGTAGAGAAGTTGGTGTAAATAGCTCTTAAATCGTCAAATTTAGTGGCGTCAAAATCTTTCAGTTGTGGCAAAGGCAATTCGCATAACGCGATAAAATAATCGATTTCTACCTGAACCCGATATTTAATCAGTGCTTCTTCAGAGAAATAATCAGCTAAACTATTGACTTTGTTTCTGTACCTTCCATCAATCGGAGAGATGGCATTTAAAGATGTTAATGACATTGGTTGTGTTGTTTTTTAGTTGTGTTTAATGAAGCTGCAAAGATAAGAAAGAAAGTTAGAAGCGGAGAGATTAAATAGTTGGTTGTTGAAATTGTAAGAATGGGTTCCCCATGCTTTAAATTGAATATAACTGTTCGAAAATCCTAGTAGCGATCTCGTTTTTATAAGGCATAACTCAAGGTTTTTTTATACTTTTAACCATAAAATAAACACCGATGAAAATTTTTAAAATCCTATTGGTTGCAGTTCTGATTGTTTTTGTCGCAGCCCAGTTTATAGATCCTGAAGAAAATGTAGGCAGCACAGCATCGTTCGAATCATTTTTGAAAGACACCAATCCCAACGAAGAAGTGTCTACAATTTTAAAAACAACCTGTTTTGATTGCCATAGTGATGTCACTACGTATCCGTGGTATAATGAAATTACCCCGTTAAATTTTTGGTTGGCGGATCATATTGAAGACGGTAAAAAGCATTTTAACATCTCGGCTTGGGACAACTATTCGGTGAAAAAGAAAGACCATAAGTTTGAAGAATTGATTGAAATGGTTGAACGTAAGGAGATGCCCCTCGAGTCCTATACCTATACCCACGCTGAAGCAAAATTGACTGATGCCCAAATAGCTGCCGTTGTAGATTGGGGTAAACAAGTGCGTCTTAAATACAGCTTAGCTCCACAACCACAATAGAAATACGACTCATCTGCTTACATTCCAAATTCTAATTGCGATTGGCGTCATTATAGAATTTGAAATTTCAATTTTTTAATCTCACTCATTTTATGGTACCGAAATTACTGATTATTGGGCATGTTTGGCCTGAACCCAAAAGTTCTGCCGCAGGAAGTAGGATGATACAACTTATTCAAGGATTTCAAAAGGAAGATTATGAGATTCTTTTTGCAAGCGCCTGTGCCAAGAGTGATAATGCGTTTGATCTTTCTGAAATTGGTATTGTGCAGGCCCATATTGAGATGAATCAGCCCAGTTTTGATCATTTCGTTAAAAGTTACAATCCGGATGTCGTGCTTTTTGACCGATTTATGACCGAGGAACAATTTGGGTGGCGCGTATCGGAACAGTGTCCAAATGCAGTCAGGGTGCTAGATACTGAAGATTTACACGCCTTGAGAAAAGGGCGCCAACAGGCTTTTAAAGACGGCGTCGCCTTTGATCGGTCCTATCTTTTTAATACGCATGCCAAACGAGAAATTGCCAGTATGTACCGATGTGATCTCTCCTTAATCATTTCAGAAGTTGAAATGGCCATTTTGAAGGAGGAATTTAAGGTGCCTGAAAATTTATTAGTCTATTTGCCCTTCCTGTTGGATCCGATTTCGGAAGAATTCATTGGAAAGTTGCCATTATATCAGCAACGACAAGATTTTATAACCATTGGTAATTTTCTTCATGAGCCCAATTATAATGGGATTTTGTATTTAAAGGAAACTATTTGGCCATTGATTAGACAACAATTACCCAAGGCCCAGTTGCAGGTGTATGGCGCCTATGCTTCACAAAAAGTAAATCAACTCCATCAGGAGGCTAGCGGATTTTTAATTAAAGGATTTGCTGAAGATGTACATGAGGTGATGGCGAATGCCAAAGTCTGTTTAGCCCCTTTACGTTTTGGTGCGGGACTTAAGGGAAAATTAGTGGATGCCATGCTCAACGGCACACCTTGTGTCATGACCACCATAGCGGCAGAAGCTATGTTTGCTGATTTGGAACCCAATGGCTATATAGCAAATGATCCACAATTATTTGCGGATAAGGCAGTGCAACTCTATCAGCAAGAAACCGTGTGGGAAGAAAAGCAGGCTTTTGGTTTTAACATTTTAAAGCAGCGCTACGATAAGCGAACATTTCATGGCTCATTTTTTAGCACACTCCGAACGCTTCAGTTGCAATTAGAAACCCATCGTCAGCAAAATTTTACGGGACAAATGTTGCAGCATCATACACTGCAATCTACCAAATACATGAGCAAATGGATTGAGGCGAAAAATAGCTAATCTATCCGCATTTATAAAGTCACCAGAAAGCTGTTTTAAAGTGGTTTTTTTTCTAAGATATAATCTGCAAAAAGGTTTTTGGAATCGGTCAAACGGTTGATAACCTTTAAAGAGGATTGGCCCAAAATATCTTCCAAAATATGGTCGTTGTATTTTCGGCTCGTTTCAGTATGAATTTTTTCTCCTTCTGTAAAATGAAACGATTTATTTAAGCTGCTGATCGTCACTGTTTGATCTGTATTACTCACTAAAAAGCTTCTTGCAATACCTTCTTCCTCCGTATATTCTGGAATGTGGTCAAAACCATTCAAATCGAAATCGGCACCGAGTTCAGTATTGATTCGGGTCAATAAATTCATATTAAATCGTTTGGTAATTCCTTGGGCATCATTATATGCAGGAAGCACGATGTCTTTAGATTTAATCAAATCGACACCCAATAATACGCGATCTCCAATTTTTAGATTGTCATTTAGTTTCTGAATAAACTCTTTGGCCAAGGCATCGGGCAAGTTGCCGATATTCGATCCTAAAAAAAGAACAATAAGCGGATGTTCAGATGTTTTCAAATGAGCCAATACATTAAAATAATCTCCCTGCTTCGGGCTGATAGTAACGTTAGGTAATTCAGCTTTCACAGACGTTTCCAGGTTATGAAGTGCATGCTCAGAAATATCGATAGGCAGGTATTCAAAATCATAATTTAGATTATCCAACGCCTTCAAGAGTTGTTTCGTTTTTGTACCATCACCGGCTCCTAATTCTACTAATTCAAAAAATGTGGACGATTTTAGTTGCAGCGCCTTAATGAGCTCCTGATTTTGATTTTTAAAAATATCGAATTCGGCTTTGGTCAGATAATATTCCGGCATGTTCATGATTTCTACGAACAGAGCATCTCCAATTTTATCGTAGAAATATTTTGAGGGTAATGTTTTAGAGCTGGCGCTTAGGCCAAGATCAACATCTTTTTTAAAGTTGGTATTCATAGATTATTTAGCGAGTCTGATTCCTGAAAATTGCCATTGGTATTGTGGATGAAAAAAATTTCTGTAGGTGTGGCGACTATGGCCGGGTGCCGTGGCATGGGAAGCACCCCTAAGCACCATTTGATTGATCATAAATTTTCCATTGTATTCACCAACAGCGCCTTCAGCTGTTTTGAATCTTGGGTAGGGCAAGTAGGCGCTATTGGTCCATTCCCAATGGGTGCCCCATTCCAGATCTTTGGAAGCAACTTCCCATTCAAATTCGGTGGGAAGTCTAAGACCTTTCCATAGGGCAAAAGCTGAAGCTTCATAGAAGGAGATATGGGTTAAAATGCTCTTTTCGTCAATCGGTTCTAACCCAGAGAGCGTGTACTGAAACCAAGTTCCATCTTGGTGCTTCCAATATAAAGGTTGAGTTATGTTGTTGTCATTAATCCAGAACCAGCCTTCATCCAACCAATATTCAGGTTTTGTATAGCCGTTGTCATTGATGAATTCTATAAATTCGCCACAAGTCACTAAGTTTTTAGAAATTTGAAACGGTTCCAAAAATACCCGATGGGCTCCTAATTCATTGTCAAAACTAAAACTCTCGTTCTGATGGCCTATTTGGTAAATGCCTTCGTCTACAGTTAACCATCCCTGCTGTTTATTATGATGCGTCACAAAATTCGACTCAAAAAGTTTTGGGTAAAGCGGGTTTTTTGACAGCGTATATTTAATATCCGTTAAGAGCAATTCTTGATGCTGTTGTTCATGATTAATACCCAAAATGGTTAATTTATCAACATCTTCATTTGGATTTGATTCCAATAAATCCACCATCGCCTTATCAACAAATGCTCTAAATTCGTAAACATTTTCAATTTTAGGCCGTGTCAGTAATCCTCGGTTGTGTCGTTCAATCCGTTCGCCAATACTATTATAATAACTATTGAACAAGAAACCGAAATTAGAATCGAACACCTCATAATTTGGAACATGTTTCTTTAAAATCATTTCTTCAAAAAACCAGGTCACATGAGCAATATGCCATTTAGGGGGACTTGAAAAAAGAGCAGATTGCGGGGTGTAGTCCTCTATTTGTAAATTTTGACAGAGCAACACTGTGCGCTCTCGTACGTCGATAAAGTGTGTGGTAAGTGTTTTCATGAGTACTATAAAGATACTAATGATTTTACTTTTAGCGAATGAAAATCTTTAAAGGAGTCGTATTTATAGCAAATGAGATAATAGCACTAGAATGTCAAATCATGTTAATATGCTGAGTCATGGCACTAGTTTTCTCGATAAAATAGGGCTGGTAATTTTAATAAAAACACCATACTTTCAAGGTATTTATAGTCTGCAGTTATCAAAATAATTATAGTTTTGCAACTCAAAAATAAACCTATGATTTCAGTCGATAATTTAGCTGTAGAGTTTGGTGGAACCGCCTTATTTAGTGAGGTGTCTTTTACCATTAATGAAAATGACAAAATTGCCCTAATGGGAAAAAATGGCGCCGGAAAATCTACAATGATGAAAATTATTGCAGGCGAACAACGAGCGACAAAAGGCCATGTACGTTACCCAAAAGATGCCATTATTGCCTATTTGCCGCAGCATTTATTAACTGAGGACGAGTGTACTGTTTTTGAAGAAGCTTCTAAGGCCTTTGCCCATGTTTATGAAATGAGGGACGAGATGGAAACGCTCAACAAAGCTCTGGAAACGCGAACGGATTATGACTCAGATGAGTATATGCAAATCATCCAAAAGGTTTCTGATTTAGGAGAGAAATATTATGCCTTAGAAGATGTCAATTATGATGCGGAAGTTGAAAAGGCATTGGGCGGCTTAGGATTTAAACGGGAAGATTTTACACGGTTAACGAGCGAATTTAGTGGCGGGTACCGGATGCGTATCGAGTTGGCTAAAATTTTGCTGCAAAAACCAGATTTGATTCTTTTGGATGAGCCTACCAACCATATAGATATAGAGTCGGTTATTTGGCTCGAAGATTTCTTGTTGAATAAAGCCAATGCCGTGATGGTCATTTCTCACGACAAGGCGTTTATTGATACTATTACCAATAGAACAATTGAAGTGACAATGGGGAGGATCTATGATTATAAAGCAAATTATTCACACTACTTACAGCTGCGCGAAGACCGACGTCTGCATCAGATCAAAGCTTACCAAGAGCAGCAAAGGTTTATTGCTGATAATATGGCCTTTATCGAACGTTTTAAAGGTACCTATTCTAAAACCAATCAAGTCAATTCTCGAGAGAAAATGTTGGAGAAGCTAGAGATCATTGAAGTGGATGATATTGATACCTCTGCCCTTAAATTAAGATTCCCACCTGCGCAACGTTCGGGAGATTATCCGGTTACGGTAAAAGATTTGTCAAAGTCTTACGACGACCACGTCGTTTTCAAAAACGCCAACATGTCTATTTCAAGAGGTGAAAAAGTGTCTTTTGTAGGACGGAACGGGGAGGGTAAGTCTACCATGATTAAAGCCATTATGGGTGAGATTGGGGTGGAAGGCACCTGTAGTTTAGGCCATAATGTTAAGATTGGCTATTTCGCCCAAAATCAAGCGTCATTATTAGATGAAAATTTGACCATTTTCCAAACGGTTGATGAAGTGGCGCAAGGCGATGTGAGGACCCAAATTAAAAATATCTTAGGCCGATTCATGTTTAAAGGCGAGGATATCGATAAAAAAGTAAGCGTGCTTTCTGGTGGTGAAAAAACCCGATTGGCCATGGTGAAATTACTGTTAGAACCGGTCAATTTATTGATTTTGGATGAACCCACCAATCACTTAGATCTAAAGTCGAAAGATGTTTTAAAGGAAGCGCTGCTCAATTTTGACGGCACCTTGATCTTGGTGTCCCACGACCGTGATTTTCTAAAAGGCTTATCACAAAAAGTATTCGAATTTAAAGACCAACGCGTTATTGAGCATTTTGAAACTATAGATGATTTCTTGGTGAGAAACAGAATTGAAAATTTGAAACATATTGATTTAAAAAAATAGTCATTGCTTTTAGATGAGGGCATTATCCTACCGTTTTGCTTAATTTTTACAGAATTTTTATGTAATCTTTGGGTTTTAAAACTAGGGAAAACACCTATTTTAGCTTCTTACCATTGAATACCATTATTTTATGAGAAAGACCGTAAAACTCTTAATTGATAATTTAAGAACGTTTTTAAGAGAAAAATTCCATCAGTACGATGTGACCTTACCTTATATTATTACGGTTGTCGTTGCGTTAATCGTAGTTGTTGTGGGCATCAATCTCTTTATAGAATTGACAGAAACCTTAAAGTCAGATCTCTTGGCGGAATATGATCAACAAATTACGGAATACGTTATTTCGCATCGCTCTGAAGCCCTTACTACATATTTTGTTTTTGTAACCCACGTGGGCGATATTTATGGCTACGCCATCGTATTGATCGTATTTGCAGGCTTGTCTTATTTTGTATTTAAACAATGGAAGTTGATGCTACAGGTGTTTTTCGTTTTGGCTTTATCTGCTATTTCCAATTTAATATTAAAGCGCTTTGTCGATAGGGCCAGACCAGGCATTGAACATATGGTCTCTGTGGAAACTCTGAGTTATCCAAGCGGTCACGCTATGAGTGCTATGGCCTTTTACGGATTCTTAATGTATCTAATTTATAGATTTAGAATCAATAGCTATTTGAAATATGGCATTATTTTTCTGCTAGGAGTTTTAATTCTCAGCATTGGGTTGAGCCGAATTTATTTGGGCGTGCATTTTCCATCTGACATCGCCGGAGGTTTTATTGCTGGCTTTATATGGGTTGTATTTTGTATCCTTATATTCGATCTGATCGAGGTGTTCAGAAGAGATCCGCAAACGCCATCGGTTTAGATTTTCAAGTTTAGAATAAAATATGTATAGGACCAAAAAATTATTAATTTCTTGGGATGTGGCATATGCGTATAGATGAGCCAGAATCTCCCATTTGGCGCTGTACAACAGACTCTTCGTGGACTAAAGTGGTTGTAGAATGTTAAGGCCAACCTAAATTTTAGTTAAAACTCTCTAAATCTTAAGTTAAACTCTTCAAAATGTAAAGTGAGTGCTATCGTGGTGTAGTAGCTTTGCGGTTATTAACACCTAAAAATTATATCTATGAAAAAATTAATGTTCAGTATGATGTTGGTCTTGCCAACTCTTTTTTTTACCAGTTGTAGTGATGACGATGATGCAACACAGGCTCCTGAAGAATCTAAAACTTACCAATTAGCTTCTGTTGCTGATCCTTCAATCAGTGGAACCGCGAAATTTATAAAGGTTGATGAAAAAACAACAACTATTGAATTGCAGTTGAAAGGTACACCTAGTGGAGGAATGCATCCTGCTCATATCCATTTGAATACTGCAGCAGAAGGTGGAGACATCGCTCTAACATTGGGTACTGTTGACGGTACTACAGGTTTTAGTACGATTACCGTAACTGCTTTGGATAATAAAACCGCAATTTCTTATGAGAAACTATTGGAATTTGACGGTTATATTAACGTTCACGCCAGTTCTATTGATTTAGCAACTCTTGTGGCTCAGGGTGATATCGGAGAGAATGAGTTAACAGGTCTTTCTACTTCTTACCCGTTGGCGTCAGTTTCTGATCCAGCAATCTCTGGAAGTTTTATGCTTCAGAGACGTGTAAATGGTGAAGCTTTAGCTACCATTACTTTAAATGGAACTAAGGAAGGTGTGGAATACCCTGCGCATATTCATGCAGGTAGTGTTGCAAATGCACCTGGTGCAATTATCGTAGACTTAAACACTGTTAAAGGCAAGACAGGTATGAGTAAGACGAACCTTAAAAAATTAAAAGCTAATCCGGATTTCTTCGGATACGAAAAGCTGTTAACTATTGACGGTTATGTAAATGTGCACAACCCTATGCCTGCTGATTTATCAGTATTAGTGGCACAAGGGAATGTAGGTAAAAATAAATAACATTAGATTTATAATAAATAGAAACCTGGCCGTAAAGTCAGGTTTTTTTTGTGCCATACTTTTTAGGAATGCATTAAATTCAATGATCATTCAGACTATTTGCTGACGCTTTATAAGTGGAATTAATACCGCTTTAGAATTTAAACTGCGACGTTTAAATATAAGTTATATGCGGTGTGCCATACGTTTCATAACTAGCGCAGCATGTCGATAACCTTCTTTACACCAGCCGTGGCCGTTTCAGGAATCACCGTTACATTTCCCCGACTCTCCATAGCAGGTTTAGGGTCGATAAAATATATTGGAATGTCTTCGGGTACATAATGCATTAAACTGGCCGCTGGATACACCTGCATTGAGGTGCCTATAATCATCAAAACATCAGCAGTGGCGCACAGGTCCATAGCCTTATCCATCAATGGTACGGCTTCTCCAAACCATACAATATACGGGCGTAATTGATGTCCGTTAGGACAGGTGTCACCTAATTTAATGTCCTCATCATGTGTAAAGCAATCGTCTTCGTTAACAATATTACGTGCTTTCAGCAACTCCCCGTGTAAATGCACCACGTTTGAACTTCCGGCCCGTTCGTGCAAATCGTCTACATTTTGGGTGATAATGGTCACTTTGTAATCAGTCTCCAATGCGGCCAAATCACGATGGGCACTGTTTGGCTGTACCTCCAACAATTGTCTCCTCCGCTGATTGTAAAATTCTAAGACCAATTCTGGGTTATTTTTAAACCCTTCGGGTGTCGCCACGTCCATGACGTTATGACCTTCCCACAATCCATCGGCATCTCTAAAGGTTTTTAAACCACTCTCAGCACTTATTCCCGCTCCAGTTAATACTACAATATGTTTCATAACAGTCTATTTTTACGATGGGTTGAGTAATTTTCTCAGTTAATGATGTCGTTTTAGTCATCACTTATATAAAATACTACGTTCAATTTAATGCGACGCCTTATCTTTGTTTCCGTAATTTTATTAAATATAAAACTTTTCAATGATTGACCTTCAACTTCTCGAACATTTAGAAACGTATCTGACTCCACAACGTAAATTACGATTTGATACCGTACTGCCCAACCGTACCAAGCATTTTACGGTGGCAACGGAAGATGTGTACCAATTGCACAATACGAGTGCCGTAATTCGCAGCTGCGATGTATTTGGCATTCAGGAAGTGCATATTGTGGAAGAACGAAATTCTAAACGCATAGATAGAGAAATTGCGATGGGATCTCAAAAATGGGTCGATTTGCAGCGTTATCATACAGTAGCGGAATGTATTCAGAATTTAAAAGATACGGGCTATCAAATTGTGGCCACAACACCACACGATAATGACCAAGTACTTGCCGATTTTGATTTTACTAAAAAGTCCTGCTTCTTTTTTGGACGGGAAACGGAAGGCTTGTCTCCAGAAGTCATGGAGGCCGCAGATTGTTTTTTGAAAATTCCGATGGTTGGCTTTACAGAGAGTTTAAACATTTCTGTCTCTGCAGCAATTATACTACAAGATGTGACAAATAAATTAAGACGTTCTAAAGTTTCTTGGCAACTGACGGAAGAAGAACAGTTGGATAAGCGTTTGGACTGGATTTCCAAAACACTCAAAAGCTATGACAAGATTGTTGAGCGGTATTATGCAACGGTAGTAGATTAGTTCCTTCTTTTGCTTCGGCTTAATATTTTATATTCTTCGTAACATTCGCTAATGGCATCTAATATTTGAAGATCATTTGCCGTTTGTATAAAATCTCTGGAGTAATTGCACTGGCTAACGATTTCGTCTAGGTCCACACGATTTAAATCCAACAATACCATCAACATTTCCCGATCAAAACGGGAGGCAAGTAAATTGCGGATTTCATCATCCTTTTTCATTTGCTTTAGTTTTCCGAGCTCGTTGGGCTTTTTCCCGAACATATTGTACAGAAAATCTGCCGGATTAAAAATGGCGCCTAAAACCTTATTAACAGCGCTTGTATTATTACCTGCTTCGTAGCCGGCGGTAGAAAGTCCTGAAATACTGTAACGGTAATTAGTTCTGACAGGAACTTGGTTCATATCCACTTCTAAAAAACCTGTAAGACGTAACTGATTGACCACCACTTCTTCAAGCGCGAGCGCTAATTCCGTCATTTCAATTTTAGTTTCCCCAAATTTAAGCCAGTCATTGGTCACTCTCACTTTAATGGATTTGTAGCCCAAAAAAGAAAAATGCAGGGTGTCATTAGCCGTCGCTTTAATTTCAAAAGTTCCGGTATGGGTTGTGGTAGTACCTACAACTTGGTTTAAGTTGACAATGTTGACACTCTCTAGAATCTCGTTAGTAGTCGTACTGTATACCACTCCTTTAACGGTAGTAGGCTCTTGTGCCACACTGGAAAAAGAAATACATAAAAAAGCAGTTAGTACTAGTAGGAGCCTCATTGGTTTATTTAAGTGATAAAAGTAAGAAACAAAACTTAAAAACATATTGAAAGCTGACAAATTTGATATAATATTAACTTTAGATTGGAATCAGGCAAAGGGATCCGAGTCCTTATAGCTCGTTTGGAATATTAATAAAAAAAACGAAGTGAAAAGATTGAATTTCCACTTCGTTTTAATATAAATATTAGACTGTGCGTCTGCTAATTAGTCCTTACGTCTTGAACGTGTAGGTCTTGAAAAGCCAGAATCCGCAGTTGTTTTTTCACCTGCGCCAGCACGTCTATCTCTTCTGTTTGGTCCAGAGCTGTCAGATGAACGTCTTGGTCTTGAAGCATCAGATGATTTCCCACCTTTAAAGTCACCTCCAGAACGTCTTTCGCTACGTGGTTTGAAATCGCCACCTGAGCGTCTGCCACCTCCACTGTCGCCGCCGCTAGAGCGTCTCTTGTTTCTGGTTGTGCTTCTGCCTTTATCTTCACTCACTTCAACATTTACAAAACGTCCATTGTGTTTGTAGTCATTAAAGAAAGCTAATATTTTTTCCTGTAAACCTTTATCAGTATTGAAGAAAGAAAAACTGTCCTTTACATCAACTTTAAAGACGTCATCTCTACCAAGATCTAAAATATCTTTTAAGAAATCTTTCAAGCTCATCCAATCAAAGCCGTCTTTTTGTCCAACGTTGATGAAGTAGCGCGACGAATCATCATTGCTTCCGTAATCCTTACCAAAATCGCCATCTCTATCGCTTCCACGAGATTCAGCTACTGATAAGTTTTTAGATTTGTTGTAATAATTAAAGAAACGTGTAAACTCTACCGAAAAGAATTTTTGAATCAATTCTTCTTTTGAAGTGTCAACAAACAATTCGTTGATACTAGACAAATATTTCTCAATCTCAGGATTGATTTCAGTAGTATGGATTTTGTTGGCCAAAGACATTAACTGAACTTCGCAAATCTCCATGCCATCAGGAATTTCTTTTTTGTCAAAGCTTTTATTAATGATGCGCTCAATACTTTTGATTTTACGCAATTCACTTTTTGAAACAATAACAATAGAAACACCAGTTTTACCGGCACGACCTGTTCTACCTGAACGGTGTGTATAGGTTTCAATTTCATCAGGTAATTGGTAGTTGATAACGTGTGTAATGTTATCCACATCAATACCACGGGCAGCAACATCCGTAGCCACCAACATTTGAATTTGGTTTTTACGGAATGAATTCATGACCATGTCACGTTGGTTCTGGCTTAAATCGCCATGTAATGCACCAGCGCTATAACCATCTTCAATTAATTGTTCCGCTACTTTTTGAGTATCGCGTTTGGTACGACAGAAAATTACTGAGAAGATATCAGGATTCGCATCAGCCAAACGTTTTAAAGCTTGGTAACGGTCGCGAGAATTGACTAAGTAATATTCGTGAGATACTTGATTGGTACTTTCATTTTTATTTCCAACAGTAATTTCAACTGGCGAATTCATAAATTTCTTCGCAATGGTTGAAACTTCTTTTGGCATGGTTGCAGAAAACAACCAGGTGTTTTTTTCTTTTGGAGAATGGGATAGGATATCAGTGATATCTTCATAAAAGCCCATGTTCAACATTTCATCAGCTTCATCAAGGACAGCGTAGTCAATTTTAGAAATGTCAACCATATTACGGTTAATCATATCTTTCATACGGCCTGGCGTAGCGACAATAATTTGTGCGCCTCTTTTTACTTCTCTTGCTTGGTCCGTAATACTGGCACCACCATAAATGGCAGCAACATTAAAGCCTTTACAATATTTACCGTAGTTTTTCAACTCGTTGGTAATTTGCAAACAAAGTTCCCGGGTAGGAGAGAGGATCAATCCTTGCGTTGTTCTGCTTTCAATGTTGATTTTTTGCAACATTGGAAAACCAAACGCAGCAGTTTTACCTGTTCCTGTTTGTGCTAAAGCCACTAAATCAGTGTCTTTTTCTAATAAAATTGGGATTGCTTTGGCTTGGACGTCACTTGGTGTAATAAAACCAATATCGGTAATAGCGCGTAAAAGGTCATCATTAAGACCTAAATCTTGGAATGTGTTCATTCGATTTAATAAGTATTCGATTATGTTCTTTGGTGTTACAACAGAAGCGAATCGACATACTTAACCTAAACCTCCAGTAACACATCCTCACCTTGAGGAAATTTTTACAAGGTGCAAATGTATGATATTATTTTTAATTTCCGATTATAGAAATCGGTTTTATTTAAAGTTTTTTTTAATTGCTCCTCAAGTGTTGAGATGTGATCCTCAATTCGTTAGGTGATTTTATTGTTGACGTATTGAAATTTAGGCTATTGAATTCAGGAAATTTACGAGCTGTTTTACGGCTTTTCCACGGTGTCCTATCTGATTTTTTTCCTCTAAACTGATCTCAGCAAAAGTCTGATTGTAGCCGTTCGCTTTAAAAATAGGATCGTAGCCAAATCCTCGGTTGCCGCTTTTTTCTGTTGTGATTTCACCTGGGCAAATTCCTGTAAAGGTATGCTGTTGTCCATGTAATTCTAAAGCAATGACCGTTTTAAACTGGGCATTTCGGTTAGAATAGGCTTGTAATTCTTTTAGTAGTTTTTGGATGTTATCTTCTGAGTTTCGCTGTTCTCCTGCGTAACGGGCAGAATATACACCTGGAGCACCTCGTAGAGCTTCAACTTCTAATCCGGTATCGTCTGCAAAACAGTCATAGCCATATTTGTTTTTAATGTATGCCGCCTTCTGCAATGCATTACCTTCAATTGTGGTTTGAGTTTCTGGGACATCTTCTGTACAGCCAATATCTTCTAGACTTAAAAGTGTGATATGATTTGGAACAAAGGCCTGAACTTCCTTTAGTTTATTCAAATTGTTAGTGGCAAAAACGATGGTCATATACTTTGGTTTTATAGTAAAAATAAGACAAATTAATTAAAGCATCGCTGATGCTTGTTTCTCAAAAGCTTAGCGTAACCACGCCAACTTTAAGCATAATTTATGATTTTTGTCATTGGGCAATCCTTTTTAAACTCGTAATTTAGTCTCATAACCAAAAATTAAAAATCATGACAATAAACATTCAATTCGTAAATTTAGATTATAGCGATTCGCTAGCTGCACATACCACCGAGAAATTAAATAAAATGGCCGAAAAATACGATTGGTTGATCAATGCGGATGTCTTTTTTAAAGAAGAAGGAAATGAACCAGAAAAAGGTAAAATCTGTAATATTAAATTAAGTGCGCCAGGACCGCAAATTTTTGCTACATCTGACGAGAAAAACTACGAGATGGCAGTTAAGGAAACGATTAGCGATTTGGAGATTCAACTTAAAAAAAGAAAACAGACTTATAAAACGCATTAGGCGTTTAGGAATGAGGAGTGACGAGTTAGGAGTGAGGAGTTAGGAGTTAGGAGTTAGGAGTTAAGAGTGAGGTAGGGTAATAATTATAGAGCGCTTCTCTAGAATAATAAATAAGAAACCTTTATTTCAACCTACCTATGGTGGTAGGGCTCATTCTTTAAAATAGTAAAAGCACGGTACAACTGTTCAATCATGAATAGGCGTATCATTTGATGGGAAAATGTCATTTTTGAAAGTGATATTTTCCCATTTGCTTTGTTATACACCTCGTCCGAAAATCCGTAAGGCCCCCCAATTACAAAAACCACTTGCTTTACGCCAGAATTCATATGTTTCTGGAGGTATTCTGAAAATCCAACGGAATCATATTGTTTGCCATTTTCATCTAACAAAATAAGCACATCGGTAGGGTTGAGTTTGGCCAAAATCAATTCGCCTTCTTTTTGTTTTTGTTGGTCTTCACTTAAGTTCTTTACTTTTTTTAGATCGGGAATAATCTCAAAGTCGAATTTGATGTAAAATCCTAAGCGTTTTTGATAATCTTCAATAAGCGCTTGTAGTTGCTTGTTGTCTGTTTTGCCAATGGCGAGAAGTTTAATTGTCATATACGAAAAAGCGATTTTTGTAATTGTTTTGGATGGTCGATTAATTAATAATCTAATTAATAATCTCCAGGAAAGTAACACTGAGTGTTATGACTAGGGTAACTATTATATTTTACGTCTTCATAATTCATGTGCAAATTCTTTAATTTTCCAAATCGCATTTTAGACAGTGTGTTTTTTGCAATCTCATATTCATTAACAAATAATTCCCAATTTTCCGCCTTGATTAATTCTATAACATATTTTTCATAAATTTCCTGAAAGTAAAAATAGTCACCATTAGTTTTTAAGATAAACATGGCTGATTGATTATTAAAAAGAAGATTATTAAGAATAGAGGAGCTTTTGATCCAAGAGAAATTTTTGGGTAGATAATTATATTCTTTATTTACATTGTAAAAATAGAATCGCTCATAATTATCTTTTCTGTCTCTTTTAATGCACTTTTTTTGAATGTTGTCGTAGTGTTTAATTTTATTTTTAATATCCCTATTAGATAGATTCGCAAAGTTGCTGTGTGTTTTAAAACCATATAAGGTGTCACGAAAGGTCAGAATCAGATCTTTGTCTGCAATATGGTTGTTTTTTGAATCTCTTTTCAGAAGCATTCGTATTTGGTAATTTGTAATAGAATCAAATTTTCCAAACTTTATGAGATTTGTAATTTGATGCACTGTTAAAGAATCATTGCCATGTGATATTGAAGTATATATAAAAGAATCTCTTTTTTCATTAAAGGATGCTTCATTTATAGGCTTTAAGTTTTCATCAAGAAATATATTAACTTTACTTTTGTTTTGACAGTAGATAGAACTTGTCAGAATCAGAAAAGCAAGAAGAAAAAATTTGATCATTATAAATGTGATTTTGTTGTAAATTAAGGAAAAAAACAGAAGAATAATATGATTTCACAATCACAATTCGATAAAGAAATAGAATTAATTATTAGCAATGCTGTTAGAGAAGACGTGGGAAATGGCGATCACAGTTCGTTAGCTTGCATCCCTGCCTCTGCTCAGGGCAAAGCTAAATTGCTAGTGAAGGACAACGGCATTATTGCAGGGGTAGCGTTTGCGAAAAAAGTGTTTCAGTATGTGGATGCCAATTTAAAAGTTGAAACGCTCATTGAAGATGGCGCTAAAGTAAAGTATGGCGATATCGTGTTTTATGTGGAAGGGGCCTCGCAATCAATCCTAAAAGCGGAACGTTTGGTGTTGAATGCCATGCAACGCATGAGCGCTATTGCTACCAAAACGAAAACGTTTGTGGATTTATTGGAAGGTACAGGCACTAAAATTTTAGACACCAGAAAAACAACCCCTGGGATTCGCGCTCTTGAGAAATGGGCTGTAAAAATAGGTGGCGGTGAGAATCACAGATTCGCTCTCTATGATATGATTATGCTAAAGGATAACCATATCGATTTTGCGGGTGGAATTACCAAGGCCATTACAAAAACGAAAGACTATCTAGAGGAAAATAATCTCGATCTTAAAATTATTGTTGAAGCAAGAAACCTTGAGGAAATTGCAGAAATTCTTAAAACCGATGGGGTCTATAGAATCCTTATTGATAATTTTAATTATGAAGACACCAAAAAAGCAGTCACTTTAATAGGTGATCACTGTTTAACGGAATCGTCTGGAGGGATTAATGAGGACACGGCGCGCGAGTATGCCATGTGTGGCGTCGATTTTATATCGTCAGGTGCCTTAACCCATTCAGTGTATAATATGGATTTAAGTCTAAAGGCGGTTTAAATGTCTGAAAAGCCAGATGCTAATATTGAGGATGATATCGAGGATAAACTCGAAAAAATACCCGTTTTAAAGCATCTCATAAAATTTCTCAAAAAAATAGAGTTGCCAGCCTTAGAAGGATTGACGCTGTATTATTTTTTAAGACTTTACGGAAAGGGGATTATTAAAGGCGCGGTTACCAGTAGGGCGAGTGCTATTGCCTTTAGTTTCTTTACGGCCATATTTCCGTTTTTGTTATTTATTATTATTTTAATTCCTTACATTCCGGTAGTCGGATTTGAATATGAATTTAAAGGATTTCTGAACTCTGTGTTGCCACCGCAAACCTCCGATTTCTTTTTTGAAAATATTTTTCAGAATATTTATAAGGGCGAAAATGGCGGCTTAATGTCGACGGTATTTTTGTTGTCCATTTTTTTAATGGCCAACGGGATTAGTGCGTTGTTTTCAGGATTTGAAAGTTCATATCATCAACAGCTCACACGAAGTGTGGTCAAGCAATATTTATACTCCTTGTTTGTGGCACTTATTTTGGTTCTTTTATTGATTATTACTATTGCGGTGATTGGATATTTTCAAATTTATATCATTCAACGCTTGCTCTATTATATGGACAAACAAGGCTATGAAACCTATGAGGAAGGCTTGTTCATGGCCGCCATTGCAAAATATATCTTTTTTGTGTTTATGGTTTATATTGCCACGGCTACCATTTATTATTTCGGAACAAAAGAAGGTAAAGACTCTAAATTCTTTTCAGCTGGAGCATTGTTGACGACTATATTAATCATCGTCTTTTCGTATTTATTCGGCATTTATGTCACTTATTTTTCAACCTATAATGAGTTGTACGGATCTATCGGTGCGCTATTGATTCTTCTATTTTATTTGTGGTTAATCTCCAACATTCTCCTATTAGGTTTTGAATTTAATGCGACCATTAGACGATTAAAAAAATATAACGATTCAAAAAAACGGGACCAAATCCTACCTTAAATTTCATCATGCTACATTATATTGACGTCATACTTCCCATTCCGCTTGAAAAACTCTTCACCTACAGCATCACTATGGCTGAATCAGAGTTTTTGAAACCGGGTATGCGGGTGGCAGTACCTTTTGGCAAAAGTAAGATCTACACCGCCTTGGTATTTAATGTGCACCAACAAAAACCTGTGGCGTATGACGCGAAAGAAATTCATCAGATTTTAGATGATGCGCCCATTACAACGCCCCAACAATTAAAACATTGGCAGTGGATTGCTGACTATTATATGTGTACCCTGGGCGATGTGCTCAGAGCTGCGCTGCCCAATTCCTTTTTATTGGAAAGTGAGACAATCATCACCAAAAATTTAGATAAGATTATTAACGATGAAGAGCTGAATGATCAGGAATTCTTGGTCTATGAAGCCCTGCATCACCAATCGTCCTTAAAAATTCATGACCTAGTTAGTATACTGGATAAGAAAAACGTATTCCCCATTATCAACGGACTGTTAGATAAAGAAGCCATTATGCTACAGGAGGAAGTGTACGAAAAGTACAAGCCTAAAATGGTGCGTTACGTTAAATTAAATGGCGTTTACTCAGATCAGACAAAATTGCAGCAATTGCTGGAGGAATTGAGTAGGGCTCCAAAACAGCGGGATGTGGTCATGACCTTGTTTTCGATATCTGCCCAGACCAAGCAACCCGTAAAAGTGACTGAATTGACAGAAGCAAGCGGGGCATCGGCGGCCATAATAAAAACTTTGATTGATAAAGAAATTTTAGATGAATATCAAATTCAAGAAGACCGGGTAGGCTACTCTGGGGAGGCCAATGAAGATTCGAAGAAGTTAAATAGCTATCAGGAAAAGGCATTAGAAGAGATAAAGAAAACTTTTGAAAAGCATCACATTACGTTGCTGCACGGGGTGACCTCTTCCGGGAAAACTGAAGTTTACGTCAAATTGATTGAAGAGGTGATTGCAACCGGAAAACAGGTATTGTATTTGCTTCCGGAAATCGCCTTAACCACACAACTGGTAACCCGTCTCGAAAATTATTTTGGGGGGAAAGTGTCTGTGTATCATTCTAAATATTCAGCACACGAACGTTTTGAGTTATGGCATAACGTGCTGGAAAATCAGCCCAAGGCACAGATAATTTTAGGTGCGCGTTCCTCAATTTTTCTTCCCTACCATAATTTAGGTCTCGTTATTGTTGACGAAGAGCACGAAACCTCTTTTAAGCAATTTGATCCAGCGCCTCGCTATCATGCCCGAGATGCCGCAGTGGTGTTGGCGTCTCTATTTAATAGTAAAACTTTGTTGGGTTCGGCAACGCCAAGTTTAGAAAGTTACTATAATGTGCAGCAAGGCAAGTATGGCTTGGTGGAAATCACACAGCGTTTTAATGATGTGATGATGCCAGACATTGAATTGGTAGACATTCAGGACAAACATAAGCGCAAGCGTATGAACGGGCATTTTAGCGATCGGTTGATCGAGGAAATGACCTCGGCTTTAAAGGATGGTCATCAAATTATCCTATTTCAAAACCGACGTGGATTTTCGCCTATTGTAGAATGTACCACGTGTGGACATGCGCCGCAATGTTCTAATTGCGATGTCAGTTTAACGTACCATCAATATAAAAATGAATTGCGTTGCCATTATTGCGGGTATCATACCGCCATGCAAAAAGCCTGTATGGCTTGTGGCAGTGTAGAATTGGATACTAAAGGCTTTGGTACCGAGCAGGTGCAGGAAGAGGCTCAGGCTATTTTTCCGGATCATAAGGTGGCTCGGATGGATTTGGATACGACCCGTGGTAAATTTGGCTACGAAAAGATTATCCGGGCCTTTGAAGAAAAGGAAGTTGACATTTTGGTAGGGACCCAAATGCTGACTAAAGGTCTCGACTTTAGAAATGTGAAGTTAGTGGGCATCATGAATGCGGATAATATGTTGAATTTCCCCGATTTCAGAGCCCACGAACGCAGTTTTCAGCTGATGTTACAGGTGTCGGGAAGGGCAGGGCGGACGGATGAGCGCGGGATAGTACTGATTCAAACCTACAATCCGCATCATCGTATTTTGCAACAAGTCTCGACAAATAATTATGCCGAAATGTATGCGGAACAAATGGACGAGCGTCACAACTTTAACTATCCGCCAATTTACAGGTTGATAAAAATCACCTTTAAACACAAAGATTTCAATAAGGTTAATATTGGGGCAGAGTGGTACGCCACAGCCTTACGACAAGTGTTTAAGAATTATATACTAGGACCTGAGTTTCCGCCGATTTCCAGAATTAGAAATCAGTTTCATAAGCATATTTTGGTGAAGATTCCGCCCCAACAGAGTTTAGGCAAAACGAAAAAAGCCATTGCAAAAGTGAACAATAGCTTTTTGAGTATTAAAGATTTTAGATCTGTGAGGGTAATTTTAAATGTCGACAATTACTAGTGAGACAAAAATCGGGGCAAATTTTTAATCTTGCAAGTTTCGCTTTTTTACGAAATTTTTAGTAATCCAGACTTTAAAATAGTACAGCCATAAAAAGCGAATAGAAATATAATTATGTCAAAGTACTCGTATAACGTTAAATGTTATTCAGCGCATCTACAAGTTCAGATTTTTTATTTCTACTTAACGGGATTTCATAGGCGCCAACTTCAACATTTTTGCTGTTAAAACGATCTACCTTGTCTAAGTTGACAATGTATGACTTGTGAATTCTTAAGAATTTACCTTCTGGGAGTTCTTGTTCAAAAGCTTTCATGGTAGAGAGTACCACTAAACTGTTTTCTTCGGTCACCAATTTAACATAATCACCAAGGGCTTCAATCCATTTAATGTCCTTAATATATACCTTCCGTTTTTTGAGGTTGCTTTTTACAAAAATATGTTCGCCATCGGTCTCATTAAAATCGAGTTTCAATTTGTGTTGTTCTACTGCCTTTTCAACGGCAATATTAAAACGTTCGCGGGTGATTGGTTTTTGGAGGTAATCCGTAGCATCGTAGTTAAAAGCTTTAAATGCGTATTCAGTTTTGCCCGTGACAAAAATGATTTGGGGTTTGTTGTTGAGAACATCTAATAACTCGAAGCCATTAAGAACTGGCATTTCGATATCTAAGAAAATAAGATCGACTTTATGGGTGTTTAAGCCGTTTTTGGTTTCTAATGCGCTACTATATTCTGCAATAAGGTTGAGCGATGAATGATTTTCAATTAACTTTACAATCGACAGTCGTTGTATCGCAGAGTCATCAACTACTACACAGTTTAAAGTCATAACATTACATTTGTTTAGGTTAAGATATCGACAATAGTACAAAAATTTCGGATAAAAACCAAAAAACATCGGTAAAGCGTTTAATTTAACATAAGTTTAAGAGCGTGTTCCCATTGAAAATTACTTTAAATTTAGTTGTCAATACAAGAAAGATTGCCTATTTTTGCACTCATTTTTAATTAATAAATAGAATTATATGAATCATTATGAAACTGTTTTCATCTTAAATCCCGTTTTATCTGAGACCCAGATAAAGGAAACAGTAGAGAAATACGAAGATTTTCTTGTTTCTAGAGGAGCAAAGATGGTATCCAAAGAAGATTGGGGCTTGAAAAAATTAGCTTATCCAATCCAAAACAAAAAAAGTGGATTCTACCACTTATTTGAGTTCACTGTAGATGGTGAAGTTATTAATCCTTTAGAAGTAGAGTTTAGACGTGACGAGCGTTTTATGCGTTATTTAACTGTAAAGTTAGACAAACATGCTATTTCTTGGGCTGAACGAAGAAGAACTAAACTTAAACAAAAAGCATAATTATGTCATCGATAGAACAACAAGCTAAAGGAAAAAAAGATGGTGAGATCAGATATTTGACACCATTGAATATTGACACAAGCAAAACTAAAAAATACTGTCGTTTTAAGAAGTCAGGCATTAAATATGTTGATTACAAAGATGCAGATTGGTTGTTAGGTTTTGTAAACGAACAAGGTAAATTGTTACCAAGACGTTTAACAGGTACCTCTTTAAAATACCAAAGAAAAGTTTCTGTTGCAGTTAAGAGAGCGCGTCACCTTGCGTTGATGCCTTATGTAGCAGATTTATTAAAATAATTAAAACATAACTATGGAACTTATATTAAAACAAGACGTTGAAAATTTAGGATTTAAAGACGATGTTGTAACGGTTAAGAACGGTTATGGTAGAAATTTTTTAATTCCTCAAGGGCAAGCTATTATGGCAACTGTTTCAGCTAAAAAAGTATTGGCTGAAAACCTAAAGCAACGTGCGTTCAAAGACAAACAAATTATTGAAGAAGCTCAAAAAGAAGCTGATTCAATTAAAGCTTTAGATATCAAATTAACCTCAAAAGCTGCTGCTGGTGCAACTGCTGGAGATAAGATTTTTGGTTCTATTACCAATATCGATTTGGCAAATGCATTGAAAAATGAAGGTGTTACAATTGATAAAAAGTATATCGCTATTACCGGTGGTAACATCAAACGTTTAGGTCAGTATGACGCTGTCATCAGACTTCACAGAGATGTCACAGTAGATATGACTTTTGAAGTTGTTGCTGAAGCATAATTTTCAGAATATATTTTTAAAAAGCCTCAATCCTTTATTGGAATGAGGCTTTTTTCATAATTAAAATACATCACTATGAAATATACAAGACTCACTAAAGAACAATTTGAAGAACTGCACCAAGAGTTTATCAATTTTTTAGCCACCCAATCTATAACGGCCGACGAGTGGGCGGATATCAAAGCCAACAAACCTGAAGTTGCTGAAGAAGAACTGGACGTTTTTAGCGATTTAGTCTGGGAAGGGGTATTGTCTAAAGTAGCATATTTAGAACATATTTCGCCTCAGCAGATGCATCTGTTTCGCCTTAAGGAAACCGACATGCAATTGATTGCTGTAAAATTGACTATTGATACGGTAGATCTTACTACCTCTGAAGGATTTGAGTGGTTTAGAAATAATTTGTTGTCAGATGATGTGGAGTTTTTAACCGCGACAAAAGCCTATTCTGAAGATAAAGCTTTGGATAAGTTCAAACTCATTCAACAAGGCGGAGTCATTACCAAAGGCGATTTGTACAGATATTTTGAAAAATTAGTAGTGAAATAACAGCCCGAACTTCTCTGCTCTCTTTTCTATTCTCTTTTATCAAAAAGTTATTCGTATCGCAAAGACTCTACAGGATCCAATTTAGCCGCTTTAACCGCGGGAAGCAACCCAGCAACCACTGCTACAATAAAAGCGATGGTAAAGGCGCTAAACATGGCTAGCCACGGTGTAGAGAACTCGAAGTCGGCAGCAGCGGACACGCCGTAGCCAATCAAGACACCAAGTATAATCCCGATAATGCCTCCCAATTGACCAATTATAATAGCTTCCATAAAAAATTGGGTGGCTATGGTTTTCTTTTTGGCACCTAATGCTTTGCGCACGCCAATTTCTCGTGTGCGTTCAGTGACAGATACAAAAAGGATGTTCATTAAAGCAATAGATGAGCCCAAAATGGTCACCATACTAATCACCCAAGCGGCAATGTAGAGGTAGTCTGTTATAGAGCCGATACGGTTTAATAAATCGTCACTGCGTTCAATTCCAAAATTATTTTCCTCAATAGGG
This sequence comes from Gelidibacter salicanalis, assembly GCF_007997285.1. Classification (GTDB taxonomy): domain Bacteria; phylum Bacteroidota; class Bacteroidia; order Flavobacteriales; family Flavobacteriaceae; genus Gelidibacter; species Gelidibacter salicanalis. The sequence goes on from NZ_VORX01000001.1 coordinate 485,636, forward strand.
TTAAGGGCCCTGATATTCCTAAACGTTAAGATGGCATCATCTTGTGCGCCTTCCAACATGTCCTTTTGATCCGCTTTTACACTTAAACTGTAGTTGATGTTCGGGCTTGTGAACAGGGTTCGCGCTTTTTGTATCGGAATCATCATTCGTAAATCTTGATTGTTTCCAAAAGTGGATCCCTTCGCTTTCAAAACCCCAATAACTTTAAACTTGGCGCCTCTCACGCTTATGGTTTGCCCTATAGGATTCACATCATCTAAAATAGCTTTGACCAAATCACTTCCTATCACACAGGAATTAGAACTATTTTCAATATCAACCGCATTAAATTCCCGCCCTTCGCTAACTTCAAGTCCAGAATTTTGGATGAAATTTTCATTTACTCCCAATACCGTAACTTCAGGATCAGACTTTCTGTTTTCGTACTTTACTTCCGCAGTTTGAGTACCGACAAAAGATACCGCTACTTTGGTGAAGGGGAACTGGTAGTTGTTTTCAAAATCTTTAACATCGCGGTAGCTGATGATGGGGTTCACTTTTTGAACTTCCTTCCCGCTTTGACGTTGCGTGGTAAACTCATAGCGCTGAATATTGAAGGTGTTGGCTCCCATGGAAGAGAAATCGCTCGAAATGGTATTCTCCAAAGCCGAAACTGCACTTAAAATCCCCACCAAAGCCGTAATACCAATGGCAATAATTAACACGGTCAGAATGGTACGAAGCAGTTGGGTTCGGATAGAGTTTAAGGCAATTCTAATATTCTCTCTAAATAATGAAAACATAAAAGGGGGTGGTTCTAGGGTTGATAGTTATAAGACTACAAACGGTCCATAAAGTTACTATAATTATCAAAATAAGTATAGACTATAATAAAGTTTGCCTGAGATGTTAATAATCTCGACGGTTATAGGAGCACTGTTCCCAAAAAATAAAATCAGGCGCGATCCTTTTGTAAAGGCGTCTGTTTGATGGGGGCTTATCGTATAAACTTTTAATATAGTAGGAGATATGATATGTTAGAAAGCGATTAAAAAGTTCAGAACCTTAATGAACAGTATTTGCAAGCGGTTTTGGTTTTATATTCTTTAAATTATAATATTTTTGCAGAAGTAAATTATTAACTGAGATTCTTGCCCACGCAGGAAGATAAAAGAGATTCCCGCTTTCGCGGGTAGTGAACATGGCAAAAAAACCAAGCATCCCTAAAGGGACCAGGGATTTTAATCCGGAGGAAGTTGCAAAACGCAACTATATTTTCAATACCATTCGTGAGAATTTTGAACACTTTGGTTTTCAACCGATAGAAACTCCAAGTTTTGAAAATTCAGATACCCTCATGGGCAAATACGGCGAGGAAGGTGATCGGTTGATTTTTAAGATTTTAAATTCTGGTGATTTTTTGAACAAAGCTGACCAGCAAGCCTATGACGCTAAAGATTCTACCAAATTGACCAGTTCTATTTCAGAAAAAGCCCTCCGCTACGATCTCACCGTGCCGTTTGCGCGCTATGTGGTGCAACACCAAAACGAGATTGAATTTCCCTTTAAGCGCTATCAAATTCAACCGGTTTGGAGAGCTGACCGTCCACAGAAAGGCCGTTTTAGAGAGTTTTTTCAATGTGATGCTGATGTGGTGGGGTCACAATCTCTATGGCAGGAAGTGGAGTTTGTGCAATTGTATGATGCGGTATTTACGGCGTTAAAATTGGAAGGCGTTACGATTAAAATCAACAACAGAAAAATTTTATCTGGAATTGCTGAGGTGATCGGGGCGCAAAATAAATTGATCGATTTTACTGTTGCCTTAGACAAATTAGATAAGATAGGCGAGGAGAAGGTTAGGGAAGAAATGCTAGGAAAAGGGATTCCACAAGCCGGGATTGATAAATTACAGCCCTTGTTTAGTTTGTCAGGAACTTTTGACGCGCAAATTGAACAACTGAAATCCATTCTGTCAACTTCTGAGGAAGGTATAAAAGGCATTGAAGAATTAGAATTCATCAATAAAGCCATTTCAGAATTACGATTACAAACTGCAAGCTTGCAGTTGGACGTCACCTTAGCACGTGGCCTCAATTATTATACTGGAGCCATCTTTGAAGTGTCGGCACCAACAGGGGTGGATATGGGGTCTATTGGCGGTGGTGGTCGCTATGACGATCTCACCGGAATTTTCGGGTTAAAAGATGTGAGTGGTGTGGGAATTAGTTTTGGATTGGACCGCATTTACTTGGTTCTAGAAGCCTTAAACTTATTTCCTGAAACCATCACCAATACGGTAAAAGTGTTGTTCATCAATTTTGGTGATGCTGAAGCTATGGCCAGCATGAAAGCAATTAAGGCGTTGCGGGCCAATGGCATCAAAGCGGAACTATTCCCCGACAATAAAAAAACCATCAAACAATTCAATTATGCCAATAAGCGCAACATTCCGAATGTCGTGCTGGTGGGCGAATCAGAATTGCAAACAGAGACGTTTACGCTCAAAAATATGGCGTCTGGAAAGCAGCAGTCGGTAAATCTGGAAACCTTGGTGCGTTTGTTGGGAGATGCATAATAGTGTCTCATGATTTGTCGCAAAGCTGCTCAGATTTTGACAAAATTTCGCAGAGTATCACAGAGATGCACAGAGATATTCTAAAATTGTAAAAATATCAGAATGTGAAAAACAAAATTCCTTCCCTTATTTCAAGGGAAGGTGGATTTAAGCGCAGCAAAGCGCTTAAAGACGGAAGGGTAAAACAAATCTAAAATAACCTCATAGGCTTATTCTACATGAAGTTTCTCTTTGCAAATCCTTAGCAGTTAAACTTTCAAATTATGTATCTAAATAATTCCTTCCTTTTTTTCAAGAGAAGGTGGATTTAAGCGCAGCAAAGCGCTTAAAGCCGGAAGGGTAAAACAAATCTATAATAACTTCATAGGCTTATTCCCCGTGAAGTTTCTCTCTGCAAGTCCTTAGCAGATAAACTTTCAAATTATGTATCTAAATAATTCCTTCCCTTTTTTTAAGAGAAGGTGGCTTTAAGCGCAGCAAAGCGCTTAAAGACGGAAGGGTAAAACAAATCTAAAATAACCTCTTAGGCTTATTCCCCGTGCAGTTACGCTTTGTAAGTCCTTAGCAGATAAACGTTCAAATGATATATCTAAATAATTCCTTCCCTTATTTCAAGGGAAGGTGGATTTAAGCGCAGCAAAGCGCTTAAAGACGGAAGGGTAAAACAAATCTAAAATAACCTCGTAGGCTTATTCCCCGTGCAGTTACGCTTTGTAAGTCCTTAGCAGTTAAACTTTCAAATTATGTATCTAAATAATTCCTTCCTTTTTTTCAAGAGAAGGTGGCTTTAAGCGCAGCAGAGCGCTTAAAGACGGAAGGGTCGAACAAATCTAAAATAACCTCGTAGGTTTATTTCCCGTGAAGTTTCTCTTTGCAAATCCCTAACAGTTAAGCTTTCAAATGATATATCTAAATAATTCCTTCCCTTATTTCAAGAGAAGGTGGCTTTAAGCGCAGCAAAGCGCTTAAAGACGGAAGGGTTAAACAAATCTAAAATAACCTCGTAGGCTTATTCCCCGTGCAGTTACGCTTTGTAAGTCCTTAGCAGATAAACGTTCAAATGATAGATCTAAATAATTCCTTCCCTTATTTCAAGGGAAGGTGGCTTTAAGCGCAGCAAAGCGCTTAAAGACGGAAGGGTAAAACAAATCTAAAATAACCTCGTAGGCTTATTCCCCCGTGCAGTTTCGCTTTGTAGGTCCTTAGCAGATAAACTTTCAAATTATGTATCTAAAAAATTCCTTCCCTTATTTCAAGGGAAGGTGGATTTAAGCGCAGCAAAGCGCTTAAAGACGGAAGGGTAAAACAAATCTAAAATAACCTCGTAGGCTTATTCCCCGTGCAGTTTCGCTTTGCAAGTCCTTAGCAGATAAACGTTCAAATGATATATCTAAATAACTTTTTTAAAAAATTCCTTCCCTTTCTTCAAGGCAAGGTGGATTTAAGCGCAGCAAAGCGCTTAAAGACGGAAGGGTCAAGTTGACTACACAATTATATAAAAATCTCGGTCGAAAGGTTTTAAATATTCAAAACTGAGTTGTAATCTGTCCAAAAAAAATCGTTTACTCTCCGAAAAGACTAAACGATTACAGTGATTGGTTAGTTAAATTTAGAATTTATTAATCCTTTTTATAGTTAGAAGTGTCTAATATAAGAATTAATCTGCAATTTTCGACACCATTTTTTGTTTGCAATTATTGATTTAATCTCTCGCTTTTTGCTAGGTGATGCCTTTATAATCCGATAAAATGCCTATAAGTGTCAAAAGTTGTTGAATAGGGACAATCGTAACGGCTGTGTCCCTAATGTACTTGAAATATATAATCTTTTTCAACTTCGTCCATTTCACACCGGCTAATGACATCAGTGTCATTCTGGTTATTGAAACATTTTTAAAAGCATTATAGGATCCTAGAAATTAATCATTTCCATAGTAAAGGCGCGCTTTGTACGCACCAGGACCTTGGTCATTTCCACAGTGCTAAAAAGTTTCTAGTTGCAGGACCTATAGTTTCGCCTTAAGTTTCTATTTTTATCAGCTTCAAAACGACCTTTTAATTTAAAACCTACCCTTTCTTGTACAAATCACCAACAATGATGGCCAGGAAAATCATACCTAAACATTCACTATGAAACTATTGCATACTTCAGACTGGCATATAGGGAAACAGTTGCATAAGATTGATTTGGCACCTGATCTCGATCTATTCTTTGATTGGTTGTTAAACACCATCAAAGCAGAAGAGATTGATGTGTTATTAGTTTCGGGGGATGTCTTTGATCAAGCCAATCCATCACAGGCTGCGCTTAGTCAATATTACCGATTTTTGATGCAGATGATTGGTACCGATTGCAAAATTATTCTTACCGGAGGGAATCACGATTCGGCTTCCGTTTTAAATGCGCCAAAAGACATCTTGAGATTTTTAAATATTGAGGTCATTGGTGGCGCTCCTGAAACTGCAGATGAGGTGTTTTTTACCTTTACTAAAGGCCAAGAAAAAGTGGTCATTGCTGGGGTGCCTTTTTTAAGAGATAAGGATATTCGGAAATCCGTAGCAGGGGAAACCTATAGTGATAAAATTGAGCAGATTAGAGCAGGGATTCAAACCTATTTTTCTGGAATCAATACCCATTATACCACGCATTATCAAGACCATTGTTTTATAATGATGGGCCATTTATACGTGCAGGGCGCACAAGTATCTGACAGTATGCGAGACATCCAAATTGGGAATCAGGCTGGGGTTGTTGGAACTGTTTTTGGCGAAGAGCCTCACTATGTAGCCTTGGGTCATATTCACAAACCCTACGCGGTTTCTAATAATATACATTATTCGGGTTCTCCTATCTGCTTGAGTTTTAGCGAAAAGGAGGAGGTAAAACAGGTGAATATCATTTCAGTCGCGGGAAAACAAGTGGATGTGACCATTGTTCCCATCCCCAAGTTTAGAAATTTAGTGGCCTTCCAAGGCACTTTAGAAACGGTCAAAAGTCAGCTAAAAGCCTATCAAAACCAAACGACACTGCAATCGTTAGCTGAAATCATTGTCAATGAACCTCACGAAAATGTGGAGCTGAGGCGAGATCTGGACGATTTGCTCGAAACCCATACCAATCCGCATCTCATGATCATCAAATCAAAACTGAATTTCGCCAATAAAATCCGTGGTGCTTCAGAGGCCTTTGAACCTGGAGTTAGTGTTGCCGATGTGAGTCCGATGGACATGTTTGAAAAACGATTAGAATTGGATGGGCATCAGGAGAATGCTGAGGACTTAAAAAATGCATTTCGTCAAATTTTAGAAGAACTTAACTTGTAGAATATGAAAATCAGTAAAATCAGTTTTAAGAATATCCATTCGCTCCGTGGCGAACACCTTATTGATTTCTTATCCGGACCGTTGGCGGAAAGTGGTTTGTTTGCAATTACCGGACCAACAGGATCAGGAAAATCGACTTTGCTGGATGTTATAACCTTGGCGCTTTATAATAAGGTACCCCGAATTGGCGCCATCAGTAAGTCGGTGATTGATGGCGAGGGCGGCATCATGACTCGAAATATGCAGGATTGTTATGCAGAAGTGGAATACATCGTCAACGGAAAGACTTACCGTTCACATTGGTCTATAGAACGGAATCGAAACGATAATCTCAACGATAGGAAGCAAGAGATTATTGAGGTGGCTACAGGAACTATTATCGAGAGTGGCAAAGCGGCAGTTCCACTTAAAAATGAAGCATTAATCGGGCTAAGTTATGATCAGTTTGTAAAAGCCATGGTGTTGTCTCAAGGGCAATTCAGTAAATTGTTACAGGCCAATAGAGATGAGCGCAATAAACTGCTCGAAGATATTACCGGCGCTAAAGACTATAGAGCTATTGGTGCTGCAGTATTCAAAAAATACAAAACTACTGCGGATGCTGTTAAAGAACAGGACATCCGTCTCAGCGAGATAGAATTACTGCCAGAAGAGGAGCATAAAGAACTGCAAAGTCAAGAAAAAGAATTGTCTGCAGGGAAGCTAGGGCAGAAGCAAGCGCTAGACCTTCTTAAAACCGAAATTGACCATCGTAAAATCATTGTTAAGCAGCAAGATCTTTTAAGCGCCAACCAGAAACAGTATGAATATTTGAACCAGGCTCGCGAAGATTTTAAAAAGGAGGAGCTTCTGTTGCAACAGCACTCCAAATATGTAGGGCACACCACTCTTATTGCGAAATTTGAACAATCAGATAAAACTTTTGTAGAACTTTCAGCCGACCTTAAAAAGCAAACGGGGATCAAGGAAGCGGTTTTTAATGAGAAAATCAACTTGCTGGAAAACGCGTCGTTGCTTTTAGATAAAAAAGTGGAAGACGGTCAGTTTATTGCAGATTTGAATACGCTAAGAAAAGAGGTTGCCGCGCTAAAGGAACAGGAAAATTTGGCAGCTGCTCAGGCCGACCTTCACGAGAAACAGATAAAATCACTTCTTGCTGAGGTGAATAATGGCACGCAAAGAATTCTTTTCAATGAGCATCCACATGAATTCCATAAAACCATTGGGCCCGTAGAAAACAAAGTGCAGCAGTTTTTAATCGCCAATCGCATTGAGTATGAGGCCCAATTAGTTAAAAAAGAAGAGGACTCCAAAGAAAAATATAAAGTGGTGGCCGATTTGAAACTAGCCTATTCCAATTATCAGCTCGAACTGAACAACAAAAGCTCAAAAGAAGAAGAACTAAAAAACAGTAAAGGGTTAGTTGATACATATCAAAGTCAACTTAAAAAGTTAGAGGACGACTTAAAGCCATTAGAATCAGAAGTGGAGCAACTGATCAAAGCGGAAGACACCCGCAAACAACATCAAAGTTTAGAGGCACATAGAGCCACGTTAAAAGATGGCGAGGCTTGCCCACTCTGCGGTGCTTTAGAGCATCCATTTGCAACAGCGCATCCATCCTACCATATGCATGCGGATGCCTTAAAAACTAAGCAGGACCTGTTAGCGACCAAACGTGAGTTGAAAATTTCGACAGAAGCGCATTTAAAAACGGAGAAAGGCAAGGTTGATACTCTAAATGCCGCCCTCATTGCGCTTTCTAAAGCCCTGGAGCCTAAATTTAACGCAATTAAAATCTTTTGTGATACACTTAGCATTGCGATCATTAAAGACAACGCTACTGTTACGGCCTTGGAAACGGCTGTGCAAGCCGACTTACACCTGATAGAACAGTTGAAGAAAGCCTTTACATTAAGAAAAGTGTTGGCTAATTTAAAGCAAGCTACAGCACAGTGGATCCAAAGTTTTGAACTCAAATCCAAAATGCAAATGGAGCGAAAACAATTATATGCGGCGGATGACTGTGACCATAAGGTGAACGGGTTGCTAAATACTTGGACGCGAACCCTAGAAAAAACCGAAAATAACAAGCTGTTGCTTTCAGAGTTGGAAACGAAAGTAAAAACAGTTTCTAAAGAACGAGAAGATTTTGAGAATCAGTTGAAACTTATCCTGAAAAACGAAAGGATTGAGAGTGTGCTCCAATTAAAAGCACTGATTCTTACAGAAAAGCAGGCAGAAGAAATTCGCAAGAAAAAACAAGACTTCCAACTGCAGCAAGAGCGCTTAAAAATTGAAAGGGATGCTGCTCAAAAAGAGATCGACACCTATAAGGTTTTGGTGAATAGTACAGCACCCGTTTTAGAGCTTCAGGCTGTTTATACCAAAAAAGAGGAAGAATTTAGCAGTTTAAATGAACGGATAGGTGCCATAAAAACCAAATTGGAAGCCAATCAGAAGGCCACTGAAAAACAAGCTGCTCTTAAAGAGATTTTAAAAGGCCTTAAAAAGGAGGCGTCTTTGTGGAAAACCATGAACAGTCTCATTGGGGACGCCAATGGCAAACGTTTTTCGAACTTTGTGCAAGATCTTACGCTCGAACAATTGATTGGGTATACCAATCTCCGTTTACAGGATTTAAGTGACCGTTACCGGGTAGATATCCCTACGGCCGAAGAAGCGGATAAGAACGATTCATTAAAAGTATTCGACAGTCATCAGGGTGATGCACGGCGCTCCATTAATACGCTTTCTGGAGGGGAAACGTTTATGGTGAGTTTGGCCATGGCTTTTGCCTTGTCGGATTTGGCGGCTAAAAATGTTAAAATAGAATCCATTTTTATCGACGAAGGATTTGGAACTCTAGATCCCGACACCTTAAATCAGGCCATTACTATCTTAGAAAAAATGCAAAACGAAGGGGATAAATCCATCGGGGTCATCTCTCATGTGGAAGCCTTAAAAGAACGTATTTCGACACAAATTAGATTAGAAAAAACCGGTGCAGGGTATAGTACTATTCAAATTGTCTAAGCGGTTAGCCTTCAGTATATGGTGGCGTTTCAAATTGGTTAAAATAATTGTAAAACCGACGACGCGTTCTTTTTCATCGTAATTAATTTGTATTCTTGCAGGTTGAATCTCTTTTGACTATGGAACAAAACGACAAATCCGATAGCTCGCCCTACAGAGTGCCTCTAAAGCCAATTGATGAGGCGTCAGCACACCAATCGGTGGCCTCTGATGATGTTACGGGATCGACACCAAAAGTTGGTGATATGACTTTTGCCGAGCGCTGGAAGACCAGCCGGTTTTGGCTGGTACGGGCCACTTATCATGTTGGTTTTTCAATATGGGCAGTAGTAATAGGGATTGGAGCAGTGATTGCCTGGATCATTGCCATGTTATTCATATAATGCTTCAAATGCCATTACAAATTTTACGATGGTATGCGCTCGTTTCGTTTGGTGTTTTTCTGGGAGTTCAGGGTTTAAAACACCTTTCTATAAACAGTCCAAAATGGGTATTCAATCATCTAAATGATTTTCTTCTCATCCCATTAGTGGCCACATTTGCATTGCATGTAGTTTGGTTTCTAAAAAAGGATCCCTGTATTCGCTTAAATGCCTTTACGATTTTTAGTCTAGTATTGCTTTTTTCTGTAGTGTTTGAATGGTATTTGCCAAATCAGTCCTACAGATACACTGCTGATAGTTATGACCTGCTCGCATATAGCTTAGGAGGTGTCGTATTTTTTCTACTTCAAAAAGTTGACTGATCTTTCGGTAATGTCAGTATTTATATAATAAATCTTGTCTTTCATCCCCATTATTTTCTTAATATCGAAATATGAAACTATAGTTAGTAAGTTCTGTTTTAGTACCACTTTATTTATTTAATTTTGTGCAAATCTTTATAGGGTGTTGCACTTAAGCGCGAAAAGAGTTTTGTTATTAGTTTTTGGCGCTATTTTTAGTGTCTTACTCTTATTAATGTTTCTTCATAGAAATGATAAACCCTACGATGAAGCGAAAACAGTATATATAAAAGAGGACGGCAAAGGCTTTAAAGTGTATAGAAATGGAGCCTATTTTAAAATTAAAGGCGCGACTGGACGTGAATATTTGAAAGATTTAGCAGAGATTGGAGGCAATACCATTCGTATTTACGATTTTAATAATATTGAAAGTATTTTAAACGAGGCGCACCAAAACAATTTGGCCGTTATCGTCGATATTCCATTATCAAAATATACTGATGGTGATAATTTTTATTCCGATGAAGTACAAATTAGTAGGTATCGCGATACCATCAAAAAATTGGTGAACACCTACAAGCACCATCCTGCTTTATTATTTTGGAATTTAGGCAATGAACTCGACTATCCTCTAGTTATTAGGAAAAATGATTTTATAAATACATTCAATAATTTTATTGAAGTCATTCAGACTGAAGATCCAAACCATCCCGTCGGCACGAGTATTATTCCTTCCCGAACCCAAACCTTAAGCATCCATCTGCATTCGCCACAGCTAGATTTTATAGGGTTTAACGCCTTCGGAAATTTAAATACAGTGAAACCGCTAATTGAAAAATTAGACTATATTACTAACGTGTTGCCCTATTATATCAGTGAATATGCAAATAACGGTCCGTGGGAGGAAGAAACGACCTTGTGGTCAGTGCCTATAGAACAGACCAGTACCAAAAAAGCAGAACAATATATGGCATATTATAAGTCTTCCATTTTAAAAGATTCTGTTTCAATGGGCGATTTAGTGTTTTTCTGGGGACAAAAGCAGGAGCATACCCACACTTGGTTCAGCATTTTTGATGACGAGGGACGGAAATCGCAAATCTTTTACAACCTCAAAAGCATGTGGGGAAAGCAGACAGATCCAAACGATTGGCCACCCCAAATTAAGTACATGCTCATTGACCATCAAGGTGCCAGGGATACATTGGTGTATCAGTCTCAGGATGTTAAAACCGCCCAGCTTATTTTTGACTCTGAAATAGACAGTACCTATCAATTTAAATGGGAAATTTATAAGGAAGGCTGGAATTATGAGCCTCAAAAGAAAGAAAAGAGGCCAGACCGCATACTTATGTCGGTCCTACTTCAAAAAGAAAATTCAATTACATTTTGTATTCCAGAAAAAGAAGGTCCTTATCGATTATTCGGTTACGCTTATGATCAAAAAGGAAATTTTGCTACTTCTAATACGCCTTTCTACGTGTTAAATAAATGAATGACCATAATTTAATATCCAGTCCTACAAAGAAAGAAAGCTTTATCCTACGCACAATTATTGTTATTGCGCTGTTGAGTATTGCAAATTTCTTTTATTGGTTTCTCCAACCTGACTTGATTGAGACGCCATTTTTATTTGTGCTTCTAACCATGGTTATTGTTTTTGATACCTTACGGGTTATATATATCTGGTACCATTATTGGAATATAAGCGTCCCCAAGCCGCCGCATGGCAAAAGTCATTTCACAGTAGACGTACTCACCACTTATTTTCCCGGAGAGCCTTATGCCATGACTACTCAAACGCTCTTGGCTATTAAAGCAATTAGGTATCCTCATACAACCTATTTATGTGATGAAGCTGATGATGCATTTTTAAAGAATTTCTGTAAAGAACACGGTATTGTACATGTAACCCGATTGCATAGGGTTGATGCCAAAGCAGGAAACATTAACAATGCGCTCCTTCAGGCCACCGGCGATCTCTGTCTGATTCTAGATCCTGACCACATTCCGAAACCTGATTTCTTAGATGAAATTGTACCTTATTTTGCAGAGGACAGCATTGGTTATGTGCAAACGGTACAGGCGTATTACAACGTGGAAGAATCATATGTAGCAGAAGGTGCAGCCCAACAGACCTTTCATTTTTATGGCCCTATGATGATGTCCATGAATTCATACGGCACCGTTAATGCCATTGGTGCAAACTGTGTATTCAGACGTAAAGCATTAGATAGTATTGGGGGTCATGCTGCAGGGCTATCTGAAGATATGCATACGGCCATGCAATTGCATGCTAAAGGTTGGAAATCCGCTTATGTGCCCAAAGTATTTACCAAGGGCTTGGTGCCTGCAACCTTGACTGCGTATTATATGCAGCAGTTAAAATGGTCCAGAGGGACTCTGGAATTATTCTTTTCTGTGTACCCTAAACTATTTAAGAGTTTTAGTTGGAGGCAAAAACTCCATTATGGCATTTTGCCTTTACATTATTTATCGGGACTATTTTTCTTTATCGGTTTTTTAATTCCTATCATTTCCTTAGTTAATGCTTCTTTGCCGTGGCGTGGTAATGTGATCCGTTTTGGACTTATCTACATCCCTGTAGTCATGTCCATCTTATGTATCCGTATTTATGTGCAAAAATGGGTGATGCACAAAAGTGAGCGCGGGATCCATATACAAGGCGGATTATTACTGATGTGCTCCTGGTGGGTTTTTACGTTGGGGGCGCTTTACACGCTGATTAGGAAAAAAGTACCTTACCTACCCACTCCCAAAGATGATAGGGAAGTCACCAATTTTAAAATCGTCATTCCCAATTTAATTGTGGGAATTGTTTCAATACTGGCGGTAATTTATGGCTTGACTATTGACTTTACACCTTTCTCTATCGTCATGTCCGGCTTTGCCCTCCTCAACGCATTTATAATGTTTTATACGTTGGTGTTTGCTTATCAGGAAAATGCAAAGATTGTTGTCCCAAGCCATAAAGAAGACAAAAAATATAAGAAAACAACAAGGAATAAAGTCTTTAAAATGTTTAGTGAATCGGCGCTAGCAATCGTACTTCTCACTGTAATTAGCTCCGCCGGATTTCAGTATTATGGAGATTATGTTAAATGGGCGGGAGTGACACCCGTAAAGTTAGAACAGCATCCCATCAATTATATCGGAATTTTTGCGCCTATACATGATAATGGCTTGACGGATATGAAGGAGGCAAAGCGTATTTCTAAAATGGTGGATAATGAATTTAACTTAATTTCCCTATACCTAGCTTGGGATAAAAATTTTGAAGATAGTTTTCCAAAGGGATTAATTGATTCTATCTACGCGCAACAGTCCACACCCGTCATCACTTGGGAACCTTGGGTGAATACATTTGAGGACGAGGTGAAGGATGAACATCTCTTTAACCTAATCAATACTGGCTATTTTGATGGGTATATCGCCCGATTTGCGAACACGCTAAAAGCGCTTGATAAACCTATATTTTTAAGATTTGCGCATGAATTTGATAACCCGTTTTACCCGTGGTATCTAGAAGGAAATGAGGCGGCAGCCCAATATAAAGCAGCTTGGGTCCACACTTATGAGATTTTCAAAAAACAAGGAGCAGATAATGTGATATGGATTTGGAACCCGTGGAAATCCAAGAATATTGCCTCCTATTATCCAGGAGAAGCCTATGTAGATTGGATTGGCGTGAATGCTTTAAATTACGGGAATTTAAATAACGACGGGCAGTGGCGTGAATTTGAAGAATTGTACCAACCTTTTCATGATGAGATTAAAAAATTACCGCCAACCCCTATCATCATTTCAGAATTTGGTACCTTAAATAATAATGCTGAGGAAAGTGCCTCAGTCTGGATTGACCGTGCGGTTTCGGCTATAGAGTCAAATTTTAAGGAGATTAAATCCATAATTTATTTTAACAGTCAAGTAGACAACAACTGGCCTACCGGCGAAAAACCCGGCGACTATTTGGACTGGTCCATCCCTTCCAGTCAAACCGAAATTAATTTATTTGCCAACACAACGGTTCCTGATTATATTCCCACTGCTTTACAAACTATTCAAACCATTCTGCCAGCATCCAAAAAACGAACATTGATGTTGGAGCCCATCAAAGGCATTAATATAAAACAAGGCCAAAATTGGGAAAACGATTATCATGTGTTAAATCGGAACAAACTGGAAGCTGATTTCCAAAATCTCAAAGATTTAGGGTTAAACACCATAAAGTATCAGTCCAATTCGATATACGATTATAACGTCATGAAAATCAGTAAGGAATTAGGTTTGCAGGTATCCTATAGTTTTTGGATTCCGGAAAACATCGATTTCATGATGGATTCGATAAAAATTAGAACCCTTAAGTCTGATATTCTAAAAGCGGTCAATGCTCACAAAGATACTGATCACATCATCTCCTGGCATATTGAAAACGATGTCCAATTCAGTCAAAATAATTTTTTTCACAAGCCATCTTTGCTGTATCAAAATAGAGCCTATTTATTGTGGTTAAAGGATCTAGCGGCAAAATTGAAAACAATAGATTCCAAACGACCGTTGATTGTGGATGTAGAAGTCAATCCTTTAGCGATATATCACATCAATCATTTATTGGCCAATATTAAAGATATTGATGTCATTGGGTTAGTTGTAAAGGATGGACTGCTTTTAGATGAGGTTACACACTATTTGCAACAAATTGATATGCCGTATCTCTTTAGTGAAGTGGAAGGCAATCAATTGGAAACAGACCAGATTGTGGGGGCTCAACCTTCCTTCTTTATTACCTCTTGGCAGGATAAACACGAAAGCAATAAACTCGACTTTTCCGGAATTGTAGACAGAAAAGGCCGCTATAAAGCATCTTATTTCTCATTAAAGTCACAGCTTTTAAACCAACCACAACAGATCACTCTACCCGCGGTAAACATCTTAAAGCCTTCCCGCTTAATTTATGATGACAACACCCACATGTTTTACGCAATGCTCTACGACCCTAAGAAAGGTTGGCAAGTAGCGACGGATGAATCGGATTTTAAGTACGAATGGTCATTGGTAAAGTGCGACGCTTATGGAAATTACCTTGCTATTAAAGCTTTGGGGACCACTCCAAATATAGATGTAAAAATTCCCAAAAACCATACCTATTATAAGCTGCACCTCACGATTATAAAAGGAAATGCCATTGCCACGGCCATCACCAATTTAAATACACCTTTAGTGGTAAAGTAACACCTGTAAGCTGGCGATTTTTTAAAATCGGTTACCGCTCAACATAAAAAGCGGTAATTTTTAAGAATAATTCCCTAGTTTTATAGGTCCTTATTAATGCTTAGCACACGACTTATAAAAGTATCAGGACATTCCTAAAAAACACTACAACATTTTTATAATTTATTCTACCATGTTAAAACTAAAATTCCCCCTTCAAATTTTTGGAAGTTTGCTATTTGGCGTACTGATGTTCAGTTGCTCCAC
Organism: Gelidibacter salicanalis; assembly: GCF_007997285.1. Taxonomy (GTDB): domain Bacteria; phylum Bacteroidota; class Bacteroidia; order Flavobacteriales; family Flavobacteriaceae; genus Gelidibacter; species Gelidibacter salicanalis. The sequence continues at coordinate 500,775 of NZ_VORX01000001.1, forward strand.
CACAAAAAAAGCGGTTGCTCATACACCTCCTCAGCCTGCCGTGCAGATTATTCCCAAACCGCAGGTCTTAACCATTGCTGTAGGCGTATATGAGGTTCCGAAGCTGAGTACGGTTGCGTTCACGGCGACCTCTCAAAAAACTGCTGATGTGCTGATTACTATGCTAAGCTCAATTGGGGTAAATAGCGACTTGAAAGTGAATTCTGAAGGTGGTCATTTTAACTTGGTACAAGATGTAAACCTGACCCAGCAATTAGGGGAAGAGGGCTATACTTTAGATATCACCACCAACGGCGTCACCATTAAGGCTGCCGGAGAAACTGGATTGTTTTACGGCATCCAAACCTTAAGCCAACTCTTGCCAGTTGGTGGAGAGGCCAATGAGGGACGCGCTGCTAAAGTTTATTTGCCACAACTTAATATACTAGATGTGCCAAAATATAGCTGGCGAGGCAATATGATCGATATGGCCCGGAATTTTTTTGACGTGGACTATTTAAAAGCGCATATGGACCGGATGGCGCTCTATAAAATGAACCGTCTCCACCTACATTTAACGGATGATCAGGGATGGCGATTGGAACTCAAGAGCAAACCGCTGCTATCCCAAATTGGTGGCCAAAGCGCAGTTAAAGGCGGAAGATCCGGATTTTTAACCACAGAGGATTATAAGCAATTGCAAGCCTATGCTAAAGAAAGACATATTGTAATTATCCCAGAAATCGATTTGCCGGGGCATATTTATGCGGCTTTAGTGGCCTACCCGGAACTTAATTGCGAGAATTTTACCAACTTAAATCCTAAAATGGCCACTCCACCTGAGTTTTATGACGGTTACAAAGTTGGATGGTCCAAATTATGCCTTACGGACCCCAAAGTTTATGAATTTGTTGCAGAAATCCTGCAAGAAGTCTCAGAACTTACGGAAGGACCGTGGGTGCACATTGGGGGCGATGAAATTGATGACGACCTTTACGAAACCTTTGTGGTAAAAGCCGATTCTATGATCAGGAGCTACGGGAAAGTGCCTATTGGTTGGGAAGAAATGTCTAAAGCTAACGGTAGTGAAACCTTTATCAGTCAGCGTTGGAATGGGAAGACCACTCCAAAACACCCATCTAAAGTCATTGAGTCAATATGTACCAGTTTTTACTTTGACCATGCCAACGTTACGGGGCAGGAGAAAACCAACAATTGGTGTCAGAAATCAGGCGTGTCTTTGGAAGGTGTCTATCATTTTATTGACAAAGAGGATGAAATCATTGGGGTAGAAGCACCCGTGTGGACAGAGTTAGTCTTGACCGATGCTATGTTGGATAACCGTCTGTGGCCACGACTTATGGCAGTAGCTGAAATTGGATGGTCGGCCTCACACGACGATTTTGAGGATTTCACCAATCGGTTAAGAGCACACCAATCGCGTTTGGACGCTTTAAACATTGCGTATTTCACCTTACCAGAACCAATCAATAAGTAACATTCAAATTTTAAATCGGCATAAATACTTACTCAGTAATAAAAAAAGCATTTATGCCGATTTCTCTTCAACTTAAAATAACTATAAAAATAAATCACAAACTTTTATTGCGTGTTTAATAGGTAAAAGTCGCAAAACAGCGGTAAAACAATTCACAAAATGAGCAGTTTATTAACTTTTTGAGAAGTTTTTCTGCAAATTTCATAATTATTTCTTAATATTATCTTATAATTGTTGTCTGTACAACTTTGTATTTTCAGAAGTATGGATGTAATCACTACAACGATGTAATTAATAGATTTAAATTATGGAAAAACGCTTACTCTTAATTTTACTCTGCTTTATTGGATTTCAGGCCTATGCCCAAGAGCGGATTTTGACCGGAAAGGTCATAGACAAGAATGGAATGCCTGTTGTTGGCGCTTCTGTCTACGTAAAGGACAGCAACAAAGGCGCTGTAACGGATTTGGATGGTGAATTCAGTTTTGGTGCGCCGGCTAACAATGCTGCAGTTTTAGTAATATCATCCATCGGATTTGTAACCCAAGAAATTACCCTTGGTGCAAATTCAAATTTTAACGTCACGCTTCTAGAAGATCTGGAGGGTCTAGATGAAGTAGTGGTCACAGCATTGGGTATCAAAAGGGAGAAAAAAGCCCTGGGCTACGCGGTCACCGAAATTAAAGGTGCCGTGATTGCAGAAACCCAACGTGAAAACTTTATTAATGGTTTAGCTGGCCGCGTTGCAGGGGTAGAGGTCAACAGTACTTCTGGTCTTCCAGGCTCATCTTCTTCTATTGTTATTAGAGGAATCAGTTCATTAAGTGGTAATAACCAACCCTTATTTGTGGTAGATGGGTTGCCTATCAGTAACAACACCACCTCAACGTCTGTGTTTGCGTCTTCCCTGAACGGTGCAACTTCTTTTGAAAACAGAGGAATCGATTTCACCAACAGAGGAGCGGACATCAATCCTGAAGATATTGAGTCAGTTACCGTCCTAAAAGGTCCGGAAGCGGCAGCACTTTACGGAATTGAAGCGGCATCAGGTGCCATTGTCATCACTACCAAAAGAGGTAAAGCGGGCAAAACCCGTATCGATTACAGCAACAGCTTTAGGGTTGATAAAATTGTCGAGTATCCTGAAATTCAGCAAGTCTACGACAGAGGTGCTAACGGTTACACCAATGAAGGGAACGAAGAATTGTATTATTTTGGAGAACCTTACCCAGCAGGGACACAATTTTATGATAACGTCGGAAACTTCTTCAATAACGCCTATTCCCAAAAACACAACATTTCTTTTTCTGGTGGTAGCGAAGCTACACAATACAGAGTGTCTGCGTCCCATACGGATGCCGAAGGATTTGTACCGACAACCGGATTGGAGAAATTGAACATTTCGTCTTCAATTACCACCGAGTTAAATCGGTTTATTTCTGCCGATGTGGCCTTCGATTATACCCGTTCAGATAACGATCAAACCTTTAGAGGTTCCGGCGGTCCATTGCTGCATTTATTATTGTGGCCTTCTACCGATGATGCCAGTAATTATTTAACACCTGGTGGCGATCGTAGAGATTATGCTGATTATTCCAATGCCGTGGAGAATCCTTTCTTTAACGTCAACAAGAATATTTTGAACTCCCTAACTGATCGTTACAAGCTCAACACTCAAATTACCGTGACCCCATTTAATTGGTTAAAATTTGTGGGACAGGTTGGTGTGGATTACTATACGACCAAAAACACTATTGTGAGACATCCACAATCCAATTCCGGAAAGGATTTTGGAGGAATTTTTGATCAGGCCTTAAGCACGACCAGAAACCTTACCTTCCAATATTACGGACAAATTACGCCTCCAAAGTTGTTAAATGATAAATTGGTGACGGATATTAAAATAGGTAGTTCAGTATATGATTATAACACATTTAGTGCTGCCGCTGGAGGTCAGGATTTCCAAGCGCCAGACTTGTGGTCAATTAACAATACCGACTTAAGCACGCATAGAGCGTTCAACAATTTGACTGAACGTCGATTGGTGGGTGCGTTTGCCAGTGTAAATGCTAGTTATGACAACATGTTATTCTTAACCTTAACCGGAAGAAATGACTGGAGTTCTACCTTACCGGTTAAAAACAATTCTTTCTTTTATCCTTCTGCAGGATTGAGTTTTATTTTTACGGAACTTGATGCTTTTAAAAGCGAAAACAACGTGTTGACTTACGGAAAGTTGAGAGCTTCTGTAGCTCAGGTAGGTAAAGATGCCAATCCGTATAGCATCCGTCCATTCTACACCAATGCCTTAACCACTGGCGGCGGATTTAGATATGGGTTTACTGGTCCGAGTTTGGACTTGAAACCAGAGATGACCACATCTTACGAGTATGGAATTGAACTTAAATTCTTTAAAAACCGATTAGGGATCGACGCGACCTATTTCAACAAAAAATCTGTGGATCAAATTGTGCAAAACCTTCGACTAAGTTATGCAACTGGGTTTGTATTGATGACCTTTAATGCGGGAGAAATCCAAAACGAAGGCATTGAGCTTCAATTGAACGCCACACCAATTTTAAATGATAATTTCTCTTGGGATATTTTGGCCAACTTCACTCAAAACTGGAGTGAGCTTGTAAAACTTCCTGGTGATGTGACAGAGTTCTATAACTCCGATACTTGGTTATATGGAAACGTTCGAGTAGGATCGAGAGTTGGTGGTCCATTAACCACATTTACGGGATATGATTTCCAAAGAAACGACAATGGCGATGTTCTGATCAATCCATCAAACGGCTTACCACTTCAGGATACAAGTGAATGGGTTGTTGTAGGAGATAGAAACCCAGATTTTACAATTGGGGTAACCAACACATTTAGATACAAAAACTTTTCACTAAATTTCCTTTTGGATTTCAGAGTGGGAGGAGATGTCTACAATGCCACCGAGCACTACTTAACCACAAGAGGTTTAAGCAAGCGTACTTTGGACAGAGAAGTGCCACGTATTGTGACCGGTGTTTTAAAGGATGGGAATGAAAACACTGCCAATCCTACCGGAAATAATATTCCAATTGACTTGTATCGCAATTCAAGTTACTGGTCTTCCATCTATCCTCACAACAGTTTTATTGAAAAAGATATCAACTGGATGCGTTTAAGAGATGTGACCTTTAGCTACAATCTGCCATCAAGCTTTTTAGACAACACCAAGTTTATACGTACAGCTAGTTTATTTGTTACAGGTACAGACTTGTTTATATTGACTAACTATTCTGGTCTTGATCCTGTGGCAAACGGAAACTCCGCTGCCGTTGGCGGTGCCGGAGGTGCAGGTTTAGATTATGGTAACTTCCCGTTGCCTAGAGGATTGAATTTTGGAATGAGAGTTGGATTTTAAATTAAGAGAGCGATGAAAAAAATACTATACACATGTTTAATGATTGCCGGCACACTGACATTTTCAGGTTGTGACGAATATTTAGACGTCAATACAAACCCAAATGGTCCGGATGCCTTATTGCAACCTGAACTGTTTTTACCACAAATCCAGTCTGAATTGGCAGTTGCCATTCAGTGGGACGGGAGGTTTACCGGATTTTACACCCAAAACTGGGCGTACACTTCAGGGCAATCCTATTCGTTAAACCTGCACAGCAATCCACTTTCGGATTCTTATGCACAATTATGGAGAGCCATTTACTGGAGTATGGGCTATAATCTATCTGACATGATAGAGAGTGGACTCAAAAATGAAAAGTATGATTTTGCTGGAGTAGGTTATATTTTAAGAGCCTACGGATGGCAAATGTTAACGGACTATCACGGGCCGGTCATTGTTACCGAAGCGTTTGATTCAGACAAGCGGGTCTTTAACTATGATGATGAAGCGACGGTTTATGCAGAAATTCAGCGATTATTAGCATTAGGAATTGAGCAATTGGAGCGCACCGATGGCTTAAGTCCTGCAGATTCTGGATTGCGTGAGGCTGACCTTATTTACAATGGCGATCGCGACAAGTGGAAAAAATTCGCTTACGGTTTATTGGCCATTAATGCGCACCGCCTGACCAACAAAAGTTCTTACAATGCTGATGAGGTGATTGGCTATGTTGACAAAGCTCTTTCTGGCAACCAAGATGATGCGAGCATTCGCTTTGAAGGTACCGTAAGTGCCAACACCAATTTCTTCGGACCATTGCGAGGGAATATTGGCTACTACCGTCAAACTAAATTTATGGTCGGGCTGTTGGATGGTACCAATCCGGAGTTGACAGACCCGAGTTTAATTGGCACAGATCCTTTGGAAGAAAATAGCGAAGCTCATTTAAAAGACCCAAGAATCACCGCCATGATGGCACCTTCACCAGATGGTCAATACAGAGGTATTTCACCTATAGATGGGATTAACGAATGGTCAGCAGCTGAAGCTGATCTAGTTCCGAAAAATTTCTGGAATGAGGTAGGTTATAAAGGCACCACCCCATCGCCACAGATCTATTTCTTTAATAATGATGCACGTTTCCCATTAATGACTTATGCCCAATTGCAGTTTATTAAATCAGAGGCAGCGTTTTTGTCCAACAAAAAAGATGTGGCTTTGATGGCCTATCAAGAAGGTGTCAAATCACACATGGAATTCGCCAAACAATTCGCACCAGACGCAGGCTTATTTGAAGCGCGTAAAGCAGTGTATTTAGAAAGTGAAGAATTGTTTCCGTCAACGACCAGCGAATTGACCTTATCAAAAATCATGTTGCAAAAATACATCGCTACCTGGGGATGGGGCTTTTTTGAAACTTGGTCAGATATGAGACGTTACCATTATGACATTGATGCGGCTGAACCTGTTTATGCAGGGTTTGAATTGCCAGATCCATTGTACCTGTCCAACAACGGCAATCCAGCGTACCGCGCACGTCCTAGATACAATTCAGAATATATGTGGAACAAGGATGCGCTAGAAGTTCTGGGCGCCTATGAAGAAGATTATCACACTTACGAAACTTGGTTTAGTAAACCTGAATAATTAAAATATTATGAGAAAGACAATCAATACATTAATAACACTTTGTGTAGTAAGTGTACTATTTACTGCATGTGACGAGAATGCGATTCCGGAAATTACGGAACCGGTTTCTGATACTGCCACCTATGTTAAGTTTTTTCTGCACGCAGAAGATGCGCCTGAGGTAAACTTCTATTTGGATGATCAAAAAGTGTCCTCCGTGGGCTCATCAACGTCTGATGAATTACAGGGCAATAAATACGGATCTGTATTCCCTAGTAACGCCTATGCGATTGTGCCCTCTGGCAGCTTCAATTTATATGCGAGAGATTTAAACGGAAATGTGATTGCTACGAATGCTGTGACTTTGGATGCGGATAAGCATTATTCCGCTTATTTAGGTGGGTCAATGGATAGTTATGAAGTATTTCTTATCGAAGATCCCTTACCACCGTTAGATAATGTGAAAATCTATTGGAGGTTTGTCAATACCATGTCAAGTATTCCGTTTGCGGTTGATGCCTACGCGGTAAAAGCGGCTGTTGCTGCCACTGATGATGCTCCAGCGCAACCCGTTCAGATCATCAGCTTGGGGAAAGGTATTAACTATAAGCAAGCAGGCGAGTACCAGGAATTGGCTACGGGAAAATATAACTTTAGAATATTTGAATCCGGGACGGAATATGACGTAGAAACGTCTACGCCTTACATCCAAAATACGGTGACGGTAGCGAGTAAAGGTCGGGTGTACTCTACGCAAATTAGAGGCACTTACAAACCAACGCCTACTTCAAAAAACATCGATTACTGGAGAGAACGTTAATACCCTATTTATGAATTAATTTTTAAGGAAGAGTCACGTGATGTGCCTCTTCCTTTGTTTATAATACAGGGTGATTTTTATAAGCTTTCTTCTTAAAATAATAGCAATTTAATTTCTTACATCATGTCCATCATAAAAACATCCACTTGGGTTGCCTTGTTCTCTTTTGTAATGCTGAGCGCTTGTAAAGCACCGCAATCCCTCACGGCCCCACGACATACGGCTGTAAAGCAGCAGAACACTCCTGAAGTTATGCGCGAATTTCGGGCGGCTTGGATTGCCACGGTCGCCAATATTAATTGGCCAAGTCAACCGGGGTTGACCACCCAAGAACAGCAAGACGAGGCAATTGTCTTATTGGACCTTTTAAAGGACCACAATTACAATGCGGTTATTTTTCAGGCTCGGCCCCAAGCAGATGCCATGTATGAAAGCAGTTTAGAACCCTGGTCGTATTTTTTAACGGGCGAAATTGGCAAAGCACCGGAACCGTATTATGATCCGCTTAATTTCTGGATTACCGCTGCCCACGATAGAGGGTTGGAATTGCACGTGTGGTTGAATCCGTATCGGGCACATCATTTTGATGGGGGCGAAGTGACTGAAAACTCTTTGGCTCAAAAACATCCTGAATTTATAGTGCCCTTGAAAAATGGTATGTGGTGGATGGACCCTTCCAAAAAAGCCACCCAAGACCATTCCACCGCAGTGGTGATGGATTTGGTAAAGCGCTACGATATTGATGGCATTCACTTTGACGATTATTTTTATCCGTATGCGTCTTATAATGATGGCAAGGATTTCCCCGATGTGGAGAGTTATCAAGCCTATATGCAATCTGGAGGTACACTTGAGAAAGCAGACTGGCGAAGAGCCGCTGTCAACAGCTTTGTAGAGCGCGTTTACACGGAGATTAAAGCTGAAAAACCCAGCGTCAAATTTGGGATCAGCCCATTCGGCATCTGGAGACCTGGGCATCCGGCATCTATCGCGGGTATGGATCAGTACAATGAATTGTATGCGGATGCAAAGCTATGGCTCAACCGAGGGTGGATAGATTATTTTACCCCGCAATTGTATTGGAAAATCAATCAATCAGCCCAGAGTTTTCCAGTATTATTGGGGTGGTGGGAAAGTGAGAACACGCTCAATCGTCACTTATGGCCAGGGATGAGTTTGTATTCCGGGGGCGGTGCAACTGGGATTGATGAAGTAATTAATCAAATCATGATTACCCGAGGGATGGTCCCTGAAAGTAAAGGCACAGTGCATTGGAGTATTAAGCCTTTACAAACACATCCTGAACTCGCCCAAGCTTTGTTGGATGGGCCCTACAAACAGCAAGCCTTGGTTCCTGCAAGTCCGTGGTTGGACCGTACTGTGCCAACTTCACCAAAGGTCATCACCACAAAAACCGGCGAAGATTTAAAGATAGCGTGGACGCGCGTCACATCAAATGAGGTGTTTAACTGGGTGGTGTTTTATAAATACGGCCAGCGTTGGAATTATAAGATTTTAAATCGAGCACAGCTACATACAGAACTTCCGTTGTTTGCGGACCCTGTTGAAAAAAAGAATCCGTTAACCGCCGTGAGCGTGGTTGCGGTGAGTCGGACCGGTAATCAAAGTGCTTTTGAGGAGATTGTAATTCCCTGGTTTGGAGAAAACCACAAAAATTAAGTAGACCTATTATTAAAATATCCTGGTTAAAACACGGTGACACGCCTTTCGATGTTTTAAAACCTTGGGTAATCAGCGCTCACACGGTAAACCATCACAACTGTGTATTAAAGAAAAGAGGTCAGCACCCAGATGCTGACCTCTTTTGTTGATAAGGCTTAAATATAATTCTGTTAAAATTACAAGTACTTTTTATAGAGATTATTCAGGACTTTTAAATCGTAGTCGGTAAGTGTATCGTTGACTTCGGTTTGGATAAAATGCAGTTTAAAGGCTTTGATCGCTGCCGGTAAATTACTGACGTCATACCCAATAATCTTGAGCGCCACTTCCGGAGCCACATCTAATAAAACAGGTGTTTTAAGAACCGGCGGGGTGGCAACATTTACGGAATCATTGCCAAGTGTCATGACGTCTTGAGGGATGTTGGAATTCACCACGCCGTTATCGGAAACGGGTTGTGCAGGAACGTCCAAAATATCATCATACCATAAGCCAAAACCTTCATCGGCCAACTTTTTCCATGGGAAGGTTTTATTGGGGTCATTTTTCCGAGTCGGAGCAATGTCTGCGTGACCTATAAAATTGGCCGTGGGAATTTTATATTTTTCCTTGAGATCCTTCAATAATTCGAGCAAACTTTGAATCTGCAGTGGAGAAAATTCGGTGAATCCATTATTGTCCAATTCGATGCCAATAGAGGACGAATTGATATCTGTGTTGCTGCCCCATTGGCCATTCCCGCCGTGCCAAGCGCGGTAGAGATCGTTGAGCATATGGTAAATCTCCCCATTAGCTCCAATCACATAATGAGAGCTCACTTGCGTACGTAATGTGAAGGTTTTTAAGGTGTGTTCTACAGAATCTTGGGCGGTATGATGGATGATCACCAGATTAGGCCGTCTTAAACTAAAATTAGTCGTGCCCACCCAAGTATCAGCATACTTCACCGCACTAGCAATTCCCGGTTGAGGTGGCGGAATGGTCGCCAATTCTTTGCCCAATGTTTTGGCCTGTTTTTTATGATCTCTATTGGTTGGCGCATACGGATTACTAGCACAGGATACGGCAAGAAATGCAGTAGCGGCCAATAGTATTATGGAATGTGGTTTTTTCATGAAGAATCTTAAGTTTTAAAATGATGAAGGATTAATGATTAAATGCGGTCAAAATTTGCCCGCCCTAATTTAGAACATTTTATTGAAGTTACCTTGCGTTAGGGGCAGGTCTTCTAGGTTCTTGGTGAAGAAATAAGGATTTATAGATCGTGTATGTGTGTCCTTCAGTGCCTTCGGATTTTTTATGTTATAAAGGCTGTATCAGGAGTTATCGAATTTGCTGAAGTTATTAACATAAAAAGAATCATTGTTGTCCGATAAAGAATCAAGACCCTGCCTCATCGGCAGGCAGGCGCTGCGCTGTCAGAATAAAGAATTAAAACTTGTTTGCAACTAACTGACAAACAACGATCATTTAAATTAAAATCGCACATTCCCTCTCGGTAGAAACAGTTTCTAAAATGTAAGGTCTCATTTCGGAAATCTTCTAATGTCCCTTGCTTTAAATGAGTTTGTTAATTTATTATTTATTTTTATCGGACACTAATGAAAAAGAATGATCGGTCAGTACCTGGTAGTAAATTTTAATGAGTACTCATGTACGTGGTACGCAGTAATGGGCCCTAAACTGTACAAGTTTGCCGCAACCCAAGCAGCTCTGCGCGGTAGAGTTTTCAATTTGCCCTGAAAACCCACACCACAAAAAAGGGCTGGCACTCGCCCCGACCATTCCGCCTTTCGGCTAATCTTTTAATACGGTCAGCCAGTTGGCTTCTTGAATTTTACTGTCAATTTCTCTGAACGCCCGTCCGGTTTGATCCATCTCAATTTGTAATTTTTTAATATCGATAGTGGATTTCAAGTTGGCTTCACCGCTATTGTTAATTTGGGCAGCGTATCGGATTGTTCTGAGTTGCTCAGATAGCATTTTTAAACTGTCCCGTTTGGCCAAGGCCTCCATCAGCATGCCTTCATCGTCAATAGGAGTGCTGTTATTGGTCTTGTTGATGCGGACCACTAACACTTCCAAATCCTGGATCGCTTTTCTCAACTGTGCCAGTAATTTGTCAGGATCTTCCTGTGGCAATTTATCATCCGACACAATTAAAATGGGCCGAATCCTATTTTGAAACTGGTCAATTTTCTTTATGAGATCCGCTCTTAATAAAAGCGCTTCCGCAAGTTTCATGGATTTTTGGGAGGGTATAGTATCTTCGTGTGTTGACATCATGCTAAATTGAATCGGTTACAAGCGCTTCTATAAAAAGTCGCCATATTTTAAAAATAATACCGAGTTGTTAAACCAATCGGATTTCAAAATTACAATCTTATTTCCTTAAACCCCAAATTTCATGGATGGGATCGCCTTTACTGGACAAGCCGGAATGTTGCCAGTGGCCATCAACTAATTCATAATCAAATTGTAAACTATTGCCCACCCGCGAGACATCTCGTGAAAAGAATTCGATGGTTTCTGTATAAACTCCAGCCTCAGTGGTATAAGTGCCACCACCCGTACCCATAAATTCTTTGCTGTCCGTATGATAGGCAATCCATTGAAAGCGCGTACCCGATAGAATTTTCATGGTTTTACGTGAGCCACTGGTATCACGGATTTGATTTTTGCCATCTACGACCCGTCCAGACATGAGATAAGCGCCTTGTAACTGGCCCGGGGTTCCTGAGTCAATCCGCTTAAACTGTAATGCCTCATTGACCGTTAAGCTGTGGTCATCAACGCTTACCTTTGTATGGACGTCGGTGCCGATCTGCCTTGGTGTTTCGGTATCAAATTCGAGATGTTGGGTCAGAACGCCATCTTGTAAATGCCAAGACCCGCCACTGGATTTTACAAAGGCTCCGCTGGACTTGCCATAAATTGTGTTTGAAAAATAACCATCTGTAAAAATCAGCACTTGTTTGGTATGTTCGCCGTTAGTGGCTGAGGAAGTGTGTTCCCAAGCACCAATAAGGCTTTGTGCTTGCATCCCTAAGACGAGGAGGTTACAGCAGAGGAGTGTCAGTAGGTGTTTCATGATATTGGTATTTAGTCCTATCAAAAATAATGAAAACCTGGCATATCCTAAGCGTTCTGGGTATTTACCTCTACGTAAGACAGTTTGAGTAAAGAGACAAAGTGTCAAATCAACGGGGGGAACGTTGGGGTTTGAAGAAAATTCCGTAAATTACTAAGAACTGAAAAACAGAAATATCATGACGATTATAAACAACATTTTGGCGTTTTTTAAGAAGCCCCAAAGCGAAACAAAAGATGAAGCTCCTGAAGGTGTTTGTGCCTTATGCTGGGGCTTTCAGGAATATGACGGAAAACTGCGCAAGTTATTTAAGGATAAGCAGGTAGATGTGAATAATCACAAAGATTCGTTTATGTTGGTTCAAAGATTTGTACGCGAGCATGTAGATGGCTACCATATTAAAGAAGGCCTGGTACATGTTTGTCCTAATTGTAGCGCCTTAGAGGACGATAAGGAGAAGATTACAAAGTTTGATCCCGCCGCCTTGGAGGAGTCTTAGGGGGTTATAGGGATCAGGAACTTTGGCCAAATTTTTAATATTTACTATTATTATTGTCCGATAAAGAATCAACATCGCTGCGCTGTTAGAATAAGAATAAAGACTTGTTTGCAACTAACTGACAAACAACGATCATTTAAAATAAAATTCACATTCCCTCTCGGTAGAAACAGTTTCTAAAATGCAAGGTCTCATTTCGGAAATCTTCTAATGTCTTTTGCTTTAAATGAGTTTGTTAATTTATTATTTATTTTTATCGGGCACTTATCATTTACTATTTAAAAAGGCGAATGAAATTTTTATGAACGATTATCCTTCCAGTTTTTATAATCCTCAATATCCTTCGACAACAGTCGGAGGCAAAATGCAAATACGGCTGCATCATCGATCAATCCAACTACAGGAATAAAATCCGGGATGGCGTCAATAGGGGATAATATGTAGGCCAAAGCAGCGCCAATGGAAACAATGCTCAGCCACGGAATTTGCGTATAAATACCTTTGGAGTAATCTCTGATTAAGGAAAACAAGAGCTTGAAATCTTCCCAATAGTGTAAAAGATTTTTGTTGTTTTTAAATTTTGTCTTCAGCTCATCATCTTTTTTTAAAATTTGATTCAAATCTTCCTTAGAGAATTTTTTCGCTGCTTTTTGATGCTCTTGTTCTGCTTGTTGTTTGGTGAATTTCATAGCTATGACTAATTGGGTTATAAAGATATAAAACTTATCATCTCTTTTTTAAATGATAATTTTTTTTTGCTAAAACTTGTATGGTTTTCTACTAGCGTTTAGTTAAGCCCAAACTTTGACTTAAACATGAGGCAGAAAAAATGGGTATTTTTATGAAATACTATAGCCTTTAATGGGAATAAGATTTCAAAAATTCCATGGTTTACAGGTTATGGTAACGCTAATGAAACTTGCCTTAATTTTCAAGTTTAAGTTGTAAGTAGTTACATATATGTGTCTCATGGTTAAATTCTCCTTAAGATTAAAGCGCTTTCACTATAAAATTTTTTAGTTGCTTTTTTAGTTGCATTCCAAGGACTATTGATTGTGCGCAACATATCATAAAGCTCTTAATTGTGGCAATTTCGTAACCAATATTTGTAAGTACTAATAATAAACTTTTGTTTTTATGCTGCGATTATCCTCGTGATCTGCGGGATAACCTTTCATATGCTCATGGTTATGTTTCCCGCTGATTTCGCAGATATTCACTGATTTTTAGGCGGATGACAAAAAACAGATATACAATAAGGAATACCTTTACATTTAAAGAATCGAGAGCTTTGTTATTGTTAATAGATATCTCGAAACAAAATGCCCATTAACTAATGTTAAATTCTTTTTCACTTTCAAATTAAATAGCAACATTTGTCTTTAATTACCCCCTTACTATATGCCGCTAAAACTGAAGTCTATTTTTACCCTCTTTCTCCTTACTTGTACACTGTCTTCTAGCGTAGCGCAGGGCATGCTAAGCCCAAAGGCTTCAGAATTAAAAATACAGCAGTTGGCAGTCGCGCCTGAACAATTCAACCCTAACTTCACATCAGAAGTGGCTGAAAAAGCAATGCCTCTAAGCACGTCATTTATAGAAAAAGCACCTGAAGTAGGGTTTCCAGAAATGGTATCTGAATTTATAGCGAGTCCGTATGTGATGCGCGAATTCCGAGCTGCTTGGGTGGCCACCGTGGCCAATATCAATTGGCCGAGTAGAAACGGATTGTCCACACAAGAACAACAGAAAGAAGCTCTTTCACTATTGGATTTTTTAAAAGCGCATAATTACAATGCGGTAATTTTTCAGGCACGTCCGCAAGCGGATGCCCTTTACGACAGTCAGTTAGAACCTTGGTCTTACTTTTTGTCTGGGGAAGTGGGCAAAGCCCCATCGCCTTACTATGATCCTTTGCAATTTTGGATCGACGCCGCCCACGAGCGCGGCATGGAGCTGCACGTTTGGCTAAATCCTTACCGCGCACACCACGGTACGGGTGGGGCAGTGGTGCCAAAATCATTGGTGAGGACGAATCCTGATATCATGGTGTCCTTACGCAACGGCATGTGGTGGATGGATCCTTCCAAACAAGCCACGCAAGACCATTCCTCCGCAGTAGTAATGGATATCGTAAAACGATATAATATTGACGGGATTCATTTTGACGATTATTTTTACCCTTATGCGTCCTATAACGGTGGACAGGATTTTCCCGATGCTGATAGTTACCAGATTTATTTAAAAAGTGGCGGAAAACTGACCAGGCCCGATTGGCGAAGAGCGGAGGTTAATAAATTTGTGAAACGCATTTATCACGAAATAAAAGCGGAGAAACCAGAGGTGAAATTTGGGATCAGTCCGTTTGGAATTTGGAGACCAGGATATCCACACTCTATTAAAGGTTTGGATCAGTATAATGAGCTCTATGCCGATGCCAAGCTTTGGCTGAACGAAGGATGGATTGATTATTTTACACCGCAATTGTATTGGGAGATTAATAAGGTAGGCCAGAGTTTTCCGCTCTTATTGGATTGGTGGGAAAAGGAAAACACCCAGAACCGTCATTTATGGCCTGGGATTCGGATTGATTATGGTCGAAATGCCGCCAACGTTACGGAAACCATGAATCAGATCGATTTGACCCGAAAAATGGTTTCTGAGAGTAAAGGCACGGCGCATTGGAGTATAGGGTCCTTGTTAAAAGATCCAATGTTGACTAAAGCCTTAGTGGAAGGTCCCTACAAAAATCAGGCTTTGGTGCCCGCAAGTCCGTGGCTTAATGCCACACCGCCCAAAGCGCCTGTGGTGGAGACAAGATTTGCGGATCATAAGATCACCATTTCTTGGAGTCATGATGCCTCAGATACGATTTTAAATTGGGTAGTGTTTTATAAATACGCCGAAACTTGGGAGTACATTATTTTAGACCGCACAAAGAAATCGCTGGAAATGTCCTTGTACAATGGGACTTCGGAAAATAGCAAACCGTTAACTAATATTGGTGTGACGGCGGTGGACAAAACTGGCAACCAGAGCAGTTTTAATACGATGGTGGTGGGAGAGCTCTTGTTTTGGGGAGCTGATTGAAAAAATAGTGTTGGGGTGGTGTTTTAAGGGTTTTGACTGTGCTTAGTAAGACCATGGCGCTTCCGCCTAAATATAGCAATTAGGGCTATCAAAGGGCTTCGACTGCGCTCAGCCTGACAGTAATGTTCAGTCTGATGTAGGGCTTCGACTGCGCTCAGCCTGACAAGCAGTGTTCAGCCTGATAAAGGGCTTCGACTGCGCTCAGCCTGACAGTAGTGTTCAGTCTGATGTAGGGCTTCGACTGCGCTCAGCCTGACAGTAGTGTTCAGTCTGATAAAGGGCTTCGACTGCGCTCAGCCTGACAACTGTGCTCAGCTTGACAATAGCGCTCAGCGTGACAGTAGAGCTCGGCCTGACAATAATATTCAACCTGATACTTACCTCATTTTATTTTGATTTGTAGAGATCGGGGGTTACGGAAATGGCTGTGGCAAACTCGCCATTTTTATCGTAGTACTTGTACTCCATGGTGATGTTATGATCGCGATAGATCTTTAAATCGGGGTGGGTTTTTATATTCTCAATAAGGTCAGGTTTGATGTATTTGTTGATCGTGTCCACATTGACTTCTGATTTATCGATATCGATTAACGTGTAGTAATACATAAAATTAGTGGTGCCTTTGCTGGCCGCACTATCTAATCTTACAAATTGATCCACTTGTAGCGGTGCCTGTTTGTTTAATTGAACTGCAGCTTCTTTTAATTCAGCTTCCAAATCCGGTTTAAAAAATTGTTGCACGGCATAATAGGAGATGGCAAACGCAATAAGTCCTACGACGATTCCCACGACTTTCCCTTTAGATTTTTGTTTTTCTGGTTCCATTTATAATATTTAATGTGACGGGCTTTAGGAATGCTAAATTAAAGGAAATGTTTATTGGTCCTTACATAGTTTTCCTTTTATTATTTGCTCCTGGTCCTGATCACTTAGGGATGATTTAAAATAGAAACACGGTCCCTCAATGGTTTCAAGGCTTACTAAAAATCCATTGTTCTGATTGATGGCTTTTTGATAATCGCTCAATACCATCTGCTTCCTATCGTAGATGAGGCGGTACGTACAAGCATCAATCCATTCGATAGTTGCGTAGGCGGTTTTATTAAAATCTGCGCCTAAGAGATTGTTGGGATCCTCAACCGTTTCAATTTGTTGGGTTCCGGTTCTGGTTATCGTATAGGAGAGCAGCGTTTCGTCATCCGCAGGAACATAGAAACTGCCCTCCCTAAAATCGGCACAGGTCAGTTGTTGAGCGGATGCGGACAAACCAATGAGCATGGTCATTAAACATACGATTAGTATTGATTTTATTTTGATCATTGGAAGAAAGGAAAATTGTTAAGTTTGTTGCATCAGGTTAGCAAGGGCATCGCATTATATCAGTGATCTGTCGGAAAATTTCTTATCCAATTTTAAACCCTTGTGTCAATCCTGAAGTCGCCGTCGTGGTTATCGATTTATAATGGCCAGCGTTGCTTCTCATCATTCTAATTTAAAATGTTCAGTTTCCTTTTTTTTATAGCACTTCAATGCTTTGTTTGTGTTCCGGTGGACTTATGATACGGTCCCGAATCGTTGTATAGCGCCATTCGTTTTTCACTCTATCCGCCATTAGGTCCATCTTCGCTTTTCCCTTACTGCCGGTAATCCGAATGGTGGAGTTCACCGTTTGGCCATCAGTGCTATATTGAATTTGGCCTTCTAAAATAGCGAATGTATCAATGGGCTCAATATCGCCCAGCACCTTAGTAACCGCAGTATTTATTTTGACTTGGTTTAAAGCATCGTCATAAAGTTCCGGATCAGTATAGGCTCGGGTCACATCAGATCCAATTGCGCCCAATCGCAAGACAGGACCATCCCAATCACAAGACATAAAATCCCAAGCGAAGGTAAAAACCAGCGCTTATGCCGTTGCCACCAATTTTTGTGCGTGATTAAGTCGTTGTTCATGTTTTAAAATTTAATAGAGCATCAACTGGGTTCGAACCTTGATTGGGTATGACTTGCGTCAAAAGTACAATTGAACACGATCAAAAGAAATACATGGCAGAAGGTGCTTTGCACCTTTTTAATTTATGAACAGTTCACGATCAGCTCATGCTAATCTAGATAAAATTTTCTACTGTTTATAAACATTTAAAGTACTATTTATATATCCGTTTTTTTATACGAGTAAAAAATCTGCAAATATCTGCGACATCAGCGGGAAACCAAACCATGAACATGTGAAAGGGTATCCCGCAGATCACGAGCATCACCGCAGAATAGAAGTAAATGTTTGGTAATTATTGTCTAGCTATATAAGCTACCATAATGTCACAAAAAAGCGCTTTATGACATGTTGTGGACCATCAAAAAATACTAAAAGGATTGGAGAATTTGTTGTCCGATAAAGAATTAAGATCGCTGCGTTGTTAGTCGCGATAGGTGTCGGGACAAGAAAGAATAAAGACTTGCTTGCAACTCACTGACAAACAACGATCATTTCAACTGAAATCATCCAAGCACTCTTGGTAGCAAAAGATTATAAGAAGTAAGGTGACATTTCGAAAATCTCCTAAGGTCTCTTGATCCAAAGTGAGTTTATTAATTACTGTATATTTTTACCGGACACTAATGAAAATTATTATAGTCCTAAAAATAGTCGTCGTTGGACCACTATCTTCATATTGCAAGTATAAACTGCTTCCTTAATATGCTAACAAAGAAAAGTGTCCCTTTAAAACAATTGTGTTTAAAAAGGACACTTTTTATGAGTATTACATTATGAGATATTGTGCTTAATGATCACAATTTACCATCCAATTGATGCCAAATTTATCGGTACATCTCCCAAAGTGGCCCCATTCGCGTTCTCTAAAATTGTGGTGAACTTGACCACCTTGAGATAGTTTTTCAAAGAGTTGTTTCGCTTCATCTACTTTATCAACATCAACACTCATGTGGATTTGGTTGCCGTGATTTATTGGGGTATCTGGTGAGGCATCATAAGCCATAAAATTGACGCCTTTCCCTTTAAGTTCGGCATGCTGTAATTTGTTGCGGTATGAGCCGGGCACGTCTATTTTTTTATCTTCATAAGTCTGACGGTTCTGAACTTTAGCGTCGAAAAGTTCTGAATAAAATGATAACGCTTCTTGACAATTGCCGTTAAAGGCAAGATATGCTTGTACATTCATAATTTTAAGTTTCTTCTAAAGTAGTGACTAATCAGGGGAGCCTTTAACCCAATACCCTTAAGTTTTAGTGCAAATAATAAGGCTTAGCGTAATAGGTGTTTAGGTTACCCCAGTGAAACTTCAATCCATTACGAGTTGCCACTTCTTATTCAATAGTTTATAAGCGCAAGTTAACCTACTGATGGCCGTTAAAAGTGCGCCTTAAATAGACAGCTGTTTTACTTTCTTTATTTTTAGCGACTGCTTCTGGAATGCCTTCAGTCACTATTTTTCCACCTTCGTCCCCGGCACCAGGTCCGATATCGATAACCCAATCACTTCCTGCAACCACCTGCATATCATGTTCTACAACGATTACCGTATTGCCAGCGTCTACTAATTTCGCTAACTGCAATTGTAATTTTTCCACATCCGTAGGATGTAATCCTGTAGTGGGCTCGTCTAAAATATAGAGCGTCTTGCCACGACTCATACGTTGCAGCTCCGTAGCAAGTTTAATACGTTGCGCTTCCCCACCGGAGAGTTCAGTGGCGGGTTGGCCTAAACGCAAATAGCCCAAACCGACTTCTTGTAAAACGTTGAGAGATCGCAACACGCGGTCTTCTTTTTCAAAAAAATCAGCCGCTTCATTGACGGTCATTTTTAGAACTTGCGCAATGTTTTTATCATGATAAGTCACCTCTAAAGTTTGAGCGTTGTAGCGTGTGCCACTACAAACTGGACAAGGGGCATAAACACTTGGTAAAAACAACAGTTCGACCATTACAAAACCTTCGCCTTCACAATTAGGACATCTGCCTTTACCAACATTAAAAGAAAACCGCCCGGCTGTATAACGACGTGATTTGGAAAGTTCTGTCGCTGCAAATAGTTTCCGCACCACATCAAACAATCCGGTGTAGGTTGCTAGGTTGGAACGTGGCGTCCTACCGATCGGTTTCTGATTGACGACCACCATCCGTTTAATATGTTCTGCGCCGTCAGTGATGCCGCCGGTTAAAGTGGCTACGGTATCTTGTTGTAAGGCATCTTCAAACTGATCTTCAGAAGGCGTGGTGTTGCCAAGGAAATCGGACATTAATTCAACCAACACTTGACTTACCAAACTACTTTTTCCCGAACCTGAAACGCCCGTAACACTGGTCAACACGCCCAAAGGAAATGACACGTCAAGATGTGTTAAATTATTTCTGCTAACATCTTTTAAGGTTAGCCAACCAAAAGGTTGACGCGGTGTCGGTTTTATAAAAGGCTGATCGTTAAAAAGATGTGCTCGAGTTTTAGAACGTTCAATGTTTTTTAAGCCTTCTGGCGGTCCGCTATATAAAATTTCACCACCGCCTTCACCGGCATCAGGACCAACATCAACAATCCATTCCGCATGACGGATGACATCCAACTCGTGTTCTACCACAAAAAGCGAATTCCCACAAGCTTTCAGTCCGTCTAGCGCTTTTAAAAGGGCTTCGGTATCTGCGGGATGCAAACCTGCTGAAGGTTCGTCCAACACATACACCACCCCAAATAAATTACTGCGTACCTGGGCGGCCAATCGCAAGCGTTGGTGCTCGCCAGGAGATAATGTAGGGGTGCTGCGTTCCAAAGATAAATAGCCCAATCCTAATTCGAGTAACACCGTAACACGCGCTACCAAATCTTCAGCAATCCGTTGCGCCACCAGCACTTTTTCTTGATGGTTTGTAGCTTGTTTTGCTAAGCCCGGTGCAGAACCGTCACTGTAAGGTTTAAAAATTGTTAGCAATTGCTTTAAGGGTAACCTAGACATATCGGCAATATCAAAACCCGCAAAAGTCACCGAAAGTGATTCACGACGTAACCGTTTGCCATGACAGGACGGACAATCACTACTCAGCATGTATTGAGACACCCGTTTTTTCATTAATGTGCTTTGGGTATTTGCAAAAGTGTGCAACACATATCTTTGGGCTCCGGTAAACGTGCCCATATAACTGGGTTCTATCTTTTGTTTTATGGCACGTTGTACCTCCTCACGATCATAGCCAGGATATACGGGGACTTGAGGTTGTTCTTTAGTAAATAAGATCCAGTCGCGATCTTTTTTAGAGAGCTCTTTCCATGGGACATCCACATCATACCCCATAGTGGTCAAAATGTCACGGAGGTTTTGTCCTTGCCATGCGGTCGGCCATGCGGCTATGGCTCTTTCTCTTATGGTTAAGGTATCATCAGGAACCATGCTTTTTTCAGTGACGTCGTAAACTTTTCCAAGACCGTGACATTCTGGGCATGCACCTTCAGGCGTATTGGTGGAGAATGCTTCAGCATACAAAATCGATTGGCCTTTAGGATAATCGCCAGCGCGAGAATAGAGCATGCGTAACAAATTAGACAATGTGGTGACTGACCCCACCGAAGATCGTGTCGTACCTGAGCCTCGTTGCTGCTGCAAGGCTACTGCGGGCGGCAGACCATCAATCTGGTCTACTTCCGGAATAGGCATCTGATGAAAAAGGCGACGGGCATAGGGCGATACAGATTCTAAATAGCGGCGCTGGGCTTCAGCATAAAGCGTCCCAAAGGCAAGTGACGATTTGCCAGAGCCAGAAACACCAGTAAACACCACTAAGGCATCCCGGGGAATATCTAAGGATACATCCTTTAAATTATGTTGTCTTGCGCCGCGTATAGCCACGTAACCTTCTTTTTGCGTCATTGCTTCCTTTAGTTTATTATGGTGGCCTATCGCTCAAAAAACATACCACGAATCCGTTTCTATCCGCTTTATTTAAAAAGGATTTTAAGTTTAGAGGCTACCAGGGAATGGCCAACTTGGATGTCATTAGTTTTTGTAGATGTGGTATAGTGAGATACAGTTTATAGACGACAATGGATAGACCGGTAGATTTTATAAACTCAAATCATAGCTTTAATGCATGCCAATTCTTGTCGCAATTAGCAGAATACATCCTGTAATAATAATGACATATATCCCTTTCAGAAATCCTTTTTCACTCAACATAAGACCACAGATGGCCAGCAGTGCCATAAATCCCGTTTCAATTCTAGTGCAGAGAATGCCGATAATCATCAGGATTAATAACAAGTGCGTCCACGTTTTTTTTGGTTTTAAAAGTAGGGCAGAGGCCACTAACAGTTCCATGGCAATGGTCGTCCACGCAAATACTTGACATATGACGCCAAGATTCGGAACAACATCCCTGAAGGTGATGGTCAGCCCTAGGTTGGGATCCGATTTTTTTAGAGAGGCAAATAGATCATCATTAGAATTTATGATCTCAACGCTTCCGGGAACAACATTCATAAAACTTTGAAATAGAAACCCCCGATTCATCATAAAATAATAAAAATCGCCAGACATAAATTGTGGAGACATTAGTTTTTGCAGCACCGATGCGGCTATAACCAGGACTAAGAGCCACTGGATGTTTATAAAAAGGATGTCTTTGCGTTGGTGATAGTTGTAACTTATGACAGCGCCTACCATCAGCACGAACATAAAATGATGATTGGCAACGGTAAAATAATCGAAATAAAGGTCGATGAGCAATACTGTAAATAATACCAGCCATATGACGGGATGTTTATAGCGATCCTTGTATAAAAACCAACTCAATATGCCGATACAAATGACCGCGACTTTCCATTGCCAATTGTCAACCGCTTTTAGGACACTGTAAATGGTTAACATCACAAGCAGCAATAGGGAGGCCAAGGCCATAGGATGGGTCAATTTATTCTTTATAAAGATCCAATTTTTCAAAAGTCAGTGGCTTTTAGGAAAAGTTCATCCATCAAGACTCTCGTATAACTCTGCTGTTTGAAACGCACTTGAGGTTTCCAAAGTTGAATGTGGATGCTGTCCTTATTCGTAATTTTTAAAATGTGTTCGCCGGCTTCCTGAAGATTGGTTCGGTTAGGCATCAGCTTTACCTTATGTATAGCTTTTTTTATACTTGGATTGTGTTTCTGTAGAGAATCAACCGATACGTTGACAATGTGGACCTGATTGTAAATATAATGTAGTTCAGTATACATGCCATAGCCACCACCTTTCCATTTACTGAGATTTTGAGTATGTGCATTATAAAATTGAATAGCAATCAGGATGACGGCAAGACCCGGAATGCCAAACTTTAGTAAACGTTCTCTAAAAGGGTTAGGCATATGCGTTGTTAAAAAGTTGTCGGATGTTGTAACACACCAAATAATTTCTAAGCGTTTAGCAGTACTTATTGAACCACATCACGCCGTTTGTAGATCGCCTAAGAATGTCATTCCAAATTTAAAGTTGATTCCTAACTTATGCGATGTCCTGCAAAATACCACATTTTATCAAACTTTTTGCGATAGTTAAAATGTAGGTCAGAGGCCAGGCTACCTACAGATAAATCGGCCCTAATTTTAAAGAATGAGGGAATTGCTCTTTGAGTACCGCTATTTATTAAGGAGATTTTTTTGTATGTCTTGAACCATCAACCTTGACTTCAGTTTGACTTCAAAATGTTCCATGGCAATTTTCGAAAGCAGCCTTAGCATTGACGTTTCTTTAGCGGTTATAATTCGTGGTTTCTGATCGATAATACAAAAGGTTCCGAGGTTACATCCTGATGAGGATTTTAAGGGTGCAGCGGCATAAAATTGCAAACCTAATACCCCAGCCACCAATGGGTTTGCTAATGTTCTTGGATCAACTCTTGCGTTTTCAACGATATACACATCATCTGACATAATTGCCGAACTGCATAATCCGGGACTCCGCGGGATCTCTTCAACGTCAATTCCGAAAGACGATTTAAACCAAATACGATCGGTGTCTACAAGAGTGATAATCGCTATGGGCACATCAAAAATTTTAGATGCTAAAGACGTCATATCATCATAACTTCCATCAGGAGGCGTATCTAGAATTTCATACTGATGCAAATTTGCGATTCTGGCAATTTCATTTGACTGCTTCATTCATTGAGGATTTGGTACACTTTGTTTTGTTGAAAAAGAATACCTATTGGTCAATACATAGCCTCCTTTTTAGGAAATAAAAATACAAAACCTGATCGAACTATTGGATAAGCTTTAAAAAAAATTTCTACAAGTTTGTACGATATGACAAGTTCTTATAACGCTAATGTATATCACACATCAATCTTGATAATACTTAAAGCGGACAACTGATACTGTTTTTTAGAATTCTGCTGAGTTGTGAGGAATCACTTCCATGCCGTAGGCTGCCTAATGATGTATTATAGATCGTTGCGTGAGCCTGATTACTAAATCATTTAGACGTCGCCACTGATACTCAGTTTATGAATTTATAATATCTGCCAATGGCATCAGCTTCATTAGTATATAGGCTAGCAAAACGGTGGTTATCGCCAGGATGACATTTGCTGTAACATTTTTGAATTTATACCGCAAGGAGCGGAAGAGATACACACAGAAAAGTGCTATCACTAAGAGTATTAGAATAACGTAGATCGTGGCTACTATAATATAGGTGTCGTAAATGGCAATGGTGGTCGTGGCGTCCGATTGAAATCCTTCAGTACCAAATAAGACAAGATATAGCAGTATTACAACCGAGAGTGTTCCGATAAACCAATAGAGTTCTGTTCTTTTCATATGTAATAGTAATGGACTGTTAGTGTTTTGCCGATTTCAATTTTTAGAATGCACATGAGTTACTTACGCATGTTACTAAAGTCCATGGGGTTTATGCGGTAAATAAATATTCCATCAGCCTTACATTGTTTTCCGTCTAAATAATTAAACTGTTCAATTTATTTTTTTTGCAGTACTTCAATGGTTTGATTGTGTTCTGTTGGACTCACGATACGAACCCTGATCGTTTTATAATTCCATTCGTTTTGCACTCTATCCGCGCTGATGTCTAATTTCGCTTTTCCTTTAGACCCGTTAATCCGAACGGTGGAATTCACCGTTTGATCATCATTAGTGTATTGTATTTGACCTTCTAAAATCGCAAATTTATCAATGGGAGCGATAGTGCCTAGCAGCTTGGTAACCTCAGGATGTAATTTGACTTGGGTTAAGGCATCCTCATAAAGTGCCGGATCTGTATAGGCTCTGGTCACATCAGAACCAATGGCCCCAAGTCCAGAAGAGATCAGCAGCCCAATCACTAGACATACAATCCCGAGCGTGGGCACAAACCAGCGCTTATGCCGCTGCCACCAATTTTTGTTTGTGATCAAGTCGTTATTCATATAGGGAAATTAAATATGGAGATCGTATCCATTGGGTTGGCAGATGTACTGGGTATGATTAGCGTTTAAAATGCATTTGAATATTATCAAAAGAAAACCATAGCACAACGGGATTTGGACATTTTTAATTTAGGACTAGTTTGAGATCAGAAGATGCTAATCTAGATAAAATATATTAGTGTGGAACCATTTAAAATTCAAAAAGGACTAGAGACTTCTAGAACTAAATTTTTTTAAGAGTGCTGACTACCAATAATTAGCACTGGTAAGTGCGGGCATTTTAAAATAGAACAAGGGACGTTCGGGTAGGCTAACAGTCATTTTGCTGGATTAGTTTCGGAGGTCTCGGATTGTGGTGCTCTCACGTATATAGGCTTGTTAACCAAGATCGTTCCGTTTGGTTGGCGTCTGAAGAGTATGTTATAGGAAAGGATACTTATCGCAATTGCGGTGTCTAAATTCAGTAAAACCGCTTGTGGTCCAATTAAATTACCTTAAATTGAATGGCGGTTGAGCAACAGAGCGCAGTGTCCCATCTGAAAATAGCAACACATACATCTGAAACCTTATCAAGACTTACAGATGAACTCTTTAAAACTAATTACCATGAACCATCACAACTTTAAAAATTTAACGGCGGTATTTGTCAACTGTACCTTAAAGAAATCTCCAGAAAAAAGTCATACGGATACGCTTTTTCAAGTCTCCAAAGCCATTATGGAAAAAGAAGAGGTCAGCGTAAAAAACATTCGGTTTATAGATCATGAAGTCGCTACGGGTATTCAGCCGGATATGACAGCACACGGTTGGGAAACAGATGATTGGCCGGAACTTTTTAAAATGATTTTTGCTGCCGATATTTTAATCATAGGCACTCCCATTTGGCTCGGCGAAAAATCGTCTATCGCCCAGAAATTTATTGAACGTCTGTATGCCATGAGCGGAAAGACCAACGCTAAAGGGCAGTATCTTTTTTACGGAAAAGTTGGCGGAACGCTCATCACCGGGAATGAAGACGGCATCAAACATTGTGCAATGGGTATTTTATACGCGCTACAACATATTGGGTATTCAATTCCCCCTCAGGCAGACGCGGGGTGGATTGGCGCAGTGGGTCCGGGACCAAGTTATGGAGATACCCAATGGCAGGGCCAAACGATTTCGCCACCTCTTGGCACGGATTCAGATTTCACGAATCGGAATACCACTTTTATGACTTATAATCTGCTGCATCTGGCCGCCACACTGAAGGCGCAGGATGGGTATCCAAAGTATGGAAATTCTATAGACGACTGGGATGAGGGTACCCGGTGGAATTTTGAGAACCCGGAATACCGATAAACAAGGGCCAGTCGATTCCTAATTTATAACGTAATAAAGTGCTGGACTTTTGTTGTTGTAGATATTAATTGTGTAGGAGAGGTTGAAAAGGAATAAAAAATGAGCGTCTAACATCTTATTCCACGAGTATTCTATACACACCCGTTTGTGGGTCCAATTCAAAATCTGAATTGGTGATGTTAATGTCTTTAAATTCTGTAAAACTACAACAGTCTTCTTTTTTCCTTTCGGCATCGACATAAAAGTTGAAGACAGGAGTATTTCCCAAATCAATCTGCAAGCGAATAGTTTCTGTTTGAAATCCGATGCCATTGATCTGGATGAGATTTATTTCATTTTCAGAAATAAATTTAAATTCTGCCGGGCTGTTATTTAACATATTGGTGATTTTAATCTGATTTTGGTTGAAAGTGCCGTTGCTGAATACATTTTCTCTACTACTCTTGTCCACAAGTTCAAATCTAAAATTTTCTGGGGGCGTAAAGCAATCGCCGCAGTCATCAGAATTGCAACTTTGGAAAAATACTACCAATAGGATTAAGGCTAAATTAAGTTTTTTCATTTTCTTCTGTAGGTATTATATGGAGTTCTCGTTGGAGTTTTCAATACGCCGTCTGTGATAGTTTATTTGGCCAAGATGATACGCCAAATGCGTCGCCAAATGAACCAAAAGGAATTCCGTGGACACTATTTTTGAAAACTTTAAAATAGGATACTCCTTTTTCAATGCTTCGTCTGACATCGGAAAAAGAGAGGCTTTAATCATTTCTATAGTTTCAATAATGCTCCTGATCAAATTTTGTCTTGAGACATTTTGTTGAGTGAATTCGAGTTCTCGATTTCTAATATAATTTGTTTTTCCAATTTCCTTACCAATAAAGGTGTGTAAGTTACCAATGATATGTAGCGTTAAGTTACCGGCCGAATTGGATATGTTTTTCTCTACTCGCCAGATATGAGATTCATTTTTGTAAAGCTTTAACTCAGTGATTACTTTGTTTAAATCTCTTTCAAATAGGGTGATTAATTCGTCTTTTGTCATGCATTTAAAAGGTTTCTATGGACGGTCTCCACTTAAAAATTGGGCATTAAGTTTATACTGATGTTCTGCTTTCATTTATCTCAGCTTAGCTCAAGGATCTGAAGTTTAAAGATAATCCTAATCGTGTGTCGTTGTATCGATAATTTTCATTTTTCGCCAGAGGTTTTAGAGGGGTCACATTTATATAGACCAGTTACAATCATTTTAAGGAATCCATTGACAAGCTTTACCAAGGTTTTTCAGAAAGAAAGCGACTCTGAAACGACTCTAAAAATGGGAAGATGAAATTAGTGTCATGTCCTATAAAGACTTTTTATTCTGTATAATCTTGCCGAACGGATTTTGGTTAAAAAAGATGGCAATGAGCAACACTGGAGTACAATTTTGGTAAATCCATACAATAAAATTATTCAAAAAAGGAAAGATTAAGGCAGATGACTTTATGTTACACATGTTTAAACGGCACAGGTGGCTGTTGTTGGATACGACTATAGGAAGACCGGATGTTGGGTGTGGCCACGATCATTTTTATAGTCTCGCCCGTTTCCGGAATTGTACTGTGGTTTTCCAAAAGAGTCAAATGGAACACCTTAAAACAAGAGGACTAGATTAAAACCAAGGCCAATTAGAAGCGCGTTTATCATGATTTACATAATATTTTGGGTATTTACGCTTGCATTTTTTTGCTGGTAAGGGCCATTTTAGGGTGATGCTGGTCTTTTGAACCGTTTAATTGCAACCAGTATGACAGTAACAGGAACCCTCATTTGGCTCCACATGTTGAAATAAAAGAGAAAAAAGAGACCCTAAAAACTATAGCGCATGCCATAAATTTATAGCCTACAAAATGCATGGCCTACAAGTGATAAGTGTTTTAGACAGCGTGCACCTTGCGGTTCAAATTAAGCGGGGTTGTCTTCAGTATCGCATTTGAAATTGGATTAATTTTGAAATTACAAGATGTCACCTGAGGCAACCTAAATCTGGTAATTGGAGGAGCGATTTAAAAATAATGGACCGCCAACGCAGCATATTTTTTCATAACTTTAAGGCTCTGTTTTTAGGTGAGGTCAATCAATTATGGGTAATATTATAAGCTATATTCTAATTTTATTTTTAATTCTACTGATTCGGTACTTCTCAACGGCAGGCCTTTTCTACCTCTATTATCTTAAAATAAAAGAGAGTCCTAATTCCGAGGACATATTGAGCCAACGGCCGTTAAAAAAAGATCAGATCCGGAAGGAAATGTATTGGAGCGTCCTGTCTTCTGCCATTTTTGCCGTGTTTGGCGCACTGGTGTATTGGCTGTGGTTGCACAATCTTACCGCCATTTATTTAGATCCTTTAACCTACGGGATTTGGTATCTGCCCATAAGCTTATTCTTAGTTCTCGCAGTGCATGAAACGTATTATTATTGGGTACATAGAGCCATGCATATGAAAAGATTTTATAAAACTGTGCACAAAGTCCATCATCAGAGTCTCAGTACCACCCCGTGGACGGCATTCTCATTCCATCCTTGGGAAAGTATTTTGGAAGCGCTCATCCTTCCCCTAATCCTCTTGATCCTGCCGGTGAACATTTATGTGCTTTTTGTCTATTTGATGTTTATGACCTTCAGCGGTGTGATCAACCATCTGGATATTGAAATTTATCCCGACTTTTTCAGAAAGAGTGCTTTTGGTAAACTATGGATTGATGCCACGCACCATCACTACCATCATAAAGAATTCAACACCAATTATGGGTTATACTTTACCTTTTGGGACCGAATCATGGGTACGGAAAGCACGAAAATGAAATAAAAAATCAGCTGTAGGATGGACTAAAAGACGCGATTTTGAATGGCTGCAAAGACCTAATGTTTATAAGGATTGGTACAATGCATTCCCCTAAAAACTTCAGATGATTTTCAATTTTATTTGCCTAAAATTTTATCGGTCGTGGGTGTTGGGCTTGAAATTCGATGCGAAGGAAATGATGCTCTGGGAGCTTTAATTTTCTAGCAGTCCGTACTGTAAAATATACCAAAGAGTTTTAAAGTATGGCGTTTTTTAGAAAAAAAAGTCAAGATTTCTTCATTTAAAATATGCAGTTAACAATGGTTAAGGAGAAACCGGAGCGACATCTTAATCGGCGGATTATGAAGTCACATTGAAATTCGTTAAACTCAGTGTTTATTAAAGGTTGCCAAGATTATGTAATTTGTTAATGGTGCTCCAAACCGTGTTTAGTTTTGGGTTATTCTTTGTTTATAAAACATCTGAATACATGTATGGAAATTGTAGTGGAATAGCAGTATTTTAAAATGAATTTTTGATAAAAATTCGAAGCCATAAAACGAATGACAATTGTTTTTGCAGTTAAGTTACTAGTTCATTTTAAAAAACTTTCTATCTTTAAAAGTTGATGATACCGCAACCATTAAATTCATGACTAATTGATTGTGTATTCAATTCTAACACACCAATAAAATTTTTTCAAACTTAAATGTCCGAAGACCAAAAACAACAACTGCTCAAACAAACCTTATGGAATATTGCCAACGATCTACGAGGCAATATGGATGCCGATGATTTTAGAGATTATATATTAGGCTTCATCTTTTATAAGTACTTAAGCCGCAAGATGGAACTCTATGCCAATGAAATTCTCGAACCCGATGGAATGACTTATCACCAAGTGGAAGGTCACGCACAAGAAGACCTATTGCTCAATAACATCAAAGACTTTTCATTAGAAAAGTTAGGCTACTTTTTAAGACCTGGCGAACTTTTTAGCGAACTCGCACGACGTGGGAATGCTGGAGGGAAGAGCAAGTTTATTTTGGACGACCTTTCTAAAGTGTTGACCAATATTGAACAAAGTACGATGGGAAGCGAGAGCGAAGAAGACTTTGGTAACCTCTTTGAAGATTTGGATTTGACCAGTAGCAAGCTCGGTAAAAACGAAAATGCCAAAAACGAACTCATTGTCAAAGTTCTTTCTCATTTAGACGGCATTAACTTTGAATTGGAAAATTCCGATAGCGATGTGCTTGGTGACGCCTACGAATATTTGATTGGGCAGTTTGCCTCTGGTGCTGGTAAAAAGGCAGGCGAGTTTTATACCCCACAACAAGTGTCTAAAATCTTGGCGAAATTGGTGACGGTTGACAAAACCAAACTCAAAAATGTGTACGACCCGACCTGTGGTTCTGGGTCATTGTTGTTGCGTGTGGCAAAGGAAGTAAAGGAAGTGGGCGAATTCTTTGGGCAAGAGAGCAACCCAACCACCTATAACTTATGCCGGATGAACATGATTATGCATGAGGTACACTACAAGCGTTTTGATATCTATAACGAAGACACCCTTGTAAATCCAAGCCCAAAACATTTGGACATGCGCTTTGAGGCGATTGTGGCAAACCCGCCGTTTTCGGCTACTTGGAAGCCTGATAACATTATCAACGACGACCGCTTTTCTTCATACGGAAAGATGGCGCCCAAAAGCAAAGCCGATTTTGCATTTGTACAACACATGGTGCATCAATTGGCAGACAATGGCACTATGGCTTGCGTGTTGCCACATGGTGTATTGTTTCGTGGTGCTGCTGAAGGGCACATTCGTCAATACCTCATTGAAGACCGCAACTATCTTGATGCGGTGATTGGCTTACCATCCAATGTGTTTTATGGTACCAGCATCCCCACCTGTATTTTGGTGCTGAAAAAACAACGCCAACACAAAGACAACATTCTATTCATAGATGCCAGCCAACACTTTGAAAAGGTAAAGACCCAAAACGTTTTGTTGGAAGCACATATCGAACACATCATAGATACCTACAAAACTCGTGAGACCAAAGACAAATACAGCTATGTAGCAACTTTGGATGAAGTACGAGAAAACGATTATAACCTCAACATTCCACGCTATGTAGATACGTTTGAAGAAGAAGAACCTGTGGACTTGCAAGTCGTTTCACAAGAATTACAAGCTTTAGAACACGACATGAAAGCGACCGATGCGACCATTACCGATTTTTGCAAACAATTAGGAATTGATACACCGTTTTAATGGCAGCACAAAACAACACTAACACCGTCATTACCAACGAACCGTCACTGCGAGCCAGTCATTGCGAGGACGAAGGACGAAGCAAACTCAAGCAATCTGTTTCCTTAATTCCTAAACTACGCTTTAAGGAATTTGAAGATAACTGGGAAAAGAAAAAATTAGGAGAAGTTGCCAAGGTAATTACAGGCAGTACACCACCAACAGCAAATCGAGAATATTATGGTGGCCAATTAATGTTTGTGTCCCCTTCCGATATTGCAGATAGTAGATATATTTATGAGACCAAAACAACAATTACTGAATTAGGTTTTAAAAAAGGTAGAAAGGTAAATAAAGGAAGCGTATTATTTGTTTGTATAGGTTCAACCATTGGAAAGGTTGCACAAATTACTGTGGACAGCTTGACCAATCAGCAAATAAATGCTTTGCAAGCGACAAAAAACTACAGTAATAACTTTATTTATTCGCTTTTAGAGAAAAATGGAAGTAGAATTAAAAGATTAGCAGGTGTACAAGCTGTACCGCAAATAAACAAAACGGATTTTGCAAGCCTAAAATACTATTTTCCCCAACTCCCAGAACAACAAAAAATAGCCAGCTTCCTAACCGCCATAGACAGCAAACTCCAACAACTCAACACCAAGAAAACCCTATTAGAGCAGTACAAAAAGGGCGTGATGCAACAGTTGTTTTCTCAAAAGTTGAGGTTTAAGCCTGCCCCGAGCGGAGCCGAGGGGGATGATGATGGGAAGGATTATGGGGATTGGAAAGAAAAACAATATGGTCAAATATTTTCTTTTTATTCAACTAATTCCTTATCAAGAGACAAATTAAATTATGAATGCGGTAAAGTGAAAAATCTTCATTATGGTGATATTCATACAAAGTTTTCGATGCTCTTCAATATTAAAGAAGAATTAGTGCCTTTCATAAATCCAGAGGTTGACCTTTCAAAAATAAAAATAGAGAATTATTGTCAGGAAGGCGATTTAATAATTGCAGACGCTTCAGAGGATTATAATGATATAGGAAAGACAATTGAACTTGTCAATTTAAACAATGAAAAAGTTTTAGCTGGATTGCATACTTTTTTAGCAAGACCTAAAAAAAACAAAATGCATTTAGGCTTTTCAGGTTATTTGATTCAAACTTGGAAAGTAAGAAAGCAAGTGATGACTATAGCCCAAGGTACAAAGGTTTTGAGTTTATCGACCTCAAGACTTGGAAGAATAAAATTAATGATACCGGAATTAGAAGAACAACAAAAAATAGCCAATTACCTATCAGCGCTAGATAGCAAAATAGAAACCATCACGCATCAAATAGAGAAAACGCAAGCGTTTAAAAAGGGGTTGCTGCAGGGGATGTTTGTTTAAAAACCTGATTTTGTCATTTCGACCCAATTTGTCATTTCGTCAATAGAAGACATCGCATATAACGAATAAAGACATATCAAGCACAAATCATGAAAATTAAAATGTTATGATAAATTAGACGAAGCCATTTCAGTATTTAAAACACGAAATCAAATTATGTATAGAATCAACAAACTAAACAATGACATTGAGAAAAGGGATGAAGCAATTGAATGGCTAGCGTCCCACTCGATAAAGTTTAGAAGCGCCTTTACGAAGGTTATGAGAAAAAAATAATAAATTAAATGATCTACCATTTATACATAGACGAAAGTGGTGACCACGGATTGGTGAATTTAGATGCCAATTTCCCTGTGTTTTTGTTATGTGGTATGCTTATTTCAGAACCTAATTATAAGTCCATTCGTGACAACATTAATGCCATCAAGCGAAGGTTTTGGAATAATAAAACAGTTATTTTCCATTCGCGCGATATCAGGAAATGTGAGAAAGAATTCCAGATTTTATTCGATATAAACCTTAAAACCGACTTCTATCTCCAATTGAACAGTCTTATCATGAGTGAAGATTATACGGTGTTCGCATCAGCCATAAGAAAAGACAGATACATTAAAACTTATGGTAAATTGTCCAACGATGTCTATGAGTTGGCATTGAGTTTTATCATTGAGCGCACTGTATTTTATTTGGATAGTCTTGTGAGTGCGAAAAAAGAATTACACATTGTCATTGAAAAGCGTGGAAAAAAAGAAGATAAAAAACTGGAAGAGCATTTTCAACGTTTAATGGCGCGTGGTACGGGTTATGTAAGTGCAGAACGATTGGCAGCGCTTAATATGAAAATCGCTTTTAAGGATAAGAAAGAAAACATCAACGGATTGCAAATGGCAGACTTATTGGCATATCCAATTGCACGCTATGTCATTGATAAGGACAGGGCCAATCCTGCATTTGATTTAATTGAACCAAAATTTTATAAAAAAGGTGGTAAAAGATATGGTCTTAAAATATTTCCATAAAAGAAAAAGCCAAACATTGCTGCTTGGCTTTCGCTCGACCGGGGACACCCCAATCCTTTTTTATAATAATTTTATAAATTGTTGTTGTAGTTGTTAATGAATACAAATATAATGATAATTATTTTCAATTAAAAACAATTAAAAACAATTAAAAACAATTAAAAACAATTGAAAACATTTTGTAGTAATCTATAATGATAAGTACTTACATTTCAATCATAAAGTAATGTCCACACAATCCGAAGCCCTATTAGAGCACAACCTCATCCAACAACTCGTTGGGTTAGGTTATGAGCGCGCAATCATACTTGATGGTGATCAGCTATTAAGTAATCTTAAAAGTCAATTAGAGCGTTTTAATAAAATCAGCTTTAGTGACAAAGAGTTTGATACCATCCTTAATCATTTGGCAAAGGGAACCGTATTTGAAAAGGCAGAGATGCTACGCGACCGCTTTTTACTAGTTAAGGATGATGGCGATATCTTTTATGTGCGGTTTTTTGATAAGGAACACTGGAACAATAATCATTATCAGGTAACCAATCAAATTGCACAAGAGGGCACTTATAAAAATCGTTATGACATCACGATTTTGGCAAACGGGATTCCTGTGTTGCAAATAGAATTAAAACGCCGTGGTCTTGAAATTAAGGAAGCGTTTAATCAAATTAATCGCTATCAACACCAATCCTTTTGGAGTAATTATGGATTATTTCAGTATGTGCAGTTATTTGTGATTAGCAATGGAGTAAATACCAAATATTTGGCAAACAATAAAATGCAATCGGTGAAGCAGACCTTCTTTTGGGCTGATGTTCACAATAAAAACGTGACGGACCTTACCGCGTTTACGGATGCATTTTTAAACACTAATCAATTTGGTAAAATGCTATCGCATTATATTGTGCGTAGCGAAACCCACAAAATTATGATGGTTTTGCGACCGTACCAATACTTTGCTGTGGAACAGTTGGTACTGCAAGTGGAAACCACCAATGATAATGCCTATATATGGCATACTACGGGTTCTGGTAAAACGCTCACCTCGTTTAAGGCAAGCCAGATTATTATGGATTTGCCCAACGTTCATAAAGTAGTATTTGTGGTTGACCGTAAAGATTTGGACTATCAAACCATGAATGAGTTCAACAGTTTCAAAAAAGGAAGTGTGGACGTTACAGGCAATACCAATGAATTGGTAAAGCAATTGGCGGACGATACCAAGTTAGTACTGACCACCATTCAGAAACTTAACAATGCGATCTCCAAGAATCATTATGAGCAGAAGCTGAAACACCTTCAAGATAAAAAGGTGGTGTTTGTGTTTGATGAGTGCCACAGGTCGCAGTTTGGTGATACTCATAAAAAGATCACAGAATATTTTAATAATGCACAACTCTTTGGTTTTACAGGCACACCGATATTTGCAGATAATGCCGCAAAAAACGAATTGGGCAAACGCACCACTAAGGATCTTTTTGGAAAGTGCTTACACAAATATGTGATTACTGATGCCATCAGAGACCAAAATGTCTTGCGATTTGGGATTGAATATGTTGGGAAATACAAACAAAAGAGCAACACCTTCATTGATATTGAAGTTGAAGATATTGATAAAGCTGAAGTGTTTGCCGACCCAAGACGTTTGGAAAAGATAGCAGATTATATGATTGCCTATCACAATCAAAAGACGTTTAATAAAGAATATTCGGCACTCTTTGCAGTCAATAGTATTGATACACTTATCAATTATTACGACATCTTCAAACGGAAGAGAGAAGCTGGCGAACACGACTTGCGCATAGCTGCGATTTTTACTTATGGCACCAATGAAGATGATGAGCATGCCAAAGATTATATGCCAGATGATGACTATTATGGCAGTGGAGAACCCGACCCAACATACGGCTCCACACACACCAGAGATAAATTGGAATCCTACATTAAGGATTACAATGCCATGTACAATACGAGTTTCTCCACCAAGGACAGTCAACAGTTTGAAAACTATTTTAAAGACATCAGCAAACGACTCAAGGACCGAGAGAGAATTTCATTCAATGACGAAAAAGATCGACTGGATATCGTATTTGTGGTGAATATGATGTTAACAGGTTTTGATGCAAAAAAAGTGAACACGTTATATGTCGATAAGAATTTAAAGTTTCACGGATTGATTCAGGCCTTTTCCAGAACCAACAGGATTTTAGGAGAGCGGAAGTCGCAAGGGAACATCTTATGCTTTAGAAACCTTAAAAAGTCGACTGACGAAGCAATTACCTTGTTTTCTAATAAGGATGCGATTGAAGATATCATCTTGCCACCTTACGAACTTGTTGCCAAGAAATTTGATGAAGCTTTAGAGAATTTATTACAAATCACACCAAACTATCAAAGTGTGGATGACTTGTTGAGCGAAGAAGATGAATTAGCATTTATTCAAGCCTTTAGACAATTGATGCGTGCCAAAAATGTCTTGGAATCCTATACGGATTTTGATTGGGACGATTTAGACATGTCAGCACAAGATTTTGAAAATTATAAAAGCAAATATCTCGATCTGTACGAGAAAGTAAAACAAGACCGCGCCAAACAGAAAACATCCATTCTCGATGATATTGATTTTGAATTGGAGTTGATACACCGCGACCAAATAAATGTGGCGTACATCCTTCAGTTATTGGCAAAACTAAAAGAATCAACACCTGCGCAAGAAGCGAAACAAAAGAAAGCAATTATGGATATGCTTTCAGGGGATATTCAGTTGCGAAGTAAACGGGAGCTGATACAAAAGTTTATTGAGGAAAATTTACCAAAAATTGACAATCCAGAGGCGGTCGAAGACGAATTTCAAAACTATTGGCACGAAGAAAAAATTCTTGCGCTTGCCAGACTTTGCGAAGATGAACAGCTTGACAAACAACAATTCAATGCCCTTATAGAGAGTTATTCGACATCAGGCCGTGAGCCACTAAGGGATGAAGTTTTTAAATGTTTAGATAGTCGCCCAAGTATTTTAAAAGCACGAGAAATAGGAGAACGTATCTTGGATAAGATGCGGGAGTTTGTGCAGGTATTTGTGAATGGGATGACTGGATGAATTGGGGTCGTAAGTTTGATTAGTTTAATTGTAAATTAGAGGTAAATTGATTAGTTGAAAAGTATATTAAATTTTCTGAAATTGTTAATTTTCAAAATGCTAGTTATTCTCTAAATTTGTAACTCCTCTTTTTATAAGATGCATTATTTTAGGATCTAATACGTTGTAAACTTTTTCACCATTAGCGCCTAGTATGGAATCTTCTCTCAATAACTTATATTTGACCATATCCTCTAATCTTGCTTGACTCCACCTTGTTTTTTGCTTAAAGGTGGAATTAAGGTCTAATATTGTAATATCTATTTTTCTAGTTTTTAATATTAGATTAATCATGCTGATTACATCCTTGTTTTTTCCTGTTCTTGAAGGATACATTGAAAGGTAGTCATATCTTTCTGCAAACTTTATCAGACCTTTAGATACCGAACTACTCTCAAAAACAGTGGAATTAGGATTGGATGTTTGGAAATCATAAATATCAGACAAACAAGATATTAAGTCCCTAGGAGATTTGTTCGAAATTTCGATAACAACATTCAAATCTGTTGAATTTTCAAACAAGCTCGAAAAACTCCTTGTATTTCCTGAGAAATATAAAATTCGTTTATTAATCAAAGGCTCCATGTTAGTTTTTTTCCAACTAATATCTATTTCTTTGAATTTATCAAAACGAACTGTTTTGGATAGAATTGGTTTTACTTCAGACCATAAACTAAATGCTATAGCGATATCGTTTTGTAAAAGAAGTTCAGTGTCGGTAAGTATATCTTCTGTGAAATCAGCAATCTTTTGTATATTTTGATTTAATTCCTGAAACTCATCGACTTTATCAAATAGCACAACAGATGATTTATAATACGTTTTTTTAGATATAGTATTTAATCTATTTAGTAATTCTTTTAGATGTCTTTTATTCTTCTTTAATTTTTGTTCATCTTTTGTGGCTGATGTTTGTACATTATCTATTTCTGATAGAAATTCGGTATAAGAACTTTTGTTTTCAAAACTTGTAAGATTAAGTGAATCGGAAATTAATTTCGAAGTTATGAGAATACTTGTGCCTATCAGTGAGTTTGAAGGTCTAACCATGTAATTGTATATATCTATAAGTAAGTTCCGAGTTTTTACTTTTTTGATATTGTCATATCTCGAATAATATTCAGTTTTAGTTAAAGGTTGGAAAAACAGCTTAATTAATAAACAAAGAGCTTCTTTATCCTCTTTGTTTAATTTTTTTAAATAAATTTTATTCTTTTCTAGGAAAAGTACATATTTCGTAACAAACTCTTGAAGTATTAAATTTAACAATTCAATCTTATTATCCGTTAATGAAACATCATCAAATCTATCAATAATCACTGTTAGGACCTGTGCCTTTCCAAGATCGCTTTTTAATTTATGAATAATTGAAGATTTGCCATGTCCTCTTTGTCCTAGAATAAATCTGCTAGTGCCAGACTTTAAATCATCTAATAGAGTTTCGTAAAAAGTTGGTTCATAAAATATTTCGTTATGAAACTCTCTTTCTTCTTCTGCTGAAAATTTGGAAAATGGATTTTTTGAAAATCCTAAACTGAAATTAAGCTTATTGGTCATTACTTTTATTACTATTAGAAATTAGAGTTATTAAATTGATAATTATTTCAAGTAGCGTTATATATAATCTCACTTAAGTGAATGTATTCAAGACGCATATTTCAAAATAATCTCCAATACCTGATCCCCAATTTGTTCTAATTTTCGCTCGCCAATACCTTTTACTTTTAGCAATTCTGATTTGGATTTTGGTTTGGATTCGATGATCTCATTAAGTGTTGAGTTCCCAAAGACATGAAAAGCTTTCAGTCCGTTTTCTAAAGCATAATCGAGTCTAAACCCTCTAAGTTCTTGGTATAAGGATTCATCCTGATTCTTTAATTTAGGAATAATATATTTTTGTACTGAAGGTTTTTCATCGGTTAGAATGACTTCATTAGCATTGATGATTAAGGGTAAAAATTCTTTAGCATAGAGGTTACATTTCTTCTGACTTATGCCGAAGATTTTGAGAAATTCTACCTCAGATGTCGGTCTTTTCTCTACTAATTCTTCTAAGGTTTTGTTGGTGAACACTGTATACGCAGGTTTTCCTGTTGTATTGACTAATTCTAAACGTTTGCGCTTTAATACTTCATATAAGGTAGATCTGCTAGCCTCTATGGTCTTAGCATTTAAAGGATTAAATTTCTCATTCTTTTGAGAAGGATATATGACTTCAATACCATGAAGTCGTGCAATATAAATGAGTGTACCTAAGGTAATAGAACCATTATTTCTGGTTAGTAAGTGTGTAAATTGTCTATCACAATCATGTGGTCTATACCCTTGATTGAATTTTGATAATCTATGGAAATAATCGCGACCACTTTCGTCTAAGGCACTTGCTAATGAAAAACCAATTCTGATCCAGTTTTCATAGCCGTCCGTAATATCAGTGCCATTGCGTTCTATTTCTACCGTTAAATTTTCAATGATATCTTGATCATTAGACGAATTGACATTAACCTTATATTTGACACTCGGAGTTTCTTCAGGTATCACTATAATTTCGGACATATATAATTCATCGTATACCTCAGAGAACGGATTACAATAGATGTTTGGGTCATGGGATAATAACATACATCTCGCAATGTCTTTACAGGCAACATCTATGTCAATTTTATATTCCTCCTGGTAATATTTTTGAAGGGCTAAAAATTGCTCTAAATGGGTGTCAATTGATGGGTTTATTTTTACGACTAATTTAATGCCATTGCCACTAGGGCTTCTAAAAGCTACAAAAGTATAAATGTCTGAAACTAATTTTTTAAATTGCAAATCATAATCCTTCTTTTCTAAACCATCGATATCGATTTGAATTAAACCTGAATGCTCCAACAGATGGGCGTTATTACGTTTTTCAAATGTACCAGACAGGGTGACGCAGGGTAATTTGGATTGTTTAAATTTTCCACGCTGTTTCTTACATTCTAGAGCTCTCAAAGTTTTGATGTCGTTTTTAATATAGCCATACCTAATAACTTCTATCAGTTGATTAATATCAAATTCGTTGTCAGGTTCTTGTGCAGAGTGTAGATTTTTGTAGAAGGAAAATGTGTGTTCTGTATTTATTAACTGCATACTATGATATAAATTTATTCTCCGAGCTATTGCTAAAAAGTCGAATGACATTTAATGTTTAGTTGATGTTTCTGGATTTGCTATTAAAAACACAAGTGTTTTAGAGCGGAAGATTCAAATATAATTATTTAATTAAATTATGTACACTTTAACTTACAGAAGATTTCTTCTAGATATAGTTGTAATTGAAATCATACTTTTAAATACTGATTATCTAAGTATTTATGAGAAGTGGACGGAAGATTAATGGATGGAAGCTCTTGATATTCTATATGAGAATGGTGTCCAATTTATTATTGGCCTCACACCAAACAAACCAACAACACATATCCTCCTACTGCAACTAATAGCAAGGTTCAGCTACATGTAAGTGAATGATTTTTTGGTATGGAAAAAAACATCTCGCATCTCAATCTCGATACCACTTCGTGTGGTGTAAACGATTAATTGATAGCCAACTGATGAATAGCCCCATATTGGTTGGTGCCACTGGAGATCGGGGAGTGGTGGCGGCGTGTAGTTATGAAACGCGGGGTGTGTTTTCTACCTATAACACCCTAACGGCACAGATATTTTATACTACTAACAACAAAAGGCATGCTATTGGTTACTTCGGTTCGATTTGTGCCAGTGATTTCGGTTTCATAGTGCCAGGCATTTCGGTTCAAACTGTGCCACTTTTGCCTATATGGTAAAAGTCTATAGCGGTTCGATTTGTGCCACATTTCGATCTGGCCCACTAACGTTCATATTAAAATTGTACACTTCGAACATAGGCTCATTAAAAGTCCAAACCTTACGGGTTTCCGTATGGTTTTAAATTCAACAAAAGAAGATAGAGATTAGACATATTGAAGTAATTTCCAAGTAACCGACTTTCCTTGATAGGGAGGCATTCTGTTACCTTTAGAGATTGGAGCCGCTGTAAAAGATAATCCTTCTACTTTCCACACCCCAGATTCTGGACAGTTTTCAGCTGTGCTTGCTGTGGTTCCAATTGGTTCTTTTGCCATAATTTTAACTTTTAAGATTTATAGTTCAAACTTAAATATGGATACCTATAAAATCTTACGGAAAACCATATTCAGACAGCAAAAGGCATGCTATTACACATGCCTCTCACTTTTCCCTAATAATATATATAAACTAATAGATAATCTGATAAAATTAAGCCCTAACCATTAAAGCTCATTACGGTTTTCCGCAATGTGTGATTTTATATAAGGCCCAGATCTTTTACAATGGCCACAAGGTGAATGGCGTTATTGGCTTTAAATTGGATACGCAGCTTGTTGAGTTTTTTTTCAATAGAACTTAAACTGTTGGGCGTCTTATTGTTTTGTTTAAAGTAGTCGCTAATTTCCTCTTGTGAGCGCCCGTTAGCAAGTTGTTTGATGAGCTCAATATCATAATCCTCAATTTCTAAATCGGCTTTGTCACTCAAGGCGTTGGACACTTGGGGTGAAAGGTAAATGGTGTTGTTGTATACCGCTGTGATCGCTTGGGCTAATTCAGCAGATCCTTTTCTGTCCTTACAGACATAGGCATTGATGTGATGCTTGCTGATGAGGCCACGTACTTTTTGCAAACGATTATCCATGGAATAGACAATGACGGGAAGTTGAGGCTGTTCTGTTTTTACCGCAGCAATTAATTGCTCTCCTGATTGAATGCTGCAGTCACGATAATCTTTTTTGAACGATAAATCAGTAATGATTAGATCATAGTGATCATCCTCCAAATGAGCCTTTTTGATCTTTAAATACGCATCATCACAATATTGTGCTTTATCTATTTTTAAAATGCCCATGTTATTTAAAACAGTCCTGACACCGCTGTTGATATCATCATGATCGTCAACAATTAAAACCTTTTTGAACATCATTACACGTTTAGTGTGGCTTTAAAGCCTTTGTTAATAACAGGTTCAAAAATAACGGTTCCATCGATTGCTTTTATACGGTTTTCCACATTTTGGAGACCTGTATTTGTAATAAGGGTGCAACCAACGCCATTATCAGTATAGGTGATGACCGTTTGATGTGGCGTGTCTTGGAATGAAATTACCGCTAAGCTAGCTTGGCTGTGTTTGGTCATATTAATTAAAAGCTCTTGTAGTACTTTATAAATCGTTTCCTTTTTAATAGTTGACATGGCATCCCACTTGATTTTTGAAATATCCTTGACTATAATATTAATAAATTTACTTTTATAGCTGATGATCAAATCACTTAAAATAGCGTCAAAGCTATCGTCTAAGTCAAGCACACTGTGTTCTTTTGAGATATCTCTGGTTTTTGCGTAAATCAGCTCTAGGGCATCCAAAATATCTTCATTGGTGTTTTGGTGTTGTAGTTTGGTCATGACCTGAAACACATTATTTGCCACGTCATCATGAATCTTTTTTG
Organism: Gelidibacter salicanalis; assembly: GCF_007997285.1. Taxonomy (GTDB): domain Bacteria; phylum Bacteroidota; class Bacteroidia; order Flavobacteriales; family Flavobacteriaceae; genus Gelidibacter; species Gelidibacter salicanalis. The sequence continues at coordinate 543,369 of NZ_VORX01000001.1, forward strand.
ATATGCTCGATTCCGTTTCATACACCTTTTGAAGGCTATCTTTTTTGTGTTTAGATTTTAAAACCCAGTACAGCCCGATGGAGATCAGAATTAATGATAAGGCCATAAACTGATACCGTTGTTTAACGATTTTTGCCCTTTGTGAAATCAGTTCGCTTTCTTGCGCTTCCCGTACTTTTTCAGACAAATCGTATTTCATTAAAGCGAATTTGTTTTCTTGTAATTGTCTGGTGGTAGTGACACTATCACTGATGTGTTTATAAGCTTTGGCATAGTCATCAGTACTGAATTCCATCAGTAAGGACAACGCATCCATTTTGTAAGAGGCGCTGTTAAGCCGTGTGGCAATCTCATAGGCTTTAAGTGCATAAGCTTTCGCTTTTATTGGCTCTGTATCGTAATAATAATGGGCTAAATTTTTATAACTCGGGTACGCCTTTGTATCGTTTTTGGAGTTGACTCTTAAGTCTAAAGCCTGTAACATCAGTGGCAATGCATCCGGTGCTTTCAATTTGTAATTAACATACCCTAGATTGTCTAACACCAAAGCCGTTGTTAAGGTATCCTTGATTCTGGGAATTAGTTGGTGGGCTAGCAGTAATTCTGTTTTTGCAGAGGGGTAATCGTTGACATCTTTATAAATGTTGGATTTGTTGTTGTAGAGCTTTACACTGTCCTCTGGAGATTTTGCTATTTCAAGTGCTTTTTCATATAATTCCAGTGCTTTTGGTTTGTTTTTTTGTTCCCGATACAGAATTCCCAAGTGCGTGTAGATGGAGGTTCTTAGGTGGATGTTGTAGGGTGTGTCTTTAAGTTTATCTAAAATTTGAAGGGCTTGCACTGAGGACGCTTCACTTTTACTATAGAAACCGCCTTTATGTTCAATGCGCGCCAATTGGAATATGTGATAAATAATCTTAACGCTATCCTTCGCTTTTAAGGCATCTGCCTTGGCGATACTGAAAAAATCGTGAGATTTGACAAGGTCATCAACATCATGAGGATGACTGACCAACCGGTCATAATAAATTAAACTATCTTGGGATTGTTGTGAAAAACAGGCGGGTACACTCAGAAATAGGACGCTGATGAGCACCAAATAGACATAGAGGAATGAAGATTTTATAATTTTCATTCCTCTAAAATACTATTAATTTTGACTTTCTAAATAAACTCTTTCTAACGCCCTGTGCTAGGTGGCGGTGTGATGTCGTCAGCATTACCTCAACAGGCTTGTACAATTGAATTTTTATGAAGGCATACATCTAAAACCTAATCCGCGTAAATCGAAGCGAAGTTTTTTAATATGGAGTGTATTAGGTGTTTTATTGATGTTTGGAATTGTCGCGACTATTTCCATAAACAGCCAACGATGGATGGTTTGGAAAGGCGATCATTATGAAGAAGTTGAATTTGATGAGGAACAATTAAGAATTGGTGCCTTAAAAGTTTACAAAGAGGAAAGGATTGAACGTTTTAAGAAACTAAAGAATCCCGACTGTACCTATGATTTTTTTAATGAGGATGGTAGTGTTAGGGTTTGGTACGGAAAAAATAATGATGGCAACTTGGATTGTTTTACGGATATCGGGCTTCATCCAGAAATAGGCAAGACCCTAAAGCCAATGACGCCATATATGATTAAAAAATACATGTGTAGGTAAGAAATTACCACAGTCCCTGATCTCATAATTAATTTTTCATTAAAGAAGAAATACGAAATTATTTTGAACAGGATAGCACTATTTCTATATAACGTTTGGGGGACGTTAAAAAGAGAACGTACTATCCCTCTTGTTCAAAATTATAGCTCATCTACATTTTATGCTTCTAAACTCAAACATTATATAAGAATGCGTTTTCAATTTGTAATTTTTGCCCAAGGACTATTGTATCTGAATTAGCGAATGATGAAGATGGTGTATTTAGATCCCTTATGAGGAGGTCAAATTAAAAGCGATTGTAGCAATTAACCTTATGGGAATCCGTAATGACCTTAGGATTTGAAAATAAGTATAGAAACGCTGACGGTTATGGTCAGGTTGCGGGAATACGACTGCGCATGTATCGGTACTGTCTCATTACGACATAAATTAAAACCCACACTTAGGATAGACGTTGTTTATATGTTAACTCTCTTTTTTTGAAAATAGATTAGAAAAATTGATTGAGGAAAACGGCTGGGTTTTATATCGGCAGGACCCTTTTTTTTGACTTTCCGAGATGTCGTGGCGCTGTGAATTTCCTCCATATTTCAGTAATTTCTACGCAGTTTTACTGCAAAAATTTTCAACCAGATTCTATCCGCCTGACACCAAACAGACTAACAAGTTATCCACATACTACAAATAATAGCAAGGTTTAGCTACATATATGAGTAATTTTGTAGTATGGAAAAAAACATTTTGCATCTCGATTTGGATACCTTCTTCGTGTCGTGTGAACGCTTAATTGATAGCCGACTGGTGAATCGGCCCTTATTGGTTGGTGGCACAGGAGATAGAGGTGTTGTAGCAGCATGTAGTTATGAAACGCGTTTATTTGGGGTGCATTCTGGAATGTCCATGAAGGTAGCGCGGAATTTATGTCCTGAAGCGGTGGTGATACGTGGGGATGCTTCCATTTATACCAAATATTCACATCTGGTTACTGAGATTATTAAGGAAAAAGTGCCTGTTTTTGAAAAAGCGAGTGTTGATGAATTCTATGCCGATTTGACCGGGATGGATAAATTTCACGGCTGTTATAAATATGCGTCTGAGCTGAGGCAAAACGTGATTAAGAATAGCGGCTTGCCGATTTCATTCGGCTTGTCCGTCAATAAAATTGTTTCCAAGGTGGCCACTGGTGAAGCGAAACCTAATAATCAGCTCAAGATTGATTCGGGTTTTGAAAAATCATTTTTGGCGCCGTTGTCCATCCGAAAAATACCGTCAGTGGGCGAAAAAACCTATCAGATTCTGCGGAATCTAGGGGTTGATAAAGTGGGTGTGGTGCAACAGATGCCCATAGAAATGATGACCAGTGCTTTAGGTGCCAATGGCGCCACCATTTGGAAAAGGGCACACGGGATAGACAACCCGCCATTAATACCGTTTCACGAACGCAAATCCATCTCCACTGAGCGTACCTTTAATAAAGACACTATTGATGTACAGAAGTTGCGAACCACCATTTTTGCAATGGCGGAAAACTTGGCCTTTCAATTACGTAGAGGCGATAAAATAGCGGGGGTGATCAGTGTCAAAATTCGCTACTCTGATTTTAATACCTATAGCAAGCAAGTCAAAATTCCCTATTCGAGCGCAGACCATATCATCATTCCGAAAGTGATGGAACTGTTTGATCAGTTGTACCAACGCCGGCTGTTGGTGCGTTTGGTGGGCGTGAAAATCAACGATATTGTAAGCGGGCATTATCAGATTAATTTGTTTGATGATACTGAAGAAATGCTCAGCCTTTATAATGCTATGGATCATATTAGAGGGCGCTACGGCGAGATGAGTATTATGCGAGCCTCCTCCATGGGTGCGAAAACCATTGGCCGATTCCGAAACCCTTTTAATGGTGAACCCCCAACAGTATTAGCCCATAGAACACAGTAATGTATCTCAATTGTCACTCTTATTATTCCCTACGCTACGGCACGTTTTCTGAAATTGAACTTTTAGAACTTGCCAAAAAAAATGATGTCCAGACTTTAGCACTGACGGATATTAATAATACCTCGGCCTGTTTAAATTTTATCAGAAAAGCCAAGGATTTCAATATCAAACCAGTAATAGGTATTGACTTTAGAACTGGTGCCCAACAACTATATGTTGGGCTTGCCAATAACAATGAGGGATTTAAAGAGCTCAACCAATTTCTATCCCAGCATTCCGAGAACAAAATCGAATTGCCAGGGCGTGCTCCTCATTTTGATCATTGCGTGATCATTTATCCTTTTGAGCGGGTATTGCAATTGGAGAAATCGCATTTTTATGACCACGAGTTTATAGGGGTGTCCATTGAAGAGTTACGTAAACTGAGGTTTTCAAAGCTTAAAAATCTTGAAGATAAATTAGTGGTGCTACAAACGGTAACCATTAGAGACAAAAAGGATTTTAACGCCCACCGCTTATTGAGAGCTATTGACAAAAATACCTTGTTGAGCAAACTTGAGAAATCGGAAGAGTGCAAGCTTACGGATAAGATGTGTTCCTTAAAGGAAATCAATGAAGCCTTTGCTGATTTTCCGCATATCATTGAGAATACCAATCGGATTTTGAGCAGCTGTCATATTGAATTTGGGTTTGGAGAGCAGCGCATCTCACAAAACTTAAAATTATATACGGATTCCGCTGAAAACGATTATCAACTTTTAGAAAAACTGTGTCAGGATAACTTATATAAACGGTATTCCAATCCTGACGAGAAGGTTTTAGCCCGATTAAAAACCGAATTGGATACCATCAAATCTTTAGATTTTGTGGCTTTTTTTCTGATCAATTATGACATCGTGTCCTATGCCAACAGTAAAGGCTATTTCCACGTGGGGCGGGGGAGTGGTGCCAATAGTATTGTCGCGTATATTATCGGAATTACCGATGTTGATCCGATAGAGTTGGATTTGTATTTTGAGCGTTTTATCAATCCGTTTAGAGCGTCCCCGCCCGATTTTGATATTGATTTTTCCTGGAAGGATAGAGATGATGTGACGGCGTATATTTTCAGACGTTTTCCGCATACAGCATTAATGGCCACCTACAATACGTTTAAGTATAGAGCTGTAGTCCGAGAATTGGGAAAAGTGTTTGGCTTGCCCAAAGAAGAGATTGATAAACTGAGTAAGGGGAATTATGTGGTGTCTCAATTGGATGAGATTGCGCAGCTCGTTTTACGCTATGGCAAATTGATTGAAGGCTTTCCCAATCATTTGAGTGTCCACTCCGCTGGTGTTCTTATTTTAGACCAATCTGTGCATTATTACTCGGCCACGGATATGCCGCCAAAAGGCTTCCCAACGGTGCAATTTGATATGATCATCGCAGAAGATGTTGGGGTCTTTAAGTTTGATATTTTAGGACAACGTGGATTGGCAAAAATTAAAGATGCCTTAGACATCATCGCAGAAAATAGACCAGAGGTTCCACCCATTGACATCACCAATGTGGAAGCCTTTAAAAATGATAAGAACATCAATAATCTTTTAAAATCGGGTGGGGCTATTGGTGCTTATTATGTGGAATCGCCAGCCATGCGCGGCTTAATGCAGCAATTGCAGACCCAAGATTATATCGGATTGGTGGCGGCCAGTTCAATTATCAGACCTGGCGTTTCTGGATCAGGCATGAAAGAAGAGTTTATCAAACGGCACCGCTATCCTGAACTCCGGAAAAACGCCCATCCTGTATTGTTGGAAATCATGCCTGAAACCTATGGCGTGATGGTTTACCAAGAAGATGTCTTAAAAGTGGCTAACCAGTTTGCCGATTTATCACTGGGTGAAGCCGATATTTTAAGACGGGGGATGAGTGGTAAATTCCGATCGCGCAAAGAATTTACGGCCGTAGAAGAAAAGTTTATCGCGAATTGTAGAAAAAAAGGCTATCAAGACGACTTGATTTTTGAAGTCTGGAATCAGATCAAAAGTTTTGCGGGCTACGCCTTTGCCAAAGGACACTCCGCTTCTTACGCCGTGGAGAGTTATCAGAGTTTGTATTTAAAATGTTACTATCCTTTAGAGTTTATGACCGCTGTTTTAAATAATGGCGGAGGATTTTATAGCGTCGAACATTATTTGCACGAAGCTCAAAAACAGGGCGCTACCATTTGTGCACCCTGTATTAATAATAGCGATCACCCCAACCGTTTAATCGGGACGTCCATCTATCTCGGTTTTGGGTATCTTAAAAATTTAGAAACCTTTACCGTGCAAAGAATGCTTACAGAACGACAGCTGAATGGCACCTATAGTTCTTTGGATGATTTTATTGATCGCGTCACCATAAGTATTGAACAGCTGACTATTTTAATACGGATTGACGCCTTTCGGTTCACGCAACAATCAAAAACCGAATTGCTGTGGCAGGCCATTTTTAAATTGAACGCTGATGGTGCTAAGAGTCAGCAATCAAAATTGTTTAAAATTCAGCATAAGGAATTCACGTTGCCCAAGCTAAATTCGAATTGGATTGAAAATGCCTATGATGAAATGGAGCTGTTGGGTTTTCCGTTGTGTAATTATTTTAATTTGGTGAATGGTGACATGGCTAATGGCATTTTGGCCAGTCAGATGAAAGATCATATCAACAAAGAAGTATTGATTTATGGTAGTTTGGTCACCACCAGGTTCAACTACACCTCTCAAGGAAAATTAATGCGGCTGAGTACATTTATAGACCATCAAGGCAATTATTTTGATGCGGTCCATTTTACGGATGTGGTCGAGAAATATCCCGTAAACGGATTGGGTGTGTATGCCTGTTATGGCAGAATAACAGATCGGTTTGATTTTTATAGTATGAGTGTGGTATGGAGTCGTAAGGCGGCGATACTTCCGGATCCTAGGAATAATTGATGGGAATGAGATTTTGAAATTGACTTTTGCAATTATGAGAACAGAACTAATGTATCATGTCGCTCACAGATATCCTTAAGTGAAAGTTAATGAGTTTTTATCAGTATTTTAATACAGTACTTTGTTGGCATTTCGTTTTTTTATTTTGGATTGGTCATATTTTCATTCATCCAATCTACAAATTCATCATATAATATTTGTCCTTTTGTTAATGAAGAAGCATTTCCCGTTTCGTAACCTTGGAATTCTAATTCTTTAGCTCTTAAATACTTTTCATAATATATGGTTCCATATCCATCCTTAATCTTGTTAAGAACAGTTGTATCAACTTTTTTAGCTTCCTCAATTGATTTTTTTAAGAACTCTTTATATGAATCTATTTTGTTTTGACTTACTACTTGTGAATCACTCAAGTTCATTATTTGAATTCCTTGATTACTGTATTCTTTGGATTTCTCCATATGCATTACTTGCTCTTTAATTTCCTTTTCAAGAGAATTACTTTTTGTGTCAACAGTATTTTCCATTAAATTGTCAGCGAACAAATATGGTCCGATTAGAAGTCCAATAAAAAACAGAATTTCAATTAATCCTATTTTATCATGGCCGGATTTCATTCCAGACGTTGCAAAATTTGCAAGGTTCATATTCTTAATCTGCTCTTTGTTTTTTAACAATGCTCTGATTCCAAATAACTGTCCAACAGTATAAAAAGCACTAACCCAAAAAAGTCCCAACCACCATTTAGAAATAAAATATGCAACTACACATCCAATTCCGCACATAAACAGAAATGAGAACAAGTTTTTCGGTTGTCCTTTTATCATAATAAACATAAAAATCAGCATTCCAATTCCACCAATGTGATAAAAATTCAGATTGTCGGTAAAAAATCCTAACACGAATAAAATCAGATATCCAATGCCGATAAAATTCTCGATTAAAATCAAATAGTAGTTTTTCATATGTGGTTAGTTCGGGTTTTGGTTGGTTTGGTCAAATGAATGCCAACGTTACGTGTATGAGCAGTGGCGTGGTTCGTCACGGACAATTGTAAACAGGTACTTGCCATTGGAAAATCCGAAGGATTTTCCAAGTAGGTAAGGACAAGCCATTGCTTATACACATTGTGTGTGCCCAGTATGGGCATCTTTATCTTACTGCAAAGTAAGATATTAATTTAGAGGGTGCAAGTCCCTTATGCGCTGGAGTAACGTCTGGAAGCATTAGTAAGTCGCAAGGGTGTTGACCGTGAGGTCATATCTGAAGAAAGCGAGACTACAAAACTCGGTACTGACCCTTCGACAAGCTCAGGATAAACCAAGCAGGAACCGTATATAGATGCATATTTACTTGGGTAAGCAAGTACATCATTGTAACGCCCAACGATTGTCAAAAAAGTAAGTGTGTAGATACCGCAGGGATTGAGTGAAACCTGCCCGTCCGTTCAGGCGGGGAAGATGCTATTACCTGGGGAGGTCTCTATAACTACGAGTTGGTATAATAGAGAAGTCAGCACCTGCACGACTGCGTCATTCAGGCGGGGAGGTCATAGTACCCAAAAGCAACGAGGTGCAGAAAATTGCATAGGTCTCACATTTGGGGAAGGACTGAACGCAATCTTTATGGAAATTAGATAAGGAACGGAAATATCTGTAGCCTTTTCATAAAGTACGAAATAGTTTCAATTGGTGTAAAGAGCGATTGGGAAGATGGTTTGCGAAGCGCCGTACCTGCCCGCCGGCAGGCGGGTACGAGACCCGCTTGGTTTATCCTGAGCTTGTCAAAGGGTACGGTGGTGTGAGAGGCGTAGTGGCGATTTTTAAGTCGTCACCCGTCTTCTCGATTGCAAGTAGTTGCTTTTTTATTGTACGGATTTTACAAACGACCTTAATCTTTTTTTATAACTGGCACTGCATCAAAAGGGTCTACCATAGCGACAAATAAAACACAAGGTCCATTATTTAGGCATTTTGCTTTATGTGGCTTTCCTGCAGGGCCATAAGCATAAGAGCCTGCTTTTAATACCACGGGTTTTTCATTTTCGTATTCAACCTCCAAATCTCCCGACATTAAAATCATTCGTTCAGGTGAATTATGTGTATGATTCACAACTTCGGTATTAGCTTCTATTTTAAAGAAAAAATCCAAATTGGGTTTAGATATATCGCCGTGAAGTATAGTAAAGGAGCAACCAGGAAAGAAATCTGGAGCAGGTAACCATTTTAAATCTTTATTATCAATGGATGTAGCAAAAGAAGTTTCTGCGTCAGAAAGGTCATTGCTCTGTGCATTCAAGCCGATTGTTAAAAAAACAAAGGCAAGCGAAATCATGTTTTTTTTGTAGTGAATTTTTTTTGTAGTTTTCATCGTCTTGATTTTTAAGATATTAAATTAAGTAAAATATTTAATATTAAATAATTTTAATCTGTTTATTCTGGGGTGCAATTACTTGCAACGTTTAGTGTATGAGCAGTGGCGTAGTACGGTACGGACAATTGCAAACCGATACTTGCCATTGGAAAATCCGCAGGATTTTCCAAGTAGGCGAGAACCAGCCATTAATTCATAGGATACGGTGTGTGTGCCCAGCATGGGCATCCTTTATTTACGGAAAGGTAAATATTTAATCTAGAGGGAGCAAGTCCCTTATGCGCTGGAGTAACGTCTGGAAGCATTAGTAAGTCGCAAGGGTGGTAACCGTGAGGTTATATCTGAAGTAAGCGAAACTACAAAACTCGGTACTGACCCTTCGACAAGCTCAGGATAAACCAAGCAGGAACCGTATATAGAGGCATATTTACTCGGGTAAGCAAGCACATCATTGTCACGCCCAACGATTATCAAAAAGGTAAATATGTAGATACGGCAGGGATTGAGTGAAACCTGCCCGTCCGTTCAGGCGGAGAAGATGTTCTTACCTGGGGAGGTCTCTATAACTACGAGTTGGTATAATAGAGAAGTCAGCACCTGACCGACTGCGTCATTCAGGCGGGGAGGTCATAGTACCTAAAAGCAACGAGGTGCAGAAAATTGCATAGGTCTCACATTTGGAGAAAGACTGAACGCAATCCTTTTGGAAATTAGATAAGGAACGGAAATATCTGTAGCCTTTTCATAAAGTAAAAAATAGTTTCAATCGGTGTAAAGAGCGATTGGGAAGATGGTTTGCGAACCGCCGTACCTGCCCGCCGGCAGGCGGGTACGAGACCCGCTTGGTTTATCCTGAGCTTGTCGAAGGGTGCGGTGGTGTGAGGGGTGCACTCAGTCATTTGATGGGGGAGCCATCCACTCGATTAGGCAACGTTTTTATCCACGTGTTGCTTTATTTTGCTCAGTTCTTTTTCCTTATTTTCTTTTTCTTCTTCGATATCAAAATCATTTTGAAGACCAAGCCAGAATTTGGCAGAATTTCCAAAATATTTGCTTAATCGTAAAGCTGTGTCAGCCGTAATTCTACGGTTTCCTTTAATAATTTCCGAAATTCTGGTTTGAGGTATTTTCAAGTCCTTGGAAAGTCGATAGGCCGTAATTTCCAATGGCTCAAGAAATTCATAATTCAATATTTCTCCAGGATGAACATTTGCTAACTTCTCCATTTTTTTATTTTTTAGTGATAATCAATTATTTCCACTTCACGTGCGTTTCCTTTATTCCAAATGAATATAATCCTCCATTGTTTGTTAATCCGAATACTGTAAAATTCGCTTAATTTTCCGGTCAGTTTTTCAAGTCGGTTTGATGGTGGAATTCGCAAATCGGAAATATCTAGTGAGTTGTTCAACATTCTTAATTTCCGACGTCCTAAATTTTGAATTTTAATCGGCATTTTCTTAACTCGGATTCCGTTCCAAATTTGTTCGGTTTCTTTTGAACCAAAGGATAATATCATATCATTTTACGTTACTAACGTCAAAGGTAAGTATATTTTTTAATGTTTGCAGAATTCTTTTTTCAAATGTTGCCTAACGTTTCGTGTATGAGCAGTGGCGTGGTTCGTCACGGACAATTGCAAACAGGTGCTTTTCATTGGAAAATCCGCAGGATTTTCCAAATAGGCACAGACCTAGCCATAACTTATACACGGTGTGTGTGCCCAGTAGGGGCATCTTTACCTTACTGCAAAGTAAGATATTAATTTAGAGGGTGCAAGTCCCTTATGCGCTGGAGTAACGTCTTGAAGCATTAGTAAGTCGCAAGGGGTGGTAACCGCGAGGTTGCATCTGAAGAAAGCGAAACTACAAAACTCGGTACTGACCCTTCGACAAGCTCAGGATAAACCAAGCAGGAACCGTATGTAACTAAGTATTGCTTCTTGATGAAAATAAACAATCATCTCAGGATCTAGATCATAATATGGCAAGACCCGGACATATCTAGTTGGTAAATTTTTAGCCAAATGATACCGTGCATTTTGCCATAACAACTCTACAAGCACTACGATGTTATTGCCTCGGAGGTATCATAGAAAAAGTAGACCTTACCACGTTTTTTTAGGTCGTCAGCACCATTATAAATTTATAGTTTAAAAAATGGATGGTGTTTAAAATCGTGTTCCAAATCATCATTTTAAAAGTTCATGATGACCAATTCATTAATGGTTTGCATAAGAAAAACGGTTTAGAGTGAACTAAAACCGTTAATTTTGGATACATTTTACATCAAGTAGTAAGAAGGGACACGATCCCTTGATCGCTAGGTTTTGAAAATTCAAAATCGTAAACTATATCAAATTCAAAGCTCAAAAATACAGTTAGTTACATGAATTTTCATATGAAATAACATGAACTGATATCTAAGAACATGGCCATTTGTTTTAGCTAAAATTTAGTACCTTCAATGACTGATATTTATTTTATGGCATCAATTCAAACGGTTTTAAAGAACAAGCCGAATCGGCGAATGTTTTACCCGATCGCTATGACGGTAAACAATCCTATATTTTGAAATTCTTGTTGAACATATTTAAAATCACGCCTGTTCCGCACGTTAAATATAAGATTGTCTGTCCTTTTTTATTTTAAGTGCTTTAATTGCATAATTCCTCGATTTCCGATAATACCAATTCGAGAGAAAGTCATAAACAAAAGACAATTTATTCTAATTAAGACTAGCCTTTTCTTGCTCTTCTTTAGTGCCATCCATTAGTGTTCCCCTTGTGATTATTTTCAATTTGAATGTAAGTATAATTGAAAAGATAAATATCATGTGTCTTAAAAAACACGTGATTTATTTTTATGACTAAATGGTAACTATTTATACCTTCGATTTATTTTTATTTTTAGAATTAAGCATACAATATGCTAAATATCCAAATTGCAAACCTGCAAGTATAACTTTGATTTTTTTGCTTCGCACTAAGATCGAAGCTGTACTTAAAACAATTGTTGGTATCATATATTTTTTAAAATTAAAAAAACTCATAAAGGTTTTTCCGTTAATTAATGCCGTTTAGCCTCTAATTTATTCCTAATTTGTCGGTACACCTTACCAAAATATCCCTATAAGCGTTCCCAGAAATTTTGGTGGACCTGTCCCTTTTGGAGAGTTTATCAAACAGGTGGGACGCCTTGTTTTGGTCATTGATCTCGATACTCATATAGACTTGACTGCCATAGTTGAAAGGCTATCAGGCGATGCGCTGTAAGTCTCAAAATGGGCACCTTTAATTTTAGTTCTACGTGTTGCAGTTTCTCACGTTAAGATGATGAAATATCAATTTTTTGGTCTTCGTAAGTTTGACGATTATAAATTTTCGTCAAAAAGTTCAGCATAAAAATTAAGTGTTTCTTGATTAAGAAAGGCTAAATATGCTTGAATGTTCATAAGTTTAGGTCTTTCTTTTAAACTCTTTTCTATCGTAAAAAGCGTTATCCTTTTCATATTCTTGTGCTTGCTTATCTCGGTTGTAACTGTCCAAAATAATAATCTCGTAGTCTCGGTAAATTGGAGAGCCTTTTTTGACACGTTTAGTTTCTGCAAAAGTTTGATGATTAATTTCATTGATAAAAACCAATTCGCTATCCAGATTTAATTGTGCAAGACCGATGGGAATAATCAAATGGTTATCACCATCCTCATTTAAAATTTCGTGTATACCATCTTTGGCACTTTGCGAGTAAGGTTTGTGATTAGCGTCAATGATGGATTTATCTACTTCGACATCAAGATAGACTACGCGTTCAGTAGCTTTGTTTACAAGTAAATTATCAACTTTACCAATAATTCGTCCGTCATTATCTTTCACGTTCCATCCGCGAACATCTTTATCCTCATTAGCAACTTCATAATTGGAAAGGTCATCTAAATAATATAAATTTTTGTTTTTTTCTGTGTTCATAATGTTATCTATTTTTCATTTTGGTTAACAATTCACCTGCCTGCTCAAAGAAATTTTTGACAGCATCCTTCTGTTCTAAAGTTTTCGTGGAGGGCTTGATTGCAATTAATGCGTTTTCCAAGTCATTTGAATTTTCGTTCAAATCAGGAAATTTTTGCGACTGAATAGTTTTCAATGCTTTAACTATAAGTGTTCCGGCATTCTGAATTTTATCAGCGTGGTCAACTTCATAAGGGTCTTCCGTAATGGATGCCGTATTTTCTTTTGCAGTAGTTAAATCTACATTTACATCCACATCCAAGGTTTTTGCCAAGGCTTGAGTTGCATCAATAAGTTTATTTAATGCATTATTGGTGTAAACATGGTCTATTCCCATTTTTGCATCATCATTGATATAAGATATATAGGATGCCATCTCTGATTCTGCTGCAGCGGATAGTGTCACTGAATCGTCACCAGTATCGACCTCATGAGATGTTGTCATTTCGATTGCGGCATCATCTATCGTATCATCATCATCATTCCGAAGAAAGAGAAAATAAAGTAGTGCCAGGATAGCCACAATCAGTAAAATCCAAGGCCAAATCGGTTGTTTTTTCTTAATTTTAATTTCTGCCATAATCTTAAATTTTGTTGATTTTATTTTGAATAATAAAAATTATGGATTTCGATAAGAAAAATAGTGCCGTAATCAGATATAAATTGATGCTATTAAAAAAGAAATTAAATGTTTAAGTTCAGTAAAAAATAGCGATGATGGTTTTACTGACTATCTTTTGTTGTCCTCTATCTATCATGATACCACATATCTATTGGTGTCAAATTTCTCATTAAATACTTCAAAACCTTTCCCTTTTTCCCATTTGGCCTCCGTTTCATAAGTGTTAGGATTAAAGGTTTTAATGATGTCCGGATAAACATCATTTTCATTTGGTAATGCTTCATTAACGCTTTTAAAAGTGTAATTTTTTATCAAGTTTATTAAATTTGTGAATACTAGAATATATGGGGCGAAACACTATCAGTAAAAATAGTTTGGAAACTTTAGGGCACTATTTGGATGTTTTTAAACAAATGAATTGTGTCGTCATACTCTAATTTTAACGAAACTATTATTTCACAAAAGCTGAATGATTATGGTAGAAATCAAAAAAAACAAATGACATGGGGTAGTTTTCCGTAGCTACACAGCCCTATTATGAATTTGAAGATAAAGATTTCAGAAATCGAACACAGTAACTAAAATAAGATATGTGTTTTTTGAGATATATAATTATTTTAAGTGGGCTCTTGTATCGTTGATAAAGTCCTCTTTTTATGATTTTTTCGATTCCGATTATTTAAGTTTAAAACTTCAGAGCTTAAAAAAAAACTAAAATTTATACTTTTTTACCAAAACAAAAAAACCGTCTCGAATTTCGAAACGGTTTTTTATGAATAAAATTTTAGTTTAATTAAAATGCTTCTCTACAAATGCAACAAAATTGTCATCGCTCATTGCATTTGAAGTACATTCACTTGTTTTAGCATTTTTATATTGTGGTGTATCTGCTAGAAATTTCATGAATTGTTCTTGTATTTGTCCAGTTCCAGTAATATGGATTTCGTCAACATTGGGCATTGTGCTGGCTATGTCCTTGAAAAATTTATGCGTTAAAGTGATTTCTTGGTTGTTGGCTGCGTTTTCGTTAGAGTTATTATCGGGACCTGGGTTTTTAGCGTGTCCAATGACTATGAATTCGCCATGATCAACTTGTTTTTTTCCAACTATTGTCGCGTTGTGCGAATCCATCCAAATACCAAATTGCTTTTTATTATTTTGTGACATTTTTTTATTTTTATTTTTATTAAAGATATGGATTTGGACAAAATCATATCGGATTTTGTGTTAATATTATGAGTATTGGTGTTTTTTGTCATAGTGTTGCTAACATGTGATGGTGGAGTAGACAAGAGGAGTTTCACTCCAAGCCTCTACAGAACCGTACAGGAAAGTCTCATCTCACATGGCTCTTCTAACTTTATTCACAAATATAATCTCATCCTTTTGCAAGTAGGCAAATCGTAAATAAAATTAGCTCATCCCTTTGCTCCAGTGCCAATTTAAATTCTTCAATAGTACTATAAATGGGTCCGCCTCTAAATGCAACATTAGTTTACTATCTCTAGGTGGTGCCTATGGGGTATTTCCTTTTGCAATTATAAACAGGTTTCCAAGTTCCGTAACTCAACTCGAATAAAGTTCTTGCCACCTGAATGACGCCAGCCTTACATAAAAAAAATAAGCTCTCTCTTAAATTAATGCTATGACTAAAATTACGTTTCACTTCGGATCCTACTTCGCAGCTTTTGACTGGGAAGAGCAGCTTCTCGACACCTCATCTGTGATTCACTGTCGTTCAAGTCCTATATCCCTAACTTCCAACCTGATAAATTGGATTCTACTAAACGTACAGCACCATTGCTATTTATAACGGCACTTTTAGGCGGTTTACAGCCATCGCCTATACTACGACCCTGATGGGCCTAACCTCATCTCAATTAGAGCATGCAACCAGTATAATGCCTTGACTATTTACTGGTGCATTAAGACCAGTTGCGTGGGACTAATACCTAAAACAATTAAAATTGACCGAGCTTGTGGTAATTCCGCAGGAATCTCCAAGTAGGGGAGAACTAAAAATTATTTTTACATATTGTGCCAGTTGCACAATTCTGTTGAAAAAAGTTAATAAAATAATGAAATATCGGGCAAATAAAATCTTAATTTGTTTAAATAGAAGGCATAAAGACATATCAAGAAAACTTATTCTCTCAGTCTCTGCTGGGTGAACGAGTTCCTGAGCATAACTTGTACCAACGGCTCAAAAGTCTACCAGATTTGGACTGCCTACACAACCTGATCGAACAGTTTACGGTGCTTCCGGTCAAAAAAAAAAGCAATAATGCTTTCTATTATTTAGAGGGCACCATTACTTTATAAATGGCTTCAGATTTGTTTCTGTAAAACCACTACAATTAAGTTTCTAAAACCGAATTGACTACCACTAGCGACCGCCTTTTTCCGAAAAGCATTCAATAAAGAAAACTGAGAGTTATTTTCAATTTGACTACGTACAAGAACTTCTGCGTAAATACAGCTTCTTAACTTTCTCACAATAAAAGTATAATGAGATTCTTGATTATAAAAATGAGTGAAAGTATGAGCGCTGGAATAAGGTGCTGCACAAAGTTTGATCGTAAAGACAACATATGGAATTGGGTCGATGTCAAATTTATATTGAATATCGATGATCTCGGTCTAATTAAATTCACCTCCATTGATTACCAGAACGGCGTAGGTCAATCTTTATAAAGTTAGCAATTTAAAGTTCTGAGATTGTCATGTGATTTTGAATCTACTACTGCAAATTTTGTTTTGACCTCGTCAAAATAGCCCTTATATTCATTTACGGATTAGATTATAAACGCATTTGGTTCCTAGAAGCCATCAATTGCTGTATCCAAAGTATTTGCGCAAAACCCATATACAACGTTAAGGACTCACGATTTTTCTGTAAAGTGATATTTGGATACCTGATTTAGGAAGTTTAGAGTATGACGACTACCATGTCCATCAGTGTCTTAAAAAAGTTTTTAATGGCACAGGCAAACACAATCTGATTATACTTTAGAGGTGCACTGCAATATCGCAAATCAGATTAGAAAATCTTCTTAAACAATAAAAATGCGATAATAGCACCTACGATAAATATAAAAAATATCACTTTTGCAATGCCTGCAAAGGCTTCAGACACACCTCCAAAACCAAAAATCGCTGCAATAATTGCAATTATAACACAGCCGATGAACAATTTAAACATAACAGATAAATTTTATGATTAGACTACAAATTACGGATTAAATAGGAATGTAAAAACTTTTTTATTAAAAAAGTCATTTTTATCAGGCGATGGATGAAATTAATAGATACTAATTTAAATGCGACGAAATTATAACGAATGGAATATGTTTAAAAAATTGTTGTCCGATTCAAATAGCATCCACCTTCTAACATGATAGGCTGATAAAGGATTTTCCATGTCCGTTTTGTTAATGTCCTCAATTTCTATGAGAATGTGAACAAAGATTATATTTCCTGATAATTAAAAATCTTAATGTTTATATTTTCAGGGCTTAACGGTTGAAATCTCATTTCTTGGTTCTAACAGTAAAGCGGTCTTGATTTTTTACCCGACTTATTTTAAAATGGAAAAATGTTATATTTAGATAATCTGGGATTTTTGAATTGTGGAATAGTGCAGAATAGCTGAGTTGGCAGAAACCTCAGGTCTAGCACACTTAAACATACGTTCAATTTCCGGTTATCACTCAGATTATCACAGGCCATATTTCTGAAATAAATATCCATTAGGAGTGTCAGCTAAGAATACCTTATTAATTAGTAATTATATCGGATTTGGTTGATATATGCCCTTCATTTGCTATGGTGAGGTACCTCATTTAGAGTTGTTAGATACTATTTATTACCTTAACTTGGCTAGCTAAACTACAGATTCATAATTTTAATTCTCTCCATAAATGGAAATAACATTTTCCAATGTTGACTTTGCGTATGATAAGGCCGCGAAACCTTTACTTAAAAAATTTTCATTAAAGGTAAAAGATGGTGACCTCATTGGGATTAAAGGGCCTTCTGGGGCAGGAAAAACTACTTTGTTCCGATTACTATTGGGTTTTGAAATTCCGGATAGTGGAACGATTTTATTTAACGATAAACCGTTGGAACCCTTTCAATTACAGCTTTTGCGAAAAGAAACGACTTGGGTTCCACAGGATCTTGATTTGGGAGAAGGCAAATTAAGCGAGGTATTTTACTTTCCATTTACATTTGCTGCCAATAGATCTAAAAGTCCAGATGAGATGAAAGTATTATCTACATTCGAGGCCCTTGGATTGCCTAAAAGTGTTTGGCAAGAAGAGTTCACTAATCTTTCTACGGGACAACGCCAACGCGTTGGTCTTGCCATTGCTTATTTAATGGACAAAAATATCATGCTTTTAGATGAACCTACTTCCGCATTAGATGAAGCCTCAAAAGAAAAGATTAGAAACCTTCTTTTTGATGGTAAACGCATCATCCTATCAACTTCTCATGACCCTTGGTGGTTAGACCGCTGTTCAAAAATAATCGAGCTAAAATAGTTGTAACTTATGGATATCATGAATTTTACTTGGGGGCAACTGTCCATAGCATTTGTAATCTTGATTATTCCAGCACTTATATTATGGAAGTTCAAAACTGGATTGCTCACAAAGATGGGTATTGCAGTGGTGAGGATGACCATCCAATTGCTATTCGTAGGCTATTATCTTGAGTATCTCTTCAGATATGATAATACGTGGCTCAACTTAGGCTGGATATTGGTTATGGTCATCGTTGCAGATTTTGCAACCATAGACCGTAGTGAACTGAAACGCAATAGGTATCTAATTTTCAGTATTTTTATAGCAACCTTTTTAGGTGTTTTGGTGATCGATGTGTTCTTTTTAAAATTTGTGATTCAACTACCAAATATAATGACCGCTCAATATGCCATTCCAATTACAGGAATGGTGTTGGGTAATTGTTTACAGAGTAATGTAATCGGCATTAATACATTTTATTATAGTATAGACCAGCATCAGGAACGCTATCGATTTTTTATTGCGAATGGTTCAACACAAGAAGAAGCCTTGTTCCCATTTTTTCGCAACGCATTAAAAAAATCTGCAAATCCCACTTTGGCTTCCATGGCTACAATTGGGCTGGTGTCTTTACCGGGCATGATGACTGGGCAGATATTAAGTGGAAGTTCTCCTTTTATCGCAATAAAATATCAGATCATGATTATGTTAGCCATTTTTTCGGGCACAGTATTATCAGTCTATTTAGGCATTGTAATTTCAAGCAAGTTTGTCTTCAATGAACGAAACAATTTTGACAAAACCATAGTAAAGAAGGATTGATTTGAAATCTTTGTTTTTGTATACTGTTGCTTATGAGATTTATTTCGACTGCATACATCTTGATAAAAAAAAGGAGTTAAAGGTCTTGGACCAAACTCCAAAACTCCAAAATTTCCGATTTCCATTCCACTTGCCCGCTCATTCTCAAAAAAAGTCGGGAAGCGGCCAAACGATATTTATAGCTACGAATTTGAAGTCACGTTCGCTTAACACAGGCTAGAAAATATCAATCCCCTATCGTATCTCAGGAGGCACATTCCATTTCAATTCATGAGGAAAATTATAACCAAGCAATGGATAAAACTTACTTTGGTTGTGAAATATTCAACCAATGGAAACCTACATGCGTCAATAAGATCACTGGCCGCTCTTTACCTAGATTAGTGAAGCCTTTATCATATTATTCAGGGATACGCGGAATTTACAGGGAAGACATGATTTTGATACTCGGTTTACGAAGGGAAAAGAAATTTTAAAAATAAGGGCAGATGTTTTCTTAAAATTGAAGCAAGGAGAGTTTGTGACCTATGCGGATGTTAAGGACAAGAAGATTCAATTTAAGTTACAACGGATCGAAAGGAGACGACTTATAGACGCAAAAAAATATACCAATGCCGATGTGTCGGCTAATTTTGAACGAATTTTTAAAGTAGTAAAATCCATTTTTGCATTATTTTATAGTTTCAATAAATTGAATATATTTATAATTGCTATTGACGACATAATTCTAGTTAATTCTTGCAAAAACTTAAAACACAGAATATAAAACTCAAAAATATCTTCTCATGAACCAAAAAAAAGAATCTGAAACAAATTCGGAAATCGATCGTGTCTTCAAAAAAAAGGTATTTTTTATTACTAAAGTTGTTGCTTTTACCATTATTTTATTATTGCTTTTAGAAGCAACATTTCGCATTTTTTTGTTGGTACTCGCAGGTACGCTCATAGCTGTGTTTTTTAGGGGTTTGAGTGGGTTTATTCAGCGAAAAACAAATTGGAAAGAGGGCATTTGCGTGGCTATCTCCGTTATTGGTACCTTAATAGTAATGGCTGGGATATTTTGGCTGATTGGAGCAAAGGTCAGTGCACAAATGGCTGAGCTAACAGAGACTTTGCCTAGAACAATTGAGAATGTAAAGGAGAGATTAAATAAAACTACAATAGGTGAAAACGCTATTGATAAATTAACATCAAAAAGTTCCATGGATAAAGTCCAAATATTTGCTGGAAAGTTTTTTCAATCAACTTTCGGGGTATTCGGCGATATTTACGTGGTATTGTTTATTGGTTTATTTTTTACCGTTTCCCCTCAAATATATACGAAAGGCATGATTCAGCTCATACCAGAAAAAGGACAACAAAAAGCAAATCACGTCATAAGGAAGTTAGGTGAACAACTGCGTAACTGGTTAAAAGGAAAGTTATTTTCTATGTTTGTTGTGTTTATTATGACCGCAATAGGTCTTGCCATTTTAGGAATGCCGCTCTGGCTTGTATTGGCACTGTTAGCAGGTTTAGTTAGTTTTATTCCGAATTTCGGGCCTATCATTGCACTGATACCTGCCGTGTTGGTAGCACTCCTGCAAAGTCCTACGATGGCTGCTTTAGTGGTTGGACTTTATATTCTAATTCAAGTGATCGAAAGCAACTTCATAACAACATTTATTCAAAAAAAATTAATTAACATGCCTCCAGCTCTTATTATAATTGCCCAATTATTAATGGGGGTTTTGACAGGAGGGTGGGGATTGGTTTTAGCCACGCCGATAATGGTAATTCTGATTGTTTTGGTACAAGAATTATATCTTAAAGAAAGAAGTTCTTAAATAGAATTGCCTATCAATGTATTTTATGATTTTATAAATGCGCTTACTAAAACTAAAAATATTCTATAGGATATTAGAGTGGGTAGAGGTTTTTATAATAACTTTCATGCAAATAATATATTTATAGCTGGTCCTGGACCAAATTTACAATACAAGTTAATTTGAATTAAAAAATTTGGAACGCCTTGGATACATTGGTTCGTACTTACCTATGTTGGACCTCTAATTAAAAAAGGCAGTTACAAATCTTTGTAACTGCCTTGTAATCAAGTAGCGAGAAGGGGGCACGATCCCCTGACCTCCGGGTTATGAATCCGACGCTCTAACCAACTGAGCTACCTCGCCATAAAATAAACTGTCAGGGATGTCAGAACTGAATCCGACGCTCCCCGCCCGAACGTGCCTTCCGCCAGAGCGTTTTGTCGGGCTGGTTTCGGTGCAAGCAGGTAACCCACTAAGCCTGCCCGAATAAATTCGTTCAGGCGGGCTACCTCGCCATTATTTGAGGCTGCAAAGATAAAAACAAAATTAATGTGCGCAAACATTACGACCATTAAAAACCAGATTTAATTATTTTCTATCAATTTGTTTTTATACTAAACAATTAATTATATATTGAGCAGGTTAACAAAAATATCTATGGAAGAAAAAATTAAATTTGAATTGGAATTTCCGATCCATTCATCTCCCCAGCTTTTATACCAATATATCTCGACACCGTCAGGCTTATCAGAGTGGTTTGCGGACAATGTAAACTCTCGTGGCGAGCTGTTTACCTTTATTTGGAATGACAGTGAAGAAAAGGCCAAATTACTTAGTAAAAAAAGTGGCGAACGCGTTAAGTTCAGATGGCTTAATGATGACGAAGATGGGCAATCCTATTACTTTGAAATCAGAATTCAGGTAGATGAGATTACCAAAGATGTGTCTATTATTGTAACGGATTTTATTGATAAGGACGAAGTGGAAGAAGCGAAAATGCTTTGGGAAAATCAAATTTCAGATTTGAAACAGGTTTTAGGATCTGCCTAGGAAGACTCTTTTTTAAATGGTATATTTGTCTCGATTTTTCTAAAACTTCGAGACTTTTTTTATGGTTAATTTTAACGGTACCCTTCACGACACATCATCCAATTTATTGTCATTAGAAAACAGAGGCTACGCTTATGGCGATGCCCTTTTTGAAACCCTAAAAGTGGTGCATGCCAAGATTTTATTTTGGGAGGATCATTATTTCCGCTTGATGGCTTCTATGCGCATCATGCGTATGGAAATCCCGATGAACTTTACCATGGAGTTTTTGGAATCTGAGATTTTAAAGACTGTGGAAGCCAATCAATGGACCAAAGCCACGGCCAGGGTGCGCATTAATGTGCACCGTTTGGAAGGCGGCAAGTACGGGCCAACCTCTAACGATATTGCCTATAACATGGTGGCGGAGCGTTTAGAGTCCGATTTTTACCGCTTAAATGAGGCGTCTTACACGGTGGAACTGTATAAGGATTTTTATGTGGGGCCTGGGCTGTTATCCACCTTAAAATCCAATGCGAGAAGCATTAATGTCTTAGGGAGTATTTTTACGAAAGAAAATGCGTTCGATAATTGTCTGCTGTTAAACACTGACAAAACCGTGGTGGAAGCATTAAACGGTAACTTGTTTTTGGTGAAGGACCAAGTGATAAAAACACCCCCGTTATCTGAAGGTTGTCTTAAAGGAATTATGCGCAAGCAACTGATGGAACTTATAGAAAAATTGGAAGGTTATACCTTGGAGGAAGCGCCAATTTCGCCCTTCGAATTGCAAAAGGCTGACGAATTGTTTATTACCAACGTGATAACCGGCATTCAACCCATAACGAATTACAGGAAAAAAGCCTTCTCAAATAAAGTTGCGACTTTATTATTAGAAAAATTGAATACGAAGATAAGATTGGGTTAGTTGTAACTCGGATTTTCGGGGGCGTTCGACCAGATGCTGTACTCACCGCCTAATTCTAACATTTTCTCTTTCCAGAAACTGCTGTCTTTTTTCTCAATGATGGACTTTTTATACACATTTTCAGTAACAATCCAAGAGTTGGTTTCGAGTTCTTCCTCAAGTTGAAACGGTTCCCATCCGGAATAGCCCAGGAAGAATCGAATGTCTGAAGATTTAATGATACCTTGGTTGATGAGGCTTAAGACCATGTCAAAATCACCTCCCCAATAAATTCCCAAAGAAATTTCGATACTTTCGGGTATCAAATCAGGAACCTTATGAATAAAGTACAGGTTGTCTTGCTCCACTGGGCCGCCGTTGTACACTTTAAACGTTACTAGCGTATCAGGAACCAAGTCTCTCAAGGTGTATTCCAGAGGTTTATTCAAGATAAATCCGATGGAACCTTCAGTGGTATGGTCTGCTAATAAAACAACGGAACGGTTAAAGGAAGTATCGCCGATAATGGAAGGTTCGGCTATTAATAGGTGGCCTTTTTTAGGTTTAATCGTAATCATAAATCATGATTTGAAAATAAATCTAAAACATATTTAGCAAAAAACCAATAAAATTGTTAAAAAAAAGTAAAAAAAAAAGTCCGCCCAAAAGAGCAGACTTTTAAATATATACAGTAACTTATTAGTTTACAGCACCACTTAAATCAGAACCAGCTTTAAACTTCACTACGTTTTTAGCTTTGATGTTAATCGTTTTTCCTGTTTGTGGGTTTCTTCCTTCTCTTGCTGATCTTTTAGAAACTGACCAAGATCCAAATCCTACTAAAGATACTCTATCACCTTTCTTTAAAGAACCTTCAATATCAGTTAATAAAGAATCCAATGCTTTTTTTGCTGCTGCTTTGGTAATTCCAGCGTTTTCAGCCATTCCATTGATTAAATCTGTTTTGTTCATAAAATTAAAATTTTAATTATTATTAATAGTAAGGTTAAACATTTTGTTAAATCCTTCTACAAATTTATACGGATTATTCATCTACGCAAGTAATAGCAAGGGAAATCCAAAATAATGTTAATAACTTCAGCCAATTGTTAATAAAGTTGACTTGGATTAACATATTATTTGTAATATCAGTGTACACAAGGGTTTAGAGCATTTTGGCTCCTTCAGAAAATGTATAACCGTTCAGAAGTGACTTTATATCCATTTTTTTCTTTCCGGGTAATTGCATTTCTTTAATATGTATATACCCATTTTTAACCGCTACTTTCAACTCATTTTTGGAGGCGACTAAGCTGCCTATCGGTTCAGAAGGTGCCGTTAATTCCTTTTCAACTGTAAATAATTTAACCATCAGTGTGTCTTCACCCGTTTTTAAATCACTCCACGCCGCCGGAAAGGGATTTAAACCTCTAATTTTATTGTAGATCTGATCTATCGGTTCATTCCAATCAATTTTACAATTGTCCTTATCGAGCTTATAGGCCGTTTTAGGTTGTTCTACTTTGGGCTGAATGCTGGTGGTGACCGTGCCAGCTTCTAGGAGTTTTAGGGTGTCAATAACCAGTTCGCTGCCCAGCTGTTGTAAGGTGTCGTGCAGCGTACCCACGGTTTCGTCTGTCGCGATATTTACTTCCTTTTGAAGAATGATAGCTCCGGTGTCAATTTTTTCATCAATAAAAAATGTGGTCACGCCGGTTTTTGTTTCGCCATTGATCACCGCCCAATGTATTGGGGCAGCGCCTCGGTAATCGGGGAGAAGGGAGGCGTGCAAGTTAAAGGTGCCAAATTCGGGTAGCTTCCAAACGGCTTCGGGCAGCATTCTGAACGCTACCACAATCTGTACATTGGCGTCTAAAGATTTTAATTCGGCTAAAAATTCCCCATCTTTTAAATTGGTCGGTTGTAAAAGACGTAAATTTTGGGAGAGCGCATATCTTTTGACATCTGACTGGTGCAGTTTTTGACCTCGTCCCGCAGGTTTATCTGGCGCCGTAATGACCCCGACAATAGTATACTCTCGTTCTACCAATAATTTCAGGGTGCCTACCGCAAACTCCGGGGTGCCCATAAATACAATTCGTAACGCGTTCTTTTTCATGTGTGTTTTATTTTATAGACATTGGTGTTGGTGACCTCCAAAATAGCGTTGGAGAGCATCAACTGTAAGGTGTCTAATATTTCTTTTTCTGAATAGTCTAACTGTTCCACCAGCGCTCTTGAGGTAAGGGGTTGGGTTTCCAATAACAAAATAATGTCATAAGAGATGTTTTTGGGGGTGGCACGTTTTACTTGTTTTGCTTTGGAAAGGCAGACCGTACAAATGCCACAGGGCGTACTTCTTTTTTCTCCAAAATAATCCAAAAGTTGCATGCTCTTACACAGCTCATCATCCGTAATATATGTAATTACCGCATCAATCTGGCTTTCTTTGAGGCGCTGCTGCTGTTCAATAATGTTGGCAATCCTGTTGATGGTTTTATCATCTTCTCGAGGTTGTAAAAAGGTTAATTCAGAATCGGTGTTAGAATGGTGAAAATTGACCACCCCATCCTTTTCCAATTGTTGCAACACTTGGATGATCTTATGCTCCGGAACCTGTGATTTTTCGGACACTAAAGTCAGATTGATTTTCATATTCTGATCAAAAATACCGCCGTAAGTTCTCAATATCGCCTTAATGATGGGTTCAAAGGGTTTGTGGGTGTTCAAATATCCAAATAAGGCTTGACTGCTGATTAAAAATTGGAGTTTGGTTTGATAATTAAACTGTTGGGACAAACTGATGATGCTGTTCCGGTCTAAAATTTGAACAGCATTATATGCCGTGCTTGTAGGGAAATCGTAAGTTTTACAAAACACATTAAAATTGAACTGATGCTGGGTTAAAAAACCTTCACCGTAAGAAATTTGAAAATAATTGCAGAGTTTGCGATACACCTTCTTGATAAAATCGACAGAAGGCAAGCTGCTCAAATATTGATGCTTTAGCTGCTGCTCGTCCGTGGCATTCTTTAAAATAACCGCAAAGGCTTTGTCACCATTTCGTCCCCCGCGCCCAGCTTCCTGATAATAGCTTTCCAAACTTTCAGGTAAATTGACGTGAATGACCGTTTTGACGTCAGGTTTATCAATGCCCATCCCAAACGCCGTAGTGGCTACCATCACCGTTTTTTGGTTGTTGGACCAATGTTCCAAATGGTCATTCTTTTCTTTGTTACTGATGCCTCCATGATAGTAGGTGGCGGAAATACCTTTGGATTCTAAATACGCATGCAATTCTAAAGTGGCCCGCCGGGTTCTGGCATAAATGATGGAGGGACCGGGGTATTTGTTCAAAATCTGCCCAATTTTATAATGCTTATCGTGGGTGTCTAACACCATATAAGCAATATTTGGTCTTTTAAATGACGCTTGAAATACTTTTGGTGCCATAAAGTCCAATTCGGTCATGATTTCCTGCACCACTTTAGGTTTTGCCGTGGCGGTAAGGGCAATCACGTTTACGGAGGGATGCAACTGGCGTAACACCGCAATATTTTTATAGGCGGGGCGAAAGTCGTTTCCCCATTGACTAATACAGTGGGCTTCATCTACCGCAATTAAATTAACCGGCATTTGCTGAATGCGGTCCTGCACCAAGGTCTGTTGTAAGCGTTCTGGAGAAAGGTAGAGAAATTTATAATTGCCATAAATGCAATTGTCCAATAAGGTGTCTAGGGTTTTGTAGGGAATACCACTGGTAATCGCCATGGCCTTAATGCCCTTGGCCTTTAATTGATCTACCTGATCTTTCATCAAGGCGATCAGGGGAGACACCACAATACAGATCCCGTCTTTTACTAACGCCGGCACCTGAAAACAGATCGATTTTCCGCCACCGGTGGGCAATAGCGCAAAAGTATCCTCATTATTTAAAACGGCATCGATAATCTCTTCTTGCAATGGCCGGAAGGACGTATGATTCCAATAGCGTTCTAAAATAGTGATCGGGTGTGACATCACTATAAATTTAAGGAATCTATAATAAAATCAGTGCGTTTTTGAACCGTATCAAAAGGAATGTCAATTAAATTGTAATTAAAACGGCTATAGGTGTTCTGAAGGTGATCGTGGATGAGCTCAGACTGCTCAAAAGTTTCATAGCGGACGCTATCACTTTTAAAAATTTCTTTCCAAGGTGCCAAAATAAAAACCGCATCGTAGGTGTTGTTTTGGCACACGTTGACAAAGTCTTCTGGATAATCACTGCCAAAAAAGTCCATATATGCCAAAACATCAGGCAAACCTCTATCTAAAAAAACCGTACTATTAGTATGGGTATTGGCCTCCATAAACTGTTTGGCGCGGCCTTCCAATAACATCTGACTGAAGAGTAGAGGTTGGGTTAAAAACAACTGATCTACCCCGCTTTTCCTAGCCTCAAGGGTTACCTGTCTCGATATTTCCTCAAAACAAAGGTGTCCCCGTTGCTTTAATTCGTCTATAATGGATGATTTTCCAGTTCCTGGGCCACCAGTAATAACAATCTTCTTCGTATTCAATTTGGCAAGGTTTTGGCAACAAAAATCGTAATTATAATAGGAATTAAAAAATGTAAAGTAAAATGTATCTTTGCAACTGAATTAAAACCATTATGAGCACAGACAAAACACAAGAAGAATTTTACGATAAATTAAGGTCTCAACTATATGAAACCTCAAGTTGGCCTTCAGAATATCTTTATAAATTTATCATTAAAACGGACGGAGAAAAAATAGGGATTATAGAATCTATTTTTAATAACATGGGCGCCGTCATCAAAACCAATCCTTCCAAAAACGGGAATTACACCAGCGTATCTATCAATGTCCTGTTGCCAACTCCTGAGGTGGTCATTGAAAAATATAAAGAAGTTGCCTCTAAAGTGGACGGCGTCATCACCTTATAAGCTGTATACTAAGTGTTGTGTCTAGAAAATTTCATTTCTGATTAGTAACGGTTTAACTTCGATTTTAAAGTGGATCCTTCTGATGCAAGAGGAGCATAGTCATTGTAATGAACAACCACTCACATTTCATCTTTTAACGAAACTTTTAAATCACAATTAAAGTTTCTTTATTTTTTTTCGTATTTTGCAGGCTTGCACAATAGACTCCGCTGCAAAACAATTAATACTACACCATTTATATTTTGATAGACAATTTAGAATACAATACTGAGCGTGAACATTTGATCATTCCTGAATACGGAAGACATCTACAAAAAATGATCCATTACGCCAAAGAACGTCCTACCATTGAGGAACGCAATGAAGTTGCACACGCCATTATCTCTGTAATGGGCAACTTACAACCGCACCTTAGAGACGTGCCAGATTTTCAACACAAGCTTTGGGATCAGTTATTTATTATGGCCGATTTTGATTTGGATGTGAATTCTCCTTATCCGCAACCTTCTAAAGAAGAATTGCAGGCGCACCCAGATCCTTTGGAATACCCTCAAAATTTTCCAAAATACCGTTTTTATGGTAACAATATCAAAACAATGATTGATGTTGCCAACACTTGGGAAGATGGCGATTTAAAGGAAGCCTTGATTTATACCATTGCCAACCATATGAAAAAATGTTTCTTAAACTGGAACAAAGACACTGTGGAAGACGATGTTATTTTTAATCATTTGTATGAATTGTCCGGAGGGAAAATCAATTTAAAAGTAGAAAATGAAGATTTATCTGATGCTTCTACCTTAATGCGAAACAAGAAAAAATACACCAGTACCAGCAGTAACAAAAAGGTACACAGCAAAAAAAGCAATACCAACCGCAACAGAAAACGCTACTAACCATACATGGCAACATTTATAATTGAAGGAGGTCATCAATTAAAAGGAAGTATCCAACCTCAAGGTGCAAAAAACGAAGCATTACAAATTTTGTGTGCAGTTTTATTAACGCCAGAAACCGTCACCATCCACAATATTCCTGACATTATTGATGTCAATAAACTTATTTCCCTTTTAGAAAAATTAGGGGTCAAAATCAATAAAATTGGTGCCGGCTCTTATACCTTTAAAGCGGATGAAGTAAATATGAAGTACCTTGAATCGGCCGAATTTAAAGAAGACGGAAAAGGTTTAAGAGGCTCCATCATGATTGTTGGCCCACTTTTAGCACGTTTTGGCAAAGGCTATATTCCGAAACCTGGCGGTGATAAAATTGGACGTCGACGCTTGGATACCCATTTTGAAGGCTTTATCAATCTAGGCGCAAAATTCCGTTACAACCGCGAAGACCATTTTTATGGCGTAGAAGCTGACCGATTGAAAGGCGCGTATATGCTTTTGGATGAAGCCTCCGTAACTGGTACGGCTAACATCGTGATGGCGGCCGTTCTAGCTGAAGGAACGACCACAATTTATAATGCCGCATGTGAGCCCTATTTGCAACAGTTATGTAAAATGCTGAACAGAATGGGTGCGAAAATAAGCGGTGTCGGATCGAACATGCTGACTATAGAGGGTGTCGATACGTTAGGAGGAACCGAGCATAAAATGCTTCCGGACATGATTGAGATTGGAAGCTGGATAGGATTGGCGGCCATGACCAAAAGTGAACTGACCATTAAAAATGTGAGCTGGGATGATTTGGGACAAATTCCAGATGTCTTCCGGAAATTAGGAATCACCATCGAACGTAAAGGCGAGGATATTTATATTCCGGCACATAAAGATGGTTACGAGATACAGAATTATATTGACGGCTCTATCTTAACGGTTGCTGATGCACCTTGGCCAGGATTTACGCCAGACTTGCTCAGTATTGTCTTAGTTATCGCGACACAGGCTAGAGGTGCTGTGTTAGTACACCAAAAAATGTTTGAGAGCCGATTGTTTTTCGTGGATAAGTTAATCGATATGGGGGCAAAAATCATACTTTGCGATCCGCACCGTGCAACCGTAATCGGGCACGATTTTAAATCGAGTTTAAAAGCGACTACCATGACCTCTCCAGATATTAGAGCTGGGGTGTCCCTGTTAATTGCTGCGTTGTCAGCCAAAGGATCGTCAACCATTCATAACATTGAACAAATTGATCGGGGGTATGAGCGAATTGATGAGCGACTAA
Organism: Gelidibacter salicanalis; assembly: GCF_007997285.1. Lineage (GTDB taxonomy): Bacteria > Bacteroidota > Bacteroidia > Flavobacteriales > Flavobacteriaceae > Gelidibacter > Gelidibacter salicanalis. The sequence goes on from NZ_VORX01000001.1 coordinate 573,150, forward strand.
GAGCCATCGGTGCGAAAATTACTCGAGTGAACTAAGAAATATTTACGACTATATAAAAAAATGCTTCAAGTGATTGAGGCATTTTTTAGTAAAGTGTGTTTTGGTAAGCACATCGGTAAGCTTTTAAGGGGTTTTCTGTTGAGACGTCCGGTGTCCTAGGACAGAATACGTATGTAATTCAGAGGAAGTTTGTAAGGAAATCTAGAACAAGAAATGAGCACAAGGTTTGTTTCGCGCTTATGCCGTTGTTGGTGTTTTCCACCAACAATGCAAAGACAAATAAGTAAGTAAGTAAGTAAGTAAGTAAGTAAGTAAGTAAGTAAGTAAGTAAGTAAGTAAGTAAGTAAGTAAGTAAGTAAGTAAGTAAGTAAGTAAGTAAGTAAGTAAGTAAGTAAGTAAGTAAGTAAGTAAGTAAGTAAGTAAGTGTAGCACTCACCAAAAAGAGCACTGAAATCCGCCGTTGTTAGTGTTTCCCACCAACAACGTGATTACGTAGTGAGTAGCACTTGAAAATAAAGCGTCAATTCAAAGCACGTTTATAAGTTTCCAGGCAGCGTTCCCGTGCTTCTTTATGATCGACCATAGGTTCAGGATAAGATGCGGAGTCAAACTCCGGGACCCAACGTTTGATGTATTTTAAATCCTTGTCAAACTTATCAATTTGGGTGGTAGGATTGAAGATTCTAAAATAAGGTGAGGCATCAACCCCTGATCCAGCCACCCATTGCCAGTTGCCAATATTGCTGGACATTTCATAATCGTGCAATTTCTCAGCAAAATAGGCTTCACCCCAACGCCAATCGATGAGCAAATGCTTGCATAAAAAACTGCCCACCAACATCCGCACGCGGTTGTGCATAAACCCAGTAGTATTTAATTGTCGCATGCCTGCATCTACAAGAGGGTAGCCAGTAGTGCCTTCGCACCATTTTTTAAATTCAACTTCATTATTCCGCCACTCAATCCGGTCGTACTTGCGTTTGAAACTTTCTTCCACCGTACGCGGGAAATGCCATAAAATCTGCATAAAAAATTCACGCCAAATCAGTTCTTGCCAAAAGATCTCATTGTTTTCTGCAATGGCTTTTTTAATCATTTTGCGAATACTAACCGTGCCAAAACGCAGATGAGGCCCCAATCGTGAGGTGCTGTCTTTGGCTGGATAATTTCTGGTGTTTTCGTAGTCCTGAATCAGGGTTGGGGTCACCTCATAATCTGCAATGTTCTGCGTGGACTTTTTAAAACCTATCTCAGACAGACTTAAATTGGGTAAGCGCGTATTTTTAACCAGATTATTGAGATAGGCATTGGTATTATAAATCTCTAAATCAATACTCTTAAACTTTTCCTTCCAAACGTTCATATACGGGGTATACACCATATACGGATCGCCATCTTTTTTAACTACTTCATCTTTTTCAAAAATAACCTGGTCTTTAAAAGTTTTAAAGGTGATATCATGTTCTGACAAAAATGCTGAAAGTTTCGCATCGCGTTTGGAAGCATAGGGTTCGTAATCCCGATTGGTATACACTGCGGAAATGTCGTAAGATTTTACGAGTTGTTTATAAATTTCCAGAGGCTTCCCGTGATAGATGGCCAGACTGCTCCCGTGCTTATCTTGCAGGGTGTCACGCATGGTTTGCAAGGAGTCGTGAATAAAAGTGACCCTGGCATCATTTTTAGGAAGTTCGTCTAAAATTTCAGGATCAAAAATAAAAATAGGAAGAACGGGATGCTCATTTTTTAAAGCGTGATAAAATCCGACATTGTCATCCAAGCGTAAATCGCGGCGGAACCAAAAAATGGTGAGTGGTTTAGTCATTTTTAGTGTGATTTTTTTGGATGATAAACACCAAATAATGCTTCTAGCTTTGCGCTACGGTAGCTGAAAATCTCATCCAATTTAGGCTTCACCAAAAATGGATGAACCATCTGTCCTAAGATACCGAAAGGCAGTTTGTAATCGATAATATCTTCCATTTCTACCCCACCATCAATGGCTTTGATAAAATGCTTGTGGTGCCACAAGGCGTAAGGCCCAAAACGTTGCTCGTCTACAAAATACGCGTTATGGACGCTGTGGGTGATTTCAGTGACCCATTTGGTTTTAATTCCTAAAACGGGGGTGACGATATACTGGATCATTTGACCGGCAAACATCGGTCTGTCCGCACCAGATAAAATATGGAAGCCCATATAATCAGGCGTTATGGTCTTTAAGTTTTTCGGATCTGATAAAAAATTCCATGCGGTTTCAATGCTAATGGGAAGCTTTTGGGTTTGGCGCAGGGTATAGATTTTCATAAAACAGGACTTAAGCCTTGCTAAAAGGCTGTGGAATTTTAATTATATATTAAAATATAGAGATTAAGTGAGGTAGCGATACCAATCCAAACCACATAGGGGAGAAGGAGTATATTTTTCAATTTCATGAGTTGAAAATACGTCACTAAAAAAGCGGTTATGATGAGGGTTAAGGCAGTAATTACCACCATGCCCAATGCCAAATGTTGTTGATTGAAAAACACAAAATTCCAAGCCACATTCAATAAAAATTGAATTATAAATAACGTAATGATTTTTTTACTGGGCTCTTTGAGATACAGGAGCGTCATATAAATGGAAAAACAGAGCATTACGACCGTCCACGCTGCTCCAAAAACCCAATTTGCAGGAGTCCAGGGCGCTTGTTGCAGGGAGGTGTACCAATCGCTTGTGGGACCATCTCCCATTAATACTATCCCCAAGCCTAAGGCGCTGAAATTGATTACAAGAAAAACGAGCAGTAACTTTACAAATTTCATGCTAAACTTATTTGAGGTACTTGGTAATTTTGGAACTTGATGGCTTGGTGAGTGTATAAAAATAGTCAATCAACTGTCCCTCGGGGTCAATTAAATACTTCTGAAAATTCCATTTTACCGACGAACTTTTTACCCCGTTTTCTTCTTTGTTGGTCAACCATTGGTAAAGCGGATGCTGGTTTTTACCTTTCACATCAATTTTTTCCGTCACTAAAAAAGTGACACCATAATTTAATTCACAAAAGGCATTAATGTCTTCAGGAGTGCCAGATTCTTGACCACCAAACTGATTACAGGGAACTCCTATGATGACTAATTTTTCTTTATATTGCTCATACAACGCCTGTAAATCTTTATACTGTGGGGTAAAACCACATTTGGAAGCTACATTGACAATTAAAACATGTTTCCCCTTAAAATTATTTAAATCAATCGCCTTTTGAGTGATTGTGTTTATAGAAACAGCATATAAGGTGGGTAAAGATTTTAAGTGTTCGTTTCGCGAAGTGGACAATTTGCTTTTTTGTATGGATTTTGGTAGCATAATTAGATTTTAAAGGTGACGATGCCACAATCGAGCTCAAAAATTTGTCCTGAAATTGACGCCGATTTTTCCGACAGTAAAAATTCTGCCATGTCTGCAACTTCGCCCGGTTTCAGAAACTTTTTAAGCGGATGACGATCGGCCATGGTCTCAGTCATTTTCTCATTACGAAGTAGTTTTGATGCTAAATCAGTATCGGTAACTGTTGGCGCAATCGCATTAATTCTGAGGGTTGTAGCCATTTCGGCGCCTAAAGATTTTACAAGACCCTCCACGGCCGACTTTGATGCTGCGATACTTGAGTGGAAAGGCATGCCAAGCTTTGATGCCACTGTACTGAAAAGCAAAATGACTGGTTGATTTCCATTCTTTAAAATATTTAAATATTTTTGAATACTTTTTACAGCACCTAAAACATTAATCTCAAAATCGGCCCTGAAGTCGTCTAAAGTTAACCTGCCAAAAGGTTTTAAATTAATACTTCCCGGACAGTACACTAATCCATCTGCATTTTCAATATCTGGCAATTGATCGTTAAGAATATCACAGAAATAGTGTGTCAGATTTGCATGCGAATAATCTGGTTCACTTCTGCTGATATTAAGAATAAAATGCGTGGGGAGCAGTTTTTCAGCTATAGCTTTTCCAATACCTTTACTGCCGCCAATAATAATAATGGTCTTCATTGTTTAGCTTTTAATTATATCTTGTAATTTCTTATGTGTTTCAGATAATATGAAAAGCACAGTAACAAATGAGCCCGTTCAGCGGTTACGCTACAAGAGGTCTTCCGTTCAATCGTTTTTCAACTTTGCGCTTTATTGCAGTCAGGCGCTTCATGATGTCCATAATTTGTTCATCTTTTTTGCGTTTATAAATTTCATTCAAGCCTAAAATTAATGTCTTGGCTTGTCTAGAAATTTCGATACGATCACTAGTTGAAAGTGATTTCATTTTTCGTTTTTCAAATTCAAGTGCTTCATTAATAATGTCCATAATCTTAATCTTTTAAATAATTTTGTAACTCGGCAATTTTTTCTGGTGTGCCAAATTTTCCACCGTAATATGAGCTAATAGTTGTTGAGGATTCATCCTTGATCCCGCGTGATGAAACGCATAAATGTTTGGCATCGATAATAACCGCAACATCTTCAGTGCCTAAAATATGCTTCAATTCTTCAGCAATCTGATTGGTTAAACGTTCCTGAACTTGGGGACGTTGGGCATAATATTGAACAATGCGGTTCAATTTAGAAAGCCCGATTACTTTACCTGACGAAATATAAGCAACATGTGCTTTTCCAAAAATGGGAACAAAATGATGTTCACAACTGGAATACAGAGTAATATTTTTTTCTACCAACATCTGATTGTATTGATATTTATTATCAAACAAGGTAATTTTTGGTTTATTAGCGGGATTAAGACCTGAAAAAATTTCGTCGACGTACATCTTCGCCACACGTTTTGGCGTGCCTTTTAAAGAATCGTCGGTAAGATCTAATCCCATCACATTCATTATTTCTTCAAATAATACCGCAATTCGTTTTTTCTTTTCGTCATCAGAGAGTTGAAATGCATCCGGTCTTAGTGGGGTTTCCAATCCGGTATATAAATGATCATCGCCAATATCTTCAAGGCATATGCCATTTAGTTGCTGTTGAATTTGGGGTGATGGTACTTTTTTTTCGGTAATCATGTATGGTCTTTTATAAGTGCTGTCTTTGGCAATTTTATTGTCAAAGCAAAGCAACGTTTACAATTTTGAATTTGGCTGAGTGCACGTAAGCAACTTCAAAACCGAATCCCTATTAATTTCGATATTATGGAAGCACATCATATTGCGAATGATACTTAACTTTTTCTTCCAAAAGCTTATCGAAAAAAGCTTTATTTTCTCTAAAGGTTGTGTTTTGTCTAAAATGAATAAACTTCCCTTGAGCATGAATGCTACTCCCATTGGTCTTATAAATAACCAATTGGTAATAGGGGATGACCCAAGTAAAATTTTTTAACCCTTTATTTATCCGAATCAATACACCATTAGGACGCAATTCCAAATTGGCATAATTAACATCATCAACCGCATTCAAATACTGTTGCATGTTAGGACTGACCGCCTTTACCATCATCCGTTTAGAACCAATGCCACCCATCTTAATGGAATGTACTAAACCGAACGGTTTGCCAACCAAATCATTAATGAGTTTGTCGTGGTCTTTATTGGTGTGAGTGGTATCCAAAATCATTTGACTAATATAGCAGATTTAAATGATTGTTTAAGTTTAGGGGTTAAAGATTAAACAATTTTTAACATTTGAATTCCAGCATGCGGTTAGACCATTTGCTTTAGTAGGTTAACCGTGCTAAAACTTACAAATTTTAAGGATTATTTTTATTAGGTTGATTCTAAACTTGAAATGAATTATCGCGCTCTAGGTGACCGATAATAGAAGTGATTTTTTAAGCTCTAAATTCAGCGTTTGATCTTAATAACATTGCTCTGATAAAAGTTTTATTTTTTAGGTTGGCATTAGGTGCTGACTACCTGATGATCTTCTACTTCTACAAGTTTATTGATCATCCCCCTAAAGATAAATCCATGAAAGGGCAACACGCTATACCAGTACAATCGGCCTGCCAGACCCCTAGGTCTAAATGTTGCGGTTTGTTTGAGCAGGCCGTCTTCAATTTTAAATTCCAACCAGGCTTCCCCCGGAAGTTTCATTTCGGCGTACAACAATAATTTGCGTTCCTCGCGATCGCTGAAAATAACCCGCCAAAAGTCTAAGGCATCTCCAGCATCCAATTTCGACACATGGGTTCTGCCACGTCGCAATCCAATTCCCCCAAACAACTTGTCCAAATGGCCTCTAATTTTCCATAAATAGGTGCCATAGTACCAACCGGTGGTCCCTCCGATGGACCAAATTCGGTTTACCGTACGCTCCATATCTACAATTTTACGTTCCTTAAAATCGGTAAAACAGCCGTAGGTTGGCACATTGATGTATTTATGCAGGTTATTTTGAAGGCGGCCACTACTCACCATAGAATCTTTCCAACTAGACACGATGCTGTTTTGCTCAATCTTTTCAAAAGCCAACTCAACTGCTTCGCGATAGGAAATGGGTTGCACATTTAAAATGGTATTGATGTCACTTTTATTACCAATAATTTCAATGCCCATGCTATCCACCAATGAAGAGGCGAGTTTATAGGAGGTTGAGGTCACAAAATAGAGCCAATAAGAGGACAGTTTTGGAGTCATTACGGGGACTGTGAGAATGTAGCGTTTTAATTCTCTGATCTCAGCGAATTTCAATAACATCTCCTTATACGTCAATACTTCAGGGCCAAAAATATCGAAGGATTTATTGTATAAAATTTCCTTTCCTTTGGCCTTAGACAGAAAAGCCAGCACATCTCTAACCGCTAAGGGTTGTGTTTTGGTATTCAGCCATTTTGGGGCAATCATCACTGGTAATTTTTCGACTAAATCTCTAATAATTTCGAAGGAAGAGCTGCCAGAACCTACAATGATGCCTGCTTTAAAAATAGTTAGAGCATAAGCGTCAAAAGCCAATAGATCTTCAACATTTTTACGGGATTGTAAATGTTTGGAAAGATTTTTATCATTAGTAATGCCACTTAAATAAATGACTTGCTTTACTTCTGTAGTAGAAAAATAGGCTTCAAAGTTTTCGGCACAGGTGGCTTCCAGTTTTTCAAAATCTTTGGATGTATTAGACATCGAGTGGATGAGATAATACGCCACATCTATGTCTTTTGGAATATTTTGAAGCGTCTCCGGTTTTAAAAAGTCGGCTTCAACAATGCTGACATTGGGATCCTCGCTCAAAATTTTATCGACGCGCAATGTGTCGCGGACCGCGCACACCACGTGATGGCCTTCATTGATTAAGATCGGAATGATGCGTTTGCCAATGTAGCCTGTAGACCCAGTAACGAGAATTTTCATATGAAACGGTATAATGTTGGTTTGGGCCCTCAGATATCAATGAGACCGAATGTGCTATTTAAAGGTAGTAAAATTATTGATGCTAATATCCTTTGCCTTTAAATCGAACATCAAATTATACAAACCAAAAAAAGTGCGATTCATATAAATAAAATGTTTGGAGCCTCTATTGCCATTCATTTTTCTGAGTTCAGTATTTTTAGAATAGCGCTGTCCTAGTTCCGTGATCTTCCCAAAAAACTCTCCATCTGAAAAATCGAAGGTTTCGGCGTGAAAGGGTTGGGTAAATAAGCTCAACAATTCGTGAAACATTTCCGTAAAGAACGCTACTTCTTCTTCAGAATCGTCTTCCCTCAGAATTTCTAGTTGATACAATTTCTCAACAAAAAAGGTCTTGTTGGCTATCAGTTGGGGTTTTGCCAATTCAAAATAAGGCGTGTAAAAGTCGTCCGGAATTGTTTTCATACAACCAAAATCGAGGGCTACTAATTGCTTTTCATGAGACACCAAAAAGTTACCAGGATGCGGATCAGCATGTACTTTTTTCAGGACATGGATTTGGTACATATAAAAATCCCAAAGGGCTTGGCCTAATCTGTTGGCAACTAATTGATCGTCATTATGTGCGGTAAATTCAGAAAGATGTTCACCTTCCATATAATCCATGGTGATGATGCGTTCTGACGATAATTCCTCGTAATATTTAGGAAAATGCAGATTTGGAATGTGTGCGCAGGCTTCAGCGATTTCTTTGCTTTGCTGCAGTTCTAAAATGTAATTGGTTTCCTCAATGAGCTTTCCTTCAACTTCCTTAAAATACTTGTCAGAATCCTTCCCTTTAATATTGAACATTTTCATGGCAATAGGTTTTACAAGAGCGAGGTCAGACGAGATACTTTGGGCAACTCCCGGGTATTGGATTTTCACAGCAAGTTTCTTCCCGTTTTTTTCTGCAATATGGACTTGGCCAATACTTGCAGCATTTACGGAAGTTGTGTTGAAGGAATCATAAAGCTCATTAGGTAATTTACCAAAATAATTTTTAAATGTTTTTAAGACCAAGGCTGGCGATAGTGGTGGTACTGAAAATTGGGCCAAAGAAAATTTTTCAACATAGGCTTGCGGCATGATGCTTTTCTCCATACTCAACATTTGCGCTACTTTTAAGGCACTGCCTTTAAGTTGTTTTAAACTGTCATAAATGTCTTCTGCATTATTTTCATTGAGTGTTGATCGGGCTTCAAGTTCCGTTTTGGTCAATTTATCCCCGTAATATTTAAGATAGTTGACCCCGACTTTGGCACCCGTAGACACTAATTTGGAGGCACGTTGAATTTTTGATACTGGAATCTTATTTATGGTTTTCATTTAGGCATGTGTATTTTTTCCTTGAAAATAAATTTCCCAAGGTCAATCACGCTCTTTAAGGGCGTTATATTGAAGACATCAAAACTGGTATTGACCGATTTTTCGATAAATAAATCTGTTTTCTCAAAGGAAGGGGATCCGTCGTCCATCCAAAATTTAAGGGTGATCAACAATTGAACCCATGCCGACTCTTGTAGGGCACGATGTTGCAAGTTGTCTAAGCGCTCCTCTTTAAGGTCTAAGGTTTCGATGTCTAATGACTTTATATAATGGATAAAACTTTGTTTGAGCTCTGATAATAAGGCGAGTCCCTTCAACTTGTTTTTATGCTGATTAAGCGCAAAGAGCACGTAACTTCTATTGGCGGTTAAATTCTCAAAAAACGTAAAATAGAAGCTCAACAGTTTGTTGCGAGCGTCAAACAACTGGTATTCCTCATTCTGATTGAGCAATGCTATTGTATTGTTAAAAAAAGCTTTGAAAACATGCTTTTCAATCGCTTCAAAAGAACCAAAATGTTCGTAAAATTTAGATTCTTCAAAGTGGTTAGCCTTAGTAAAACTATATACCGATTTAGGTTGTGATCCGTGTTCTAAAACATAATCCATATAATAGGAAATGATGTTTTGCTCTGAAATATGATTTGTTTTTGCCATGATTTTTAAATATAGGTAAAGATACGGAATGTTTAACTTTTTTTGGTTTGTGTTAAACAAAGTTTAACAGCTAATTGTGATTAAGAACTATTTTAGTAATGCCATGAGTTATAGCACACTAACAAAATCGGTTAATTTTATTTAAGATTTCATTAACATTTGAGGGCTTTAAAAACTGTAATTTTACCTATTACATAAAATAACCATCTAAAAAATAGATTATTATGAAAAAAATTATGCTTTTTATGGCTGTTATTGGGATGACCTTTTCAGTTAATGCACAGATTGATACGCCACAACCAAGTCCATTTTCGACTATAGAACAAAAGGTGGGATTGACGGATGTGTCTTTAGAATATTCCCGTCCTAATATGCGAGGTCGTACTATATTTGGAGATTTAATTCCTTACGGTCAGGTATGGCGTTTGGGAGCAAACCAAAATACAAAAATCACTTTTAGTACAGATGTAACCGTTGCTGGGAAAACTTTAAAGGCAGGAACTTATGCTTTATACGTGACACCAAATGAAAAGTCTTGGGATGTCATGTTCTATACCGATTCAAACAATTGGGGTAATCCAGAAAAATGGGACGACTCCAAAGTGGCAGCCAAAGTAACTGCTGAAACTTTTGCGTTGCCAATGGATATTGAAACTTTTACCATGTCTTTTGATGATTTAACCAGTGGTGGTGCCACCCTTGGTATGATGTGGGCAAACGTTTATGCTGGAGTTAAATTTGAAGTACCAACAGACAAAATTGTCTCTTCATCTATTGAGAAAGTCATGAAAGGACCTAGTGCTGGCGATTATTACGCAGCGGCCACATATTATTATCAGGAAGGAAAGGATATGAAACAAGCTAAGGAATGGATTGACAAAGCGATGGCAATGACTCCAAAACCTATGTTTTACCAATTAAGACAACAATCTTTAATTTATGCAAAAGCAGGCGACAAGAAAGGCGCCATTGAACTTGCTAAAAAATCATTAGCCGCTTCAGAAGCAGCTGGAAATAAGGATTATGTTAAAATGAACAAAGATTCTTTGAAAGAGTGGGGCGCAAACTAGGTCCAATTAATTTCTAAATAAATAAATAAACAAATAAGCCCTTCAATATGTTGAGGGGCTTATTTGTTTTTGACAACTAACGGCCACTTTACGGTTGAGCTAACGGCTTGATTAATCGTATTTTAAATTAATGAGATGTCTCACATCGTCTAAAATAAACATGAGGGTTCTACTGAAATTGTGCGTCATGATGGGGCTCTCAAGCGCATTGTTTCGTAGGAGCGCATTAAAATGCTCAGTTTCGTAATTGTACCCAATAGTTTTATAATCAAAATCATGTGTCTTGGTGCTTCCTTTAAGCGTTGTAGTGACAGTAGAAGGTTGGTGAAATCTGGTGTTGATTTTAATAGTACCGTGTTCACATTGAAATAGCGCTTCCGTAGGTGTTTCTTCTAAAAGCGTACTTTTTAAAAAAGCTTTGACGCCATTGTTATAATTAAAAATCACATCGCAAGTAGCATCTGCGCCATTGTCAAAAAACGTGGCTTTTGCTTCAATATCGACCGGTTGTCCTAAGGTAGATAAAGCTGCAAAAATAGGATAGATGCCAATATCCAATAAACTACCGCCGCCGAGTGATTTTTTGAACACCCGTGACTCCATGTCGATGGTAGGTTGAAAACCAAAATCAGCCTCTAATTTTCGTATGGCTCCATATTTATTAGATTTCAATTCGTTCAGCACAAATTGGTAGTGTGGCAAAAAATAGGTCCATAAGGCTTCCATAAACAAGACATTGTTCTGCTTGGCACTAGCAATCATCGCTTCAACATCCTTAAGATTTAATGCTAAGGGCTTTTCGCACAACACCGCTTTTTTGTAGTTCATGCACATAATGGCATGTTCCTTATGGTAACTGTGCGGAGTGGCGATGTAAATGGCGTCTATATTAGGGTCAGCCGCTAAAGCTTCATAGCAATCGTAAGCTTTTGTGGCATTATATTGCTTGGCAAACGAATTTGCTTTTTCTTGATGTCTGGAGGCCACACCGTAGAGCTCGCAATGGTCAATCGTTTGTAGATCTTTGGCAAACTTATTGGCAATTTTGCCAAGTCCGATAATGCCCCATCTTATAGTTTTCATGACATGGAATTTTTATAAATTAAATAACTAAAACAGGCCAAGATGCTCATTAAAAATAGTAATGTAAGCCGGTTATTTTTTGATATTTTTTTAAACTCAATGAGCATGGCAATAATTATCGCTAAAAAGCAACCCACAAAATTCAACCATAAATACGGAAGGTTAATGTAATTGTTCTCATCTAAAAGATACAAACTTAACACTAGCGCTTGGGTAATAAGTGCGGAAATAAATACCGCATTGCCTCTAACGTGTTTAAAGAAAAAGGCCAACAGGAAAATGCCCAAAATATTGCCATAAAAAATGGAGCCTATAATGTTAACCAACTGAATTAAATTATCCGCCAAGTAGGCCGCGGAGGCAAAAATTATGGCCAGAACGCCCCAAGCCAAGGTAAACCATTTGGAAGCTTTTAAGTAATGCTGCGGACTTTTATCTTGCGCGTAGCTGCGTTTGTACAAATCCATAGTAGTGGTTGACGACAAGGCATTGAGCTCACTCGCCGTGCTCGACATGGCTGCGCTTAAAATTACGGCGAGTAATAAGCCGATTAAGCCGCGCGGTAGATTGTTTAAGATGAAATGGATAAAGACGTAATCTTTATCGTTTGTTTCTACAGAGAGAACGCGTTCAGTATTGGCTTTGTTGATCAATTCTTTTGCCGCCTCTCTATTGGCTCTATCGTCATCATTATAGAGTGCAATTTGCGTTGCTAGCGCTTCACTCTTGTTATCTGCATACTGCAACATGACTTCTTTTTTCTCCTCAAAAATGCCATTTTGTTGCTGTTGTAGTTGCGTATATGCATCGGCGTATGAAGAATTCATCACGGTTTCAGTGGCGGCAGGATTGAAATTGATAGGAGCGGTATTAAATTGATAAAACACAAACACCATTACCCCAACCAAAAGAATAAAAAATTGCATGGGTACTTTAAGAAGTCCATTAAAAATTAAGCCCATTTGCATTTCCTTGACTGATTTTCCGGAGAGGTACCGCTGTACCTGGCTTTGATCTGTCCCAAAATAAGAGAGGGCTAAAAAGGAGCCACCAATAATCCCACTCCAAAAGGTGTAGCGATTATTGAAATCAAAGGAAAAATCGAGAATCTCCATTTTTCCACTGGCCCCAGCAATTTCTAAGGCTTTAGTAAATGTGATGTTTTCTGGAAGATAACTGACAATCAGAAAAAAGGCAATGAACATGCCCGTAAAAATTACCGCCATTTGCTGTTTCTGGGTGATGCTGACCGCTTTTGTGCCTCCTGAAACTGTATAAATAATGACCAAAACGCCAATAATAATGATGAGCAAATTAAGATTCCAGCCTAATACTGCCGAAAGAATAATGGCCGGTGCATATATGGTAATCCCAGCCGCCAACCCACGCTGGATTAAAAATAAAATAGCAGTCAGGCTTCTGGTCTTGATATCGAAACGATTTTCGAGAAACTCATAAGCCGTATACACCTGAAGGCGGTAGTACAGCGGAATAAACACTAAACAGATGATAATCATGGCAATGGGCAGACCAAAGTAGAACTGCACAAATCCCATCCCGTCATGAAATGCTTGCCCTGGCGTAGATAAAAAAGTGATGGCGCTAGCTTGTGTAGCCATCACACTCAATCCAATCGTCCACCATTTGGCTTCGTTACCACCTTTTAAATAATCTTCTACATTCTTGCTGCCCCGTGTTTTCCATGTCCCATAAATCACGATAGCTAAGAGCGTTCCGATAAGTACAATCCAATCTAATACTTGCATGTTAGAAGGATTTCATGATAAAATAAAACAAAACGATGTAGAGCGCGTTGGCCACAAGGACCCAGGTGTACGAATTTTTCCAATGTTCTTTTGGTGGTTCTTGCTTCATGTGTGGTTGATTAATGTGATCAAAAGTTAAATCGGTTTTTTTTACGGTTTAGAAATTGAATTTCTTCATTAAACTCGCTAATTTTTCAATGCCGGTTCCTTGTTAAGTGATGCCTTACCTATAGAAAGCATGTTGGCAAACAATCGAAATGCGCCCGCAACACCTTCCGGAAATTCTCTAAAAAAGCTCAAGCCTGTATACATATAGTATCCCTTTCCGTATTTAGCCACGAGCAAACTGCCTTCTTTTGCAGATTCACCTTTATCGTGCATAGATAAGATAGGGGTGAACTCGTCAGACCAGGAATCCGGAAAGTAAAGACCACGTTCTTGGGTCCATCCTTCAAAATCTTTTTGGCTGATTTTATTTGGGGTATTGAGTAGTGGGTGCTGCGGATTTAAAAACCGCACTTCAGAGTTTTCATCCGTCACCCGGTCTCTGGACAATTCTAAAGGGTATGGCGCCAAGTTATCTACCACCAAGCCGCCATTCGTATTATATTGTACAATTAAATTACCGCCCTGCTTTACAAATTCAAACAGCTGATTTTGTTTAAATTTAAGTGCATCTAAGGTGTTATAAGCTCTGATTCCTATCACTATAGCGTCGAAACGAGCAAGATTGTCAGCAGTAATTTCTTCAGGTTTGATTAGCACCACGCTGTAGCCAATTTGTCTTAGGCTTTCCGGGACCACATCACCGGCACCTTCAATATATCCAATATAGTCGCCTTTTTTTTGAATGTCTAAACGGACAACCTTGCTTTCACTCGGTGCTAAGATCATCTGATAAGGGATATGCTCATAATCTATGGCAATCAATTGTTTGTTGTAAACGGCGTCACCAATGTGTACCATTGGTTTTAATACGCCTTCGCTTTGTGCTTTAGGAGGAATTACGGTGAATAAAAATGTTTGTTCTTCGTCCTTATTCAATATCGCAATTTTTTGTTTCTCTGGATATACTTGCCATCCTTTAGGATGTTCCAACTGTACAAAGCCTTCCATATGTTCACGATTGGCTTTGATAATTACCTGAATGTCTTTTTGTTGCTCATCTGCAAAAATGATGACCGGTTCTGAAATATGGGCTGAAACAGCTGGAATCACTTCAAAAGGTTTGTAAACTTCTCCTTTTACAGGGTCATTGGTTTTATATATAATGGGTCTCACAAAGGGGATAATTTCCCCTGCCACTGAAATATTGAAGGTTGCCGTAACGGTTCGAGGCGTTTCTGGCAATCCTATAAGCGCCTGGTTCGCGACCTCATACATCCCCAAGCTGCCTTTTTCATTTAACCAATACGGTGTAGAATAGGCGGTATTGGGGGCAATGGTCAAATCCGCGTTGAAGCGGTGGGAGGCATTGTTTTTTAAAACTCTAGTAGAATTACTAATAGATCCGTCTGAAAACACTACAGATACTAAGGACATATCTTGCGCACTTCTATTGATGGCTTCTACGCTTAATTTTATAGTATTATTTGGGGTTGCGGTATTGGAGGCTGCAGCAACTTCTAGATATAAACCTGCACAACCAGCAATTACTTTTTTAATGGCTTCAGACTTTACTTGTTTCCAATGCTCATTTTCTATTTTTTGAATTAACTTATAGGCTTCCACTAATTTTGGAATTGAAGCTGATGGATTATTGAAATCATAATGTTCCTGAACACTTTTTAAAAGTTCACCTATAGCTTTTCCGCCTTTGACGCGGTTCCAACTGGTGTCTATGCCTTCAAAAATATTGGTTTTGTCCGTGGACGATTCCCCTTTTACCAATTCTAAATATTCGGTCTCACTACCGCGAGATCCGGTGTTTCCAAAACCTTGAGATTGATGGGCGCTTCTGCTCAATGCCGCAATCTCTGAATTGGAAAGTCCGAGAGCAGGGTAGTAGTTGCCGACTTCCAATTCGTAAAAGTTTGTTTTATCAGCGGCATCAAATTTTTCCTGACTGCCATAAAACCACCACGACGGATTAAAAAATTCGCGTTTTGGTTGCCAAACTTCAACTTGTTTAAGTTGCTCGGTATATTTAGTAGGATCGGCAGCGGCATCAAACGCTTCAATGCTCAACATGGCTGAACTGGTATGATGGCCGTGGGTAGACCCAGAACTGCGGTGATCGAACCGGTTAATGATAATGTCTGGTTGAAATTTTCGGATGGCCCATACCACATCACTTAATACAACATCCTTATTCCAAATGCTCAAGGTTTCATCCGGATGTTTAGAATATCCAAAATCATTGGCGCGGGTAAAAATTTGCTCGCCACCGTCAATCTGCCGAGCAGCCACTAATTCTTGAGTTCGAATCACGCCTAAAAGCTCTCTAAGTTCTGGTCCGATGAGATTTTGACCCCCATCGCCTCGCGTTAACGAAAGATAAGCAGTTCTGGCCTTTACGGAATTGGACATGTGCGCAATGAGTCGCGTATTTTCATCGTCAGGATGGGCTGCAACATAGAGTACAGATCCTAGGAAATTTAGTTTTTCAATAGCTTGATACAGTTCTGAACTTGTGGGTTTTTTTGGTTGTTGGGCGTGTATTGAAAAACAATACAAAAAGGTGTAGAAAGGCAATAAAAAAGATCTGAACATGGGTAGTGCATTAGCTTGAACTTCAAATATAAAAAAGAAGCATCGCAATTTTAACTTTTAGTTTTTATTTAACTTCAAATTAAAAGAGAATCACGCTCAAAAATGCGAGTATCTACGACTTTTATTGGAGAGGCAAAGGCTATTTTTAAACCAAATCTGTCCCATCTCCAAAATACTCGGCAATGGCGTCTTTTTTGATCAGGGTCACTGGTTTTTGGAGCATTAAGTTATTCGGATAGGTGACCAGATCGCCATTGGCGACGCGTAAATGCAACTGAAATGCCCTAATGTCTTCAATTATGCCTTCTAAAGGGAAATCGTGATCGTGAATTTGAATTTTATCACCTACTTTATAAGGAAACGAGAAAAACATAATAATGCCCGAAGTGATGTTGCTGAGGATGGACCAAATGGCAAACAAACCAATCCCTATCACGGCAAAAACAGAGGAAAACAGCAGAATTAAATCTTTAACTTTTGCCCCGAAATTAAATGGGATGAATAATAGGGCAATGATCACTAAAGCCACACTGACATAGCGTTGCATAAGGTGGATCCTGGCAATATTAATCCCTTTCTTCCTTGAAACTTTACTGATTACTTTGTTTACAAAAAACCGTATTATTAGTAAAAAAAGCAGGAGAAAACCTGTATAAATAAAACCTTCCTGAAAGTTTAGAATAGACATAAATTATTATAAAAATTGGTGAAGCGCAAAGGTACGTAGAAAACTAGTGCTTTATTCTAATCCAAGGCTTTCTCTTAAACCACTGTCCGCATTCGAGTTTTTATTCCAGTAATCTGATTTGATAGAGGAAATTCTCGTGGCCTTGGTGGTGAGTTCCTGAGCTTTATCGCCCTGCCCGCTAATAAAGGTTTCTTCCCATGATATTATATCAAACGGTGACTGTGGATTATAAGTGATGCTAATGGTCCGATTTAATTCTGGATAACTGATCGTGTAGCGATTTTCGGACAATTCTGCAGAAGCGTTATAAGCCTTAAACGGAATGTGCCTTAAGCGTAGAAACTCGAAAGCAGGGATGATTTCAAGAGATCCCGTGGGTAAACTTTTTGGGTTGATCCGCAGTTGTGTCCAAAGTTCATTTTCGAGAATGTTTTTATTCAAATTAAACGTTTCATCAGCCTCCCCTTCAAAATAGGAGTGCGAGCGTACTTCAAAATCTGAGCGGTTGTTAAGTTGGGCGTACACTTGGCCGCACCATTCTTGCACTGAACAAGCAATTTTAAGAGCATGCTGATTGTTGGCTACAGGATAAAATACACTTTGCATGATGCTATACGGATAAATGCCGGTGGTGAAATTTTTTGTAGCATTTAGTTTTAAGACGGGAATATTATTAGAGGCATCTTGATCTGCTTTGACCTGCTCTGATTTTAAAAATGGTTCCGTAACATAGACCAATACGGCGGTTCCTTTACGGATTTCGCCGTAGCGTGCTTGCTCCAAGGTGTAGCTGGTAATTTCTGCTTCGCCCTGATACCAATAGGCCTTAAAATCTTCAGAAAGCGGCTCTGCCTTTTTCAAGGATTTTTTAGGGGTATCTACCTTTACATCAGTAATTTGTGATGATGAAGCGGAATCTTTACATGAAACAATTAAAAGAGAACAAAACGCGATGCAAAGGAACTGGGTTACGGACTTCATAATGTGTGTTTTATATTAACTTTTAAAGTTGCCTGCTGTTAACCATGTCGTTTAAGGTTTGATACACTAGGTGTGTGGGCAAGCCCATCACATTAAAGTAAGAGCCTTCTATTTTGGTAACTCCAATTTGACCAATCCATTCTTGAATACCATAAGCACCAGCTTTGTCAAAGGGTTTGTAGGTGTTGATGTAATAGTGGATTTCTTCTTCAGATAATTTTTTAAAGGTGACTTTGGTCACGGCATTTACCGTGATTTCAGTAGTTGTGGAGGTGAAGCATACTGAGGTAATGACCTCATGGGTAGCATTGCTCAACGATTGTATAAGTTTAAAAGCTTCAGCAGCATCTTTGGGTTTGCCCAATGCTTTTTTATTGTGCCAGACAATCGTATCGCTCGTAATGAGAATGTCTTTGGGATTCAGGTCTTTTTTGTAGGGTAGTGCCTTGAGTTGGGCTAAATAATCGCTGATTTCAAAATGGTTTAAACGTTGGGGATACTCTTCAACCACCGGTTTTAAACGTATTTCCACATCTACTCCCAAATCCTTAAAGAATTGTTGCCGTCTCGGCGATTTAGAGGCCAAAATGATATGGTAGTCTTTCAGGGTTTCGTTAAGCATGGGTTTTTATTTTCAAATCTAAATTCTACTCTCTTAAAGATCTCTTGGCCGATTCGTAATTCAAAAATCGTACTTCCAAATCAACAATCACCAATCACCAATCAACAATCTTATCTCATTTTAAAACAATCGGATACAAGAGCAAAGAGAGCATACCAAAAAGCATCACTAATTTAAGCATATTACTGATATGGCTATAGTCTTTTTTTGATTTTGCGTTAAACGTTTTAAAGGTGGTGTAAATAAGTGGCGCGCTAATGAACATTAAGAAATAGCCTATAAATAGTTCATATTTAAAAAGATAGGTCGTAACGTAATAAATTGATCCAAAAAGCGGTATAAGCGTTATTGCAAACGCTACTTTGGTAGATCGCGCGCGTCCTATAGCAATGGGCAAGGTGTTCATGCCTGTTTTGTAATCGCCGTCTACATCTTCCAAATCTTTGATGATCTCACGGGCCAAGGTTATTAAAAATGCGAAAAGGGCATAATCTAACACTATTTTGAAGAAGGTGAATTGGGTGGCCTGATTCTCTGCGGTGATTACAGGAATCAATTCGAACACCCCAACAATCACAATGCTCATGGCCACTAAAGCTGAAATGGTAATGTTTCCTACTAAAAGAATTGGTTTTAAATAGGAGGCATAGATATATAATAAGGCTGAAATGATCACGAAAATGGCGAAGAACCCGCTGCGTCCTACCAAATTGGATAAGTAAAACCCTATCAGCACTCCAATGACATTCAATATTATAAATAAAGTGTTCGCTGTTTTTTCGGATAGTTTAGAGCCGATGATCACTTTTTCAGGTCTGTTAACGAGGTCGGTTTCTACATCATATATATCATTGATAATATTTCCGGCAGCAGCCAAACACAGTGTAGAAACCACTAACAATCCAAACCCGAAACCGTTAAGGGTCATAGTCAGATTGGTCGATTCGAGAAATGGTTCAAAAAGTGCATATTTCATTAGTAACTGCACCAAGGCAATCATTAATAAATTTTTCCAGCGGATTAAGTTGAGTATGTGCAAGGTGTATGGTGTTGGTTGGGTTAATTGGCAGTCTTCAGTTGGCAATTTTCAGTAAGCAGTATTCAGTAAGCAGTATTAAGAATCAAGTATTAAGTATTGAGAATTCAGTAATCAGTTGGCAGTATTCAGTATTAAGAATCAAGTATTAAGTATTGAGAATTCAGTAATCAGTTGGCAGTACTCAGTCTTCAGTATTGAGAGTATTCGTTATTCGGTATTCATTTTCAACAATCACCAATCACGAATCACCAATCCCCAATCTTTAGTCTTGACTCTTGGTTCTTTTATCCAACTTCCAACTTCCAACTTCCAACTTCCAACTTCTAACTTCAACAATCACCAATCAACAATCATCAATCACCAATCAACAATCCCCTCTTATCTAATCATATTTTGCGCTAAAGTTGCCATTCCATTTTTCTTGCACTTTTAGCACTTGTTCAATCACATCTCTAACGCAGCCTTGGCCGCCATTTTTATGGGAAATGTATTTGGAAATCGCCTTAATTTCTGGAACCGCATCTTGCGGGCACGTCGGTAGGCCAACACGCGTCATTACCGGATAATCCGGAATATCATCGCCCATATACAATACGTTTTCCGGTTTAATCTGATGTAACGCCATATAGGCTTCCATCTGTTCAATCTTGTTATGAGCACCTAAATAGATATCGGTTACGCCGAGACCTTGTAAACGCTGGCGCACGCCTTCATTGCTGCCTCCGGAGATGATGCAAAGGTGAAATCCTTCTAATAAGGCGGTCTTCATAGCAAAACCATCTTTGGTGTGCATGGTTCTAAGCATTTCGCCACTTGTAGTCAAAGCGATGGTACCATCTGTAAGCACGCCATCGACATCAAAAATAAAGGTGGTAATGTGTTTTAGATATTCTTTATAACTTTTTTCTTCCATGGGTATGTTGAATGCTTGATGTTAAAAGTTCATAAATTGCTTTATGCTGTTCACTTTTCAGCAATTGTAAATGTTTAGAAATGGTTTTTTTATCGTTGCGCTTTGCCGGACCAGTTTGGGCCATATACGGCGATAGGTCCTGAACCTTATTGGCAGTTTCTAAAATTAAGGGCTTTAAAATATCAAATTCTACGCCTTCTGCTTCGGTGATTTCATGAGCCACGCGATAGAGTTGATTGGTAAAATTGTTCACAAAAACCGCTGCTAAATGCAGGGCTTTTCGCTGGTCCGTATTTAGCTTATGTGTTTTGCTCCCGATTGCTTTTGCCAAGACCTTTAAGGTTTTTAGATCCGCTTTTTCCAATACTTCAAGGCAAATTGGCACATTGGTAAAATCGATGGCCGCTGCTTTACTAAAGGTTTGCAAAGGATAAAATACCCCACGTCGGTTTTTTTTATCCAAATCATGCACGTTTACCGAGCCCGAAGTATGCACCACAAGACGGTCTGTAAAGGTCAATTTGCTAGATAGATTAGCAATAGCATCATCACTTATGGCAATGATATAAACGTCTGCTTGTTCTAATTGCGAAAGATCATCGGTTAGAGCCACCTTATTTTTGTAAGTCTGTATGCTTTTAAGGGAGCGATTATACCATTGTTTTACCTGCACGTTTTCAGCGGTGTCAAAAGCCTTAAATAAATGGGTGGCGACGTTGCCGGCACCAAGAATAGTTACTGTAATCATGCCGCTAAATTAATGAAGAAATAAGACATAGGAATCAAGAAAAGGCAATTTTCATTCGGAAAATTGGGTTCTGCAATTGCCGTTCATTAGAAAGTTTGAGTTTAGATTCTGTCTTAAATGACCACTTTTCGATCGATAATGGCCAAGGCTTTCGTTTTTTCGAGCTTCTTTATGGCCCTAATAACAGTTTCTACCCGTAATCCGGTGAGTTCCGATATTTGTTGCCGCGTTAAAGGTACTTCAAAATCGGAAGTTACTTTAGCATTAGATTTTAAGTGATGCAACAAGGTTAAAATGCGGTGTTCCGGGGGGTAAATAGAAACCTCTCGCGCGATTTTTGCCTTGTAAATCATCCGTTTGCAAATCATTTGCGTAAAGATTAAATGGATGTCAGGATGCGCTTTTAAAAGATCAAAAAAAGAGGCTTTGGATAGTAAGTAAACCTCGGAATCTATTAAGGTCATCGCCGTTGCTGGATATTTAAAAGCACCGAATAAGGGAGGTTCGCCAAACGAATTGCCATTTTCAAAAAAACCTTGAACAAACTCCTTGCCGTCTTCAGTCAGATTAAACATTTTTACCTGACCTATTTTAATCTGGTAATAAAAATGAGCATGTTCACCTTCGTTAAAAATGGCCCGATCTTTTGAATAGGTCTTTAGAATGGCCCCAAAGGTTTGGATGATCTGTTCCGGAATCATGGTCTTATGATTTGAATCATAAAAATACGAAGAATGGTTTAGGAACTTTGTATAAACCTTAAAATAAAGGATGATGACATTATATACTAAAGGATTAGACGATTTCAGAGAGCACCTTACCTTATACGTCCCATTGAGTATCATTTTTCAAAGCTGCATTGGCTCTATTGCCGCGATGCTAATTATGATGAATAGTGGCAGGACATTTCATTTTTTAGATTTGACCATGGTGGTTATTTTCGCTATGGCTTACAATGGATCTTTGTATGCGCAAATGAAGCCAAAAATTATTTTCAATTTATTCATCGCCACAGTTTTGGTGCACATGACATTTATTGTCATAAATTTGTTGCGATTGGCATAAATTAATAGGAACATGAAAGATATTGAAACTCGGGATGACGTTTTTTTACTCGTTTCAGAATTTTATAAAAAAGTACGGAAAGATGAGGTTTTAGGACCATTTTTTAATCGTGTGATTACAGATTGGGAGGCGCATATTGAGCGGCTGACCACCTTTTGGGAGAGCAGCTTATTTATGACCAAAAAGTTGGAGAAGCGTTATTTGGGAAATCCTTTGGAAGTGCATATTAAAGTAGACAAAGAAAACCATCACGCCATCACTCAAGAACATTTTGGACTTTGGATGAATCTTTGGTTTGCCACCATAGACAAGCTTTTTAAAGGCGAATACGCAGAAAACGCCAAAAATCGGGCTCGTAAAATGGGAACTTTTATGTATATCAATATCTTCCAGGCGCGACAGGACTAAGTTTTGAATTAATCCATTAAAAATTATTGTACTTTTTCAGGTCTCTACTTAGTACCAATAAATTAGAGAAAAAATCCTTTTCTCTGTGTCTTTATTATTATGTAGTCTCAGTGACATTCCTCTAAAATAGTTCAACTTTAACATCTTTATATTCTTACCCAATCAACTTAAATGGCTAAATTTGCACTGCTTAAAGGAAAGCCCAAAAAACCGTCCTTCTACCATGCAAAAAAGACTAGCTAATATTCTATTTTCCACCCGATTAACAGCCATTTTATTTGTTGTGTTTGCCTTAGCCATGGCCATCGGAACCTTTTTAGATGCCAACCAAGAGACCTCTCCAACGCCATACACCCGACATTTGATTTACAATGCATGGTGGTTTGAAGCCATTATGGGAGTTTTTATGATCAACTTTATTGGTAATATGTTCCGCTACCGACTGCTGCGTTGGAAAAAATGGGCCACATTAACCCTGCATTTATCTTTCGTTCTGATCATTTTTGGTGCTTTTGTGACCCGATACATTGGTTATGAAGGGATGATTGCTATTAGAGAAGGGGAAACAGAAAAACAATTCCTATCACAAAAAACCTACGTCACGGCATATATCGACGGCGATTTTATGGTAGACGGGATGGCCCAACGCAAGATTATTGAGCGTGAAGTCGATTTTTCATACCGATTGAACAATAAATTTAAAGCAGAGACCGACTATAATAATATTCCAGTTTCTATAGAACTTGAAAAATATATTAAAGGTGCAGAGACTGACGTGATTCCTGACGAATCTGGCGAATCATATCTGAAGATTGTAGAAGCCGGAGAAGGTCAACCCCACAATCACTTTTTAAAGGCTGGTGAAGTTCAGAATTTACACAATGTTTTAGTGGCATTAGATAAGCCAACTCCGGGTGCGATTAATATTATGAGCACTCCTGACGGATTGACTATAGAATCGCCTTACGAAGGGGAATACATGACCATGGCGACACGCGCTACCGGCATTGTGGTGAAAGACAGTGTGCAACCCCTCATTTTGAGATCGCGTTATCAAATTGGCAACATGTCAATGGTGTTTCCTAAGCCTGTTGTTAAAGGTGTTTTTGATGTGGTTAAGAAATCTGAAATGTTGAAAGGTGATGAAGATGGTGTTGTAATGAAAGTGACCGTAAATGGCGAAACAAAGCGCGTAAATGTTTTAGGTGGCCCGTTTAAAAACAACCCTTTTGAACAAGTTGAATTCGGAAATATTACTGTGGCTTTAAAGTATGGTTCTAAATTAATAGAACTGCCGTTTGAAGTTAAGTTGAACGATTTTATTGCACAGAAATTCCCTGGTACCGAGAAAAGTTATTCCTCATATGAAAGTAAAGTCACTGTCTTGGACAAGGAGCAGGGTGATTTTGATTACCATATCTACATGAACAATATTTTAGACCATAGAGGCTATCGTTTTTTCCAGGCAAGTTTTGATCCCGACGAGAAAGGAACAATTCTCTCTGTAAACCACGATTTCTGGGGTACTTGGATCACTTATATTGGCTATTTTCTGCTGTATATAGGGTTGATGGCAATCTGGTTTGATAAAAACACCCGTTTTGCTGATTTAAATAAGATGCTCGAAAAAGTGAAGAAGCAAAAACGAAAACTCATCACCATTCTTGTTTTAGGGTTTACCACTGTCGGATTTTCACAAACACATTCTCCTGATGATGGACATGATCATGGCAGACCAAGTAAGGCGCAAATAGATTCTGTTCTTAGGGCAAATATAACGCCAAAAGCGCATGCTGATAAATTTGCACATTTGGTAGTTCAGGATTATAGTGGGCGTATGATGCCAATGGATACCTATGCTTCAGAGCTGTTGAGAAAACTAAGTAAGCACGACACTTATGAAGAATTTGATGCCAACCAAATCATGCTCTCCATTCAGGAAAGTCCATTATTGTGGTATAATGTTCCGATTATATATTTAGCACCCATCAAGGCGGATACCATTAGAAGTATTATTGGTGTCTCGACAGATATAAAGCACGTTGCCTTTATTGACTTTTTCACCCCAGATGGGACTTACAAATTAGAACCATACCTGAATGATGCCTATAGAGCACAGGTGCCTAATGGGTCGCAAAAGGAATTCAAAGAAGCTGATCAGCGGGTCAATCTCATGCATAATGCTTTAGAAGGCCGGGCGATGAAGATTTTCCCAGTGCCTAACGATGACAACAACAAATGGATTTCATCTAAAGAATTTAGGGATGGAAATTATAGAGAGAAGGTTGAAGATTCGCTCTTAGGTAACTTTATGAATAATGGATTCAGTGCTTATCTATTAACACTGAACAAAGCGAAATATGATGGCGATTTTTCTAAAGCTGAAGATGTGTTGATGGGCATTAAAAAGACGCAAGAAAAATACGGCAGTGAAGTCATGCTTTCTGATGAAAAGGTGAAAACTGAAATTGCCTATAATAAATATGACATCTTTAAAAATCTGTTCAGTTGGTACATGTATGCAGGTACTTTAATGTTTATTATATTGATTATTCAAATATTTAAAGGTGATAATAAAATAATTAATATAGGTGTTAAGGTGTTCGCTTTTATCATCTTAGGCTTGTTTATATTGCATACCGCCGGCCTTGGTGTACGTTGGTACTTATCAGGTCATGCACCTTGGAGTGATGCCTATGAATCTATGATTTATGTGGCTTGGGCAACAATGTTTTTTGGATTGGCTTTTGGAAGAAAAAGTGACCTTACCATTGCTGCCACGGCCTTTGTGACTGCAATTATATTAATGGTGGCGCATTGGAATTGGATGGACCCTGCAATTTCCACGTTACAACCTGTATTGGATAGTTATTGGTTAATGATTCACGTCGCAGTAATTGTGATGAGTTATGGACCGTTCGCATTGGGAATGATTTTAGGAACGGTAAGTTTAATCCTGATGATCGTGACCAATAAAAAGAATAAAGACAAGATGTTGCTCAGCATTAAAGAGCTGACCATTATCAATGAAATGGCTTTAACCACCGGATTGGTGTTACTGACCATCGGAAACTTTTTAGGAGGAATGTGGGCCAATGAAAGTTGGGGACGTTACTGGGGTTGGGATCCAAAGGAAACCTGGGCCTTAATTAGTATTATGGTCTATGCTTTTGTCATCCATATGCGATTGGTCCCTGGACTTCGAGGCCGTTTCGGATTTAATTTAGCGTCCATCATTGCTTTTGCGAGTATTATGATGACCTATTTTGGAGTGAATTTCTATTTGTCCGGCCTGCATGCTTATGCCAGTGGCGACCAGATTGTAAGTTTAAAATTTATCGCAATTACTTTAGGTATCGTAGCGGTATTGGCCATATTAGCTTATAGAAAATACGCTATTTATTATAAAAAATAAAGACTAAAATATAAAGAGTTCAGGAATCAGCCATAAACATACTGTTGTTTGTGGCTGTTCACGTTCAACCATTTAAACACTCACATTGTTTATAAATAGTATTAGAAACAGATGAAATTTTTTAAAGAATTTAAAGAGTTTGCCGTAAAGGGAAATATGATGGACATGGCCATCGGAATCATCATTGGCGCGTCATTTAATAAAGTAATAGATGTCTTAGTAAAAAAGGTGCTGATGCCGCCCTTGTCTTTAATGACAGATGGGTTAAAGTTTCAGGATCGACGTTTTATTTTAAGAGATAAAGTAACCGATGCACAGGGCCAGTTAATTGCTGATGAAGTAGCTATAGGGTATGGTGAACTTTTTGAAACTTTCTTAGACTTCATAATCATCGGATTTACTGTTTTTATTTTGGTCCGATTTTTAAATAGCCTTAAAAATAAAGCGCAAGATCCTAAAGATAAAACCGTTAAAACTCCTAAAGATATAGAGTTGTTGTCTCACCTTACTGAGCTGATGGAAGAACAAAACCGCTTACTGAAAAACAGAAGCAGTCAGGAAAATTAATTCAAAACTATTTAGACTAAAAGTATTTGACTGATGTTTTGATTAAGAGCAGGAGTAACCTTTTGTCATGCCTGTATCATCAAGCTCATTTATTTTTGCGCCACTAAAGCGTTAAATTGTTTTAAAATTTTAGGGTAGGCAAGGTCTTTAAAATCACTCACCACCAAATCAGCAAGCGAGTAATCTTGATCTTCAGAATGAAGACTATCGTAACCAACGCAGAAAATACCTGCATCCTTAGCGGCTTTAATGCCGTTGGTGGAATCTTCAATCACCATACACTCGTGGCGATTATAGCCTGAAATGAAGGCTGCATTTTCAAAGATTTCAGGATGTGGTTTGGAGGCTTTTAAGTCGGCACCACTCAATTTAGCTACAAAATAAGGGTTGAGTTCGAAGCGGTTAAAAATATTGTTAATATTTTCCATAGATGCGCTAGAGGCTAATACCAAGGTCAGTCCACGATTATAATAGTCCTTAATTAAATCAAAAACTCCAGGTAAAAGTGCCAAAGCCTCATCATTTTCAAAGAGGTATTTAAAATGATCTCGTTTAAGACCAATCAAGGTTTGCGGACTGATTGGTAAATTGAAATGCTCAACCAAAGTTTCACAAATAGCTCTTGTGGACTGCCCTGTAAAGGACGTATATAGAGCTTCAGAAACGTTGATGTTCACATCTTCAAACATGAGGTGATAGGCTTTGCGATGGAGAGGTTCAGTGTTCACGATAACCCCATCCATATCGAATAGTACGGCTTTAAGCATTTGGAAAGTAATTAATTAATAGCATTACGAATATATGGGAAAAGGACTGCAATGCCTAAAATTGATAGATAGTTTTGGATGATAAGTAAGGAATCAACGTTTTAAGGAAGGGATAGCGCTAATTATCAAGGTAAACAAATTGTTATTTCTTTAAAAAGCGAGCTGCCATTGCATGCATGTGTTGCCTTTTATTTGTAATTTTAAACCATACTAAATGTCAAATCTTATGTCTCAAACAATTTACGGATTAAATACTATTTGTACCCATATCGGCGAAATTAAGGATGAACAGTTTAAAGGCGCCGTGTCTCCCATCTATATGTCAACCTCTTACGAATTTGAAAATGTAGACGTCAAGCGCTACCCGCGCTATTTTAATACGCCCAATCAAGAATTTACTTCAAAAAAGATTGCTGCCTTAGAACACGCCGAAGCTGGAATGCTTTTTGGAAGTGGTATGGCCGCTATCAGCACTGTGTTCCTAGCGTTTCTAAAACATGGCGATCATATTGTGGTGCAAAACACCCTTTATGGTGGCACCAGTAATTTTATTAGGGAAGAATTTCCTAAATACGGTATCGAGTTCACATTTACGGATGGCTATGAGGTGGCCGATTTTGAAGCTGCGATTCGTCCCAACACCAAGCTCATCCATATTGAAACGCCGTCCAATCCACTGCTGACCATTACGGATATTAAAGCGGTGGTCGATTTGGCAAAATCTAAAAACCTAATCACCACTATCGATAATACTTTTGCCAGTCCGGTAAATCAAAATCCGATCGATTTTGGAATTGACATTGTCATGCACTCGGCCACCAAATATTTAGGTGGACATTCAGATATTTTAGCGGGAGCCGTCGCTTGTAGTGATGCCCACATGAAAATTATTTGGAATGTCGCTAAAAACTTAGGCGGTAGTTTGAGTGATTTGACCGTTTGGTTGTTAGAACGCAGCATGAAAACCTTAGCCTTGCGCGTAAAGGCCCAAAACCGAAACGCCAAAAAGTTGGCAAAATATTTATCCAATCACGATGCTGTGAAACAGGTATATTATCCAGGGTTGAAATCTCATCCGCAATACGACTTGGCAAAATCTCAAATGAAAGGCTTTGGAGGTATGATGTCATTTGAATTAGCCGACGGTTTAGATGCCATGGCTTTTCAAAAAGAATTGCAATTGATTAAATCATCCATGAGTTTGGCGGGTGTAGAAAGCACGGTCTTATCGCCGCATAAAACCTCACATTCCTTATTGAGCCAAGACGAACGTGATGCCATTGGGGTTAGCGACAATCTGATTCGCTTTTCAGTAGGTATAGAATCGAATAAAGATTTGATTGCTGATCTTGAACAAGCCATCAATAAGGTGAAGAACGCCTAATAGGTACATTAAAGATTTCATCACCATCATAAACCTTTAAAATTAAAAAAGTTGCATAAAAACTCGCTTCATAACACCAAATATAATTTTGATGAACTCGTTAAAAACCACCAAGCGCTTCAAGCTCATGTCTTTACAAACGACTATCAAACCCAAACTATCGATTTTTCTAATCCTGAGGCCGTAAAAGCCTTGAATACCGCATTGCTAGCCACACATTATAATGTCAAGTTTTGGGAATTTCCTGACGAGAATTTGTGTCCACCCATTCCGAGTCGGGCAGATTATATGCACCATTTGGCAGATCTTTTAAGACGAAGTGATCTTGATACTGACATTACAATTTTGGATGTCGGTACCGGTGCCACGGCCATCTATCCATTATTGGGCCATGCTATTTACAATTGGAATTTTGTAGGGACGGATATTGATAAAAAATCTTTTCCGATTGCGCAACGCATTATCGATAAAAATAATTTGGCTGCGGCTATTACATTGCGATTACAACCTGATGTCCAACATATTTTGAAGGGGATTATCAAACCTTCCGACCGGTTTACGGCATCGGTGTGTAATCCGCCATTTTATAAGAGCCAAGCCGACGCTTTTGAAGCCACTAAAATCAAACTGAAAGGATTAGGCAAGGAGGGAGACAAAGTGGTGAGAAACTTCAGTGGTACGCCAACAGAGTTATGTTATGCCGGTGGCGAGAAAGCTTTTTTGCATACCTATTTATACGAAAGTTCACAGTACAAACAACAGTGCTTTTGGTTTACAAGTTTGGTATCTAACGTTAACCATGTCGAATCGATGCGGGCCTCTTTAAAAAAATTAGGCGCTACAGAATTTCAGGTAGTGGATATGATTCAAGGGAACAAGGTAAGTAGGATAGTGGCTTGGAGTTTCTTAAGCACAGAAGAGCAAAACGATTGGAATAAAAATTAAAGAAATGAAATTAGACATATTAGCATTCGGTGCACACCCTGATGATATAGAACTGGGTTGTGGGGCGACGATAGCGAAGGAAGTACATCATGGTAAAAAAGTTGGCATCATTGATTTGACGCGTGGCGAATTAGGCACTCGTGGTACGGCTGAAACCAGAAAATCCGAAGCTGAAGAGGGCGCTCGAATTTTAGGGGTGGCGGTAAGAGAAAATATGGGCTTTGCCGACGGTTTTTTTAATAATGATCAAGAACACCAATTGCAATTAATTAAAATGATCAGGAAGTACCAACCGGAAATGGTATTATGTAATGCCATTGATGATCGGCATATAGACCATGGTAAAGGCAGTCAGTTGGTAAGTAATGCGTGTTTTTTAAGCGGCCTGATGAAAATTGAAACAGGATTGGATGGCCAGCCTCAAGCGCAGTGGCGTCCAAAATTTGTATACCATTACATACAATGGAAAAACATTGAACCAGATGTGGTGGTAGATGTCACCGGATTTATAGATAAAAAGATTGCCGCGGTGCATGCCTACAAAACGCAATTCTTTGACCCTGAGAGTGAAGCGCCTCAAACGCCAATTAGTAGTAAAAACTTTACAGATAGTATTGATTATAGGGCTCGTGATTTAGGCCGATTGATAGGAACTGAACACGCTGAGGGCTTTACGGTAGAACGTTACCCAGCCGTCAAAAGTTTATTCGATTTAGTGTAATTTTTTTTCAAAAAGTCTTTGTAAACATTAGTAAATAATATACATTTGCACCGTCCTACCGGCATAGGTAGGAACGCATCGCAAGATGCGGCTACATGGTGGTTGTAGCTCAGTTGGTTAGAGCATCGGTTTGTGGTACCGAGGGTCGCCGGTTCGAGCCCGGTCTTCCACCCAGAATATAAGCCTTCAAAGCAATTTGAGGGCTTTTTTTGTGCCTAATGTTGAAATTATCTTGTAGGGCGAGAGGGGATCAAGTCAAAAAGTTGTGGGATTTAAACGCCCTGTCATTCCATTCCAATTTGTCATTCCGACATTAGGAGTAATCCTATAATTGAGAGTACTTTTTGGGAGAAGCGTTATGTGATGTCTCATTACATTCAACATGACAAAAATGAGCAGTATCATTTCGAGGTTAGGAGTAATCCCATAATCGTGGAAGCCCTATGACAAAAAGATGATGCGATGTCTCATTACCTTCCACATCACAAAAATGTTAATTAAAACAAATCATTCAACACTTTAGCCAATCGGATGCCCGCAATTTGCATTTGGGTTCGGGCCGTATTTAAATATTTATAAGAGTACTCATAACTTAAGTTTTTTCCTTCTTCAGTGGCGTTATAAATATCTTTTGTAAGAACTTGAGTCTCATTCACCCAATCAACAATGGAGCCTTTTTGTAAATATTTCACTTGGGCTCTCGATAAATGATCTGCATTTTCTGACAGTTCACTAAAACTCATCCCATAAGATTCAATCATCTGACTGTCCCACACTCTATGCAGATTAGTGTCTTTGTAGAACCATTTCACTTTAATATCATTGCCACCTTTGTCTTCTAAACGACCAACATGCATCGGTTGATGCAAATCGCCAACCAGGTGAATCAGCATTTTTAAGTAAAACGCCTTATCGTCATCGGATGAATTATCATCTGTAATAATGCGTTTACACTCTGCTATTCCGGTTACTAAATCGCCTTGAGGATTTTTTTTCGAAGTTTCATAAGTATCCTCAAAAGACATGTTTACGTAATGCCACACTCCAAATTCCCTGTAACGGGGATCTGATTTTATTTCATCGCTAAAGGTTGATACAAAAGCTAAAGATTGATGATTGAGTAACTTTTTAAGCTGACGTTTGGTTCTATTGGAGGTATAATCGTCTGCAATAGCACCCACAACGCGGTGACCTGTAGCGCCCCATTTTTTAGTAGAAAAACTCTGTAGGCTAAAAAGGAGTGCCAAGGTTAATATAAGTACTGGAATTGGTCTCATAATTCTCTTATCCTATTATTTTTTATTGCGTCTGTTATAGTTTTTATCGCCTCTCGTTTTCGGCTTTTTGTACTTTTTAACGATTTCCCGTCTGTATGAACCTCCTAAGTTTTCCTTTTGATTTTTTTCTTTTTTCTCATGAAAAGCAGGTCCCGGAGCATCTTCGTCGCGTCGTTTTAAAGGATTATTACGTTCTTTAAATTGTGGGCGTTCTTCTTCAAGAAGCTCCGTAGACATTTCAATACCTTCTGGCAATTCTAGCAACGGAATTTCCATCTGCATCAAATCTTCAATATCCGTTACCAATTCCTGCTCAGCTTCCGTAGAAAACAAAAAGGATTGTCCTTCGCGTTCTGCACGACCAGTACGTCCAATACGGTGCATGTAATTTTCTGGGAAATTAGGCGTATCAAAATTAATAACGTGACTGATATGATCGATATCCAATCCGCGTGCCATAACGTCTGTAGCAATTAAGATCCTGTTTGTCCCTTCCCTAAATTGTTCAATACTCCTGAGTCGGTAATTTTGGGTTTTATTGGAGTGGATGACGCAACTTTCATCGTGAAAATGTTCTTCAATTTTATCAAACAGCAAATCGGCCATTTTTTTATAAGCCACAAAAATCAGCACCTTGTTATAGGTTTCTTTATCGGCTAAAAGATGCTTCAATACATTCACCTTAGAGTAAAAGTTAGGCACATTATAACGTACTTGACTGATATTTTCTAACGGCGTTCCTGAAACGGCAATGGTCACTTTTTGAGGTTCAATAAAGAAATTGGTTATCAATTCATCTACATCATCAGTCATGGTGGCCGAAAACATAATATTTTGTCTGCGTTCCGGTAGAATATCAAAAATGTTGAGCAGTTGATGTCTAAACCCTAAATCGAGCATCACATCTACTTCATCAATAACCATTTTTTGAATGGATTTTAATTGTAGAACATGGCTCACGGCTAAATCGAACAAACGACCAGGAGTGGCCACCACAATGTCCAAACCTTGCGCTACGGCATGTTTTTGGGTATTAATATTTACCCCGCCATAAACTCCTAAGACTCGGACATTAATGTATTTGGTAAGTTTTTCAATTTCATCCACTACTTGAACGACCAACTCGCGTGTTGGGACCATAATCAGCACTCTCGGATTGTCTTGTGTAGAATACGGCAGATTCTTTAAAATTGGCAACATATAAGCATATGTTTTACCAGTACCCGTTTGTGCAATACCTACCATGTCTTTACCTGAAGCCACCACATTAAAGGCTTCTTCCTGAATTGGTGTAGGAGTTGTAAACCCTAAATCGTCTAGGGCGTTATATAATGGAGTGTTTAAGTTCAGGTTTTTAAAGCTCAAGGTGTTCGGTTTTATAAAGTGTTCAAATTGTGCCATCAAAGTAACCGTGAAATGGTCACATTAAGACTTTTATTAGCAAGCGGCAAAGTTAAAGCTAATTAATAACTTATACTAAATGCGCTTTATGTATTTCAATGGTGTAGGAAGCGCTGTAAGTCTTATGGTTAGCAAGCGCTACAATGCCTTCTTTCTCTGTTAACAGTTGGTTGCTGTTTTCGGAATCTGCAACGCCTTGCCAAGGCTCTATACAAACATAATTGGCTTTTGGTTTGGCCCAAATCCCCAAGAAAGGAAAATCAGGAAAATGCACCGTAAGAATCTTACCATGAGTTTTGCTGGTTAAACTGATGTTGTCCGATTTCAGGTCCTTAAACACCAGCGCATCTTTGTCGAATATATGCTCATGAAGTTGGATGCTGTGTGGTGTATTAAAAGCAGGCTCGGTTTCTAAATTTAAGAGGCCATTGTCCATATTAATGAGATGTGTGGCCGAATTTTCTGCTTGATCAAAATCTAACCTATAGTCATTGTAAGCTTCATCCGGATACAGCGGACATTTGAATGCCGGATGCCCACCAACTGAAAAGTACATCGTTTTGTCATCCGTATTTTTGACGGTATAGGTGATTTTTATGGTATTGTCCACTAATTCATAACTAACACCATATTCAAATTTGAAGGGATAATTCTTTAGGGATGCTTCAGAAGCAATCAATTTCAAGCTCAGCTTTTGCTCACTTTGATGTGCTACCTCAAAGTCAGGATTGTGCCTTACAAATCCATGTTTAGGTAACGTATAGTATTGGGTTTTATAAATATAGGTATTGTCTTTTAAGGCGCCCACTATAGGAAATAAATTAGGGGCATGACTCGCCCAAATCTCAGGATTTCCGTCCCACATAAATTCTAGAGAATTCTGTACCGCAGAAATTTTTTGCAACTCGGCGCCAATTGGGCTGATGGTGAGTTGTAACAGGCTATTTTTTAAGCTCAACATGTTCTTGATATTTTCAACTAAAGTACAAAGTTCTTAATAAGTTTGCAGAATGTGATTAACTTTACTTCGGAAAATTAAGCCTTGAGAACACGACATACTTTTACAAGTACCAACTCGAACTTTAAAGCGCAACTCTTGCAATGGAGTCAGCAATTTGAGGAAGTGGTTTGGTTGGATTCCAATAGTCATCAGCAACAGTATAGCACTTATGATGTTGTGCTGGCAGTAGATGCGTTTACCTGTATGTCTACGGATAGTCATCAGGCTTTCGATCAATTGCAGGAATACCAAACCATCACTAAGGATTGGATTTTTGGTTACTTGACTTACGATTTAAAAAATGATTTGGAACAGCTGACATCGGAACATGCTGATGGTTTAGAGTTTCCTGAACTCTTCTTTTTTCAACCAAAAAAATTGTTTCTTATAAAAGATGATGTGGTTGAGATGCAGTATTTAAATATGGTGGATGATGAATTTGAATCCGATTTAAAAGATATTGCTGCGCTAGAATTCTGTGAGAAAGAGGAACCATCAAAAAAGGTCAGCATACAAATGAGATTGACGCAGGAGCAGTATGTTGATAAAGTGAATACCATGTTGGCGCACATCCATAGAGGCGATATCTATGAAGCTAATTTTTGTCATGAATTTTATGCTAAACAGGCGCAACTTGATCCGCTAGAAACCTATACCAAACTGAATTCTATTTCAAAAGCGCCATTTGCTGCATTTTTCAAGAACCATCAGCACTATGTCTTATCAGCATCTCCGGAACGGTATCTAAAGAAAATAGATCAAAAGATCATTTCCCAGCCTATTAAAGGGACCGCTACCCGACATAAAGATCAACTTGTGGATGATGTTCTGAAAACTGAACTTCAGAAGAATCCGAAAGAGCGCAGTGAAAACATTATGATTGTTGATTTGGTGCGCAATGATTTATCCCGTACTGCTAAAAAAGGGAGTGTTAGCGTTGAAGAGTTATGTGGCCTCTATACGTTTGAACAAGTGCATCAATTAATATCGACCATTACCTCTAAAGTTGATGCGAACATTCCGCCGGTGCAGATTCTAAAAACCACGTTTCCTATGGGAAGTATGACGGGAGCGCCAAAAATTTCGGCTATGGAAATTATTGAAGACCTAGAAGAGACTAAGCGCGGCTTATATTCTGGTAGCATCGGTTATTTTACACCTTCTGGCGATTTTGATTTTAACGTGATTATTAGAAGTATTCTTTATAATGTGGATAAAAAATACGTATCCTATTCTGTAGGCAGCGCGATTACTTCAAAAAGTGACCCTTTAAAAGAATACGAAGAATGCCTGATTAAAGCGAGAGCAATGAAGGAAGTGCTTGAAAATTAATTATATTTAGAGAGCACCAGTGCTGAGAAAGCATTCTGATGTTCTCCATTCCAAATTTATAACTCCTAATATTTAAAACCGATGCTAGAAACTTTTCAAAAACATCTTGAGACCAATTTGAATATGCTTCATGACGGTAAACTCTTGATAGCTATTTCTGGTGGATTGGATAGTGTGGTCTTGACGCATTTGTGCAAAAATTTGAATTTAAAAGTGTCCTTGGCACATTGCAATTTTAATTTGAGAGGTGATGAGAGTGATACTGACGAAGCGTTTGTCTTGCAGATGGCTGAAGATTTTAATATGGAAGTGTTTATCGAATGTTTTGAAACAGAAACCTACGCCAAGGAACAGGGGTTGTCCATTCAAATGGCTGCTCGCGAATTGCGTTATGCTTGGTTTCAAGAATTGGCAGCGCAACTTAATTTTGATTATATCCTTACGGCGCATCATGCAGATGATAATTTGGAAACGTTTTTAATCAACTTTACCCGCGGCACAGGTTTGGAGGGTTTAACCGGAATCCCCGAAATATCGGGGAAGCTCATCAGGCCATTATTGCCGTTTTCTCGAGAGGTACTAGAGGTGTATGCCATTGGCCAAAACATCGCGTGGCGTGAAGACAGTAGTAATGCCTCAACGAAATACTTAAGGAATAAATTGCGTCATGATATCATCCCGATATTGAAACAAATGAATCCGCAATTGCTCCAAAACTTTCAAACAACCATCTCTAATTTGCAGGACAGTCAAGACTTGATTGACGATAGTGTGGTAAGAATTCAGAAGAAAATGACCGTTGCTGAGGACGGTCAAATTAAATTGGACGTTCATAAACTAAATAAATTATCCAATCCGAAAGCGTACCTCTACCAACTTTTAAAGGATTTTAATTTTACGGCCTGGACGGATGTGGTCAATTTATTAGATGCACAATCAGGAAAACAGGTGTTTTCATCAACCCATAGGCTGCTCAAGGACCGCGATTTTTTGCTGTTGAGTGAGATTGATTCTGAAACTCAAGCACAAGCTATAGTTATTGAAACAAACGAGAATGAAGTTATAGGACCTTTCGGAACATTATTTTTTGAGAAGATTGATACGATTTCTGAAACAGCTTTAAACATTATTTATGTAGATGCTGAAAAATTGATATTTCCACTAATATTAAGAAGATGGGAGGAAGGCGATTTGTTTTATCCAATAGGGATGAAAGGAAAGAAGAAGTTGAGCAAATATTTTAAGGATGAAAAACTATCCTTGATTGAAAAAGAGCAGGTGTGGATTCTAGAATCTGCTGGCGATGTGGTTTGGGTTGTGGGGAAACGTGCAGATGACCGATTTAAAGTCACCGAGAACACCACTAATATTTTAAAAATAGAACTACAGTAAATGACATTACAAGGACAGATCGTCGACATTGAAAACAGACGCATATTTAAAGGGGAAATCACCATTGAAAATGGCAAAATCGCCAACATTATCGAGAAAGACCACAGTGTTGAACATTATATTCTTCCTGGTTTTGTAGATGCGCATATTCACATAGAAAGTTCAATGTTGGTGCCTAGCGAATTTGCCCGTTTGGCAGTAACCCATGGTACTGTAGCCACTGTATCAGATCCACATGAAATTGCTAATGTGCTCGGTGTAGCCGGTGTCGAATTTATGATTGACAATGGTAAAAAAGTGCCTTTCAAATTTAATTTCGGGGCTCCTTCTTGTGTGCCGGCTACCAATTTTGAATCGGCGGGTGCTATTATCGATTCTGATGGCATTAAAAAACTTCTCGAAAATCCGGATATCAAATATTTGGCCGAGATGATGAACTATCCCGGGGTTTTGTTTGATGATTCTGAAGTGATGAAAAAAATAGAATGGGCAAAACACTTTAAGAAGCCGGTAGACGGTCACGCTCCAGGAATTGTAGGTGATGATATTTCGAAATACATCAATGCAGGCATTACTACAGACCACGAATGCTTTACCTATGATGAGGCGTTGGAAAAGCTCCAAAAAGGGATGAAAATCTTGATTCGGGAAGGGAGTGCAGCCAAGAATTTTGAAGCACTCATCGATTTACTCCCCGAGCATTTTGAGCATATGATGTTTTGTAGTGATGACAAACACCCTGACGATTTGCTACTGCATCACATCAATAAACTTTGCGCACGAGCGGTTGCAAAAGGCATGGATGTTTTTAAAATCTTACAAGTAGCGTGTATCAATCCGGTAAAACACTACGGATTGGATGTTGGCACCCTACATATCGGAGATGCTGCCGATATGATTGTAGTTGAGGATTTAAAAGTATTTAAAACCTTACAAACTTATAGTGATGGCGAATTGGTTTTTGATCAAGGCACATCGTTGATCAACACAGTAACATTTCAAAATCTGAATAATTTTAATACGTCTAAAAAAGAGATCAGCGATTTTAGATTCCCATCATCTTCAACACAAATCCGGGTGATTGAAGCCTTAGAAGGTCAGTTAGTCACCAATCAGATTATTGCAGAAAGTTTAATTGAAGATGACAATCTTGTATCGAATATTGAAACTGATGTTTTGAAGATGACGGTGGTCAATCGCTACAAAAATCAACCGCCAGCCATTGCTTTTATCAAAAATTTCGGATTAAAAAAAGGCGCCATTGCGAGTTCCGTGGGTCACGATTCCCATAACATCATTGCCGTAGGCGTTTCTGATGCCGCCATCTGCAAAGCAGTTAACCTTTTAATTGAACATAAAGGCGGCATTTGTGCGGTGTCTGATACTGAAGAACAACTCTTACCATTGCCTGTTGCCGGAATTATGAGCGATAAGGATGGGGAAACGGTTGGGAAAGCCTATGCCAATCTAGATGTCATGGCCAAGACCTTAGGAAGCACCTTGCATGCCCCGTATATGACCTTATCATTTATGGCCCTTTTGGTAATTCCTGCCTTGAAACTCAGCGATAAAGGGCTCTTTAATGGCAAAACATTCCAATTTACGAGCGTTGACGACGTCTCAAATCTTTAGTGTCAATTGAAATACTTAATTCTTAAAACATTATAAAATGCCCGTTATAGATTCTTCATTTAAAGCACCATTTTTATTCCGAAAAGGATTTGTAGCCACTGTCTATTCCGGATTGTTCAGAACCGTAGCATTAGAGCAAAATCGGGAGCGATTAGAATTGGCTGATGGCGATTTTATCGACTTGGACTGGAGCTATTCCGAGAAAAAGTCGGATAAGGTGATTATCTTGCTCCACGGATTGGAAGGCAACGGGCAACGCCCTTATCTTACAGGAACGGCAAAATTGTTCAATCAGAATGGTATTGATGCCGTCAGTGTGAATTTTAGAGGCTGTAGTGGCGAACCGAATCGGAAATACTATGCCTATCATTCGGGTGCCACTCAAGATTTGCATGATATTGTAATGCACGCCATTACTGATAAACACTACGCTGAAATATATATTTATGGCATTAGTTTGGGTGGGAATCTCGCTTTAAAGTATATGGGAGAACGACAGGACCATCCTGTTCAGATTAAAGCGTGCATTGGTATTTCCGTGCCTTGTAGTTTACAGCATTCGGCCAAACAATTGCATAGCTTGAAAAATAAATTGTTTCACGACCGTTTTAAAAAGAAATTGGTGACCAGTTTAAAGGAGAAACAACAACTTTTTCCCGATAAATTATCAGATGATGTTTTAAACTCCATTACCACACTCACTGAATTTGATGAGGTGTACACTTCAAAAGCCCACGGATTTAAAAACGCTTTAGACTATTACGAACAAAGCAGCTGTTTGCAGTTTTTGCCTCATATTAAAATCCCGAGTTTAATCATAAATGCGCTCAACGATTCTTTTTTAACCCCAGAATGTTTTCCGGTAAAAGCGGCCAAAAACAATCCAAATTTGTATTTAGAAATGCCAAAACATGGTGGTCACGTGGGATTTGTACAGCGCGGGGGATTCTATTATACCGAAACACGTGCATTAGAGTTTGTGAAGGAGCATTCTAATTAACAACTTTTGAAAAAAAATAATCTCAGTAATAACACATTTTAAGTCAATCCAAAGAAATTACTGATAATTTCGTGTGAATTCGTGAAATTCGTGTCTTCAAAAACTCATCTTATCAACGCCTCCGGAAACCCTTCCACCGTCAAATCCCAAAGCAGGGGCAACATAAAATAGACAAACAAGGTGAGGATGATAATAGAAATAACATTCATCACAAAGCCTTTGCTGACCATATCTGGGATTCTTAAATACCCAGACCCAAAAACCACCGCATTTGGCGGCGTTGCCACTGGTAACATAAAAGCACAAGAGGCGGCAACTGCAGCGCCTACCATTAGTACAAAAGGATGAACATCTACAATGACGGCCATGGGTGCC
This sequence comes from Gelidibacter salicanalis, assembly GCF_007997285.1. Lineage (GTDB taxonomy): Bacteria > Bacteroidota > Bacteroidia > Flavobacteriales > Flavobacteriaceae > Gelidibacter > Gelidibacter salicanalis. The sequence goes on from NZ_VORX01000001.1 coordinate 612,810, forward strand.
AATACCGGTAATAACATGGCCGTGGTTGCTGTGTTTGAGGTGATTTCAGTTAAAAAATTGATCGCCGCAATCAGTAGAAGAATTAAAATAATAGTCGATAATCCGGCAAACGTGGTCATTTGATTGCCGATCCATACTGCCAAGCCGCTCGATTCGAATCCGCTAGCAATGGCTAAACCACCGCCAAATAATAGGATCACGCCCCAAGGTAATTTAACGGCATCTTCCCAAGACATTAGTTTTTCCTTTTTATTTTTTGCAGGAATCAAGAACAGCACAATAGCGAATATAATGGCAATGATAGTATCATCCAATTTCGGAATGAGTTTATCAAATAGGAAGGACCGGGTGATCCAAAAGAAGGCTGTGGTTCCAAAAACTATCCCGACCATTTTTTCTTCATAACTTATTTTACCAAGCAATGTCATCAAACGTTTAATTTCTGCCTTGCCTCCCGGAAATTCCTTCTGATCAAAGTTAAAGGCGTAAGACGTTAAGTATTTCCAGCTGATAAACAGTAACACTATTGAAATAGGCAATCCAAACATAAACCATTGTAAAAAGGTGATTTCGTAATCATAAATATTCGATACGACGCCCACTAAAATCAAGTTTGGGGGCGTACCAATTAAGGTCGCAATACCGCCAATGGAAGCACTGTAAGCTATCGCCAGCATCAAGGCTTTTCCAAATAGATCCGTCTCATTTGCTACCGTTTGAGGATTGTCTTTTAATTGGGTGATGATGGCAATGCCAATAGGCAACATCATGACTGCCGTTGCTGTATTTGAAATCCACATGCTCAAAAACGCGGTAGCGAGCATGAAGCCGAGAATAATCTTCTTAATGTCAGAACCAATAAAATTGATGATGTTCAGGGCAATGCGCTTATGAAGGTTCCATTTTTCAATGGCAATGGCAATGATGAAGCCGCCTATGTATAGAAAAATATACTTGTGTCCGAAGGATGCCGTAGTGGTGCCAAGGTCCAATCCGCCAGATAACGGAAACAATACTATTGGCAAGAGGGCCGTCACCGCAATAGGAATGGCTTCAGTAATCCACCAAATGGCTACCCAAGCCGTGGAGGCCAAAATAGCTCTGGATTCTGGAGAAAGCCCTTCAGGTTTAAAAAAGAGTAGGATCAGGATAAAAGCTAATGGTCCTAGGAGAAACCCGATGCGTTTAATAGTGCTCATAGTATTTGATTGGTACAACTAAGATATGCTATTTAGTACTTTGATTAAAAATAAAATAAGCATGACTTTTATGCATAAAATTCATGATTCTTGAGATATTTTGATAGCGACAGCTATTTTCCACTTTGTAGTTAATAGCATTCTTCCTACATTTAACAAAATCAATACTTTATGCTGAAGAAAGTTTTCGGAAGTGCCGTTTTTGGCGTGGAGGCCACAACAATTACCGTTGAGGTGAACGTCGATAATGGCGTAGGCTATCATCTGGTTGGGCTTCCGGACAATGCGATTAAGGAAAGCAACTATCGTATTGCCGCTGCACTACAAAACAACGGCTTTAAAATTCCGGGAAAAAAAATCATCATTAACATGTCGCCCGCCGATTTACGCAAGGAAGGCTCCAGTTACGATTTGACTTTAGCTATTGGGATTTTAGCGGCTACTGGGCAAATTCAAGCAGAACATTTAGACAAGTATTTAATTATGGGCGAATTGGCTTTGGATGGTAATTTGCAACCCATCAAAGGTTCGTTGCCCATAGCGATTAAGGCTCAAGAAGAAGGTTATAAAGGGTTTATATTACCGATGCAAAATGCTAAAGAAGCCGCCATTGTTTCTGATTTAGAAGTGTATGGTGTAGAAAATATAAAGCAAGTCATTGATTTTTTTGATAAAAACGAACCGATTGAGCGCACCACTATTAATGTTCAGGAAGAGTTTTATAAAAACCTAGACTTTCCGGAATTTGATTTTTCCGATGTGAAAGGTCAGGAGTCCATTAAACGCTGTATGGAAATTGCAGCGGCGGGCGGACATAATATCATCTTGATTGGTCCTCCAGGTGCTGGAAAAACAATGTTGGCCAAACGCTTACCGAGCATTTTACCGCCCATGACCATGCGAGAAGCCTTAGAAACAACCAAAATCCACTCGGTGGCTGGTCGCGTTAAGGACAATACAGGCTTAATGTCGCAACGGCCTTTTAGAAGTCCACACCATACCATATCGAATGTCGCTTTGGTCGGTGGAGGCAGTTATCCCCAACCCGGTGAAATTTCATTATCTCACAATGGCGTTTTGTTTCTGGACGAATTACCCGAATTTAAACGTGATGTTTTGGAGGTGATGCGGCAGCCTTTAGAAGATCGGGAAGTGACCATTTCAAGAGCGAAGTTTACCGTAACTTACCCATCATCATTTATGTTGGTGGCGAGTATGAATCCGAGTCCGGGCGGTTATTTTAATGATCCAAATGCGCCAGTAACTTCTTCTCCTGCAGAGATGCAGCGCTACTTGAGTAAAATCTCAGGACCGTTGTTAGATCGCATTGATATACATATTGAAGTGACACCTGTCCCGTTCGAAAAATTATCTGATGAACGTAAGGGCGAAGCTTCTATAGATATCAGAAAACGAGTTACAGCTGCTAGAGAACGGCAAACCGAACGCTTTCAAGACAATCAGAACGTACATTACAATGCGCAAATGAATACCAAGCAAATCCGCCAATATTGTGTCCTGGATGATGCTTCCAAAAATCTCTTAAAAACAGCCATGGAACGCTTAAATTTATCGGCCCGAGCCTATGATCGGATTCTAAAAGTTTCAAGAACTATTGCCGATTTAGAAGGTGTGGCTGAGGTGAACGGTTCTCATATTAGTGAAGCCATTCAATACAGAAGTTTGGATAGAGATGGCTGGTTGGGTTAAGTAATACTGATTTTTAATTATTATAGAGATAAATGTCTAAATAGTTAAGAACCAAAAAGTATTTAATTTCTTTAAGATATTTATTATAATTACGTCTTTTAAATTGAATTTTACTTTAATTAAATTTAAGAAGATAAAATTTGAAATCGTTCATAATTTTTGATTTGTACCATAAAACTACTTAAGTTTAAGCTTAAAAATTATTTAAATATGAGTGATAGAGATGTATTAGTACAAAAACTTAATCAATTAAGTAGAGAAAATAAAATAAGTCCATACGATAAGAATAGAATCTTACAAATGCCCACTGAAAAGGGACTTAAGATGGATATTATTTCAAATACTATTCTGAAAGAGGGAACTATATCATCAGAACTTGAAAGCATAGACTTTAATTCGCAAAATTTGGATAATGATCAAGTCATTAGACTTATATTGAAAGTACAAAAGGAACAATTAATTATTCTTGAAGAAATGAAAAAAAACACAAGTATGATGGTTATGTGGTTAGTAATTATTCCAATTATATTGTCAGTAGTAAGTGTGTTATTTATTTTCAGTTTAAATTAATCGATGTTGTAAATTATTGTTATTATCCTATATAAAGGAAGCGCTACTCGAGTAAAATCTCAGGACCGCTTTTAGATCGCATAGATATTCATATTGAAGTAACACCTGTCCCTTTCGAAAAATTATCTGATGAACGTAAGGGCGAATCATCTATAGATATCAGAAAACGAGTTACAGCTGCTAGAGAACGGCAAACCGAACGCTTTCAAGACAATCAGAACGTGCATTATAATGCGCAAATGAATACCAAGCAAATCCGACAATATTGTGTTCTGGATGATGCTTCCAAAAACTTCTTAAAAACAGCCATGGAACGCTTAAATTTATCAGCACGAGCCTATGATCGGATTCTAAAAGTTTCAAGAACTATTGCCGATTTAGAAGGTGTGGCTGAGGTGAACGGGTCTCATATTAGTGAAGCCATTCAATATAGAAGTTTGGATAGAGATGGCTGGTTGGGTTGACCTATAATGAATTGAAATATTTTATTAAGCATAACTTATAAGCACTGTACTAAAAATCATACAATCTTCATGAAATCATTACTACTCACTATTCCTTTTTTATTAGTTTTAAACTGCAAACAATCCGAAGAACAAAAGGAAAATGTATCAATAACGACTACTGCAGAAGTTGAAAAGGTAACTGCACCTACACTTCATTTGGAAGAAGCCAATCGGTTAGCGCAATTACCAATCCATTGCATCCAGACAGAATATCCTAATAAACTTGGACAAACCATTGGTGGTAAGGACGATTTACAAGAGCCAAAAACACTTCACCCAGCATTTTATGGGTGTTTTGATTGGCACTCCGCTGTACATGGCCATTGGAGTTTGGTAAGTTTATTAAAACAATTTCCTGAGCTTGAGAATGCAGAAGACATTGCAACAATGCTTCAGCAAAACATTTCAAAAGAAAATATTCAAAATGAAGTCCAATATTTTTTTGGGAAGCACAATACAAGTTATGAACGCACTTATGGTTGGGCGTGGTTATTGAAACTTGCTGAAGAATTACATACTTGGGATGCCCCATTGGCAAGAGAATTAGAGTCCAATCTGCAACCTTTAACCGATCTAATCGTTGAAAAATACATCGAATTTTTGCCAAAGCTTAATTATCCAATTCGGGTTGGCGAGCATCCTAATACAGCTTTCGGATTGTCTTTTGCCTATGATTATGCTGTAACGGTAGGAGATGATACTTTAATAGCGCTCATTGTGCAACGCGCGAAAGATTTTTACTTACAAGATGCTAATTGTCCATTATCGTGGGAACCAAGCGGATTTGATTTTTTATCGCCATGTTTTGAAGAAGCGGCATTAATGAAACGGGTGTTGCCTAAACAAGAATTTGAACATTGGTTGACAGATTTTCTGCCACAACTAAAAGATAAGAACTTTAAGTTAGAACCAGGGATTGTGAGCGACAGAACTGATGGGAAATTGGTGCATTTAGATGGCGTTAATTTTTCTAGGGCGTGGAGCTTGTATGAAATAGCCAAAGATTTACCAGAATATGCACATCTAAAAAACACCGCAAATGCACATATCAAGTATTCCTTGCCAAGTATAGTAGGCGACAGTTATTAAGGCGGGCATTGGTTAGGTAGTTTCGCCATTTATGCCTTAAACACCGTAGCGCGTGATTAAAAATTGGTTCAAAAATATTGGTCCAGGTCCTCTTGTTGCTGCTGCTTTTATAGGTCCGGGAACAGTTACGGTGTGTACCTTGGCAGGTGTTAATTTTGGCTTTGCATTGCTTTGGGCGATGGGCTTGTCAATTTTAGCCACGATAGTGCTTCAGGAAATGTCAGCGCGTTTAGGTATTGTCACTCAAAAAGGACTCGCTGAGGTTATTAGAACGGAAATTGATAATCCTATTTTGAAAGGACTCACCATACTCTTAATCCTATCCGCCATTGTTATTGGAAATGCCGCCTACGAGGCTGGAAATATTAGTGGTGGGGTGTTAGGGTTGGAAACCATTGTGGGCAATCCGTCAGTAGCTATTGGCGATTTTAATTTAAATGTTTTAAGTCTGATTATCGGTGCTATCGCATTTTTAGTTTTGTATATTGGAAATTATAAAGTTTTGGAGCGGGTGCTGGTCACATTCGTTATTCTGATGAGTGTAGCGTTTTTCCTCACCGCGATCATCACAAGACCAGATTTGTCCGCCATTTTTAAAGGATTATTTATTCCGAAAGTCACAGAGGCAAACCTGCTAACAATTATAGGGTTAATTGGCACCACCGTCGTGCCTTATAATCTTTTTTTACATGCCTCATTAGTCAAGGAAAAATGGCATCATGAAACGGATTTAAAATATGCACGTAAAGATACTATCGTAGCCGTAGTATTGGGTGGTATTGTATCCATGTGCATTATCATTTCAGCTGCCGCCATTGATGCCCAAAACATAACGAGTGCGGCCGATTTGGCAATAGGTCTTGAGCCTTTATTTGGGCAGTTTGCCAAGTATTTCTTGGGCATCGGATTATTTGCTGCAGGCATAACCAGCGCCATTACGGCACCCCTAGCAGCAGCTTATGTCACAACTGGTTGTTTAGGATGGTCCACCAATATGAAATCGAAACAATTTAAAACCGTTTGGATTTGTATTTTAGGCCTGGGTGTTTTGTTTTCGTCTATCGGTTTCAAATCGATTGAAATTATCAAATTTGCCCAAATTACCAATGGTTTATTGTTGCCAATTATTGCGGCGTTTCTGTTATGGGTGATGAACAAATCGAGTATTTTAGGAGCCTATAAAAACACAGTAGTACAGAATATTATTGGCTACATCATTTTAGGATTGGCATTATTTTTAGGCGCAAAGAGTATTTTAAAAGTTTTTGAAATTATTTAGAATCGATAATTATGAATCAAGTAGTCTCAAGGCTTAGTTTTTTTTTAATGAATAGAAAATCAATAGATATTAATGCAGATGTTGGCGAAGGCCTAAATAATGAGAGGGAATTGATGCCATTTCTGTCTTCGTGTAATATTGCCTGTGGCGGTCATGCTGGCGATGCACAAACAATGCTATCCGTAATTGCTCTGGCAAAACAAAATAAGGTGAAAATTGGAGCACATCCATCATTTCCTGACACAGAAAATTTTGGACGTGTCCCTATGGATTTGGATGATACTACCTTGTTAAAATCTTTAATAAATCAAGTGCAAGAGCTTCTAAAACATGTAGAGGCTGAAAATGAAAATTTAGATCATATTAAGCCTCATGGAGCGCTTTATAATTTAGCCAATACAGATGAGCGTTATGCCAAAGTAGTGGTGGACTTAATGAAGCAATTTGACAATACGATCAAACTCTATGCACCTTACCAATCGCGCGTTGCAGAATTAGCCATTCAAGAAGGTATTCCTGTGGTTTTGGAAGCCTTTGCAGACAGGGCTTATAATGAAAATTTAACCTTAGTATCACGATCTGACACTAGAGCTTTGCTTACTGATTCAAATCAGGTTTGCCAACAGGTGCTTGATATGGTGTTGCGTAAAGAGGTCAAAACGATTACGGGTAAAACGGTTACCCTAAAAGCGGAGACCGTATGCATTCATGGCGATCATCCTAATGCTGAGTCCCACTTAAAACAGTTGACCGAATGTCTAACCCAAAATCATGTTGCTATAGTATAAATTTTGAGCTCTTATAAACTGACATATACGCGTTTTTCAGAACAATCCATCTTGATTCAATGGCCGGAAAAAATTGATCCTAAAATTCTTAAAGATTTACTGCGGTATAAAGAAAATATTCTGAAATATTCTAAAGATACTATTCAAGTCATTAACACCTACAACGCTTTACTTCTTGCTTATAATACATTCGAACTTGATTATAAAAACGAGATTGAACGCTTAAAATCGCTGAGGAATAAGGTCATTGCAAGTAAGCCGCTCCAATCTAAACTCTGGAAGATTCCTGTTTGTTATGATGTCAAATATGGGCTCGATTTAGAGGCATTAGCCGCCGCAAAAAATTGCTCAATAGCTGAACTTATTCAATGGCACACTGAAGCTGTATACAAAGTTTATTTTATAGGATTTCTACCTGGGTTCTTATACTTAGGAGGCCTAGATAACCGACTTATCATGCCCAGGCGTCAGCGTCCGAGGCCTCACGTTTTAAAAGGTGCGGTTGGTATTGGTGGTGAACAGACGGGTATTTATCCAAACGCAAGTCCTGGAGGTTGGAACATTATTGGGAATTCGCCCATTACATTTTTTGATCCTGAGAGTGAACATCCGTGTTTCGCAAATGCTGGAGATAGCATTCAGTTTGTAGCTATAGATTTAGTGGGGCATGCTGCTATTATAGAACGTATTAAAAATGGCAATTATAAGCTAGAAAGCGAGGTGTATGATGGTTGAGGTTTTAAAAACGGGTTTATATGATAGCATTCAGGATTTAGGTCGTTTTGGATATCAACATTTGGGAGTGCCATCTTCTGGTGTCATGGATCAGTATGCCGCTTCATTGGCAAATTCAATCTTAGGCAATCAGGACCATGCTGCTGTTTTAGAATTTACAGTATTGGCTCCAACCTTGAAATTTCACATCGCGACTGCCATTTGCATCACCGGAATGCAGAGTTACCCCAAATTAAACGGAGTGGCTATTGAGAATAATTCAGTTACCCACATCAAACAACAAGACGTCCTCACGTTTGGTCAACGTGTTTTGGGGTGTAGAGGCTATATTGCTGTTTTGGGAGGGTTTCAATCTCCGAATATTATGGGGAGTAGGAGCATGTGCCAACACATCACGCAGCAACAGCGCCTTACAAAAAATGATCAGCTAGACATTCTTGCACAACCTTTAGTAGATAACCATTCAAATGCCCATGTTAAAACACCGATTTCCCATTTTGAGACTGATAAACTCCACGTTTTTAAAGGCGTGGAATTCGGAAAGCTTTCTAAATCCCAGCAGCAAGTTTTAGTACAGCAAGAATTCACGGTTTCAAAAGATAGTAACAGAATGGCCTATCCATTAGAAGGGGTTCTTGATAATTCATTGCAGAGCATCATAACAGGGCCTGTTTTACCCGGTACGGTGCAATTCACCCCAGCAGGACAAGTGATAATTTTGATGCGCGATTGTCAAACTACTGGTGGATATCCAAGAATTTTACAGCTTACAGAAATGGCCATCAATCAGTTATCACAAAAAACACCAGGAGAAAAATTTACATTTAAAATTGCTCATTAATAGGATTAAAGCGTAAATCTTGATAGTTTAGAGGTCCATATTACGATTTCATTTCATTTTTAGTGTCTAACTAACTTAAACCAACCAAATATGAAAAATTTACTCTTACTTATTATAGGAATTCTGATTGGCGCATTGGTAAGCTATGTTTATTTGTCCAAACCAGATACCGATCTTACCATCAATGCTCCTAAAGGACTCATTTCTCCTGAACAAGCAAAAATTTTGGATGCCGCTTACAATACCCGCTACAAATTGATAAGTGATTCCATTGTAAACAGAAAAGGAGGTGATAACCGGTCGTCATGGTATGGCTTGGATCAAGTGCGCACCTATCTTAATTATGCTGAAAATCAGGCTAAGGAACAAGGCCATACGATGGATGGTATCCGCATTTATTTAGGAGCACATCCTGATCTCAATGGGGAAGCTGGCTACACGACCATGTTTTTTGTACCTACCGGAATATCCCATAAATCTAAAGCCGCCATGTTTAATTTCTCTATAGCTGATGGGAGCGGAGATTTACCTGATGGAGAGGGATTAGATATGGGAGGTAATGGCAATCCACCAAGTGCTAATTATCCTCAATAGATCAGAAAATGGATGAATTTTTCAGGCAAAATTATTTCACAATCAATTATGCTGTCGAAATAATAGCGGCGTTGACCGGTCTGATTTGTTTTAAAAAATATAAAAAAACCGCTGTAAGCTATTTTATTGGATTCTTAGTTTATGCAGCCCTTGTGGATTGTTTGGGGAGTTACCCTGTAATTTTTGCGCGTTTAAATGTCTATCATTTTATTGAAGGTACCGTATTTGAAAAAAACTATCTGTATTATACCCTATTATGGGGTATAGGCACGGCGCTATTTTTTATGTTTTTTTACAGCAAAATTTTGAGTCATCCCGGTAGAAAACGTTTTATGCGTGTGGCAGCGGCTTTGTTTTTTATTGGTGCATTAGTAGATTTATTTTTAAATGTAGAAACTTTAGGCGCTAATAATCGGATAGGGATATTTGTAGCAGGTTCATTCTTGGTATTGTTATGTGTTTGTTTTTATTTTATTGAAGTTTTAGAGAGCGATAAAGTATTGACTTTTTACAAATCCATCTACTTTTGGATAAGTTCCGTCATTTTACTCTGGTATTTAATTACGACGCCGTTGTTGTTTTACGAAATTTATTTTTCCACGGCCGATTGGAACTTTGTCATCTTAAAATGGCAAATTTATTTGGCCGCTAATATATGTATGTATTTATCTTTTACTATTGCTTTATTATGGTGCAAACCGGAGAACAACTGATTAGTACAGATGCCCAAAGGTATTTGTTAATATATATGATTGCCGTCTTGGTAATTGTAACCACACTCATTGTGGTCTTTTTTATCATTTTTCAACATCGAAAAAATAAATTGCTTTTGGATAAGGTAAAACAACAGAAGCTATTTGAGGAAGCCGTATCACAAACCCGTGTGGAAATACAGGAACAGACTCTAAAATATATTGGTCAGGAACTTCATGACAATATAGGGCAATTGCTGTCTTTGGCCAGTATGCAATTGGGAATGTTGGGCGTGAAAATTGGTGCAGATATTAAAGAACCATATATAGAAACCCAAAAGATTATTAAAGAAAGTTTGGGTGAGGTTAGAGCCTTATCCAAATCTTTAAATACGGAGGTGATTCAAAATAGAGGCTTTATGGAGTCCATTGCCTATGAATTAAAGCGGCTCAATAAATTGAAATTGATCAAGGCTGATCTTATGGTAACTGGTGAAGTCAGAACATTTGAAAACAGTAAGGATAGCATTATCTTATTCAGAATTTTACAGGAATTTATCTCTAACACCGTAAAACACTCTAAAGCGAGCCAACTGACCATTACTTTAGATTATCAACCCGCCCTGTTGCAAATGAAGGCGTCCGATAATGGGGTGGGATTTTTGATGGACGCTGTTACTGAGCGTTCTGGGTTATTAAACATGAAGAGTAGGGCAGCGTTGGTAGAATCGGACTTTGAGTTGATTTCTTCGCCGGATCAAGGCACCGTGCTTTCTATTTCATATCCCATCACCAAACGCGCATCAAAAGCTTTGGAACTGCTGTAAGGATTCCCTTGTCAAGCTAAAGATTTTAATCTGATTGCACAAAAAGTGTTAGAAATGTCGAGCCTTTTTTGGTTTATACTGATGCATTTAAATTCATACAGCGCATCACAAGCACGCATCCCAAAGTGGATCCTTTGGTAGCGGAGCTTCTACATGAATCATGTCATTGGAAACAGGGTGCACAAAGGATAAGGTTCTGGCATGCAAAGAAATACTGGCATCCGGATTACTGCGATCAAAACCATATTTTAGATCGCCTTTAATAGGGCTGCCAATGCTCGATAATTGAGAGCGGATTTGATGGTGACGTCCGGTTTCTAAAGCCACTTCAATTAAATAATAATTGTCCAGCGTTTTTAAAACTTTGTAGTGGAGTATGGCCTTTTTTCCATCAGAGATTTCTTTGGTATGAGCCGTAGATTTATTGTTTTTAGGATTTTTTTTGAGCCAATGCACCAGCGTGTCCTCCGTTTTTGGAGGCATTTGCTTCACCAATGCCCAATAAGTTTTTTTGGCGTCCTTTTCAGCAAATAATTTATTGAGTCGCGGTAATGCCTTGCTAGTTTTAGAAAACACAATTACACCTGTTGTAGGCCGATCTAATCGGTGTGCAACGCCCAAATAGACATTGCCAGGCTTGTTGTACTTCTCTTTGATGTAGGATTTAACAACTTCACTCAATGGCGTGTCCCCAGTTTTATCACCTTGAACAATATCGCCTGCACGCTTGTTAATGATGATAATATGGTTGTCTTCGTAAAGAACTTGGAGATTATCTTTATTTGAAAGTATTTTAGACACTATATTTTTACGATTTTATGTTAAGACAATTTACACTAACACCAGCTCTCAATCACCTACCCACTGCTTACAGCCAACTGCCAACTGTCAACTGTTTACTGCCTACTGCCTACTGAAAACTGCCAACTGAAAACTGTTTACTGCCTACTGAAAACTGAAAACTGCCAACTAAAAAACCCTAATACTGTTCGTCATCATTAGGAAAATCAACCGATTTCACATCTTTTACATATTGTGAAATAGAGCTGGTCATATCTTCGTATAAATTCATATAGCGGCGTAAGAATCGCGGGTGGAATTCGTGGGTCATTCCCAACATATCGTGCAATACCAATACCTGTCCGTCCACACCATTACCAGCACCAATCCCGATCACAGGAATAGAAATACTTTCGGCGACTTCTTTGGCTAATTTGGCTGGAATTTTTTCTAAAACAATGGCAAAACAACCAATGCGTTCGAGCATCAAAGCATCTTCTTTAAGTTTGTCTGCTTCCTCTTCTTCTTTGGCGCGCACCGTATAGGTTCCAAATTTATAGATAGATTGCGGAGTCAGACCTAAATGACCCATCACCGGAATTCCCGCATTTAGGATACGTTTGATGGATTCTTTCACTTCTTTTCCTCCTTCTAACTTGACCGCATGGCCGCCACTTTCCTTCATAATTCTGATTGCAGAACGCAAGGCTTCCTTGGGATCACTTTGGTAGCTTCCAAAAGGTAAATCGACCACCACTAATGAACGTTCAATGGCACGCACTACGCCTGCAGCATGATAAATCATTTGATCCAAGGTAATGGGCAAGGTAGTTTCATGACCCGCCATGACATTACTTGCAGAATCGCCAACTAAAATCACATCGACTCCCGCACCATCCACAATTTTGGCCATGGTATAATCATAAGCGGTAAGCATGGATATCTTTTCGCCGTTGGCTTTCATGTCTACCAAAGTTTTCACGGTGATTCTTTTATAGTCTTTTTTTGCTACAGACATAGTATTTTGTTTTCTTGCTGTAAAAATAGTGAGATTATTTAAATGAAATCAGATTTAGAAAGGAAATCCCCAAGTAGCGCTAGTAAATGCACTCCTTTGTAACTAGAAATGGTTGCCGAATTTTAAAACTGAAAATAGATGAACGGTTGAAAATCTGAAGAAAATGCTTGATAACAAATAATTCCCACACTGGCGGCAATCATCACTTTAGCAACTGGAGGACTTTTGGCGTATAAACTTTCGATGGTTGCTTTTGTAGATTCCGGCAACCAGTGGCTTATATACCCAAATAACATGACCCAAAACACCATTTGATAGTGCACTAAAATATCCAAAGCATAATGCCAATCCATGTGGTAGGCCACCTGGTTGTACCACCTCGCAATATGATCCATGCTTTCTCCCCTAAAGTATATTCGGGTGAAGGTGATAAAGGTAAGGGTGACTAAAATTTTCCACCAGCGGGCATACCATTGGGTATTTGTTTCCCATGGACTTATTTTTCGCCAAAATTTATAAACCACAATCCCCAAACCGTTCAAACCGCCCCAAATTGCAAACTTCCATGACGCACCATGCCAGAGTCCGCCAATGAGCATGGTGAGCATCAAATTGATATTAGTATTAATTTGCGATTTTATAGTGGTGTTAAACAGCGATAAAATATAGATGAGTAAAACGGTAGTCAGGACTACTGCCACCACAACTAAATCTTGATAGGCATAAAGCACGCCCAATAAAATAACACTTAAGATGATATAGGAAGCAGCGGTGCGTTTCCTATTACCACCCAACGGGATATACAAATAATCCCGTAGCCAAGTAGAGAGTGAAATGTGCCAACGTTTCCAAAAATCGCCCGCATTAGTGGCTTTATAGGGCGAATTAAAGTTGATGGGCAATTTGAAGCCCATCAATAAGGCCAAGCCGATAGCGATGTCCGTATAGCCAGAAAAATCGCCATAAATTTGCAACGAATAGCCAATCATTGCCATCACATTTGCAAAGCCAGAAAACATTTCAGGGGCATCAAATACCCGGTCTAAAAAATGCATGGCAATAAAATCAGCAAAGATCATTTTTTTGATCAATCCTTTTAAAATCATAAAGCTGCCAGCATTAAAATCTGCCTTGGTAATCACCGTGGGCTGAGAGATTTGAGGGACAAAATTTTCCGCTCTTACTATGGGTCCCGCGACTAATTGTGGAAAGAAACTGACATAGAATCCAAAGTCGAGAACAGATTTTAAAGGCACTAATTTTCTTCTAAAAATATCGACACTATAACTTATAGTTTGAAAAGTATAAAACGAAATTCCTACGGGTAAAATAATTTTATCTACCGTAAAATAATTCTGATCGTTAAAACTATTACCCCAATGGGCCAGCCAATTGACCACTTCAAAATTGGTCTGGAAAAGCATATTAAACGAATCGGTGAAAAAGTAGGCGTATTTAAAATAACACAGCACCGTTAAGTTGATTACCACACTAATAGTGACCAAAATATAGCGTTTGGTTTGATGTTCACTTTTGTAAATACTCCGCCCGATGATATAGTCTACGAGCGTACTGAAAATGAGAATTCCGATAAAAAACCCGCTGGTTTTATAGTAAAAGAAAAGCGAGATTAGGAAAAGATAAGAATTGCGCAGCGTTATTTTTTTATGCACCAGTGCGAACAAAAAATAGGCGACGGCAAAAAAGATCCAAAAATTTGCTTGGGTAAAAATCAGCGGAAAATCTTCCGAAAACGTAAAAATATCCTGTAACCTATTCATTTAATGTTTTGTAGTGCTTCAACAATTCCGCTTTGTTTCTGTGGGTTGATTGTGCCCAAGCACTAATAAAGGCCTCCATAAATAAATCGGCTTTCAGGCTGTAGCCCAACTGTGTAAAATGGATCCGATCTTTGGGCATCAATTTATTTTGGTACCATTTATTTGAGGAACCCAGTCCGCCCATAACATCGTATAAATCCCAAACCGCCATATTGTATTTTTTCGATAACTCCATGATTACTTGTTGTTGGGAGGCAGTATTGGGGTTGGGAATTTTTCGCTTATAATAATCGTCATTAGGAACTGTCAATAAAATAGCACAGTTAGGATTTGCTCTTTGGATCATTAGAATAAAAGCTTCGTAATAGGCACGAAATTTTTCGGGATCAAATTCGCTTTTAGGCATATACGCATCGTTGGTGCCAAGAGAAATAATAAATAAATCCGGTGTGTAAAGTTGCAATTGTTTTTCAAAGTAGGCCGCTCGGTTAAAATAAGCGAAACTTCCACCGTTTACGCCAATGCTGGTGTATTCAATGCCCTCATCGTCATTCATGAATTCCATGCCCATTAAGGCAAACTCAGGATCGGTTTGGGTGGAATCTTTTAATTCCAAACAAAAAGCGACTTCGTCAATCAATTTATTAAAGCGAAACTCCCGATACATTTTATCGAGATTTAAAGTGTCAGAGATGACCAGGTCAGGGTTAAGGACGGTCAAATTGTAATCTGATTTCCACGTATTATAGAATACCCTGAGCTTATTAAATTCATAAGGTTGATTGGTGTAATTGCGGTAATTGGATTTGACATAAATTGTATCTGACTTCCCTCTGAATGCGGCAGTTATCCCTGCCAAACCCCAAGCAATGCTGTCTTTTCTAATTGAAGAACGGTATCCTTGCCATTTTGTTTTGGTAGCTTTTATCTCATAGTTGGTGGGATTGTTAGTGTGTGCAAGATGATACGGAAAAACAAAGCCCCGTTGGCCTTGAGAAACTGTATTGGTGTTTTGAAGGTAAGTCCTTATTTTATTGGAATAGATATCTGCTTGAATATGGGAACCACCAATATGAAAAATATGCAATTTTTGCTTTTTCCCGGTATAAATGGAATCCATTTTAGCGAAGAACTGATGAAATGTCGGGGAGTTTTCCGCCATTTTAAAAGTATTCGCTTCAAAATTAATCAAGTGCCCAAATTTGGGAGTCAAACTATCCAGAATAAAATTCTGTCCGAAAAGAGTTGAGGTGAAGATTATAAAAAGGGTAATTATGATACGTTTCATTGATGATCATTTAAATCTAAATACAAGGCCAAAAAGAACAATTCTGAGATGATTTTGGTGCCAGACGGCGAAAAATGGGTATAGTCATTGGCGGCCAAACCTTGGTCCACCCAATGTTGCATGGCATTTTCACCTCCCATCGCGTCAAACATGCTCCAAAATGCAATGCCAATTGTCGTGCAAATGTCTTTTAGAGTTTCATTGAGATAAGGAAGTAATGGGTATGTTTTCATCTGCCCATTGTCATTTGTGGTCATATCTGAAGGACCAATAAAAATAACACTGGCATTAGGACTTTTACGTTTTACCCAATTGATATGGTTTTTAAGGTATCCTGCGTATTCATTGACTGCTAACGAATCTTTAAGATAAGGCACGGAATTACCGCCGTACTGAAAAATCAGTAGTTTGGGTTGTAACTGCTGCAGCATGTTTTGAAAATTGACGCTATTCGTTCCCGCAAAAATAGTTCCTGAAGAGCCTCTCATGGCAACGTTATCCAAAGAGATCCCGCTATTGCCGTCGAGAGTGAGGCCGTAAAAATCTGGGCTGATCTTGCTCTCTAATTCAATTTTAAGGTTGGAAGGGGTGTTTGAGAGTTGGATGTTGAAGTTATGGTAAGCGCCGTCCGCAATTAAGTGTTCTGAGGCAATTAAGGCGCCGTCATTATACACTTTTATGGTGGTTGGTGCTAAGGCATTGCCATAATGCAATCCGATAGACGTGAAATTTCTTAACAGTGCATAGGATTTGCTGGGAATGCCAATTGTGATACTGGCTTTTCTAGTGGTTAAGGAATCTAACAGCAGCTCATCCACAAAATCATAAGCTTCCGTGAAACGTGACAGCGACGAATACACTCCGTATTTTTTATGTGAAAATTTTTCTTGGGTGGGATCAAAATAAGCGTGCCGCGTCCAGTTTTCAGAAGGCGTCACCTTAGCGCTTATTTGCTCATAAACCTGAACGATAGGCACAAATCCAGGACCCGATCCGCCATACATACTTTGCAGACGATTCCTGAGATATCCAGAAATACGGTCGCCCTCCAATTGCGAATCGCCATAATGAATGATGCGGGCGCGGCTATTTGTCAAATTTTCGCGCAATTGTGAAATAAAAGCTGATCGGTTATCAGGATAGTTGATGCGCTGTACTTTAGAGGTGTCAATTTTTTTAAAATCAGGAATGCTTGGTTTGGAAGTACTAGAATTTTTATCCAAATCTTTAACCAAATTCTCTACGTTGGTCACGATGCTGTCTAAACTTTTAATCTTAGCACGATCTTGACCTTGGTTTTCAAGAAAACTCTTGTGTGTGGGGAATTTGATATCAACATCACCCATAAAAAACCCTTCTTGGGTTTTTCCGTTGGGGAGACTTTTGGAGATGCTCAGATAAGTCACTCCAAACAATACCACTAGGGTGGCTATAATATAGAACACTATTTTAAAGGGTGAGTAACTCATCAACTGTATTTGGGAAACGCTGCTTTTGGTGATCGAAATATAGTGTAAAAATAATTACAAACTAGTTTGAATTCATACAGCCACTCGTGTAAAGAATCCAATAGTACTAGGTTTATTTAACTAACAGTCCGATAAATTCACGCTTACGGCCAAACCGCCTTCGGAGGTTTCCTTATACTTTGTATTCATGTCCTTAGCAGTTTCCCACATGGTCTGCACCACTTTATCCAAAGGCACTTTTACGTTTTTAGGATCGGTATTCAACGCCAGCTCTGCAGCATTGATTGCTTTTAAAGCGCCCATCGCATTGCGTTCTATACAGGGAATTTGCACTAAGCCTCCAATGGGGTCACAGGTTAATCCGAGGTGATGTTCCATAGCAATTTCCGCGGCAATCAAAACTTGTTCAGGAGAACCTCCCAACAATTCACATAATCCAGCTGCGGCCATGGCGGATGACACGCCAATTTCAGCCTGACACCCACCCATAGCTGCTGAAATAGTGGCATTTTTCTTGAAAATGCTACCAATCTCTCCCGCAACTAAAAGAAATTTTTTGATATGCTCAAAATCACCTTCATGGTTTTCAATAACTAAATAGTACATGAGCACTGATGGAATTACGCCGGCACTACCGTTTGTAGGTGCTGTTACTACTCGCCCTAAGGCAGCATTGACCTCATTGACGCTTAAAGCAAAACAGCTGACCCATTTTAAAATCTGTCTGAATTTAACTTCTGTTTGTCTAATGGTTTCCAACCATTCCTGCGGATCGTTATAGGGGATGTCACCTTTTAAGTTTTCGTACATGTCATAGGCGCGTCGTCTGACATTTAAACCGCCGGGTAAATGCCCTTCAGTGTGACAACCAGTATACATACACTCCAACATGGTGTCCCAAATTCGGTGCAACTCAAAATCGATCGTGTCCATAGCTCTGATGGATTTCTCGTTTTCTAAGACCACACTGGACACGGGTAAATCTAATTCCTTACAATAGGCGAGGAGTTCTGTCCCCAACCGAATTGGGTAAGGGAAGGTGTTTTCGAAAATCTTATGATTCTTTTTAGAAACCTTGCGTTCTTCTTTAACCACAAATCCGCCACCAATGGAATAGAAAGTCGAACTTGTTTTTCGACCGTCAATGAGAGCGGTGAACTTCATACCATTGGCGTGAAAGGGTAAGAACTTTCGGTTGAAGACGATATCTGTTGCAGGGTCGAATGTAATAGCAACTTCGTTATTAAATAATAAGGTATGGGTGCTTTTTACAGTGGCGATGATGGATTCCAGAGTATCGATGGGAATACGTTCAGGGTCGGCGCCATAAAGACCTAAAATAACAGCATAATCGGTGGCATGACCTTTACCGGTCAAGGACAAAGAGCCATAGAGGTCTACGGTGATACGTTCAACTTTATCAAATTTTTTGCTGTCCTTTAATTCCTTAATCCAGCGTTCCGCAGCACGCCAAGGTCCTAAAGTATGGGAACTTGATGGGCCAACGCCGATTTTTAACATGTCGAATACTGAAATACACTCCATTAACGAAAACGATTTAGAGGTACAAAGATAGCCTCTTTTTACTTCAAAACGGAATTGAAATGCCCCAGAAATAAGAAGACAATTTATCTGCTTGAAACTGTTTAAATTAGGTCAATTTACCTGACATTATTAAGGAGAAGATAGTAAAAAATAAACGCCATATAGTTTAAGCGAAAAGGCTTAATCTGCCGGAAAGAACAAGGTTTTACCAAAATTAAATAATAGTTAGTGATTTGGCATCATCATCATTACATTCACTTTTATGACCTTAAATTATATGTATAAAAAAAAGGATGCTTTTAAAAAACATCCTTTACTAATATATAATGTATTTAAAATTATTTCAGATCAAAATTCTTGATGTTATTCGCTTTCATGACCTGGTCTAGATTAGAAACGTCAACGGCGTCCACATTATCAGCAGGAATGACTACCACTCTAAACACTTGGTTTTGGGTCCATTCTGCATCCAATGTATTTAAATCGACCGTGCCGTCTAAAAAGAAACGCACATCAGTTTGGGTGAAGTCGAAATTGTATACCAAAGTACCACTTTCAAAAGCGACGCTTTGTGGGAGTAAACGCCAGATGTCTGTGCCGTTATCGGTTTCCCATAAAATATAAACCAGTGCAACATCAGATGGTTTGACATCGAAGCCATAATTTTCAGTGATTGAAAAATTATTAGCAGCATTAAAATTGACATCTATTTCAAAAGCAGATGATGTAATAATTCCGCCGTTAATACCATCCAGTCCTGGAGGTCCTGGAGGGCCTTGGTCGCCTGAACAGGCCGTGAATGTTAAGGCTATAACACATAATAAGGTTGCGATCTTTTTCATGAGATTTTTTTTTGGTGAATTGTAAAATTACGAATGTATTGCGATAAAGGCTCATAACTATGCCAAAATATTTTGTAAAAATGACACCTTGTCACATTTTCTGTCATGGCACAATGATTGACATATACAAAGAGAAATAAAAAATTAATAATTCAACACAAAACATATATTATGAGTAAAATAATTGGAATCGATTTAGGTACAACCAACTCTTGCGTTTCGGTAATGGAAGGTAACGAGCCAGTTGTAATTCCTAATGCAGAAGGTAAAAGAACTACACCATCTGTCATTGCTTTCGTAGAAGGTGGTGAAATTAAAGTTGGTGATCCAGCAAAACGACAAGCGGTAACAAACCCTACAAAAACGGTTTCTTCCATTAAACGTTTTATGGGTAATAAGTATTCTGAATCTAAAAAAGAAGCAGAACGTGTACCATATAAAGTGGTAAAAGGAGATAATGATACGCCAAGAGTAGATATTGACGGTCGTTTATATACCCCACAAGAATTATCAGCAATGATTCTTCAAAAAATGAAGAAAACTGCTGAGGATTATTTAGGGACAACGGTTACTGAAGCTGTTATTACGGTACCAGCTTACTTTAATGACTCTCAACGTCAGGCTACAAAAGAAGCTGGTGAAATTGCAGGTTTAAAGGTGCGTCGTATTATTAACGAACCAACTGCTGCTGCTTTAGCTTACGGATTGGATAAAAAAGGAATTGATCAAAAAATAGTTGTTTTTGACTTTGGTGGTGGAACACATGATGTGTCTATCCTTGAGTTGGGTGATGGCGTTTTTGAAGTATTGTCAACAGAAGGAGATACTCACTTAGGTGGTGATGACGTAGATGAGAAAATCATCGATTGGTTAGCTGACGAATTCAAAAAAGAAGAAGATATCGATTTGCGTAAAGATCCTATGGCGCTTCAACGTTTAAAAGAAGCATCCGAGAAAGCTAAGATTGAATTATCATCTTCAGCACAAACTGAAATCAACTTACCTTATGTAACAGCTACAGCAAGCGGTCCTAAACACTTGGTTAGAACGTTGAGCAGAGCTAAATTTGAGCAATTGATTGATGATTTGGTAAAACGTACTATTGAGCCATGTCAAAATGCAATGAAAGCTGCAGGTCTTTCAAAAGAAGATATTGATGAAGTTATCTTGGTTGGTGGTTCTACACGTATCCCAGCTGTACAAGAGGCGGTTGAAAAATTCTTCGGTAAAAAACCTAGTAAAGGTGTAAACGCTGATGAAGTTGTGGCCGTAGGTGCTGCAATTCAAGGTGGTGTATTGTCAGGAGATGTAAAAGATGTTTTATTACTTGATGTCACTCCGTTATCTCTAGGTATTGAAACTATGGGTAATGTGATGACGAAGTTAATTGAAGCGAACACGACAATTCCTACTAAGAAATCGCAAGTATTCTCAACAGCTGCAGATAATCAACCTTCAGTGGAGATCCACGTATTACAAGGTGAGCGTGCTATGGCTGCCGATAATAAAACTATTGGACGTTTCCATTTAGATGGTATTCCACCAGCACAACGCGGAACGCCTCAAATTGAAGTAACGTTTGATATTGATGCCAATGGTATCATTCACGTAACTGCTGGCGATAAAGCGACAGGAAAAACACAAGACATTCGTATTGAAGCGTCTTCTGGACTGACTGAAGAAGAAATCAAACGCATGAGAGCTGATGCTGAAGCAAATGCTGATGCTGATAAATTAGCGAAAGAAAAAGCAGACAAATTAAACGCTGCTGATGCTATGATTTTCCAAACGGAAAGTCAGTTGAAAGAATTTGGTGAAAAATTATCTGATGATAAGAAAAAACCAATTGAAGAAGCGTTAGAAGAATTGAAAACTGCTTTCGACTCTAAAGATATCGCAGTCATTGATCCTGCTCTTGAGAAAATCAATGAAGCTTGGAAAGTAGCTAGTGAAGAGATGTACAAAGCACAAGCAGATGCTCAGGGTGGTGGACAACCAGGACCTGATGCAGGAGCTGAAGGCGGACAGTCTAACGAAGGCAGTGATGTTGAAGACGTAGACTTTGAAGAAGTGAAATAGATTTAAAAGTTAGCAGTAGGAGGGATGTCAAATTTACAATGAATTCCAACTACCTAAACTATAGAAAATGGCCTGCAAGAATTAATTCTTGCAGGTTTTTTTTTGTAATTGCAATACATTGCTAAATGGAGGTACTTGTCTATAATGTAAAGTTTAAATTATAAAAGAAATGGAAAAAAATAAATTGTAATAAATTGATTGTAAGTTGGTTGTAATTTATTATCTTTAATTATTCCCATTATTTATTACAAAATTATTTTTGTTTAATGCCATTTGATTGATAGCAAATATTCAGAATTGAAAAATTACATCTTTGAACTTTCAGGTTCGAGAGATTCTTTTTCATGAGTTATCAACCAAGTCACGGCATGTGTTGGATTATTATTTAAATTGATATTAAATACAAAATCTAATGAAACAAAATTATCTTCTCAACCTTTTACACAAATGTGGCCAAGTCATACATTTTGATGACCAAAATTGCTTGGCATCTTTTGATTTTCTACTTCTTCTTTCGGATGACACATTTTACAGGCGTTTCTGTATTCAGAATTAATCGCTATCTCCACACAAAAAATCTTACATTTTAAATTAGCCTTTATTATCTGCCTAGAATTTTGAAAACTGATTTTTAAGTATCTAAACTGTTACTTTTAAACTTCAGCAACTTACATATTGTTATAAAAACTGATTTATTATTAAGTTAAAACAATGATGTGATGTTATCTAAAAACTTTACTATTTCTAGTAGAAAAGGGATTTCTACTAAAAATGCAATATCCTTCGGGAATTGTTCTTCGACATTTTGTAATCGCATAATAGGCTTTACCTTCTTTATGCTTTTATGTGTTATGTCAAATGAGCTTACTGCTCAAATTAATATTTTTGACAACTTAATTGGTGATTGGGTGCCTGTCTTAAATGATGCATCTAATTCGGCAAAATCATTTTCTAGAGATGCCAATTCGTCTAATGACACTCAATTTACTCAAGGTTCTCAAGATCCCGATTATATTGCTGACTGGGGTTGGGAATTTGGGAATACCAATGATAAAGGTGACATTTCCAATGCGGGAGCTGCCCTAATTGGTGAAACTTTATACTTTTTTAGCGATAGAACGGCAATTAATGGTGATGCGTCAATTGGATTTTGGTTCTTTCAAAATAGGGTGTCAAGAAATCCGGATGGCACTTTCTCTGGAACACACACAGTAGGTGACATTTTAGTATTAAGTAATTTTACAAATGGAGGGGGTAATTCAGATTTATTAATCTATACTTGGATAGGTGATGTTCCCGGTGGCCCTTTAAAATTTGAAAGAACAACCACGAATGCACATGTAAACACAATACCAATTGTAATTCCTAGTGAAGGTCCATTTGATGCCTCACGTAATGGAGGACTTGTGAATGGCGATATGTGGACCTATCAAGGGAAAAACGTACCTAGCGTAGGGACGCCTTCACCTAATAACTATCACACTGGTGCCTTTTTTGAAGGATTTGTGAATTTAAGCGCTATAAGTGACAAATGTTTTACAACATTTATGGTAGAAACTAGAAATTCTCAATCCATTAACGCAGCACTTCAAGATTTCGTAATGGATGAGTTTGGCGGAATTCCAAGCGCTCCTGTAACAAGTCCAATGGAATACTGTATGGGAGAGATCGCCTCGCAATTAAGTGCTACGGGATCAAATTTATTATGGTACGATTCTATAATTGATTCTACGGGAGATACCACTGCACCAACACCAAATACAAGTGTTGCAGGTGTTTATGATTTTTACGTTTCTCAAAGTACGGACCGAGGATGTGAGAGTGAGAGAGCATTATTAAGAGTCACCGTAAATCCTAAACCTTCCTGTTCTATCTCAAGTAGTACTGACCCAAGTTGTAATGGTGGATCTGATGGTTCATTGACTTCGGTAGGAAGTGGAGGTACCGCTCCATACTCTTACAGTCTAAATGGTGGCACTTCCCAAGCTGATGGTACGTTCAGTGGATTATCAGCCAATGTTTTATACACAATTGAAGTCACTGATGCTAAAGGTTGTAAATCCACCTGTAGTAAAACTTTAACTCAACCGAATAGCTTAAGTTGTTCTATCTCAAGTAGTACTGACCCAAGTTGTAATGGTGGATCAGATGGCTCCTTAACATCGGCTGGAAGTGGAGGCACCACACCATATTCCTACAGTTTAAATGGTGGCATTTCTCAAGCGAGTGGCACATTCAGTGGGTTATCAGCCAATGTTTTATACACAATTGAAGTCACTGATGCTAAAGGGTGTAAAACTACCTGTAGTGTAACCTTAAACCAACCGAATAGCTTAAGTTGTTCAATAACAATTAACAACAATGACACTTGTGCTGAGGGTGCAGATGGAAGTGCGACCGTTGTTGCAACGGGTGGAACCGCTCCATATTCATATGTTTGGGATAATGGAGAAACTTTAGCTACAGCCGTAGCTCTTGGTCCAGGCCCGCATTCTGTGGTTGTAACAGATAAGAATGGATGTAAAACCACTTGTGAGACTACAGTGATGGTTGATGATTGTATGCAGTGTGAAACCGTTTTTGGTTATAATTCAAATTATTCATCATGTTTTCTCCAAGATCAGATTCCAAATAACCGTTGGGGTTGGACAAACCTAATTTCAGGTGAGGGTACATATTCGTTTAATTTATATGAAGGAGCAGCGCAATGCGATATCTCAAAGGGTATTTTAGCGGGAACTGCTACTGTAGTTTATAGCGGTGGACAGGTTACAGTTACTTATAATATGAATCCAGGGTACGTATTGAGTGAAATACATGTATATATAGGTAAGGAGAAATATCCAAGAAAAAATGGCAAAATTACTGTTGCTCCAGGACAATATAATATTAATCCAGATTTAGGTGGCAATTATGTGTCTACTTATCAAATAGGTCCAGTGCCGATAACAGCACCATTTTATGTCATACTTCACGGCGTGAGTTGCAGCTCAAGCTCTATACCTGTATTAGCGAAAGAATCAATTATCGAAACAGATCCTGCGGTGCTTCAAGACATAAAAAATCAAAACATCTCCGTGTCGCCTAATCCATTTATAAATGAGATTAATGTTAAATATTCTTATAATTTTGACACTGATGTTCGAATTGAAATTAGGGATTTGAATGGAATCTTAATTAAAACCATCCATGACAAAAACTATAAGAAAGGTTCGATCTCTGAGGTGAATGTAAACTTAGTCAAATATCTTGATAGGCTATTATTTGTGAAAGTAACAAGCAATCAAGGAAGTGTCGTTAAAAAAATTATTTCTACAAATAGACGTTAAAGAATTGTTTTAACGATCTGAATTATTGATAAAAGCTGCCTTTCGGGGCAGTTTTTTATTGATTTATGTTATTAAATGGAGATTGCTATTTAATGTTCAGTGGTTAATTAAATTGTCCATTGCATTATGATATAATTAAGTAATGCAGAAGGTGTTATTTTAAATAATATAAAAGACAATCAAACAATATAGGGCTCTTTTATAAGAGTATATTCATTAAATTTCACAGTTGTTTTCATTAGGACACTTATATTTTAAATCATTGTTGTCCGATAAAGAATCAAGACCGCTGCGCTTCTAGAATCAAGAACAAAGACTTGCTTGCAACTAACTAACAAACAACGATCATGTAAATTAAAATCACCCAGTCACTCTCGGTAAAAATAGCTTCTGAAAAGCAAGGTGTTATATTGAGAATCTCGTAATGTCTCTTGCTTTAAATGGGTTTGTTAAGTTATTTTTTATTTTTACCGGACACTAATGATTTTAAATTATAAACTTAACATAAATAAGGAAATTTTTAAAACATTATATTTTATAATAACTCTCTTATAATAGGCTACAGCAACGCAAGATGCTGAAATTCCGACGGGGAAGCTATTTTTTATGCATGTATAATAATTAGTATATTAATGAATTATAATACTTTAAATATGCGAATTAAACTTACCGAACTTCTCAATAATATACATCAAATCATTCAAGCACTAATACTCTTGGTGTCAATGCCTCAATGGTTATCGAGGCAATGAAAAAAGGGATCCCAGTTTTAATTCCACCATCAAAATGTGGAACACCACAAATTGAAGTAATGTTTGATATTGATGCCTATGGTATCATTCACGCTGGAGATAAAGCTACAGGAAAAACACAAGACATTCGTATTGAGACGTCTTCTAGATTAACTGAAGAAGAAATCAAACGCATGAGAGCTGATGCTGAAGCAAATGCTGAAAGTGATAAATTAGCGAAAGAGAAAGCAGAAAAATTAAATGCTGCTGATGCTATGATTTTCCAAACAGAAAGTCAATTAAAAGAATTTGGTGATAAATTATCTGACGATAAGAAAAAACCGATTGAAGAAGCGTTAGAAGAATTGAAAACAGCTTTCGAATCTAAGGATATCGCAGTAATTGATCCAGCTCTTGAGTAAATCAATGAAGCTTGGAAAGTTGCTAGTGAAGAAATGTACAAAGCACAAGCAGATGCTCAGGGTGGTGCACAACCAGGACCTTATGCAGGAGCTGAAGGCGGACAGTCTAACGAAGGCAATGATGTTGAAGACGTAGACTTTGAAGAAGTGAAGTAATCCCGATGTAATTGGGTTCACTTAAGTTTATTTTACATATAAAACGCAACCTTTTTTAAGGTTGCGTTTCTAGTTTCTAACAACTTGTAAATGCGCTGTTCTCAAAGATTTTTCGGATTTAAAATAAGACCGTTACAATCTACTTTTAAGTTCATTTTCTGACCATCTTTTATCAGTTGTACTTCATACAATCGTTTAATATCTTTATTCAAATTGTATTTTACCCGATATTCAGTAGTATTAAGTCTCCAATCTGGATAGGTATCTCTAAGTGATATTCTGACGACTTCCGGTAATCGAATGCCTTCAAATTTCTCATTAGAATTTAATAATTCACCTTCGCCACTAAATGACGCTAAAATACTTCCGTAGTTAGATTCGAATTTTACTTCGTAATTGTTGATGTTTTTAGAATATACAGTAGCACTTTTAATATCATATTTACCAACTTCATATTCTAAATGTTTGGCCTGGCTAGGCGCAGTAGGATCATTTACTAAATTGAAATAATGTGCGTTTTTAAGAGAGGAAACAACAACTTCTTTTAGTGCCACTTCATTACCCGGATTGGCATCATTTGCCATTTTAGTAAAATTTTGGGAGTACATTAGGCTGGTCAGACCTAGACAGAGACCAATCATTAAAGTTTTCATAATATATTGTTTTTAGAAGCAGGTAGTTTCCAAATTCCAGTCCATCTCAAAGCTACTCAAAGATTAACTGTATTCCGTTAACAGTTCACTGCAGAATTAGGGCATTATGGTGTAGTAGCAAGGTCACAAAAAAGTGTGCTTACTAACTGAATTTTATAATGGCTATTGAAAATAATACTAGGGAATTTTTTTGATTTGGTTGTGTGGGGAAGTTTAATATGGTAAAGGTAATGGATTGTTAGAGAGGGTTTTGCTACTCTAATAGCATTCCGTGCTTTTTAACACTTCTTTTAAAAAATATCATTAGTGTCCAATAATAATAAATTAACAAACTCATTTAAACTAAGGGACATTAATAGATATCCGAAATGAGACCTTACATTTTAGAAACTGTTTCTACCGAGAGGGAATGTGCGATTTTAATTTAAATGATCGTTGTTTGTCAGTTAGTTGCAAACAAGTCTTAATTCTTTATTCTAACAGCGCAGCGGTCTTGATTCTTTATCGGACAGCAATGATAAAATATATGACTTTAGGAAAATGGATCTCGGGTCTGGCTCTGTGCTTCCAGTAACTTAACATTAAGAATTTTGATGTGTTTCCGGCTGACGTCTATAATGCCTTCTTTTTTTAAGCGCTGAATATGCCGATTGATGACTGCTCTGGAAGTGCCTATCAGTTGTGCCAACTCATCGTGCGGTAAGTTGTCAATATTTTCTATGCGCTTGGTTTCTTTATTATAATGTTGCAACAATAAGTTAGCCACCCGTGCAGTAATAGTATTGGTGCCCACATCTAAAAGCTGCGATTCCAGCAATTTAAACTTCTCCATAGTATATTGAAAAAAAGCACTGAGCGTCTCTGGGTTGTTCTTTAACCATTCCCGCATCACATCTGTTGAGATAACCAACAATTGTAAATCTTCCAAAATGTCATAACACACATTATGTTGTACGGTGTTAATTAAAGAAAAGACATCAAAAATATCATTTTTTGAAAGTATGAATAACGTAAAATGCTTGTCGCACTCATTAAGATTGTAGACTTTAATTTTTCCCTTGATGATAAAGTGAAATTTGTAGAGATTATTTTCTTTATCAATAGTATGCGTCCCTTTAATAAAATGTTTCAAATTGCAACTAGCTACCAAATTTTCAAGTGATTGTTGAGTAGTGGTTTCGAATATTGAATTGTTTTTTAAAAGGTCGACATAAAAATCTGAATTATTTTGGTCTGCGTCCATTTTGAAAAAATTTGCAAGCAGCCGTTAGTAAGAAGGGGAAGTTTTAGAAAAGCTATCAAAATTACGTAAATAATTTGAATTCAATAAGTTATCTTAAACTTATTTTGAAATACTATGCATGCATAATAATTGTTATATTTGTGAAAATTCAAGCTTATACATGTCAAGACTAAATCAACTTCTCAACATAAAATATCCAATAATTCAGGCACCAATGTTTTTGGTATCCAATACGGCCATGGTCATTGAAGCCATGAAAGGGGGCATTGCTGGGTGCATTCCTGCTTTAAATTACAGAACCTTACCTGAATTAAAAACGGCTATACACGAGTTGAAAGCGGCCAAAGTGGAAGGCGGTTCTTTTGGATTTAATTTAATCGTCAATAAATCGAATCTTAAATACAAAGAGCAGTTGCGCGTGCTGTGTGAAGAAGGCTGTGATTTTATCATTACATCTTTGGGAAGTCCGGAAGAAACAATCAAACAAGCACATCAATCAGGCATTAAGGTATTTTGCGATGTTACTGATCTGAAATTCGCCAAAAAAGTGGAAGCCTTGGGTGCTGATGCAATTATTGCAGTTAATAATGAAGCTGGCGGACATCGTGGTGAGATCGCTCCAAAAGATTTTATAGAACTTTTAAAAACCAACTGTAATATCCCCATAATTTCTGCGGGCGGCGTAGGTACTAAAGCCGATCTAGACCAAATGTTAGCCTATGGTGCAGATGGCGTATCTATTGGCAGTCCGTTTATTGCCTCAGTAGAAGCAGGGGTGACGGATGAGTATAAACAAGCTTGTGTAGATTATGGCGCGGATGATATTGTCATGACCCAACGCATCTCCGGAACACCTTGCACGGTAATCAATACTCCTTACGTTCAGAAAATTGGAACCAAGGAATCGTGGTTGGAAACGGTATTGAATAAAAACAAAAAGCTTAAAAAATGGGTAAAAATGATTCGTTTTTCAATTGGGATGAAAGCCACTGAAAAAGCGGCCAAAGAAGCCACTTATAAAACAGTTTGGGTTGCCGGTCCTAGTATCGAACACACTACCGCAATTCTGCCCCTTAAAACAATTATTCATAATTTAACGGTTTAAAATATTGGTTTTGCGTTAATATTTTGAGGATATGATAGAGTGATAAGGACTAATTTTGTCATCCAAAACACATCGCTATGCGCTTAACATCTTCAGAACCCTTTTGGTTAGTTAAAAACGGAATTATTAATTCTTATCCATCTTTAGATCAGGATATTGAAACGGATATTGTTATTGTTGGAGCAGGGATTACCGGCAGTTTAATTGCCCATCAATGTATAGCCGATGGTTATAAAACAGTGCTGATTGATAAAAGGGAAGTGTGCCACGGCAGTACCTCTGCTACAACCTCTATGCTGCAATATGAAATTGATAAACCTTTATACGAGCTCATTCATTTGATTGGTGAAAAAGGTGCTGTGCTTAGCTATAAAACCTGCTATGATTCTATTGATCAGTTGGGAGACCTTTCTAAAACTATTAAATCCTCTTGCGGTTTTACAAAAAAAGAGTCGCTGTATTTTACTTCTAGAAAGAAAGATGTGTCCTGGCTAAAAAAGGAATTCGAAGCGCGTCAAAAACACGGATTTCCGGTAAAATGGTTAGAACCAGAAGAAATTAAAAAAGCATATCAACTAGAACACGCCTATGGGGGTATTTTGTCAGACCAAGGTGGTAGTATTGATGCTTTTCAAATGGCACATGATGTTATGGGCTACAATCATAAAAAAGGCTTGCAAATTTTCGATAAAACAGATGTTGATTCTATTAAATATCGCAAAAGTGACGTGGTTATCACCACAGAATATGGGAATACTATTACAGCCAAAAAAGTAATTTTTTGCAATGGTTTTGAAAGCGTCGATATTATTCCTGAGAAAATAGTTAATCTTCTATCAACCTACGCTATTGTGGGTGAACAGAATAAAACAGAACAATCGCACCTAAAGAACACCCTTTTTTGGAATACATCTGAACCTTATAACTATATGCGGACCACTGATGATAATCGGTTATTAATGGGGGGCGAAGATGAAGATTTTGTCGATGCTAATAAACGCGATTCATTGCTCAAAAAGAAATCTGATAAATTGGAAAAGGTCGTCCATAAAATACTTCCTAATTACAATTTTAGAGTGGATTTTGGTTGGGCTGGAACTTTTGGAGAAACAAAAGATGGCCTTCCATATATTGGAAAACATCCCGACTTTAAAAACGCCTATTTTGTTTTAGGATTTGGTGGTAACGGCATTACATTTTCTGCCATTGGCATGGCTATGGTGTCTGCAATGCTCAAAGGCGAAACGCATGAGCTTTCAGAATTTTTTAAGTTTGGGAGATGATTTAACTCTTAACTTTTAAAAAACACTCATGACATTAGAGTTTGTAAATTTATATGCCACCAGCTAATTTGGTAATGAAATTTTTATTCACCACATGTCCACCGTCAAAAGGAGTGATTTTTAAATCGCAATGTCCAAATAATTCAAAAGCTCTATTTTTTTCAGAGACGAGGCGGTCTTCATCCAGATATTCATCAGAAGTTCCGTAGATTAAAGAAACTTTGGTATTTGAATTTAAAAATTGAAAATCTGTAGCACTAAGTTCTTTAGGGATGCCACCCGACATCATTACAATTTGAGCACAATTTAATTGTCTTTTTGCAATATATCTTAAGGCTACTGAAACACCTTGGGAATATCCTAAAACAATTAGATTTAAATCTGAGTAGATAGCTTCTGCCTCAAAAACGGCGTCGAAATAACGAAGGACATTTTCTGTTTCTTTTATAGTATGTTCTTTAGTTAACCAACTTGCGCCGACATGTTTAAATTTTGGTGGCGTATAATATTTACTTTGCGCTTGTGGGGCTATGATATAATTTTCATCAGAATTTAAATCGTTAAAATAGTTTAGAAAATAACGGCTTAAATAGCCCATACCATGACATACAAACCAAACGTTCTTGGTTTTATCCGATAACGTATGTAAAGTAGAGTAGGTGTTTGTAGTTTGGTATGTAATTTCTTTTTCGTTTGACGTCATGTTGCTTAATATTTTAAATGTAAAGGTAATCAGAAGAAAATAGAATCATAAAAATTGTGCATTTCCATAAACGGCTGTGAGCATTCATGGTAATTTTGGTCACATCTCATATTGTTTTGTACCTTTACTTTTGGTAAATCATAAACAGAAAATTCATGCAATTAACTAAAGCAGACGTGTTGGCAAAAGCAAATGCGGCCAGTAAAAACACCCTAATGGAAACTTTAAATATTGAAATGGTGGATTATGGTTCCGATTTTTTAGTTGCTAAAATGCCAGTTAACTCTAGGGTTTACCAACCAGATGGCGTGCTACATGGTGGTGCCACGGCAGCTTTAGCCGAAAGTGTTGGGAGTTTCGCTTCGCATATATTTCTTGATACAGAACATTTATTTGTACGCGGACTTGAAATTACGGCTAATCATTTGAAATCGGTTAAGGACGGTCATGTCTATGCTAAAGCAACTTTCCTTCATAAGGGGCGCACTACTCAACTTTTAGATATCAGAATTACGGACGATCACGATAATTTAGTGTCTATTTGTAGATTGACTACCATCAGTTTACCAAAAAATAAATAAGATGCTTTCAGATCATTTTTTTGAGCAGCTTAAGGCACAATGGGATCTGCAACTGCCGTTTGTAGCCTATAAAAAGCCAGATACTTCCACAGTAAAAGGTTGGCTTCAAAAAGATGATGCCCTACATTGCAGCAGGGACTTTACCGAAAGTGGTTTTGTATTTGCGCCTTTTGATTCGCAACGGGAATCTTTTCTAATTCCGTTTGAAAATACAGCATTACTGACCCATAATTTTGTAGCATCGGATAGCGCCGAGTATGCCATTGTAGTCACTCCCATGAATACTGACCAAAGGGAATTTCATGTAAATCTTGTTCAAAAGGGAATTGCAGCTATCAAACAGGACCAATTTAAAAAAGTGGTGCTTTCTAGACGAGAAACTGTAGAGACAACCCATGCTGATCCCATTCCTATTTTTGAACGGTTATTAAATACCTACCCCACAGCATTTGTATATTGTTGGTACCACCCGAAAGTAGGATTATGGTTAGGCGCAACGCCAGAAACTTTAGTAAAAATTCGTGGAAACCGACTCAATACCATGGCGCTTGCAGGGACTCAGCCTTTTAAAGGTGAAACTGATGTGATTTGGAAAGACAAAGAGCGGGAAGAACAGCAAATTGTCACTGACTTCATTGTAGCACAGTTGCGAAATTCTATGGGCGATGCTACATCTAATTTAAAGATGGAGGTGTCTTCGCAACATACAGTCAGGGCAGGAAATTTATTGCATTTAAAGACGGACATCGCACTGCAATTAGCACCCGGTACAAAAGCTTTGAAACCTATTTTAGAGGCTTTGCATCCCACTCCAGCAGTCTGTGGATTTCCAAAGGATAAAGCCAAAGATTTTATCATTGCAAATGAAGGATATCCGCGAGAATTTTATGCAGGATTTCTAGGTGAATTAAATCTGAAAGAAACCAAAACCCGAAACACCAACCGACGCAATGTAGAAAATAACGCTTATGGTGTTTCAAAAGTGGTGTCAAATTTATACGTGAATTTGAGGTGCATGCAACTCAAGGATTCTAAGGTAAATCTTTATGTTGGTGGTGGCATTACTAAAGATTCTGACCCTGTGTCAGAATGGGAGGAGACCGTGCATAAATCTCAAATAATAAAGCGGGTGATTTTTTAGGTTCTACCTATAACTAATATTGCTTAGCTGTTTTTCCTACAGTACAATCCGGAATTTCAAATATAAATTTTCCAATTCTGTGATAAACCAATTCTTAATTTTTTCAAATCGATAAAGCCTATTTAGCTGTCCTAATTTTGTATTTTTGTGACAAGATAAGTTATGAATGAAATATCCTAAAATTCCCCTTGCTCAAACTGTAATCCAGCTTTGTAAAGCAAAAAACATTAAGCATATAGTAATTTCTCCCGGAAGTAGAAACGCTCCGCTGACCATTGGTTTTTCCAACGATCCGTTTTTTAAATGCTACAGTATTGTCGATGAGCGTTGCGCAGCTTTTTTCGCATTAGGGATTGCACAACAAATTAAATTGCCGGTAGCGGTAGTCTGCACTTCAGGCAGCGCTTTGCTGAATTATTATCCAGCCGTCGCTGAGGCATTTTACAGTGAAATTCCGTTGATTGTCCTTTCAGCAGATCGTCCAAAACATCTTCAAAATATTGGTGACGGGCAAACCATCAATCAGAAAAATGTTTTTGAAAACCACATCTTGCATTCGGCCAACTTAAAGTTGGATTTGAAAGATGAACTGAATATTCCTGTGTCAGAGGACATTCCTATTTTTAAAAATATTGAAGATAAGTTGGAACGTTTATTAGGTCTGCAAAAAGATATCCAAAAACATAATGAGCAGGAGTTAAATGACGCGCTGAATAAGGCGGTCTTTAAAAAAGGTCCGGTACATATCAATGTGCCTTTTGATGAGCCCTTATACGAGATGGTAGATGCGTTAAAAGTAGCACCAAAAAATATACCCATTGAAAAAGAGGAGCCTAAAATGGATACCTATATCTTGGATCAATGTTTAAATGATTGGCGGAAAGCAAAGCGTAAAATGGTGTTGGTTGGGGAGTTTGAGCCCAATCAAATAGAGCAAAAATGGTTAAACACATTGGCAAAAGACGAGAGTGTCATTGTGCTGACGGAAACCACCTCTAATCTCGATCATGGTACGTTTATTACAAGTATTGATAAGCTAATTGCACCATTAAAAAAGGATGATTTCTTAAAATTACAACCGGAAATTCTCATTACGTTTGGCGGGATGATTGTTTCCAAAAAAATTAAAGCATTTTTGAGAGAGTATCAACCTAAAGAGCATTGGCATATCAGCGAAACTAGAGCTTATGATACCTTCTTCTGTTTGACGCAGCATATTAAGGAAACTCCAAATTACTTTTTTAGTGAGTTTTTGCCAAAAGCCAAGGAAGTTAAAACCTCTTATAAAAACTATTGGACAGGCATTAAGCTGGACCGCGCTAAAAAGCATTTGAGTTATGTAGAAAACTTACCGTTTTCTGATTTCAAGGCCTTTGACATCCTATTTAAAAATTTGCCAAACGACACCATTCTACAGGTTGGGAATAGCTCCGCCATTAGGTATGCACAGCTATTTGACATCCATAAGTCTATAGAAGTGTTTTGTAATAGAGGGACGAGCGGAATTGATGGCAGCACTTCTACCGCGATAGGTTGTGCGGTGGCACACAAACGTCAGACGACCTTTGTCACTGGCGATTTAAGTTTTTTCTATGACAGCAATGCGCTTTGGAACAATTATATTCCTGCATCCTTCAGAATTATCATCATCAATAATGGCGGTGGGGGTATTTTCAGAATTCTTCCGGGCCATAAAGACACGGAAAATTTTGATACTTTTTTTGAAACTAAACATACTTTAACCGCACAACATTTAGCTGAAATGTACAATTTCAAATACAAGCGTGTGTCTACCCAGAGTGATCTGGCCAATGCGCTACCTTTGTTTTTTAAAGAAAGTAATCAACCAAAAATTCTCGAAATCAATACTGCTGGTCAGCCTAATGACGAGATTCTGCTTAATTATTTTAAACATGTCAAATAGGAGAGGAATAAGTTCGGAGATTATTATGGAAGTAAATCAAATTTTATTATCTTGAAAACTCGATAAATAATTAACTATAAAAATTTAGAAATGAGCAAAAGAGATGAATTAATTACAAAATACGCGGCAGATTTGAAAGAAAAATGCGGTGTAAACGCTGATATGGACTTATTGACCAAAGTAGTTATTGGTTGTGGTCCTTCCATTTATAATGCAGATGCTGCAACCGTTTCTGGTTCAGACCCTGCTGAATTGGCAACTGTAAAAAACAACTTTTTGATCAAAAAATTGGGTTTGAAAGATAGCGAAGATTTAGATAAAGGCATTGCTGCCGTTATGGAAACCTACGGCAAATCCAACAGAAATAAATACAGAGCTGTAGTGTATTATTTATTGGCTACACATTTTAAAAAAGAATCAGTTTATAAATAAGATTTTTTAACATTATTAAATTAAAGCGATACCTCTGAAATCACAGAACTGTATCGCTTTTTTTTATTGGATGAACACTAATATTCTTACCTTTGCAGCATGATACATATTGGAGAATTCAACACCCTAGAAATACTACGCGAAGCCGAGCAAGGCCTATATATTGCAGATAATGAAGGCAATGAAGTCTTGCTGCCAAATAGATATGTGCCCGAAACCTTTCAAATTTGGGAAAAAATTGAAGTATTTGTGTATTTAGACAACGAGGAACGCCTTGTTGCCGTTACGGACAGACCTTACATCACGCGTGGTGAATTTGCCATGTTACGCTGTAATCAAGTTACCGGACATGGTGCTTTCTTAGATTGGGGCATGGTTAAGGAATTGTTCTGTCCGTTTAAAGAACAAGCATTTAAAATGAAAGCTGGTGGCTGGTATTTGGTGCATTGCTATTTAGATGAAAAAACTGGTCGTTTAGCAGCTTCTAGTAAAACGAATCATTTTCTTGATAATAAAGAATTGACGGTAACTCAATTTGAAGAAGTTGATGTGATTATTTCCCATCCTTCTGAAATTGGGATGAACGTTATTGTAAATAATAAACATGCCGGGCTGATCTTTCAAGATGATATTTATAAGGAATTGAGTATTGGAGACCGCATGAAAGGTGTGGTTAAGAAAATCAGACCTGATAATAAATTGGATATTACCTTAGAGAAAATCGGCTATAGAAAGATTGAACCTAATGCTGATGCTATTATGTATGAGTTGGAAGATAATGGTGGCTACATCAATTTGACCGATAAATCAAATCCTGAAGACATTAAAGCGGTTTTACAAATGAGTAAGAAAACCTTTAAAAAGGCTATCGGGACACTATACAAACAACGATTAATAGAAATTAAGGACGACGGGATCTACCTTATTTAATCTATATAAACACATATTACATGAGTCAAATTATATGGGAAACTGTAAAGGAATACCAAGATATCACCTATAAAAAATGTAACGGCGTAGCCCGAATAGCGTTCAACAGACCTGACGTCAGAAATGCTTTTAGACCAAAAACCACTAGCGAACTTTATGATGCGCTTTACAACGCTAATGAAGATGTAAATATCGGTGTGGTATTATTATCTGCTGAAGGGCCATCGTCTAAAGATGGCGTGTATTCATTTTGTAGTGGTGGCGACCAAAAAGCGAGAGGACATCAAGGCTATGTAGGCGAAGATGGCTATCACCGCTTAAATATTTTAGAAGTCCAACGTCTGATCAGATTCATGCCTAAGGCAGTTATTGCGGTAGTTTCGGGATGGGCAGTTGGTGGCGGCCATAGTTTACACGTGGTTTGCGATTTAACTTTGGCGAGTAAAGAACATGCTATTTTTAAGCAAACTGATGCTGACGTAACTAGTTTTGACGGTGGTTATGGTTCAGCGTATTTAGCAAAAATGGTGGGGCAGAAAAAAGCGCGAGAAATCTTTTTCTTAGGAAGAAACTATTCAGCTCAAGAAGCTTTTGAAATGGGCATGGTCAATGCTGTCATTCCGCACGATGATTTAGAAGATACGGCTTACGAATGGGCGCAAGAAATATTGGCAAAATCGCCAACCTCCATAAAAATGCTAAAATTCGCTATGAACATGACTGATGATGGCATGGTAGGGCAGCAGGTATTTGCAGGCGAAGCGACTCGCTTGGCTTATATGACGGATGAAGCTACCGAAGGTCGAAACGCCTTTTTGGAAAAACGGAAACCGAACTTCGAGAAAAAATGGATTCCATAATCCAATCAGAAACATAGAATGAACAATTTAAAACTCTGGTTATCGGCGTTCAGACTACGGACGCTGCCATTATCTATTTCAGGAATTATCATTGGGGGATGTTTTGCGGCTTACAATGGATTTTTCGATCCGTTAGTGTTCGTTTTAGCTTTATTGGTTACGGTGGCATTGCAAGTGCTTTCTAACTTAGCCAATGACTATGGCGATGGGGTTAAAGGTACAGATAATGAAAACAGGGTAGGGCCAATGCGTGCCATTCAGAGTGGTAAAATTACCCCAGAACAAATGTTTGAAGGGCTAAAAATTAATGTGCTCATTGTCATTTTTTTAACTGTGTTACTTATTTATTTCGCCTTCGGTCATGGTTATTTTTTATATTCGTTGTTCTTTTTTGTTTTAGGTGGACTTTCGGTTTATGCTGCACTAAAATATACTATGGGCGACTCAGCTTATGGCTACCGCGGTTTAGGCGATCTCTTTGTATTCGTGTTCTTCGGACTCGTCAGCGTGGTGGGGAGTTATTTTTTGTTCGCTAAACAATTGGATCATATCGTCACGCTACCGGCAATTGCGGTAGGGTTACTAAGTGTTGGAGTACTGAATCTGAATAATATTAGAGATATTGAATCAGATACACTTTCTAATAAAATTACTATGGCAGTAAAATTGGGCAAAGCCAAAACGAAAACCTACCATTTATTTTTAGTCATTGCATCCATGGTGCTAGGGCTTGTTTTTGCGATTTTGTATTATACCTCTCCTTGGAATTTTTTATTCTTACTATCTTATATCCCACTAAGTATTCATATAATCAAAATTAGCAAGGCAGAGCATTCGTCCGATTTTGATTCACAATTAAAAGTATTGGCGCTTTCAACCTTCCTTTTTTCCTTGTTGTTGGGCATCGGCTATATTTTATAAGTAATCATTAAAGTAAGCTAGGTTTCTGCTATAAAGCTTATCATTTTTACTAGGCTCAGATAGGGTACACCAAAAATTTTGAATATATTTAAGTCATTTATAAATTAAGACATCAAATTTCCAGCTTTATGAAAATTACATATTACGGTCACGCCTGTTTAGGCATTGAGGTTAATGAAGTTAACATCTTGGTTGATCCATTTATTTCTGCTAATGAAAAGGCCGCACACATCGATATTAACACCTTAAAAGCCGACTATATTTTACTGACCCATGCACATCAAGATCATATTTTAGATGTGGAAGCCATTGCTGAACGTACCAATGCGATGATCGTTTCCAATTTTGAAATCGCCAGTCATTTTGAAGCGATGGGTTTTGAGGTGCACCCAATGAACCATGGTGGCTCGTGGGATTTTGAATTCGGGAATGTAAAATATGTCAATGCGATCCATACTTCATCTTTTCCTGACGGGAAGTATGGCGGACAACCAGGCGGTTTTGTAATTGAAGGCGAACGTAAAACTATTTATATTGCCGGCGATACTGCCCTGACGATGGATATGAAACTCATACCGATGTTTGTTAAGCTCGATTTGGCAATACTTCCAATTGGCGACAATTTTACCATGGGGATTGATGATGCCATTATTGCTAGCGATTTTATCCAATGCGATAAAATTATGGGCTATCATTACGATACGTTTGGTTATATTGAAATTGATCACGAAGAAGCAAAACGCAAATTCTTTGATAAGAATAAAGATTTGATGTTGTTGGAGATTGGGGAGGATATTGAACTTTAAAAGTATTCAGAAATCTCAGTGCTTAATTTTACTGTGTTCACTAACATCTCATTATCCCATAAATATGGACCGATTTAGCACCGAAATTGTTAAAACAAAAACCTATAGCAAGACTTTTAGGACTGTTTTTTCAATTTATTACGCATTGGCTGGTTTTTATAGCTTTTTTTTAATTGGACACTATCTAAACCTAATTTTAAAATACGCATCTATAGTGATTTTGTTATATGGTGTTTATTATTTAATCGCACAGTCTTTTCTGAAGCCAAAATCAATCGGTATTTTAGAAATTGCTAACGATGCAATTCATGTGAAATTAGGTGACATAACTAAAATAATTCCGGTTAATCAGCTAGAAGCTATTGTTTTAAAATATTCAAGTTTTGGGAGTTGGAGCGCTCATTCCATTTATGGGAATAAGAATTTTTTACAAATTATAGATAAAGATGATCACACCTATGATTTAGAAATTCTTCTCAAAAACAGAAGTTCAAAAAACATTTTTAAGAGATTGATGAACGTTGATGAGTTATCTGAAAAATTTCATTGGAGTAAAATGAAGCAGAGTAATTCCGAATTTTAAAAAATTTTATTTTTAAGAACTTTTTACCTCACCGTACTTCTCAGTACATACCAATGCAAGACCTTAGGAAAAAATCGTTTTAAGTACACGCCTAAGATTTCCTTTTTTCCAATATAAGCTTCAAACTTTTCGTGCTCAATTGCTTTTAACATGCGCTTTACAAATTCATCTACATGCAAACCGTTTTCTGTAGCCTCATCCTGATATTTTTGTGTGCTACCATCACCAGTTAAGGCATTTTTAGCAACATCAGTATTCACAAAACCCGGACAAATCATGGTCACTTTAATATTGTCTTTGTCATGTTCTAATCTTAAGGCATCAAAAAAACCGTGTAAAGCATGTTTAGCGCCACAATATCCTGATCGATATGGACTGCTGAATTTCCCCATTACACTACTAACTGTCACAAAATGGCCGCTTTTTCGATCTACAAAATGAGGGAGTAAAGCTTTCGAAAGGGCAACAGGTCCGAAATAATCCACTGACATCAATTTCTCGTCCACGCTAATATCTGTATCGATCACTAACGACCGTTGACTAATTCCACCATTATTTACAAGCATATCAATTTTACCAAAAAGCTTAATGGCCTTGCCAACAAACGGTTTCATCTCCTTATAATCTGCTAAATCGAATGGCAAAATGGCCACCTGCTCTGAACGTTGACATTGATTTTTGACGTCTTCTAGGGCTTCTTTACGTCTAGAAGATAATATCAATTGACAATTCTGCTGAGATAATGCTAAAGCTAATGCTTTGCCAATACCGCTGGAAGCGCCAGTAATCCAGATCACTTTATTGTTGAAATTCATGGATGAAATTGAAGTTGAAGTTGAAATTGAATAACAGAACTATTATTGAGCTAATAAAGTGAAACAACTCATTCACCCACTGAAGACTGCCCACTGCCAACTGAGGACTGCCCGCTGCCAACTGCAGACTGAGCACTGCCAACTGAAGACCGCCATTCCCTCCGTAAATCGTCGCTTGATTTCCCGGTGCCATCGTGTTTCCATCCTGGGGGTTTTACGATGTATTTTACACGATCTCGCAATGATTTTTTACCAGAAAACACATCCTTTCCCATGGCTATCCATTCATGGAATGCTACCTTAATAGGGTTGTGAGTTTCAATATTTGTAACTAAACCATATACTACTTTTTCTTCTTTGAGTTCTGGTTGAAATGAACCAAACAACTTATCCCAAATAATGAAGATTCCAGCATAATTTCTATCTAAATATAGCGGATTACTACCATGGTGCACACGGTGGTGTGAAGGTGTATTCATGACGGCCTCAAACCATTTTGGCATTTTGTCAATTGCTTCGGTATGAATCCAAAATTGATAGAGTAAACTCACTGACATTTGTAAGAGGATCATTCCCGGGTGAAACCCAATTAAGGGTAACCATAACCAAAATATAAAAGTGTAGAATCCGCCAGACCAGGTTTGACGCAACGCCGTACTTAAATTATAATGTTCTGAGGAATGGTGCACTACATGCGAGGCCCAAAATAATCTGTTTTCATGAGAAATACGATGAAACCAATAATAGGCAAAATCATCTGCAAATAACAATAGGATAAAACTCCACCAGGCAAATGGGATGGTGAAAATTCGGAAGTTTTCATAAATCAGCATAAATGCAAACAACACCACGCCTTTACTTAATAAGCTTAACATCGTATTTCCCAATCCCATGGTAATTGAAGTTAATGCATCTTTAGTGTTGTATGATATCTTGTTATCTTTAATACTGCCATAGATTTCCAACCCAATAGAAATCACAAAAAAAGGGATGGCATATAAAATGATATCTGGAAATTCAGGCATGTGGACTTATGAGTTCTAAATAGTGAGTATTTATACAGGGCGTCATTAAATTACGATGTTTATTTCTAAAGAATGAAGTTCATGGAAATACCCCATTTTCATTCTTTTCATTTCTTAAAAATACAACATTTTTTGACTATTTTTGACAAGAATATGACAGCGACTTACCAAAAATACACCCTCAACTTCAAACAACCTAGTGGCACTTCCCGTGGCGTTCTGAAAACCAAGGATACCTGGTTCATAACATTAGAATCTGACGGTAAAAAAGGTATTGGAGAATGTGGCATGTTTAAAGGTCTGTCTGTTGACGATCGGCCAGATTTTGAGTTGGTTCTAGAATGGACTTGTAACAATATTTTTTTAGGAAAAAAAGTGTTGCTCTCAAAGTTGAAAGAGTTTCCAAGCATTCAATTTGGATTGGAAATGGCATTTTTAGATCTTGAGGCTGACGCGCCTTTTGAGTTATTTCCATCAGAATTTACAAAAGGTGAAGCGTCTATTCCCATTAATGGATTGATCTGGATGGGAACGGAAGCTTTTATGAAGGAGCAAATCACTTCAAAAATTGATGCCGGATTTAACTGCATCAAGCTTAAAATAGGTGCTATCGATTTTCAAACGGAACTCGATCTTCTAAAATCTATCCGAACACATTTTTCCGCAAAAGACATCGAATTACGTGTAGATGCCAATGGTGCTTTTAAACCAGAAGAAGCCTTAGAAAAATTAAAGCGTTTATCCGACTATCAGTTGCATTCCATTGAACAACCTATAAAACAGGGGCAAGTGGAGGAGATGGCTAAACTTTGCGAAAGCACGCCGTTGCCTATTGCTTTGGATGAAGAGCTTATTGGTATTTTTAACCTTACAGACAAATATCAATTGCTAGAAACCGTAAAGCCTCAATACATCATTTTAAAACCAACGTTAGTGGGTGGATTTCAGGGTAGTAATGAGTGGATTGCTGCTGCAAATTCAAACAATATTGGCCATTGGATAACCAGCGCGTTAGAGAGTAACGTTGGGTTGAATGCGATTGCCCAATGGACTTATACTTTAAATAATAATCTACCGCAAGGTCTTGGCACTGGAAGTTTGTTTACCAACAATTTTACCAGTTCCTTGGTGGTTGAACGGGGTCACTTAAAATACGATCAGAACATTAATTGGAATATTAATTTATAATTACATATGTACATAGCTCAAGCGTTTAAAGGATTACATGATTGGTGGCGGTATATTCTGGGAATCGTTATTTCCCTTGTCGGATTGGTACTGTTTTCCGTTCCGCACGCCTTAGGTGTGTTTCTCAAAAGTATGGAAGGTGGAAGCCTTGATCAGTCTAAAATGGACGATACGGCCTACCTCATGGGTTTGTTTGAACCCAATTTAAACCTCATCTTTATATTGCTACCATTTGCCGGCGGCTTGCTTTTTTTACTGCTCGCTGTAAAATGGCTTCATAAACAAACCTTTACTTCACTGACCACTGCACGACCAAAAATAGACTGGAAACGCTTTTGGGTTATCTTTTTTGGATGGGGGGTTTTATCAACTGGTTTAGTACTAGTAGATTATATGATGTCTCCTGAAGATTACGTCTTTAATTTTAACCTACAACCCTTTGTAATCCTTTGTGTGATTGCGGTTATTTTAGTGCCGATACAAACGAGTTTTGAAGAGTATTTATTTAGAGGCTATATTATGCAAGGCCTTGGTGTTGTTACACGATACAAAGTGGTTCCATTAATTTTCACTTCGGTAGTATTCGGATTATTGCACATTGCCAACCCTGAAGTAGACAAACTCGGACCCATTATTATGGTATATTATATTGGGACTGGATTGTTTTTAGGAATTATGACCTTGATGGATGATGGTTTAGAATTGGCTTTGGGTTTTCATGCCGCAAATAATTTATTTACGGCTTTATTAGTTACTGCAGATTGGACCGCGTTTCAAACCCATTCCATATTAAAAGACACGTCAGATCCATCAGTAGCAGGCTTCACCGATGTTCTAGTACCTGTATTTGTAATGTTTCCAATCATCCTTTTTATTCTTTCAAAAATGTACAATTGGACCGATTGGAAAGGTAAATTATTCGGTAAGGTAATAGAACCACCTAAAGAAAATTATAAGGTATTAGAAGAGATCGATACCATTGGTAGTGAATAAGTAACAATTATTAGCCATAGCGCACCTTGGTTACTTAAGAAACTTTTACCTTGGCTCGCGATTAACGCTTAGATTATCATAAATAAAAATATAAAAATGACGCCAACATACGATAAAATTCATTTTAAATTTAAATTAAACGGGAACTCCTATGATATTGAAGATCTTAAGGAAGTGGCCTATAGTTTGGTTAAAGAAGGCGCGCCGTATGAAAAAGTAATGGGCGACTTCCTTATGGATTGGTTAGATACCAAAGATCATATCAACGTAAGAACATCAGGTTCAACCGGTCAACCAAAGTTGATGAAAGTCAGTAAA
Organism: Gelidibacter salicanalis; assembly: GCF_007997285.1. Taxonomy (GTDB): domain Bacteria; phylum Bacteroidota; class Bacteroidia; order Flavobacteriales; family Flavobacteriaceae; genus Gelidibacter; species Gelidibacter salicanalis. The sequence goes on from NZ_VORX01000001.1 coordinate 656,584, forward strand.
CAGGCCATGGTCAATTCGGCTATTGCCACTGGAAATTATTTTAATATGGAACCTGGACAAAAAGCATTGTTGTGTTTGCCCACCCATTATATTGCCGGAAAAATGATGTTAGTGAGAGCCATGGTTTTGGGTCTGGAACTCGATTTTGTAGATCCTTCTTCACAACCTGTGTTTGATTATGGCCAAGTTTATGATTTCAGTGCCATGATTCCATTACAACTAAAAAACACGGTGGATTATATCTACAATATCAAAACCTTGATCATTGGAGGTGCATCCATCGCTCAGCCCTTAGAAGATGCTATTCAGGGGTTGGATACCAAAATATATGCTACCTATGGTATGACGGAAACGGTGAGCCATGTAGCGGTTAAAGCGATGAATGGTGAGCATAAAATGAAGTATTTTACGGTATTTCCTGAGGTGACAATTTCTCAAGATGATAGAGGCTGTCTGATAATTGATGCGCCAAAAGTGGCGTCAGAACGTTTAGTGACCAATGATGTGGTAAAACTCCATTCAGATACTGAATTTGAACTGATTGGGCGTTTGGATAACAGTATCAACTCAGGTGGGGTGAAATTGTTTCCAGAACAAATAGAAGCCAAATTGGCGAGTAAAATTAAAGAACGCTTTATCATCGCATCTAAGCCGGATGAAACCTTAGGAGAAAAATTAATTCTCGTTTTGGAAGGTGAAACCAACACCATAGACAAAACGGTATTTGAAGGCTTGGAAAAATTTGAAATTCCCAAAGAAATTTATGCAACCCCGAAGTTTAAGGAAACTGCTACTGGAAAGATTCAGCGAAAAGGCACTTTAAAACTGCTTGGAAAAGATATCGTGAAATAAATCAATTTTCATAGGATTAAACCACACTAAGGAGTGAAACTAATACGTTTTCGCTCCTTTTATTTTACAGTTAAATTGATAAATTAGCGCTTCATCTCATGAGGTTGTTTTTATTTACCAGCTTCATCTCCGGTAAGATGAAGAAAATACATCCGTTGTCCCGTTTTTTGTAATACTTCTTGTGCTCTTGCGTGCTGTTCGTCAAAAGTTTTGAGGTCAGTCCCTTTACATATTCCATAAGAATAGTGATACTTTAAAAGTTCCAAATCCATAGCCGTCAACTTTTTATTCGGTGAATAACAATTGGAGAAATAACTATCACAGTCAAAGTCACCGATAAATTTAAAATGTCCAAGAGATTTGATGAAGAATTCTCGCATTTTAAATTGCAATAAGTCTTCACTTGAGTGCTCATCTCTATCTAACCGTAGGGCACCTCTATAAATCTTATTGTGGTTCCAAGAAATATAATAATCAGACCTTTTATTAGTATACATTCGCGGTTCGTATTCATAATCACCAGCATAATAGATGGCGTAATTGGAATCTTCTAACTTTTTTACCGTCTTAATTTGTAAAGAATCCACGGCCTTGTCAATCTGTTTCACAAAGGACATAAACTCCTTTTTAGTTTTTCGAGAAACACTTTCTGAAAAGAAGATATTGATGTCATTTTTCCAATATTTCATTGCAGTTTTATTGCTATACCTGTTATTCTTATGTTGAAAGGCTACCTTTCTATAATAAGAGAGAAATGTAGAATCCTTTGGCTCATAAGGCACTCTAACGCCTTCGGGAAGTGATTGATCTGCTAACAATACCAAAGTATCATTCTCAATAATTCTGAAATTTAGCGTATCATTTTTAGTCAATGGTTCCTTGAATTGAGTTTTGTAGATGTGTATTGGCATGTACCTTTTGACAACAGATATGGTTTGAGTTTGAGCAAAAACAATGGAAGTAAAGATAAGTACGGTAATTGTTATTATAGACTGTTTCATGAGTATAAAGGTAAGTGAACGGAGTTCAATTTCATTTTTTATCTTATATGTTGAGATCCTAAAATTTCAAAAAAAGAACGGTAAAATCACCGCACTGATTCAGCGAATCTATTTTTTTTTCTGGTCACTACCGAGAATGCCAAAGCCGCGGCGAAACCAATCACTGAAAAAGCGGCCATTCCTAAAAATACATGCTGATGTCCTAATTCTCCCGGCGAATTATCTAACAGTAAGCCGATCAATGGACCAGCAAAAATATCAGGAGTATAGCCCACTACTGAAATAAATCCGACAGCAGTGCCAGTGATGACTAGTGGCAAATTGGCTTCTTCCATTATGGCAAAATAGAGCACTCGGGTGGCATACACTCCAATGGCCATGAAAATTATTGAAATGACAAAAAGGCCAATGGTAGCATCTGAAATTATGCCTGACGCAAATAACAAACTGCTCAGTAGCATGATAACAAATCCGATAATGATCCATAAAGAAGCGCGTGTTCTATCAGCCAAAAAGCCTATGGCAACGCCAGTAACAGGGCGTACATAGAGTAGGTAAGTGCCAATTTGGGCCGATTTGACGGCATCAAATTTTAAAACATCCTTGGCGTACAGACTAAAAATATCGGTCACTTTATAGCCTACATAAGCGCATAAAATGATCAGCATCATCAACCATACGGATGGATATTTTAAAACTGCTTTAAAATTTTCTAAAGAATAAACCTTATGCGGAGAACTTGCTGATTCAAGATTGTCCGATAACGGTTTAAGGAAATAAAACACTAAGATTCCAATCAGTGTCACCATTCCAGAGGAGATCCAAATCACATACTTAAAAGCGTTTTGCCGCTCTAATAGTGAGGCTGAAGACACGTCAACCGTCAGCATATAAGAAAAAACCAAGACGCCTAATGAGCCAAAACTGGCTGCTACAAGTCCTCTGCCGCCATCTAAAAATCCGAAAGCTAATCCTTGTTTACTTTGTCCGCCCCAAACTCGGGTAGCTTTAATCATAGGGGCCCAAAACAAGAAAATGGTCGTAAAACCATAGTAACCGTAAAGTATTTTCAGGGTGTTATAGGACGGAAAGGTTGCCATGTAAAATCCGCCCAATGCAGTCATAAACAAGGCAACAGCCATCAAAGTTCTTGGCGCATATTTGTCGGCTAATGAACCGCCAAAAAAGTAGGAGAGTAGTGCAACAACACCGTACACAGAGAAGCAACTGCCAAGTTCAAAATTATTGATGTCAAAGACCTCCAGAAATGTAGGTCTAAAAATTCGGGCTAAAACAAAGGGAAGCACAAAAATGGCTTCCCCTGCTAATATGAGTAATAGGATAATGTATAATGATTGCTTAGGTTTTGTAGCCTCCATTACACCTGGAGTACCCCCATATTGAATTTCTTTTCAACAGGAGCATGGTTGGCGGCTTCAATACCCATACTGATCCAAGTTCGTGTATCTAAAGGATCAATGATACCGTCCGTCCAAATGCGAGCCGCCGCGTAATAAGGAGATACTTGATCATCATAACGGTCTTTTATTTTTTTGAAAAGTTCGTCTTCCTGCTCTTTAGTGATGGTTTTACCTTTCTTTTTAAGCGAGGCGGTTTCAATTTGCAGCAAAACTTTAGCGGCACTATTGCCACTCATTACGGCTAATTCTGCACTTGGCCATGCCGCAATCAATCGTGGATCATAAGCTTTGCCACACATGGCGTAATTACCAGCACCGTAACTGTTGCCAATGATAATGGTGAATTTTGGAACCACCGAGTTGCTTACCGCGTTTACCATTTTAGCGCCATCCTTAATTATTCCACCGTGTTCACTTTTACTGCCCACCATAAAACCGGTCACGTCTTGTAAAAAAACTAACGGAATTTTTTTCTGATTACAATTCGCTATAAATCGCGTGGCTTTGTCAGCGGAGTCGTTATAAATCACACCACCAAATTGCATTTCGCCTTTGGCAGTTTTTACGAGTTGACGCTGATTGGCGACAATTCCCACGGCCCAGCCGTCAATTCGGGCATAAGCGGTTATGATGGTTTGTCCGTAGCCTGCTTTATATTCATCATATTCTGAATTATCAACCAAGCGTTTGATAATCTCATACATATCGTACTGTTCCGCACGACTTTTTGGAAGAATTCCGTAAATGTCTTCAGGATTTTCCTTTGGCTTGATGGCTTTAGCGCGGTTAAAACCCGCTTTGTCATAATCGCCAATCTTGTCCATGATATTTTTAATGGTATCTAAAGCGTCTTTATCATCTTTGGCTTTATAATCTGTTACCCCAGAAATTTCGCAATGGGTAGTGGCACCACCCAAAGTTTCGTTATCAATAGTTTCACCAATAGCCGCCTTCACCAAATAACTTCCTGCAAGAAAAATACTTCCCGTTTTATCAACAATTAAGGCTTCATCGCTCATGATTGGTAAATACGCACCACCGGCAACGCAACTGCCCATGACCGCAGAAATTTGAGTTATGCCCATGCTGCTCATAATGGCGTTATTTCTAAAAATACGTCCGAAGTGTTCTTTATCAGGGAAAATTTCATCTTGCATTGGTAGATAAACACCTGCAGAATCTACTAAATAAATGATTGGTAATCGGTTTTCAATAGCAATTTCCTGAGCCCTTAAATTTTTCTTTGCCGTAATAGGAAACCAAGCGCCTGCCTTAACAGTGGCATCATTAGCCACCACTAAACACTGTACGCCTCTAACATAACCCATTTTTATGACAACACCACCAGACGGACAGCCTCCGTGTTCTTCATACATACCTTCCCCAGCAAAAGCGGCAATTTCAATCGATTTCGCTTTAGGGTCTAAAAGATAATTTATGCGCTCGCGAGCGGTCATTTTACCTTTTTCATGATGTTTATCGATGCCTTTTTGTCCGCCACCTAATTTTACTTTGGCAAGGCGTTGACGTAAAGCAGAGAGCAAGAGTTTGTTGTGATCTTCGTTTTTATTGAAGTTAAGGTCCATTACAAATGTTTTAGTTGTCGCTAAAATACGAACTTTAAAAGTTATATAAAAGAAGGAGATGGGCTTATACCTAAATAATTCTCCTATTAAGTAACCTAGGTAATATATTCCTAGGTAAATAAATATTTTTAGTCTATATTTGCATCTTGAAATAATATAAAACATTATGAAGACTAACAAAATAATTTATTACGCGTCCACAGGATTGTTAACTGCCCTACTACTGTTTTCAGCAGGAATGTACTTTTTTAACTATGATGAAGTTTCAAAAATGTTCATCAGTTTTGGCTATCCAACCTATCTCATTTATCCCTATGCTGTTATTAAATTGTTAGGTCTGATTGCCTTGTGGAGTGTCAGTTTAAAAGTAGTTAAAGAATGGGCATATGCAGGGTATTTCTTTGCTTTTGTCTTAGCATTTTTTGCGCATTATATGATTGGTGATGGCGAGCAAATGGCTGCAATTATAGCCTTAGTTTTGTTGGTGGTTTCTTATATTTACAACAAAAAAATAGCAAAATAATATGAAGCATATCATCGCATTCGCAGGAAGTAACAGTTCAGAGTCCATAAACAAACAGTTGGCTACCTATGCTGCCGGATTAGTTGACGAGGTAGAAACTACTATTTTAGACCTTAATGATTTTGAATTGCCACTATTTGGAGTAGATCTTGAAAAGAAAATAGGAATCCCTGAGAATGCTCATAATTTTCTGAATCAGATTAGAAATGCAGATGGGATTATCTTATCACTTGCAGAACACAATGGTGCCTATTCCACCGCGTTTAAAAACCTATTTGATTGGATGTCTCGTGCTGAGCAAAAGACCTTTATGGGCAAACCCATGTTATTGATGGCGGCGTCACCAGGAGGTAGAGGGGGAGCCTCTGTTTTGGCAATTGCGAAAGATCGGTTTCCAAGGCATAACGCAGAAATTGTAGCAACGTTTTCATTACCAAATTTTAAAGAGAATTTTAATGAGGGTAAAGTGACCAATAGCAGCTTGAATTCTGAATTATTAGAAGCTGTTAACGCTTTCCATGATGCGATTTTTAAGAGTGAATTGAAAGGCACAAAGACTGATATATAAAGATCCAAATAACAATTATATAGTATCTACTGAAGCATGGGTGATTTATCAAAAGAGCTGAATTCTAAATTTTCCAATGCCAAAATTAAGGCAATGATTAATGTCCTGTACACGGCAAATTGGATTACAAATTTTCAGAATGAATTTTTTAAACCTTTTGGAATCTCGCCGCAACAGTATAATATCCTAAAAATTTTAAAGGGAGCCAATGAGCCTTTAAAAGTACAGAGTATTAAAGACCGGATGATTGATCGTTCTCCAAATGCCACACGGTTAATGGATAAGTTACATGCCAAAGACCTGATAAAAAGGTCACCATCCTCTGATGATAGGCGTGTCGTTCTTATTGAAATCACAGAGTTAGGTAAGACCTTATTGGGCTCTATTTCGGGCGATTTTAATGACGATTTGGTCAAAAACATCACTGAAGATGAAGCGCAATTATTAAGCGATTTATTGGATAAAATGCGATAGTAGCATTAATAATAATGATGGCTTATTCCGGAATGCGCGCTGATGACAGTGCTACTTTTTTGGACTTACTTTTCTTTAACAGGACTATGCCAATCGCAATCAAAACTCCCGTTCCAGCCATGGCCGCACCAACCCAATCCGCAGAGGTATACCCATAACCCATAGCGATAGGCAACCCTGCAAAATAAGCACCGGAAGCATTTCCAATATTAAAAGCACTTTGATTTAATGAAGAACCTAGTGTTTCTGAACCCTTTGATGCTTTTATGATCAGCATCTGTATAGGTGTAGAAATGGAGAACGTCACGATACCAATGATAAACGTCATTACTAAGACCATAACTTTATCACTGGCGATTAAGGCGTTTATGGACAAACATATGGCCATTAATACCAGTACTAGCGTTACAGTATACAATGGCGAAAATTTCTCCGTAAGTTTGGCGCCGACAAAATTACCAATCACCATTCCCAATCCCGCCAGTACCATGGCGTAGGCCACCACATTGTCAGCATGTCCGGCCACTTCAGTTATTAAAGGTGAGATATAGCTGTACCATGCGAAAAATCCGCCAGTGCCAATGGTTGTTAGTAATATGATGAGCCAAAGCTCTAAGCGTTTAAATATTTTTAATTCGCTTAAAAATTTAGTTTCTGACGATTTCTCTAATAAAGGCATCCAAAATTTAACGCCTAAAACGGCAGCCACACCCACAACACCAACTAATAGGAAAGACATGCTCCAATCGAGATTTTTACCCAAATACGTGCCTAATGGTACACCTAAAAGGTTCGCAAAGGTCAATCCGCTAAACATAATGGCGATGCCCTGTGCCTCTTTACCTTTTTTGGATAATTTACCAGCTACAACAGCGCCAATTCCAAAAAATGCACCGTGAGGTAATCCTGATAAAAATCGTAATACCATAAAGGAATTATATCCTGTCGCAAAAGCTGAAAGTGTATTAAACACGGTAAACCACAACATGAGTACCAATAAAACCTTGTTAGCAGGCCACTTGCTTCCAAATCCGGTTAGGATTGGAGCACCAACGACGACGCCTAGAGCGTAGGCTGAAATGAAATGTCCAGCTTCGGGAATGCTAATGTTAAACGCATTAGCTACATCTGGTAAAATACCCATGATGACAAATTCCGTTAGTCCTATTCCGAACCCACCAATAGCTAAGGCTAATAAAGCTTTATTCATGTCCTATTAAATTTTAATGCTGAGAAAAATAAGCGGCAAATTTAAGGTCTTGCATGTTATTAGTAGCACGATTCCGGATAATAAAAAGTTAATTTAAGAGTTGGTAAAATTACGTTGTTGAAATTATGGGATACACAGTTAAATAGCTATTATTTTAAATAAATGTAATTTTTAGTACGCTAGAAAGCATTTAATAATTATAACTTTAATGAAGATCGGTTTTTTATAAAAATCCTTTTAAAATCCCACTTTAAGAGCATTTTTATGTTAAAATAATCGATATTTGTAATTCCCATAAAAATGAAGATTTATGTCAATGAATAAAAATACGGTGTTGGCTTGGGCCACAACAATCATGATTATAGTTGGAGTTGCATTAATCGCTCTTGGCGCATTCAGATATGATGATGTCGCTGGATACGGTTTTGCATCAGTGGGTATTGGCTTCTTTGCCATCGCTTGGGTATTCAACGCACTGAAGGGACGGGTTTAACATTACTAGTTTCAATCCCTACCAAACATTTAGGCCATAAAAGCCTAATTACATATTAACTACTAACTTATTTTAGAAATGAGCGACGACAAAAAAATAATTTTTTCGATGCGAGGTCTTACAAAGACTTTTAAAGGTGCAGATACACCGGTGTTGAAAAATATTCACTTGAGCTTCTTCTATGGAGCTAAAATTGGAATTTTAGGACTTAACGGTTCAGGAAAATCTACACTTTTAAAAATTATTGCAGGACAGGATAAAAACTATCAAGGAGACGTCACGTTTCTTCAGGATTATTCTGTAGGATTCTTAGAGCAAGAGCCACAATTAGATGATGATAAAACAGTGATGGAAGTGGTGCGTGAAGGTGCTGCTGAAACCGTTGCTATTCTTGATGAGTACAACAAAATCAACGATATGTTTGGTTTGGAAGAAGTCTATTCTGATCCGGACAAGATGGAGAAGTTGATGAACCGTCAAGCAGAATTACAAGATAAAATTGACGCTTCTGATGCGTGGGAATTAGATACCAAGTTGGAAATAGCCATGGATGCTTTAAGAACTCCAGATGGCGATAAGAAAATTGGTGTCCTTTCCGGTGGTGAGCGTCGCCGAGTAGCATTATGTAGACTATTATTGCAAGAGCCAGATGTGCTACTTTTAGATGAGCCTACCAACCACTTGGACGCTGAGTCTGTGCATTGGTTAGAGCAACATTTATCACAATATAAAGGAACAATCATTGCCGTAACCCACGATAGATACTTCTTGGATAACGTGGCAGGTTGGATTTTAGAATTAGATAGAGGTGAGGGGATTCCGTGGAAAGGAAACTATTCGTCTTGGCTTGAGCAAAAATCGACCCGTATGGCGCAAGAAAGTAAAACAGCTTCCAAACGTCAAAAAACATTGGAACGTGAGTTGGATTGGGTACGTCAAGGAGCTAAAGGTCGTCAAACCAAGCAAAAAGCGCGTTTGAACAACTACGACAAATTGATGAATCAAGATCAGAAACAACTTGACGAAAAATTAGAGATTTACATTCCTAATGGTCCGCGTTTGGGAACTAATGTTATTGAAGCGGTTGGTGTTAGTAAAGGTTTTGAAGATAAATTGCTTTATGAAGATTTAAATTTCAACTTGCCTCAGGCAGGAATTGTTGGTGTGATCGGTCCGAATGGTGCTGGTAAAACCACCATTTTCAAAATGATTATGGGTGAGGAAAAGCCAGATAAAGGCGAATTTGTAGTAGGGGAAACTGCAAAATTGGCTTATGTAGATCAAAAACATTCCAATATTGATCCTGAAAAATCAATCTGGCAAAACTTTAGCGATGAGCAAGAGTTAATTCTGATGGGTGGCAAACAGGTCAATTCAAGAGCTTACTTAAGCCGATTCAATTTCTCGGGAAGTGAGCAAAACAAAAAAGTAAAATTGCTTTCTGGTGGTGAACGTAACCGTTTGCATTTAGCGATGACGCTAAGGGAAGAAGGTAACGTATTGCTTTTAGATGAGCCTACTAACGACTTGGATGTTAATACATTACGCGCTTTGGAAGAGGGTCTTGAAAACTTTGCTGGTTGTGCGGTAGTGATAAGTCACGACAGATGGTTCTTAGATAGAATTTGTACGCATATTCTAGCATTTGAAGGCTATTCGCAAGTCTATTTCTTTGAAGGTAGTTTTAGTGAATACGAAGAAAATAAGAAAAAACGTTTGGGTGGCGATTTGACACCAAAACGAATTAAGTATAAAAAATTAGTTCGCTAATTAAAAATGCCGCTCAATGAGCGGCATTTATTTTATGTAGGAGTATCAAAATCATTAGTGTCCAGTAAAATAAAAAACAAACTAACAAACCAATTTTAAGCAAGAGACAATACATTTAAAAAATGACACTTTGCTTTTTAGAAACTATTTCTACCGAGAGTGTTTGGGTGAATTTAAATTAAATTGACATTGCTTGTCAATTAGTTGCAACAAGTCTTTGTTCTTGATTCTAGAAGCGCAGCGGTCTTACTTCTTTAATGGACAACGTAGTATCAAAATAATTATTTATAGTGCTTACTTATTATCATACAAATGACCTTCCGTGAAATCTTTATAGCCTTCATCTACTTCTGCTTTAAAAGCATCACTCTCTGTCAGGCGTTTATTTTCCGCTTTTAATTTGTACATCTTAATCACTGCTATGGCAATAAAAAACAAGAATACAGCAGCAGTAATAAGAAGGACAACGGTAAGTTGTTCTGTGCTTACCAGCAACGGACGATTGATAATATATTGGATAGCAGGCATGATTTTAATGTAATTCGATTTGCTTTGATGACCAAATATACACTATTAATTAATTGACTAACTGTTTCATCTTAAAAACTTTATGAAATAAAAGTGTTTTTAATCGTCAGGATTGTTTGTTTAACGATTACTTATACCACTCTATTTGAACCACTTCAATGTCAGAATTTTCTTTATTTACCAATGCTTTAAATTGCTTCACATCGCTCATACCATCAGTACCTCTAAAGTGATATGGATACACTTTTTTGGGTTTGAAGTCCAGCACGGCACTTGCCGCACTTTCAACGGTCATCGTATAAGGTAAATTCATGCATACAAAAGCGATATCGATATTTTTAAGTTGTCGCATCTCCGGAATATCTTCAGTGTCTCCAGAAATGTAAATTCGCTGTTCCCCTAAAGATAGCACATAACCATTTCCTCTTCCTTTTTCATGAAATTTTAAGGATTCTGGTCTCAAATTGTACATCGGGATCGCTTCAATAGAGTAATTCTTAAAATCTTTAGTATCACCATTATGCATTACAACAATTTCATTAACGTTAAGCTTGGGTAATTTATCTTTTACAGCTTGAGGGACGACAAGTATGGTCGAGTCTAAAGTCATTCCTTGTAAGGTATTGACATCTAAATGATCGCCGTGAATATCTGTAATCAATATGTAATCTGGCTTTTCTTGATCAACAAATGCTTCAGCTCCGCCAACAGGATCTACGTAAATAACCACATCCTTATAAGCTAAAATCAATGATGCATGTTCAATGGGGATGACACTTACGGAATCCACCGCAGTAGTTTTGTGCATATCATTCGCCGTTTCAGATGCCATTTCTACAACTTTTTCAGTGCTGTCTTTACAGCTGACCGTTAAAAGGATTGCCATAATGGCGATAGGGAATAGTCGTTTCATTTTATAAGTTTTTGTTTGCTTAAAGATACTGACTTTCAAAGATATTTAAGAAGTGTGTAACATATTTGTAAAATCACTACTAATAATTAAAGGAGTAATAATTTTGAAACCCATATTTTTTAACGAAATTGCTACTTACTAAAATATGTCCAACGCACTAAAACAAATTACCATATGTCTGATGATTTTGATTTATTAGAAACCAATTCCAACGAAAAAACAGGAAAAGTAGATGTCAATTGGGGAAAAGCAATTGATACGATGAAATCTAAATTGGCTCAAGAAGATGATCCGCAATCGCGTCAAAAAATTCTCAATGCTACCTTGGATGATGTCGTGCATATGGCCGAAAAAGATAGAACAACCTTGTTGGATGCCATTAAGGATTTAACTGATTATCAGGATGAAGTTGGTATCATATTCGAAAAATTCTCTTCCCTAAATCCCGATGAACAACGCGTTATTGATGAGGCTCAGAAAGCTTTAGAACGTGCCCGTATTGAATTGGAGGACGCTCGTAATAAACCAGATACCTGGTGGAACAACCTATGGGGTCGTAAAAGTAGAATTCAAAAAGAGGAACAAGAATTTAAAGAAGCAGAAAAAGTACGTGCCGGCGCTGATAATAAAGCCAAGGCAATGTTTCAGGAGCGTATTGAAAGTGCCGATGTACAAACCTTGTTAAGCGAATTATCATTTAAAAGTCAAGCTGCAGTTTCTCGCTTAAAAAATAGAGAAGTTGAAATAAAAGAAGTTGAGGAAAAACTTCAAGTCGCTATTGTGGAAGCGACTAAAAATCATACCCGCGCCTTAGAAAAGAAAAAGGAAGTAGAAGGAAAGCTTGATGAAAATTATGCGTTGTTGAGACAGGCACGTCAGGAGTTGGAAGAAATTGTAGATAAACAATCCGCTGATTACGCCCAAGCCGTAGGGAAAGTAACAACCCTAGAACAAAAAATTGAGGAGTTGGAAGGTCTTAAAAACGCCTACACCACGCTGGCAGCCAGTAAAGACAGTTTTGTACACAAGCATAATCTGACCATAAAAGTATTGACTTCTTTACGTAGTAATTTACAAACACACCGTGCCAAATTAAAAAGTGATACAGAAGAGCGTCTGAAATATTATGACGGTTATGTGGTAGCTTTAAAAGCGCGTACCGATCAGGAATTTGCCGCTATTTTAGAACATTTGGGAGTAAAGACCGATGAGCATATTGGTGAAACTTTAGCTTCAATGCATACTGCAAGTGCTAAAGCGCGTCAGGAAATGATGGAAAACATTCCGGTGCACGAAAAAGTGATGCAAGGTGTGTACAGCAGTTATGCTGAAGCATTGCAAGAAATTCGCGCTAAGGATAGTGATATCCAAAAGAATTTTGCTGAGCGTTATGGCATCGACATGAAAGAGATTTTTGAAGATTACTATAAAGCGGATGCTACTAAACCTTCAGGAACTCCGGAGCCTGGCAAACCAACGCCTAAATCTGAAAATTCAGGCGACGAGCTGTTATCTTAAAAGTAAAGCAGGAATGGTTGCTGGTTTAATTTGGGCGTTCCCACGCAAAAAAGCGTGGTCAGGTTTTCCGCTGTATCTTTTTTCTGAAATAGAAAAAAGGATGCCGCTCCAACCCTTAACGCAGCTCAGGATTGAAGATGCAATTCAGGCTTCTATTACTTAACTTTCAATACTCATTTTAACCCTACTAAAGTGTCCATAAATCACATTGTAACACCATTAGATTCTGCCTACCTCGATTCTAAGTCGCAGTATGTATTCTATCATAAAATGGTCGATTTTGCTTTGAAGGAATTAATTGTAACTGCTCAACACAATCAGTTGTGTACCACGCAAGAAATTATTTTCTTTAAACAATATGCTGATTTGTTGTTGTATTCCATTGAAGCCATGCGGGTCAAATACATGTATGACGAAGAGGAGAATATGAAAGTGGATTTAACAGAGTCTGGTTTTCCAAACTATTTAGAGTTCCGTTATCTATTTAACGACCTGTCCTTAAAGGAGAACTACGTCAATAAACTTAAAGATGTCAGCGAACTTCAAGAAGAGTTTTTAGATTCGTTATTGAGAAAAAAAGAACCCGTTAGCCGAACTAAATTGTTCCAAGCGGCTTCAATTATGTATTACACCTCTGTAGAACAAAAATTTATTTTCAATCGGTTTGTTCAGGGTAAAATCATTAAAGCACCCGAAGGTTCAGAAGGTGCATTTATGACCAGTTGGAGTTTCTTTGATGTGGGTTGTAACCGTCCGTTTGTGTGCTATATGTATTTCGATTTTGAAGGCAGTACTATAGACGCCGTAAAAGAATTAGTGTATGAAGTGCTAAAGACCACTGCAGATAGAGAAATGAATCTGGATGTGATGGCCTACGGGATTGACAGAAAATTAAAAGATATCAAACCAAAACACATCAAACGTATTGATTTAGGACCTTTCCATAACGTATTTGCTAAAGACGAAAACCTGATTACACATACGATTTTAGAAAGTATTGCAGCAAAAGATGTGCCTTTAGAATCCTATGCTTTGTCACTAAAAATTGATGAAGTAACGTCGGGAGGCGAATTTACAGAAGGGGGTTATTTCTCAAAGCAAACTTTACAAAGATGGAATCAACCTGTCAATAAAAGTTACGTATTGGCGCCACATCGCATCATTCAATTGCTATATAGTAAAAGACCAGAAATTATGAATGGATTGGAAAAACCGCCTATTCAGATTGCGGATTTGCAAAATTCAGTAGGCAGTAGGCAGTAAACAGTAGGCAGTAAACAGTAAAACAGTTGGCAGTAAATAGTAGGCAGTAAGAAGTATACAGTTGGCAGTACGCAATATGAACAGTAATATTAAATTTAAATTAACCCGGTAAACTGAATACTGAAAACTGAGGACTGAGGACTGAATACTGAAGACTGAGGACTGCTAACTGAAAAAACTACTAAACAAAATGAGTTTTAAAAAGCTATTGGCATATCAAAAAGGATTTGATTTAGCGATGGAAATTTTTCATCTAACCAAAGGCTTTCCCAATTCAGAGCAGTTTATGCTAACATCGCAAATGGTGCGATCGAGTAGAGCGGTATGTTCGGCGATTGCTGAAGCTTATAGGAAAAGGCCATATGAAAAGCATTTCAAAAGCAAATTAACTGATGCTGACAGTGAAAATTCTGAAACCCAATTGTGGTTAGACTTTGCATTCGCTTGCCACTATATAGATGCGCAAAAGAGAGAAGCGTTACAATTGAAAAGTGAAGAAATTGGAAAACTTTTGAATTATATGATAAATCATCCAGAAAAGTTTGGATCTAATTAATAACGGCAGTCTTAATACTGAAAACTGAAAACTGAAGACTGCCAACTGAGGACTTAATAAAACTATGCAACAAAACTCCACATTCCCCATAAAACAGAACGAACTCGATATGCTTCGCGATGAAGCAGCATCGTACCTTAAAAGTATTCAATGGGAGCAAGGGCAACGCGCCAAAAACAAAGATAAGGAAGCGAAAGACGAATCAATTCTCCTGTATCTTTCTCGTGCTAATAACGGCTCTAATGTTGCAGAAACCACATCTGTTTCTAAGACCATTTTAGAGCTTAAAAAACGGTTGTTGCCAGATTCTATTGCAATCCCTGTATTGCTAAATCAAACCTTGTATGCGGTTCAGGAAGGGTTGACGCTTGGCGTATGGATAAAGGATAGTTATTATGATGCCTCCGGTTTGTCTAGCTTAAATGAGCGCAAAGCGTCTTTGGACAGTATGGGGAAACGGGAATATGAAAGCAAAATGCACACAGCAACTGCGTTTATGTTGTTTTCAGCCGCTTACCATATTTTGCACCAATTAAAACCGTATGCATCTGACGATTTAAGCGTCATGAAACAAAAATTTGCGGGTATTCCTGAGATTTCCCTGTTATCACCGTTAAAAGGTGTGGCGTGTATCTTATTTTATTACGACAAGTATTTGGGACATCCTGATATTATTAAAAGTGATAAAGATGTGGCCGATTTTACAGTCGTGTTTTTCGATGCGTTGATCGACGAAATCCAAATGCGGAAAGCCACATTGGATCATCAGGAAACTATTTTGGACAGAACCTATAAATTGGAGCATTCAGAGTTTGCGATTTCGGGATGGAATAATGTATTTGCTGGAGCTGCTAAAAGTGTCGAGTTTAACAAGATTCAATTTGAACAGATTGTAGGTAATAAAGATGCGAAACATTTTGCCCGTCGATTGACCGAGCGTATGTTGAGTTATGATTTTACCGCAAAAAAGAATCCTTTTCAAGAATTGGGTGGCTTTATGCCCGTATTTATGGGGTATGGAATTCCGGGAACAGGAAAAAGTATGCTTATCGCAGCCACTGCGACGCGGTTAAAAGAACACTGTGACCATTTGGAGCTACCGTTTTTGTTTCACCCAATGCCAGACACTTTAATATCTACATTTCAAGGGGGTTCTGCAGAAAAGATGGTAGAATGGATGAAACCCATGCAAGATCCTACAAAACTAATTTTTGCTCCAATTGATGACGCTGAAAATAATTTGCAAGAGCGCACCGCGCAAGGTGTTTCTGCAGGTGTGAAGGAAGTCATCGGTGTGTTTTTGAGATATACTGAAGGCGCTTATGCGGTAAATTATGGGAATAGTGCTATCGGTCTATTTACTAATTTACCTGAAATGTTGGATAAGGCGGTGATTTCGCGGGTGCAAGGCCGATTCGAAATTGACGGCGCACAGTCGGAACACGACTTTTTAGATCAAGATCATTTATGGTGGCGTAAATTGCAACAAACGATGCCAGATTTCATCAACATGAAAAATCCGGAACAATACCAATACCTTCAAGATCAAGGCTTGGCTAAAAATATGGGAGAGATTCTCAAATCGGTGGGTAAACCCTCGGAGGAACGCGTTCATGCGGTTTATGACAATGTCGAACGTCAATTTCAAACTAACGAGCATCAATTTTACGCCAATTTATATAAAGAAATGCAGCGTGTGTTTCCATTCTTTTCGTCTAGGGACGTTAGGAATATCCAATCGGCCATTTCATTGCGACTTACTGATTTCGATTTGGAGGGCTCGTGGTTTGAAAATCCTGAAGTGTATTTTAAGCAGGATTATGAGACCAAGTTTAATATGTTACAAGAATTGATGCGTGCCAATATGAAAGGCCTCGATTTTTCTGAAATACGACGTCAGGAGGTGGTGCGTTATCTAGATAATGTGGCCACAATTGCGGATACCGATTTCAAGCGTCAGGTAGATTCGAGAGTTAACGACCTCAATATTGAATTGGCAGCACGACGTCAGTTTGATAATTAAAACCAAATCTAAATCAGACAAAAATTTTAGAATGTCAGAAAACATAAAAAATATTACAATAACAACGCTTTCTAAAGCTTGGGCAACCTTGTCAGAAATCAATTATGATTACCAATTTACAAACGGTTCTTGGAAGCGCGTCTCTCGCGAAAGTTATGATCGTGGGCACGGCACCGGAATTTTATTATACAATGTAGAAAAAGGAGCGGTCATTTTAACCCGACAATTTCGGATGCCAATTTATCAAACCAATAAGGACGAAGGCATGTCTATTGAAGTCTGCGCTGGCGCTATCGATGATAACGACACGCCAGAAGCTACAATTATAAGAGAAGTGGAAGAGGAAGTCGGTTATAGAATCACCGAAGTCAAAAAAGTGATGGAAGCCTACCCTTCACCTGGAGCCTTGACTGAAAAAATGTACTTGTTTGTTGCACCCTATTCCGACACTATGAAAGTGCATGAAGGCGGAGGAGTTGCGGGGGAGCATGAAGAAATTGAAGTGATGGAATTACCGTTCTCAAAAGCTTTACAAATGATAGCATCCACTGAAATTCGAGATGCGAAAACTATTATGTTATTGCAGTATGCGCAGATACATGGATTATTTGGAGGAGAAAATAGAGAATAGAAAATAGAATAGAGAGAAGAGAATAGAGAGAAATTCTTACCAAGAAACAAGAAATAGAGATTCCCACTTTCGTGGGAAGTAAACATGGAAAAATTAAAAGCAGCACATTTATACAGAGATGAACTCATTCCCATTAGTGGGAAATTGGTTGAGCGTTACAATCAGTGCCTTAAAATATTAGGATTTACTGAAACAAAACTCACTAATTTTTCTATCGATGGAATTGGTTGGAGTCCTGAAATTGCTGAGGAGAAGCAGGAAATTCATTATCTGAATAATGGTGAAGCCAATCCGAATGCTATTATCATTACCCCGTTGCAAAAAGGAAAACCGGTCTATGTGCCGTTTCATACATTCGATCGGGAAATGATGCAGCATGTGTTCAGAACTCATGGCGATAAAATTAATGATATTACGAGAGACTGCGCCATTTGTGTGCACTTTGACCAGCATATTGATGCATTTTATGAGCCTTTAGATGTCTTGAAATATGGCGATATTTCCATTACTTTTAAGCTAATTAACAATCTAGATAAATTACAAAAGCAGCAGCTTGAGTTGGTTGATAAATTTAAACAGGGCCATAATTTTATCGACGAAGGTCTGCACCAACAGTTGTTGGAATCGGCTCAAACGTATGGCGATTTAAGACATCGAAATCTTGAGCTCCCAGAATTGTATTACACCAC
Organism: Gelidibacter salicanalis; assembly: GCF_007997285.1. Taxonomy (GTDB): domain Bacteria; phylum Bacteroidota; class Bacteroidia; order Flavobacteriales; family Flavobacteriaceae; genus Gelidibacter; species Gelidibacter salicanalis. The sequence goes on from NZ_VORX01000001.1 coordinate 674,603, forward strand.
AGATTCGTTTTATACCAAAGCCTTTGGAGGTGTGTTCGTGTTGCGCGATTTTATTTCGCCAATCGTTGTTTTTCAAGACGAAAAGTGGCACAAAGAGGCCATTAAGGACACGACTTATGATGTGTTGATCTATCATATTTCTCAGCCAGAATTGATGGATAAATTGCGCGATCATTTAATTGTTGGGTATGATTTAGATGCCGCCGTAAAAACACCACGGTACAGCCGAATCAAAAAATTTATGTTTGCTAAATATCTCAAAAACACGGCGCATCCTATTCAAGATATTTTGGAAGACAATGTGTTATTTAAAGGATATTTGAATAAACTAAGTATTGAAGATCGGAAAATGGTAATGAGTGTTGAGCTCTATTTGGAAAAAATGGAAATCAGCAATCAGCATAAATTAGCGGATATTGTAGATGTGGAATTGTTTGAAGCATTAAATGAACCCCATTCATCTTTACATGTCAAACATCAAGATTTAATCTGGAAATTGTTAGTCAATATTGCGCCTTTAGATGTTTTATTTTTGTATTGGTATGATAAAGAACTGTTTTATAAAAACTACGACACCTGGGATGATTCCTTGAAAGATTGGGTAATTGCAACGATTCGTAACAATATTTAAAAAATAAGTGGGAAGCACGAAGAATGAAGTTTACCTTTATCCATAAAGAATATGCATTTTAAATTTGAAGATTTACTAATTTGGCAAAAGGCCATGGATTTAGGTGAAAACATGAATCAAATGGCCTATAAGTTCCCACAAGTGGAGTTGTATAATTTATCATCTCAAATTAGAAGAGCTTCAGATTCTATTGCATTAAATATTTCCGAAGGATCTATTCTACAATCTAACGCAGAATATAGAAAATTTTTAGGTTATGCAATTCGATCAACGGCTGAAGTCGTAACATATTTACATAAAGCTAAACGTAGAAATTATATAACAGAAGAACAATTCTTATCGTATTACAAGAATTGTTTTGATTTGCTAAATATGACAATTGCATTTAGAAATAAAATTAAGGTGGTATAAATATATTTTACTAAATGAAATTTTATACAATTTTTTTTATCAATAAGTGAATGTTAAATATTTTCAATTTATTATAAATCCAAGCTTCAAGCTTCGTTCTTCAAGCTTCAAACTCAACATCATGACACTAGAAATCATTGTTTTCATCGGCTCCATATTATTCGGAATCTTGTTATATTGGCGTGAATCAACCGGCAACGGACTCTATCGATTTATAAATAAGATGATGTATTCCAAAAAGTTGCAAATGTCACCAGACAATCCAAGGGGTTTTGTATACCAACAAAAATTTCTATTACGTTTGGTATTCATCACGATGATTTTTTTGGTTGGAATTTTAATCGCTCGATTTTTAATTCCAATTGATATAGCAACCATTTCAGTATTCGCTTCAAGTATTGTCGGGACGCTTATTGGGACTTATATTGGCGGTTTTGTGCTGAAATCTGAAAAAGTAATCGATGCCCATAGTGATTCCATTGAAGAAAAATTTGATCATGCAATAGATCAAGGTCGCGATTTTATTCAGGATATCACCTCTAGAGAACCAAAAGTGGTGGAGGAAGCTAAAAAGGAAATCGAAGAAAATCCTGTTGAGCCTAAGAAGAGTGCTAGAGAGCGATTGAAGGACAAAGGTTTGATGTAGATAGGTGTGAGGTTTGAGGAATGAGGTTTGAGTTTGATGTTTTAAAAGTTTAATAATAGAACAGAGTAATTATGATAAAGAACTATTGGAATAGAGGCAGTAGACAAAAAACAATAACCATCGTTGTCACTTTGGTTTTAGTGCTGTTATTGTTTTTTCTTCGGGATGATTACCAACCATTTTTACTATGGATAAGAAAATATATTTTCCTTATTCTCGTAATTGGTTTGGTCTTGTTTTTCGGATTGCGGAGCTTTAGAAGTTCGGTAGGCGTAGGACGTCGCATCATGATTCTTGTTTTATTGGTACTCTTTTTTGGATTGGTTTATATCATTGGCGGACACTTTAAAATGTACGATTATGTAAAAACCTACAATGTGTTTAACAATTTGAATAAAGTTCAAATAAACAAATTACCGCTCACCCAAAATGAACGCATTCAGCCGTTGCGGAATATCTTTTCCATGGCCAACGAATCCGTTGGAGAAACTAAAGATGTCTCTTTACCGCACTTGGTAAGGGTGGATGGTGAAAACAAATGGACTATGGCCATTCAGCCATCAGAGAAATACACCATGCAACAAATCAGTGAAAATACGGAGGAGGTTTTTGCGGTATCCAGTACATCGCCATTTCCAAGGTTTTCTAATGAAAACCGTATTCCAGTAACCTTTTCAATTGGCGAATCTCTTAAATTCAGCAGAAACACCTATAATGCGGTGGTGCAACGTTTCAATATTTGGCAATTGTTTACCATGGAACCTGGCGATACGTTTTATATGAAAAATGATGCCGGTAAATGGGTGCAAGTGGTGAGTTTAATCAAATGGAAAGGCTTCTTTTTTCCTTATCCGACTTTTGGTGGCGTAATGATTATCGATAGTGGCGAACATGATTTTAACGACTATATGGAGCGGGTTTTAATTGGGAAAGGAACCTATGTCAGCCCTGAGAATATGAAAAATTACCCATTTTTAACCAAACAAAACACGCTATCTGAAAAAGTATCTCGATTACAAGCCGAGTCTTTAAAGTTTTTAGGCGGATTTACCGATCCATTACCATGGAAGATGGAAACTGCTGTGAAAATTCCTGACTTACCAGAAGATCAGAATCAGCAGCCTTTTGTTACCGATTTCGATTTTTCATCTGTGGATGCTAAAGCGTATAACGGATTATACCACTGGTTTGGATTGGAGCCTATTGGAGAAGAACGCACGAGTTTAACTTATAGTGTGTTTGTGCCTGCAGATGGTACCGATAAGTTGTTTTATTATGATCACGCTGCTAAGAAACAAGGCTATGCTGGAGTCTCAGCAATGCCTTTGAAAATAATTGAATCTCGTAAGGAATATGATTGGTCGGTTAATAAACCTGTAGAGTTCAGGCCGTATATTAAAGACATCGCCGGCCGCAGACGTATGTTTTTCTTAGGAACGGTTTCGGCCGTTAAAGATGGATCAGCAAAATTTGATGGATCAGCAACTCCAGATTTGGCATTGGTTGATAGTGAGTATCGCGATGTGATTTGGATCGATGTCAAACGTCCAAGCACTTGGGATAAAACCGTATACGATCAGCTCAATGAAGCTTGGAGAGCTAGTGAAGGCATTGGATATTTCTATGAAGAAGACAACCGAACTTCTGATTTAGACTTGATGCAACGGGAAATGGATTCAATACGATCGATTCCAAAGGTTAATGCGAATGCTCAAGAAATTGAGAAGTTACAACGTAGAATTGATTCTTTGAATTCAGCTGGGAATTAATAAGGAACTTCTCATTCCGGTTGAGTTTGTCATTCCGACACAGTTTTGTCATTCCGAGGTCAGGAGGAATCCCAAAACAGTGCAATCGTGGACTATGATGATGCGATGTCTCATTGCATTCGACATGACAAAACAATCATTCGTCATTCCAACCCAGTTTTGTCATTCTGACGATGGGAGGAATCCCATAACAGTAATCATCGGTTAATTTGCGTTATGCGATGTCTCATTATATTCGACATGACAAAACAGACCTACCACAAAACAAAATCACCCTACCCTAACCGCTTCTGTAAATCCGCGACCACAGTCTCAATCTGCGCATTTTTGTTTTTCCGTTCCAATAAAATTGGTGGCGCTTGTCTCACCTCACAATCGGTAATCGCACAACGTTCACACGTCACGCCAACCTTTGTGGTTTTGATTTTAGGGTCATTCAAAAAACCAATTTTTCGTTGCAAGTGTTTGTTGATCAACAGCCCAATACTGATGCTTCTGTACTGATTATCTCTAAAGGGATCTTTTGTAGCGGATGATAATAGTAAATATTTCATATCATCATCAGGATAATCCGATATTTGAAGATCAAAAACATGATCCTCTTTGGTGCTGCTTATAGTTTTTAAAACTCTTAAAGAAACCCAACGGCGACAATAATGTTCGTTAGTTTCATTGGCGCGTGGGGAATGCTGATGCGACAAATGCAATTCTTTTTTTAGATGAAAACGTTCACTGCCTGCACGATGTGTAAAGCGCAAGAAAAATAAATCTTGAATATTAAACTCTTTAGGAAGCACATTGGTCAAGCGTTGATAAAACGATTCTGGCGATGCATTGTAGGAGTTTATAATTTCTAAAAACAAGTGTTCATCAAACGTCTCATTTTCAAATAAGGTGGTAAGTTGTTCGGTAATCTTGGCTTTAGGTAAAATCAGCGCCCCAGCAAAATACGATGCGTAAAAATTATTCAATACCTGGTCAAAATTTTCAAATTTAATCCATGAAAAGGTGTAAAGCCGTTCTTTGTATTGCAGAAAATTATAAGCCAGTTCTTTGGCATAAATGAACGTCCGTTGTGCATCATCCATTTGATTACGTTACCTACATATCATACAACCGCTTTGCACATGAATGATTTAACTGAAGGATACTTTGGAGAAGAAGGGATGTTGGCGTATGTAAGAGGCGTTCAGAGGCAAGAAATCCGTAAAGGTGTCGCTTGTGTAAAGCACCAACGTATGGCAAGATCTAACCTTGGAGACGATCACAAAACGTTTTTTGCTGGTGAAAAAGCGTTAAAAGCAGATGGCGAAAAGAATACGTCAAATCAGTTTGAAGCCATTGCGGAAGCTACTGCTGTTGAGCAACCCTTAAGTGTTGTCGCTTAATAGCAAATCACTATTAAATGATACTAAAAAACTCCAGAAGTCATTCTGGAGTTTTTGAATTAGGTAAGAATCTGATATTTTTTAATTCCTATTGTTCCTTAAATTTTAATAGCATTTTAATGTCACTACGCTTATAAATGCAATTCGGTTCCATAGGAACTTCTATAAACCCATACTTTTTATAAATGTAAATAGCGTTCTCAAGTTTGGTACTGGAATAGAGGAGTAACGAGTTAAATCTGTTCGCTTTGGCAAAGTCAATACAATGCTGCATCAACTGCTGTCCAATTTTATAACCCCTATGTTCAGGAGACACGGCCATTTTAGTAAGTTCAAAAATCTCAGCATCTTCAGTGGACATTAAGGCAACAGTTCCGACAATGTCCTCATGAAGCTTTGCGAAGAAAATATAACCACCCTTTTCAATGATGTATTCTTCAGGTTTGCTTAAGACTTCGTCATCAAAAGGTTCTATTACAAAAAACTTTTTGAGCCATTCTGAATTAAGCTTATAAAAATCCTTCGCGTATACTTTATCAAAAGGGATAATATTTATCATCATAATAATGTGGTATAGCCTATTAAAAAGGCGGTCAATAATGAAAAAAGCATGGTCAAGATGGCCAAACTCTTACTTTCAGTCTTTTTAGAAATCCCCCTAAATATGACAATTAACGGAATAAAAGCGCCAACGCTAAAAATAAAAATGGTAATCATCTCCATAGTATCTTTAAAGTTGGTGTTGCTATATGCATTATCAAACATTACATTGATTAATAACAGATATAGGAGCACAATCACACTGCCAATAAATATCCATAAATCAATTCGGTATTGTCTGTCTGCTTTCATAAATAGATTGATTAGCTCTTATAAAATCCGTAATCAGATAGGTGATCAATTTCCCAACGATGACTTCAGTATCTGCTGTAGGAGCCGCTTCACAAATGTGCAAATAGGCGGCGTTTTCGTGAGTTCCAAAATAGGTAACGAAAGCGCGTGCTTTTTTGACGCTAAAACCACTCGGAGTGATAGCGCTACTAGGGATGAACTTAATAGCGTCACAATCTACTTCTACACCAAACGCCTTCTCCGTAACATGTTTTGCTGCACGTTCCAATTCTGATTTAAATTTTTTGTCTTTTCTAATGGTAATGGCTTCAAAGGTATTATACTTTAAAGCCTTGAATTTGTCCAAGGTTTTAAAAATTAAATGCGACGTGTAGTTTTCGTGCAGTCCGAAGATAAAGTAGTTTTTTAGGAAGCCTTCAGCGTAAGCATAACTGAACCCATTGCCGCTATGCCGACCTTCTTCTTTTCTAAAATCAGAATGGGCATCAAAATTAACCACGTTAATCGGTTTTTTATAGGCCAAAGAGGTGCCCTTGATATTGCCGTAAGCGTTATTATGACCGCCGCCAATAATTATAGGTTTTTTGCCGGCACTGACAATGGTGTGTACCAGTTCAGTGACGTGCCGGTCAATTTTTTCTGTAAGCTTTCTGGCCTTAGCAATATTCTTATCGGAATTATCGAGATGGTCAATCTTTTCCATTTCCTTGGAAAAATCTAAGTGACCAAGCACCAAAACCTTGTTGGCTTTGGTATGGATGTTACTTTGGATGTTCAACAACACCTTTAAAGTGGCTTCCCAAGCTTTAGCCGTACCTCGGTGGCCATAGTTAGCAAATACACCAATGTCTTCGGGAATTCCGAATATAACGTAGCTAACGTCTAAAGTTCTTAAAGATTCGTATATATTGGTAGTGTTAGAAAGAATTTTGATATGCTCTCCAAATTTAGATTCATTTGGTCTTTTTTTCAAGAATGTGTCTAAATCGTTTATATTAAATAGAACAAGTTTGTTCATTGTGAAGTTTAATTTTAAATTTGAAGTATTAAAAATACATTATTATTTAATTCTATCATTAAAATCAGAGTATAACCAGTGTTAATTTAAGTATCAATAACTAAAATCAAAACTTATGGAAAGTTCAACTAGTAACAATAGTAACAAAAATACCGGATTAAAAATTGCTTTAGGCATCTTATTGGCCTTGTTTATCGGGACAGGATTCTACACCTCGAAACTATACAATGAGAAAAAAGAAAATGAAGCCACATTGGCTAAGGAGAAACAATTGGTCATGACCGATTTAAATAATATGGCCAAGCAATATGATATTGCCATTGGTGAGAATAAAGTTGCAAACGAAGATTTGATTGACGCGAGAAATAGAATTCAAAATTTAATGGATTCTTTGAAAATTTCGCAGAATAGTGTAAACAGTTTGTGGAATTATAAAAAGAAATATTTGTCGTTGCAAGAAGAGATGAATGTACTCTTAACTGAAAATGATAAGTTGAAAATTGAAAACTCTCTATTGGCAAATTCATTGGACAGTACCAATGTTAAGTTGGCAGAACGCAACATGTTTACGGATTCGTTACTAGTGCAAAATACGGAATTGGCTTCAGTAGTGGAAAGTGCAGCTGTTTTACAAACAGTAGGATTAAAAGCGTTTGGAGTGATTGAAAGAAGTTCAGGAAAGTTGATTCCTACTGAAAGAGCACGTCGTAGTGATAAAATCAGAATCTGTTATACCGTAGCAAAAAACACGTTAGTGGGTGCTGGTGATAAAGAATTGTATGTGCAAGTATTGGATCCTAAGGACAACGTTTTAGGGGCTAATGAGCAAATTCAATTTGGTGACACTGTTTTAAACTATAGCATTGTTAGTAAATTTAACTACGAAAACAGAAATTTAAATATCTGTGAGTTTGTTTCTCCTAGAGGAGAATTCGCTGAAGGACGTTACACGGTTAATGTTTACAATAAAAAAGAACTCGTATCTAGCACAGAGTTTACTTTAGAATAAGCGCAAATTACACGAATTAAAAACCCGAAAGTCATATGGCTTTCGGGTTTTTTTATGGTGTCTAGTGTAATGGAAATGCTTGGTTTATCGCTATACTTCTTTTTTAAGAATTTTTCCTCTAACAATAACGGTCTCAATTAAATTGTCTCCAAATGCATAAGGGAGATTATTATAACTCGCGATTTCTTTGGTGATGATGATATTCGCTTTTTTGCCTCTACAGATGCTACCGTATTGATTAGATAAGCCCATCGCATATGCCCCATTTATGGTGGCAGCATTAATAGCTTCTTCAGGAGTCATTCTGAGTTTGATACAGGCGGTGCTGACCACGAAGTTCATATTGCCACTTGGAGTAGACCCCGGATTATAATCGGTAGCCAAAGCCAATGGAAGGCCTGCATCTATAATTTGTCGTGCTGGCGAATAAGGAATGCTTAAAAAATAAGAACAGGAGGGAAGTGCCACCGGCATTGTATCAGAGCCTTTTAAGGCTTCAATATCCTCTGGTCTCATTTCTTCTAAATGATCTACAGAACGGGCATTGTGTTCTACGGCAAGCGCAACGCCTCCAAAAGCATTAAATTGATTGACGTGAATTTTCGGGGTCATGCCATGTACTGTTCCAGCGGCTAAAATACGATCGGTATCTTCCAAATCGAAATAGCCTTTTTCACAAAACACATCCACAAAATCAGCAAGATTGGCTTTTGCAACCTCAGGTATCATTTCCGAAACAATAAGATCGACATATTTTGTTTTATTAGCTTTATACTCTCTGGGTACAGCGTGGGCGGCGAGTAACGTGGTTTTTATAGCTGCTAAAGACTCTTTCTTTAAGCGTTTTATAACGCGAAGCATTTTCATCTCAGCCTCAACAGTAAGGCCATAACCTGATTTTATTTCTATAGCGCCTGTGCCTAATTGCATTACTCTATTTAAGCGCACCAAGGATTGTTGATACAGTTCTTCTTCTGAGGTGTTTTGTAAGACTTCAGCAGAATTAAGAATGCCGCCACCGCGTTCAGCAATTTCTTCATATGTTAGCCCATTGATGCGGTCAACAAACTCTTGCGATCTATCTCCAGCATAGACAATATGAGTATGGGAATCACACCAGGCAGGAAGTACAATTTTGCCTGTCGCGTCGATAACCTCTTCGGCTTCATACTCGGTATATTCTGACATCGGACCATATTCTACAATAGTATCATTTTCAATGATGAGATACGCGTTCTTGAGCGTAGGAAGTGTTTTCATGTCTTCACCCTTTACAATGGTCACGTTGGTTTCTCTAACTTGAAGCAGTTCCTTTATATTTTTGATGAGTATGGACATAGCGTGAAATTGAAATTGAAATTGAAATTGAATTTGAACTTGAACTTGAAAAAAATGAAATAAAAAAGCAAGTTATTAAATTTAACTTGCTTTTTATAGGATTGATTCCGCTTTATAACTTTTGAAGCGTTCTTATTTTAGTCCGCCAACCATCTCTTCAGGTTTTACCCATTCGTCATAGTCTTCGGCAGTAACGTAGCCTAAATTGACCGCTTCCTGTTTTAAGGTTGTACCATTTTTATGCGCTGTATTGGCGATTTCAGCAGCTTTGTAATAGCCAATTTTAGTGTTTAACGCTGTCACCAACATTAATGAATTATTCAAAAGGTGCTTAATCACATCGTGATTCGGCTCAATACCTTGGGCACAATGCTCGTCGAAACTTCTGCAGGCATCACCTAAAAGTTGCGCAGATTGTAAAACGTTAGCAGCCATTATCGGTTTAAAAACGTTCAATTCATAATGGCCTTGCGTGCCACCAACGGTTACGGCAACGTCATTCCCCATAACTTGTGCACACACCATAGTTAACGCTTCGCATTGGGTTGGATTTACTTTTCCAGGCATGATAGAACTTCCAGGTTCATTTGCAGGGATGATGATTTCGCCAATACCACTTCTTGGTCCAGAAGCCATCATACGGATATCGTTCGCAATCTTATTTAAACTTACAGCCAATTGCTTTAATGCACCGTGGGTTTCAACCAAGGCATCATGAGCAGCAAGCGCTTCAAATTTATTTGGAGCTGTTACAAACGGTAACTCCGTAAATTTTGCAATGTAATCAGCTACCAATTTACTGTATCCCTTTGGAGTATTTAAGCCTGTACCTACGGCAGTTCCGCCTAAAGCGACTTCACTTAAGTGCGGTAAGGTGTTTTGTAAAGCTTTTAAACCATAGTCCAATTGTGCAACATAACCTGAAATTTCTTGGCCTAGTGTAATAGGCGTAGCATCCATTAAGTGAGTACGTCCAATTTTAACAACGTCTTTAAATTCGCCAGCTTTGTTATGGAGCGTATTGCGGAGTTGAATGACTCCTTGAATGGTGTTTTCAACAACTTTTTTATATATAGCGATATGCATTCCGGTAGGAAACGTATCATTAGAAGATTGTGATTTGTTAACATCATCATTAGCTTTAATGACAGGCTCATCATCGCCAATTTTCTTGTCTGCCAATTGCTGTGCTCTATTGGCAATCACTTCATTAACATTCATATTACTTTGGGTCCCAGAACCTGTTTGCCAAATTACCAACGGAAATTGGTCATCATGTTTTCCTTCTAAAATCTCGTCACAGACTTGAGCAATCAGGTCGCGCTTTTCTTCAGGTAAAACTCCTAATTCGCAATTGGTAAACGCGGCTGCTTTTTTAAGATAGGCAAAACCGTGAATGATTTCTAAAGGCATAGATGCAGGAGCACCAATTTTAAAATTGTTTCGGGAACGTTCAGTTTGTGCGCCCCAAAGTTTATCTGCAGGGACCTTAACATCTCCCATTGTGTCTTTTTCAATTCTGTATTCCATAATACTTAGATGATTAATTACTACACAAAGTTAAGATTTTGAGGACGATTAAAGAATTGTTTTGAGGGTTTAATTTTATGAATTATCCACATTAGTTTGGTGATTAATAAGAGGAAAAGATGCTTTGCTCTATCTAAAAATGGATATATTTGAACGTGATTGAAAATGAAACTGATACCTCCAAGTCAGTCTACAATTAACAATTCTTTCATATGTAGCCTTAGCAATTATACTTACCTTTAGATATATTAATTACTAAAAACACTATTTTTATGAAAACGATTCGATTAGGTGATGAAGCTCCAAATTTTACAGCCGAAACAACGGAGGGCGATATAAACTTTCATGAGTGGCTAGGAGATAGCTGGGGTATTTTATTTTCCCATCCTGCAGATTATACACCAGTATGTACTACTGAACTTGGTGCCGTGGCGAAGTACAAAAAAGAATTTGATAAACGGAATACTAAAGTTATTGCTTTAAGTGTTGACGGTTTAGAATCTCATAAGGATTGGATAAAGGATATTAACGCTACTCAAAATACTACCGTAAACTTCCCGATTATTGCTGATGAAGATCACAAGGTATCTAATTTGTATGATATGATTCATCCCAATGCTGACAGTAAACATACGGTGAGATCAGTTTTTGTTATCGCACCTGATAAAACAGTTAAATTAACCATTACGTATCCAGCATCTACAGGTAGAAACTTTGATGAGTTGCTTCGTGTAATAGATTCCTTACAATTGACTGCCTACCATAAAGTTGCAACACCGGCTAATTGGACTGATGGCGATGATTGTGTCATTGTACCTGCAGTTAGTAGTGAGGAGGCTAAGAAGATGTTCCCTAAAGGTTTTAATGAAGTGCGTCCTTATTTAAGAATGACGCCACAGCCTAACAAGAACTAGGCTTTTAACAACCTTGTTAATAAAAGTTAATTTTGGTATTGTAAAACACAATGCTTTCTTATATCTTTGCTTTAATTATTAAAAACAACTCTCAGCATGTTTGATTTTGACCAATATTTAGGATTTTTAGCATTTTTAACCATTTTAACCATTGGGTTCTGGTTAATGATATTTTTGATGACTTTCGTAATTCCTTATTGGATTTTTGGTTCATCAATGGAACGTTTTAAGGAAATAAAAGCAGAGCGTAAAGCTAAGAGAGCATCAATGAGCTCAAAGTAACAATAATTTAAATACCAGATATTAAAAAAGCGGTTTCAATTTGAAACCGCTTTTTTGTGCTTTATTGTGAAAGTTATTATCCTTCAAAATCCATGTCGTCACCACCGTTGCTGCGCTCCATACTACGTTGTTGTTTCTTTTGTTGGTTGAAACGGTACGTGAATGATAGGTTAAAACTACGCTGTCTCCATTGGTACTCTGAGGCACTGATAAATGTAGGAGTAAAAGATTCCATTGATCTCTTTCTGGTATTGAATACATCACTCACATTAAATGCAATTGAGGCACGCTCATCAAACACATCCTTACTGAAGGCAAAATCAGTAGAGAACATGCCATCTCTTTTGTTTTGTGCATCTTCACTTGGCCCCATATAGAATAAACGTGTTTGCCAATCAATACCGCCCGGTAGGGTAAATTTGTTATTAAATCTTACAAACCAGCTCAAGTTTTCAGCACCGTAATCCGTGTCATTATAAAAACCTTCTGTTTTAGATTGGTATAAATTAAAGTTACCATTCATGTTCCACTTTTTAGAAGGACGGTAGGATAATGTAAATTCAAAACCATAACGATCGTTGGTCGCTAAATTGATAGGCGTTCTTCTGATGACCGGAATAACACTTTCGTGTTGAGCGGATACATCACCAAATGTTGGATCATTTTCGTTGATGGTATAATTGATATCTCTAATGTAGAAATCGCCAGTAGGTTCGCTGATAAAGCTAAATACGTCCGTTGCTCTTTCGTAATAAATTGAAGAATTTAAAGTAAACTTACTGAAGTTCCATAAATATCCTAAATCTATTTTGTTAGAATAACTAGGGTCGATATCTGGGTTTCCTTGGAATACGCTGGTTGGGCTGCTTCTTGATGGAAATGGATTGATAAATCGAGAATATGGTCTACGGATACGTCTGTTATATCCTAATTGTAAACTTTGATCCTTATTAATTTCATAGCCTAAATTAAGTGTTGGGAATAACCCAACATAATCCTTTTTCTGAAGATCATTGGTTGTTTTTTGATCGATTGTTACACGTGATCCTTCCATACGTAAGCCCATCAAATAAGAAAACTTATTACCAATCTTACTTCCAAACTGGGTGTAAACCGCATTGATATAATCTCTATAGATCAAATTATTACTGACATCAGTGTCCAATTCAAATTGATTGTCTTCATAAAATTCTAAACTATAGTCCGTATCCATTTCATTGAAATTTCCACGGTATCCTAATTCAAATTGGCTGTTTTCTCCAATTGGATGCACGTAATCTGCTTGTAATAAAACTTTATTTTGATTCTGTAGCATTTGTACACGTTCTACGGTTGCTCCATCTTGAGAAATTAATGAACGCTCATTTTCATCATTGGTTTCGTATTGAAAATCGAAGGTCAATTTATGTTGGCTATTGTCTTTAAACTGCTTATTGAAGTTTACCGAATATTGAATGGTTTTATCATCTTCAACTTCAGGATTAAAACGTTCAGAAGAAGAGAGAAAGTTATTGCTGGCATCAAATTCTCTACTGATATTTGTACTGTTATTCTCCTGATCACTATTTCTATAGACCAAAGAGGTAGTTAATGATGCAGAATCATTAATATACCACTCCACACCAACGTTAGTTGTAAAGTTTTTATCTTGTCTTTCAGATTCGCCTTTTTCATTTAAGAAGGTATCAGGCCTGTCCTCAATAAGATTGCCATTAGTGTCAAATCTGTTGTTGAAATATTGAGTTTCTGTGGAGGATTTTCCTGGAGATTCTCTATAGGTATAAGAAGTGGTGTTGAAGAAGTTGAAATCGCCAGTTCTGTAATTGATATTACCTGACACACCAGCCGTTGTAGGATAGCCAGCGTTTGCAGTTATGGCGCCGTTGAATCCTTGAAGTTTACTTCTTCTTAAGATGATATTTAAAATTCCACCCGTACCTTCAGCATCATATCTTGCTGATGGAGACGTAATCACCTCAACACGCTCTATTGATTCTGCCGGTAATTGACGCAACGCATCGGTAGAATTTAAGCCTACCAAGCCTGATGGTTTCCCGTTGATTAAAATTGTAACGTTTTCATTCCCTCTTAAAGAGACGTTCCCTTCAACATCGACAGATACGGAAGGCACGTTATCTAAAACGTCACTCACAGTTCCGCCTCTAACGGTAAGGTCTTGACCAACATTGTATATTTTCTTGTCTAATTTAATTTCGACCGTGGTACGTTCAGCAACAATTGATACTTCACCCAAAGATTGTGCATCAATGGCAATGCCCATCACACCTAAGTCAGTATTCTGATTGATAGTTTTGTTTGGAATTTTTTTGGTACCGTAAGATATGTACTCAATAGATATGTCATAAGTGCCTTTAGGAACTTTAATATCAAATTTACCATCAAGGTTAGTAATACCACCGGTGACAATTCTGTTTTCAACCTTGCTGAAAAAGGCAATGGTAGCATACTCCAGCGGTTGGTTTACATCGTTGTCCATGACAACGCCGGTAACGCTAACCTCTTGCTGGGCGAACACGAGATGTGATGTAAATACAAATAGTAGGGTAAATACGTAGGGAATTAGTTTCATTATTATTTAGTTATTTTTTTTGGTTTTAGTTTTCTGCAATTTTTTTATTTCGGTTTTATTATCACTTAGAAAGCGGTGGATGGAACTGATAGTTTCCTCTGAATACAATTCACTGACATCAGCAAAATGAGAAATTTTCATCTCCTCAATCACAGATTCTTTCTCTATTGCCTTGTAACTATCAGAACTATAAATTTTATGACGTTTTTCATAAAACTCATCTATTTTTTGTTTGATGATTTGACCTTTAAAATCGTCAACGTGTAGAAGTTTAACAAAGGTGTCAACACGCTCGCGGTACTGATCCATTTGTTTTTCCATATACTGTTCCCGCTCTTTTTCCATAGCTTCTTTTTTCTGTGCATGCGCGGGAGAGACGCTTAAAACAAGCATCAAAAGAGTAACCTTGACTAGTTTTGCAACCATAATAAATAGGGTTTATTATTGAGAGTGCAAAAATAGAACTTGGTTTAATGGGGTTTGGTTAAAGTTGTGTTAAAGCTACCCTTAAAGGATGTTAAGGATGTTTTGTGGAGGCCTACCAATTATGGCTTTCTTGCCATTTACAACAATTGGTCGTTCGATTAATTTAGGGTGTTTTACCATGGCGGCAATGAGGTCATTATCCGAAAGATCTAAATCCTTGTATTTTTCTTTCCAAATAGACTCATTTTTTCTGATCAGTTCAATTGGTTTGATGCCTAAAAGGCTAATAACGTTTTCCAATGCTTCCTGATCAAAAGTATCTTCCAGATATTTGATCACCTCAAAATTTGTAGAGTTTTCTTCGAGAATTTGTAGCGCTTCTCTCGATTTACTGCAACGGGGATTGTGATAAATGGAAATCATGAGTCAAGATTTTATGTGATACTCAAAATTAGGCAATTTGATGACCTCAACAATGTTGAAAGTTATAAATAGATTTTAAAGTTGGATGTTCAGGGCCTTGAGATCAGCTGCTAAATTTTCTGGATCTTTAAATAGAATTGTGTTGATGCCCATATCTTTGGCGGCAATAATATTCCGAAGGTTGTCATCAATAAAAACAGCTCGATTGGCTTCAATATCAAAACGGCTCAGGGTCAATTCATAGATGTCTTTAAAAGGTTTTCGGGTTTTTTCTTCACCAGAAACAATAATTCCTTCAAACCAATGCAAAAACTCAAAACGCTCCAAAGCGATTGGAAATGTTTCATGGCTCCAATTGGTGAGAGCCACGACTTTGTAATCTTTATTATCGATTAGCTTTTTCAAAATTGCCACGGTTCCTTCAATGGCTTCGCCCAACATGTCTTCCCAACGTCCGTAAAACATTTTAATCAACTCTTCATGCTCAGGAAACAAGGCGATGCGTTCTTCTGTGGCCTTGGCCAATGGATATCCAGCATCTTGATTCTCGTTCCAATCGTGAGTACAAACGGTATCAAAAAACGCTTGCATTTTATCTCGGTCTCCCTGAAAAACGTCTAAATAGACATACTCAGGATTCCAATCAATTAGAACGCCTCCCAAATCAAAAATGATCGTGTCAATACTATTCATCTTTATACTATTAATAATTAATAATGTTCAAAATACGTATGATAAGTGGTCACAAGATAATCATTACAACACGTTAGGTTATAAATCGTTCGGATTTTCATCCTTCTGACCCATCATCATTAAGTAAGCTTTCAAAAATTCGTCAATTTCACCATCCATCACATTATCTACATTTCCGGTTTCATGACCAGTTCTCACGTCCTTCACCAATTTGTAGGGATGCATCACGTAATTGCGAATCTGGCTGCCCCATTCAATCTTCATTTTTCCAGCTTCAATATCTTCACGTTGCGCCAATTGCTTTTGCAGTTCAATCTCATACAACTGCGATTTCAACATTTGCATGGCCCGCGATCTGTTATCATGTTGTGAACGGGTTTCAGAACAAGAAATCTGGATGCCTGTAGGTTTATGCGTCAATTGTACTTTGGTTTCTACCTTGTTGACATTCTGACCACCGGCACCACTTGAGCGCGCCGTAGTAATTTCAATATCGGCAGGGTTGATATCAATTTCTATAGTATCATCTACAAGAGGATAAACATAAACTGAAGCAAAACTGGTATGGCGTTTGGCATTACTGTCAAAAGGAGAAATGCGGACCAATCTATGAACGCCGTTTTCACCTTTTAGCCAACCAAAGGCAAAAGCGCCATCAATTTCAAAAGTTACGGTTTTAATTCCCGCAACATCGCCTTCCTGATAGTTCAATTCCTTGACCTTAAATCCGCTGTTTTCAGCATACATTAAGTACATGCGCATGAGCATACTTGCCCAATCACAGGATTCAGTCCCACCAGCACCGGCAGTAATTTGAAGGACCGCACTTAAACTATCGCCTTCTTCAGAAAGCATGTTTTTAAACTCTAGCTTCTCAATATGAGCTACAGTTTTATCAAAATGCGTTTCTAATTCTTGCGCACTAAGTTCTTCGGCTTTGTAGAATTCATAAAACACCTCCAAATCTTCAACTAAAGTTTTGGCCGCGTTGTAATCTTGAATCCAACTTTTTTTCTCCCTAATGGAACGCATCACCAGCTCAGCAGCTTTAGAATCATTCCAAAAATTAGGGTCAAAAGTTTGTTCTTCTTCGTTGGTTATCTCAATAGTTTTGGCATCAACGTCAAAGATACCTCCTCAACGCTCCTAGGCGTTCTACAAGACCTTTAATTTGATCAGATGTAGTCATAATAGTGTGAATTTTTCACAAATATATCATTAAAACTGAGGACAGATAAAGAAATTTAGGGATAAATTTTTCAAGTTAATTTATGTAGATTTATGAGCTAATTCTCAGCTATGAAAAAACACACCTTGCTTTGCGTTTTTATTTTATGTGCAACCTCTTCATTCTCACAAGTTTTAAAGAAGAAAAAAGTGGAACCCTATACAGGGTTTTTTAATTTTTATTATGAAGAACAGCAGGATAAAATTTATTTGGAAGTTGCTAATTTAGATGAAGAGTTTCTTTATGTGAACAGTTTAGCCAGCGGAATAGGTTCTAATGACATCGGATTGGACAGAGGACAATTAGGCTCAGAACGCCTGGTGAAATTTAAGAAAGCGGGGCATAAGTTGCTGCTAGTGCAGCCCAACCAAAATTTTAGAGCAATTACTGATAATGCACTAGAGAAGAAAAGTATTGAGCAGGCTTTTGCAACATCAGTATTGTTTGGTTTTAAGATTGAAGATACGATTAACGGTAACTATGTAATCGATTTGACCCCATTTTTGATGCAGGACACCCACGGTGTGGTGGACCGTTTGAAAGCTCAAAATGAAGGCACTTATAAATTGGACCTTTCTAAAAGTGCGCTGTCTTTAGAGCGTACCAAAGCATTTCCTAAGAATGTAGAGTTTGAAGCCTTGTTGACTTTTGATGGTGAACCTAAAGGCCAGAATATTAAAAGTGTGACCCCAACAGCATCCTTAGTGAGTGTGATTCAGCACCATTCCTTTATTCAACTTCCCGATGCCAATTATAAACCACGGACTTTTGATCCGGGTAGTGGTGCCATTTCTATCTCTTATATGGATTATGCGACGCCAATTGAAGATCCGATTGTCAAGCGGTTTGCAATCCGGCACCGATTGGAAAAGAAAAACCCTGAACTCCCCATGAGTGAAGCGGTTGAACCCATTATTTATTACTTAGATCCAGGTACACCAGAACCCGTGCGAACAGCTTTGTTGGAAGGCGGCCGATGGTGGAACGAGGCTTATGAAGCGATTGGTTTTAAAAATGCATTTCAAGTTAAAATGCTTCCCGAAGATGCTGATCCTATGGATTGTCGTTATAATGTGATTCAGTGGGTCCACCGTTCTACGAGAGGATGGAGCTACGGCGCCTCCGTGGTCGATCCTAGAACAGGAGAAATCATTAAAGGACACGTGAGCTTGGGGAGTTTGCGTATTCGTCAGGATTTTATGATCGCTCAGGCGTTATTGAACCAACCTTTTGCCACCTATGATACTAATAATGAGCCCATGCTGCAAATGGCCTTATCTAGAATTCGGCAATTAAGTGCACATGAAATAGGTCATACGCTCGGGTTTGCCCATAATTTTGCTGCCAGTAGTACGGCAGATGCTTCAGTTATGGATTATCCGCATCCTAAAATGACATTAAAAGACGGGGAGATCAGTTTAGACCATGCCTATACGGATGGCATTGGGATTTGGGATAAAACCACGGTGGCTTATAGTTATTCAGAATTTAATCAGGACACCGATGAGCAGGAAGCTTTACGTGAAATTTTAAAAAGTGCCCAGGAACAAGGGCTGCGTTTTATTTCAGATACGGATGCGCGTGCTACAGGTGGCGCTCATGCCTATGCGCATTTATGGGACAATGGAACCAGTGCTTCCGATGAATTGGATCGTGTTATTAAAGTACGCGCTCAGGCCATCGCTAATTTTTCTAAAGACAATATTCGCACTTATGAACCCTATTCGGTCTTAGAAGATGTATTTGTGCCGCTTTATTTCTTCCACAGGTACCAAGCCGAAGCCACTACAAAATTGGTTGGTGGTTTGGATTATAACTATGCCGTTAAAGGTGATGATCAGCTTATTTCGAAAGTTTTGGAAGTAAATCTTCAAAAAGAAGCATTAGAAACCTTGATGCTTACCATCAGCGCTGAAACCTTGGCCATACCTAAAGAGAAATTGAATTTGTTTCCACCGCGGGCCTTTGGTTACGGAAAAACTCGGGAATCGTTTTCCGGAAAAACCGGTGTCTCTTTTGATGCCTTAAGTGCTTCAGAAACCGCTAGCGACATGGTGTTGGAACTGTTGTTGATTCCGCAGCGTGCCAACCGACTTGTGCAACAAAAAAGTTTAGACCCTAAACAATTGGGCCTCGAGGAGGTATTTCAGCAACTTATCAAAAACTCATTTGAGAAGACACATAAAGATGCCTATTATAATGAAGTGCAACAATCCATCAATGTCACTGTCTTAAAATACATTATGAATCTTGCTGTTTCTGATGCTGCCATATTTCAGGTTCAAGCTCAGGCAAATACAGCAATTAATGAAATCTCTAAAATATTAAAGGATAAAAAATATGTCGCACCCGTTTATGCAGCGCAATACGAACGTCTTATTCTGCAGCTTCGCGAACATCCTGAAAATTTTAAATTAGAAACCGCACCACGTATTCCTGATGGTTCGCCAATAGGTACTGATGTATGTAATTACAATTCAAATTAATAAATTATGATTATAGATTTAAGAAGTGATACCGTAACCAAACCCACGCCTGGCATGTTGGATGCAATGATGCGTGCAGAGGTTGGGGATGATGTATATAAAGAAGATCCGACCGTAAACGCATTGGAAGAGCGATTAGCCGATATGTTCGGGAAGCCAAAAGCCTTGTTTTTCCCAACGGGGACCATGGCCAATCAAACGGCTTTAAAATTGCACACCAATCCCGGAGATCAGGTAATTTGCGACTCCAACGCCCATATTTACCATTATGAAGGTGGAGGCGCTTCATTTAATAGCGGGATTTCCTGTAAGTTGATAGATGGGCATCGCGGTATGTTTACAGCCCAACAAGTTATTGAAGCCATTAATCCGCCCGATTTTTATCACAGTCCGCTCACTAAACTTGTAGAAATAGAAAATACAGCCAATAGGGGCGGAGGTTCCTGCTGGGATTTTGAAGAATTAAAAAAAATTCGAACGGTTTGTAATGAGCATCACTTGGGTTATCATCTGGACGGTGCTCGAATTTGGAATGCCTTAATGGCAAAACCGGAAACCGCTCGCGATTATGGGCAATTATTTGATACCATGTCCGTATGTTTAAGCAAAGGTTTGGGATGTCCTGTAGGGTCTGTATTAATTGGGGATGAAGAAATAATGCAGAATGCCTTGCGCATCAGAAAAATTCTTGGCGGCGGCATGCGTCAGGTAGGCTATTTAGCTGCCGCCGGATTATATGCTCTGGACTATCATTTGGACAGATTAGGTGACGATCATCAAAAAGCACAAGATATTGCCAAGGTATTATCGGGCTTAGATAGCATTAAAAGTGTAGCCCCTGTAGAAACCAACATCATTATTTTTGAATTAAAAGATAAAAATAACGATGCGAAATTTTTAAACACCTTTGCGGAGAAAGGTGTTAAGTTGAGTAGTATGGGCAGCGGTAAACTCCGCATCGTCACTCACCTTGATTATACAAATGAAATGCATGATAAATTTTTAAGTGTGTTGAAACAATTATAAGATTATAGAATTAGATCCCTGATTATAAATGTTTTCTATTCTTTGGTGTAGGTGTATGAAAGCCTAATAACTTGTTGTATATGTTTTATAACAAGTATTTATTGTTTATAAAGTTTTCAATATCTTAGTATACCCTAAGTCATAACCCTATTTAATGAAATTAAGTATCATCATACCAGTGTATAATGTTGAAAAATACATTGCTCAATGTTTAGACAGCGTGCTTAACCAAGATCTGGGACCTGAAGAGTATGAGATTATAGTGGTGAATGATGGCTCAACCGATAGTAGTGCCGAAATTGCGCACAGCTATGCAAGAAATAACACCAACATTAAAGTTATCGACAAAGAGAACGGTGGCGTGGGTAGCGCCAGAAATTGTGGGATGGACCTTGCTATTGGGAAATATATTTATTTTATTGATTCAGATGATTATCTCATCAAGAATAGTTTAAAAAAACTAATCGATACCTGTGAGAACAATAATTTGGATATGTTGACATTTTTGTCGACTTCATTTTCTACGGCGATCTCTAAAATAGAAACCCTTGTAAAAAATAAGGAATTTAGAGTGTCCTTTGGTGATAAAGAGCTGTCACCAATTGTAAATGGCGAAGACTATTTAGCAAACGTCAATTATAGAGGAGAGATCTGGTGGTTTATAACCAATCGTGAATTCTTGCTGCGTACCAACATCAGATTTATTGAAACGGGGTGGATGGAAGATGCTATTTTTTCACTTCAGTTGATCTTGGAGGCCAAAAGGATGGCGCATTTAAAATTAGATGCACACCGACATCGGTTTGGGCCAGGAACAGCAATGACTAGTAAAGAACCGAAGCATTATTTAAAAGTGATCAGAGATCTTCACAATGCGGCCAATGTTCACGTTCCGATTATCGAAAAGTTAGAAAACTCTAATGGAAATCCTAAGGCCATTACCCGTATTAAAGCCAGGCAACAAAGCTTCGTCTTTTTTTCAATGCTACGAATGATCGAATCTACGATGAGTTTTGAGGAAGTCAAAGCTCGCATGGAGGAAATGAGTGAAATTAAAGCTTATCCTTTAACCTCTTTTTTAGGGAAGGATTATAATGGGTTGCCTTACCAAGCCTTGAGCAAGCTGTTTAATTCGAAAAGCCGATTTTATTATTTCTTTAAACTATTAAATCCCATGTTTAAAATTAAAAATAAATCCTATAAACAAGTATAAAAAAAAGGCGTTTCCCAATACAATTATTTGGAAACGCCTTTTTTTTAAATAAGAAAAATATTATTTAAACATGTCCAAGCCAGGGATGTCCGGCATGCCATCTTTTGCCACCGCTGCCAATTCCGCTTCATTAACTTGAGTCGCTTTTTCAATAGCCTTGTTCAAAGTCATGATCAAATAATCTTCTAGCATTTCTTTATCTTGTAACAATTCGTCGTCAATAGCTATAGATTTTATTGTGCGATTGGCAGTTAAAGACACTTTTAATTTGCCATCTGAACTTTGTTCATCCACCAACACGTGGTTTAATCGCGCTTTGGTTTCTTCTACTTTTTTTTGGGTCTCTTTGAGTTTATTCATCATGCCCATCATATCTCCAAACATATTCTTGAGTTTTAAAATTAGTAAAACAAAATTAAGAAAAGATTTAGGATTCGTTTAGATGCCAACTGTTATAAATCTCACAAAACCACCTTTAAGGGTCGATTACATTTTCAATACCTTTTTTTTGAGCAATTCTCTATCTTTGCTTTATGTGCTCTCAATATATTAAGAGTACTTTTGCAATCCGTTTTAAATAAATAAGAATGATAAATCATATTCAGCCCCCACAAGCAAAAAAAGCCCTAAAAACCCTGAGCATTCATGATGATGAACGCCAAGACGACTATTTTTGGCTAAACGAGCGCGAAAATGAAGAGGTAATTGATTATTTACATGCTGAAAACGACTATTATGAAGCAATGACTGCTAAATATAAAGATTTTGAGCATTCACTTTTTCAGGAAATGAAGGCTAGGATTAAGGAGGATGATTCGTCAGTTCCATACAAATTTAACGGGTATTGGTATATTGTGAAATATGAGATAGGAAAAGACTATCCCATTTACCTTCGTAAAAAAGACGCCTTAAACAATCCCGAAGAAGTGCTTTTTGATTGTAATATAATGGCAGAAGGTTATGATTATTTTAAACTGGTAGGTTTAAGCGTAAGCCCAGACAACGCGATGATTGCGTTTGGTATCGATACGGTTGGAAGACGCAATTACACCCTGCAAATTAAGAGTTTGGTGACGGATGAAGTGTTTTCAGATGCAATACCAAATACCACGGGATCTGCAACCTGGGCCAATGATAACAAAACTTTATTTTATACCGTCAAGGATGAAAAAACACTTCGTTCAGACAAAGTCTTTAAGCATAAATTAGGGACCTCATATAGCAATGATCTCTTGATTTTTGAAGAAAAGGACGATACTTTTGGCGTTGCCGTGTACAAATCGAAGTCAAAAAAATACTTGATCATTGCGTGTTATAGCACGCTAACCAATGAATATCATATTCTGAATGCGGATATTCCTGATGGCGAATTTACTGTTTTTCAGGAGCGTATCAGAGGTTTGGAATATAGTATAGCCCATTATGAAAATCAATTTTATATTGTGACCAATGCGGATGGCGCGGTCAATTTTAAATTGATGAAAACTCCAGAAGATCGTACGCAGTTTAATAATTGGATAGAGGTGATTCCCCACAGAGCTGAGGTGCTGCTTGAAGATATCGATATTTTTAAAGATTTTTTGGTTATTAGTGAACGCTCCAACGGATTGA
Organism: Gelidibacter salicanalis; assembly: GCF_007997285.1. GTDB lineage: Bacteria > Bacteroidota > Bacteroidia > Flavobacteriales > Flavobacteriaceae > Gelidibacter > Gelidibacter salicanalis. The sequence goes on from NZ_VORX01000001.1 coordinate 698,087, forward strand.
ACCACATTCGCATTAAACGTTGGGACGGCACTGAAGATTATTATTTGCCCTTTGATAATGAAACTTATACGGCTTATACGGCAACTAATGTTGAGTTTGACACCAATATATTGCGTTATGGTTATAACTCCATGACCACGCCGTCATCCAGCATCGATTTTAATATGGAAACCAAAGAGAAAACCATATTAAAAGAACAAGAAGTTTTAGATCCAAATTTCGATAAAGATAATTACGCGTCAGAAAGAGTTTGGGCAACCGCGGCTGATGGGGTAAAAGTGCCGATTTCAATGGTATACAAAAAAGGAATCAAAATGGATGGTAGCAATCCGGTGTTGCTATATGCTTACGGGTCTTACGGTCATACCATAGATCCTTATTTCTCTAGCATCCGACTGAGTCTGTTAGATAGAGGTTTTATTTATGCAATTGCTCACGTAAGAGGTGGTGAATATTTAGGCCGAATGTGGTATGAAGACGGGAAACTGCTTCAAAAGAAAAATACATTTACGGACTTTATTGAATGTTCCAAATTTTTAATTTCTGAAAACTACACTTCTCCCAAACATCTTTACGCATTGGGTGGTAGTGCAGGAGGTCTTTTGGTAGGTGCTGTCATTAATGAAGCACCCGAATTATTTAATGGTGTTATAGCTGCAGTACCTTTTGTAGACGTGCTCACTACCATGCTCGATGACTCGATCCCGTTAACTACTGGGGAATACGATGAGTGGGGAAATCCTAATGATCCTACGTATTACGAGTATATGAAATCCTACTCGCCATATGATAATGTGAAGCGACAGGACTATCCGCATATGTTAATCACTACCGGACTGCACGATTCTCAAGTTCAGTATTGGGAGCCGGCTAAATGGGCAGCAAAATTGAGAGTCTACAAAACAGATGACAATATATTACTCTTAAAAACGAATATGACAGCAGGGCATGGCGGTGCATCTGGACGCTTTGAGGCTTTAAAGGAAGATGCTGAAGAATATGCCTTTTTATTAGACTTAGAGAACATTCATTCCTAATCGGAAAAAAAATCGTACTTTTGCCAAGTTTTAGGTTGCAATTTTCTAAATTGTAATCGGCGAATAGCATTTATGAAATCGCGATGTTTTTCATAGTTTATAAAACAAACCTTTAAAGGTTAACATACGCGATACTATACGTACTATTGTAAAGATTAAGAAACACGTATGAAAAAAGACATCCAGGTATTTGATAATGTATTGCAACTTATTGGTAATACCCCTCTTATCAAATTAAACAAAATGACGGCCGATTATAGCGGTGAGTTTTACGCTAAAGTTGAAGCTTTCAATCCAGGTCATTCTTCTAAAGATCGTATTGCACTACATATTATAGAAGAAGCTGAAAGGCAAGGTATCCTGACTCCAGGAGATACCATCATTGAGACTACTTCAGGTAATACTGGGTTTAGTATCGCCATGGTGAGCATTGTTAAAGGCTACAAGTGTATTCTTGCAGTTAGTTCAAAATCTTCTCCAGATAAAATAGACATGCTAAAATCGATGGGCGCGCAAGTTTACGTATGTCCTGCGCATGTCAGTGCTGATGATCCAAGATCATACTACGAAGTAGCAAAACGATTACACCAAGAAACTAAAGGTTCTATTTATATCAATCAGTATTTTAACCAACTTAATATTGATGCGCATTACAGCGGTACCGGCCCTGAAATTTGGAAACAAACCGAAGGTCAAATCACACATTTAATCGCGGCTAGTGGTACTGGAGGTACGATTTCTGGAACGGGAAAATACCTGAAAGAACAGAACCCTCAAATAAAAGTGATAGGCGTGGATGCTTATGGCTCAGTTTTGAAAAAATATCACGAAACGCGCGAATTTGACCGCGATGAAATTTATCCGTACAGAATTGAAGGCTTAGGGAAAAATTTAATTCCTACAGCTACTGATTTTGATGTGATTGATGAATTTGTAAAAGTGACGGATGAAGAAAGTGCACACACCGCACGCGAAATTTCCCGTACTGAAGGCTTATTTGTAGGGTATACAAGTGGCGCAGTGATGCAAGCTGTAAAACAACTTAAGGAAGAAGGAGAGTTTAAGGTAGGAGATACCGTTGTTGTGATCTTTCCTGATCACGGATCTCGCTATATGAGTAAGGTGTATAGTGATAAATGGATGGAAGAACAAGGCTTTTTTGACAGCGAGAAAGTGGCCACTTTAGAAACCATACAATACATTAAATAGTTCTATAACAATGCTATAGAGATGTAGCAAATACTGTTGTTATAGGGTTTTCTTCCCATGAAAATGTTATAAACAGCAGTTTATAACTAAATTATGCAATGAAAAGTAATTTCGTTAATTTTGCCCAAACTAATTAGACTAATTGAAGATGATGAGGTCATAATACTTTAACCCTATAACTAGGTTGGGAAAGATGACTGCGTGTGTCCGAATAATACTAATATTACATGAAAGACTTATTTGATAAAATTTACAGAGATAAAGGCCCTCTAGGTAAATGGGCTTCACAGGCTGAAGGCTATTTTGTATTTCCAAAATTGGAAGGTCAAATCTCTAACCGTATGAAATTCCGTGGCAAAGATGTCATTACATGGAGTATCAATGACTATCTAGGATTGGCAAACCATCCTGAAGTCAGGAAAACGGATGCTCAAGCTGCAGCTGATTATGGTTCCGCGTACCCAATGGGAGCGCGAATGATGTCTGGTCATACAGATCTTCATGAAGTCTTACAGAAGGAATTAGCAGAATTTGTTGATAAAGAAGCCTCTTATCTTTTAAACTTCGGTTACCAAGGCATGGTTTCTACCATTGACGCCTTAGTGGCTAAAGATGATATTATTGTTTATGATGTAGATGCTCATGCCTGTATTATTGACGGTGTGCGCTTGCATATGGGAAAACGTTTTACCTATAAGCATAATGACGTTGAAAGTTTAGAAAAAAACTTAGAACGTGCCACTAAGATGGCGGAACAAACAGGTGGAGGAATCCTTGTGATTTCTGAAGGCGTGTTTGGAATGCGTGGAGAGCAAGGCCGCTTAAAAGAAATTGTTGAACTTAAGAAAAAATATAACTTCAGATTTTTAGTAGATGATGCCCATGGTTTCGGCACACTTGGTAAAACGGGTGCTGGAGCTGGTGAGGAGCAGGGAGTGCAGAAAGATATTGATGTATACTTTGCGACATTTGCAAAATCATTGGCAAGTACTGGTGCATTTATTGCAGCAGACCAAGAAATTATCGATTATTTAAAATATAATTTGCGTTCTCAAATGTTCGCGAAATCACTACAGATGCAATTGGTAGTTGGGGCTCGCAAACGCTTGGAAATGTTGAAAACCATGCCAGAATTGAAAGAAAAGCTTTGGGAGAATACCAATGCTTTACAATCTGGTCTTAAATCTCGTGGGTTCGATATCGGTACTACTCAAAGTTGTGTAACGCCGGTGTATTTAAAAGGAAGTATTCCTGAGGCAATGGCCTTGGTAAAAGACTTACGTGAAAATCACGGTATTTTCTGTTCTATCGTTGTGTACCCAGTAATTCCAAAAGGATTAATTCTATTGAGAATGATTCCTACAGCGACACACACTTTAGTTGATATTAACGAAACCTTAGATGCTTTTGAAGAAATTAGAACGCGTTTAGAAAATGGTACCTACAAAAGATTATCCGCTTCTGTTGCCGCAGCAATGGGTGAATAGTTTAGTTTAACATATAGATGCAATAAAAAAATCCCAATTAGATATTGGGATTTTTTTGTGTTCTACCTCAGGATATATTCTAAATCGTCGTAAGGATGAAAGCGATTACTCAATTGGTTTTCTTACCGTCTTTCTCCTTTTAAATACTTCTGGTTTAAAATGCTTCCAAATTTGATGAATGGCTAAATTATCTTCCAATTCCGGTGTTCTCACACAATTTTCAATTCCTTTTTCGGTAAACACATTGTAGTATTCATTGAATATAACCGCTGTAACTCCTTTATTTTGATATTCCGGATGAATCCCTATTAAATAGAATACAACCTCTTTACTGTGCTTCTTTGCGTGTAAAATGTGAGTGAATCCAAAAGGAAATAGCTTTCCTTTGGTTTTCTGTAAGGCTCTTGCAAAAGATGGCATTACGATGGCAAAAGCGACAAGCGTATCCTCCTTATCCACCACAAATTTAATGTACTCAGGATTGACAAAACTGATAAATTTTTTCTTGAAATACTCTTTCTGAATATCCGTAATAGCCACGAAAGAGGATAAAGAGGCGTACGACTGATTAAAAAGATCAAACATTTTATCAACATAAGGCATCACTTCTTCTGTTTTGGTAAAGCCTAATGCGGTCAGCTGATAGCGTTTTTTAATGAGTTCTTGAGCTTTATAGAAATGCTCCGTCTTTACATTGGAAAATGGAAAACGGCTCTCAGAATACAATTTCTCATCTGCGTATCCCAGTTCCTCAAAATGGTTAACATAGTATGGATAATTATACCAAGTAATCATATTGCCAAGATGTTCATAACCTTCGGTCATGACCCCAACTTTGTCGAGATTTGAAAAGCCTACGGGGCCTTCAACATAATCCAGATTATTGGCTTTGCCAATCTCATGAACTTTTTCTAAAAGTGCTTTTGTCACTTCCACATCATCAATAACATCAAACCACCCAAAGCGCATTTTCTTCTGGTTCTGCTGCTTTACCTCCAGCCAATTGATAATGGCTGCAACTCGTCCAACAATCTGCTTATCCTTGTACGCTAAAAAGAAAGTTGCTTCGGCATCATTAAAGATCGGGTTTTTCTTTTTGTCAAAAGTTTCTAATTCTTGTTTGATAATAGGAGGTACCCATTTTGTGGAATCTTTATAAAGCTCAAAAGGAAATTTTACAAACGCTTTTAACTCTTTAGGGGAACTTACTTGTTTAATTGTAATCATAAAGTGATCTTATAAATTGCCGTCGTTATTAAAGTCAGTTTCCTTTTTTCTTTGAATAGCGCGTTCCTTAAGTCTTAATGCATCTTTTGCAGGATCGCCATTGTCAATTTCCTTGTCTTCATGAAAATCTAAACGATACGACATTCCAAAATTCACGCCTAAAACAGAGGGCGTGTCCTTGGTGTTAAATGTTAACGCCGTGTCCAACTGAAAGTTTTTGTTCCAAAGGTAAGCGCCTCCAAATCTGAAGAGGTTATCGGCGTAAAAATCACTTTTTATAGCTTGCGTTTCTCCAAAAATAGCCCATTGTGGATTGAAAGAATGGGTTAATGTTAAAATGTATTGAAAATCGGACTGGTCAGTTCCAATTCTATCTTTTATCAAATTGATGACAAACACCCAGCCTCCAGCAAAATTATTTTGAGATATAACGGCTACTTTCGGACTAAAGCCTTCAATTCCTGGTGCAGTATAGGGGTTGTTTTTGGTATCATAATTGGCGCCTGCATAAACGGCAACAGCAGGGATCAGGGATTTCCATTTAAACTGACGGTTAGCTTTCCAGCTGTATAAGTTTGGTTTTTCTTCACCTGCTTTACGGTATGGATCGTAGATCATATATTTTGCCCCAACCGTTAAATATTTGAAGTTTCCACGGTCAATTTCTTGAGGAATCACTGAGGAATTTATAGTTTGGGTGTCATTTTGATAGGTGCCCTGAATATTCAATTCTAAGGATTCAAAAAGCAACCCAAAACGTGCAGCAAAATCGGCACCAAAGCCTGAAACATCATATTGTAAAGGCGTATGCTCTTCTTTAAATAGATAAGGACCCGCTTCAAATTGCAGGACATTAGTACCTACGGAAAAAGCACTTTGGGAGACGCCAGGTCTGTTAGAATTGATAACTTCTGTATATTGAGCAACTGCAAAATGGGAAAAGCTAAAAATTAAAATGAGTAAAGAGATTTGGATAGATTTCATGCGCTAATCGATTAGGCTCAAAACTACATATTTTTTTTGATTTTGAATCGCTTTTAATCGATTGAAACGATGACTTTCCACTAGTGGGATGTTTTGAGAAAAGTATATGAACTCTGCAAAACAGCGGTATTTTATATTTTTTTTAAGTATTTAAAACAGTTTATAATGGCGAAGAATTGTACTTTTGGAAAAAATTTCTTTTCACTATGCAAATGGCGTCCTTCACAGGTTTTTTAAGAACCATTTTGATTATTCTTTTGGTTTGGTATGGCATTAAGATTCTTATGAGACTTTTTGCGCCATACTTGGTACGTTATATGTCTAAAAAAATGCAAGAACGTTTTAGTGGACCAGGTCAGCCAAGACAAGAAGAAAGAAATCATCCAAAAGAAGGAGAAACAATTATCGATAAAATCCCTGAACGACGTCAAACTTCGGATAAAAAAGTTGGGGAGTACGTGGATTATGAAGAAATTGATTAATTTTCACCAATCAAACAATCGCACGACTTCATGGCTTTTTCACTTAAAAGATTCTTACCACATTTTTTAATTAGTATTGGGTTTATTGCACTTTCATTGGCTTATTTCAGTCCAGTTTTGAGCGGTAAACAAATTTTTCAGAGTGATATCATGCAATATATCGGGATGTCTAAACAACAAACTGATTTTAGAGCAGCTACAGGTGAAGAAACCTATTGGACCAATAGTGCTTTTGGAGGCATGCCCACATATCAATTAGGAGCTCATTATCCGCACAACTACATTAAAAAATTAGATTCTGTTTTACGTTTTCTTCCCAGACCAGCAGATTATCTTTTCCTTTATTTCATAGGGTTTTACATCTTGTTATTGACCTTAAAAGTCAATTATAAATTAGCGGCGTTGGGTGCTTTAGCTTTTGGTTTTTCAACGTATCTTATTATTATTCTAGGTGTTGGTCACAACAGTAAAGCGCATGCGATAGCGTATATGCCCTTGGTTTTGAGCGGAATTTTGCTCGTGTTTCAACGGAAATACATTGTCGGGTTTTTACTGACTACAGTAGCTATGGCGTTGGAACTGAGTGCTAACCATTACCAAATGACCTATTACTTATTGTTATTGGTTTTAATATTGGGTGCCGTTTATCTTTTTGATGCTTACAAAAAGGCCTTATTGCCACATTTTTTCAAATCCGTGGGCATTATGTTTATAGCTGTTGTTTTAGCTATAGGTATGAATGCAACTAATATTATGGCCACGCAAGAATATGTTAAAGAAAGCATACGAGGTAAAAGTGAATTAAGCATTAATCCTGATGGGACTGCCAAGGCCGTCACCGCGGGATTGGATAAGGACTACATCACAGAGTATAGTTATGGCTTTTTAGAAACTTTCAACTTATTTATTCCAAGGCTTTTGGGTGGTGGTAATGGTGAAGATGTTGGTAAGGATTCTGAAATGTATAAGTTTTACACGGGAATAGGAGCCAGTCCAGTAGAGGCCATACGCGAAGTAAAACACACCCCGACTTACTGGGGAAGTCAGCCTATTGTTGAAGCTCCGGCTTATGTAGGCGCTGTGGTACTATTCCTTTTCGTATTTGCATTATTCGTGGTAAAAGGGCGCTTAAAATGGTGGCTTGTTGGTGGTACAGTCATGTCGCTACTTTTGTCCTACGGTAAAAATTTAGGCTTCTTAACGGATTTCTTCATTGATTATATACCAATGTACGATAAGTTTAGGGCGGTGACTTCTATTCAGGTGATATTAGAACTTTGTATTCCGATTTTGGCAATATTTGGTTTGGTCCACTTGTTTAATGATTTTGAAAAGGAGGAGTCGAAGCTTAAAGCACTAAAAATCGCTGCAGCAATCTCAGGTGGTCTAGCCATTCTATTTCTTCTTTTTAAAGGATCCTTTGATTTTGTAGGCGTTAATGATGGCTACTATAGACAAATGTATGGGGAATACGGCCAGAGCTTTGTTGACGCATTAAAAGCAGACAGAAAAGCCATGTTCACTTCGGATACATTGCGCACACTTATTTTGGTACTTCTTTCAGCAGGAGCCATATGGTTGTTCTTAAAGAAGAAGCTGTCACAAAATATGCTTGTTATTGTATTTGCTGGGTTAATTCTCTTTGATTTGGTTACTGTAGATCGACGTTACGTAAACAATGAAAACTTTGTGTCGCCATTGCAAGTTAGCAAACCTTATCAGGCTAACATTGCCGATTTAGAGATCTTAAAGGACGATGGGCATTACAGAGTTCTGGATTTAACTTCAAGCGGCGCTCGTGCCTCGTATTTCCACAATTCTCTTAGTGGATATCATGCGGCTAAATTAGGACGTTATAATGAGCTTTTTAATTTCTATATCACCCAAAACAATATCAACATATTGAATATGCTCAATACGAAATACATTATTGCGGATGATGAGAAAGGTGGGGTTTTTCCGTATAACAATGAAGATGCCAATGGCAATGCATGGTTCATCTCTGAATTGGAAAAAATGGATTCTGCGAATGCTGAAATGACTGCTTTAGATAGTTTAGACACTAAATTAAAAGCTGTCACCACTCATAATCTTACTACAGCGAAATTTAGCACAGATTCCACTGCAACTATTGAATTATTAGAATATAAGCCGAATTACTTAAAGTATCACTCTAATAATAAAAACGACGGATTTGCCGTATTTTCTGAAGTGTATTATGGTGACGGATGGCGCGCCTATGTTGATGGCGAACTGCAACCCCATTACCGAGTGAATTATGTATTGCGTGGCATGCCAGTTGCTAAAGGTGAACATACCATCGAATTTAAATTTGAACCTCAAGTGATCCAAACAGGCAGTTCTATTGCATTAGCCAGTAGTGCGTTGTTTGGACTATTAATGTTAGTGGGTGCTTTTTATTTACGTAAGCAAGTTCTGGAGAATGGTAAAGCGCCTCGCAAGGAGCCCCTTTAAAGTTTATAATCGATAATCATACCATAAGATTTCTAATTTTCGTGGGAATAAAATATGCCAAAAAAAGCACTTATCATTACCTATTATTGGCCACCTTCAGGTGGTCCTGGGGTGCAACGTTGGCTAAAATTTGTCAAATATCTGCCAGATTACGGAATTCATCCTGTAGTCTATATTCCTGAAAACCCCAGTTATCCCTTGGTGGATCAATCGCTTTTAAATGAAATTCCTGAAGAGGTCACAATTCTGAAACAACCTATAAGGGAACCCTATAAGTTGGCAGAATTGTTCTCCAAGCACGCTTCCAAAACCATTAGTTCTGGCGTTATTCCAAAAGAAAAGAAACAATCGTCCATTCAAAAATTAATGCTCTACGTCAGAGGGAATTATTTTATACCCGATGCCCGGAAAGGATGGGTGAAACCGTCGGTGAGCTACTTATCGGAATATATCAAGCAGCACAATATTAAAACCGTGATTACGACAGGACCACCGCACAGTTTGCATTTGATAGGCCTTCAGCTTAAAGCGACTTTGGGTGTCACTTGGATTGCTGATTTTAGAGACCCTTGGACCACAATTGGGTATCATAAAAAATTGAAACTCACCGCGAGTGCTGCACAAAAACACCTCCGTATGGAAAAAGAAGTGTTAGCTACCGCTGATCATATTATCGTGACGAGTGAAAATACCAAAAAAGAATTTTCTGCTAAATCCGATCAGCCTGTTACGGTAATTACCAACGGTTATGATCACCAAAAACTACCTAATACAATTAAGGACCAAAACTTTACAATAGCACATATTGGCTCCTTATTATCTGAACGCAACCCAACGGTACTTTGGAAGGCGTTAGGGGAGCTGATAAAAGAACAGAAGGAATTCAGTGATACATTCGAATTAAAATTGATAGGGGTGGTAAGTGATGATGTGCTGCAGGGGATTCAGAAATATATTCCTGATACTCATATTACTGTAGTGGGCTATGTCACCCATCAAGAAGCTATAGTTTATCAGAGGCAATCGCAAATGCTGCTCTTAATTGAAATTAATTCTGAAGACACCAAAGCCATCATTCCTGGGAAATTGTTTGAATACATGGTAGCTGAAACACCTATTATTGCAGTAGGGCCTCCCGACACTGACGTAGCGCGCATATTAAAATCAACTAATACGGGACGGTACTTTGAATATGATGCAGCATCAGAATTAAAAACCCATTTGGATTCCTGTTTCAAGGATTATAAAGCATCATCACTTGTGACACATCCCATAGGCTTGCAGCAATACAGTAGAAAGGTACTTACCAAAAAATTAGCGGAACTCATCTGACCCTTGTCTAGCAACTCAAAATTCTTATCTTCGAGTTTTAAAATTCTATGGGAATAGTCACCAGCCAATCTTTTAAGAATACCATCACCACGTATCTTGGTTTTGCCATTGGTGCATTAAATACCTTGTATTTATATGTGTTTTTTATTTCTGACATGCATTATGGTCTCATTTCCTTTATGTTATCTACCGCCACGATAATGATGCCTTTGATGGCGTTTGGTGTGCATAATACCATGGTCAAATTCTATTCGACCTTTAAAACAAAAAATTCCCTCAACAGTTTCCTGACTCTGATGCTGTTTCTACCCTTAGCACTGATCTTACCTACAGGGTTAATTGGCGTTATTGCCTATGATAATATTTCGAATTTTCTGGCGCAAAAGAATCCGATTATTGGCGATTATGTGTGGTATATTTATGTTGCTGCTATCGTGATGGCTTATTTTGAAGTGTTTTTTGCTTGGACAAAGACGCAGATGCAAACGGTTTTTGGAAATTTTCTTAAAGAAGTTTTTCATCGTCTGGGCATTATGCTGCTGCTCTTTTGTGTGTATTTAGAGTGGCTTACGGTAGATGCTTTCATAATTGGAGTCATTGCAGTGTATGCCTTACGAATGTTAATTATGATGTTTTATGCCTTCAGCGTGAGACTGCCAGTATTCAAATTTCATAGAATTGACCGGTTGAGCCCGATTTTGAAATACACGGTTTTAATTATCATTGCGGGCTCCATAGCCACCGTAATCTTAGATGTGGATAGTTTTATGCTGGGCATGTATATTTCTATTGAAAAGGTAGCCTATTACGGTGTGGCCATTTACATAGCTACCGTTATTGTGGTGCCGTCAAGATCAATGCAACAAATTCTACAACCCTTAACGGCGAAGTATTTAAATGAGAAAAACAAAGTGGCGTTAGAGGATTTGTATGTGAGGAGTTCCCAAACTTTGTTTATTATAGGCGGATTGATTTTTTTGCTCATTGTATTGAATATAAATTCGCTTTATGAAACCATCCCTTCACAGTTCAGCGGTGGATTAATTGTGGTATTTCTGGTGAGTTTGGCGAAGCTGTACGACTGCTTAATGGGCTGCAATAATGTGATTTTATTTAATAGTGATTATTATAGAGTCGTATTGTTATTTGGGGTTATTTTAACCATTCTTACGGTGGTACTTAACATGCTCTTCATTCCAAAATTCGGCATCAACGGAGCGGCATTCGCCACTTTTATAGCGGTTACGGTTTATAATTCCATCAAAATATACTTTGTGAAACTGAAATTTAATATGATGCCCTTTAATACGGATACAGGAAAAGTATTGGCCTTGCTCATTGTAATGGTAGCGGTATTTTATTTTTGGGAGTTTCCATTTCATCCTCTCGTCAATATCGGCTTAAAATCGGTGGTGATAACTGTGTTATATGTCGCAATCGTCTTTAAACTGAATGTCTCAGACGACATTAGCAGACTGATCCGAAAGTATTTGAGATTTCAATAGGAAGAGATGATAGTGCTAATTTGTAAATGGTTACACTCTTAATTTGAAATTCTTTACGGTTGCAACTTTTCTAAAATATTTAGATTCTTTATAGAATTCATTTGTATGTTAGGTTTTCGAGAGTTGCCTAACTTCGTATTAGCAAAAAAAGGAAAATCCCGCAAGGTGCTTTGGGGCATACGACTTGCAGGACATTCCAACTAACCAACCAAAAAATATATAGTAGGTTTTATTTTTCTCTACCTCGTGTAGTTCCAGACCGTGTAGAAGACACTTGTCTATCTGCCGTGGTAATCCTTCTGCTATTTTGTTGCGAAGCATTTGTAGTTCTACTTGTACTTTCCGCTCTATTATTTGTACGTGAAGGAGCAGCGTTTAGTTTTCTTTCAGCACTGTTATTCTGATTCGATCGGGAGTCTAAAGATCGCGATGGTTCCGAGGTTGCTGGGATATTTATTCTATCTCTATTTGCTATACTTCTAGTCTTCGTGTTCGGTCGTGATGCGCCTCGAATTGCAGTGTTGATTTCAGTAGTGTTTTCTATTGGCCTCACTTCTTGTGTATTAACGGAGCGATTACTGTACTTCGTATTTTGGGTAGAGTTAGTTTCTGCACCTCTTCTTGATCCTTCTGTGTTAGCGCTAGCTCGTGCCGATTGGATATTCCTTGAACTGTTATTGGTTGTTGTTGCATTTATGTTTCGCGTTGCTGTGGTGTTGGGTGTCATGGCGTTACTGCCTCTTGATGCTGTTGAAGTACTTCTTCTTGGCGAAGCCTCCTGAAAGTAACGATCACTATCAGTCGCATTGGATGCCACTGCATTTCTTCTGCCAGAACTATTGACATACGGACGCGGTTGCGGCGTATATTTTATTGGTGCTCTATAGTTATTCGCATAAGGTCTGTAATAGTGATGTCTCACGGGCGTGTAGTACTGTCTGTAAGGCTGTACATACACCACACGATAGTCATATGCCGGAACTACATAATAATGATGCCAGGGTCTAGGGACATAAACACGATTATAGGAGTTGATATAGCCTGAATAATGGGAAAATCTGTGATGGCGGTCATAGTATACATGTAATTGCCCCACACGCCTCACATGGCCATAGCTGTTGTAGTGAATGTTAATATTTCCCGCTTTGGTAATGCGCCCATAATAGTCATAATATATGGGGATGTTTTCAATTTGTACGATGGCTCCATAATCGTCATATTGCACGTAAGGACCGTAATCATATCCAGAATTAAAGCTGAACGGCATGCGAGCAGCATTCATAAAAACGTGAGGATCCGGACCAAAATGTGGTGCGTAGAAGTCAAATTGGCCGTCAGGGAATACAGAAAATTCAATACCACCTTCAGTAAAAATAAAAGAATTGCCATTTCCTTTTTTTAAACCATTACTGTATGAATTGTCTTTAGTTAGGTTGGTGGTAGTTGCATGTACCGATATTCCAATTAGGAACATTGCAGTAAAAAGTAAAGCTAAACCTTTCATGAATGTCTGTTTTAAATTATTACGAATAGCACAATACAAACAATGTGCCAAAAACTTTATTAAATTGTTATGATGCTGATTATAAGAGTATTGTGATATAGTTGTCCTAATCCTATACACCGCCCAAAGTTGATTGATTGAGGTTTTCTTTAACAATATGCAAGATGAAATCAGTAAAACGGATTTTATAAATAAGGCCAAATAGAACACCTATCCTAGAAATTTAAGTGATGAGGGCTTATCATTTATGCATTTTGAAATTTGAATTTTTTCAAATAGTCATTCGGCGATAATGCATACTTTTCTCTAAATATTTTTGAAAAATAGCTTCTGCTAGTTAGCCCTATAGAATATACAACTTCAGAAACATTCATTTCTGTAGTTCTCATTAATTCTTCGGCCTTTTCCAATCGGAAATCCTTAATAAAAGAGTTAACCGTGCTGCCATAGAGTTCTCTAAAACCTTTTTGAAGTTTTTGTGGGGACAAGGCTGTTTTTAAGCATAGCAGATCAATATCTATTTGCTGTGCGAAATTTTCCCTTACGAACTGAATACATTCGTGAATCCGATCAATTTCGTCAGATTTTAAATCTACTTGCTGGAGTGATTCGTCAGTATATTGTTGAAATTCTGCTAATTTTGAGCCAATGATAATGTTGGCATATCCCATAATTAAATGTTGATTGTTTGCAGTAGAATGTTTTAAGTTCATAAGATCAAAAATAAAGTTGGACAGTTTGATGTTAGGAATCCCTGTATACCAACATTCATCACTGCTTTTGGAATCGAAATTTGCATGTAAAAAATTAGCTTTAAAATTGCCTAAGTCTGCTAAATGAGTAACTGTCAGAATGCAAAAGTGATAATCGGCCTTCGCAGGATAAATAAGATGAATATTTTGATGCTCTGATATCATAATACTTTGAAAGCTCCCTAAGTTAATTTGAACGTTGCGCGATGTCGAGCTGCATTGAATGTCTGATTTTAAATTAAATATAAATACGAGACCGTCTTTTGGAGATTCAATATGATGACGTTTAGAAGTGTCAGTGGAGAATTCAAATTCTGAAACTTGAATAGAATCACAAGAAAATTCTTCTGGGTGCATTAGATGTTTTATTTTATGACTTGCTGCCGAATCAGCTGTTGCTGGCATTGAAATTTGGTTCATAAATAAAGAAGTTTAGTAAGGTTTAACTACAAGTTGATTAGCATATGTACGAATCAAAATGGGGCTGTAGACTAAATTAATAGCTTAATCGGGTGTTAAAATTTTTAAAATATCTTCATAAATTATGTTAAATACAATTAGCTTATTGATGTATTTCTCTCTTTTTAAGATAAATAGAAATTTATTTTTAAACATATGGATTTAAGAGCATATAGCGACTGTTTGATTTTTGACGCTAAAAAAAACCCTCTTAGGCAAGTGTGCTAAGAGGGATGCTATAAATCCAGTTGGATGTTCCTAAACGTTTTTTATAAAAACTATCTGCGTTTTCTGGTTTGTTTTTGTTCTAATTTCGACTGAATTTTCTCTTGTTTCAGTGCTTTTAAATCTTTTTTCGGAGCTTTTAAAGTTTTTGCTTTCGCCATGATGTATATTTTTTAAAATAGTAATGAAAATAAATTGATGTAAGTACCCAATCTCGCTGCAACAAATCTGGCATTACGAGTTAATTAGAACCTCCAGTTTAGGTACGGAGCATTCATGTGAAAAAATTGTCAAGATTTGAGAAGATTGTCTGAAGCACACTCGCGAGTGCTTAATAATTCAGGAAGATGATTTTAGATTTGCGAATTGGAAATAAAAACATTTGTGCTGAGATCGCAGTGCCGACAATGACTACTATTGAAATGATCATAATGTATAACATACTATTTAGATTAAGAGATTGATAGGATAGACCTCAATAAAAAGTCTCAAAAACTATAAAAGTAAACATAGGCAATATATTCATGGAAGCCAAGTTTTAGTGAGTGTAAAGCATTTCCTCTTGTAAAAAGATGGGTTTTAAAATACAGTACTGTAAAACATTGAATTCTATTTAAAAGAAATGCAAATTGTTCCTTAACTGCAGGGTTTTTCATAAATAAACCATAACCGACCTATAAACACAAAATTTATTACTTATCTTTTCCGACTTAATCGTTAGGCCTTAATTTTAAGCTTTTTTTTATATAATTATATGGATTTTACAAATCCCCTAGTGTATGGGGTTCCCTTCTTTTTGGGTTTGATATTATTAGAACTTACCTATAGCAAAACCCACGACCACAAAGATTTATACAAATGGAAAGATTTAATCTCCAGTCTTGGCATGGGTGTTGGCTCTGCTGTAATAGCGCCTTTGGTCAAAACAATTACGGTCATACTATTATTTAGTTTTGTATATGATCTTTTTAATCCTATTGTGGATGGGGTTCGCACCAACATAATGGGGTATGAATCATTTGGGTATGCTTGGTATATTTGGATATTTTGCATGCTCTGTGATGATTTCTCATATTATTGGTTCCACCGACAAAATCATATGGTCCGGTTCTTTTGGGCGGCGCATATTGTTCATCACTCCTCTGATAATTTTAATTTAGGAACTGCAGTAAGAAACGGATGGTTTACGATATTTTATAAGCCTCTATTTTATGTGTGGATTGTTGCCATTGGTTTTCCTCCTGAGATGCTTGTCGTGTGTCTGGGTATTGAAGCGCTTTGGCAATTTCAATTGCATACCGTATTTATACCCAAACTAGGGGTTTTGGATAAGTTTCTAAATACCCATACCATGCATCAAGTACACCATGCTTGTAACATTGAGTATATGGACAAAAACCACGGGGGAATTTTAAACGTTTTTGATCGAATTTTTGGCACCTGGAAACCGTTGGACGAAAGCATAGACATTGCCTACGGGGTAACGCAACCACCAGATTCTTATAATATTTGGGTGATTTTAACCCATGAATATGCCGATATTTGGAAGGACATGAAAAAGTCTAAAAACTTCAAGGATAAATTTATGTATGTCTTTGGCCCTCCAGGATGGAGTCATGATGGGAGCACAAAAACGGTTAAACAAATCCGAAAGGAGATGGCCATAGAGCAAGCGCAGCAAGAAAAAGCGCAGCTTAATAAAGCCGACTCAAAGGTGTTAACTGCCAGTGCGTAACACTTTGAATGGAAAGACGACTTCCATTGGACACGAAATAATGACTGCAAAGCCCTGATTTTTGGTTGAAACCATAATCAGGGCTTATTTTTTTTATTACATTTAGACCTCCAACAAGGAATTCATGTCAAGATCTCTTACGGAATGTAAAAATTGTTTGCAACAGTTTGACAGTCATTATCCGTTTTGTCCTTATTGTGGACAAAAAACGGATGATCAGTTAACACTCGGGGTTCTTTTTAACAATACACTCAGCAATTATTTTTCTGTAGACGCTCGATTTTTTAAGAGTTTTATTCCCTTAATGGTCAAACCTGGCTATCTGGCTCAACAATTTGTAAAAGGCAGACGGTTGCTTTATTTGCATCCTGCGCAAATGTATTTGTTTGTTTCCATCATATTTTTCTTCCTATTTTCTTTTATTAGCCGAGATCAGGCCGACATTATTGATAGTCAAATTAAAAAGGATATTGAGCGTAGTGAACGTTATAAAGATTCTTTAGACAGTAGCACAAAGCTGAAAGGAAATTTTGATTTTGAAAAGTCCGATGCCATCCCGGATAAAGAACTAGCGGGGTCATCAGACGTTAACATTTTAAAGCCAAAGCAGAGTACAGGCGGCAGCTTCCTAGATTTTAAAATTACTGAAATGGAAATAGATTCCATGATTAGCGCTGGTGCTTCTGACCAAGATATTTATAAAGGAATGGGAATGACGGCAGATGATGGTTTTTTTAAAAAACGGATGTATAAGCAAGTGCTTAAATTTATGAAAAGTAAAAGTGGAGGCTCCATATTTAACACCTTCACGGACAGCATCCCCTTGGCCATGTTTATTCTGTTGCCAATTTTCGCGCTGATTCTAAAAGTATTCTATTTTAAAAAGGGCAGATTTGCACATCACCTAGTTTTCAGTTTCTACTTTTTCGCCTTTGTGTTTGCCATGTTAACCCTGATTGTAATCGGGAATTTAATATGGCCTAATTTTCCAGGATGGTTAGTCACTTTAATGGTACTCTCTATATTTTTCTATTTAAACGTGGGATTGAAGCGGTATTATGAACAAGGTTGGGTGTTAAGCTTTGTCAAAACAAACATGATCAGTTTTGTGTTTTTATCACTTGTCCTCCCTTTTGCCATTGTCATCATGGGGTTGATGGCATTTTTATTCTATTAA
Source organism: Gelidibacter salicanalis (assembly GCF_007997285.1). Taxonomy (GTDB): domain Bacteria; phylum Bacteroidota; class Bacteroidia; order Flavobacteriales; family Flavobacteriaceae; genus Gelidibacter; species Gelidibacter salicanalis. The sequence continues at coordinate 715,677 of NZ_VORX01000001.1, forward strand.
GCTCTTAACATTTAAAGTTTATCTTTCAAATATTTACCGGTAACAGAGTTTTTATTTTTAACCAATTCTTCGGGCGTGCCGGCTGCCACAATTTTCCCGCCTCTTTCACCACCTTCAGGACCTAGATCGATAACGTAATCTGCGCATTTGATCAATTCGAGATTGTGCTCAATCACAATAATAGAATGGCCTTGGGCTATCAGCGCTTGAAAAGATGTCAACAGCTTTTTTATATCGTGAAAATGCAGCCCCGTGGTCGGTTCATCAAAAATAAACAGAGCATTATCGCTCTTGCTACCTTTCCCAAGAAACGTGGCTAACTTAATACGCTGGGCTTCACCACCAGAAAGGGTAGAGGAGCTCTGACCTAAAGTGACGTAGCCTAGGCCGACATCTTGTAAGGGTTGCAGTTTACTTTGAGTTCGTGTTTGTTGATGTGCTTCAAAAAAAGCAATCGAATCATCGATGGTCATACTCAACACATCATCAATGTTTTTGTCTTCAAAAGTCACTTCTAAGACTTCTTTTTTAAAGCGTTTTCCATTGCACGTTTCGCAAGTTAAATGTACATCGGCCATAAATTGCATTTCAATAGTCACTTCACCATCTCCTTTACAAGTTTCACAACGCCCACCGTCTACATTAAAACTAAAATGTTTGGCTTGGTAATTTCTGATCTTGCTCAGTTTTTGGTTGGCAAACAAAGCTCTAATATCATCATAGGCCTTGACGTACGTAACGGGGTTGGATCTTGAGGAGCGCCCTATCGGATTTTGATCGACAAACTCTATATGTTTGATGTTCTTATAATTCCCTTTCAATTCAGAAAACTGACCTGGTTTGTCTCCAAATCCGGTCAATTCCTTTTGAATCGCTGGGAAGAGAATACTTTTAACTAAAGTACTCTTGCCGCTTCCAGAAACACCAGTAATAACGGTCAACATTTCTAAAGGAAGGGTTACATCAACGTTTTGTAAATTATGTTCGCGGGCACCAATAATATCAATGTGATATTTGGAGGTGCGACGTTTTTTTGGCACTTCAATTTTTAGTTTGCCATTGAGATACTGGGCGGTTAAGGATTCAGATTTTAAGATATCATCGTAGGTTCCGGCGGCTACTACCTCACCACCAAGCGTGCCCGCTTCAGGACCTATATCAATAATCTCATCAGCAGCTTGCATGATGTCCTCATCATGTTCTACAACGATTACCGTATTGCCCAAATCGCGCAATGCTTTTAGGACTACAATTAATTTTTCTGTGTCTTTGGGGTGTAAGCCAATGCTCGGTTCATCTAAAATATACATGGAGCCCACCAGACTGCTGCCCAAAGAAGTAGCTAAATTGATACGTTGACTTTCGCCACCTGATAGAGTGTTGGATTTTCTGTTTAGGGTTAAATAGTCGAGACCTACATTAGAGAGGAAAGCTAGTCTGTTAGAAATTTCCTTTAGTAAGCGCTTGGCTATTGTGATGTCGTATTCATTGAGTTCTAATTCATCAAAAAACATTATCAACTTGTCTAGAGGTAAAGTAACCAAATCTGTAATGGTGACGCCACCAACTTTTACATAATTTGCTTCAGCTCTCAAGCGTTTTCCATGACATTTACTACATTTCGTTTTCCCGCGATAGCGCGATAACATCACCCGATTTTGAATTTTGTACGCTTTCGATTCTAATTCTGCAAAAAAACCATTCAAGCCTTCAAAATGCTTATTGCCTTCCCAAATCAATTCTTTTTGAGCTTCGGTCAGTTGAAAATAGGGTTTATGAATAGGAAAATTGAACTTATGGGAATTATTGACCAACTGATCTCTATACCAGCTCATGCTCTCACCACGCCAAGGGAAAATTGCATTTTCATACACAGACAATGCCGTGTTAGGAATGACCAAATCGTCATCAATGCCAATCACATCACCATAACCTTCGCATTTAGGGCAGGCGCCGTAAGGGTTATTAAAACTGAACAAATGCACATTCGGTTCTAGAAAGGTCATGCCATCCAATTCAAACTTATTATTGAAGGCTGTTTGTTTGTTAGTTGAAAGCGCTTCTATAATGGTCGTGCCCTTGCCTTCAAAAAACGCAGTCTCAATAGCGTCAGCTAAACGATTGTAAAAATCGTCCTCATGTTTAACTACAATTCTATCGACGACCAAAAACACATCTTTCCCAAGTTTTGTTTCCAGTGCATCTTCTATCCGTAGCACTTCGTTTTTGTATTGAACGCGTGCGTAGCCTTGTTGCTGAAGGACTTTTAGTTTATCGGTCATTGTCCTGCCTTCTTCTAAACTAATAGGTGCTAACAGCAATAGTTTTTCGCCTTCTTCGAACGATTTCACCAAATTCAGAACGTCAGCCGTGGTGTGTTTCTTTACCAATTCTCCAGAAATGGGGGAGTAGGTTTTACCAATTCTGGCAAACAGCAATTTTAAATAATCATAAATTTCTGTTGTAGTGCCAACGGTTGATCTTGGATTGGTAGAGTTTACTTTTTGCTCTATGGCAATGGCGGGCGCAATACCTTTTATATAATCGACTTTAGGTTTGTTGAGCCGGCCTAAAAATTGACGAGCATAACTGGACAAACTTTCTACATAACGTCGCTGCCCTTCGGCATATAGAGTGTCAAATGCCAAACTCGATTTTCCTGAGCCTGATAACCCTGTGATGACCACCAATTTATTGCGCGGAATCACCACATCAATATTTTTTAAGTTGTGGAGGTTCGCACCTTTTATAATGATATTTTGCTTCGGATTAACTTCAGAAAGATTAACGTTCATGGCCATTTTGCATATAAGAATGCAAAGATACTACATCTCAAGCAGTCCTAAAATAAAGTTATTGTGCAATAAAATGTTAAAGTTTAGGTTGAATTTTTGCTTTATAATAAGCATTATTGTTATATTTGACCCCAAACTTTCAAATAAAACCGTCGCCTATTTCATACAATTACTTTATATAGATTAACCCCAAGCCAGGATGCATTCCTAGCATTTAAAGTAATTATTATGAAACACGAACTTATCACAGACGCTGTTTTAGTGAGCAATTATATCAAAGGAGATGAGCAAGCACTCTCCGTATTGATCACCCGACACAAACAAAAGATTTACAGTTTTATTTATTCTAAAGTATATGACAGAGATATTACTGAAGATATTTTTCAGGATACCTTTATCAAAGTCATTGGAACTCTTAAACTTGGAAAATACAACGAAGAAGGCAAGTTTTTGCCTTGGGTGATGCGTATTGCGCATAATTTGGTCATCGACCACTTCCGTAAAAGTAACCGCATGCCCAAATTTGATAATACAGGAGAATTCAGTATTTTCTCTGTATTGAGTGACTCTGCATTAGATGCTGAAAAAGGCATGATTAAAGAGCAAATAGAATCTGACCTCAGACGTCTGATTCAGGAATTGCCTGAAGATCAAAAAGATGTTTTGGTGATGCGGATGTACAGTGACATGAGTTTTAAGGAAATTAGCGAAAAAACAGGCGTCAGTATCAATACAGCTCTGGGGAGAATGCGTTATGCCCTAATCAATTTAAGGAAACTTATTGACGAGAAAAACATCGTTCTGACAAATTAAACATACTAAAGTTAAATTAACTGCGTTAATAGGAATATAACCCAACAAAAATTCCTATAATGGCAAAACTTTACGCTCAGTATCCCCAAAAAAACGTCAATCTAAATCCAAAAGAGGAAACAATTGATCTTCTTCTGAATTATTCAAAGGCTTTAACTGTTATTCATTGTCATAAATGGAAGTTTAAAGCACTCCTAAACTAAGATTGAGAACGTCCCGAGAATTAGCTTATCGGGACGTTTTTATGCTTTCTATTTATTAGTTTTTTGTGTAAGCAAGTTTACAAGTCAGGGTTAACCTGTGGATGTTTTTTATAATAGTCCTTGAGCACACTTGCGCGTCCTATCGTTTTAGTGATAATGTCTTTTTCGAGATTCCAACCTCGTGCAGGGCTGTATTGCCTGCCGTACCAAATTATTTGTAAATGTAAATCGTTCCAAACGTCTTTAGGGAAAAGCCGCTTGGCGTCGCGTTCAGTTTGAATTACATTTTTGCCGTTGGTAAAATTCCAACGGTACATTAATCTGTGAATATGCGTGTCTACCGGGAATGCGGGAATACCAAACGCCTGAGACAATACCACCGCAGCGGTTTTATGGCCCACTGCGGGTAATTCTTCCAAAGCCTCGTAAGTTTTAGGCACTTGTCCATTGTGTTTGTCAATTAAAATATGGGATAAACCATAAATGCCCTTGCTTTTCATGGGCGATAATCCCACAGGTTTGATGATTTCTCTTATTTCTTCAACTGACAATTTGATCATGTCATACGGATTGTCAGCTTTGGCAAATAGTAACGGCGTTATTTGATTGACGCGAACATCAGTGCTTTGTGCAGATAATAATACGGCAATTAGAAGGGTATAAGGATCTTTATGGTCTAAAGGCAATGGGATGGTCGGATACAGTTGGTTTAACGTATTTATAACAAATTCTACCTTTTCTTGCTTAGTCATTAGTTGTATTTTTACAAATATCAAATTTAAAACAGTTATGACCAAATTAAAAGCAGGAGACCAGGCTCCGAATTTTTCAGCGAAAGACGATCAAGGGAATACGGTGACTTTGGCCGATTATAAAGGAAAGAAGTTAGTTGTTTTTTTCTACCCTAAAGCCAATACCCCAACCTGCACTACAGAAGCTTGCAATTTAAGAGATCATTACAAAGAATTAAAAGAGAAAGGGTATGAGATTTTAGGCGTGAGCGCTGACAGCCAGAAAAAACAAGCCAATTTTAAAGAAAAATATGATTTCCTTTATCCATTATTGGCCGATGAGGACAAGGACGTCATTAAGGCATTTGGAGTATGGGGCGAAAAGAAATTTATGGGCCGCACTTTTGATGGCATCCATCGCGTCACCTTTGTAATTGATGAAAATGGAATGATTGAAAAGGTGATTGATAAAGTGAAGGCTAAAATTCATACCGAGCAAATTTTAGAATAATTTTCTAAGAAGATAACTGCATAAAAAAGACCTTAACTTTTAAAGCTAGGGTCTTTTTATTATTTGTTTCTGAAAACTTCTTCAGCTTCAAATCCGAAGAGGCTTTTTTCTTTGATGATTTTTGCAACACCGGGTGGTAACATCGCTTCCCAACCATGATCGCCCTCCGCAATTGCTTTTAATACTGATCTTGAGAAGATGGTCAGGATATCCGGATCGTAATCCGTTATATCTACCACTTTTCCGTTGTATTTAAAGAATTTATACAACTCTTTCATACGCGGATGAACTTTAAGATTTTCGCTATCCGTAAGTGTCCCATCTTCATTAACCATTGGGTAAAGGTAAACGCGTAAATCTTTAAAGAACAGTTTCCCGAAAGCTTCCAGAATACCACCACTTAAATGACGGTAATATTTCTCATCGAAAATGTCCACTAGGTTGTTGACACCCATGGCTAATCCCATTCTGTTTTTAGAATATTGGGAAAAATATTCGACTAACTTATAATATTCTTGGAAATTGGAGATGAGAACGGTGTGGCCCAAGGAGCACAATAATTTTGCGCGGTCCATGAAATCCTGTTCATCGATCTCGCCTTCAGCTCTTAAATTTGAAAGGGTGATCTCAAATACAACTTGGGTGTTGTTAGGATCGACCTTGTTTTCTTTGACGAACATTTCATAAGATTTCTGAAACATGTCAATATTCACCTTGGTAACGGGTCTGAAACTACCGCGAAGTGCCAAGATGTTTTTCTTGTAAAGTATTTTTGCAGGAAGCACGTTATTGCCATCTGGCGCAAACATCACGGCATCCGTCATACCATTTTTCACCAATTGCAAACTCATCAATCGGTTATCTACATTTTCAAACGCAGGACCTGAAAAGTTTATGGTATCGATTTCTATTTGATCTTTATCTAAATGATCATATAAATAGCGCAACAATTTTTTTGGTTCATTGTATTTGTAATACGCACCATAAATAAGATTGGTGCCTAAAATGCCCAATGTTTCCTGTTGAAGTCTTGCATCGTTCTCTCTAAAACGTAAATGCAGGATGATTTCATTGTAAGGTTTGTCCTGATCAATCTGATATCTAATTCCTACCCAACCATGGCCTTTGTATTGCTTGGCAAAATCAATGGTAGCCACAGTATTGGCGTATGAAAAAAACATTTTATTAGGATGCTTATCCCTGGACAAGCGCTCTTCAATAAGTTTTATCTCATGATTCAACATTTTACGCAAGCGTGCTTCTGTCACGTAACGGCCATCTTCTTCAATACCATAAATGGCATCACTGAAATCCTTATCATAAGCTGACATGGCTTTAGCAATGGTTCCTGAGCCACCACCAGCTCTAAAAAATTGACGTACAGTTTCCTGTCCTGCACCAATTTCCGCAAAAGTTCCGTATATATTTTCATTGAGGTTTATACGAAGTGCTTTAGTTTTAAGTGACGGAATATCTTCAAATTCCTTGTCGCCTTTTAAGGTGATCTCCATGGTGTAGATTGAGTTTTGTCAGCGACAAAGGTATCGAATTGCTATCTTAAAAGAAAAAATAAACCTACTTTTGTTCCAAACAAAACACCTTTGAAAGTAACATTTTTAGGAACCGGTACATCTCAAGGAATTCCAGTCATAGGGAGTACTCACCCTGTATGTTTAAGTGAGAATCCAAAAGATAAACGGCTACGGGTTTCCGTTTTAATTGAGTGGGATCGGTATACCTATGTTGTCGATTGCGGTCCGGATTTTAGACAGCAAATGTTGAACGCGCAATGCACCCGATTGGATGGCGTCATCTTTACTCATGAACATGCGGACCATACTGCAGGATTGGATGATATTAGGCCTTTTTACTTTAAACAGGGCGATATTCCTATTTATGCCCATAACCGCGTGCTCAAAGCTCTTAAAGAACGTTTTGCTTATATTTTTGAAACCGAAAACAAATATGCTGGTGCTCCTGGGGTAACACCCATCCGCATTGAAAATAAACCGTTTGAGATTGGAAATTTAACCGTGATGCCCATTAACGGTATGCATTACAAGCTTCAGGTGTTCGGTTTTAGATTTCGTGACTTTGCCTATTTAACGGATATGAAAACTCTTAAAGATGAAGAGGTAGCGAAATTGAAAGGTGTGAAGGTTTTAGTAGTCAACGCTCTGCGGGAGACCGAGCATATTTCGCATTTCAATTTAGAAGAAGCATTAGCACTTATTAAAAAAGTAAATCCCGAGCGTGCGTATTTGACCCATGTAAGCCATATGTTGGGTTTTCACGATGAAGTTGAAAAGAAGTTGCCTAAAAACGTCTTCTTGGCTTACGATAACCTCCAAATAAATATTTAAAACTTATGAAAGGTAAGATCTTCATGTATGCATTTATCTTTGCTTTGCTATTGATGGTATTTCAATATGTAAATTCAAAGAATATTTTTGAATCGTATCAAGAAAAAATGACTAAGCAAATTGAAAGAGAGCAGGTGCTTAAGGATTCCATCATTCACCTTAATAAAGAATTGGAGCAACTCAAAGCTCAGCCTCAATAGGGGTCTTTTCCAGGGATCTTTCTTTATCAAAAAATTTTACTTTTCCAATCGCTGATTAAGCCAGCTTCTCAATTCATAAAAATTCTGTGGGGCGACACCATGGCCTGTGGGAAACTCATTATAGGTGTGCTTTATGCCCAATGAATTTAGGAATTGTGGCACTTTCCGTGCCCATTCTACAGGAATTACCTGATCTTGACTGCCGTGAGAGCAGTAAAAAGCAAGACCCGAAAAATCTTTGGTTTCAACATCATCAGGAAGCATCTCCGGACTGATATACCCACTTAAAGCGATCACGTTTTTTACTTTCTCAGGATATGTAAGTGCTACTGCGTAACTCAAAATCGTACCCTGACTAAACCCTAAAAGAGAAATGGTGTTTTTGTTAATGGGATACGTGGCCACAACTTCATCAATAAACTTAGCGATCAAATCTCGCGATTTCAAGGCTTGTTCATTGTCATTCCATTTGTTCATCTCCGCATCAAAATTGATGGCATACCAAGCGTTTCCGTAAGGTTGGATGGGGTAGGGTGCACGTGCTGAAATTATAAACAATTCTTCAGGCATTTCAGAAGAGAAACCGAAAAGATCATTTTCATCACTTCCGTAACCATGGAGCATGATAAGTACGGGAGCGTTCTCCTTTAAAATTGAAGGTCTTGTAACGTGATGTAATGAAAGTTCTGACATAATTAATTGATATTTTTAAACCATTCCTGAAACTTATCGCCTAAAACAGGTATGGGTTTATATTCTTCTTTAGTGGCGTGATAGAGCCCAAATAACCAGGATACAAAGGTAATGATCCAAAACGCCGTACCCAACAAGCTATTGATGTATTCTTCTACCAGATTTGAAAAAATAAGCATCATAATCAAACCGAGCATTTGACGGATGTGAAAGGAAGTAAAGGGATTGCGTTTTTCCAAATTCATGATGATGGCTATAATGAGGCCTATAAAGGTGAAATAGCTGACAATGGCCAAGGTTTTCCCTTCTTTTATCGTGGTATTTTGCATCTTATTTTATAACTAATTGATGATTTGAATAAATGCCGTAAACCTTTCCTTTTAATTGATGCTCTTCAAAAATACTATTTTTTGAAGACGAATGCAGTAAGTCTTTAGTCAGTGTATAGGTCTCCGACGGATTGAATAAAGTCAATTTTGCTTTTTGTCCTACGGCTATAGGTGTGGAATTTAGGCCGTAGCGTTCTTTGCCTTTGGTTAAAAGTTCGATTGTTTTCTTTATGGTAAAGATGCTATTTAATGCGCCAAAAGCCGATTCTAAACCGATGGTGCCGTTTTTAGCATAATCAAATTCAATCTTTTTATGTTCAATATCCAACGGGTTATGATCAGAAGTCACCATATCAATAGTGCCGTCTTTTAAACCTTCAATTAGCGCATTGCAATCTGATTTTGTGCGTAATGGAGGCAATACTTTAAAGCGTGTGTTGAATGTTTTTAATTCGTCATCTGTCAAAATTAAATTGTGAATAGCCACGCTGCAACTCACATCTAATTTTCTAGCTTTGGCGTCTCTAATCAATTCTACTGACTTGGCAGTAGAGATGGTGGGAATGTGTAATTTTCCGCCCGTATATTCCAATAAAAATAAATCGCGTACAATTTGTAGCTCTTCGGCAAGTGAAGGATTTCCTTTCAATCCCAAGGAAGTGCTCATCACATTTTCATTCATGACCCCCAAGCCTGAAATTTGAGATTCCTGAGGAAAGGAATACACCAAAGCATCAAAATTACTGGCATATTGTAAAGCCAATTTCATTAGATTCGGATTGCGAATTGGCTTTTGATAATCATAAAAAGCAATGGCGCCCGCATTTTTCATATCGTATAATTCTGCTAGATCTTCGCCTTCACTATGTTTGGTTAAAGCGCCAATAGGAAACAAGTTAACAGCGTTGTCTTGAGATTTTCCTTTAAGAAATGAGATGTCCGCATAACTATCGATAACCGGGTTGGTATTGGAGTTGACGGCCACATCCGTAAAACCAGACAATGCAGCCGTTCTTAATCCGTTGGCAATAGTTTCGCGTTCTTCATATCCGGGTTCTCCAAAACTTACACTATTGTCAAACCATCCTTGGGAAACATGAAGATTTTCTAAAGAAATCTCTTTGGTTTTAGAGGGCGCTGTAATGGTCTTCTGAATTTGGGTGATGACGCCCTTTTCAATGAGGATGTCGCAAGTGTCATTGTGAAAATCACTTTTGGAATCTACTATTGTAGCCGATTTTATGAGTACGTTCATTTAAGGAATTTTAAGATGAGCATTTCAATAATTAAAAAAGCTATCGCAAAAATAACAAACCATTTCCATAGCTCATCAACATTTGTCATACTTTTTATATCCGTTATTGCCGCTGCCACAGAAGTGTTTTTACTGCTATTTTTTACATCAGATAGGGTCAAATAGGATAAGTTGCTCTCAGTACGATCGTAATTATAACTGAGGTGCTGAAGGACGTCTTCTTTGTTTTTGACCTCGTGTATTCCAGCGGCTTTAGGATATTCGTCCGTAGTCAATTGAACTTTATGGCTGTATGTTTTTTGTTGTGGAATTAAAGAGGTTTCTCCGTGCTCCAACTTTAAAATGGCATCTGACGGTAATGTGATGTTGATATCGATGGTATTGGTACTACCCACAGTATAATATAGACGCGGTAATTTTAAACTTTGTCTACCAATATTATAGAGCACGGGAACAATTAAGGGTGAATTTTTAAAATTTGAATTTGTTTCATCCAATGCCGCAGTAAAGACGTAAAATTTATTGGCTTCAATTAAAAATGGTGTATTGTCCTCATAACTTAAAATGACATTTCCTGCATTGGATCCAAATGTGTAAAACGCATTGACTTTTGGATATTGAAAATTATCGACTTTTTTGTCAAAAACACTGTTTAAAAGTGGGTGCGAAAAATTGATTTTGGTAATCCTTTTTTCAGCCGAAATTTGGGAGGTATAATGAGGTAATATAATATTATCAAATAGTTGATTATAAGAGGTTAGATTAGATTCAATTGAAGGAATAGTCAATATGCTTCCGCCGTCTTCCGAAAATGCCTGTAATGTGGTAATCAGTCCAATTGGAATGCTTTTGAGTTGATTTAATATGATCAAATTCTGATCAATAATCGTATTATAATTCAGTTGGTTTACATCAACGAGTGTTAAATCGAATTCGTTCGCAGTATATAGTTTTTCTAAAAAGGCTGCATCAGCGTTATTAATGGCGAGTACTTTTATGCTCTGATGGGTATCTAGATTAAAATATAAAGTATTGTCATAGTTCAGCTGTACATCATCAATAGTAATTTTGCCTTTAAAGGCTTGGTTATTGGGAATCGTAAAAACAGTTTCAGCAGAGGCCTCAACAGTAACAGCAGTTTTGGCCATAAGTTGGTCATCTTGAAATAAGGATACGGGCAAGGTTTCAATCGGATCACCTTGATTGCGCAATTGTACCGTGACTTCTATGGTTTCTGGGGTTGTTTTTGAGACGTATAAGGAGTCAATGCTAACGTTGGCAACACGTTCGGGTTTCAGTTGCACAAGACTATAATTGACGAGGCTGTCCTTTTGAAATGTTAGTGCATCGTCTTTCTTCTGAAAATCAGAAATTACCACAAAATTTTTATTACTGCTCTTATCCGTGGAAAATGACTTTAAACCTTTTAAAAGCATCGCCTCATAATCCAATGTGTTGGACGTAAAGGTTAATTGAATTATATCATTTCTGATGGCTTTAAGGCTTGTATTTAAGAAACTTCGATCATTGGTGAACAGGGTAATAGGTTCATCTTCGTTCAGATGTTCCAGCAAATCCTGAACTGCGGTATTTAAGAGGGTACCGTTAGGACCTTTTGCCTGCATGCTAAAGGAATTGTCCAAATAAATGACGGTTTCGCTTTTGGCAGTAAAGGTGGTTGTCTTGGTTAGAAATGGTTGGGCAAAGGCCACAATAATACAGGTTAGCAGCAGCAGGCGGGTGAATAAAGTCAGCCACTTTTTTAGCTGCGAACTCTTACGCGTTTGTATGGTAATGTGTTGGAGAAGTTGGACATTGGTAAACGGAACTGTTTTAAACCGCCGAAGCTGAAATAAATGGATGATGATTGGAATGATCAGCAGCAGAAGCGCGTAAAGAATTTCTGGATTTTTGAACTGCATTCCCTATTCTGATTTTACTTTTTTTACAAGTCGGTCAAATATAAAAAATACGTGACTATTAATAGCTTCTGAGTTTGAGAAATTTAGCCTTTTTAAGTTGAGAATGCTAACAAAAGAAGAAATAATCTTTCGCTTTCACTAAGTCTCTATTTTCTAACACTGACGCAATTCTTTTTTGTGAGGTTTTGTTCGCTACCGTTACGATGACTTGGGGTTGCTGTAGTTCCTTTAATTTTGATACGGCGTGAAGTTCAATATCGTAAATATGCTTCCCAATTTTCTTCGGATTATTGCAAATCCACAGAAATGGATGGTTTAGTTTTTTTAAATATTTCGCACAAAACTTTCCCTTAAACCCCGCTCCCCAAAGGACTAAAGGTTGTTGCGGGCGTCTATCGAGATCAAAAAAGTAGTGTAATTTCAATCTCAAAAAATGGTTGTCAGCATAATTAGAGTCCGTACGTGAGGTTCTATTGCTATAATCTCTCCATAAATGCAGCAGGTTCTTGCTCGGAATACATTTTAACCCATGTTTATAGAACCGAAAGGCTAAATCATAATCTTCAGGATAAACGGGGCTATCAAATGCGCCACAAGCTATTAAATCCTCTCGATGCACCATCCAGCAGGGGGAGGGGATCACACACTCTTTGTAGATTTCTGAATAATTGTTCCCCTCTGATGTTAAGCCGTTGAGCCATTTCTCGTACATCTGATAGCCGTCACCAAGATCATATTCAGAAAAGTAAGATACCAGGCCCAATGCTACATGACCTATCTTAGCCGCTTCTAAATCGGCCACCATGAGGTCCAACTTATGAGGCGTCATAAGATCATCACTATCCATCCGAGTGATGTAAGCTCCAGAACTGCTTTTAAAAGCGAGTTTAAGGGCATTAATAATGCCCTGACCAGAATTTTTAAACAGTTTTATGCGGGGCTCGTCTTTTGCGATTTCTGAGACTATTTTAAAACTCTCATCTGTAGAATGATCATCGACGATCAGCAATTCCCAATGGGTGTAACTTTGATTCCTGATAGATGCAATGCAGTCTTCCAGAAATAACGAACTGTTTTTAAAAGGGGTTAATATGCTAATTAAGGGTGGTGACATCCTGCTAAAATATAAAAAAGCCTGACGATTGGTGTCATCAGGCAATTTTTAATGAGTGAATTATGAGTTTAGTATTTGGCAGGTTTCCCTTTAGAATCAGAATCCTTGATAAATTGTCTGATATCATCCGTGGCCAACTTCAAATCTTCTTTTCTTAAATACATCATATGGCCGCTTCTGTAGCCTTTAAATGACACGCGGTCTTTCATGCGTCCGCTCGGATCCATTTGTCCTACAGTATATTTTGCAGCGAAATAGGTCGTTGCCCCGTCATAATATCCTGATTGCACCAACACCTTTAAAAACGGATTTTGGGCCATTGCTTGGCGTAAACCGTCTCTAGTATTATCATTTTGGCGGTCCCAAGGATGCACATCACCAAACATATTGTATTTAATGTCCGTTTTAAACTTTAATTCTTCTCTAATGTAATAATTGATGGCAGGTGTAAAAGAGTGCAGCCAGGAGGTTAACTCGGCATTATAATCAGGCCTGTCCCCAGCGGTCATTTTGTCGATACCTAAGTATCGGGAATCTAATCTTCCTATAGTATACCCGTCATCACGACGCAATTCCTTCCAGAAAAAGTTGGTAGGCACGTTTAAATTATGATCTATAATAGCAGCTTTGTCCAAGCCCGAGTATAAACTCATTTTTTCAGCCACTTCATTTCTTTCTGCCTCAGAAATAAAACCACCCTTAGCAATTGCAGGCATCACTTTATCGATGGTATAGGCTTCCACTTCAGGTAAAATATCTAATAAATCTTTTTGCTGTAGGGCAGGGGAAAGTGCTTTTTGATACCAAGCTGCCGCAGTAAAATAAGGCAGATTTAGTGCTGAATAAATTGGCTGATCCGTAGAGTAGATTTTATAATCGGCAGGAGATACTAAAATCACGCCATTTAAATACATCCACTGGCTATTTTGCAATTCGCGAGATAAACCCATTACTCTTGGACCACCATAACTTTCACCAATTAAATATTTTGGAGATTCCCATCGGTTATTTCGAGTGACAAAGGTATTCATCCATTCTGCCAGATATCTGATATCCGCATTAATACCGAAAAACGACTTCCGATCTGGCAATTTACCGTCCTTGTCTTCTACCATTCGCGAATATCCAGTGTTCACTGGATCTATAAATACAATATCGGCCACGTCTAAGATGGAATTCGGATTGTCCTTTACGCCGTAGGGTTGTACAGGATATCCTTCATCATCCATATTTAAAATGACCGGTCCGGTATAGGCGATATGCATCCAAGCAGATGCGGAGCCAGGGCCACCATTAAACGAAAAAATGATAGGACGTTTTTCTTTTTCACTGTTACTTTTTCTATAATAGGTATAAAATAGAGTTGCGGTTGGTTCTCCTTTCTCGTTCCAAATGGGCTGGGTGCCTGCAATGGCTTGGTAAGAAAGGTTTTGACCATTAATGTTAATAGCGTGGTTGGTCACTACCATGGTGTCTAAAGGTATCTTTATATCTTGTGAAAAGAGCAGACTCGTAGAAACCGTAGCAATCAGTAAAAAAAGGTTTTTCATTTGGTTAGAATTTGAACCTTTAAAGATAAAACGATTTCTTGGATGACCTTTTAAAATGTGTTAAAAAATTGAATGTCTGTTTTTGTAAAAATATAGTTTAACGACCAAAAGTTCATGCTTCTATACCTGGTTTAAGCACTAAAAGCAGAACTTATTTTGCAATGGTGAAGGTGAAATTACTGCCTTGACCCAGCTGGGAGCTAACCTTAATATCTCCGCCTAATTGAGCCACGAGATTTTTTATGGTATTCAACCCGATTCCCGTACTTGGCTTTTTGTTGTTTTTAAGAGGAATGGATTTGAATAATTGGAAAATCATTTCTTGCTGATTTTCAGCAATCCCGATGCCATTGTCTGTTACAGAAAATTCGTGAAATTCGGAGAGCGAAGTATAAGTCATGTGAAGTGTCCGTTTCACCTTGTCATTATACTTTAGGGCATTATCCACCAAATTGATCAGAATTTGGGTTAAAGCAGGTTTGTTGATGTTTTTAATAGTCTCTGTTGCGTGGCAAAGCAGTGCATCTGATTGTAATAGCAGCAGTTGCTTAAGATCCTCGCAAAGTTCAGAAAGCTGAACATCCTGCTTTTTAGCCTTTAATAATTCGTCGGCTTTATAATGGAGCAAAATACCGTCAATATAATCTTTAAGGATCAGGGCAGACTCATTAATATAAAAAAGGTACTCCTCGGCGCTACTTGAAATTTTATCCTCCAAATCTTCTTTTAAAAGCTGCGTCAAGGAGATGATATTGGCCAATGGCGACTTCAAGTCGTGAGAAACATGACTGGCAAATTTTTTCAGCTCCTGATTATGGGTAGTGAGCTGTTTCTTGGCTGATTCCAATTTGTAATTCTGACGTCGAAGTTCCATCGAAGTCACCACCTGCTTTCCTAAAATAATTAGAGCATCTTTTTGTATTTCGCTTAGTGTCCGGGGCTGATAATCAAACACACAAAGTGTTCCCAGTACATAACCTTCGGGATTTACTAAAGAAACACCAGCATAAAACACAGTGTTTTCGCTATCAATAAATGGGTTATTGATAAAACGTTTATCTAAGCGCGCATCTTTAATTATAAAAACAGGTTCATCTGATAGTATTGCATGTCCGCAAAAAGAAATCTCTCTTGGTGATTCTTGCAGTGAAATGCCAGAATGTGCTTTAAAAAAATTTCGATCTTTGTCTAAGATGGTAATTAAAGCAATAGGCACTTCACAAATTGTAGAAATCAATTTGGTAATATTGTCATAATCGACTTCCGGAGAAGTGTCCAATAAATGATATTCCTTAAGAATCTCAAGGCGCTCTTGTTCATTTGAAGGTAATTTAGGAATTTCCATTGTATCGTTTCTTGGATATTATTAAAAAAATTAACTTTTTAGATTTAAAGTTTTGGAAAAGTCTTCAAAGACTCCTAACCCAAATAAGGCGTAATCGTATTTTACCGGATCATCTTTATCTAATTTTCGCAACGCTTGGTCCAGTTCCGCTAAGGCCTTAGCATCATTTTGAGTGCGTTTTAATAAACCTAAAGCGCGTGCAACGTTTCCGGAGTGCACATCCAATGGGCAAGATAGTTGTGCGGGTGACAGAGTCTTCCAAATCCCGAAGTCTACACCATTGTTGTCATTTCTAACCATCCATCTTAAAAACATATTGATGCGTTTAGCCGCTGAATTTCTTAAAGGATCACTCACATGTTTTTGTGTGCGTTGGAGGTGCTCAATTTCGAAGAAATGCTTCTTAAAATGGTGAATGGCGTGTTGGGTAGAGAATTCTTCCGTGTTTTTAGAAAAAATAGCCTCCAGTCCGCCGTATTGGGTGTAAATATGATTCATACTTTTAATAAATTGGATGAAATCATCTTCATTAAAGGTCCGGTGTACAAAGCTGCGCAATTTTTCTAAATCTGATTTTTGATGCTGCATCACAAATTCATAGGGTGCATGGTCGAGCATTTGCATCATTTTATGGGCATTGGTAATAATGCTTTTACGGTTTCCCCAAGAAATAGTAGCAGTTAAGAAACCGGATATTTCTATATCTTCTTTTTTTGAAAATTGATGCGGAATCAGAATCGGGTCACTTTCAATAAAGCGCGGATGATTATAGGTGGTGACCTTGAGGTCTAAAAATTCTTTGAGTTGTGGTATATTCAATGGTGATGGAATTTTTCATTGTTATAGTAGGTCTATAACCTTAGCAATTTTCTTGCCATGAACAGTAGAAAGCAATAAAATTCCTATAAGAGACCTCTGTTTGACGCAATCAATACAATTTTAAACTCAAAACAGTTTTATGTTTTTTGACTGCATTAAATTACTTAATTTAGACCAAAATCTTTCAAAATAACATGCTCATGAAATCACTTTTAAAGTTTGGATTGAAGTCAGTTGTTGCACTTTTTGCCATTGGTGTTGGCACCAAATTGGGCAAGGATGCTATTGCTGATTTAAAACAATTTCAAGATAACCGAAAACTAGAAGACAATGGAAAACACAGATGATCTCGTAGACTCAACATTAAATGTTGTGAGTAGTTCAATTACTAATTTTGATAACGTCTTAGGTAATGTGCCTCTTTATAAAAGTGGACATGACGTAGGTGGTGTAATCAGTAGATTGATTGACCGCATTGTGGATACAATTCCTAGTGTGAAGCAAGAGAATTAAACGATATTACCATCCACCATTACCAATTTTCTGTCGGCCATATCTGCCAATTCTTCGTTATGGGTTACTATAACGAAGGTTTGGCCAAATTGGTCGCGGAGTTTAAAAAATAGATTGTGAAGATTTTCAGCACTTTCACTATCTAAATTCCCCGAAGGTTCATCGGCAAATATCAATTCAGGATTATTAATTAGGGCTCTAGCTACTGCGACACGCTGCTGTTCGCCTCCTGATAGCTCACCGGGTTTATGATCGTACCGATGGCCCAAGCCTAAAAAATCTAACAATTCCTTAGCGCGTTTCTCTGCGTGTTCTTTTGGTGTTTTCTTGATAAATGCAGGAAGACATACATTTTCTAACGCTGTAAACTCAGGCAGCAATTGGTGAAACTGAAAAATAAAACCAATATGCTCATTTCTAAATTTAGCCAAGTTCTTATCTGAAAGCGCCATAATATCTACATCGTTGATCTGCAAACTGCCCTGGTCTTTACTTGAGGCTCTATCTAAAGTTCCCAAAATATGTAGCAATGTTGTTTTGCCGGCACCAGAAGCGCCAACAATAGAAACTATTTCACTGTTTTGGATATTGAGATCAACCCCTTTTAATACGTGTAGATCATTGTAATATTTGTGAATATTGGTCGCTTTTATCATAGATTAAAAAATGAAAGGCAAGTTAGCATTTTGTTTTTTGCTGTACAATTTTGATTTGGTTTATATGTTCTCAAAATTCATGGCGAATCTTAATAAATTGAAAGTCCAACGATTGTGTAAATTGATCAAAAATAATTTTTTGGTATATTATTTGTATTATAAAAACGAATTAAAAATTATACCATGAATTTAGATAACTTAAGTAAAAATCAGAAGTTAGTTTTAGGGATCGTGTTAGATGCTATAGGAATGATCACTTTTATTGATATTATCTGGGCTCCTCTTTCAGGATATTTGATGACCAAATTATATGCGGGCAGAAAAGGTAGGGTAGCGGGAATGTTTTCATTTATTGAAGAGATTCTGCCTGGCTTTGATGTGATACCGTCATTTACAATTATGTGGTTTTACACCTATGTGTTTGCCAAGAAACCAAAAACGATAACCATTAAATAAAAAAAAATCCCTTTCAAATTTGAAAGGGATTTTAAATTTTAAAGAATATAGGTTAATCCAATATTTATATTGCGTCCCATATTAAAAATTCCGTCCGGTTTTAGGCGTGATAAATGATTGATATAGGTTTTATCAGTCAGATTACTTCCCGAAATTTTCACATCTAAATCATTTTTAAATAAAGTTACAACACCTCCTAAACCAGCTCCTAAAAGGGAATAGCCATTGGTAGACGTTTCAAAGTCACCGATGTTCGATTGTTTAAAGGTTGTTTTTAACCTAACAAAACCATAAAAATTACGCACAACTTTTGGGTTGAATTCTACCCGTAAAGTATTGGTCCAACTATTGGCGGGAATCAGCGGCAAATAACGCTGATTATCCTGTTTTCCGGTAACGGTCTCATAACTACTCTCCACGTGTAACCAATCTAAAGGATGCGGATGGAAGTGTACCCCAATTTCTCCACCATAAAGATTGGCGTCCGCCTGCAAATAGTCATAAACTGGAGTATTCTGGATAAGTTCTCCATTTGGTGACAGGAAAATATAATTATTAACTTTATTATAAAACGCATTGGCAAAGATTTCAATGTGTTCATTTTTGTATTCCAAGGCCAAATCCGCTTGGAAGTTTTGTTCGTTTTTTAATTGATCATTTCCGATTTCGTATCTATTGGTGCCTTCGTGGGTGCCATTAGACGTGAGTTCAGCCAAATTGGGAGCTCGGTAGCCTGAAGCTAAATTTAATCTTGTGGTTATTTTTTTTGCGAGATTTGTTTTAATTCCGGCGGCGCCGTTAAAGCTTGAGAAATTTTTCTGAATGCCAGAATAAACATCAATACTCCGATAGTCATATCGGGCTCCAATTTGAATATCTGCCTTCTCAAAATGAATGTGTGATGTGGCTAAAACGCCTATGTCTGAAGTCGTAGCGTCCGGAATCAGTTGTTCTTCTGCGTAATTGGTATTGCTTTGGCTCATTCCCTGAAGACCTACAATGGTTTCAAACTTACCTAAGGTAGGCAAATTGTATTTTACATCATAATTAAAGGTTTTCAATTTCATCTGAAGGGCCGCTTCTAAATGTTCATCCTCCTCGGGGGCTTCATCATCATCTTCATGGTCGTCATGATCTTCTTCATCTTCATGATGGTGCGGAGCTTCAAATTCTTTTCGATCATTGTACAGCAAGCCTAAATTAATATCCAAGCTTGAACCGTCAAAAAATACCGTCGATTTAGAACTCAACACATGGTTTGTCACTTCTTGGAAAGGCAATAACGGTGTCTTTTGAGTAGTTTGTTCTCCAATTGTTTCAGGGATGCCAAGCTTCG
The DNA here is from genome assembly GCF_007997285.1 of Gelidibacter salicanalis. Lineage (GTDB taxonomy): Bacteria > Bacteroidota > Bacteroidia > Flavobacteriales > Flavobacteriaceae > Gelidibacter > Gelidibacter salicanalis. Next base: position 735,281 of record NZ_VORX01000001.1, read on the forward strand.
AATTATTGACATTATAACGCAATTCTGTCTTAAACTTTCGGATTTGGTACCCCAATCCGGCTTTCAAATCTTGCTCTCTAAATCGGGTATTGGTCACCCTGTAATCGGCGGTTTCATAATCAGCGTGTTCCGCAATACTGCCTCGAAAAAGAAATTTAAAATGCTCTCCTGAAGCTTTATAACCTGCATTAGTGTTGAATCCTTCAGTATTGCTAAAATAATTATAACTGGCATCGGCCTGATTGTTATGGGCTTGGGCGAATCTTTCAGGATTTAGATATAAAACCCCTCCAAGTGCATCACTACCATAAAGAAGTGAAGCGGGACCTTTAATAACTTCAATACTTTCAATACCCGAATCGCTAAGACCGAGTCCATGTTCATCTCCAAACTGCTGATTTTCCAATCGGACACCTTGGGCGTAAACCAATACACGATTGGAGCTTAAGCCTCTAATGACTGGTTTTCCGATGCTTACGCCAGTAGTGACGCTTTCAACGCCCGCAATAGATGTGATCCCGTCCGCCAGGGTGACAGCTCCTTTTGCTTTTAAATTGGCAACAGTTTCACGTTCGACCTTCATTACGTTTTCACTTTGTAATTTGTGGAATGGGGTTGAAATGATTATTTCTTCCATTTCTATAGCCGAAGGAATGAGTTGAACATCAAAAGCTGCGGTATAAGGAAAGGTGATGCTTCTGGAAAATGTTTCGTAGCCAATGGTCGAAACAATAACTTTATAAGTGCCATTAGGAATATTCGGCATTGAGTAGTTTCCCGCCTCATCAGAAGTAGTGCCCTTTTCGAGTTGAGGCACGTAAACATTGGCGAAAATTAAAGGTTCATTGGTGTTCTTATCTACAACATTTCCTTTTAGTGTATTTTGAGCGTAGACGGTTGGTATTGCTAAAAATAGCAATAGGTAGCATAATTTATTCATAGATGTATAGTAATTAATTTAAGATGATTTTACTCTGAATAGCATTCAGAAAACCTAGGTTAAATTAATTACAGGAGGACCTCGAAGTGAAAAATGAAGGGTCTGAAATTCACTTAAAAATGAATAATGCGTTGGAATGGTGCTCTCAATTTGCGGAAAGTTAAGAACTAAAATACTGTTTTCAGGAATGGTAAAAGGACTGTTCAATTTGAATTTATAGAACTCGCAATCTACATCATAATTGTGAATATGCGCATCTATCTCACCTAGACATATTTCATGTTGGTGCTCTTCAAAAACATGCATGGCCTTAACCGCAGAAGGCAGCAAAAATGCCAACACTAAAATAAGTGTCAGACCTTTGAAAATGATATGTTGTCTTAAGAAATTCATTAGTTTAAAAACCGTTCCAGCCCAAATCTGCGCAACATTTTTTTCTCAAATTCCCAGAAGAACTTGAATTGGCCAAAAAGCCAACCGTAAGTTACCAATAAAATTTGATAAAAGATTAAGCCCACGAATATATATAAAATCCAATATATAACACTATTAAAATTTTCTTTTGTAATCCCAATCATAGCGATAATAGGTTTCCCTATAAATACCGATGAAGATCCAGTTATTGCAAAAACTATGAATACACGTATCATTTCCCAACGGTATTCTACAGACCATTTGCGTTCTAATTTCTTAAATAGAAATAGCGTTATGTTTAAAAAGACAAAAAATAAAACGATGGCAAGAATGATTACTAAAAACAGGTTGATGTTTCCAACAAGCACATCAGCTAATTTATAAGAAGAAAATCCAAGGATGAGAAGACCAAGAAATGGAAAAAGTAACTGCCAGTTCTGTTGTATTTGCCAATTTTTTTTAAAATTCTCCATCACACCTATTTGCGGTGCAAAGATACTTTAATTCTGCTAAATTCGAGGTTCAAAAGGTCCTAATCTTTGTTTGTAGGTCAATTGAAAATATATAAAATAGTTGTATAGTTTATAGTTGACGTCATAACCGTAATCTATAGATGGTTGGTAATCAATTTGAAGCTCGTACAAATGACTTGGGTAACGTTGTGGTTGAATAACACGGCTATTCCATTCTGATACGTAGATTCTATTTCTGCTTTCTAAATACTCTTGAGAATAGAAGCCTTCAGGTTTCGCTCGAGAAGCTAGCCAAGAATTAAAACCCGGTTCAATAATGAGAATCTCGTATTCTAAAGAATCATTCGCTATTCTGACCGTGTCTTGAACCCTGGAGGACGTTTGAGGATCTGTTTTATTGGCAATTTTAGTTGTATTGCAGGAAGCTGCTAGAATTCCTATAAATAAAAGCGTGAGCATAGTTTTCATAACTATATGATTTTGTAATTAAATTACACTATTTCTGCTTGACAGCATGAGAATTGCCAGTTTTTAACAAAACAAAAGTCGCACTGTAAACGTGCGACTTTAAATCTGTTGTATATAATTCCTCTCTTCTCCCAAAAAAAATAATCACTTTAAGGTAACGTTTTGTATCTTGGATAGTGCTCTTTGCAAGACCGATTTTAAATTGATGCTTATAAGCTCGAGCGTAATTCTGGTTGGAATGTA
>NZ_VORX01000019.1 GCF_007997285.1 Gelidibacter salicanalis
GGATCATTCCTAAAAGTTGTGTGTGAATTGAAATAGAATTTTGATTTTTGCAAAAAAAACCTGACTTTGGAAAATTATTTGGACCTACTGAAACTCATTCTTCCTGAATTTTTAATCAACCATTTCGATCTAGTGAAGAACACCAGAAATGGAGAAGTAATGCATCTTTATTTTGAAGAGCAAATTACACCTCCAAAGGAAGAGACCACCCGAATATTAATAGCCCACGGTTTTCATAAGGAAGTAACGATCCAAGATTTTCCGTTGCGGGGAAATACCGTCTATCTTCACGTAAAACGGCGCAGGTGGTTGGACAGAACTTCGAAGGAAGTTGTCCAGAGAGATTGGAACTTGGTAGCACAGGGAACACGGATGACCACCGAGTTCGCTGCTTTTTTAAAAGAGATTAGTCGATACTAAGGCTTCCGATTGCCATACCATTGGAGCTTTCTATGGTGTTAATGGCAAAAAACTACAACGCCAATATAAAGACTACTTAAGCGATTTTAAAAGCTGGGAGCAAAAGAAACACGCTAAACAATGGCTCATATTCCCTGAAAACATTGGACTTTATCTATCTATTGATGAAACGGCACTGTCTAAAGGAGAACTCTACACAATAATTACCAACAAAAAAGCCAAAGGAAAGAAAGGGAGTATCGTTGCAATATTCGCTGGAACCAAAGTTGAACCCATCATAGAACAACTACTAAAGATACCGGCCAAGAAAAGAGCAAAAGTGAAAGAGATTACACTTGACATGGCAAACTCAATGAAAACTATATGTAAAAAATGCTTCCCAAAAGCAATGCAGGTTACCGACCGTTTTCACGTACAGAAACTAGCATTGGAAGCACTTCAGGACATCAGGATAAAACATCGATGGGATGCCATAGACCTAGAGAACGAACAAATAAAACAGGCAAGAGCAAAAAACAAAACATTTGCCCCAAAAGAATACAGTAACGGGGATACAACAAAGCAACTATTGGCCAGAAGTAGGTATTTACTATATAAAGCCCCATCAAACTGGACTGAAAATCAGTACCACAGAAGCAAAATATTGTTCAATCAATATCCTGATATAAAAACTGCCTTTGACTTGGTTCAAGGACTTAGAAATATATTCAATACGGCAACATCCATAGAAACAGCTTATACAAAACTGGCCCATTGGTACAAAGATGTTGAAAACACAGGATTTAGAGCCTTCAATACCATCGCAAACACGATAACACTCAATTATAGATCAATCCTAAACTATTTTATAAACAGAAGCACAAATGCATCAGCAGAATCTTTTAATGCCAAAATAAAAGCCTTTAGAGCGCAATTTAGAGGGGTCAAAAATGTAGAATTCTTCCTTTATAGATTAACAACAATTTTTACATAAACACAACAATTGTTCTTGATCC
>NZ_VORX01000020.1 GCF_007997285.1 Gelidibacter salicanalis
CACTGTGTAAAAATAATTGCTGGTTCTCGCCTACTTGGAAATTCCTTCGGAATTTCCACAGGCTTGGTTAATTTTTGTTATTTTAGGTGCTTAACCCACGCAACTATTCTTACACCAAACGTTGTGGTGCATACAAACTGAATGAAGAACATTTTAATAATATTAGGAATTTTAATTGGAATAATCGGACTGATTTTTCTCGCTCTTTCTATTGCTGCTTATCGAAGACGACCGAAATTCAATAACAAAGGGTTTACCGCTTTGGAAAAAACATTATTAACCGAACTTTACGAAATGTTTGATTCGGAAATCCAAACAAAGCTAAAAATTCAAATTGAATATTTTGAACCTAAAAGAAAATGGAGACAATATTGGGAAAAAAGTATGTCTGTCGAACTTTACGGAGATAATGAAAATCCTCTTTCTGACAATTTTAGATACAAGAGAAAGGATGAAAGCAAACTGGCAACAATTAGATTCAAAGTCAATAGCGACAAATATTACATAGAATTTGACAATAATGATGGACGAATTTGGGGCTGGAAAATTAGACCTAATCCAAAATCTATTATAAAAGTAAAAGCAATTAATGTTACGAGTAAGAAAATAAATAATGACCCAAATAGTTTTGCTCAAAGCACTTTCAAAAAAGAAAAACTTAAATCGATTCCAACATTTGATGGACTACTCGGAGAATTAAATAACATTCAATCTATAAATCAAATTTTTCAACCAATTGACTCTAAATACTTGGGAAATTACACGAAAAGTATTGACTCAAAACTACCTAATGAATATCTCAAAATCATTGAGAAATCGGAAGGAGTTGATTTTGGAAATTTTAGAATACTTGGAGTATCCGAAATATATTCTACAGGACTTGACGATGGAAATTACTACCATTTGGTGGAATTTGATGATGGAGTAATTACAGTAAAAGAGGAAGATAAAAGTGGAGCAATTTATTATTGCCACTATTCCGGACTTTTGGACAATTTAGGAACTGATTTCAGGAAAATAATATTTGATAAAGTAAAAAGTACGACACCACAACACCGTGTATAAGCCATTGCTGGGTCTGTGCCCATCTGGAAAATTTTTGGGAATTTTCCAGCGGAGTTTTGTACTTTTAATGTTCCGTGCTTTAACACGCAACGGCTCATACACATCAACGTTGTGGACAAGTCGAAAGAAGCAAAATATTATGGAAATCGACACCTGAAAGAACCGTGAAAAAAGTTTAGGCTTATCTACAAAATGAAAATACGGTTTTTGGGCTAAGGAATCCCAAAATCCCCAC
>NZ_VORX01000021.1 GCF_007997285.1 Gelidibacter salicanalis
TCGTTCCAATAATTTTGAAAAGTATTAGGACTCATTTTAGGTAAGTGTCTGTGGACTCTTTTTTCATTATAATTAATTACTGCTTTTTTTACGTATTGCTTTAATTGATAAAATGTTTTGGGATTCCAATATTTTAGATACTCTTCTTTAATTGTTCTATTGATGCGTTCTGCGTATGCATTGTCCAAACCACTTAAGGCCATGCTTATTTTTGTATTGTTATCCTTTAACAGGTCTAAATATTGACCATAAGTGTACTGACTTCCTCTATCTGAATGATGGATAATTGGTGCCTGATTTCCCTTTAAGGCCATTTGCAATGCTTTTAAATTGGCTTGCGCTCTCATGTTGTCTGACACTTGATACCCTACGATTTTTTTCGTATAAACATCTATTATAAACACCGCATAGTAGTGTTTGCCATTTAGTGGTAAATAGGTTATATCCGATTGCCAAACCGTATTTGGAGTATTGACTTGTAAACCTTTAATAAAGTTTGGATAAAATTTTCGCCCAGATATTGTGGTTCGTTTATAGTTCTTCACTTTTTTTATTCTATACCCTAACCCCATCATCGTGTCTATAAATCGATCACGACCTATAAAGTCAGGGGTCAAGATGTCATACATTTTTTCTACTCCACAACCAGGATGAGCCAGACGAAGATCATCTGCCTCCAGGATAAGCTGTAATATTTTGTTATCAAAAACGGCTTGTCGTTTGGCATATTGATAAACAGCCTGTTTGCTTATGCCAATGGTTTGATAGAGCTGGTTCATACTATAAGTTAATGTTTCTTTATGTGTTTTGAACCAGTTGATTGTGGAGTGTTGGAGTTTTTTTTAATGTCGATATCAAATTCGTCTTTAGCGATATCTATCATTTTTTCCAAATAATCAATTGAGATTTGCTTACGTCCAACGATAGCTTCGAGCTCTTTGATGCGTGTCTGCAATTGTTTTAGTTTTTGGGTACTACTGTCTTTCATCTCTACAACTCTTGAACCTTTTTCATTAAAGGTAGAAAATTTATATATCCATTTATAAATTGTTGGATTACTTATCCCATGGAGTTTCTCCAATTGAATAACACTGAATTGTCCAGATTCGAAATCATGAACAATCTGGAGCTTAAATTCTTCCGAATAAATACGGTGCTTTTTTAAGGTTTTTAAATTTGCTTTCATAAGTTTACACTTTGATTAAAGTGGTCAACCTATATCAGGGACTTACA
>NZ_VORX01000022.1 GCF_007997285.1 Gelidibacter salicanalis
AACCGTATTTTCGGCTGAATTTTAAGGTCATTTACTTTTTTTGAAGTCTGTAAAAGTGATAACCTGGCCACAACACTGTGTAAAAATAATTGCTGGTTCTCGCCTACTTGGAAATTCCTGCGGAATTTCCACAGGCCCGGTTTATTTTTGTTATTTTAGGTGCTTAACCCACGCAACTATTCTTACACAACACGTTGTGGTGCATTTGGAGCAACCACTCGATAAAATCCTAATCTACTGTAAAAATAAAATATATTAAAATGCAAAAAGCACTAATATTAATATTAATCGGAATAGCATTTTTTAGCTGTTCAAATGATGACGATAACGGAAATCAAAATAACTGTAATTTTAAAACTATAATAAACAAGAATCAATATGAAACCGCCCCATCAGACCCCTTAGGGATTAACAGTTTAGAAATAAACGATAACTGTTTGAAAATTAATTTTAGTTCGGGTGGTTGTAGTGGAGAAACTTGGGAAATAAAATTAATCGATTCAGAAGATATTGTGGAATCAAATCCACCTCAGAGGAATTTAAGATTGTCATTAAAAAATGGGGAAGATTGTTTAGCAATAGTAACAAAAGAATTGACCTTTGATATTTCAAATTTACAAGTTGGTGGAAACCGAGTCCAATTAAACATTACGAATTCTGAAGAAACAATTTTATACGAATATTAAAAACGACACCACAACAATGTGCATAAGCAATGGCTTGTCCTTGCCTACTTGGAAAATCCTGCGGATTTTCCTCTGACAAGTACCTGTTTGCAATTGTCCGTGACGAACCACGCCACTGCCCATACACGAAACGTTGTGCCCAATTCCTCTCTTCTCCCAAAAAAAATAATCACTTTAAGGTAACGTTTTGTATCTTGGATAGTGCTCTTTGCAAGACCGATTTTAAATTGATGCTTATAAGCTCGAGCGTAATTCTGGTTGGAATGTA
>NZ_VORX01000023.1 GCF_007997285.1 Gelidibacter salicanalis
GATCACGTTGTATGTGCCAATCCCCGCAGCTTTTCGCAGCTTATCACGTCCTTCATCGCCTCTGAGAGCCTAGGCATTCCCCATACGCTCTTATGTAGCTTATTGTACTTTTGTCTTTTAATGAGTTACTATTCAGTTTACAGTCTTTTCTCTCAGTTGTTAGCACAAGTACCAAGCTCCAATCGTTAATTCTATAAACCAAACTTTATTAGATTGATTAAAAGCTCGTAAACCCTAATCAATCTAAATGTTACTTTATTACAGTCCTAAGACCGTAACAGTAATATTTTTTATGTATCTTTTTTCAATATGTCAATGAACGTTTTTCAGTTGGCAGTCTTCAGTATTCAGTGCGCAGTCTTATGACTGACGACTGTAAACTGTTTTACTGCTTACTGAACAGTGGAGAATATCGGAGTCGAACCGATGACCTCCTGCGTGCAAGGCAGGCGCTCTAGCCAGCTGAGCTAATCCCCCATTAATGAATTTCAGATTGCTGAATTACGATTAACGATTGTTGATTGTGACTCAACGTCTAAAATTTCCTTTTCAACTTGTAATGAACGTTTTAACATCTTCAATCTGCAATCGCAAATCTCCAATCTTAAATCTATTTAGTAGTCTCAGGCAGACTCGAACTGCCGACCTCTACATTATCAGTGTAGCGCTCTAACCAGCTGAGCTATGAGACTCTACTATAGTATATTATTAAATTAACAGCAAAAGAACAAATCACTTTTTTTCCAAACTCTTCCCAATGGTCGTCTTTCTCTAGAAAGGAGGTGTTCCAGCCGCACCTTCCGGTACGGCTACCTTGTTACGACTTAGCCCTA
>NZ_VORX01000024.1 GCF_007997285.1 Gelidibacter salicanalis
GTCGTAGTGGCTGTTGGCCGAACCGTGGTAGTAGATGTCTTGTCGCCGGTACTCCACTTAAAGTACTTCGCCCCCGTAGCAGAAAGGGTCACCTTATCTCCGGCATTGATGGTTACATCTTTGCCGGCATTTACTTTGGCAGAAGGATTTACCGATACCCTAACCTCATCGCGATCAGATTTTTTGCCCGTACTGTCATAGGCCGTAACGGTGTAAGTAGCGGTCTGTCCTGGTTTAAAAGTAATACTTTGGGTTTTATCTCCCGTACTCCATATATAGCTAGATCCGCCGGTGGCCGTTAAGGTAACACTGGAACCCTCGCAGATACTCTGGTCTTCTCCCGCATTGGCCGTAACACTCGTAGACTCTTCCTTTTTCACGATCACTGTCACGGTATCCGTGCCTTCGCATCCGTCATCATTGGTGCCCCGTACACTGTAAGTCGTAGTGGCTGTTGGCCGAACCGTGGTAGTAGATGTCTTGTCGCCGGTACTCCACTTAAAGTACTTCGCCCCCGTAGCAGAAAGGGTCACCTTATCTCCGGCATTGATGGTTACATCTTTGCCGGCATTTACTTTGGCAGAAGGATTTACCGATACCCTAACCTCATCGCGATCAGATTTTTTGCCCGTACTATCATAGGCCGTAACGGTGTAAGTGGCCGTCTGTCCTGGTTTAAAAGTAATACTTTGGGTTTTATCTCCCGTACTCCATATATAGCTAGATCCGCCGGTGGCCGTTAAGGTAACACTGGAACCCTCGCAGATACTCTGGTCTTCTCCCGCATTGGCCGTAACACTCGTAGACTCTTCCTTTTTCACGATCACTGT
>NZ_VORX01000002.1 GCF_007997285.1 Gelidibacter salicanalis
CTAATAACCATTGCTCTAGGTTTTACAATTTTCAGCAAGCTCGATTCATGTGTTCAATCTTATTGTTTTTCAATGGTCACATGTTGCTCGCTAATAACCATTGCTCTAGGTTTTACAATTTTCAGCAAGCTCGATACATGTATTCAATCTTATTGTTTTTCAATGGTCACATGTTGCTGGTCGGTAATCGTTCTATTAGAACTTAAAATTTTTTTGGCCTGCCTGTACTGTGTTGTTTTGAAAAGTTTAGCAAATATAAGGATTATTGTAATTTACAAAAGTAGAAGTTGTTTATTTCCACCTTAAGGTTTCCATGATGTGCTTAATATCTTTTTTTAAATAATCAGCTGCTGGTAAAATCGAATCGAAATTTGGTTTGGCGTAAAAATAGAGTGAGCCATTCAAGAAGTGATTCACACTATCTGTAACGTAAAACTGCGATTGTGAGGCTGCATTGCCACCCACTTCGTAAAACATTCCGTAAACTTTGTGCTCCTTATTGGAGTATAAATTGCTTTCTATAACATCTGCTTTTTGAGTGTGCTCCTGAGTCAGGTTTTGAGAATCTCTAATTAGCGGGATCAGATTGTCTTCAGTCACTTTAATATAGGTCAAATAAATGGTGCCTTTTAAGGTAGGATAATTGAGGTCTATCCCGAAAGTTTCATTTTTAGAATCTACTTTGATGTTTTTGATGCGTTCCGCAAGGAGGTTTTTCTCAAATGTGAACGGCAAATTGAGATCAGTGTCTTCATATTCAGCCGGAGGATAGTCTAATCGCAAAAATCCTTTTGGTTTTGGGATAGGATCTTCTCCACAGGAAAAAAAGAGCGCAAGAAGTAGGGTAAGACTATAAAGTTTAATTTTTATCATTTTAAAATGGTAAATTTTACTTGTTTAATGCGCTTCTTGTCTAAAGTTTCAATCGTAAACAGGTAATTTTTAAAATTTATTTTACTGCCGCGCCTCGGGAAAATTCCAGAGATTTCTAAAACGAAACCTGCAATCGTTTCGGCTTCACCTTTGTGATTTTCAAAATCGGCGTCAGAATCGAGATTCACAATCTTATAAAAATCCTTTAACGGCGTTTTGCCATCAAACGAATAATTATTGTCGTCTAGTTTGGTGTAGATCAAGTCGTCATCATCAAATTCATCACTGATATCTCCAACAATTTCTTCGATGACATCTTCTAAGGATACCAATCCGGAAGTGCCGCCATATTCATCAACCACCACCGCTAAATGGACTTTTTTCTCTTGAAATTCCGCCATCAAATCATCGAGCTTTTTATTTTCAGGAACGAAAAAGGGCTCCCGTAACAATGCTGTCCAATCAAATTGCTTCCGATCAATATAAGGCAGTAAGTCTTTAACGTATAAAATACCCACCACGGTATCAATAGTGTCTTTATATACGGGGATTCTTGAATAGCCATTCTTGATAATTTCCGGGATGATCTCCGAATATTTCAAATCTGTATGCAAGGCGAAAATGTCAATACGCGGGCGCATGACCTGTTTGGTGTCCGTGTTTCCGAAAGAGACGATGCCTTGTAGTATGCGGTGTTCTTCCATGGTGGTCTCATGCTCCCCAGTTAATTCCAATGCCTGAGACAACTGATCGACACTCAAATTTGATTTCTGTTTTCCTAAACGATCGTGAATACTAATAGTAATGGAGCGCATGGGTAAACTGATTGGGGAAAAGATGATGTCTAAAAAACGCACCGGTTGGGCCATGAACATGGCAAATTTATTACGGTTTCTGTTGGCGTAAATTTTTGGGATAATCTCTCCGAAAAGTAAAATAAGGAAGGTAACCATGACCACTTCCAGCAAGAATTTTAACCAGGTGATGCCAATCTGGTGGAAAACAAATTCTCCCAGGTAGGCAAAGAGGATGACGATGGCAATGTTGATAAAATTATTGGCGACCAAAATGGTGGCTAACAATTTTTTAGGACGTTCCAGGAGTTTTGAGATGGTTTGAAATGCCGTAGCGTTTTCTTGCAATCCGTTATCAATGTCTGAACGGGTTAAGGAGAAAAAAGCGACTTCTGCACCAGAAATCATGGCTGAACACGCAAGCAAAACAAATAATAAGACCACACCAATAATTAGGGAGATGTTGTCAGAAGACTGAAGGATAAGGAGTTGTATGGGTTCAGGGTCCAAAGGAAATGAAGTTAGTTGAATTTTTAAAATGGTAAATCGTCAGTCTGTTCAGGCTCTGCCGTGTCTTTATTAGGGTTTGACGCTGGCGAAGGCTGATTGGATTGGTTTGATTGATTTGAAGAATGTTCCTGACTGTCTTTTTTAGTACTTAAAAATGTAAAGTCAGTGCATTGAATTTCAGTTGAATAGCGTTCAATGCCCTTGTCGTCATTCCATTTTCTTGTTTTAATACGGCCTTCAATATAGACCTTATCACCTTTGCTTAAATATTTTTCACATATTTCCGCCGCTTTATTGCGTACCACTATATTGTGCCACTCCGTATTACTAATACGCTCATTGGTCTGTTTACTTGTATAAGTCTCATTAGTAGCCAGAGGGAAACGTCCAACGCAGTTTTTATCATCAAAATAATGCATTTTCACATCATCACCTAAGTGACCAATCAACATGACTTTATTTAAAGTTCCAGACATAATCGTTTAAGAATTTAAATGCAAAATTAACCAATTGCACGGACTTTATTAAAAGTAATAAAAAAATGTGAGTTAATATTTATAGTGCCCACAATTTGTGACATTAGTAGGCTACTATGAAGTAACTTTTAAAAACTAAGAGATGCATATCATTATAGGTGTTGTCTAGTTTTCTACATTATATAAGTTGTATTCCGACGAACACTACCTTACGTGAGTCTTACCATCAATACAAACAAAACTTAGTTACCGAAGAATTCGTCAATAAAATTACTGATCAGAATGGGTGTCGGATGGTGTTTAATTTCCGCAACGGGCATCCCTTGCTGCGGTAATTGATCGATTTCTATTATCCAAAATTTGGTATGCAAATGTTGATGCGAAAGTTTATGAACGATGTCTATATTATTATAGAGACTAAACTCATAGGGCGCATCACCTAGATAGGTTTGGATAAACGGATGTGTTTTAAAATCGGCTATCTGAAGTTTCTGATCCGTTTCTAGTAAAGGGAATTGATATAGATTTTGCCAGATGCCTTTTTTTGCTCTTTTTTGGAATAAGGTTTTTTTATCCGTGGAGAGTAGGACTAAGAAATTGAAATATTTGGTGCTGACTTTAGTTTTTTTAAGTTTAACAGGGAGTTGATCAATTAGGTTTTTCTGCAACGCTACGCAGCTATCATTTAAAGGACAGGTTTGACAATTTGGATTTTTTGGTTTGCATTGCACGGCACCAAACTCCATTATGGCCTGATTATAATCTGACGGATGGTCATGATCCATTAAAGAGGTAGCGAGCGCTTTAAATTCTTTAATGCCTACTGTAGAATTTATTGGGGTGGCTATGCCAAAATAACGCGACAATACTCTGTAAACGTTACCGTCAACTACAGCGGTAGGTTCGCCAAAGCAGATGGATGCTATGGCGCTGGCAGTATAATCACCAACACCTTTCAGTTTTAAGAGCTCTTTATAGGTGTTAGGGAAAACGCCATTAAGCTCTGTGGCAATGTATTTTGCAGTGGTGTATAAATTGCGTGCTCTAGAGTAGTAACCCAAGCCCTGCCAAAGTTTTAAAACCTCAGTTTCTTGGGCATTAGCAAGATCAAAAACTGAAGGGTATTTGGTAACAAATGCCTCGTAATAAGGTTGTCCTTGCGCTATTTGGGTCTGTTGTAAAATTATTTCCGATAACCAGATGTAATAGGGGTTTTTAGTTCTTCGCCAAGGGAGGTCACGCTTATGTTCTGAATACCAAATAGTTAAAGTCTTGTTAAAATCCATTTAAATTTTTTAATCTGCGCAAACATAATCCTTTACAAGCTTAAATTTTAATTAATTAGGCTTGAAATATTGAAATTAAAATCCCTATATTTGCATCCCTTATAATTAATAGATAAACCCTAAAATTAATAACAATGACAAAAGCTGATATAGTAGCTAAAATTTCTGAGAAGTTAGGAATTGAAAAAGGAGATGTTCAAGCGACCGTTGAAACCTTTATGGAGGAAGTTAAAACATCTTTAGAGAGTGGAGATAATGTGTATTTAAGAGGTTTCGGTAGCTTTATCGTTAAAACAAGAGCTGAGAAAACAGGAAGAAATATTTCTAAAAACACGACAATTAAAATACCAGCACACAACATTCCAGCATTTAAGCCTGCAAAAGTTTTTGTAGAAGGCGTTAAATCTAATGTTGAAGTATAGTAAAAGATATAAAACGAAACATTAATTTAAAAAAGACTTGATTTATGCCAAGTGGTAAAAAAAGAAAAAGACATAAGGTAGCGACGCATAAGCGTAAGAAACGTAGACGCGCTAACCGTCACAAGAAAAAATAAATTGAAAAAGTAGTTTTTAACTACTTTTTCGGTTTTACAGTAACGTTCTTTGATATAAAATTTGGGTGTGACCGCTGGTTGTGGTCCGCTTTAAATTTACCGGAATTATCCCGATGTACAATCGGGAATCCTGTGTCAAAAAATTTAGTATAATCCATCTGTTCTGATGTATTTCAGGACGGATTTAAATTAACAACATGGATAAGGAATTAATTATTCGTTCAAGTTCAGACTTTGTTGATTTTGCCTTATTAAAAGATGGAAAACTTATTGAATTACATAAAGATGAAGAGGATAACAACTTTGCGGTTGGTGATGTGTTTATTGCCAAAATCCGTAAAGCCGTTCCTGGACTAAATGCTGCATTTGTAAATGTAGGTTTTGAAAAAGATGCATTTTTGCACTATCATGATTTAGGTCCAAAATTACCTTCACTTTTAAAATTCGTAAAACGTGTAAGCACAGGGAAACACACAGATTTTCTGCTCAAAAACTTTCAGTTTGAAAAAGATATTGATAAAGATGGCAGCATTGCTGACGTCTTAAAATCCAATCAATCGCTATTAGTTCAAATTGTAAAAGAACCTATTTCAACAAAAGGACCTCGCATTAGTAGCGAGTTGTCAATTGCCGGAAGGTATATTGTTTTAGTACCCTTTTCAGATCGGATTTCTATCTCTCAAAAGATAGAATCCAAAGAAGAAAAAGATCGTTTAAAACGATTGGTCAAAAGCATTACCCCTAAAGGATTTGGCGTTATTGTCCGCACCGTTGCTGAAGGTAAAAAAGTGGCTGAGTTAGACACTGATTTGCAGAACCTTTTAAGCCGTTGGACAGCAATGTGCAAGAAGCTTAATAAGGCCCCTCACCCAAGTAAAGTACTTGGAGAGATGAACAAAGCATCTTCAATTTTGAGGGACATCTTCAACGATTCTTTCTCAAGTATTGTTGTAGATGATGAAGAGTTATATATGCAAATCAAAGATTACGTGCATCAAATAGCACCGAAAAAGGAATCTATTGTAAAACATTATCAAAATGGCGTGCCCATTTTTGAGAAACATGGTATTGAGAGGCAAATAAAAACCTCTTTCGGGCGTACAGTCTCTATGGCTAAAGGTGCGTATATTGTGATAGAACACACCGAAGCACTTCATGTTATTGATGTGAACAGTGGCAATAGATCCAATAAAGAAAAAAATCAAGAGGATACTGCTTTAGAAGTTAACATGATTTCAGCTACTGAAATTGCCAGACAATTGCGTTTACGTGATATGGGTGGTATTATTGTAGTCGATTTTATTGATATGGGCAATGCAGAGAATCGAAAAAAACTGTACAATCATCTTCGTGACGAAATGAAAGATGATAAAGCAAAACATAAGATATTACCTCCTAGCAAATTCGGTCTGATACAAATTACCAGACAACGCGTGCGCCCAGAAAGGAATATTGAGACAAGAGAAGAGAACCCAAATGTTGGCGGAGAAGATATTGAAGCACCAATCAAGGTGGTACAACGCATCCAACAGGACATGGAACGAATTTTCAAAAAAGACTACAAGAAGGTGACCTTAAACACACATCCTTTTATAGCAGCCTTTTTGACCAAAGGATTCCCTTCCATCAGGTCGAAATGGTTTTTAGAACATAAAAAATGGGTAAAAGTATTACCCAGAGATGCTTACACATATCTTGAATACCATTTTTACGATAAAAATGGTGACAAAATCGATTAAATCATAAACCCCTTAGTTCTTCGGAAGTAAGGGGTTTTTTTATGGACTTATTTTAAAAGTTAAGCCAAATTGGTAATCAGTTTTCTATGGTAAGTTTATCTAACCTTGTTTGGTCTTATGATCAGATGTTGGTGAAAACACCAACAATGGCTAAAAAATAATTCTAAAGTTTCGTCTTAATTTCAATTTTTCCATTAGTTGCTTTATAAGGTTCAAATATGATAATTCTATTGCCCTCGTCATAATAGTCTGTATACCATCTTTCATCTATATCTCCTGATAATCTTAAAATGGGTTCACTATCTTGTGAATGGAGCTTTATTAATATTGTATCATTACTATAGCCCTTTATCCAAACATTCATCATGGAATATGGATAGTTTTTGTAGGGTTCTAGTACAATTTCTTTAGAAACAGTAAAGTCTTCGATGAACAAGCTTTTTTCATCCTTATTGCAGGAGGATAATAGTATTAAAAAAAACCATGTCAGAGAATTAATTTTTTTCATTTTCTAATTATTTGTAGGGGTTAACTGGGATGCATCAGTTGCTCGCCAAAAATCAAAAATTAATTCTAGATGGTTAAGTTATTGTGCCATTGTCTAATACATATAATTTCTCTCTTTTTGAATTACGATTCTTCCATAAAATTAATAAGGTAAAATCTTGGTATCTTAGCTGTCACAAGATTCTATGTCTAAAATTATAAAAAAATTTTGTGGGTCTAAAAATTTCTTTCTTATCCAAAGCCTTCCCGTCCATCAGATCTAAAAGGTTTTTAGAACATAAAAAATGGGTAAAAGTATTACCCAGAGATGCTTACACATATCTTGAATACCATTTTTATGATAAAAATGGCGACAAAATCGATTAAATCATAAACCCCTTAGTTCTTCGGAAGTAAGGGGTTTTTTTATGTCTCATCTTTTATGGGATGCATTTTAGGGTTTAGAAATCCCATAATTGATCTCTGATTGAAGCGTATCGCAACTTTTTTTTACAGATTATAGTGGTTGAGCCCTCGTATGCTACTAGTGCTCAGCTGTTCACACTGCTCTCTCGATTTCTTCAATTATTTATGCACTTTGCAAGCAACCTTTTGCAGTTTCAGACATCTTGTAAATGAACTTAAAATCTACAAAAAAATGAAAAAAATGAATGTATTGATGAAATCCTTATTAGTGTGTACGGCACTTTTTATGATGGGCTGTAATACTGATGATGGCATTTCCTGTCCTGAACCAATTACCGGCGAACTGACTGCTGAAGAAACTGATTTTACAGGGTCTTGGGTATTGACTGGCATGGAAGCTAATGACGAATTGGATATCACCGATGACAATAAAGATAATCCGAGTAAGGATGTTTTTGCGCAATATTCAGAATGTCAACGTGACTTGGTCTACGAGTTTTTGAACAGTAGAAGTTATGCTTTTAAACAAGGCACCATCTCTACAGACTGTGAGAATAAGCAAAGTGTTACCGGAACATGGAGTCTTAATGCTAAGGTTTTGACCTTAGTGTCGAGTTGTGCAACGCAAAACATCACCATCGCATTTAATGAAGAAGAGGACAAGTTTACCTATTTCGCGGTGGTGAACATCCGCGAGGTAAATGGATTGGTAAGAAGTACTAAAATTACTTTTACGTTCTCCAAAATTCAAGCCTAATCAGTCCAATTGGAATGGTATAGAAAAAGCGGATGATACATCCGCTTTTTCTATTCTATTTAACTGGTTTTACGATCAGGCCGCAGGGTTTGGAATGATCTTGTGAACATCTTCAATAGCCTCTAAAACCTCATCGGATAAATTTAAATTGATGCTTTCAATATTTTCCTTTAGCTGAGACATTGTCGTGGCTCCAATAATGTTGCTGGTTACAAAAGGTTGTTGAGTGACAAAAGCAAGCGCCATTTGAGAAAGTTTTAATTGATGTGCTTCAGCAATGGAGAGATATTTTTTGGTAGCGTCTGTACAGGATGCGCTGCTGTAACGTGCAAACCTAGTGAATAGATTTAGTCGCGAGTTTTTAGAGTCTTCACCTTTAATGTATTTCCCTGATAACACACCGCAACCCAATGGAGAGTAAGCTAAAAGCCCTATATCTTCGCGCATGGCAATTTCAGCCATATCACCTTCAAATAGCCGATTAAGTAACGAGTACGCATTTTGTACGGTCAGCATTCTTGGTAAATCATGTTTTTTAGACTCTTCCAGATACCGCATAGTGCCCCAGGCTTTTTCATTGGAAATTCCGATGTGTCTTACTTTCCCTGATTTCATAATCCCATCAAAGGTGTGTAGAATCTCGTTGAAATTATCATCCCATGCTTCGTCCTCATGTTTATAATCGCGAATGCCCAAAGTATTGGTGATGCGCTCCGGCCAATGCAGTTGATACAAGTCTATATAATCCGTTTTTAAACGCTCCAGACTCTTGTTTACCGCGTCCTTTATAGCCTCCGGACTAAAGCCGTTGGTTCTGATATGGGCCGTGTACTCTCCTGGGCCTGCAATTTTAGAGGCTAAGACTACCTTATCTCTATTGCCAGTTTTTTGAAACCATTGGCCAATGATACGTTCTGTATCGGCATAGGTTTTTGCCTCTGAAGGTACAGGATAGAGTTCTGCGGTATCAAAAAAGTTGATGCCTTGGTCTAAGGCATAATCCATTTGTTCAAAACCTTCAGCTTGGGTGTTTTGGAGGCCCCAAGTCATGGTGCCTAAGCACAATTTGCTAACTTTAATATCGGTTTGTGGTAGTGTGGTGTAGGTCATAGTGCTATGCTTTCTAATTTTGATGTGTATATGTTCAAAGATAAAAAAAACCTTTCAGCTCTTGTGGAACGGAAAGGTTTGTTGTTTACATGTATTTTGAATTAACATGAGTTTTTTTTATTGAGGTTTCGACTGCGCTCAACCTGACAACGACTGCGCTCAACCTGACATAGACAGCGCTCAACCTAACACTTTTGTTGCTTTAATTTAATATTCGAAATATTATCTAAAAGGGTTTCGACTGCGCTCAACCTGACATCGACTGCGCTCAATCTGACAATTGTTATTACTCGTTTAATAATTTAGAAATCTCATCCAATTTTGGGGTTAATATCACCTCAATGCGTCGGTTTTTTGCTTTGCCTTCATTGGTGTCATTACTCGCTATTGGGGCATATTCTCCGCGACCTGCTGCCGTCAGGTTTTCAGGATTAATTGCGGAGTTTTCTTTTAAAATCTGCACAATTGCTGTAGCGCGTTTTGTAGATAAATCCCAATTGCTGTTGATGACGCCAGTTCCGGTGTAAGGATCATTATCAGTATGACCTTCAATTAAAATGGCTATTTCAGGATTTTCTGCTAATACTGCTCCCAATTGGTTCACGGCCTGTTTCCCGTTGGCGCCCACTGCCCAACTTCCGGATTGGAATAACAATTTGTTTTCCATAGACACATAAACCTTTCCATCGCGTTGCTCTACGGTCAAACCTTTGCCTTCAAAGTTGGTCAATGCTTTCGAAATGGCATTTTTAAGTTTGTTCATGGCGGCATCTTTAGAAGCGATCATACTTTCAAGTTCCGCAATCCGTTGTGAACGCGCTTCCATATCCTCTTTTAATTTTTGTAAACGGCCATTTTCAGTTGCCAATGCCTGTTCTTTAGCCTCCAACTGCGCCAATAGCTCCCGATTCTTTTTAGAGTTTTGGGCAATAGCTGAGGAACTGTTTTGTTCTAAAGCTTCGTAAGACGTCTGTAAATTATCGAGATTTGTTTTTGCGGCATCGTAGTCTCTTTGGAGTTGGTTACGCTTGGCAGTGGTATCATCATAATCTCTCTGTAATTGGAGCAATCGGTTTTGAGAAAGCAGCAAATCTTTTTTTAGAGACCCATTTTCATCAGATAGTTTCCGATTATCTTTTCTGAGCGTGGCATATTTACTTTCTAAATCAGTGTAGATTTTTTTGGATACACAAGAGGTCGCCAACATCAGTGTCAAAACAATAAGGGACAGTTTTTTAATCATGGTTATAAAAGTTTAGTGATAGGTAAATGTGGTTTTATTATATCGTAAATCGTAAATCAAAAATCAAAGCAACAATCGTAACTCAACAATCAACAATCGCAAATCAACAATCAACAATCGAAAATCAGCAATCAACAATCAACAATCGACAATCTTCAATTCTCAATCTTCAATTTCCAGCAAGATAGGACAATGGTCACTATGCACCGCATCTGATAAGATAACGCTGCGTTTCAGTTTTTCTTGTAAAGGCGCGTTGACTAAGGCATAATCCAAACGCCAGCCCTTATTGCGGGCTCGAGAATTCGCTCTATAACTCCACCAGGTATAATGGTCGGGCTCTTTGTTAAAGTGTCTGAAAGAGTCTATAAAACCAGTGTTTATAAAATTTCCAATCCATTCACGTTCCACCGGTAGAAATCCGGAAACATTGGAAAGTCCTTTGGGATTGTGAATGTCTATTGCTTCGTGACAAATATTATAATCGCCCAAAATGATAAGATTCGGGACCGCTATTTTTAAAGTATCAATATACGCCTGAAACATGTCCATATAGTCAAACTTGTGTTGTAACCGTGCATCATTGGTGCCTGAAGGCAGGTACAAACTCATTACGGAAACCCCTTCTTGGCCAGGGGAAGTGGGCGCGAAATCGGCCCGGATATTTCGTCCTTCAAAATCCATTGACGGAATTCCTGTACCGTATTCCACATGAACGGGTTCAATTTTACTCAAAATGGCGACGCCACTGTAACCTTTTTTTTCTGCGCTAAACCAATAGTGGTACTTATATCCCGCATCCTCAAAAAGTTTAACGTCTACTTGCGCTCTCATGGCTTTAATTTCTTGCAAACAAACGACATCGGGGTTGGCGCTTTTTAACCAATCGATAAAACCTTTATTAAGTGCAGCGCGAATACCATTGACATTGTAAGAGATAATTTTCATTAGGGTAAGATTATAATTTTAGGGGCGCAAGGTTCATTAAGGTAGTGAACCGTCTTTGCGTTAATACGTATTGCTGATTTCGCGCTAAATTAAATAATACTGTACTTTTATACGGTAATTTTAAAGGCATTTTAACGATTGATTTTGGTTGCTGTCTTTAGAAGTGAAACCATCCAATGAAGATTGCTGCTGCTCTTGTGTTTTTTTTCGCTAGCTGTTGTGCGTATGCACAGCAACCTCCTTCCAATTTCCGGACGAAAACGATGGCAGTAAAAGCAGTGATCCAAATAGATTCCGTCAGTATCAACTCGAGTCTTTTTAATTTGACCACTAAAGAAGGGGTGCCAATTGATAGCACAAATTACATCATCGATTTTCCTAAAGCCCTACTGACCTTTAAAAAGCCAATTTCTTCAGATTCCGTCATCGTTAATTATTTACGGTACCCGAACTTCATTACTCGAAAATACGTTCAGCTTGATGCTAAAATAATTGTGGATAATACGGCAAATATACAGCAATTGTACCGGTTACAACAATCCACTTTGACTAGAGATTTCACGCCCTTTGAGGGCTTGACTACTTCAGGGAGTATTTCGAGAGGTGTAACCCTGGGTAACAATCAGAATTCCGTTTTAAACAGTGAGTTGGATTTGCAAATCTCCGGTAAATTAAGTGATAAAGTAGCGCTAAGGGCCTCCATTCAGGATGCTAACATTCCTTTGCAGGA
Source organism: Gelidibacter salicanalis (assembly GCF_007997285.1). Taxonomy (GTDB): domain Bacteria; phylum Bacteroidota; class Bacteroidia; order Flavobacteriales; family Flavobacteriaceae; genus Gelidibacter; species Gelidibacter salicanalis. The sequence continues at coordinate 11,935 of NZ_VORX01000002.1, forward strand.
AAGCGGATATTCCCAGCGATTGGATGAGTTTGATCAGGTCTTTATTGAATTGTTAAGCGACGATTGGCGAATTAGGGCGGGAGATATAGATTTGGTGAACACCAACTCTTATTTTGCCAGATTTAGCAAACGCGTTCAAGGCTTGCTTGTCGATGTCAATTTAGATGATGAGGACGCCACAACCAATCTTTTTGCAGCAGGAGCATTGGTTCGAGGTCAATTTACCACCAGCCAATTTACGGCGCAAGAAGGCAATCAGGGCCCGTATAAATTACGAGGTCCCAACAACGAATTGTACGTTCTGGTGGTTTCGGGGAGTGAAACTGTTTACGTTAATGGCACCCCGATACGACGTGGGGAATCACAAGATTACATCATCGACTATAATGCGGGAGAAATTATTTTCAATTCCACCTTTCCCATCACTTCTGAAATGCGAATTACCGTAGATTACCAATTTAGTGAACGTAACTTTTCAAGATTTACGGCCTTTGGCGGTGGCGGTTATAACACTGAGAAATTAAAAATTGGCGCTTCGGTTTATTCGGAAATCGACTCCAAAAATCAACCCTTGCAGCAAAATCTTTCTCCAGAACAGGTGCAAATATTAGCGCTTGCCGGGGATGATTCAACCGTAATGGTGGCGCCTTCAGGTGTTCGGGAAACCTATAATGAAAATCGGATTTTATATCGAAAAATCATATTGGACGGGAAGGAAGTTTTTGAGTTTTCTAACACTCCAGAGGATGAGCTGTACAGTGTAAAGTTTCGATTGGTAGCTGATAATCAAGGAGACTATGTGCTTGTCAATACTAATTCGGTTTCTAATATTTATGAGTATGTGGCGCCAATATCTGGGGTTTCACAAGGCAACTATGCGCCCATTGTGAAGTTGATTGCGCCTACAAAAGTACAAGTTGCCGTGGTGAACGGAACGTATCATCCAACTGATCGAACCGAAATCTATTTTGAAGCTGCAGGAAGCAAGAACGATTTGAATCTATTTTCTGATTTAGATGATGCCAATAATGATGGCTTTGCCGGAAAACTCCGGGTCAGACAACAGCTTATAAAATCAGACAGTTTATGGAATCTTTCTGTATTGCTAGATGCGGACATCATTCAAGAAGACTTTAAAACCATTCAACGGTTGTATCAGGCCGAATTTAGCAGAGATTGGAACTTGGATGCACCGTTAGGGAATCAAAATTTATTGACTGCAGGTGTCGAGCTGTACAATCCTAAAAACGGTTTTGCTTCTTATACATTTGAGCATTTAAAGTATTCTGAGAATTTTAATGGCCAACGGCATAAAGTCTATGCGAGTGTGAAATTTGACAACTGGCAGCTGTTTACCAATACCAGTGGGCTAACGAGTAAGAGCCATAGTTCTGAATCCACATTTTTGAGAACATTTAATAGCGCTATCTACCATTTAAAAAAGCAGTGGGTGGGTACAAAAATAGCTGCTGAGGATAATGAACAACGCGAAATCCAAAGTAATCGACTGACCAACCTGAGTCAGCGTTTTAAATCGGCAGAAGTGTTTTACGGTAGGGGCGATAGCACTAAAGTGTTCGCTGAAGTGGGCTATAAGTTTCGGGTTAATGACAGTTTAAAAAACGCTATTCTACAAAAAGTGAGCAGCTCAAATACCTATTATTTAAAATCTAAACTCATCCAAAATACCACGACTGATTTTGGGGTGTACATCAATTTTCGCAGCTTAAAACCAAAAGACAAAGGCCTTAAAGACGAACACTCCTTAAATTCAAGAGTAACCTTCAACAAGCAATGGTTTGATCAAATGGTTCAATGGAACAGCGTTTTTGAAACCAATGCCGGTACTCTGCCTCAGCAAGATTTCACATACGTAAACGTGGAGACTGGTCAAGGTGTTTACACTTGGATTGACTATAATAACAACGGCATACAGGAGCTTAATGAGTTTGAAATTGCACAATTTCAGGATGAAGGAGAATATATTCGGGTGCTCTTGCCCAATCAGATTTATGTAAAAACACACCAAAATAGATTGAGCCAGACGGTGACTATAAATCCGCATCAATGGGTGGTAAGTGAAGCTGGCGCCAAGAAATTTTGGTCGCATTTTTATAGCCAAACGTCCTATCTGATTGATCGGAAAATAAACAGAGAAGAACAACCTTTTGATCTTAACCCTTTTGATGCTGTTGCAGACAAGCAATTGGCATTGCACAAAAGCGTTAGGAATGTGTTGTTTTTTAACCGTGGCCAACAACGCTTTACCACCTCTTATACCTTTCTAAACAACACGTCAAGAACTTTGCTTTCAATAGGATTTCAGGAAAATAGGCTAAAAAGCCATCAACTCAATTTTAATCATAAATTTGAGGAGAGTTGGTTTTTAAGTATAAAAGGGAGCTTAGAGGAACATATGAGTTTAAGTGAGAATTTTACCTCTAGGAATTATCAAATTGATGAGACGCGCATAAAACCAAAGGTGTCCTATTTATTTAACGAAAATGCTCGTTTTGATGTATTTTATCAATATACGTCCAAAGATAATACCATAGGGAATAGGGAAAATTTGCTTCAAAATAATTTTGGTTTTGCATTCACCTACAACAATGCTCAAAAAGTTGCGCTGAATGGGGAGGTCAATTTTTTTAACAATGCTTTTACTGGAAAAGCAAATACCCCCGTGTCCTATCAGATTTTAGAAGGTTTGCAAACGGGTAGAAACTTCACCTGGTCCTTATTGGCCCAAAAGAAATTAACAGCATTTTTAGATTTAAATTTTAATTATTTCGGACGCAAATCGCAATCCTCCCAAACCATTCATACGGGTACGGTGCAATTAAAGGCATATTTTTAGAACCTGAGATTTATCACGGCGACCCTATTTAATTTTTTGTAGCTTTGTAGAATCATGTCTAAGCTGCTCGCCATATTTTATGCCTCCTTGATTCTTTTTCAAAGTTTGAATATCAGCTTTGAAGATGTGTCAAAGCTGAGTGCGCTATTAGAACATGCAACTTATCATCAAGAGACTTATGGCGACTCATTCGCGCAATTTATTTCTGAACATTATGGTGCTTCGTTAGTGCAACATGAAAATGAGCATTCAGAACACGACAATCTTCCTTTTAAGCATGACGGTCATAATAGCTGTCAAGTTGCTACAAATTTCACACTACTACATTTCGATATTTTAAAGTCTTACGAGACGTTTACTGAAATCCCTTTTAACTTCTTCTACAAGGAAAGCACGTCTTTATTTGAGAAACCATCTGTGTTTCAACCGCCACAAATGGCATAATTGCTATGATTTTAAGTTATTATAAATAAGCCGTTTCTCTATGGCTTAAAACACTTTACGCATACATTATGTTAGAAAACATTATTAAATTTAGTTTAAGGAATAAGCTTATTATTCTACTATTTATGGGAGTTGTAGTGGGCTTCGGAATTTACTCATTAACAAAAATCTCCATTGGTGCCGTTCCTGATATCACCAATAACCAAGTGCAGGTCATCACCACCTCGCGCAATTTATCCACTCAAGACGTTGAACAATTTATCAGTTATCCGATTGAATTAGAAATGGCGAATTTGCCCGGTGTTGTGGAGATTCGATCCATTTCAAAATTTGGACTTTCAGTGGTGACCATCGTTTTTGAAGATGATATGGGTACTTACCTACCACGACAATTGATTGCCGAAAAAATAAAAACCGCATCCGAGAAAATACCTGAAGGCTTTGGAACACCAGAAATGGGGCCGATTACTACAGGACTAGGCGAAATTTATCAATATATCTTAGATGTAAAACCAGGCTATGAAGACCGGTATAGTATTACAGAATTGCGGACAATTCAAGATTGGATTGTCAAACGGCAACTGTCTGGAATTCCGGGGGTCGTGGAGGTTAATACCTGGGGAGGCTTTTTAAAGCAATATGAAGTGGCCATCAATCCGCAGCAATTGACAGCCATGAACATTTCAATCTCCGAACTATACGAGGCGCTCGAAAAAAACAACAGTGTCGCGGGTGGCGGGTATATAGAAAAGACCAATCAGGCGTTCTTTATCCGTGGTGAAGGCTTGATCAGTTCTTTAGAAGATATCGAAAATATTGTGGTCAAAAACGATGGTGTGCCCACCTTGATAAAAGATGTAGCTACCGTTGGTTTTGGCAGTGCAACGCGCTTTGGGGCTATTACGGGAAATGGTGAAGGCGAAAAAGTTTTAGGCCAGATCATGATGATTAAGGATGGCGACTCTAAAAAAATCATTGAAGCGGTAAAGGAGCGGGTGGCGTCTATTGAAGAAACTTTACCTGAAGGCGTCTATATCAATGCGTTTCTAGAACGTACGGAACTTATTGACAAAACCACATTTACCGTAGCGGAAAACTTAATTCTAGGGTCTCTCATTGTTATTTTCGTAGTGGTCCTATTATTGGGAAATTGGCGTTCAGGTTTGGTCGTCGCCTCAGTGATTCCGTTAAGTTTGCTATTCGCCATTTCCCTAATGAACGTCTTTGGCGTTGATGCCAATTTAATGAGTCTTGGTGCCATTGATTTCGGAATTATCATTGATGGATCGGTGATTATTGTAGAATTTATTGCCTTTCAGATTGCCAGTCAAAGTGCCAAAATAAAAGGACTCACTAAAATTGATCAACAGGCCGAAATTGATAAGATCACCCTAAAAAGTGCCTCTAAAATGATGAACTCCGCCATATTTGGACAACTCATCATTCTAATCGTGTTTATCCCTATCCTGTCTTTAGATGGGGTGGAAGGTAAAATGTTTAAGCCAATGGCCATGACCTTCAGTTTTGCCTTGATAGGTGCCATGATTTTTTGTCTTACCTATGTTCCCGTAGTATCCTCAATATTTTTAAAAGCTACAAAACAGAACGAAAAGAATGTTTCTGCGCGCTTAATGCGTTTTTTAAACAGACAATATAGACCCGTAATCCATTGGGCATTGTTTAACACACGTATTGTTATAGGAGTGTCTGTGGTGTTGTTAGTGTTAAGTGGCTGGATTTTTAGTAGGATGGGAGGCGAGTTTGTACCCACCCTCGACGAAGGCGATTTTGTGATTCAACCCGTTTTAAAAACGGGAACCTCGTTGAGTAAAACGATTGAGATTACCACAAAAATCGAACAAATATTACTGAAAAAATTTCCTGAAGTGGAGCAGGTGGTCACGCGTATTGGTGCAGCCGAAGTCCCTACTGACCCAATGTCTATGGAAGAAAGTGATGTGATCATCAAATTAAAACCAAAAAGCGAATGGGTATCGGCGAGTTCTAAAAATGAATTGGCCGATAAATTCAAGGAAGCCCTTCTGGTTATCCCAGGAATGGACGTTGAGTTTACCCAGCCTATAGAAATGCGTTTTAATGAGTTGATTACGGGAGTGCGAGCAGATGTGGCGATTAAGATTTTTGGTGAAGACCTATCAGTTTTAGCGCGCAAGGCCGAGGAAATTAGTGGGCTGATTCAAGACGTGGAAGGTGCTTCAGATATCATTGTAGAAAAAGTAGAAGGTTTACCTCAAATGAGTGTCAACTTTAATCGGGCCAAAATTGCACGTTATGGACTCAATATTGCCGATCTCAATCAACTTATTTCTGCTGGGTTTGCTGGCGGCATTGTGGGCAGTGTGTTTGAAGGCGAAAAACGATTTGATTTGGTGGTAAGGCTCGAAGCCTCCAAACGGAAAAATTTGGAAAGTCTTCAGAATCTGTATGTAGATACGCCTAATGGCGGGAAGATTCCGTTGAGTGAATTGGCCGAAATTAGTTACACCACTGGTCCTGCTAAAATATCGAGAGATGATACCAAGCGTCGTATTGTGGTTGGTGTCAATGTGAGAAACAGAGATTTACAGTCCGTTGTTGATGAGGTTCAAACGCTTATTGACACCAATATCAAACTCCCTTCTGGGTACAGCATCACCTATGGAGGGCAGTTTGAGAACTTACAAAGTGCCAAGGCCAGGTTATTAATAGCGGTTCCAGTTGCCTTGCTATTAATTTTTATTCTGTTGTATTTTGCCTTCCATTCCGTTAAAGATGCCTTATTGATTTATACTGCAATTCCACTGTCAGCAGTTGGGGGCATTTTGTTTTTATGGCTGCGCGATTTACCGTTTAGTATTTCAGCAGGTGTCGGGTTTATTGCGCTTTTCGGAATTGCAGTACTTAACGGCATTGTGTTAATAGAACATTTTAAAGAACTCAAAAGTGAAGGCATGACCAATATTGAAGAACGGATCAAAAGAGGGACGCAAGAACGGTTAAGACCGGTATTGTTGACCGCGTCAGCGGCGGCACTGGGGTTTTTGCCTATGGCTATTTCTACCAATGCTGGGGCCGAGGTGCAACGTCCGTTAGCAACCGTCGTAATTGGTGGTTTGATTAGTGCAACCATTCTAACTCTAGTTGTATTGCCGGTACTGTACGCTTGGGTGGAGAAGAAAAAAGATCTGAAAATGAAAAAATCAGGATTGCTAACCCTAATGGTGCTGATGTTGACTTTCAATATGAACGCTCAAGAACAACCGATGACTATTGAAGAAACGATGAGTATCGCCATTGTAAATAACGCCGGCCTCAAAGCCTCCGCCTTGCAAATTGAGGAAACTGATGCTTTGGTTGGAAGTGCTTTCAGCTTCGATAAAACTGAAATATTTTATAAAAATGAAAATGATGGTGGCGCCATTGAAACTTTAAAAGTGTTCGGGGTTTCTCAATATTTTAAGTTTCCTACCGTCTATTTTGCCGATCGAAACGTTAACAGGTCTAGGGTTGGCTTGCAAGAATCAGCACACGCTCTCAAGCTTCAAAGTTTGAAAAAAGAAGTGTATGCGGCCTATTATAATCTGAGTTACGCTAAAAACAAATCAGAATCTTACCGGTTTTTAGACAGTTTATACCAAAATTTTGCCAAGGCTGCCAAGCGCCGATTTGAATTGGGAGAAACTAATTATTTAGAAATGATCACCGCGCAGTCCAAACAAAAACAATTGGAAACGCTATATAAGCAAGCACAGCAATTGGAAGTCATTTACAATGCACGATTGCGGAAAATTGTTCAAGTGGAGGACATTACCGTCAATGACGATGCCTTAGAAAAATTGGAGCTCGACCCACGAGCGCTCAATGACAATGTTGGTCTACTGTATTATGAGGCCTCCAAAACATTTTATGAGGCCAAATTGCAACAGGAGAAGCAAAGTTTACTCCCGGATATAACCCTGGAATATCAACAAGGAGCCAATGACGGTTTTAATAATAACTTTTTGAGTTACCAAGTGGGATTAAAGATTCCGGTATTATTTTCTGGTCATGCTTCAAAAATAAAAGCGTCAAAACTTGCTCAAGAAATTGTTGCAGAACAACAACAGGATTATCAAACCAAATGGGAGGCTGAAAAAGAGGCCTTATACGCCCAATTGCAGCAGTATCGTGACGCCGTCTTGTACTATGAAACCCAAGGCAAAAGGTTGTCAGAAGAAATTATAAAAACAGCAGAACGCACACTTAAAGAGGGTGAGATTGATTTCTTCCAATACATTCAAAGTATAGAGACTTCAATGGATATTGAAATGTCCTATTTGGACAATCTTAATGCCTATAATCAAACCATAATTGCAATCAATCATCTAATTTTAAACTAATGAAACAACTATATATCTTGTTTGTGTTCACGCTTGTCATGGCTTGTGGAACCGATAAAAACGAACAAAAAACAGAAGAATCAAAAATGGCGACCAATGCATTAGTCATCACCAAAGCCCAATTTGAGGGTGAAAAAATGACTTTTGGCACTATTGCCGATTATGATTTCAATACGACTATTAAGGTAAACGGAATGATTGATGTGCCCACTCAAAACAAATCGAGCGTGAGTACTTTTATCGGTGGGTATGTGACCAAAAACCCGCTATTGGTGGGTGATGAGGTTAAGAAAGGGCAATATTTGCTCACTTTAGAAAACACGGAGATTGTGGAGATTCAGCAGGAGTATGCCGAAGTAGCGGAACAACTCAATTTTTTAAAGTCGGAGTTCACCCGTCAAAAGACGCTTTATGATGAAAACATCACCTCACAAAAAAACTTTTTAAAAGCCGAAAGCACTTATAAAAGCAGCTTAGCACATTACAATGGCTTAAAAAAGAAGTTGCAAATGATGCATATTAATCCGGCTTCAGTAGAGAAAGGAACTATTGGCTCCAGCATAAATCTATACGCTCCTATTGACGGATTTGTGACTAAGGTTAATATCAGTAATGGGACCTACGTGTCGCCGTCAGATGTCATACTGGAAATCATCGATACAGAGCATATTCATTTGGAATTATCAGTGTTTGAAAAAGATATTCTCAAAATTAAGAAGGGTCAGCCCATCGGCTTTCGAATTCCAGAAGCGTCTGATAGCATTTACAAAGCAGAAGTGCATTTGGTGGGAACCACAATTGATCCTGAAAACAGACGTGTGGTGGTGCATGGTCATATTGAAAATGACCACACCGCATTTATCGTAGGCATGTTTGCTGAAGCTTACATTGTTGTGGGTTCTTCTAAAGGCATGGCGTTGCCCAAAACCGCAGTGATTCAGCAAGACGATGATTTTTATGCACTCGTTTTAGAGCGCGAAACCGCGCAGGGCTATGAGTTTAAACAAGTAAAATTAGACTTAGGGAATGAAACTGAAGATATGGTGGAAGTGTTAAATTCAGTATCTTTAAACAATAAAAAAATTGTTACGGATGGTACCTACATGTTGCTCAATGAGTCAGATGGCGGCGGACATTCGCATTAAAATATAGTTATGGCAGAACATTCTAATGACCCCCATGATCATGCTCATGATCACGACGGTATTTTTGGCAAACGAACGGAATTGTATTTCTCACTTCTTTGCGGCGTCTTTCTCTTAATTGGCTTTTTAATTCAAACCTTCGGATCAGAAACGCAATCCATATGGTTGTATTTGATACCTTATTTTATTTCTTACGCTTCTGGTGGCTACTACATCACTATTGAAGCCTACGAGAAAATTAAAAGTGGCGGATTCGAAATTGACTTTCTAATGATTGCGGCGGCCCTCGGGGCAGCTTATATTGGGAGTTGGGCTGAAGGTGCGTTGCTGCTATTTTTATTCAGTTTAGGACATGCTTTGGAAAGCTATGCCATGAACAAGGCCAAAAAATCTATCGAAGCTTTAGGCGATTTAAGTCCGAAGACTGCTTTGGTAAAGCGTGGTGATAAAATTGAAGAAGTTCCTGTTGAAGAATTGAAAATTAACGACATTATTGTAGTTAGGCCAAATTCCAAAATTTCGGCGGACGGCGTGATTATTCAGGGCAGTAGTGCTATTAACCAGGCTGCCATTACTGGCGAAAGTATGCCTATTGACAAAACAGCTATAGCATCAATAGACAACCTTCCTAAGTTCTCAGACCTTGATGAGTCTAACGTTGTCTTTACCGGAACCATAAATGGCGATGGCAGTATTGAAGTGCTTGTTCTGAAGTTGAGCAAAGATTCCACCGTAGCGCGTCTGATTAAAATGGTTAGTGAGGTAGAAACCCAGAAGTCGCCTACCCAACGCATGACCAAAAAATTTGAAAAGTGGTATGTGCCAATTGTAATTCTGGTGGTAATTCTCTTGTGTTTTGCCTATCTAGTAGTCGATGAGCTTTTTAATGACAGTTTGTACCGCGCCATTACGGTATTGGTAGCGGCCAGTCCTTGTGCTTTGGCTATTTCAACTCCGAGTGCTGTATTGAGCGGTATTGCCAGGGCAGCTCAAAAAGGAGTATTGATAAAGGGAGGGAAAGCTTTGGAGGATTTGGGATCTATTACCACCATTGCCTTTGATAAAACAGGAACGCTGACTGAAGGCAAACCAAAACTAACCAACTTAGTGCCTTATAAATATACGGAAACGGGATTGGCGCGACTGGTCTTTGAGGTGGAGAGTATGAGTAATCATCCCTTGGCAAAGGCCATTGCTAACGATTTGAGCGCACTTTACGTAATCGATCATGATCATATGGCTACTGACGTTAATGCAATTCAAGGGAAGGGTATTAGTGCTACATTTCAAGAAAAGACGGTGTATATAGGAAATGAAAAATTAATGACGGATGAAGGGATGACCATCGCTCCCGAATTAAAGTCCGAAATGGAAAGCATGTTACAGGGCGGCCATACCGCAATGTTAGTAGCTTATGCTGGTGAGGTTATTGGTCTAGTTAGCGTGATGGATGTACCTCGAAAAACAGCTGTGGCCACCTTAAAAAGGTTAAAGGAAATTGGCATACAACGGATGGTGATGCTTACGGGCGATCATCAAAATGTAGGTAATGCCATAGCGCAACAAATAGGATTGACTGAGGCAAAAGGCGGCTTATTGCCTGAAGATAAAGTAGAAGCCATTAAAACTTTAATGCAACGTGACGGAAAGATTGCGATGGTGGGAGACGGTGTAAATGATGCGCCAGCCATGGCCTATAGCACGGTGAGTGTAGCCATGGGTGCTGCCGGTAGTGACGTAGCCTTAGAAACTGCAGATGTTGCACTGATGTCCGATAAAATTGAGATGCTGCCGTTCGTCATCGGTTTAAGTAGAGCTTCTAAACGAATCATTAAACAAAACATCTGGATCAGTATGGGCGTAGTCGCCTTATTAGTACCTGCCACAATTTTAGGTTTAACCAACATTGGTTTGGCGGTTGCTTTTCATGAAGGTTCTACTTTAGTGGTAGTGATTAATGCGTTGCGATTATTGGCCTATTCTGAAAAATAATCGGGTAAAATAGGATGTCGAGGTTTAAAAAAGTTTTTTTTGACCTACCTTTTCATATACATTGCGCTTTTAAATGATTACCCCTACCAATTAAACCGCTACTTATGAAAAATTATGTTGTTGCATTTTTAATGCTTTTTACGATTATGGATGCTCAAGCTCAAAATGACACGATCAAGAAAAATAATCTTGGTCAAAACGAAGTAAAGTTAAATGCAGTGTTTTTGCTATTTGGCAGCTTTGAACCAAGCTACGAACGCAATTTGTCCGAGCAATCTTCTGTTGGTATTTCAGCTTTTATTCCTTTTGATAATAAGAATTTTGATATGGATCTTAACTATTACATATCACCTTATTACCGAATTTTCTTCGGAAAAAAATATGCTGCAGGATTTTTTCTTGAAGGTTTCGGAATGTTAAATTCAATGGAACAGAAGTATTACACAACTTCTGTAGAGGGGCATTATAGTTATTGGGATGAAGACGTTTCTGATTTTGCTTTGGGCTTTGGTTTGGGCGGAAAATGGGTAACCTCCGGAGGTTTCGTGTTTGAAGTGAATGGCGGCATTGGTAGAAATTTCTTTAACACCAATAATGATGACTACTATGATTATTCGCCCATTGTTGGTAAATTTGGATTTAACGTCGGCTACCGATTTTAAGCGTAAAATAAAACTTAAAAGTCCAAATTCTAATAATAACCTATTAGTATTTGGACCTTTATAGTAGTGACTGTTTTATGTCAAAGCAGAATAATTATATTTTCTGCAACCAAGATTTCATATCCACTTCTTTTTTGATAATCTCGCGTAAGTCTTCTATTTTAACACGGGTTTGTTCCATTGTATCTCTATGACGAATGGTTACCGTTTGGTCTTCTAAAGTATCGTGATCAACAGTAATGCAAAACGGCGTCCCGTTGGCATCCTGACGTCTATAACGTCTACCTACCGCATCTTTTTCATCGTAAGTCACATTAAAATCCCACTTCAAATCCTCTAAAATTTGACGTGCAACTTCAGGTAAACCATCTTTTTTAACCAATGGTAAAATGGCCGCCTTAACGGGAGCCAATACGGATGGTAATTTCAATACGGTTCTTGTCGTGTTGTTTTCAAGTTCTTCTTCAACTAAAGCATTTGAAAACACGGCTAAAAACATACGGTCTAACCCAATAGAAGTTTCTAATACATATGGTGTATAGCTTTCATTGGTTTCATGATCAAAATACTGAAGTTTTTTCCCAGAAAAGGCTTCGTGTTGTTTTAAATCGAAATCGGTTCTAGAATGGATGCCTTCCAATTCCTTAAACCCGAATGGGAATTTGAATTCGATATCTGTAGCCGCGTCAGCATAGTGAGCCAATTTCTCATGATCATGAAAACGGTAATTTTCAGTACCCATGCCCAATGATAAGTGCCATTTCATGCGCGCTTCTTTCCAATGTTCAAACCATTCTTTTTGTGTACCTGGCTTAATAAAGAATTGCATTTCCATTTGTTCAAACTCGCGCATTCTGAAAATAAACTGCCTTGCTACAATTTCATTTCTAAAAGCTTTTCCAGTTTGAGCAATCCCAAACGGAATCTTCATACGACCTGTTTTTTGAACGTTCAGGAAGTTGACAAAAATACCTTGCGCTGTTTCAGGACGAAGGTATAAATCCATAGCACTTTCAGCTGAAGCACCTAATTTGGTGCCAAACATTAGGTTAAACTGTTTTACTTCCGTCCAATTGCGACTTCCCGTTAAGGGATCAGCAATTTCTAACTCCTCAATAAGCGCTTTCACGTCCGCTAAATCTTCAGATTCTAAAGATTTTGCCATACGCGAGAGAATGGTTTTAATTTTATCGTAGTAACCAACAACTCTCGGGTTGGTAGTTATAAATTCTTCTTTATTAAAAGCGTCTCCAAAGCGTTTGGCTGCTTTATCAACTTCCTTGTCAATTTTACCTTCAATTTTGGCGCAATAGTCTTCAATTAAAACATCAGCTCGGTAGCGTTTTTTGGAATCTTTATTATCTATTAAAGGATCATTAAAGGCATCAACGTGGCCTGAAGCTTTCCAAGTAGTTGGGTGCATAAAAATTGAGGAATCAATGCCCACAATATTATCGTGCATTTGTACCATGGCTTTCCACCAGTAGTCCCGTATATTTTTCTTTAATTCAGCCCCGTTTTGTGCGTAGTCATACACTGCACTTAGGCCATCGTATATTTCACTACTTTGAAATACATATCCGTATTCCTTGGCGTGAGATACAACTTTCTTAAATTGATCGTCCTGATTTGTCATAACTGCAAAAATAGAAAACCGTACCAATTAAAGGAACGGTTTCAGCAAATATATTTTAGGGTTTTAGTTTAAAACGACTTGTGTAGCACCAAGTTTTCGGTCTTTATGGAAAACGTTTACAAAATATACGCCTTTAGCAAAAGGTTTGTCATTTTCTTTAGCTACAATACTGGTGCATACCTGAATGCTTTTATTGTTGTAAGTAATGAGTTGCTTGTCGCTATAAAGGAGTAGGGATTCTCCAAATGTTATGGCGCCTTTATCGGCAATCACATTATTGAGAGGATTTAAAATTTGAATGTAAATTTCTTTGCTGCCTGGCTCAGTCAATGCGTTTTCTGCCAAAGTAAAACAGACATCTATGCGGTTGGCTTGGGAAGCTTTGCTGGTTTCAACTGAAGGTATTCCAATCTTAAAAACTGTTGCCTGAATTGAATTCGCGGTTAACTTGGATCCCGACTCAATTTTTTTGTTGAGTGTTGCATTCGTTTCTAGAAGCGATGCATTGCTTTTCTTCTCTTGATTAAGGGAAGATACGGTATTTTGATGGTCAAGTTTTAAATTATTGTGGGCCGAAGCTAAGGAGTCTATAGTTTTGAAGAGCACATTGTTACGCGATTTAAGTTCTGAAAAATCGGATTTAAAGCGTGAAAACACTGAGAAATCTCCTTCCAAAAGTCGTAGCTTTTCTAAGGCGGACTTTGTGCTGTTTTTCGCCACCATAAGTTGTTGGGAAAGGAGGTCGCTACTATCACTGATGGCATCGTACTTGTCGAGCATTTCGGACAGCTCATGTTCCACCAATTGTTGCTCTTGCTTCAAAAAGTGTTGTTGGGCTTTTTCAGATTCGTAAGTTGTAAAACTAAATACGCTTAGAGCCACAAGTGCAACAATCAATGAACCAATAATGAGTTTGTAGTTAAATAACTGAGGGTTAACTATCATTATTAATAATTAAGGGAAATAAGGATTGATTAATTAACGAAATTATATATTAAGTTTGTAGTGGTTGCTTTTATTCGATTAAATGGTCAAAAATTTGTTAAACCTATTCTTTCCGAAGATTTGTCTGACGTGCGATTGCCCTTTGGAAGATAATGAACTGCATTTGTGTACATTTTGTAGACATGAATTGCCGTTGACTGAAATTAAAAATATCGCCCAAAATGAAGTCACTAAGATTCTCTACGGAAGAGTGCAATTAAAATACGCCACCTCACTCTTATGGTTTTCAAAAAAAGGAATTGTACAACATTTGCTGCATAACCTGAAATACAAAGGTCATGAGGAAATTGGCGAATTTTTAGGAGCCTGGCTAGGTGAAGACTTACGTGCCCATGAAGGATTTAGGACTGTTGATGTTGTCGTACCGGTGCCATTGCACTCTAAAAAATTACGACAACGCGGCTACAATCAAGTGGACAAATTCGGACGGGAACTTGCAAAAGCTCTAAACTGCGAATATAATACGCGAGTGCTCCAAAAGACAAAAGCCACTACTACCCAAGTTTTTAAAGATCGATTGCGACGTTGGACCAATGATGAGACTGTTTTTACGATTACAGAATTGGAAAGTTTAAAAGGTAAACACGTTTTATTGGTAGACGATATCATTACCACAGGCGCCACTCTAGAGATTTGCGCCAATGCCTTACTGAAAATTGAAGGCCTTACAATAAGTGTGGCTACCATGGCAATTGCAGAGTAATTTTTTCGTTTCAGCTAAATATGTCGTTAATTTGCTAAAATTTGTGTCTGCTGATGTTTAAAATCTCTTATAAACTATTTCTATTTGTCGGAATTCTTGTAACCCTTGTCAATTGCGCCAATAGAGGTACACCTTCGGGAGGTGAGAAGGATACGCAGCCACCACAAATAGTACGGTCTTTACCAGAAAATTATACGACAAACTTTAAGGGCAACGAAATCAAGATTTATTTTGATGAATATATCAAGATAAAAAATGTCCAAAAGCAGCTTATTATTTCTCCTCCAATGGATCCGCAGCCCGATGTCATGCCACTCGGGAGTGCGAGCAAATACATCAGCATAAAAATTAATGACACCTTACAGGTCAACACCACTTATGCTTTTAATTTTGGGCAAAGCATCGTTGATAACAATGAAGAAAACCCATATTCCTATTACAAATACGTTTTTTCGACTGGAAGTTATATCGACTCTCTTTCTGTAAAAGGAATTATTCTTGATGCGGAAAAGCGCGAACCGGAAAAATTTGTCACGGTCATGCTTTATGAAGTTGATTCTACCTACTCAGATTCCACAATTTTTAAGAAACAACCTAAATATGTAACCAATACTTTAGATAGTGTGAGCACCTTTAGTATTGATAATATTAAAGCTGGCAAGTACCGAATAGTCGCTTTAAAAGATGAGAACAGTAATTATACCTACCAACAAAAATCGGACAAAATAGGGTTTTATGATCGTGAAATTACGGTGCCCTCAGATGACTTTTATGAATTAAAATTGTTTAAGGAAATTCCTGATTTTAGTTCAGAACGTCCGTTACAAGTGGCCAAGCAAAAAATAGAATTCGGGTTTCGCGGCGATTATAAAAATACCACTATAGAAATGATGGGCGATAAGCCGGAAGGTTTTGAATATCGGATTCTTAAAGATGTTCAGAAAGATACGCTTTACTATTGGTATAAACCAAAGGTAGAAATGGATACAACGTATTTTGTGGTCAAAAATAAAACCTATACAGATACTTTAAAACATCGGTTTAGGGATTTAAAAATTGACTCTTTAAATATCAAGCCGTCTGCTGGCAATGCGGTCAGTTTTGATAGTGATTTTGCAATCGAGGCTAATGTGCCCCTTGAGCGGTTAGACGAAAGCAAAGTGACTATCATCGATAAAGATTCGGTGAATATTACCTTTACAACAGAATTTGATACGCTCCAAAATAGATTCCGATTTAAATTTAATAAAACAGAAGCTAATGTTTATAAAATTAGGCTGTTGCCTGAAGCTGTCACTGACTTTTTTGGAAAGGTCAATGATACCTTGCGGTATGAATTAAAAACCAAGAAGTTCTCTGAGCTGTCGGATGTACGGGTATCGTTGATAGATGCGGTGTACCCGGTAATCGTGCAACTGACGGATGATAAAGGGAACGTCAAATACGAGCAGTATGCAGAGGAACCGCGCCCGTTTGATTTTAGACACATCAATCCCGGCAATTATTTTTTGAGAGTTGTTTATGATGCCAATGGCAATCGAAAATGGGATACAGGAAGTTATCTCAAGAAAATACAACCAGAACGAGTTAGTTATTACTCAGAGCCTGTAGAGGCCAGAACCGGATGGGATACTGTATATACGTTTACGTTATTGAAAATTGATCCTGATCCGATAGAAAACTAAGTTTGCTTCTATGGGTGGCGATGTCTTTTTTATGTAACGCTACCACTTCAATAGCCACTTCATTTTCGGGAATCTGGTCTAACCTGTTTCCTAACACGTCGTAAGCCACTGAATGACCTGAATAGTCGTTGTTATTAGCGTCCGTACCCACGCGGTTAACACCCACGCAATAGGTCATGTTTTCAATAGCACGCGCTCTTAATAAGGTGTCCCACGCTGTAATGCGGGATGTTGGCCAGTTGGCCACATAAATTAAAAGGTCATAATGTTCTGCGTTTCGAGACCATACCGGAAATCTTAAATCGTAGCAAATTAACGGACAAATGTTCCATCCTTTAAATTTCACGATAAGTTTTTTACTGCCTGCAGTATAGACTTTGTCTTCGCCGGCTAGGGTGAAGGTGTGGCGCTTGTCGTAATGCTCAATAGTGCCATTAGGATGGACAAACACCATGCGGTTGTAAAAATTTCCATCTTCCGTGATGACTAAACTACCGGTAATGGCAACTTGCTTTTTACTGGCTAGCGTTTTAAGCCAAAGGATGGTGTCGCCCAACATGGTCTCTGCCACCCGAGCAGGATTCATCGTAAACCCAGATGTGAACATTTCAGGGAGCACCACAAGATCTACATTATCCGATAAGCCTTCAATTTTTTTTGTAAAATCACGGCGATTTTGTGCTGGGTTTTCCCACGCAAGCTCGGATTGAATTAAAGCAATATTTAAAACCTCAGCCATTAGGTGCGCTTAAGATTTCTGGTAGCTTTCTCTAAGGTTTTAGTGTACCCGTCAAGCTTTTTAATCCATTTCACGTCGGCATTTGGAGAAAGTTTTCCTGCTGCCTTAAGCTTTTCATATTTCGCTTTGTTTTGGTCCAATCTTTTCTTGGCCTTATTAAATCTACTTTGGGCTTTTTGCTTCTCTTTTAATTGCTTCTGAGCTTTTTTATGGGATTTTTCCAGACGTTTCTGAGCTTTCTCGGCACGTTTGGCGTCTCTGGTTTGAGTCTTTAAAGTTTTAAAGATTTGGTCTTTTTCAGTTTTAAGCAACGACGTTGTAATTTCTTCGCCATCCATAAAAATTGCTTTTCCCTTAACTTCATAAACCTTACCGTTACTGATGACTTGCTGGGCATTCATGAAAGATCCCAAGCTTAAAAACAATACAATTATCCAAATTTTCATAATACAAGATTTAGGTTATTATAAATCACATCAATCGTCAAAAAAATCATCCTTTGTATGCAATTTATATCCTTGTAAAAATAGCAAATTTTAAGGTCAATTTCGAATTTTTAGCAAGTCAATGTCCAGTAGTACACAGAGCTGTGTTTTTTGTTTACAAAACCATGAAACTTCGTTTTATTAGGTGGTTAAAGGGGTTATATATATAGTGCAAAAGTCAGATTTTATTTAGGATATCCGCAGCTTGTTTTAAAGTGTCATCCGTTTTTGCCAAACAGAATCGCAGAACTTTATTATCCAAATGATGTGTGTTGAACACAGATAATGGAATAGAGGCGATTTTGTGTTCTTTGGTGAGTCGTTTTGCAAAGTCGAGATCATTTTCAGAAGTTATGGCCGAGTAATCCAAAACCTGAAAATAGGTGCCTTGAGCAGGCGTGAATTTAAATCGTGACGTTTCAATTAGGCTTAAAAATAAATCGCGCTTTTTTTGATAAAAAGAGGAAAGTCCGAGATAATGATCAGGCTCTTTTAGGTATTCGGCCAAGGCCTTTTGGATGGGATGATTCACACAAAACACATTAAACTGATGCACTTTTTGAAATTCGGCCATCAAGGCTTTCGGAGCACAGCAATAGCCCATTTTCCAACCTGTGTTATGAAATGTTTTTCCAAAAGAGGCTACCACGAAACTTCTTGCTTTTAGGTCGGGGTATAAGCAAGCACTTTGGTGCTGTTCACCATCAAAAATGATATGTTCATATACCTCATCACTTAACAAAATAATAGATGTACCTCTGAGCAAATCCTCTAATGTAGACATGTCTTCTTTAGAAAATACGGTGCCGCTAGGATTTTGCGGGGTATTAATGATAATCATTTTTGTTTTATAGGTGATGATTCTTTTTACCTCATCCCAATTTACTTTATAAGTTGGCGCTTCCAATTGTACGGAGATGACTTTACCACCGTTGAGCTCTACAGCTGGTTCATAACAATCATAAGCCGGTCTGAAAATTATCACTTCATCATCTTGCTTTATAAAAGCGGAGATGATGGTAAAAATAGCTTGGGTGGCGCCGGCGGTTACGGTAATTTCTGATTCTGGATGATAGGAGGTATTGTAGAGCTGCTCAAATTTATGGGCAATGGCCACTCGCAGCTCCATAATTCCGGCCATGGGGGCATATTGATTGTGGCCTGAATTCATGGCGCTATTCACCAAATCAATGAGCTTTTGATCACTCTCAAAATTTGGAAATCCTTGTGATAAATTCAAAGCGTGCTGGTCTTGGGCTAAGCTACTCATGACAGAAAATATTGTAGGACCCACATCTGGGAGTTTGGAGCGGTGTTGCATTTTGGTATGATTTTGAAATAAGGAGATAATATAAACAAAAAAACTTACAATCAGGAGGACGATCTGTTAGCGGTTGAATTTGGAGGTAAGCAGCAATTCATGTGTAAATAGTTTAATTTTAGTAGCGTCTTGCTTATATTTGGCTTCTTTTAAAAACCATTGTGAGATATGAAACTTTTTAAATTTTTAGTTCTTTTTATTACCCTTCAAGTTTCTGCCCAACAAGGAGGAATGTGGATTCCGTCCTTACTTCAAGGCATGAATGAAACTGAAATGCAAAGTCTAGGCAGTAAATTGTCAGCAAAAGACATTTATGATGTCAATAATTCTAGTTTAAAAGATGCGATTGGGCATTTTAATGGCGGGTGTACCAGTGAGGTTATTTCGCCAAAAGGTCTGATTTTGACCAACCATCACTGTGGTTTCGGTCAAATCCAATCACATTCATCTTTAGAGAATGACTATCTAAAAAACGGATTTTGGGCAAAAACACTCAGTGAAGAATTGCCTAATGAAGGCTTATATGTTGAGTTTATTGTCAGAATAGAAGACGTGACCAAACAAGTTTTAGAAGGGGTTACTGCGGAGATGTCAGACAGAGAGCAACAATCAAAAAGAGGCAGCAATAGCACTGCAATTGAAAAGGCAGCGAAAAAGGAAGCTTGGCAAGACACTAAAATAAAGGCGTTTTACAAAGGCAATCAATACTTCCTTTTTGTTACTGAACGTTATGAAGATGTCAGATTGGTAGGTACACCACCGTCAAGTATTGGAAAATTTGGATCTGATACTGACAATTGGGTATGGCCGCGTCATACCGGCGATTTCTCAATGTTTAGAATCTATGCTGACAAAAACAATCGTCCTGCAAAATATTCGAAAGATAACGTACCGTTTACACCAAAACACTTCTTGCCAGTTTCTTTAGACGGCATCAGTGAAGATGATTTCACCATGGTATTCGGATTTCCAGGAACTACGGACGAATATTTGCCTGCCGTTGCCGTGGCGCAAATTGTAGAAAAAATCAATCCTAATACCATTGCCATCAGAGAAGCTGCGTTAAAGGTAATTGATGCCAATATGAAAGCGGATGACCAAATCAGAATTCAGTATGCTTCTAAACAAGCACGAATTGCAAATGCTTGGAAGAAATGGATTGGTGAAAATTTAGGAATTGAAAAAAGTGGCGCCATTGCGATTAAAAAAGCGCAAGAAGCGGAATTCACAAAGCAATTAAAGGCGAAAGGACTTGAAAGTAAATACGGAACTGTTTTACCAGAACTTGAGCGTTTATATAACGAGATTGAAGAGGTTACTGTGAAGCGTCGCAGTTTTATTGAAGTCTTTTTAAGAACCAATGAGTTGACGCCAGTGTTATTTAATCTAGCACAACTAGAGGCTGCAGCGGCCAATGGCGAAGAGACGTTCGAAAAACAAAGAGATGCCAATGTTGGACGTTTGAAAGGTATCTATAAAGATTACAATGCTACTGTAGATAGAGGTGTTTTTGAAGCAGTCATGCCTTTGTATACGGTTAATGTGGATGCTACTATTTATGATAGAACAGCCTTTACCAATTTAGATAGTGCTTTGAAGGTGTTGGAAGGGACATCTACAGAGGTGTTAGAAAAATTGAATAACGATGCGGCTTTTCAATACTTAAAACCTTTTATTATGGAATTTTACACGGTGATAGAACCAAAATTCCAAGAGCTCAACCCACAAATCAATGCACTTGAGCAACAGTATATGACGGCATTAATGGAAGTGTTGCCAGAGCAGCGTTATTTCCCAGATGCTAACGGAACTTTACGCGTTACCTACGGAAAGGTTAAAGGCTATGAGCCTAGAGATGCGGTATATTATGAGCCTGTAACCTATTTAGATGGCGTTATGGAGAAATATGTTCCTGGCGATTATGAGTTTGATGTGCCTGAAAAATTACAGCAATTATATGCAGATAAAGATTTCGGTCAGTATGCAGATGCTACAGGGAAAGTACCAGTAAACTTTATAGGCACGAACCACACCACAGGAGGTAATTCTGGAAGTCCAGCTATTGATGCCCATGGCAACTTGGTCGGATTAAATTTTGACCGCGTTTGGGAAGGTACGATGAGTGATATTTATTACGATCCAGAAATTTGTAGAAACATTATGGTCGATTTACGCTATGTGTTGTTTATCGTTGATAAATATGCTGGTGCGACACATTTAATTGACGAAATGACTTTGGTGCATCCAAAGACCAATCGAAAGGCTAGCAACAGTAAAAAAGCTAAGAAGAGCAACTAAATTATGTTCTTAAATTAGGAGAAGCCCTTTCATTTTTTTGAAAGGGCTTTTTTTGTTGTCAGTTTGAGTGTGCTGAAAGCTTTGGGAATGTTTTTTTGATTGAGAATGATTATGTTGAAGCTTTCAGGATGTATCGAGAACATTTCACTAATCCATATTAGGTTTTTGCACGCTTCTCGATACTATTTTCAATCACTGCCGTGCTTGAAAATCACTCGTAGTGACAGTGAATAACGATTGTCAGTTCGAGTGTCCTGAAAGCTTTTGGGGATTTTTTTGTTTGAGAATGATTAAGTTGAAGCTTTCAGGATGTATCGAGAACCTTCGCTAATACCTATTGGGATTTTGCACGCTTCTCGATACTATTTTCAATCACTGCCGTGCTTGAAAATCACTCGAAGTGACAGTGAATAACGTTTGTCAGTTCGAGTGTCCTGAAAGCTTTTGGGGATTTTTTTGTTTGAGAATAATTAAGTTGAAGCTTTCAGGATGTATCGAGAACCTTTCGCTAATACATATTGAGTTTTTGCACGCTTCTCGATACTATTTCCAATCACTGCCTTGCTTGACAATCACTCGAAGTGACAGTGAATAACGTTTGTCAGTTCGAGTGTCCTGAAAGCTTTTGGGGATTTTTTTGTTTCAGAATGATTATGTTAAAGCTTTCAGGATGTATCGAGAACCTTTCGCTAATACATATTGAGTTTTTAACACGCTTCTCGATACTATTTCCAATCACTACCGTGCTTGAAAATCACTCGAAGTGACAGTGAATAACGTTTGTCAGTTCGAGTGTCCTGAAAGCTTGGAGAATGGTTTTTTGATTGAGAACGATTATGTTGAAGCTTTCAGGATATATCGAGAACCTTTCGCTAATACATATGTTTTTGCACGCTTCTCAATACTATTTTTAATCACTACCGTGCTTGAAAATCACTCGTAGTGACAGTGAATAACGATTGTCAGTTCGAGTGTCCTGAAAGCTTTTGGGGATTTTTTTGTTTCAGAATGATTATGTTAAAGCTTTCAGGATGTATCGAGAACCTTCGATAATACCTATTGGGATTTTGCACGCTTCTCGATACTATTTTCAATCACTGCCGTGCTTGAAAATCACTCGAAGTGACAGTGAATAACGTTTGTCAGTTCGAGTGTCCTGAAAGCTTTTATGAACTGTTTTTGTTTCAGAATGATTATGTTAAAGCTTTCAGGATGTATCGAGAACCTTTAGAATTTCCAAAGTAACTCAAAGCATTATGAGTTTTATTTGAATTTCTTCTTAGCCAGATTAGGCAACTTCTCAAATTCATTATTGATCAAAGCTTCTTTTTTAGCCTTTGACCATTTTTTGATTTGCTTTTCAATCATAATTGCTTGATTTGGATCTACAAATTCTTGGTAAAATTCAAGTAGTAAGGGTCTTCGATTGTATGTATAGCTTTCTTTATACTTGCCCGATTGATGCTCCATAAACCGTTGCTCAAGATTTGACGTAAAACCAGTGTAATAGGTTTCATCAGAGCATTTGAGAATATAGACATAATAAAATTTCATACTTAAATATACGCTTCTCGATACTATTTCCAATCACTACCGTGCTTGACAATCACTCGAAGTGACAGTGAATAACGTTTGTCAGTTCGAGTGTCCAGAAAGCTTGGAGAATGGTTTTTTGATTGAGAACGATTATGTTGAAGCTTTCAGGATATATCGAGAACCTTTCGCTAATACATATTGAGTTTTTGCACGCTTCTCGATACTATTTTCAATCACTGCCGTGCTTGACAATCACTCGAAGTGACAGTGAATAACGTTTGTCAGTTCGAGTGTCCTGAAAGCTTTTATGAATTGTTTTTGTTTTAGAATGATTATGTTGAAGCTTTCAGGATGTATCGAGAACCTTCGCTAATACCTATTGAGTTTTTGCACGCTTCTCGATACTATTTTCAATCACTACTGTGCTTGAAAATCACTCGAAGTGACAGTGAATAACGTTTGTCAGTTCGAGTGTCCTGAAAGCTTTTGGGGATTTTTTTGTTTCAGAATGATTATGTTAAAGCTTTCAGGATGTATCGAGAACCTTCGATAATACCTATTGGGATTTTGCACGCTTCTCGATACTATTTTCAATCACTGCCGTGCTTGAAAATCACTCGAAGTGACAGTGAATAACGTTTGTCAGTTCGAGTGTCCTGAAAGCTTTTATGAACTGTTTTTGTTTCAGAATGATTATGTTAAAGCTTTCAGGATGTATCGAGAACCTTTAGAATTTCCAAAGTAACTCAAAGCATTATGAGTTTTATTTGAATTTCTTCTTAGCCAGATTAGGCAACTTCTCAAATTCATTATTGATCAAAGCTTCTTTTTTAGCCTTTGACCATTTTTTGATTTGCTTTTCAATCATAATTGCTTGATTTGGATCTACAAATTCTTGGTAAAATTCAAGTAGTAAGGGTCTTCGATTGTATGTATAGCTTTCTTTATACTTGCCCGATTGATGCTCCATAAACCGTTGCTCAAGATTTGACGTAAAACCAGTGTAATAGGTTTCATCAGAGCATTTGAGAATATAGACATAATAAAATTTCATACTTAAATATACGCTTCTCGATACTATTTCCAATCACTACCGTGCTTGAAAATCACTCGAAGTGACAGTGAATAACGTTTGTCAGTTCGAGTGTCCAGAAAGCTTGAAGAATGGTTTTTTGATTGAGAATGATTATGTTGAAGCTTTCAGGATGTATCGAGAACCTTTCGCTAATCCATATTAGGTTTTAACACGCTTCTCGATACTATTTCCAATCCCTCTGGGGCTTGAAAATCACTCGAAGTGACAGTGATTACGGTTGTCAGTTCGAGTGTCCTGAAAGCTTTGGAAATCGTTTTTTGATTGAGAACGATTATGTTGAAGCTTTCAGGATATATCGAGAACCTTTCGCTAATACATATTGAGTTTTTAACACGCTTCTCGATACTATTTTCAATCACTGCCTTGCTTGACAATCACTCGAAGTGACGGTGAATAACGATTGTCAGTTCGAGTGTCCTGAAAGCTTTTGGGGATTTTTTTGTTTGAGAATAATTAAGTTGAAGCTTTCAGGATATATCGAGAACCTTTCGCTAATAACTATTGAGTTTTTGCACGCTTCTCGATACTATTTCCAATCACTGCCTTGCTTGACAATCACTCGAAGTGACAGTGAATAACGTTTGTCAGTTCGAGTGTCCTGAAAGCTTTTGGGAATTTTTTTGTTTCAGAATGATTATGTTAAAGCTTTCAGGATGTATCGAGAACCTTTCGCTAATACATATGTTTTTGCACGCTTCTCAATACTATTTTTAATCACTACCGTGCTTGAAAATCACTCGAAGTGACAAAAGTGTATCGCTTGTCAGTTCGAGTGTCCTGAAAGCTTTGGAAATCGTTTTTGTTTTAGAATGATTAAGTTGGAGCTTTCTGGATGTATCGAGAACATTCAGATAGTTCATTTTAAGACGCTTCTCGATACTATTTCCAATCACTACCGTGCTTGAAAATCACTCGAAGTGACAGTGATTATAAGTGGTATGAAAACAAAAAAAATCCCAAACATTACTGCTTGGGATTTTTAACTTATGTTTTTTGAATATTAGTATCTGTAATATTCCGGTTTGTAAGGACCTTCAACGGCAACACCAATATACTCAGCTTGCTCGTCACGTAATTCTGTCAATTCTACACCAATTTTTTCTAAATGTAATTTGGCTACTTTTTCATCCAAATGCTTCGGCAACATATATACTTTGTTTTCGTAAGCATCTCTGTTGGTCCACAATTCTAATTGTGCCAAAGTTTGGTTTGTAAATGAGTTACTCATTACAAAACTTGGGTGACCCGTAGCACAGCCCAAATTCACCAATCGGCCTTCAGCCAAAATGATGATGTCTTTTCCGTGTACGGTATATTTATCAACCTGTGGTTTGATTTCTACTTTCGTATCGCCGTAGTTTTTGTTCAACCATGACATTTCAATTTCATTGTCAAAGTGACCAATGTTACAAACAACAGTTTTGTCTTTCATCATTTCAAAATGCTTCCCTTGAACGATGTCTTTATTTCCAGTAGTTGTTATTACGATATCAGCATTGGCGACAACAGTTTCAAGTTTCTTAACTTCAAAACCATCCATAGCTGCTTGTAAAGCGCAAATTGGGTCAATTTCAGTAACCGTTACTATACTTCCAGCACCTTTAAAGGACGCTGCTGTACCTTTACCAACATCACCATATCCACAAACTACAACCCGTCTTCCGGCCAACATTAAATCAGTTGCACGACGTACAGCATCAACTGCACTTTCACGACACCCGTATTTATTGTCAAATTTAGATTTTGTTACAGAATCATTAACGTTGATTGCAGGCATTGATAACGTGCCATTTTTCATACGCTCATAAAGTCTGTGAACACCTGTAGTCGTTTCTTCCGAAAGTCCGTTAATGCCTTCCATCAACTCAGGATATTTATCGAAAACCATATTGGTTAAATCGCCACCATCATCTAAAATCATATTTAATGGTTTTCTGTCTTCACCAAAAAATAAGGTTTGTTCTATACACCAGTTAAATTCCTCTTCGTTCATGCCTTTCCAAGCATATACCGGAATTCCAGCCTCAGCCATTGCAGCAGCAGCTTGATTTTGTGTAGAGAAAATATTACATGAACTCCACGTAACTTCTGCGCCAAGAGCAGTTAAGGTTTCAATCAAAACCGCCGTTTGGATGGTCATGTGCAAACATCCTGCAATACGTGCGCCCTTAAGTGGTTGTGAGTCGCCATATTCTTCACGGAGGCTCATTAACCCTGGCATTTCAGCTTCAGCTAGTTCAATTTCTTTTCTTCCCCAAGCCGCAAGTGACATGTCTTTGACTTTGTAAGGTACGTAAGGCACTGTTTTCGTATTCATATGTACTATTTTTTTTGATTTAACAAATACAATTCTTTATTACTCACATTTCTAAACCAGCGTGGTTGTTTAGAGAATTACATAATTGTATATTTGTTTCTATTATTCGTTTTGCGACTGCAAAGATAATTAATAACTTCGAGAAACATAAATGCCTTTATATAAAACCATTACTCCAAATTCACAAACTACTGTTAAAATCTGGAAGATTACGGAGCGCTATGAGGCACTCCTTCAGCCACTCACGCTAAGAGCCGAAAGTATGAAACGTGTGGTGGGCATGAAAAGTGAGCTGCACCAACGCGGATTTTTAAGTGTGCGACACCTTTTAGCCGAATTTGGATATACGGATGCGGACTTGTACTACGACGAAAACGGAAAACCGCATTTAAAAGATGGTAAATTTATTTCTATTACCCATTCATTCACATTTTCTGGTGTTATTGTAAGTGATTCTGTGGTTGGCATAGATATCGAAAAACAACGCCAAAAAATAGCTGTCATCGCTCATAAGTTTATTGGATATGAATTTGATTATTTAGTGACTACAGCTGAAGATTATATCAATAAATTAACGGTGATTTGGTGCATTAAGGAATCACTTTATAAATTGTTTGCTACCCCGGGAATGTTGTTTAGAGAACATTTTTTGGTCATTCCTTTTATGTTAAAAGATGAAGAAACCATTGCGTGGATTGATTATGAAGATAGAAAACACAGGTATGAAACTCGATTTTTCGAATTCGAAGGGTTTACCTGTGCCTATGTTTGCTAACATAAAGTAGAGATAAATCCAACAACCCTAAACATTTGTTTGCTTCTGTTTAGATATTTTTAGAGCATAAGATTTCCCTGAATCAAGATTAAGATGAAAGCCATACATGAAGATATGTTAAGTTCCATTACTAAAGGCGAACAGCTTTTGGCCATCTTGATTGATCCTGATAAAATGGAATTTGAAGGGTTGTCGACTTTCATGGTCAAATTAAATGCATCTAAAGCTACCCATATTTTCGTAGGCGGGAGTACTGTTGAAGCTTTTAAGACCGACGAATTGATTCGGATTTTGAAAGGAGTGACCGATTTGCCTATCGTCATTTTCCCTGGAGATGTCTCGCAAATATCGTCACACGCAGATGCCTTGCTGTTTTTGTCATTGGTATCCGGAAGAAATCCTGACTATTTAATTGGAAAACAGATTGAAGCGGTATCGGTATTAAGGACCATGGCGCTTGAAGTTATTCCCACAGGTTATCTTCTAATAGAAAACGGTAAGGAAACCGCTGTAGAACGTGTCACCCAGACCTCGCCACTATCAAGACATAACATTCAGGACATTGTAGATACTGCTGTAGCGTCGCAATTGTTAGGCATGAAATGCATTTATTTGGAAGCGGGAAGTGGCGCGATGAACCCCATAGATGTAGAAATCATTCACGCCGTAAAAAAGGAAGTGCGCATTCCGTTAATTATTGGTGGCGGAATTACATCGAAACAACAACTCGACAACGCTTACACTGCTGGAGCAGATATGGTAGTGATTGGAACAGCATTTGAAGAGAATGCATCCTTTTTTGAAGAATTAAACAAATAACTTTGTACTAAATTAGAGTCTAATGAAAATATCAGTGGAATTAACTTTAACGCCTTTACATGATGACTATGAACCTAGCATCATTCACTTTATAAAAAAACTGCGAGCATCAGGACTTACAGTTTTGGAGAATCCGTTAAGTACCCAGGTGTATGGCGATTATGATACTGTCATGCCACTTTTAACTACTGAGATAAAGGAAGCCTTTTCTTTCATGGAACGTGGCTTGCTGTATATGAAAATCGTTAAATCTGACCGACACGAATATGAGCCTCATTTTTGATTTTCTATTCGGGCAATATACTGGCTATGACACCAGCGATATTATTTTAGAAATTGTGGCAGTCATATTCGGTTTTCTATCGGTTTGGTATTCCAAACAAAACAATATTTTAGTGTTTCCCACCGGAATGATCAGTACCAGCATTTTTGTGTACTTGCTGCTAAAATGGGAGTTATTGGGCGATATGATGATTAATGCTTATTACTTTATAATGAGTGTGTACGGCTGGTATATTTGGACCAGAAAAGTGGATGCAGAACATGTTACTCCAATTTCAAGAACGACTGCATGGGAAAATAAAATGAGCATTATTATTTTTTTGGCAACCCTCGGTTTTGTGTTTGTCGTTTACAATACTTTTGATAAATGGACCAGTTGGGTGGCCTACGTAGATACGTTGACAACAGCGATCTTTTTTGTGGGGATGTGGCTCATGGCGAGACGTAAAGTTGAAAACTGGATTTACTGGATTGTGGGCGATCTCATTTCAATCCCGCTCTATTTTTTCAAAGGGTTTACATTTACGAGTATACAGTATTTCGGATTTACAATCATTGCAATTTATGGATATTTAGCATGGAAGAAAAGCTTAGACAAGACCCCTCAGATTGCCTAAAAGTAGTTCTGTTTGGGCCGGAATCAACCGGTAAGAGCACATTGGCGATGGAATTGGCCGGCTTTTACAAAACTGTTTACGTGCCTGAATATTCCCGAATTTACGCTGCTGCCAAGTTGTTGCAAAATAAAGCGCTCACCAAGGCGGATGTAATGCCCATTGCTGAAGGTCAAATGCGACTCGAGAATGAAACGGCGCCAAAAGCCAATAAAGTGCTTATTTGCGACACGGATTTGTTAGAAACTAAGGTGTATTCAGAAGCGTATTACACAGGAAGTGTTGACACAAATTTGGAGAAATATGCCCGTGAAAATGTTTATGATCTCTATTTTTTAACTTATATTGATATCCCATGGGAAGCAGATAATCTGAGAGATCGGCCCAATGATCGGGAGGAAATGTTTGAGGCTTTTGAAAGCGCTTTAAAAAGTCATAATAAACCATATGTGATGTTAAAAGGAACTTTAGAGAACCGTCTTAATAGTGCTAAAGCTCACATTGATAAACTATTAAAATTGAAACCGTGAAATTTACAGACAAAGATATTTTACAGATGGAACATAAAGGCCTAAGCTTAGCCAAGGTCGAATCGCAAATTGCCTTATTTACAACCGGAATGCCCTTTGCAAATCTTACCGCTGCCGCAACTATTGGCAATGGGATTGTGCGCTGTTCTGACAGTGACAAAAAACATTATATCAATTTTTACGATGCCCAAAGAGACAAAGTTTCAATTGCGAAGTTTGTGCCTGCATCTGGGGCCGCAACACGTATGTTTAAATCTTTATTCCGCTTCATTGATGAATATAGTCCTGAACAAGAAACTATAAATTCCTATATCAATAGGACTAAAGACGCGGATTTATCGTTGTTTTTTGTAGGACTTGAAAAGCTTCCTTTTTATGGTCACGTCCTCGAACACGTTAAAAAGTTTTATCCAAATTATGAATCGTGGTCAGACGACAAGCAAAAATTACTGTTTGCCAAAACCATGTTGGATGAAGATAAAATGAATTATGGTTTCTATCCCAAAGGGTTATTGCCATTTCATAAATATAAAGACCATTTATCCACAGCCTTTGAAGAGCATCTGTTTGAAGCGGCATTATATGCTTCAACCAACAATGCTGCAGACCTGCATTTTACAATTTCTGAACGACACAATCATATTTTTGACGCAGAGTTTAAACGTGTGCAAAAAATTGTCGAAGCCAAGACAAATACCAAATTTAAAATTTCGTTTTCTTATCAAAAAGAAGCTACGGATACCATTGCAGTAACGCCAAAAAATGAACCTTTTAGAGAGGAAAATGGCGAATTGACTTTTAGACCATCCGGTCATGGGGCACTTTTAGAAAACTTAAATCAATTGGACGCCGATGTCATTTTTATCAAGAATATTGACAATGTCGTGGTGTATAAGTATGAAGATGAAGTGGCGGAATATAAAAAGATGTTGGCTGGAATGTTGTTGGAGAAACAACAACAGATTTTTAAGTATCTCAATGTTTTGGAAGATGGTGATCTTTCAGAAAGCGACTTAATTGAAATTGCTGAATTTTTAATAAATGAATTAAACATTGTTATTAGTACTGAGTTTGAAAAATATTCTAAAAAATATCAAATAGAATATCTCTTTAGTAAGTTAAATCGGCCAATTCGCATTTGCGGAATGGTGAAAAATGAAGGCGAGCCCGGTGGTGGGCCATTTTGGGTGAAAAGTGAAAATGGCGAAATTTCGCTTCAAATTATTGAGTCTGCTCAAATTGATAAAGACAATAAATCCCAAATTAAAATCCTTGATAGTGCAACCCATTTTAATCCGGTAGATTTAGTATGTGGCACAAATAATTACAAAGGAGAAATTTTTGATCTACAAAAATACATCGATCCTAAAGCTGCGTTTATTACCGCGAAGACTAGTGCTGGTAAAGATTTAAAAGCTTTGGAGCTACCAGGGTTATGGAATGGGAGCATGGCGTATTGGAATACTATTTTTGTTGAGGTACCGTTGATTACCTTCAACCCAGTAAAAACGGTCACTGATTTATTGAAGCCTACGCACCAGATCCATTAGGAACATGAATAAAGACGTGTTACAATCTGAACTGGATTTTAAAGCGGTCAGAAGTTCTGGTGCTGGGGGTCAAAATGTGAATAAGGTAGCCTCAAAAGTGGAGCTTACATTTGATTTGGAGAATTCTGCGGGCTTAACGGAAGATGAGAAAACACTGTTAGTCAAAACCATTGCTAACCGCCTTACTAAGGAAAACATCTTGCTCCTTCAGTGTGAAGAAAGTAGAAGCCAACATAAAAATAAGGAATTGGTCATTCAGCGTTTTTTTGAAGTGTTAAAGGAAGGTTTAGTCGTTCCTAAAAAAAGGATTCGCACAAAAACCCCTAGATCCGTGGTCAAAAAACGATTGAAATTGAAACGCAAAGTTGCCGATAAGAAATCTAATCGAAAACCACCGGAAATCGAATAAAATCAATTTATTGCGTGTTTTAAGTCAGATTTGTTTGACCTTCATAAGGTTAAAATAATTTTCTGAAATAGATTGAAATATTCGTAGTTTTTAATTTTTAATTCTCAATTCATTTCTATCTTTGCAGCGTTCTCAAAAAAGGGGTGCCTATTAACGGCTGAGATCATACCCAATGAACCTAGAACAGGTAATGCTGTTTAGGGAATGGCGATAATCGCCAAGTAGTTTTACGAAGTGACTTTTAATTAGGAGTGCTTCTTAAAACTGAAAACAAATAAATATTAACAAGAATAATGACCTCTTTTTATTCGATTATAACCTAATCGTATGAAAAATTTATTCCATTTCCGAAAAGTCCTATTCAGGCAAAAATTTCCACTTACTATTTTATGCTCATTAGCGCTAGGTGTCGCCGTACAGGCGCAGGAGAAACCTAAAGATTCCACTGTGGTGGAAAAACTAGATGAAGTTCTGGTAAAGGCTGTTCGTGTAGAAGCGACCTCACCAATTACCCATTCCAATATCTCGAAAGTAGAGCTCTCAAAACGTAATTTAGGACAGGATCTTCCTGTGTTGTTAGGGTATTTACCATCGGTAGTAACCACTACGGATGCCGGTGCGGGCGTGGGTTACACTTACATCAGAGTGCGTGGTATTAATGCCCAATCTACCAACGTGACTATCAACGGGATTCCGTATAACGATGCAGAATCACTCGGGACCTTTTGGGTGAATCTTAATGATTTTGCTTCCTCTGTAGAAAGTTTGCAACTGCAACGTGGCGTAGGCACGTCTTCAAACGGTTCAGGGGCCTTTGGCGCCAGTATTAATGTACTTACGGATGCCGTTTCCGACCAAGCCAATGGAGAAATTTCTAACAGTTTTGGCAGTTTTAATACGCGGAAGCACACAGTCAAATTCAGTACGGGCAAATTGAATGATCATTTTGAAATTGCTGGGCGTTTGTCCAATATTAAATCTGACGGTTATATTGATCGGGCCTCATCAGATTTAAAATCCTATTTTTTACAAGGGGCATATGTGGATGACAATACTTTATTAAAGGCAATCACCTTTGGCGGCAAAGAGGTAACCTATCAATCATGGAATGGATTAGAAGATCAAGATCTATTAGAAAACGACCGGACCTTCAACACTGCGGGTATGTACACCGATCAAAACGGAGTGACCCAATTTTATGACAATGAAGTGGATAATTACCGTCAAGACCATTACCAATTGCATTGGAATGAGCGCTATTCTAACCAGTGGTCTACCAACATTGCCTTCAACTACACTAAAGGCAGCGGTTACTTTGAGCAATATAAACAAGATCAAGATTTTGAAGACTATGATCTTATTCCTATTACTGTTGATGGTGAAGCCATAACTTCTACAGATTTAATCAGACGCCGCTGGTTAGATAATGACTTTTATGTGCTGAATGCGAATGCCAATTATAAGAATGACCAGATCAATATGACCTTTGGAGGTTCATATAGTACGTATGATGGGGATCATTTTGGCGAAATTATCTGGGCGCAGTATCCGAGTAGCAGCACTATCAGAGATCGTTATTATGATGGCAACGGCAAAAAGGACGACTTCAGTCTGATTTCCAAAGCTACCTATCGCTTAAATGAACAATTGAGCATTTATGGCGATTTACAATTGCGTTTGGTCGATTATAGAACGACGGGTTTAAATTCAGATCGATTGCCGTTTAATATTGATGAGCACTACACTTTCTTTAATCCAAAGGCTGGGATTACTTATAGAATAAACGATGCCAATAATCTCTATTTTTCTTATGCCAGAGCCAACAGAGAGCCAAATAGGGATGACTTTGAAAATAACGATGTTGTAAAGCCAGAACAACTTAACGATTTTGAATTGGGATGGAGACATACAGATAAAGCGTTCAGATTTAATGTGAATGCCTATTATATGTTGTATAACGAGCAATTGGTATTAACCGGAAATATTGACAAATCTGGAAACCCCATTCGTACGAACAGTGGCGATAGCTACCGTTTAGGCTTAGAAATAGAGGCAGCTATCATGTTAAGCAAAGCTTTTTCTTTACAACCTAATCTAACATTAAGCTCCAATAAAAATAAGGAAACCAACGCGTCTCTTGATGGGCAATTGGTTAATCTTGGTAAAACCAACATTTCTTTTTCTCCAGAGGTTGTCGCTGCAAATGCCTTTGTTTTTCAGCCCAATGACAATTTTCAGATGTCATTATTGAGTAAATATGTGGGCGATCAGTATATGGGAAATACGGATGCTGAGGGGTCTAAGTTGAAGAGTTATTTCGTCAATGATTTCAATATCACTTATGAAATCGCTATGAACAGCGTTTTTAAAAGCATTGTGTTATCCGGATTGGTAAACAACCTCTTTAATGAGAAGTATGTATCTAATGGGTACTATTACACCTATGATGACGATTTTTCGGTTCCGGGAGAGATTTCAACTATTGAAGGTGCAGGGTATTACCCACAAGCCACGACAAATTTTTTGGCGGGAATTACCCTGAAATTTTAATTACTGATGATCAGTGTATTTCCAGAAACGTTTACGCGGTATTCCTTTAATCCGCAAGCTAATTGCTGACCAACGGAACCACCGGTAAACAAACTATAAGTATTGGCGTCATCGCAACCACAAACTGCGTTGGCGCCATTAATTTTTAATAAGGAACATGTTGATTGTTCATGATTTGGGTCTGCAGCATCCCAAGCGCGATAACCACTACCAACATTAGTGACAATGACGCCTTTGTTGCCCTGATTGGCCAAATAGACGGAGTTACTGGTAAACTGCAACTGACTGTATTGTGGCAAATTCATATTAACCGAAGCATTTACTTGAGCATTGACCAAAAATTTACAATTCTCATCGCTGTTGTTTCTACTACAAGCGGTTAAGAACATCAAGCTCACCAATAAAAAAAAGTGTTTCATCTGATAAAAATTGTGACGCAATTTACAACAATCTCAAAGTTGAAGTAAATATTTTGTATATTTGTTTAATATCTCGTGTAAGCGGGATTTTTTTTATGCTGTTTCCCATAACGGGGTTTCAGCATATTTTATATACAGTAAAACGAAGGAATTATGAGTAAAGTATCTTATTATACCCCAGAAGGTTTAAAGAAATTGAGGGAAGAACTCAGTCATTTAAAAGATGTGGAGCGCCCAAAAGCATCTCAAGCTATTGGCGAAGCACGGGATAAAGGCGATTTGAGTGAAAATGCCGAATATGATGCTGCCAAAGAAGCCCAAGGCATGCTAGAGATGAAAATTTCTAAGCTTGAAGAGCAATTGTCTAATGCGCGTATTATTGACGAATCGCAATTGGACAGCTCAAAAGTACTGGTCCTATCTAAAGTCAAAATTAAAAATCAATCCAACGGGATGGAAATGAACTATACCTTGGTGGCTGATGGCGAAGCCGATTTAGCATCAGGTAAAATTTCTGTAAATTCTCCGATCGGTAAAGGTCTTTTAGGAAAATCAGTAGGTGAGGTGGCAGATATACAAGTGCCAAACGGAATTCTTAAATTTGAAATTTTAGAAATTTCCAGATAGATTACGTTGTTTTATAGAGTTTTTGAAGTGTTAAATCTTCTTCAAATCTTTAGAAGACTCAAAATATAACATTCCTGTTAAGATGCAATCTGACAGGAATTTTCTTTTTATATTTATAGAATTAGAAAATAGAAAATAGAAAATAGAAAATAGAAAAGAGAATAAAGAATAAAGAAGAAACGATGGCATCAATATTTACAAAAATAGTTAATGGTGAAATTCCATGTTATAAAGTGGCGGAGACTAAAGATTTCTTGGCGTTTTTAGACGTTAACCCAAACTCGAAAGGCCATACACTCTGTATTCCCAAAATAGAAGTGGACCAATTATTTGATTTGGATGAGCCTACCTATACGGGATTGATGGAGTTTTCTAGAAATGTTGCAATCGCTATAAAAAAGGCAGTGCCTTGTAAACGTGTAGGAATGGCAGTGGTAGGATTGGAAGTGCCGCATGTACACGTGCATTTAATTCCACTACATTCTATGGAAGATATGCGTTTTTCCAATAAAGTCAGTTTGGCTAAGGAAGAATTTGAAACAATCGCAAAATCAATTTCTGACCGCTTATAAGGTCAGGTCTTCAAATATTCCTAAGAAAAACAATGTAGCTAAAATCAAAATAATAGCTAGTATTATGACCAGGAACCAAGACAAGGTTTTTAATTTAAGTGATGTAGGCTTTGGAACCGACGCCTTTTGTTGATATTCAAAAACCCGTTCAATATCATCCGTCCAACGTGCAGGAAAAATTGCGGTGTCGCAAACTCTACAAAACAAACTGTGAGCCGTATCTTTAGAAATGGCTTTGTACAATGGAGTTTCAATAAAGCGTTGCTTAAATGTTAATTGCAGTCCTTCTTTAGAATAACATTCGGGACAATTGTTGTTTAAATCGACCTCTCTTAGCGTGAAAAACTTGTCCTCCATGGGTCAAATCTACGGAATTAATTTTAATGATATTTCCATGGTGGTCCCTTTATTAACTTCGGAATGCAGCACTCTTATCTTACCCTCATGATAATCTTCAACTATCCGTTTGGCCAAGGAAAGTCCCAATCCCCAACCGCGTTTTTTACTCGTATACCCAGGTTCAAAAATCTTAGAATACAAGCTTTTAGGCAATCCTTTACCAGCATCTGTAACGGTAATTTTTACCTGTTTGTCGTGTTCAATAACTGAAACTCTTAACTTGCCTTTGCCTCGCATCGCATCAATCGCATTTTTTACTAAATTTTCTATGGTCCAGCTGTATAACTGCTGATTGAGAGCGACATAAATAGGATGTTCTGGCGCCACAATTTCAAAGGTGATCAAATTGCTAGACCGTGCTTTTAAATACTCGTAAGAGTCCACGGTTTCCTTAACTATATCCACCCGTATTAGCGTTGGTATTGAGCCTATCTTGCTGAATCGTTCTGTAATGGTTTGTAAGCGAGAAATGTCTTTTTCTATTTCTAAGAGATAAGACGGATTTACGTCTTCAGATCGTAAGATTTCCGTCCAACCCACTAGGGATGATAAGGGCGTGCCAATTTGGTGTGCGGTTTCCTTCGCCATACCCGTCCATAGCTTGTTTTGTTCTGCAATTTTCGAACTTCGATAAAAGAAATATACCACGGCAGCAAACAATACAATAATCAGTAATAAGGCTAAAGGATAGTATTTGAGCTTATTGATTAAGGGCGAGTTGCCATAATAAATAGTGTAATAGATTTCTTTGTCAAAATATACATCAATGGGTTTGTTTTCACTCTCAAATTCTTCGATGAGGTTTTTAACTGAAATAGAATCGTTTACTTTCTTTTTATCAATGTTTTTAAAAGTGCCTAAACTGCCATCTTTATTGATTGCCAACATCGGCGTAGTATGGTTACTTTCTAAAATTTTAAGGGTAAGCTCCACATTTTCATCAGTGTCTGATTTTAAGAGCTCTGACTGTGCAAAGGACCAGTTTTGCATTTTGATGCGTTCTTCAGCTTTGAAGTTTTGAAAGAAGATATAGGTGTTCCACAAAATTAAAGAAATGATGATAAAAGAAGAAGCTATAATAATCCACCGTAAAATATTTCGGTTCATAGTGTGAGACATCAATGCATTAATAGTTTTAAATATAGGTAAAGAAATTAGCAAATAATAAATCTTTCCAGCTATAATTTTAGTGTGCTAGTTATGTAATGCAATTATGTTGATATTATTGTTTGATTCTCTTTCTAATTCATTTTTATAGGTTTAACAATATGGTTACATTTGCATTTCAAAACAGTTTTTAAATGATAACATTTGATCCTAAAGACCTCTCTACAGGCAAGCTACATGGGTATTTGTTGAGTGCAGTGGCACCAAGACCTATAGCATTTGCAAGTACGGTTGATGAGGATGGGAATCCAAATTTGTCACCATTCAGTTTCTTTAATGTGTTTAGTGCCAATCCGCCAATTCTTATTTTTTCGCCGGCAAGACGGGTTAGGGATAACAGTGTAAAGCATACTTTAGAGAATGTGGAGGCAACACGGGAGGTGGTCATTAATGTAGTTAATTATGATTTGGTACACCAAGCCTCATTGAGTAGTACGGAGTACGAAAAGGATGTTAACGAATTTGAAAAGGCAGGTTTGACTATGCTGAAATCAGATGTGGTGAAACCATTTAGAGTGGCAGAATCTCCAATACAAATGGAGTGTAAAGTCAACGATATCATAAAATTGGGAACTGAAGCTGGTGCGGGTAATTTAGTGATTTGCGAGGTTGTTAAACTTCATATTTCTAAAGATGTTTTGGATGAAAATGATCTCATCAATCAGGAAAAATTAGATTTGGTAGCGAGAGCTGGAGGTAATTATTACAACCGTGCTAAAAATGGTTTTTTTGAAATACCAAAACCATTGAGAACATTAGGGATTGGCATTGATGCCATGCCCGATGAGATTAAAAATAGTATGATTTTTACGGGTAATGATTTGGGCATGCTGGGTAATGTGGAAACATTTCCGACGCCTGAAGAAATTAACGATTTTGTAGAAAATATTGAAGAGCATCACAGTAATATTAAAAATATGACGCATCGTGAAAAGCACAAAATGGCTCAGAATTATCTGAGTTATGGCGATGTTGACAGTGCGTGGAAATTGTTGTTATCTTAAGTTGGATACTAACAATAAGTTGTATAAATTAGAGTAGCGAATAGTAATTAGAATAGAAATAAAAAATAGTCAAATGGAAGTACAAGGAAAAATCAAAATGGTCGGAGAAACCCAAACTTTTGGAAGCAATGGGTTCAGAAAAAGAGAAGTGGTAGTGACTACAGAAGAACAATATCCTCAGCATATCATGGTAGAGTTCGTACAAGATAAGACAGATTTATTAAACAACTACCAAGTAGGTCAGAACGTAAAGGTGAGCATCAACTTGAGAGGTAGAGAATGGGTGAATCCACAAGGTGAAACCAAATATTTTAACTCTATCCAAGGATGGCGTATAGAAGGTGTGGTAGAAAGTGCTTCTGGTGGTGGTATGCCTCCGGCAGCTCCAGCTGAAGCATTTCAACCAGCTAACGATTTAAACGAGGATGATCACGACGATCTTCCGTTTTAAGTCAAACGAATAGCACACACTCAATTTTTAGCGTGACTAAATTGCGGTAAGTGAGCTTCATAAAAAACCTCAATGTTTCTAGCATTGAGGTTTTTTTGTAATATATTAGTTTTGATGCGATGATATGGTAGTACTTTCAAATACACTCGAGTTCCCAGACGTTTCCAAGGCAACTTCAGAAGGTCTTCTTGCCGTGGGTGGCGATCTTTCCATAGAGCGGCTTCTATTGGCCTATAAGAGCGGAATTTTTCCTTGGTTTGATGATGATGAGGTTATTTTATGGTGGTCGCCAAATCCTCGATTTGTCCTTTTTCCTGAGCACTTGAAAGTCTCCAAAAGCATGCGCCAATTTTTGCGCAACACTGATTTTAGCATCACCATAAACAAAGCTTTCCGGGAGGTGATTACAGAATGCTCTAACGCTTATAGAGTAGGGCAAGCTGGCACGTGGATTACGGAGGAGATGATTGTATCGTACACCAAACTGCACCAATTAGGCTATGCGACCTCTGTAGAAGTTTGGCAAAATGATCAATTGGTAGGCGGTTTGTATGGCATCGATTTGGGCAATGGCGTTTTTTGCGGCGAAAGTATGTTTGCTAAAGTGAGCAATGCCAGTAAGGCTGCATTCATCACTTTTATTCATAATACAAATTATAAGCTGATTGATTGCCAAGTGTACACCCAGCACCTGGAAAGTTTAGGGGCCGAAGAAATTGAACGAGATGCGTTTTTGAAGTATCTGTGAGATTACCTTAAAAACCATCTTGAAATTTCGGAGAACCCGAGTCACATTACTTCCTCATATCTAAAACATTTCACCTCATGATCATTGACCATTCCTATAGCCTGCATATAAGCGTACACTACTGTAGAGCCTACAAATTTGAAGCCGTGTTTTTTTAAATCCTTGCTGATAGTGTCACTTAGTACTGTAGTTGGAGGCGCTTCTTTATAATTATCAACGGCGTTTTTAAGGGGTTTTCCATCTAGAAATCCCCATAAATAATTAGAAAACGACCCATACTGTTCCTGAAGCTTCATAAAAGCTTGCGCATTGCTGATTGCAGAATGCACTTTCAACTTGTTTCTAATGATGCCGGCATCTTGCAGCAAATCATCAATTTTGTCCTGATTGTAGCGGGCAATTTTAGTATAATCGAAATTATCAAATGCAGTCCTAAAATGTTCACGCTTTTTCAAAATGGTTATCCAACTTAAACCTGCTTGAAAAGTTTCCAGAATCAAAAACTCAAAAAGAATGGCGTCATCTTTTACCGGAACCCCCCATTCTGTATCGTGATACTGTTCGTAAAGCGCATCCCCTTGACACCAGCCACACCTGTGTTTCTCCATTTTGTAAGGTATTAGGTTTAATACTACTAATGTAACAACAGTTACTTAAAATTAATCTTAAATACATTAAATTCGTATAAAATTATACTATGGATACACTTACACAGAATCTCTCGACACTACTAGAATTCGGAATTACCAATAGTATGCCTTACCCAGCGTATCGGGCCTTGATGGCTGAAATGGTTGCAACACATTCCACCACAGGATTGGATAAAAGCGAGAGTATGGTGGGCTA
The DNA here is from genome assembly GCF_007997285.1 of Gelidibacter salicanalis. GTDB lineage: Bacteria > Bacteroidota > Bacteroidia > Flavobacteriales > Flavobacteriaceae > Gelidibacter > Gelidibacter salicanalis. The sequence goes on from NZ_VORX01000002.1 coordinate 51,997, forward strand.
CACAATTTTAAATGAGCAGCGTATGAAACGCTGGGATAAAACCTTAAAAGTGTCAGCGGACGCTCAGGAAAAGATTGCAAATTTCAAAGGAGATGTCACTTGGTTAGTGCTTACGGAGAGCTGGTGCGGCGATGCAGCCCACGTGATTCCGGTGATCAATAAAGTGGCAGAATTACATCCCAATATTGATTTAAAATTGGTATTGCGTGATGATAATGATGATTTGATGCAGCAGTTTTTGACCAACGGCGGGAAATCTATTCCTAAGTTAATCATGATAGATAATGTATCAGGAACTGTGATTGATACCTTTGGACCACGTCCAACCGGTGCAACCCAAATGATAGAAGATTATATGAAGGCACATGGCGCTATTACTGATGAGATTAAAGAAAATTTACAGGGATGGTACAATAAAGATAAAGGTCAGAATACAATTCAGGATTTATTAACCTTATTAGGTGTCGCCTAATTTCTGAATTTTTAATTTCTAGAATTATAAATAATGGAGTTTTTATTCTTTTGAAGGATGGAAACTCCTTTTTTAATGTTTAGAAACATTAGTGTCCGATAAAAATAAATAATAAATTAACAAACTCATTTAAAGCAAGGGACATTAGAAGATTTCCGAAATGAGACCTTGCATTTTAGAAACTGTTTCTACCGAGAGGGAATGTGCGATTTTAATTTAAATGATCGTTGTTTGTCAGTTAGTTGTAAACAAGTCTTAATTCTTTATTCTAACAGCGCAGCGGTCTTGATTCTTTATCGGACAACAATGGTTTAATAACTAATTCTTTCCTTTAAAATAATAAGTAATAGACCCTATTTGTTTGGTTTTAGAAGCATCTGGACTAAAGCGCGCCTCATTTGCATATTGTAAGGCACTATCAATTAAACATGCATTTTTGGATGTAGAGGAATTGTTGACGTAAGCGTCAGTGACTTCGCCAGAAGCATTTACAGTAATATTAATCACTACTTTGCCACTGTCTTCACATAAATATACAGGAGGTGGTAAATGTTTGTCCTTCCTATTTACTAAACTATAGGATACACTGCTATTTCTGTTTACAGAAGCATTATCCGCTATAGCGTTGCTAGCATTATTTCCGTTTGATTTAGCTGCAGCACGTTTTTTCGCAGACCGCAAAGCAATCACATTATTAATTTTACTGTAGGAGGAAAGTTCATTTTCGCTGACGGAATTGTCTTCAGTAGATGGTGTGTTATCTACATCGGTGACTTCTTCTGGCACCTCGGTATCTTCAGTTTCAGTTTGTTTGGAATTTTCATTGTGCTCATTAGAATTCATTGATCTGAAATTCTTCATCACCTCTTTAAAATCATTGGCCGAGTTGTAAGCCTTATTGGTTTCTGAACTATTGGCATCATTTAGAGCGATCTCTTCAAGAAGTTTTTGTTCTTCGGGCGTTGGAGGTGGCGGTAGTTCGTAATAGCTTTCAGCCATAACATTAGCTTGCTTTTTAATGCCAATGGCAAACATAGCCAGCACAAGTGTGCCACTAATGAGCGCGGTAATCAATAAAGCTTTATGTCGTTCTATAAGTTCCAAAAAAGAATAATTTTAATAATAAAGTTGCAGTGCACCAATATATACGTCAAAATAGGAAAAAAAGATCAAATATTAGAGTGTCTTCCTTAGCAAATGGTGCAACATAAGGCTTTCGTAATTGAAATCGACTGGTGATTCCTGCTTGACCCACATTCCTATTACTCGTCCATTCATAGATAACGTTCAATGGGGCGATACTATTTGACTGCAAAAATTATTCCGAAGGTAAAGCTTTGATAAAGTCTTCAACACTTACCGCTTGGGAAACCTCAAAATCGCCAATCTTGGTACGGCGTAAAGCCGACAAATGAGCACCAGAATTGAGCGCTTTTCCAAAATCGTTGGCCAAGGATCTGATGTAGGTGCCTTTGCTGCACACCGCTCTAAAATGTACTTCTAAATTATCTATATGCGTAATTTCGAACTCAGAAATATGCACTTGCCGCGATGGAATATCGACAGCTTCTCCCGCGCGTGCAAATTCGTAAAGCCGCTTGCCATCTTTTTTAAGGGCCGAGAATACTGGAGGAAATTGAGAAATTTCACCGATAAATTGTTGTGTAGCATCGTGGATTAATGATTCCGTGATGTGCGCTGTAGGATAGTTTTGATCGACTTCGGTTTCTAAATCATAAGAAGGCGTGGTGCTTCCTAAAACAATTGTTCCCGTATATTCTTTTATCTGGGCTTGAAAACTGTCAATGTTTTTGGTCATTTTGCCCGTGCAAATCACCAGTAGACCTGTTGCAAGCGGATCTAAAGTTCCCGCATGTCCTACTTTAATCTTTTTGATGTTAAACGCGCGACGTATCTCCCAGCGCAATTTGTTAACCACCTGAAAAGAGGTCCAATGTAAAGGTTTGTCAATGAGTAAAACTTGACCTATAAGATAGTCTTCGGCTGTCAAAATTAGTTGTTATAAAGTGAAAAGATAATCGCAATCAAACCAACTACGACACAGTAAATGGCAAAATAGGTTAATTTACTTTTCTTAACCAATTTAATCATCCAAGTACAAGCAAACAGTCCAGATACAAACGCCGCGATAAACCCGACTAAAAGTGGTAATGAACCTGAGCTCTCGTAAGAAATATCACCACTCAACGCATCCTTGGCCATCTTCCCTAATATTAAGGGTACCACCATCAAAAATGAAAAGCGTGCTGCCTTACTTTTATCGTTCCCTAAAATAACTGAGGTTGAAATGGTAGCACCAGAACGTGAAATCCCCGGTAGCATGGCAATAGCCTGTGAGATGCCAATAATAAATGCATTGCTGAAGGTTACTTTTTTGTCCGTGTCTTTCGCTTTATCGGCTAAAAATAAAAGCACTGCAGTAACTAATAACATGCAACCCACAAATAGAATATTATTTCCAAAAAGCGATTCTAATTCTTCTTCAAATAATAATCCAATCACAACTGCAGGAATCATGGAGAGGGCAATTTTAGCGGCAAATTGCATATCGTCATTCCATTCAAATTTCAGCATCCCTTGTAAGATGCTCCAAATATCTTTTCTAAAAACAACGATGGTACTTAAAGCTGTCGCGAAATGAAGTACTACTGTAAAAAGCAAACTTTCTTTAGGTTCAAAATTATCACCTAAAATAGCCTTTCCAATTTCTAAATGACCACTGGAAGATACGGGTAGAAATTCCGTAAGACCTTGTATAATGCCTAAAATTATAGCTTCTAATAAATCCATGATGTATTCGGGTTATATGTAAGGAAAATCCAAAATAGAGACTTCGGAATATGAAAAATTGTAGGGTTTAGGTATTTGGTGTGCTGTTCTTGTCCGGATTTAATAAAATGGCGTATATCTGAATACCAAAACCAATGAGGACTAACGTGGGTGCTAATCTGATGCGTCTCCAATTAAAAATTTCGGGATTGAAAACATTGGGATCGTCACTTCCACCACCTGACATCAATATGAAACCAAGAGCGATGATTCCCAAGCCAATCAGCATGAATTTATAATTCTTTCTTCCAAAAATAAAATTGTTGTTGGCGCTTTCTTTGCGTTTTTTTTCTCCCATGACAGTTGCAATACTAGTAAGGTGCAAATTAACGGTTTTATTTAAAACTTTTCGTTAATAGTATCTAAATACTTAGCTATTGCTCAGGCGTTACAAATTCATAAAACTGCCATGCCCGTCAGTTCGAGTGTTTTTAAAGAACGTGCCAGAGCACGTTTTTTAAAAATGTATCGAGAACCGAGTGCGTTCATAATTTTCTTGAGCACGTTTTTTAAAAATGTATCGAGAACCGAGTGCGTTCATAATTTTCTTGAGCACGTTTTTTAAAAATGTATCAAGAACCGAGTGCGTTCATAATTTTCTTGAGCACGTTTTTTAAAAATGTATAATGAGAACCTCGCGTTTTAATAAAGCCTACCTAAAAGATTCCATAAAGTCAGTCCAATCGCTGAAACATTGTAGAGGCGGCGATCACTATATTATTTGAAAAATGAAACAATCGTTTTTAATAATACAAAGCATCCGTTTTCAAGTTCAAGAAACGTTGCGTTGCAATAAAGGTGCTGATCCAGGTGATAAGAATTCCCAAAATGAAAATTGCCGCAAAGAATCCTCCAAGAAGGATGGGGTTAGATAATAATTGGAGTTCGGCAAAAGTTTGGTTGAGATAATACAAAACAATGCCCATTCCGATTAGAGCAATGATAGCACCTATAATTCCGAGTTGAACGCTTTTATAGATGAAAGGTCGGCGAATAAAAGATTTTGTCGCGCCTACCATTTGCATCGTTTTAATGATGAATCGCTTAGAATACACTGCAAGTCGGATGGAACTATTAATCAATAAAACGGCAATAAGTGTAAAAATCGCACTAATGACCAAAACCCAAAAAGTGATTTTTTTAACGTTGTCATTCATCAACTCTACCAAATCATTGTCATATCGAATTTCTTCAATAAATTTTTTTGTGGACAAGTCTTCGATGATTGAGGTTAAGGTTTCTGTCGTGACATAATCGGCTTTTAAATGCACATCAATAGAATTTTGCAGCGGATTATAGCCCACAAAATCCATAAAATCTTCACCAGTTTCAGCTTTCATTGATTCGGCAGCGGCTTCCTTCGAGACATATTCTGTACTTTTGGTGTATTCGGCCATGGCCAAACTTTTTTCGAGCTGATTGACTTCTACTTCTTTTGCAGAATCGTTTAAATAGATAGTCACAACCACTTGTTCTTTAAAATGATCCGCAACTTTTTTGGCGTTCAGGACCAAAAGTCCTAAACAGCCCAGTAAGAATAAAACCAAGGCAATACTAATTACCACAGAAAAGTAAGATGATATTAACTTGCGTTTCTGATACCTATCAAAAGATGTGCTCATACAATTTTTTAGTTGAAGTTGTAAAAATATAAAAGAATTCTGTTACCTTAAGGTTTACGGCATTTAAAATTTTAAAAGGACTCTGAATAGCTGATACTAAATGTCAATATCATCTTTTTAGAATCTTAACGCACCAATTCAGCACAATTAAAGATATCGAATAGCGTAAAATATTTATTTTTGCCGTTTTGTAATTTGAAAAAAACAATAAACGGTGATACTTTCAGTTACTAGATAAACACTTTTTTAACCAATTTAGTATGAAGAAAATAATGATTGTTGCGGTTATAGTGGTATTGAGTTGTTCACAATATGGCCATGCACAGGATATAAATTTTGGGGCAAAAGGTGGTTTGAATCTGGCTAACCTAAATGGCGCTATGGATAACAGAGGCAACATGGTAAATTTTCATGTAGGTGTTATGACGGAATTTGTCTTTAGAAGAGGTCTTTTTGGTATTCAACCTGAACTTTTGTATTCTAGACAAGGCGCGAATAGCGGTAGCGTTTACATCACAAGTTTAGATTATATTTCAGCACCCATAATGTTTAAGTTTTTTATTCTTGAAAAACTTAGTTTGGATATTGGTCCACAAACCTCTTTTCTTATCTACGATAAACACGAACATTCCGAGAAGCCTAATTTTAAAAAGGAAACTGGTGCCAATCCTATTGATTTTGGACTGAATATCGGAATTGGGTATAACCTCGATCGCTATTTATTTGCTCATATACGTTACAATCTTGGAATTAATACTGTTTACGGCGATTTCAAGAATAGTGTAGTTCAGTTTTCTTTAGGATATAAATTATAATTAAAACATTATAATTATAGAGCGTGCTGAAAATTCAGGACGCTTTTTTTTGTTTGAATAGTTGTACACTGTTTAATAGGCAGTATGAGCTCTAATTCTTAAATTTGCGCCTCTAAATTGGTGTAAGTTGCAGCCTTATCTGTGGATAAGTAAACTTTACGGTCAATGCATAATTGCAATCAATTTTAGAGACTTAGGTGTTTTCTATAATTCTCCGGAAAATGAATCAGTTAACACTAGTGATGAAAAATAAATTAAATACCTGTATCTGTAGGCGTTCATATGAATTACAACTTCAACGAGATAGAAAAGAAATGGCAAGACCATTGGGCTAAACAACAAACCTTTAAAGCCAAAAACACGAGTGATCTTCCAAAGTATTATGTGCTAGACATGTTTCCGTACCCAAGTGGAGCCGGTTTGCATGTGGGGCACCCATTAGGCTATATTGCGAGCGATATTTATGCGCGTTACAAGCGGCACAAAGGGTTTAATGTGTTGCATCCGCAAGGTTATGACAGCTTTGGGTTGCCAGCAGAACAATACGCAATTCAGACAGGGCAGCATCCTGCAGTTACTACTGAAGAGAATATTAAAACCTATCGTCGTCAACTCGATCAAATTGGATTTTCATTTGATTGGAGCCGAGAGGTGAGAACTTCAGATCCGTCGTATTATAAATGGACCCAATGGATTTTTATTCAGCTGTTTGAATCTTGGTACAACATTGATTCTAACAGAGCGGAATCTATTGATACCTTAATCTCTGTATTCACTGCTGAAGGGAATGCCAAGGTCAATGCGGTCTGCGATGATGCTATCAGCCTGTTTTCGGCGGCAGATTGGAATTCATTTTCATCAAAAGAACAACAAGAAATCCTTTTAAAATACCGTTTGACCTATTTAGCGGAAACTGAAGTTAACTGGTGTCCCGCTTTAGGAACTGTTTTGGCCAATGATGAAATTGTCAATGGCGTTTCAGAACGTGGCGGTCATGCCGTCATGCGAAAGAAAATGACCCAATGGAGCATGCGTATTTCTGCTTATGCGGAGCGCTTACTAAAAGGTTTAGATCAGATTGACTGGACAGATTCCTTAAAAGAGAGCCAACGCAATTGGATAGGGAAATCTGTGGGAGCTACTGTAAAGTTTAAGGTTATTCCTAATGACACCGCGAGCGTTGAGGGGGAATTACATCAAATTCCAGTATTTACAACCCGACCGGACACCATTTTTGGAGTCAGTTTTATGACCTTGGCACCAGAGCATGATTTGGTTTCGCAAATTACTACGGACGACCACAAAGCGGAAGTAGAAGCCTATATCAAAGCTACAGCAAAACGTAGTGAACGCGATCGGATAGCTGATGTTAAAACCATTACAGGAGCGTTTACCGGAGCATATGCAGAGCATCCCTTTACAAAAGAACCAATTCCCGTATGGATTGGCGATTATGTGTTAGCTGGCTACGGAACAGGTGCAGTTATGTCAGTACCATGTGGTGATCAGCGAGACTACGACTTTGCAAAACATTTTAATATTCCGATACCTAATATTTTTGAAGGCATTGACATTTCTGAAGAAGCCTATGGCGCGAAGGACAACGTCATCATCGCTAATTCTGATTTTTTGAACGGATTGTCGTATAAAGAAGCCACTAAGAAAGCTATTGTAGCGCTTGAGAAATTAGAGCAAGGGGAAGGAAAAACCAACTACCGATTACGTGGTGCTGTATTTTCACGTCAGCGATATTGGGGAGAACCATTCCCAGTGTATTACGTTAACGACATGCCGCAAATGATTGCTAAAGAACATTTGCCGATTCGTTTGCCAGAAATAGAAAAATACTTGCCCACTGAAACAGGGGAGCCGCCGTTAGGTCGCGCTGATGTTTGGGCGTGGTGCACAGAAACCAACACTGTTGTTGCCAATACTAAAGTAAACAACACAACGATTTTTCCGTTGGAGTTGAACACGATGCCAGGTTGGGCAGGAAGTTCTTGGTATTTCTTCAGATATATGGATGCTCAAAACGATGCCGTTTTTGCAAGTGAAAATGCCTTAAACTATTGGGAAAGTGTTGATTTATATATTGGAGGAAGTGAGCACGCTACTGGCCATTTATTATATTCTCGTTTTTGGGTAAAATTCTTAAAAGACAGAGGGTTTGTCAAAATTGAAGAGCCTTTTAAAAAGCTAATCAATCAGGGGATGATTTTGGGGACGAGCGCTTTTATGTATCGATTGAGCTACATTTATATTAATGAATCTGAGATAGATGAAACAGGAACTGAATTTTTATTTAAATTAAAGAATATTTATATATCAAGTTCAGAATCTCTTAACAATAATGAGTTTCAATCAAATATCGATTATTTAGGAAAGTTAAAGAGTACACTCAAAGAAATTGCTGGATTATCGAATAACAATAATTTAGAAGACTTAACCATTATTCCTTTACCAATTCATGTGAAGGTACAATATGTAAACGCATCAAATGAATTAGACATCCCGGGCTTAAAAAATGACAGTGAATTTGGTGAAGATTATAAAAACGCCATTTTTATTAGTGATGATGGAGGAATTATTTCTTTAGATGGCGATTCATCTGACGTATTTAAAGTCTCTCGCGAAGTCGAAAAAATGTCCAAATCTAAATATAACGTGGTCAATCCAGATCAGATTGTAACCGATTATGGAGCGGATAGTCTGCGGTTATATGAGATGTTCCTGGGGCCATTAGAACAAGCAAAACCTTGGAATACTGCCGGCATTACCGGCGTACATGGGTTTCTGAAAAAACTATGGAAATTGTATATGGGCGAAGATGGCTTAAATATTACTGAGGCTACACCAACCAAAGACAATCTTAAGACCCTTCATAAAACCATTAAAAAAGTTGAGGAAGACATCGAAAGTTTTTCGTTCAACACTTCTGTTTCAACCTTTATGATTGCGGTAAATGAATTAATCGCTCAGAAATGCACAAGTAAGGAAATATTAGAACCATTTTTAGTGTTATTATCACCTTATGCGCCGCATATTACGGAGGAGTTATGGCATCAATTAGGACATCAGCATTCGATTTCTACCACACCTTTTCCAGAATTTGATGCTCAGCATTTGGTAGAAAGCAGTAAAAATTATCCCATTTCATTCAATGGAAAAATGAAATTCACTTTAGAGTTGCCCATGGAGATGCAAAAAGAGGATATCGAAAAAACCGTCATGGCCCATGAAAAAACGATTGCACATTTAGAGGGTAGAACTCCTAAAAAAGTAATCATCATTCCTGGAAAAATCGTGAATATTGTAGGTTAAAAAGCTTTTAAATTCTGGTCTTTTTCAAGAGGGAGTGGCTTCTGTTTTAGTATAAAAAACGGAAGCCGAGGTAGTTGGAATCCGAAACCAAAGTGCTTTCAAGCATCTAAATAAATAGCTTTATTTTTTTTCTGAAATAAGCTCAATATTTAAAAAATAACTGACAAAATTTCCGCAAGGGAAATTGGCGTACTTTTTGTTATCTTTAATTTAAATTTTAAAAAAAAATACTATGGGAGGAATAGGCATGGGGTATTGGATTTTGATTGGTGCAATCGCACTTATCAGCTGGTTGGTTAGCAATCAATTAAAAAAGAAATTCAAAAAATACTCGCAAGTTCAATTGAGAAATGGAATGAGCGGAAAAGAAATTGCTGAAAAAATGCTGGCTGACAATGGCATTACCGATGTGGAGGTTATCTCTGTAAAAGGACAACTTACGGATCATTACAATCCAGCTAATAAAACGGTTAATTTAAGTGAATCCGTATATATGCAGCGTAATGCGGCCGCGGCTGCTGTAGCTGCCCACGAATGTGGTCACGCAGTGCAGCATGCTGAAGCGTACAGCGCTTTAAAATTGCGTTCGGCATTGGTGCCAGTGGTGAGTGTAACTTCTGGGTTATCCCAGTGGTTGGTCATTGGTGGATTAGTGCTTGGTGCAGCTGCGGGTGCTGGTTTTGGTTATTATATCGCTATTGCCGGATTGGTGTTTATGAGCTTCGCAACGCTGTTCAGTTTTATCACCTTACCTGTAGAGTATGATGCAAGTAACAGAGCCTTGGCCTGGTTAAAAGGCAAAAACATGTTGACTCCAGAAGAGTATGCAGGGTCTGAAGATGCGCTTAAATGGGCTGCGAGAACTTATTTGGTTGCTGCCATTGGTGCTCTAGCATCATTGTTATATTGGGCAATGCAAGTTTTTGGAGGCAGAGACTAATCATTTCATACCATTATACATTTAAACCGGACACTCACTTTGTTGTTCGGTTTATTTTTTTGCCTATTTTTATCTCAATACAAACTTAACTTTTTAACTTATGGAACAACAGTCTTCTGAAACCAATTTGAGTCATTTGGATGCCAAATTATTGGTGCACACTTCTGATGCTGAACGGGTGGCCTTCTATAAAAAGACCTATGCACACGTAGCAGTTGGTGTTCTGGTTTTTATCATTTTTGAATATTTATTGTTGCAGAGTGAGACGGTAGTCAATTTTGCACTTTCTATGACTGAAGGTTACAAGTGGTTAATCATGTTAGGAGGTTTTATGTTTATCACCAGTTATGCTGAACGAATGACCATGAAATCTACGGACAAGAATAAGCAATATTTGGCCTTCGGACTCTATATTTTGGCGCAAGCCTTTATCTTTGTGCCCTTAATTTATATTGCCGCCTTTTATATGGACTCTGGTCCGGAGATTTTAAATCAGGCCGCTATTGTTACCTTAGCGTTATTTACGGGTTTATCTGCAGTTGTATTTGTGACTAAAAAAGATTTCTCATTTTTAAGAACAGGATTAACCGTCGGTTTCTTTATAGCCCTGGGACTAATTGTGGCGGGAATTTTATTTGGTTTCAATCTCGGATTGTGGTTTTCAGTAGGGATGTGTCTTCTGGCCGGTGGATCGATTCTATACCAAACTTCCAATTTAGTAAACAAGTACTCTACTGACGACTATATTCCTGCGGCATTAGGATTGTTTGCATCTTTAATGTTATTATTTTGGTATGTGCTTCAAATCTTTATGTCGAGAGATTAATTTGTTAATATAATGTCTATAAAAAAGAATGTGTCTCAATAGTTGTGCAACCTATCTGAGAGTTGAATATTTGAGAACTATTCTCGAACAGCTGTCCGAGACATGAATATAAAAAAAGCCGTTTCAATTAGTTTTGAGACGGCTTCTTTTCATTTATAGAAGTTACTATATCTGAATCTGTCGGTCAATTTGCTGATTTAAGGAAATAAACGTTTCTGTTCTTGAGACACCTGCAATAGATTGAATTTCCTTATTGAGCAAATGCATTAGATGTTCATTGTCTTTACATAGAATTTTAATTAGAATACTCCAATTTCCGGTAGTGTAATGGCATTCTAAAACTTCCGGAATTTTTTGTAATTGTTTTACCGCTTCAGGATTGCTCATGGCCTTATCTAGGTATATACCAACAAAAGCCATGGTAGTATAACCTAATACCTTTGGATTGATCACGAATTTTGATCCTGAGATCAATCCAGATTTTTCCAATTTTCTCAGGCGTTGATGAATAGCGGCACCAGAAATCCCCACGCTTCGCGCTATTTCCAAAATGGGTGTTCGCGCATCTTCCATTAAGGCCCGAAGGATCTTTTTATCAATCCCGTCAATTTGTATGTTTTGATTGACTATTTTCATGTCGATTATTCCCCACTGACGGGAATTTATTTACTTAATTAATGGGAGGTTGCAATCGCAATTTTTGGACCCTAAACATTTAATGGATTGTAACCCAAATATGGGACTTCTTTTTCAGTAAACTTGATGTCGAATGCTTCCAATTCTGAAAGGATCGGACCATAAACTTCTTTGGTGATTGGGATTTGGACACCAGGAGTGACAATCTTTCCATTTAAGATCGCCAAGGTGGCCATAGCAACCGGCAATCCCACGGTCTTAGCCATTGCGGTATAGGTCATATCTTCGCCTAAGGCTACCATAGTGGAATCAATTTGATGCATCTTGCCTTCTAATTCGTAGCCAAACTTGTGGTACATAACCAACATGTCCTTATCATGATCATGAAGCATCCAGCTGTCCATTAATATTTTTTGCAGGATTTCGGCAGGAGTAGCTTTTTTAAGGCCCACCATTTTGTTGCGATTAAAAATGTCCAACTCTTCAAATTTTTCCCAAATAATATCATCTTGATCAATTTTAAGGGACAATCTAAATTTCAATTCTACGGAATCTGTAGTGCTATATGGTAAAAATGCATTTACAAAGTCACGGTAGCTCATGTTTTCACTATCATCTATCGTGTAACTATCATCAGTCATGCCTAATTGCACAAAAACATTCCATGCTCTACTAAAACCAACGCGTCGCATGGTGCCTCTGTATAAGGTTTTTATGTGGTCTAATCCATAAACACTTTGGTACTTTAACGAATCTCTATTGGCATACGCCTCAAATCGGCCGTAGCCATCAACGTCTAAAAATTCAGTTCTTCTAAACAAGCGGTGGTAAGGAATGTATTTATAATTGCCTTCTTGAATAAATTTTGCAGCACTTCCTTGTCCGGCAACCACCACATTTCGCGGGTTCCAAGTAAATTTATAGTTCCATAGATTATTATCGCTTTCTGGCGCAACCAATCCACCCGCAAATGATTCAAATAATACCATTTTTCCGCCTTTAGCCCTAATACTATCAATAACCTTCATGGCGCTCATATGATCAATACCAGGATCTACCCCAATTTCATTCATAAACACCAAGCCTTTATTTTTAGCCGCTTGGTCAAGGTCTTCCATTTCCTTGCTGACGTAAGAAGCGGTAACCATATTTTTGCCGTACGTAATACAATCTTTAGCCACTTCAATGTGATATCTTGCCGGCAGCATAGATATTACAATGTCGGCATTTTCAATAGCACTCTGTCGGGATTGCTTATCAAAAACATCTAAGTTAATGGCATGGGCATGCTCGTGATTATTGATGAGTTTGTTTGCATTTTGGAGATTGATGTCTCCTATTATAATATGTAGATTTTCAGATTCTGATTTTTCTAATAAATATTTGATGAGGTATGAAGAAGATTTTCCTGAACCTATGACTAAAATTTTTCGCATAATGGGAATTCTTGAGTAGTTTTGTGTTTATTAACTACGAATTTACTAAATAACTCTTGGTTATTGAAGGCATAATTTAATTATATGAACAGAACAATTTTAATAACAGCTGCTGCTTTGGGGATCATTGCCATAGCACTGGGCGCCTTTGGGGCACACGGTTTAAAGCAATTGATTTCAGTTGAGGCGCAACAAACTTTTGAAACGGGAGTGCGCTACCAAATGTACCATGCTTTATTATTGTTATTTGTTGGTTCTACTACGCTTATAAAAGCGAAATCTAAAACCATAATTTATTATCTGGTTGTAGTGGGCGTATTGTTTTTCTCTGGATCTATCTATGGCCTGGCGACGATGGATGTTACAAATATCAACTTTAAAAGCATTGGATTTATTACCCCATTAGGTGGTTTATTATTGCTGACGGCTTGGGTAATAATGATGGTAGGATTTTTTAAGGAAAAACGTTATAATTCTTAAAAAGAAGTGCATACTTTAAAATAATTGCTAATTTTGTAGCCACAAACAACACAATATTATTATGGCCAATAACACCCAAACTACGAAATCGATTTCGTTAGATGATTACGGTATTAAAAATGCCGAAGTACATTACCAATTACATCCAGATCGTCTTCATGACATTGCTATTGCCAAAGGGCATGGCGTTGAAGCCTCTTCTGGCGCGTTGGCAGTCAACACCGGAGAATTTACAGGACGGTCGCCTCAGGATCGATTTATTGTAAAGGATGAGGTTACTAAAGACCGTGTATGGTGGGGAAATGTAAATATTGCATTTGATCCGGACGACTTTCAGAAATTGTACGATAAGGTGACGGAGTATCTGTCAGGGAAAGAGCTTTTTGTAAGGGATAGTTACGCTTGCGCGGACGAAAATTACAAATTAAATATTAGGGTAATTACAGAATATGCTTGGAGTAACCAGTTTGCATATAATATGTTTTTACGTCCAACCGAAAAAGAGTTGGAAAACTTTACACCAGAGTGGACTATTGTCAATGCTCCTGGATTTATGGCTGATCCTAAAGTGGATAAAACACGCCAACACAACTTTGCAATCCTTGATTTTACCAGAAAAATAGCCTTAATCGGCGGTACCGGTTATACAGGCGAAATTAAAAAAGGAATTTTTTCTGCGTTAAATTTTATTTTGCCTGTATTTAAAAACACCTTGCCAATGCACTGCAGTGCGAATATTGGTAAAGATGATGATACAGCTATTTTCTTCGGATTATCGGGTACAGGAAAAACCACCTTATCTGCAGATCCAGGCAGACGTCTTATTGGAGACGATGAACATGGCTGGACAAAAGAAAACACGGTCTTTAATTTTGAAGGAGGCTGTTATGCTAAAGTCATCAACCTTTGTGAAGAGAACGAACCAGATATTTTTAAAGCCATCAAAAAAGGTGCAATTTTAGAGAACGTTATCTTGCATGCAGACGGAAAAGTTGATTTTGACGATGTTTCTATCACCCAAAACACCCGTGTCAGTTACCCGTTAGATCATATTGAGAATACCGTTATGCCATCCATTGGCGACAATCCTAAAAATATTTTCTTTTTAACAGCAGATGCTTTTGGTGTTTTGCCTCCAATTTCTAAATTGACTCCAAGTCAGGCAGCCTACCATTTTATTTCTGGCTATACTGCTAAAGTTGCGGGTACGGAAGCTGGAGTTGTTGAACCTACACCAAATTTCTCAGCGTGTTTTGGCGCGCCATTTATGCCATTACATCCAGCAAAATATGCTGAAATGTTGAGTAGTAAAATACAGGATACAGGTGTTAATGTTTGGTTAGTAAATACCGGTTGGACTGGTGGGCCTTACGGTGTAGGGACACGTATGAAATTGAAATATACCCGAGCAATGATCAATGCGGTATTAAACGGTGATTTAAAAGATTATACGTATGAAGATTATCATATCCATTCCGTGTTTGGAGTAGCACAACCAAGATCCTGTCCGGGCGTTCCAACAGAAGTCTTGAGTCCAAGAACAACATGGAATGATGATCAGGCTTACTATACTACAGCTTTTAAACTAGCGAATTCGTTCCGAGAAAACTTTAAGAAATTTGAAAGTTTTGCGAGTGAAGAAATTAGAAGAGGTGGCCCACAACGTTACGCGTTTTAAAAACTTAGTTTAGGTATCATTAGTGTGCGGTAAATATATATTAATTAACAAGCTCCTTTAGATCAAGAGACATTAGTAGATTCGAAATGATATTTTACTTTTTAAAATCTTTTTCTACCAAGAGTGATTGGATCATTTGAATTTAAATGATCGTAGTTTGTCAGTTCGTTGCAAGCGAGTCTTTATTCTTTATTCTAACAGCGCAGCGATCTAGATTCTTTATTGGACAAAACTGTTTAGTTATATAGAAAAAGGCGATTCAATTTACTGAATCGCCTTTTTTATGTTTTAAAAAATTTAAGATTTATTTGCCTTTATTTACTTTCTCAATATATTTCTCCAAAGCCATAGTCATGGATGGCGTTTCAGGTGTAGGCGCTAAGATGTCAACACGTAAGCCGTGTTCTTCAACCGCCTTGGCCGTTGTATTCCCAAAAACAGCAATACGGGTGTCGTTTTGCTTAAAATCTGGAAAATTATGAAACAATGATTCAATTCCTGATGGACTAAAGAATACTAAAATATCGTAATATACATCCGCTAAATCAGAAAGATCACTAATGACGGTCTTATAAAAAACACCTTCCTTCCACTTAATATTTAAAGCATTAAGGGTAGCCGGAACTTCATCTTTTAATTTGTCAGTCGTCGGTAGCAGAAAGCTTTCGTCTTTATATTTTTTAATTAAAGGGGAAAGGTCTTCAAAATTACGTTTTCCAACATAAATCTTTCGTTTTCTATAGACAACGTATTTTTGCAGATAGAAAGCGACCGCTTCACTCTGACAAAAATATTTTAAAGTATCTGGTACTTTAAAGCGCATTTCGTCTGCCACTCTAAAAAAATGATCCACAGAATTTCTGCTGGTTAAAATAATGGCAGTATATTGTGTTAAATCTACTTTTTGGTGTCTGACGTCTTTGGCGGCAACACCTTCTACATGAATAAATGGGCGAAAGTCAATCTTTACTTTTTGCTTTTCTTGGAGATCGAAGTAAGGCGAATTTTCGATTTTAGGTTCAGGTTGTGACACTAAAATTGTTTTCACTTTCATAGGCTTGGGATGGTTTTAAGCTTTATATTCTACAATTATTTTATACAAAATCAGATAAGGCCCAATTTCAAGTGTGCAAAGATACAAAATAAAATAGAATATGTTGTTAATCACAGTCTTTTGATGATTTTTAAAAGACGTGATGAACCCTACTACAGAGATCACAATAAGAAGCAAAATAACTGCAATAATTAAGATTTTTGACGGCTGCAATGTGTACAATAACAACGCATTAATGGGGAGCAGGATCAATCCTGCAAAGTTTTTATAACTGATTTTTTGAAAGAGGTAAGCATCAATTATTTTGTCAATTTCAAACACACTTCCTATAAGTCGTTCTATTAAAATTTTGATGAGCGAAAGGGTGCCAACACCAAAAATAAACTTCAAAAACACCGCCAACTCAAAGGTTTTCGTAGCTTCCAAAGTGAGGTAAGAAAGGTAGGAAAATACTGAAATTGAAATTACCAGATTTAAAAATAGGAGCCCGTCAAAAACATCAATAAATTTTTGTTCCTTGGTATAAATCTTTAAATATTTTGAATTCCCAAATACACCGAGGAAATCTATAAACCGATTGGTGAAGGTGACCTTGGCAATGGTGATGAAAATCAATCCCAAAACCAAAAAAATGGTAAACCATTCGTAAGATATGACCTCTCTTAGCATGCCGCTAAATTATAAAGAATATTTTATCTGTTCATTTCAATAAAATTAATCTTTTAAAAAAACTTACTTTTGCTAAAATTTTTCTCTGATGAAAGACGCTGTTGTCATCATTCCAACATACAATGAAATTGAAAACATTGAAGCCATTATCATTGCGGTTTTTGCGCAAGATAAAGCCTTTGATGTGCTTGTGGTAGATGACAATTCGCCCGATTTAACCGCAGAAAAAGTAGAATCTTTACAAAAGGAATTCCCAGACCGTTTATTTTTGCTAAAACGGAAGACTAAGACTGGTTTAGGGACGGCCTATATTGACGGATTTAAATGGTGTTTGGCCAAAGATTATGCGTATATTTTTGAGATGGACGCTGACTTTTCCCATAATCCAGACGATTTAGTTAAACTTTATAAGGCCTGTGCCACAGATGGGGCTGATGTTGCAATTGGTTCGCGATACATTACAGGGGTGAATGTGGTCAATTGGCCCATGAACCGGATTCTGTTGTCTTATTTTGCCTCCAAGTATGTCCGATTTATTACCCAAATGGACATTCAGGACACTACAGCGGGGTTTGTATGTTATAAAAATAAAGTGTTGCAGACCATTGATTTGGATGCCATAAAATTTGTGGGCTACGCGTTTCAAATTGAAATGAAATTTAAGGCGCATTTAAAAGGGTTCAACATTGTAGAAATTCCCGTAATTTTCACAGATCGGGCAAAAGGAAAATCGAAAATGAGCAGTGGGATTATCTCAGAAGCCATTTTTGGAGTTATAAACATGAAATTTAAAAGCCTATTTGGCAAGTAATATGAAACGAGCATGCTAAAAAATTCACCACCCAAGGGAATGATTAATTGCGAACACCATGTGTCCGTTAAAAAACAATAGAAATAAACACATGAAAGCAAGAACGGTACTTATTAAAAATGCTAAAATTGTTAATGAAGGACACATCTTTGAAGGCGATATTTTAATTGAAGGCGAATTTATAAAAGAAATAGACACATCCATCAGCGCTAAAACGGCCGATGTTGTAGTGATAGATGTAGAAGGTAATTATGTGTTTCCTGGGGTTATTGATGATCAAGTGCATTTTAGAGAACCAGGTTTGACGCACAAAGCAACTATCGAATCTGAATCGAGAGCCGCTGTGGCAGGAGGCATCACTTCGTTTATTGAAATGCCCAATACGGTACCGCAAACCACAACTATTGAAAAGTTGGACGAAAAATTTGCTATTGCTGCAGAGTCGTCTTACGCCAACTATTCCTTTATGTTTGGAGGCACCAACACCAACCTGGACGAAGTCTTAAAAGTGGATTCTAAAAATGTGGCCGGTCTTAAATTATTCTTAGGCTCATCAACTGGAGATATGTTGGTGGATAATACAGAAGTTTTGGAAAAGATTTTTAGAAGTACAGATTTGTTAATCTCTGTGCATTGTGAAGATGAAGCCACCATTAAAAAGAACCTTGAAGCACATATTGAAAAATACGGAAATGATATTCCTATGGAATGCCATCCGGATATTAGAAGCGCTGAAGCTTGCTACATTTCATCGTCTAAAGCCATTGAATTAGCTAAGAAAACTGGCGCTCGTTTACATATATTTCATGTGTCCACCGCTAAGGAGACGAAACTGTTTAGTAATAAAATCCCTTTAAAGGACAAAAAAATCACTGCGGAAGTTTGTATTCACCATCTATGGTTCAGCGATGAAGATTACAAGAAAAAGGGAACTTTGATCAAATGGAATCCTGCAGTAAAAACGACTAAAGATCGTGACGCCTTGTGGAAAGCTTTGTTAGATGGTCGTATTGATGTGGTAGCTACGGATCACGCGCCACATACCTTAGAAGAAAAGAAAAACATTTACACGGAAGCTCCTTCTGGTGGGCCTTTGGTGCAACATGCTTTAGTGGCTATGATTGAAGCGTATCATCAAGGAAAAATCAGCTTAGAGAAAATTGCGGAAAAAATGTGTCATAACCCCGCCATGCTCTTTCAAGTAGAAAAAAGAGGCTATATAAAAAAAGGGTATTATGCTGATTTGGCCATTGTAGATATCAACAACCCTTGGACGGTTAAAAAGGATAACATTCTATACAAATGTGGCTGGTCTCCTTTTGAAAATATGCTTTTTAAATCGAGAATTACCCACACCTTTGTAAATGGTTCCCTAGTCTATAAAAATTTCAAGTTTATGAATATTAAAGCTGGGAAACGCTTAACTTTTAAAAGATGAAACACCTTTTCTACAGTTTAATTTTGGTCATGGTTTTGGGATGTAGTGGGATTGATAAGCCCAAAAAACCTAAGAATTTAATCAGCAAGGATAAAATGTCAGAAATCATGTATGACTTGTATATGTTGAATGCTGCCAAGGGAATCAATCGAAAAATATTAGAAGCTAACGGCATTATGCCCCTAGAGTACCTTTACAAAAAATACAGTATAGATAGTTTGCAATTTGCAGAAAGTAACACTTTCTACGCCTATGATTCTAAAGCTTATTCCGCTATTATAGAGAAAGTCAAAAAGAATTTAGAGAAACATAAAGATCTTTACGAAACAATGAACCTGGCTGAACAGAAAACCAAAGATTCGATTAATCTGGCGAATAAGAAAGCCAAGGATACACTTAAGGTTAAAGAGCCGACTTTACCTTAAGAAGTCGGTTTATTCAAATCGTCCAAATAGCGCATTGCGGTTTCTTTAATAGATATTTCCATAGGCTTAAACTCAAAACCCAGAGCGTTTTTCAATTTTGAAGCATCATATCTCGTAATATTCCGTGCACTTTTAGTCATATGTTTGGACAGTCTACGGCGTCTTCCGGTAAACAAACGGTGCAGCCAATCCAATCGCCAACCTACTGCCAGCATGGTATTTGTAGCCTTTTTTGACGGCGGTTTCACATTCAGTGCCAATGCCGTTTGCTGCAGGAATGCTTTAAATGATAAGTTTTCTGAAATGATAATAAACCTCTCATTTTTTATGTTGCTCTCCATCAGCAACAGCATCGCTTTTACCACATCATCCACATCTACATAACCAGTGACGCCGGTCGTAAAATAGGGCATGCCTTTATATACCTTGTTTATAAGGCTACTGCTGCCGCCGCTTTTCCAAAAACCTGGTCCTATAATGATTCCGGGGTTTAAGATTACGGCATCAACACCTTCTTGGGTGCCCCGCCAAACTTCAATTTCAGCACCATATTTTGTGATGGCATAAATGCTGTTATCATCATCCTGATTCCAATGCGTTTCTTCAGTAATTAGTTGTTCCGAATTTTGATGGTGGCCAATGGTAGCAATGGAGCTAACGTAACACAGTTTTTTAATCTGGTGAGAAATACAAAGGTTCACCACATTTGCAGTGCCTATAATATTAATTTTGCGGAGTTGAGGATATTTGTCAGGTTCAAAACTTACAAATGCGGCACAGTGGTATACATAATCCACATTTTTAAAAGCCTCTTCTAAAGCCGGAACGTCAGTGATGTCCGCTTCAATCCAATCAATCCTTTGGTAATACGATGCAACATCATCAGTGTAATATGAAAATACTTTTTTTACCAGGGCTAATTTCTCTTCCCTTCTGTAAATCGCTTTTACAGTGGCATTGGTTTCCAGTAATTTAAAAAGCAAATGTGAACCCACTAAACCTGTACCTCCTGTAACTAATATCATGTGACTAAATTAAAGAATTATTACATAATAATTCCTAATTCTCTAGTGATGTTTATCTTTGCAGCCTAGATTAAAAATTAATAAAAAGAACACATGACAAATGCATTTGTAGAAGATTTACGTTGGAGAGGAATGGTCCACGATATTATGCCCGGAACCGAAGAACAACTTAGTAAAGGGATGACAAGTGCTTATATTGGGTTTGATCCTACTTCAGATTCTTTGCATATTGGGAGTTTAGTTCCTATTATTCTGTTAGTTCATTTAGAAAAAGCGGGTCATAAACCGTATGCGCTCGTTGGTGGTGCTACAGGAATGATTGGTGATCCTTCTGGTAAGAGCGATGAACGTAATTTGCTTGATGAAGTAGCATTGGCTAAAAATGTTGCAGGAATTAAATCAGTATTGTCCCGATTCTTAAATTTTGATTCTACCGAAAAGAATGCACCACGGTTGGTGAATAATTATGATTGGATGAAAAATTTCTCTTTCATAGATTTCGCCAGAGATGTTGGTAAACGCATTACCGTTAACTACATGATGTCTAAAGACTCCGTAAAGAAACGGTTTTCAGGAGAAGAAGGGAGTGTTGGGATGTCTTTTACAGAATTTACTTATCAACTGATTCAAGGTTACGATTTTTACCATTTATACAAACATGAAAATGTCATCTTACAAATGGGTGGCAGTGACCAATGGGGAAACATCACCACCGGAACTGAATTAGTAAGACGTATGAATGTTGGTGAAGAAGCAAAAGCTTATGCTATGACCTGCCCGTTAATTACAAAGGCTGATGGTTCAAAATTCGGAAAAAGTGAAGGTGGCAATATTTGGTTAGATCCAGATAAAACATCAGTGTATAAATTCTACCAGTTTTGGTTGAATACAAGTGATGAAGATGCTGAAAAATACATTAAGATATTTACATTTTTAGATAAGGAGGCAATTGAGACCTTAATTGCTGAGCATCAAGATGCACCACACTTACGTAATTTACAAAAGCGTTTAGCTGAAGAAGTGACCACGTTTGTGCACTCAAAAGACGATTTTGAAAATGCTGAACGCGCCTCTAATATTTTATTTAGTAGCAGTTTTAAGCAAGATATAAAGACCTTAAACGAAACCATGTTTCTAGAGGTTTTTGAAGGGGTGCCACTTGCTGAAATTTCTAAGTCAGAATTTGAAGAAGGAGTTGACATGATTGCGGCGCTTGCTGCCAAAACCAATTTCCTAAATTCTAATGGTGAAGCCCGTCGTGCGTTAAAGGAGAATTCAATTTCAGTGAATAAGGAAAAAGTGGGAGAAGACCATATTCTATCTGCTGACGATCTTATAAATGGTAAATACATCATTTTAAATAAGGGCAAAAAAAACACTTACATTATTAAAGTAACGGCTTAATTACAATCAGCTAGCGCATTCAAATCGATTTTAAAAAGCTTCCAATAAAAAACGCCTGTCGAAGTAAACTTCGAACAGGCGTTAAAAAAACCAACCAATCAACTTAAAAACTTTTCTTCTTCAATTATAGAATACTTTTTCTGGTTTCCCAGAACGTCAGTTTTTTTAAGTATTGATTTAGTCGTCTGTACTTCAATAGCATTACAGACTTTAACATACATTTATAATACCATAAGGTTACATCCTCTAATGTCCGAATTATCGAAGCGTCCAATAATCTCAAATTGATTATCAGGTAATACTTTGCCTAAATCTTGTGTGGCGATGAAGGCGCAAGCATTGATATTTGCCAAATCAATGACGTTTATGCCACCGGTCTTGTTTTTTGGGAGAATGGTCAATGCATCTTCCGGGTCTCTGGTGATGATGCCCATCCATTTCGGGCATTCAAAAACGCCGTGACCTTTAGAATAGGCTTGGCTCAGCAATTCTGTCATCCCATATTCACTATGGATGGCGGATACGCCAAATCCTTGTTGTAAAATAGCGTGGAGCTCGGCTCTTACCAATTCTTTCCGGCGTCCTTTCATACCTCCGGTTTCCATTACAATGGTGTTTTTGAGTTGAAATTGATAGGCCTCCACAAGATCTAAAAGGGCGAATGAAACGCCAATAAGCAATACTTTCTGTCCTTGTGTATCTAAGGAAATCAAGACGTCTTTTAATTCTGCTAAATTGTCAAGATAAAATCCGCTTTCTGGATGTTGCGACTGTTTTATCATGTCATCAACCATATAAATTAGGGATGAACCTTCGCGTTCCAAATAGGAAGGCAACAGGGCTAACACCACGTAGTCTTCTATTGGTCCATAAAAATGGGAAAAAGCGCGCCTGAAACTCTCTTCGTATACGGAGAGGTTAGTAACCTGATGTTTACTAGTTAAGGTTCCTGTGGTTCCTGAGCTTGTAAAAATCCGTTCAATTGGAGCCACGCTGCTCAAGACATCGTGAGATTTAAAGAATTGTATGGGCAAAAATGGAATATCCTCCAGTGTGGTCACCTCACTTGGGTGTTTATAGAGCAAATCACAAAACGATCGGTATACTCGATTGTTTTCAAACTGATATCTGAACACTTCCAGACATGCGGAATCAAACTCAGCGGGTGTTTGAATATTAAAAATGGTCTCCATCCTAATCATGCTGCAAAAATATAGAAAATAAAAAAAGCGCTACTTAAATAAAGTAACGCTTTTCCAATATTATCGGTAGGAATGCTTAACGCACCACTAATTTTCGTGTAGCAGAGTTAGTGCCTTCCTGAATTTTTAAAATGTAAATGCCTGGAGTGAGTCTGGAAATATTCAGTTCCTTGCCAAACAGTGTATTGGAGACTATCTTTTTGCCTAAAACATCATAAATTTCCACCAGTTTGCTCAAGTTTTGCTTTGTGGTAATATAGATTTTGCCATTGCTGACCGGATTTGGATAAATCACCAAGTCTATTATTTCATTTGAAGTGACTATTTTAGACGGCAGCGATTGGGCTGAAACAGTTGCTCCAAATCCAAGGCTTAATGTCAAAACAAGAATAAAAAGGTAGTTTTTCATCACATAGAAATGTTTTTAATAAAAGTAATAAATTATTACAAAACCCGTACCAAAAACATATTAAACAATTTAAATTAGAAACTCGTGTGTCTACAGTATGTCTAGAGTGTATCCTCTGCGTTATGATACTGTTATGAATATCCTAGTTTTTTCATCTGTCTGTTAATAATCCTATCTTTACCATGTAAATATTATGATTCATATGAAGAAGAAGGACATAAAAATACTGTTGGTTGATGACGAGCCAGATATTTTAGAAATTATTGGTTACAATCTCTCCACGGAGGGGTATCAAATAATTACCGCAGAAAATGGTGTCCAAGCTGTTAAAAAGGCTAAAAAGGAGCGTCCGCATCTCATTATTTTGGATGTGATGATGCCTGAAATGGATGGCATTGAGGCCTGCGAGCAGATTCGGAAGATTCCAGAACTCAGCAATACCATCATTACATTTTTAACCGCAAGAGGAGAAGATTATTCACAGATGGCTGGTTTTGATGTTGGTGCTGATGATTATATTACCAAACCAATCAAACCAAAAGTGTTGACCAGTAAGGTGAAAGCGCTCTTGCGACGTGTGAAAGAAGAAGAAGATTCAGAAGCGATACTACAAATTGGCGGACTCATTATCAACCGTGAAGAGTATAAAATCACTAATAAAGGTGAGGAAATTGTGTTGCCCAGAAAAGAGTTCGAATTGTTATCTTTGTTAGCAACGAAGCCCAATAAGGTATTTAAACGCGAAGAAATCCTCGAGAAAGTTTGGGGGAATGAAGTCGTGGTGGGTGGACGCACCATTGATGTGCACATCCGAAAGCTCCGAGAGAAAATTGGCGACGACTGCTTTAAAACTGTTAAAGGGGTGGGCTATAAGTTTGTAGACTAATGAAAAAAGTCATCAAGAAATCTTACAAATTTGCGATTAAAACTGCATTTTACATCACCCTAGTCATCTCGGTGCTTATCGCAGCCGTGCTATTGGTGTCTAATGTGTTTCATGTTGGCATTGTATTAGGGTTTTCGGCATTTTGTTACATCACATCCTTT
Source organism: Gelidibacter salicanalis (assembly GCF_007997285.1). Taxonomy (GTDB): domain Bacteria; phylum Bacteroidota; class Bacteroidia; order Flavobacteriales; family Flavobacteriaceae; genus Gelidibacter; species Gelidibacter salicanalis. The sequence goes on from NZ_VORX01000002.1 coordinate 76,557, forward strand.
TTAATTATCCAATACCGGGTAGAACGGTTTATTTACAGACGCGTAAAGAAAATTTATGACGATTTGACACTGCTGGAGTCGGCCTCTTTGAGAAGACAACCCATCACTACAGATATGGCTACCCTAACCCAAGAGATTGACAAGTTTGCCAAAGATAAAAAGCTCGAAATTGAAACCCTTAAGGTGCGGGAAGAATACCGCAAGGAGTTTATAGGAAATGTCTCCCACGAATTGAAAACGCCATTATTTACCGTACAAGGTTATGTATTGACCTTGTTGGATGGGGCGATGAACAACGAGAAACTACGAGAACAATATTTAGAGAGAGCCAATAAAGGTGTGGAGCGTTTAATTTATATCGTTCAAGATTTAGATATGATTACCAAGTTGGAAGTAGGTGATTTAAGTTTGAATATTGAAACTTTTGATATTGTAGAGTTGGTGGCCAGTGTGTTTGATTTATTGGAAATGAAGTCGGCAAAGAAAAAAATCACTTTAACTTTTGACATGTTTTATGCTGATCCCATTATGGTGAAAGCCGATAAAGAACGCATCCGCCAAGTGTTGACCAATCTTGTGGTCAATTCCATTAAATACGGTCGGATTAAGGGGACTACTGAAATCAGCATCGAAAATTTAATAAAAAATAAGGTGATTGTGAGGGTTACAGATAATGGCGAAGGCATTGCAAAAGCTAATATTCCACGGCTTTTTGAGCGTTTTTACCGCATAGATAAAAGCGGGTCACGCAAGGAAGGTGGTTCAGGTTTGGGCTTAGCGATCGTGAAACACATCATTGAGGCCCACGATGAAAAAATTTATATTGAAAGTGAATTGAGCGTGGGAAGTGAATTTTCATTTACGCTCGAAAAGGCGAAATAATTCTGCAAAATTGGCTGTGTCATCCCTGCTTTTAAAACCTGCGTAGCGGTCTACTATTCCTAATTTATCTAAGGTGAACTCTTCTTGGCGGCAAAATGCCGCATAGTTATGTTGCAGCATGAGTTGTGCTAAATACATCTGTTCTGGTTGGCCCGGTGTGGGAATAAAAAAGGCTTTCTTCTCCAACTTTGCCAAATCCATGATTGTGGTGTATCCAGAACGTGCGACTATTAATTTGCTTACGTTGAGAGAATGTTCAAGCATGGGGGTCGTCATGTAATTGTAAATCGTGATATTTTTAATCGTGCGGCAAGTTTGTTCACTTTCTACAACGCCTCTCACAAAAAGAACTTTCCCATTATATTTTTCAAAGGCCGTGAGCAAAATCGTTTCTAAAATTTCACGTTGCGGTTCTGGTCCGGACAAAAGCACCATCACATCAAATTCATATGGAATGACTTGTTTCTCAAAACGGCTCAATGGCCCTAGGTAATGGATTTTAAAAATAGCGTTTTTAGCCTGTCCCATAATTCCGCTGAGCTGTGGCGCATCATTATAATCCGGAACCCAACACGCATCAAACTTCTTTATGATTCGCTGATGTAATCTCGTGCTGAGCCATGTGGTCGTGCCGCTTAAAACCTGCAATTGATGGGTTATAAATACCGAAGGAAATCCTTTATGATACATCCCAAATCGGTTATCAGAAATAATCCCGTCAATGTGATGGGTTTTTACAATCGTTTCTAATGCGCGTTTTTCTGCACTGATGGCTTTTATGATTTTGGGTCCATCTAACAGGAGTTTCAGCTTTAAGAAATTTCCGTTTTTGGTATAGGTAATATTATAGCTTGGCAATTCGATGGCCTCCAATTCTGGAAATTCTTTTTTTAAAAGGGCTAACGCGGCGCCATCGCTAGCCAGTATGGGCGTGTAATTACAGATTAAAAGTGACCTTATTATTGGGATGCATCGTGTGGCGTGACCCAATCCCCAGTTGAGAGGTGCAATTAATATCTTTTGTTTCATCTGCTACTAAGTCGGCAATCTTTTTCGAAATACTGAGTTGTCAGGAAGGCAAAGAATCTTAAGCAATCTGAAATAAAATTTCCTTTGAAAACTTCTGATAACATTCAAAGATAAGAATATAATGTCTTCCATATATTTCCTTAATTTTGCCAACTCTTAAAGAACGAGTGTTTTGAATAAAGTTCATGCTCGAAACCTTCAATAGAAAACCTGAAACAATTACAAAGTGGGAAGTAAAAATAAGCTCAAAAGATTTAGAGAAAATGAAACGTTTTCCAACGTTTATCAGCCAACACGAGATGAGTTGGTTACTAGTGAGTTTCCAATAAAAGGCAATTGGAATACAGATGTGTTTAAAAATGACCATCCGCTAGTGTTGGAACTTGGTTGTGGTAAGGGCGAGTATACTATTGAACTGGCCAAACGTTATCCTCATAAAAATTTCATCGGTATTGATATTAAAGGTGCACGATTTTGGAGAGGTGCAAAGACAGCGGTTGAAGACGGCATTCCTAATGCGGCCTTTTTAAGAACGCAAATAGAGCTTATTGATCATGCTTTTGGCGAACATGAAGTGGATGAAATTTGGATTACCTTTCCAGATCCGCAAATAAAATACAAGCGAACGAAACACCGTATGACCAATGCAGCGTTTTTAGAACGTTACAAATCCATCTTAAAACCTGAAGGTGTGGTGCATTTAAAAACGGACAGCGAATTTATGCATGGCTACACTTTAGGCTTGCTCCACGGGGCAGGGCACGAGGTGCTTTACGCCAATCACAATGTCTATAAGCAAGAAGGAAGCCCTGCTGAAGTTACTGAAATACAAACCTATTATGAAGGTCAGTACTTAGAAAAGAATAAAGCAATTACCTATATTAGGTTTAAAATCAAATAATTTTGAATATTACTGTCATATTTATTCTCGGGATGATCATCGCCCTTGTTGGTGTGATCCCTCCGGGATTACTGAATATGACTGCTGCAAAAATTAGTCTCAAAGAGGGTCATGTTAGAGGCATTATGTTTTCTATTGGTGTTTGTGTAATTGTTTTTGCTCAAACCTATATTGCCGCCATGTTTGCGCGGTATCTCACCTATCACCCAGATGTTGTCAAAGTGCTGCATCGGGTTGCATTGGTGATTTTTATACTGATTACGGTGTATTATTTACTGATTGCCAAAGCGACTTCCAAATCGGAAATTGATCGGGAATCCAAAAGTAAGCATAGCCGATTTTTCCACGGTATGTTTCTTTCTGCCATCAATGTATTCCCAATTCCCTATCAAGCTTATATGACCATCACCCTAGCCTCATTTGGATGGCTGGAATTTAATACCGGAATGATTATTTCGTATGTTTTTGGAGCAGTATGCGGCACTTTTGTAATGTTGTATATGTACATTTTCTTCTTCGATAAAATCAAAAATAAAAATTTGACCTCGCAACGGAATATGAACTACATTATCGGCTCCATCACGGGAATTATCGCCATTGTGACCTTAATCAATATTTTAAGGGAAATATGAAGCCGGAAACCCTAAACTTCTTTGATAAAGTTTATGCCGTAGCAAAGCAAATTCCTTTCGGACGCGTGACCAGCTATGGTGCCATTGCCAATTATTTAGGAGCAGCCAGAAGTGCGAGAATGGTAGGGTATGCCTTAATTGGTTCAGTCTCAAAGGATGTCCCTGCCCATCGTGTCGTAAATAGAAAAGGATTGTTGACCGGTAAACATCATTTTGAAGGTACAAATTTGATGCAGCAACTGTTAGAAAGTGAAGGGATTGTTGTAGAAGAAAATCAAGTGCAACAATTTGAGGCCGTATTTTGGGATCCACGCAAAGAGTTATAGGAATTCAAGCTTCTGAATTTTAGTAGTGTAGTGTCGTGTCAGTTTAGATATAATCGATAGAATTCCTCAATCTTCCCATTGAAATCTTCGCGCTTCTAACTTCCTTCTTCCATCTATATTAATTATATTTGCACTTTAGAATGATTCTTAATTAATATAATGAAAGCACTTCAAAACGAATTGAAATAGCGTTTTTTGAGCTTTCATTTTTTAGCATCTCAGAACACATGAAATTACACAAACAAGATATATATAAAGCGTTAGAAAGTATTACTGTTCCTGGTGAAGGTCAGAATATGGTAGAAAGCGGAGCGGTGAAAAACGTGGTTACTTTTGCTGACGAGGTTATTGTTGATATTACTATAAACAATCCGACACTTCAAGCTAAAAAGAAAACGGAAGTTGAAATCATGCGCGCCATTCATGAGAAGGTTTATGAAAAAGCCAAGATTACAGTTAATATTAAAGTGGATGCACCTGCAAAATCTTTAGCCAATAGCATCAAAGGGAAAGCCATTCCTGGCATTCAAAATATCGTGGCGGTTGCCTCTGGTAAAGGCGGTGTTGGGAAATCGACCGTAACTGCAAACTTGGCAGTGACTCTGTCTCAAATGGGGTTCAAAGTTGGTATTCTTGATGCCGATATATACGGGCCTTCGATTCCTATCATGTTTGATGTCGAAAAAGAGCGTCCTATGGCCGTCACTATTGAGGGGAAATCTAAAATGAAACCAGTTGAAAACTATGGGGTAAAGATTTTATCTATAGGGTTCTTTACACAACCTGACCAAGCGGTGGTTTGGCGTGGACCAATGGCTGCAAAAGCATTAAATCAAATGATATTTGATGCGCATTGGGGAGAATTGGACTTTATGTTGATCGATTTGCCACCAGGAACCGGAGATATTCACTTAAGTATCATGCAATCCTTGCCTATAACCGGAGCAGTCATTGTCAGTACACCTCAAAACGTCGCGCTAGCTGATGCTAAGAAGGGTGTTGCCATGTTTCAGCAGGAAAGCATTAATGTTCCTGTGTTAGGAATCATTGAAAATATGGCCTATTTTACCCCTGAAGAATTGCCAGAAAACAAATATTATATCTTTGGGAAAGAAGGTGCCAAACACTTGGCTGAAGACTTAAAAGTGCCCTTCTTAGGCGAAATTCCTTTGGTACAAAGTATTCGGGAGGCTGGGGATGTTGGTCGTCCTGCAGCCATGCAAACCGCGACACCGTTGCAAGCCGCTTTTGAAAAAATAACCCAAAATGTTGTGCAGGAAGTCGTGAGACGTAATGACGATTTGCCACCTACCGAAGCAATTAAAATTACTACAATGGCTGGTTGTTCAGCAGTAAAGAAATAAACGACAAAACTGAAATATAGTTTTGTTACTACCTTAAAATGATAAACATGACAACTGAAGAATTGAGATTAAATGTTGAAAAGGCACTTGATGAAATACGTCCTTTTCTTCAAAGTGATGGTGGCGATATTGCCTTGTTGTCCATTGAAAATGACAATCTGGTCAGAGTGCAGTTAGAAGGTGCTTGTGTAGGGTGTTCCGTCAACCAAATGACCTTAAAGTCGGGCGTTGAAATGACCATCAAAAAATACGCGCCACAAATTGAGCACGTCATCAATGTGGAAGCTTAATTTTTATCGTTTTATTGGATGAATTAAGGAGCTTCGCAGCAATCCGATTTAATACTCAATATGATTAATATCATATCATTTAAACCGCATTAATTGGATTTTTGTGTACTAAAATGAAGTTGAATTAAATGAGTTACCCATTTTTTGGGTCTATTATATGATTAAAACAGACATACTTATTATAGGTGCCGGACCAACAGGTTTGTTCGCTGTATTTGAAGCCGGATTATTAAAATTAAAATGCCATCTTATTGATGCCTTACCCCAAATTGGAGGGCAATGTTCAGAACTCTATCCTAAAAAACCAATTTACGATATTCCAGGGTTTCCTGAGATTTTGGCGGGGGACCTGACCAATAATCTCATGGAGCAATGTAAACAGTTTGAACCTGGATTTACCTTGGGAGAGCGTGCAGAAACAATTGAAAAACAAGACGACGGTAGTTTTATTGTGACGACGAACAAAGGCACCAAACACCAGGCGCCAGTAGTTGCAATTGCAGGTGGTTTAGGGAGTTTTGAACCGCGCAAGCCCTTAATTGACAACATTGGTTCTTTTGAGGACAAAGGTGTGGAGTATTTTATAAAGGATCCTGAAATGTATCGCGACAAACGTGTGGTGATTTCTGGTGGTGGCGATTCTGCTTTAGATTGGAGCATCTTTTTATCCAATATCGCTTCTGAGGTCACACTGATCCATCGTCGTAATGAATTTAGAGGGGCTTTAGATTCTGTGGACAAAGTTCAGGAACTTAAAAACCAAGGTAAAATAAATCTGATTACCCCAGCTGAAGTGATCAATATTGTAGGAGATCATAAAGTGGAAGCAGTGGTTGTGGCGCAATCTAAAAATATCGAAAAGGAATTTGAGGTGGCGTGTGATCACTTTATCCCATTGTTCGGATTGTCTCCTAAATTGGGACCTATTGGCAATTGGGGACTTGAAATAGAAAAGAATGCCATCGTGGTCAATAACGCTTTAGATTATCAAACAAATATTCCAGGGATCTTCGCCATTGGCGATGTGAACACTTATCCGGGGAAATTGAAATTGATTCTGTGCGGCTTTCATGAGGCAACCTTAATGTGCCAAGCGGCTTATCAGATTATCAATCCGGGTAAAAAATATGTGTTAAAATACACCACCGTTAGTGGAGTCAATGGATTTGATGGGACGCGTAAAGAAGCGCCAAAGCAAGTGGTTAAAGCAATCGATTAAAAATGGAACAAGATATTAGTATAAAAATCACGGATAGGGAGGGTGTTGTACATGCTATTGACGCACCTACCGATATGGCTATGAATCTCATGGAAGTGGTTAGAAGCTACGAACTCGCTCCTGAAGGCACTATCGGTGTTTGCGGCGGAATGGCCATGTGCGCTTCTTGCCAATGTTATGTGGTGAGTGATACCGTACTTCCAGAAATGCAAGATGATGAAGAAGCCATGCTGTCTGAAGCATTTTATGTAAAGGACAATTCTAGATTAGGCTGTCAAATTCAGATGACTCCTGAAATGCAGGGCTTAGAAGTGATATTGGCTCCTGAATCTTAGAGGAACTAGTTGAAGTTAGGACTTTCCTATTTTATATTGAAATAAAAAATGCTTCTCTGATGAGAAGCATTTTTAGTTTTATCCAAAGAGATTTTATTTAAATCAGCTAATTTCTAAGTTAACTACTTTTATTTAAAAGCGTTTAAGCCTGTAATATCCAATCCGGTAATTAATAAGTGGATGTCATGCGTACCTTCATAAGTAATCACACTTTCTAGATTCATAGAGTGGCGCATAATGCTGTATTCGCCAGTAATTCCCATCCCGCCTAACATCTGACGTGCATCACGTGCAATGGTGATCGCCATATCCACATTATTGCGTTTTGCCATGGAGATTTGGGCTGAGGTGGCAGTGCCGTTTTCTCTCATCACACCTAAGCGCCACGCTAATAATTGTGCTTTGGTGATTTCAGTAATCATTTCAGCCAATTTTTTTTGTTGCAATTGGAACTGGCCAATTGGTTTGCCAAATTGCATGCGTTCTTTACTGTATCTTAATGCTGTATCATAACAGTCCATCGCAGCGCCAATTGCTCCCCAAGCAATACCATAACGGGCAGAATCTAAGCAACCAAGTGGTGCGCCTAAGCCTGATTTGTTTGGCAATAAATTTTCTTTAGGAACTTTGACATTATCAAAAATGAGCTCGCCAGTTGACGAAGCTCTTAACGACCATTTGTTATGTGTTTCCGGAGTCGTAAAACCTTCCATACCGCGCTCTACAATTAAGCCGTGTATACGTCCTGATTCATCTTTAGCCCAAACTACAGCAACTTGACAAAACGGCGCATTGGAAATCCACATTTTTGCACCATTTAAAAGGTAATGGTCGCCCATGTCTTTAAAATTGGTAGTCATTCCCGCAGGGTTGCTGCCGTGGTCAGGCTCCGTTAGTCCAAAACTGCCCATCCATTCGCCACTAGCCAACTTTGGTAAGAATTTTTGACGTTGTGCTTCGTCACCGTATTTCCAAATTGGATACATCACTAAAGAAGATTGAACGGAGGCCGTGCTTCTTACGCCAGAATCGCCACGCTCAATTTCTTGCATGATCAATCCGTAAGAAATTTGGTCAAGTCCGGCACCACCATATTCTGCAGGAATATAAGGTCCGAAGGCCCCAATTTCAGCAAGTCCGTTGATGATTTGTTTTGGGAATTCTGCTTTTTGGGCATATTCCTCAATAATTGGCGATACTTCGCGTTTTACCCATTCTCTTGCGGCATCACGTACCAAACGATGTTCATCATTTAGTAACTCATCAATATTGTAATAATCTGGGGCTTGGAACAAATCTGGCTTCATGCTATTAAGTTTAATTTTAGTCAAACACAAAAGTAACGAAATCGTTATCAGTTGCCAATATTAAATTTACATTTTGAGATAGAAGTCCTCCGTTAGGGCAATATAATCTTCAGTGTACTGATGTCTGGCAGTTTCGATGATCAGTTCCTTAGGATGGACAGTCGATTCCTCGAACGAAAATTCGATTAAACTGCGTTTTATTTCGGAGTCCGGCGTCCCTTTCACTCTTAGAATTCGTTGCGGGTAGAGGTGTTCTTTAGAAGCCAGCACTATAAAATTTTTCTCTTCTGAAAATGGAATGATTACAGAAAATCGGCCTTGTTCAGAAAGTATTTTTGCCACACTTTCGATAAGCTGTCTAAAGGGCAGGGCATCAGCAAACCGAGCCATATCGCGTTGTTCATCATCGCTTTTGTAAGTATCGGTGTAAAATGGCGGATTGGATATAATCAAATCATAAGTGTCATCCATCCCAGACTCTTCATCCAATAAATCTTCTACAAATTCATCTAAAGCCGCATGGTAGCAAAACAAGCGGTCAGCCCAAGGCGACTGTTCAAAATTGTCTACACATTGCTCATAGGCTGCGTCATCAATTTCAATGGCATCAATGAGTTCAGCTGAGCTCCGCTGAGCCATCATTAACGCAAGAACGCCGGTGCCTGCGCCAATATCTAGTATAGAAAATGGATTCGCTTCCAGAGAAGTCCACGCGCCCAGTAACACCGCATCAGTACCAATCTTCATGGCACACCGGTTTTGATTAATTGTGAATTGTTTGAATTTGAAAGTCATTTCCATTGGTCTTTGTTCTTGGCTCTTGCAGTTCTATTGAAGATAAAGATCAATTAAACCTTCAGGCGTGTCTACCACAATTAATTTTTGTTCTTTATTCACCTTTTTGATAAAAGCATCGTTAAGCGGAATCAAGATTTCGATACCATCACAATCAATTTCAAATAGTGCTTGCGCCGTAGAATCATTCACAGATTTTACAATGCCCACCGTTCCAAAATTGACATCCTCAACGGTAAACCCTATAATTTCATGAAAATAAAATTTATTGCCTTCAAGTTTTGGAAGAAATTCTAGAGGCAGATAAATGTCAGATTTTAATAGCGCATCCGCATCCTGCTCCGTATCTACATCTTCAAATTTTATGCGGAGTAATTCTGATTTGTGCAACTGGGAAGATTCGATAAAAAAGGGTACCAAATTATTACGAAGCTCTACAAATACCGACTCCATATCTTCATAGATTTCCGGTTCATCCGTATCTAGTTTTATCAATAATTCTCCTTTAAAACTGTATTTTTTTACAATTTTACCAACGTAGAAACAGTCTTTTTTTAACATGGATCATTTATTTGTTAAGTCTTTCTTTTAATGCAAACAACAAAGTCCTTCTTATAAGAGAGACTGTGCAAAATTAATAATAAGTTCCCGCCAAAAGTCGGGATTTGTTTAATTACGCCTTCTTTTTTCTTCAAAAAAGAATGCTATTTCACAAAAAAACTCCGATAGGTCATATCGGAGTTTAAAAGTATAAAAAATAAATTCTTTATTCTTCTGTTTTTGTTTCAGCGTCATCAGCTGGAGCTTCTTCAGTAGTAGCTTCAACATCTGTTGCTTCTTCAGCAGGAGCATTTGCAGCCGCATCAGCAGCTTCCGCGTCAGCAACAAGCTTTGCAGCTTCAGCTTCACGCTTTGCATTTACTTCTTTTTCAGCCTCAAGAGCTTTAGCTTTAGCATCTGCTTGCACTTTTGCTAAACCGTCTTTCTTAGCGTTTACTTTGTTTGCTTTTTCATCTAACCAAGCTGCGAATTTCTCCTCTGCTTGCTCTTCAGTTAAAGCCCCTTTTCTGACACCACCTGCAAGATGATTTTTCAACATGGCACCCTTGTAAGACAAAATTGCTCTTGCCGTATCTGTAGGTTGTGCACCATTTTGAAGCCATTTCACAGCATCATCAACATTTAATTCAATGGTTGCTGGATTTGTGGTAGGATTGTAAGCACCGATTTTCTCTAAGTATTTACCATCTCTTTTTGATCGTGCATCAGCTGCAACAATCCAGAAATAAGGTTTCCCTTTCTTTCCGCGTCTTTGTAATCTAATTTTTACTGCCATAAATAATTAATTAGTGAGGTTCGCGACCTCTATTATTAATAAGAGCCTGCCCGACATAAACAATTTATGTCCTTCAGGCGGGCGCAAAGATACTATAAAATTTGTATTCTCGAATAGTTTATTGCAAATAATGAAGCCTTAATATGAGGTTTTCATCGTGGGTAGGTCTGGGTCCTTTATTCATACAGCGCGCTTTAAATTAATAGGTTAGCTGAGATGGGAGGTTGGCAATCCGTCTGTAATTGGTAATTCTAGAGGGGTTCATTGCGGAAGGTATAGTTGAAACATATGTTCTTTACCTAAATTGTGTAACTGTTTAACTTGAATTGTTGATGGTGTTAAGGCATCACATTTATTCAAACTGTTCATAACTTTCATTTCAAAAAGGCGTTAATTATATGTAATTTTAAAAACTTTTCATTCGAAAAAAATTATATTTTAAAATTTTGATATTCAGTTGTATCCGTTACAGTCCATGTAAATTTTTCAACTTGGCACTCCATACAATAAGGTTTAATTAGCCTTTACAGAAGCTACGTGTGCAAATATTATCAGATTGATTATAACTGTCAGATTTTACAGAAAGAAACGACCATACTATTTAATAATTCACAACTTACAGATTACACCGCATGTATTTAATTTTTGATACTGAAACCACAGGATTACCGAAACGTTGGGATGCACCCCTTAGTGATACTGACAATTGGCCAAGATGCATACAAATTGCTTGGCAATTGCATGATGACATGGGGAATTGTATAGAGCATCAAGATTATTTGGTAAAACCCGAAGGTTTTAATATTCCTTATGATGCGGAGAAAATCCATGGTATTTCCACTGAACTTGCACAGCAACAGGGGGTGTCGTTGGCGGAAGTCTTAGAGAAATTTAATGCCGCCTTGGCCAAAACCAAATTTGTGGTGGGTCAGAATGTTGGGTTTGACTTGAATATCATGGGCGCGGAATTTCACCGTGAAAATCTTGACAACATTTTGCAGGACCTTCCCGTTTTGGATACTTGTACAGAACATACCGCAAGTTTGTGTCAATTGCCAGGAGGGCGTTACGGTAAATTTAAATTGCCAACTTTAACGGAACTGCACCAATTTTTGTTCCATCAACCTTTTGCAGAAGCACATAATGCCACTGCCGATGTGGAAGCAACCACGCGTTGTTTCTTAGAATTGGTCAGACGTGAAGAATATACCGTTGAACAATTAGATGCACCGTCAGATTATTTCGAAAATTTCACTCGTGAAAATCCAGCAACCATTCAGCTAATTGGGTTAAAACATATCAATCTTAAGGCAGAAAGCGCTAAAATCAAAAAGCAGATTGAAGCCCTGCAAGAAGCAGATGAGCCGTCTAAAACGGAGATTGCTCAAAATATTAAAGAATTAAAAGAAGTTGAGTTCGCGCATTTGCACAACCATTCTCAATTTTCTGTGTTACAATCTACCATTAGTATTGCTGATTTAGTGGCAGCTGCGGCAAAGGAGAACATGCCGGCGGTAGCATTGACAGATCACGCCAATATGATGGGTGCTTTTCATTTTATGAAAGCGGTGAGTAACCATAATAGAGGGGTTGAAGTCCGGAATAAAACTGCTGAAGAACGGGGAGAAACGCCAAAAGAAAAAATTATTAAACCTGTTTTGGGCTGCGAGTTCTTTGTGTGTGAAGATCATAAGGATAAAAGCAGAAAAGACAACGGGTATCAAATTGTGTTACTCGCAAAAAATAAAAGAGGCTACCATAATTTAGCAAAACTGTCCTCTCATGCCTTTGTGGATGGATTTTACTATCTGCCACGTATCGATAGAAAGTTGATTCAACAGTACAAAGAAGATTTAATTGTACTCACGGGGAACCTTTACGGAGAGGTGCCGAGCAAGATTTTGAATGTTGGTGAGAATCAAGCAGAAGAAGCATTGCTTTGGTGGAAAGCCGAATTTGGCGACGATCTCTATATTGAGTTAATGCGCCATAACCAAGAGGATGAAAATCGGGTGAACCCGGTTTTAATCGATTTTGCCCGTAAACACGAGGTCAAGATGGTGGCTACCAACAATACCTATTATTGTAAGAAAGAAGACGCGAATGCGCACGATATTTTATTGTGTGTAAAAGACGGTGAAAAGCAAGCAACCCCAATAGGTCGTGGGCGTGGTTACCGTTACGGAATGCCTAATCAAGAGTACTATTTCAAGTCGTCTGAAGAGATGAAAAAACTCTTTAAGGACTTGCCGGATGCCATTTCTAATATTCAGGATGTGGTTGATAAGATTGAGCCTTTTGAATTGGCAAGAGATGTTTTATTACCTGCTTTTGATATTCCTGACGAATTTAAACATGAAGAAGATCTTCTTGATAAAGGGAAGCGCGGCGAAAACGCCTATTTGCGTCACCTGACCTATGAAGGCGCTAAAAAACGCTACCCAGAACTGACGGATGAGATTAAAGAACGTCTCGACTTCGAGTTAAGTGTAATTGAAAATACAGGCTATCCAGGATACTTCTTAATTGTTGAAGATTTTATACGGGAAGCCCGTAATATGGATGTGTCTGTAGGTCCCGGTCGTGGTTCAGCGGCGGGTTCCGTAGTAGCGTATTGTTTAAAGATTACCAATATTGATCCCCTAAAGTACAATTTGCTTTTTGAGCGTTTCCTTAATCCGGATCGTGTTAGTATGCCAGATATTGATATTGATTTTGATGATGAAGGCCGAAGTAGGGTTATGGACTACGTGATCAAAAAGTACGGCAGTAGCCAAGTAGCGCAAATTATCACCTATGGTACCATGGCGGCAAAGTCGTCTATTAGAGACACTGCTAGAGTTTTAGATTTGCCGCTTTTTGATGCGGATAGGATTGCAAAACTCATCCCAACCATGTCCAAGTTGGGCAAAATTTTCGGGTATGACGAAAAGCAGTTAAGTAAGGCATTTAGATCAGAAGATTTAGAAAAAGTAAACGAGCTCCTCAATATCGCTGAAGGTACTGGCTTAGAGTCGGAAACGGTTAATTTGGCGCGCATGCTGGAAGGTTCCGTACGTAATACGGGAATTCATGCCTGTGGAGTAATTATCACCCCAGATGATATTACAAAGTTTGTTCCGGTAGCAACGGCCAAAGATTCTGATTTATATGTGACCCAGTTCGATAACTCCGTGGTGGAGGATGCCGGCTTGCTGAAAATGGATTTCTTAGGTTTAAAAACATTGACCTTAATTAAGGATACGGTTAAAATCGTAAAGGCCAAGCACGATATTGTATTGGATCCGGATACCTTTCCTTTAGATGATGAACTCACTTACGAGCTTTTCCAGAAAGGGGAGACTGTAGGCGTTTTTCAGTACGAATCGCCGGGGATGCAAAAACACCTTAAGGAATTAAAACCAACAGTTTTTGAAGATTTAATTGCGATGAACGCGCTCTACCGTCCTGGACCGATGGAGTATATTCCGAGTTTTACAAGACGTAAACATGGCGACGAAGAGATTGAATATGACCTTCCTGCCATGGAAGAATATCTAAAGGAAACCTACGGAATTACGGTCTACCAAGAGCAAGTGATGTTGCTGTCCCAAAAATTAGCAGGGTTTACTAAGGGTGAGGCCGACGTTTTGCGTAAGGCCATGGGTAAAAAGCAAATTGCGGTTTTGGACAAGATGAAACCTCAATTTATTACCCAAGCAGCTGCAAAGGGACACGATGCCAAAAAATTAGAGAAAATTTGGAAAGACTGGGAAGCCTTTGCGAGTTATGCCTTTAATAAATCGCATTCCACCTGTTACGCATGGATTGCTTATCAAACGGCCTATTTAAAAGCGCATTACCCAGCAGAATATATGGCAGCGGTATTGAGTAATAATATGAACGACATCAAGCAGGTGACCTTTTTTATGGAGGAATGCAAGCGGATGAAGTTGAATGTATTGGGGCCAGATGTTAACGAGTCCTATTATAAGTTCTCAGTAAATAAAGATTATGCGGTCAGATTTGGAATGGGCGCCATTAAAGGTGTTGGCCAAGGCGCCGTGATGACCATAGTAGAAAATAGAAGAAAAGATGGGAATTATAAGTCGATTTTCGACTTTGCCAAACGTGTCGATTTGAGGGCTGCCAATAAAAAGGCTTTTGAAAACCTAGCTTTGGCGGGTGGGTTTGATTGCTTTACCGATACGCATAGAGCCCAGTATTTTCAGGATGAAGGGGATGGCATTACCTTTTTGGAAAAAGCGATTAAGTATGGCCATAAACATCAGGAAAATGAGAATTCTGCTCAAGTCAGTTTGTTTGGAGATGCAAGTGATGTTCAAATAGCCGAGCCTCTAGTGCCGCCCTGTGAAGAATGGGGCACCATGGAAAAATTAGCTCAAGAACGGGAAGTGGTCGGCATCTACATTTCCGGACATCCTTTGGACGATTTTAGGATTGAAATGAAAACTTTTTGCAACGCTGCTTTGGCCCATTTCACAAACTTGGAACCTTACGTGAACCGTGAAATGACCTTTGGCGGGGTGGTAACTAATGTGGAGCATCGGGTGAGCAAACAGGGTAAGGGCTGGGCGATGTTTACTATTGAAGATTATACAGACAGTTTTGAGTTCCGAATCTTTGGAGAAGAGTATTTGAGGTTTAGACATTTTCTGGTCAGAAGTTCGTTTGTGTACGTCAAAGTATATGTCAAGGAAGGGTGGACCAATAAGGATACCGGAAAGAAGAGTGAGCCGAGGTTGCAGTTTACCAGTTTCCAATTGCTCCACGACGTGATGGATACCTACGCTAAAAAATTATCCATTCAATTGGAAATAAAAGATTTGAAAGAAAGTAAAATTAAAGCACTCGATGACGTTTTGCGAATGCACGAAGGCAATCACGCGTTAAACTTTGTAGTTTACGACAATGAAGAAAAGATGAAATTGCATATGCCGAGTCGGAAACAGAAAGTAAAAATATCGCAAGAGTTATTGGACGAGTTGAATAATCAAAACGTATATTATAAACTGAATTAGGTAATTTAGTTAAACGTTACACAAGGGTTTGCAGTGGTATCCTATTTGGTGCACCCTTTGCAATTATAAGACCCGCTTTAATAGACGGGCAAGTAAGGCGGAAAGGCAAGTAAATGAACCCATTAGTTTATCATAAGCATCACACATCCAACGATAACCAAAACAAATGTTAAGCGTGTAAGGATTGCTGAAAATTTTGACTAATTTTGTATATTAAACTGAAGTAAAACAAATTAAAGCATAGAAAATATGGCATTAGAAATAACAGATGCAAACTTTGAAGAAATGGTTTTAAAAAGTGATAAACCAGTCATGGTAGATTTTTGGGCAGCTTGGTGCGGACCTTGCAGAATGGTTGGCCCGATCATTGACCAAATTAGTGAAGAGTATGAAGGTAAAGCTTTAGTTGGAAAAGTTGACGTAGATGCAAATCAAGAATTTGCTGCCAAGTATGGTGTGCGTAACATCCCAACAGTATTAGTATTCCAAAACGGAGAAGTTGTAGGAAGACAAGTAGGTGTAGCGCCAAAAAATGCTTACACTGATGCAATTGACGGACTTTTATAGATCGTTTTTTAACAGATTAAACATTTGTTGTAAAGGCCGGATTACTGAGGTAATAGTTTATACATGAATAGATTTCTGTTAGTCCGAATAGAATAATCAGATAAAATGATAAAAGGTTTGCTGTAATGGTAAACCTTTTTTTAATTTAGATAAAAAATTTAAACAATGAGCGATAAGAAGAAAATACAAGATGCTATTGACAGCAAATTGATAGAAGAACGTAAAGTGTTCCTCTGGGGACAAGTGGATGACAAATCAGCCAAACATGTTATTGACCGTTTGATGTATTTGGATGCCATCGATACTAAGGACATTCATTTATACATTAACAGTCCGGGAGGTTATGTCACTTCAGGATTTGCTATTTATGACTGTATGAAATCTTTAAAAAGTGAGGTGTCTACAATTTGCACTGGTTTTGCAGCTTCAATGGGATCCATTTTATTATCTGCAGGCGAAAAAGGAAAGCGTTTTATCCAACCTCACGCCCGTGTCATGATTCACCAGCCAAGTGGTGGTGCACGCGGACCGGCAAGTGATATTGAAATAACAGCTCAGGAAATTCTGAAAACGAAAGAATTAAGCGCGCGTTTATTAGCTGAAAACTGTGGGCAAACGGTGGAAAAAGTGATGAAAGACTTTAACCGCGACCATTGGATGGGTGCAGATGAATCTGTGGCTTATGGCATTGTCGACGAAATTTTGAAATAATATACATTGGAGTATTTATTCCGAAATGGACCATTTTAAATATATTTTGGGAATCTATAGGTGAAAATCAAAGATTCCTGATAAATTTTCAAATACCCTGCTCTTTGCAGGGTATTTAAAAACACTCGATTTGACATTTTTATCTTTCATTTGAAAATGCAGTAAAATAACTTCTGATTAATACCTAGCAGGTTGTTAACGCCACATCCATTCTTAATACTTAATACTAAAAGCAAAGCGGTCTAACATCTAATCCAATGAACTTACAGGCAGAACTCAATAAAACAGGAGGATTTAAAAACCTCGAACTCTTGGCCAAGCAGGTCGTGGAAGGTTTTATTGCGGGGATGCATAAGAGTCCGTTCCACGGCTTTTCGGCAGAATTTGCGGAACACAAAATCTATAATCAAGGCGAAAGTACCAAGCATATCGATTGGAAGCTCTATGCAAAAACGGATAGGCTTTATACCAAACGTTATGATGAGGAAACCAATTTGCGCTGCCATTTGATTATTGACAACAGCAGTTCTATGCATTATCCGGAAATGACCTCATTTTCGATCGCTAAGCTGAACAAAATTGCATTTGCAGTCCTAGCATCAGCAAGCCTAATGCACATCCTTAAAAAGCAGCGCGATGCGGTTGGGATGAGTATTTATAGTGATGCTTATGATTATTATGCACCAGAAAAGGGAAGTGAACGGCATCATCAGATGTTGTTGAGCGAATTAAGTAAAACCGTTGCTGAGAAACCACTACAAAAACAAACGGATACCTATACCTATTTACATCAGATTGCCGAAAAAATTCATAGAAGATCTTTGATATTCTTTTTTACGGATATGTTCCAAACAGGTACGGATGACAGCAAGCTTTTTGAAGCGCTACGGCATTTAAAGCATAAAAAACACGAAGTGGTGTTGTTTCATGTGTTTGATAAAGAAAAGGAAGTCACCTTCAGTTTTGATAATACGCCTAAAAAGTTTGTTGATGTGGAAACTGGAGCATTCATCAACATGTATCCTGAAACGATAAAAGAAGCTTACGAAGCGGCAGTAAGTTCTTATTTTGACACGCTACGTCTGAAATGTGGCCAATATCAAATAAAATATGTGGAGGCAGATATCAACAAAAATTTTGATAAGATCCTGACAACATACATGGTAGAGCGTGGGAAATTTAAGTGATGAAAAAATTATTTAAAAAATTGCATAAAACATTTGCGATATTGAAAATGCAGTGTATATTTGCACTCGCATTAACGCAACGGTCTGGTAGTTCAGTTGGTTAGAATGCCGCCCTGTCACGGCGGAGGTCGCGGGTTCGAGTCCCGTCCAGACCGCAATAATGCTAAGAAGCTCTAAAGAAATTTGGGGCTTTTTTTGGCGAGATTCCCATCGTCATGGGAACAATAAGAAGTTGTGTTGTTTTATCTAAATGAAAGTTTAGGTAAACGTAGTGATACCAGAGCAATTTGGTATTCCGATGAGAAGCTTTCCTTTTCTGTTTATAGCAGAATCGGGATGCTTTTTTGTTTTAGGGGTGGTTTTTGCTATTTTAGAAACTCTAAAAACGGATCAAGTCGAAAAGTTGTGGGATTTTAGGATTATGCATAAATTGTTGTTTGTCTACATAGAAAGAATTCTAAGTTCCTGACCCCTCTGATCCCGATAGCTCATGGGAGTGTCCTAAAAGCTTTTATTTTGGCATTAAACGATTCTGCAAAGGCATTGGTGCTTCTATTGTCAAAGTAGTTCAGTATGTTTTGATAATGGATTGAAATGGTTTCTTTTTTCCTTCCCTTTTTGAGACTATTTTAAATTTCTAAGTATTCGTTTCTCTAGTTTTCTTTCCTAAAATCCTTGCAATTTTAAACGCCCGTGCATTTTATCGAAAATATAGTATTTTTCTGTCATATATTTTTGTTAATAACTTTATAGCAATATATTTGCATTTCTGTAAGAGTTATCAATGAGCTTAAATACAGAGTTTTGATCCATTTTTCCTTGAGATTTTATTTTAAGATCTCAAATCTCCCTCAACAGTAGTGGTGTAACACCCCCAAATTAATAATCCATTCTTCCCTCGAATGGCATTTTTTATGCCCAATTATTAATATCAAAAACTGTAAATAACTCCTAAAATTAATTAAAATGAAAACTCTAAAAATCACTTTAGTACTCGCCTTATTTTTAACTGTTTCTAGCCAAACAGATAAGACACCTCAAAAAACTGACCTTCAGAAAGAAGTCAATACTCTAGATACCACAAAACCTTATTATGATTTGTTGGCGCACTCTAGAGATCAGTTTGTAGTTCCTACCAGAGGATAAACTTAATGATAATATTGAATAACAGCTCTTACTTTAAATGGTAAGAGCTTTTGTTGTTATAAACCTTGAATTTTCAATTAAATTGAGAAGAGATTCTATGGATTTAGAATATTTATTCTAAATTTAAAACCTAATCAACCTATCCCGTGTTTAGACTCCTAGCTCTTCTGCTACTATTTTATCTTCCATCTGTGTCTACTTATGCGCAAGACGTTCTAAAATCATCATCTTATAAACGTGTTTTAGAAGCTCGTAAGTTAGCTGAAAATAATTCGCTCTCTCTAGAAAATCGCCTTAAGTATGCTACTCTTGCGGCTGAGCTGTCAAAAAGATTGGAAGTGGATAGTCTTCTGGTAAATAGTAACAGAATTTTGTCTACGGCCTATTTGTATATGGGAGATTATGATGCATTCGCAAAAATCAATCATAATAATCTTACGATTTCCAAAAGAATTAAGGATACCTTGGTTATTGGTATCGCCAATCATAATCTTGGTTTCTATCATTCCACTAAAATGCAAAATGATAGTGCTTATTTTTACTATACCAATGCCATTGATACTTATGAGAAAATTGGTGAGGTTTCAAGAAAGATTGAGGCAATGGCTAACCTTTCCCTAATTCAATACATTGAGCGCGATTATTTTGGCAGTGAAGAATTATGTATTAGAGCGCTAAGGTCGTTAGATGACCTCCCAGGTGATGACACTAATTTTTCAATGCGTTGGATATTATATAATAGGTTAGGAAATATCTCCTTGGATTTAGGATATTATGATAAGTCTTTAGAATATCATGAAAAAGCGATCGCCGTAAGTAACAAAATGAAGGACGGAAGATCAAATTATTACAATTCAATCCACAATAAAGCTTTCGTACTGAGGAAATTGGGGAATACGTCAGAAGCATTAAAACTTTATAACCAAATTTTAGCCAATAAGGATTTATTTATTAATGACCCAAGTTTCTATCCATTGATTCTTGAAAATATTGCGTTTACAAAATTTGCTGCAAATGACAAGGATTACAAAGGCATAGAACAAATGTTTAAGCAAGCTTACCATTTGAGTGATAGTTTGGATGATGCCAGGACCAAATTGGCAGTAGCGATAGATTTTGCTAAATTCTATAAGGGGATGGAAAAAACGGAGCAGGCCTTACAATATGCGGAAGAGTCTTACGCAATAGCCAAAAGTATTTCCTCTAATGATATCTTATTGGAGTCTATGTTAATCCTTTCTGAACTAAAATCTGGAGAGGAAGCCAAGGCGTATTTGCATCAACATATTAGGTTGAGTGACAGCCTCTTAAATCATGAACGTGGCATCCGGAATAAATTTGCTCGGGTAAAATTTGAAACAGATCAAATAGAATTAGAAAATGAGCGGATGGCTACTGAAAAAATGTGGTGGATTATCAGCTCCATAGTGTTGCTTCTGACGTCCATAATGGTGTATATCATCATTACGCAACGGAACAAGAATAAGGAATTGAAATTCAGACAAGTGCAGCAACAAGTGAATGAAGAAATTTACAATCTCATGTTGTCCCAGCAGGACAAAGTTGATGGTGCGCGTGCGGAAGAAAAAAAGCGGATTTCCCAAGAGTTGCATGACGGGGTGTTGGGACGCTTGTTTGGCACCCGCTTAAGTTTAGATAGTTATAATTTTAACCAAGGGAAAGAAGCCGTGCAAGTCCGATCTAAGTACATTACTGAGCTCAAAACTATTGAAGATGACATCCGAAAAATATCACACGATTTAAATACGGATTTCGTATCTGGATCTGGTTTTATAGATATATTATCTGAACTGATTGACAACCAAACCCAAGCTTATCAAATGAACTGCGAATTTAATTTCACAGATGATATCAATTGGGAAGCTGTGTCCAATAAAACCAAAATCAATCTGTATAGAATGGTGCAGGAATCACTTCAGAATATTTATAAGCACGCCAAAGCAAAGCAGGTAAATATTAGTATGGCTCTTAAAAAAGCTGTAATTTGCGTATCCATTACTGATGACGGTATTGGCTTTGATGTACAAAAAAGCAAAAAAGGCATAGGCCTTAAGAACATTACTTCAAGAGTAAAAGAACTAAACGGAACAGTCCAATTTCAGTCAGAGATTCATAAAGGCACAACAACCCTAATAAAAATTCCCTATACAACTTAAAAAGCTATGCAACACATTCATATTTTAATGGTAGATGATCATCCTATTATTATTGAAGGTTACGAAAACACACTCATGGCCACCAAGCATGACGATCAAATTTTGCAAATAGAAACTGCAAACGATTGTGATACCGCCCAAGAACTGTTGCAACGCGCTTCTAATGAGAAACCTTATGATATTTGCTTTTTTGATATAAGTTTGCCCAGTTCAGCGGATGGGAAAATAACCTCTGGTGAAGATCTGGCCAAGTTGACCCGTGACCTGATGCCCAATGCCAAGGTGGTCATTTTGACCATGTTTAATGAATCGTATAGGGTGCACAACATCATAAAAGAAATCAACCCAGACGGCTTCTTGATTAAAAGCGATTTGACTTCAAGCGAATTGGCCGAGGCTTTTCAGCATATTTTAACTTCACCGCCCTATTATAGTAATACGGTGAGCAATTATCTTAAAAAATCCATTTCTACAGATATTTATGTAGATGATATCAACAGGAAAATTCTGCATTTGCTTTCCCAAGGTATTCGGACCATTACCTTGCGGGAACACATCAATTTATCGATGAGTGCCATTGAAAAACGCAAACGCCAACTCAAACTTTTGTTTTCTGTTGAAGATGGGAAAGATGAAACCTTGATTGAAGAAGCTAAAAAGATGGGCTTTCTGTAATATAGCGTGTTAAATGTCATCTTTTGTTGGGCTCAAGAAATTCGATTACCCCTCTGTGCGACTCAGTATTACGGTTTTGACGTATAAAGATTACGGATATCCCGTAACTTAAAGTCATTTCCTTTACTTAAATTTATCCAGTCAACAGCAATTAATTAATCCCTCTTAGTCCTTTTTTTGCCTTAATAGCATAAGACCCTCAACCTAATAACCGTCCACATTGGAGCGTTATTAGGTTTTCTTTTTTATATGAAAAATCCGTCTCTCATTTAAAATTTACAACTAAAAAATTAGTTAGAACTAATATTTTAGTTATATTAGCGTCAGGAAGTTAATGAGTTGCATAAATTCAACCCTTAATTTCTATATCTTTTAGTTCTAATTAAAACCCCTGCAATAAAGTTTGTCCACCGACAAGCGCAGTTATAAAAATGAAACAACTTACAAAAGCAGAAGAAGAGATTATGCATGTGCTCTGGCAATTAAAAAAAGCCAATGTAAAAGAGGTAATTGAGGAGTTGCCAGACCCAAAACCCGCCTATAACACCGTATCTACCATTGTGCGCATTTTAGAAAGTAAAAGTTTTGTAGATTATGAGAAGCAAGGCAAGGGGCATCTGTACTTCCCCATTGTTTCAAAAACGGAATATAGCAACCAGAGCATCACGATGTTGGTGGATAATTACTTTCAAGGATCGTTTAAAAGTATGGTGTCCTTTTTTGTGAAGAAGAATGACCTCAGCTTAAAGGAAATGGAATCCATCCTCAAGGAAATCAACTCTAAAGAAGATTAATTATGCTGCATTATATCTTACAGACCGTCGCGTTTCAGATGTTCTTCCTGATCATTTATGACCTCTTCTTAAAGAAGGAAACTTTTTTTAATTGGAATCGGGCCTATTTACTTGGTACTGCGCTATTATCTATGCTCTTGCCCTTTCTGAAATTCGAAAGTTTTAGAGCCATTGTTCCGGAACCGGCGGTGGTCAGATTGCCTGAAGTTATTATTGGCGACGTGTCATCCAACTTTAATGATGCCACCTTAATGATGCCGGCAGTGGAAATTTCTAATCAGGCCATGAGTTTCTCTTGGACGTATGTTTGGGGGCTTGGCATCCTATTGGCGACACTACTTTTAATCGTTAAGATTGTTAAAATCAGTAGGCTCTACTATCAAAATCCACAACGATGGGAGGGAGACGCATTAATTGTGTATCTATTAAATAGTACTGCAGCCTTTTCATTTTTTCACTACATCTTTCTAGGGACCGCAATTGAACCTGACAAAAAAGAACATATTGTACAGCATGAGCTTGTTCATGTTAAGGAGAAACACAGCATCGATTTGCTGATTTTGGAAGTTTTGCGCATCGTGTTTTGGTTTAATCCACTAGTGTATATGTACCAAAGTCGCGTATCTACCCTGCACGAATTTATTGCCGATGCCAAAGCTGTAAAATATAAAGGCAAATCAGCCTATTACCAAAGTCTGCTGTCTCAGGTTTTTGAGACTCAGCACATTTCCTTCATCAATCCCTTTTTCAAACAATCATTAATCAAAAAACGAATCGTCATGTTAAGCAAAACAAAATCAAAACAGATCCATCTTATTAAATACGCTCTTTTAATTCCGATGGTCATAGGCATGTTGTTGTATACTTCATCTTATGCAAGTGAAATTAAGGAAGTATTGCCTCTAGATCAAAATGATTTGGTAGTCCAGGAGACGCCATTTCCAGAACTTGTAAATCACTACTACAATGCTGTTAAAGACCTAAGCGAACTTCCAGAGGATTACTACAAGGCCTATAAAAATTATGGTGACATCGGAGAGGATTATATGCAGAGTAAGCAAGACGTTGCCAAAGCCCAAGCGCTTTTAAGATACAAGCACACCAAATTAATGGAGAAACAAAAGGTAAAAGGAAAACTTAGTGCCGATGAGGAACGTGATTTGGAATTTTATGGGCAAAAACAATACAACTATGAGGAGTATATAGCCTATAAAAAAACTCAAAAAGCGAAAGATGCTTGGGAGAATTCCGCAGGTAACGGAGAACTTCGTTTGGTTGTAGAGGATATAAATGATTTATCAGATGCAGAACAAAAGAAGCGGAAGCAAAAAATAGCTTCTATAGTTAACAGGAATGAATTGAAGGTGCTGAAAATTACAGATGGCAACACGACTACACTATTAGATGCCACTGATGCTGTAATACAAAAGACTAATCAAAATGTTGCTTCTGAAGATGTTGAAGTGCCTTTTGTAACTCTCGATGAAATCCCAATTTTTGCCGGTGCATCTAACACCGGATCAAAGGAAGCTAACATGCAAAATACACGAGATAGTATATCGACTTTTGTGGCTCGAAACTTTAATACGACTATTGCAGATGAACATAATTTAACAGGGAGACAACGTATTAGTGTCATCTTTAAAATAAATACACTAGGTAAAGTTGTCGATGTTTATGCAAGAGCGCCACATCCGGCTTTAGAAGCGGAAGCTATAAGAGTTATACAGTCTTTACCTGATTTTAAGCCAGGAAAATATAAAGGCAAAACGGTAACTGTGCCTTATAGTTTGCCTATCCTGTTTACACTTAAGGAAGATGAAAAAGATGTTAATGAAGTGGAGTCAGAGCGAATTATATATCCGGAAGGTGCTGAAGTGCCTTTTGCCCATGTAGACGAAGCGCCGTTTTTTCCAGCTTGTAGTGACACTAGCACTGAGAAAGAGCGAAAAACTTGCATCTCAAATGAAATAAGTCAATTTGTCAATAAAAATTTCAACATTAATTTGGCCGATGAATTGGGACTAAAAGGGAGACAACGTATCAGTGTGATTTTTAAAATTGGTAAAGACGGTGCAATAACAGATATAAAAGCGAGAGCGCCACACCCAGAATTGGAGAAAGAGGCAATCCGTGTGATAAAAGAATTACCTAAAATGACACCCGGAAAACACAATGGGAAAGCAGTAGTGGTGCCTTACAGTTTACCAATTTTATTCCAGGTTCAAAATGATGTGGGAGATAGTAATGACCTTGAAGAACTGCGCGAGATGCCTTCAAAAGAGTTGTTTGAAGTTCCTTATGCCGTAATTGAAGAACCGCCATATTTTCCATCATGTAACAGCATCCGTTCTAGGGAAGAGCGTAAGCAATGTACCTCAGATGAAATTAGTCAATTTGTCAACAAAAATTTTAATGTTAATCTAGCTGAGGATTTGGGTCTTGAAGGAAGACAACGTCTCATGGTGATATTTAAAATTGGTCAGGACGGCATTATTAGAGATATAAAAGCTAAAGGAACACACCCAGAGATGGAGAAAGAAGCGATTCGTGTCATTGGACTATTGCCAAAAATGAAACCGGGCAAACAAAGAGGGAAAGCGGTAATTGTACCTTATAGTTTACCAATTTTATTTCAAGTAAATGTAACCACACCTAAAGCTAAAAATTAAGTCATACCCCTATGCCCAAGGTTCTTAACTTATGTAGTGTGATGTTGCTCACGTGGTCGTTTCAGGCGCAAGACGTCAGTTTAAAACTTGCGGACAGTTTGTATGCACATGGCAATTATGCGCAGGCTATCACCGTCTTTAAGTCGTTTGAGCAGCAAGAGCATGTCTATGAAAAATTGGCCAAAGCCTACATGGCACTTGGTAATTACGACGAGGCTTTAAAAAATTATAAAAGTGCCTCGCAGACGTTTCCTGAGGATGCACTTCTTAAATATGATTACGCAAAATTACTGGCCCGAAACAAAAAGTTAAAAGCCGCTGAGGACCTATTTAACGCGTTGGTGTATCTAGACTATAAAAATCCAAATTACCATTATGAACTTGGATTGGTATTAGAACAGCAAGGAGATTCTACTGCCATGAATCGGTTTCAGTCTGCTTTTCAACTCGACTCTACCCATCAAAAAGCGATTCATAAAATTGCCAAGCAACTGTTAATCAAGCGCAATCATGAAAAATCACTGTATTATATTGATGTCGGATTGGCGAGTTATGCCAATAATCCAGAACTTATCAGTTTAAAAGCGCTCAATTTCTATTGGCAGCAGGAGTATAAAATCGCCATACAATGGTTTGAAAAGTTGTTGGCTTTAGGCGAGAATTCTCAATTTATTCACGAAAAACTAAGTTTCTGTTATGCCGAAAACCTACACTATGAAAACGCGATTCTTCATGCCAAGCAAGCTGTAAATTTTGATGTCAAGAACGCAACCAACCTTTATATTTTGGGCCAATTGTATGAAAAGGTAAACGATTTCGCGGCCGCAGAAAAATGGCTTACCGAGGCACTGCTGCTTTTAGATCAGCCGTTAAATGTAGAATATACCACCTTGGCAACGGTGTTGAATCAGCAGAAAAAATACAAGGAAGCCATAGCTGTGTTGCAAAAAGCAATCCTTGAGGATCCCAAAGATGATCGGGCAAATTTTTTCTTAGCCCGTACAAAGGACCAGTATTTTGCAGATCGGGATGCCAAAATTAAGGCCTATGAGGTGTTTAGAGAGCGCTTTCCTAAAAGTGTGTTTGTCCACTTCGCTGATAGCAGGTTACGGGAGCTTAGAGAAGAAAAATTCATGAATTCAGAATAGTTTTGGGGCTGCTTGCTAGAAAATGTATAACACAACCCGCCGAAGTGAATAAATTCACTAAAAATATTGTATTTTTCAGCTTCAGTAACATCATTAAATGAAGCCATTTTTACTTGTTTTCCTTATCCTACTGACGTCTTGTGATTCTTTTCAATCTAAAAAGGTGTCGACAGAACAACTTCTTGAAGAAGAGATGCAAGCCATCAATTGGAATGATGTAGATGACTATCCCACCTTTTCTGATTGTAATAGCGCAAACACTACGCAAGAAAAGAAAGCCTGCTTTGAAGGCTATCTGCACAATGTGTTGGCCTCACACTTAAGCAATCAGAAGATTGTTGTGACTGACGATGTTTCAGATACTGTGGTATTAAAAATTCACATCGATAAAAAAGGTCAGTTTTCCATCAAAACTATAGATATGGATTCGATGACGCAAGCACAGATTCCGCAATTGGATAGTATTTTAAGACATAGTTTTGATTCGCTTCCTAAAATTTATCCAGCCATCAAACGGAGTCAACAAGTGGCTACCGAATTTAGTTTGCCGGTTATTGTAAATATCAATTAGCCAATGTTATAATGTTAAGTATCTATTGACGATAGGCTCTATCCTTCCACTGATAACCTTTAAATACCGCAATAATGACTACATACACGCTAAATAACGGATAGCAGAAAGCGGCTACTGCATAATATTTGAGTTGCTTTTTTTGATCAAAAAATGCGGCCGCTTTATAAATGAGCAGTCCATCGATACAGGCTTTCACCAGAAAAATCGCGACGAGTACTTCCAATTTGAATTCACCAATCAGAACCAAGCACAGCCCAACGATGAGTAGTGCATTTTGTGCAAACACAATACTCCCCACAATTTTGCCAATTCTTGTATTGTAAGTCGTCGCCTTGGCCGCCC
This sequence comes from Gelidibacter salicanalis, assembly GCF_007997285.1. GTDB lineage: Bacteria > Bacteroidota > Bacteroidia > Flavobacteriales > Flavobacteriaceae > Gelidibacter > Gelidibacter salicanalis. Next base: position 103,987 of record NZ_VORX01000002.1, read on the forward strand.
AACGTACTCTTTGATGAATTAACTCGGACACGGAACTTAGTGCTGAGGTCGTCACCACCGTGGAGGGATTTTTTAAATAATGGACGTATTCCGGGAAGTGTGTGGTTGCCTTTTCCAAAAGAAACACATCATCGCCACTCGCCACATCAGAATTGCCTTCAAAGCCATTAACCGAATTAAAAAGGTGTTGGGTATAGGCTAAATTGGCACCATTACATAAAAAGGGTTTTTGTATGCCAAAGCCTCCAATGGTGGCCCCTTGCAAACCTAATACATCCAATAATTGAAAATTTTCTAGAAATCCTTTTGGATTATGATAGGTTAAAGGCGCCACAATCATTCTCGGGTGTTGGTTTTGGATGTAGGCATCAAAACTGTCCAACCAGAAAATGGGGAGCACACTGTCGGCGTCGGTGGTTACAATCCATTCATTGGATGCCTGCGAAATGGCCAAAGTAATCGCATCTTTTTTGGGCGATTTTGTACGGCGTACCGTAGTAATTACCCTAATATGTGCTGTGCTGACCTCGTCCGATTTTAATAATTGCTTAATAAGGGCTAGAGAAGTATCTTCAGAATGGTCATCCACAAGTATCACTTCAAAGAGCGATTTAGGATAATTCAATTTCAAAATAGACGATAATAAAGCGGGCAGTTGCAGTGCTTCATTTCGAAACGGAATAACGATGGTAAAACGCGTTTTTGGAATTTCACGAGGCAAAACGTTAGTTTCTACACGTTCAAAACCCCAGCAGAAACTTCCAATCAGCAAAACATACAACGCGGTAATTATGAGACTAATGATCATCATGCTTCGCTCTTTGGTAATTTAAATTGAAGCACATGGTAACTGCCTATCAAACTCGGTAACACCACATTTAGAATCCACATTGCGGTTACCACAGTTAATACTACAGGTTGGGAAATGCCCAACATCCCAAAAATGGTGATGGCAATACCCCCTTTAACCACCACATCAAAAAGAAATATGGAAGGCACGATAGAAGCCAATAGATACATTGTGGAGATGGCGGACATAGTTTCCAAATAAGCCAGTTCACTCCCAATAAGAACGAGTAACAAATAAAATTGATGTGAAAAAATAAGATATCGCGCTACCGAAAAAGTACATGACTTTACCATTGTTTTTTTGGGAATATTGGTTATAAAATTGACCAGTCTTTGAAATGATTGAAAGTACTTTCTGAAGAGGTTGGCATTCATGATCCATACAATCAGAACACCTGTGACTAACATTCCCAGCCCCGCAATTGCCATGCTCTCATACTTAAAAATTGGTCGAAAATTTAAGCTAAAGTAAATAAGACCAAGGCCGCCAAATACTGATGTTACTAACATTTGTGCTGCGTTTCCCACCAAATTGAGCAACATAATTTGGCTGCGAAGAGAAGTTGGGTAATACATGGCCTTGGCACCGTATTCTCCGATGCGGTTAGGCGTCCATAAGGAGGCGGTAAGTGCCCCTAAACTTTGAGCCTTTGCTTTTTTAAAGGAGATTTTAGAGACCGCAGTTACTAAGGTTTGCCATTTTAAAATCTCAAAATACCAATTGAAATAACTTAAAAGCAACAAGAAAATTACAGAAATGAGTGATAATGAGGTGGAATTAGAGATAATTCGATAAAATGCAGAAAAACTGAAGGCTGAGTTATGAAATATTTTATGGTATATAAGATAAAATGCGCCAACAACTATTCCTATTTTTAAAAGTAGAAGTGAGAATTGCTTAGATTTGTAGGAGATAGCCGTTAACATGGCTACAAATTAAACGATATTTAGCTTATGGCAACTTATTTTAAAACACAAAACTTAATTTGGGTCTTAGCGTTAACCCTGTTGACCACCAGTTTGAGTACAGCACAGAGGGCTGAGGAAAGATGGAAACTTCAGGCCAGTTTAGGACTTAATAATCCTATTGATGTTGATGATCGTGATGGCTATTTTTCAGAATATGTCAATTTTCCCACAATTAATTTGGGCGTACAACACATGTTTTCAAACAATTTAGGGGCAAAGCTTGATTTAGGCTACAACAGATCGAAGTCGGCGGATAGATCTAAAGAATTTAAATTGAATTACACCCGCATCAACGCACAACTCGTTTATGATTTTAAAGACATCCTCAACTTTTTACCAGCTCCCATAGGTGCGGTAGGTCATGCGGGTCCGGGAATCAGTATGACCACACCTTTAGGCGCTGATACCAATAATACTTATACTTATCCAAATGTCTTGGGCGGATTGGAATTGCATTACAGAGTGTCAGAAACATTGTCGGTATTTGTAGATGGCTCTTATGCGCTCTCGCTTTCTGGAAAAGATAAATACAGGCCCGCTGTAGATGGCTATTCATTTAATGGCGATTTAATGTATGTGGCCATCGGGGTATCCGTATCTTTGAGCGGATGCAACTATTGTTATTAGATGACTAAAGAACGAATTATTTTAGGGATAGATCCAGGAACCACTATTATGGGTTTCGGACTGATAAAAGTGGTAGGTAAATCCATGTCATTCCTTCAGATGAATGAGCTCGACCTCAAAAAATACGACGATCATTATTTAAAGTTAAAACTGATTTTTGAGCGTACCATCGAGCTCATTGACACCCACCATCCCGATGAAATTGCCATTGAAGCGCCCTTTTTTGGTAAAAATGTACAAAGCATGCTGAAACTCGGCCGGGCGCAAGGTGTGGCGATGGCCGCTGGCTTAAGTCGGGAAATCCCCATCACCGAATATTCTCCAAAAAAGATAAAAATGGCCATTACCGGCAGCGGAAATGCGAGTAAAGAACAGGTTGCCAAAATGTTGCAAAGTGCCCTCGGATTAAAAACATTGCCTAAAAATCTTGATGCTACTGACGGATTGGCGGCAGCGGTTTGTCACCATTACAACGAAGGTCGTGTGGAAATCGGGAAAAATTATACCGGTTGGGACGCGTTTGTGAAACAGAATGAAAGTAGGGTTAAGAAATAGGCGGTTTCTGTTGTTTCAGGTTTCTGTTGTTTCAGGTTTTAGGTTGATATGTTTTTAAAACTTTGAGAGCGTTTAAGAGGTTGTTCTGAGTTCATTTTTTATTTTCGTTATTCGTTATTCGTTATTCGTTATTCGTTATTCGTTATTCGTTATTCGTTATTCGTTATTCGTTATTCGTTATTCGTTATTCGTTATTCGTTATTCGTTATTCGTTATTCGTTATTCGTTATTCAAATTAAATGTCCGGAATTTACATTCATATCCCTTTTTGCAAACAAGCCTGTCACTACTGCGATTTTCATTTTTCGACCTCTTTGAAGAAAAAGGACCTTTTAGTCAGTGCTCTGGTTAAAGAATTGGAATTGCGCAAAGGCGAATTTAAACATCAGGTCATCCAAACCATTTATTTTGGTGGTGGAACCCCTTCGTTATTGTCGATTGAAGAGTTAAGATTGTTGATTGAAGAAGTGTATAAGCATTACATAGTTGCCGCAAATCCTGAAATAACCCTGGAAGCCAATCCGGACGATTTATTAGATGATTCTTCCAAATCTATATTTAAGGCTTATAAAAGTATCGGCATCAACCGTCTCTCCATCGGCATTCAATCTTTTTTTGAAGAAGATTTAAAATTAATGAATCGCGCGCATAATTCAGAAGAAGCGAAAATATGTTTAGAAGAAGCGACTCAGTATTTTGATAATATTTCCATCGATTTAATCTACGGAATTCCCGGAATGACTAGTAAACGATGGCTTCAGAATATAGAAACTGCATTGGCATTTAATATTCCGCACATCTCTAGTTATGCCTTAACGGTAGAACCTAAAACGGCTTTGGATACCTTCATTAAAAAAGGCCTTATAAAAAACGTTGATGATGATTTGGCGCAAGAGCAATTCCATATTCTAATTGAAAAATTAGAAGCGGCGGGATTTATACATTATGAACTTTCTAATTTTGGAAAGCCGGGATATTTCAGTAGAAACAATTCGGCGTACTGGCAAGGAAAACGTTATTTAGGCATTGGTCCTTCAGCACATTCTTTTGATGGCGAACACCGTGGTTGGAATGTTCGGAACAATACGAAATACATCAATGCATTAGAGCAAAACGTTGTGCCTATTGAGACAGAAACCCTCTCCACAACTGACAAGTACAACGAGTATGTGATGACGGGCTTACGGACCATTTGGGGCGTTTCATTAGAAAAAGTGGAAACTGATTTTGGACTGGGCTACAAAAAATACCTTTTGGAGCAGTCACAAAAACATATTCTTGAACATTTATTGTATCTTGAGGATGACAAATTACTGGTCACCACCAAGGGTAAATTCCTGAGTGACGGTATTGCCTCTGATCTATTTAAAATTAATGCATCTTGAAAACAACCATTACCCACCATTCCAAAACATTCCAGATAGACCTGTCACAACCACTCGATATTTCCATTCCGCTGCGCGCGGAAAAGGACAACGTCAATGCGTGGTATATTGGGCCGCCTACGATTGAACCGGTAAAAAATGAAGATTGGATTGGAAGCGTCAAATCGGGGGCTGATGTCAATTTTAATAATATTTACTTTAATCCGCACGCACACGGCACGCACACAGAGTGCATTGGACACATCACCGAAGAATTCCACTCCATCAATAACAATTTAAAGCAGTTTATCTTTACGGCGGAATTGATATCTGTAGCTCCTGAAAATTATTTTAAGGATACGGTCATCTCTAAAAAACAAATTGAATCGTTGTTGAAAGGGCAAACTCCTGAAGCATTGGTCATCCGCACCCTGCCAAATACCAAAGACAAAAGAAGCAGGCAGTATTCTGAAAGCAATTGGACTTACCTAACGGAAGAAGCGATGGTGTTCCTCAGAGAATTAGGTGTTCAGCATGTGTTGATAGATTTACCAAGTGTAGACCGCGAGCACGATGGTGGAAAATTACTCGCGCACAAAGCCTTTTGGGATTATGATGGCGAACGTCGTATGCACTGTACTATAACCGAGTTCATCTATGTAAAGAATAAGATAAAGGATGGTAGTTATATGTTAAATCTACAAATTGCACCATTTGAGAATGATGCAACACCTAGTAAGCCGATACTTTATGAAGTTATAGGGTAAGTTGAATTGTCAATCTTCAAAGTTCATCGAGACTCATTTCGTAAGTAATCCGACGTGATTTAAAACAGTCTCCCTTACATGTAATTTTATTTTATAGTATATTTATATGTTAACCGACTCGTTTCTATGAGGATAGCTTGATTCTATATTGCTTTAATCGCTTAAATTTTGTTGACTAAATTAGTATTGATAGGCTAATACTTTATGCAAACTGGTGTGAATCACATCAAATGAATACGCCATTACATATAAAAAGGTTCCATACGTTTTGTGCTTATGTTATGGTATGCGCTTTTAGTGTAGTTCAGGTATTTGGCCAATCTCACGTTTCATTTAGGCAACTATCAGTTAATGATGGTCTTTCTCAAAATAGTGTGATCTCGGTTACGCAAGACAGTATTGGCTATTTGTGGTTAGCAACACAGGATGGTCTCAATAAGTTTGACGGTAATAAATTTGATGTTTATAAATCGCTTTTTGTAGATATTACCCGACCTAATTATAGTTATTTAGGGCAAGTATATACGGATAGAAGAGGTAATATTATTAGCATTCCTATTTCCAAAAAACCTCAGATTTATAATCGTCAGGAGCAGCGTTTTATGCCCTTTACTGATTTGGAAGATGTGAGTGTCGTCTTTCAGGATAGCAAAAACAGCTATTGGTTTGGCACTTATGAATCTGGCCTGTACAGAAAAGGCGAAAGCACTACACAATTGGTGCTTTCTGCCGAGAGGATCAAGACGGTTTTTTCTATCACCGAGGATGTTGATGGAACCATTTGGGTGTCGAGTCTCGGGAAAATTATGAGCATTGATTCTTCCGATAATAGATCAACATTTTATCCAGATAATAATCTCCAGTCAACCGTTAATTATAGCAAACTCATTAGTGATGCTCAAGGGACGCTTTGGCTAGGAACTTACGGTAACGGGTTGTGGCTTAAGCACCCTCATGAAAACACTTTTAAACGTGCAATTTTCCCTGAATCTGAGTTGGCTGCACTGCCTAATGATTTAAATATTTTGGCGATGCATTTGGATAAAAAAAACCGATTGTGGGTGGGCACTTTTGGGGATGGTCTTTATAAAATCAGATTAAGCACTAATGAAATTCTACATTATCAGGTGCGAAAACACAATCCGAGGGCCATTCATTACAATGATATATTGTGCATTTATGAAGATTATACAGGGACACTTTGGTTTGGGACCGATGGAGCCGGCGTTAGCTTTTACGATGAATATCTCGAAAAATTTAATTACACTAACAACAGTCAAACGCCAGAGGGTATCAATATTGACTTGGTTAGGGCAATAACAGTTGATGCGGAAAATAACGTTTGGATCGGTACCAGTGGAAAAGGATTATCCCGATACACGCCCAAAACAAATGCCTGGAAAACCTATACTGCATCCAAAAATGGATTGACCAGTAATAGGATTGTCAGTTTATTTTTGGATGATGATGAAGCGCTGTGGATTGGGACACAGGATGGAGGCTTAAATATTTTGGAACCTAATGGGCAACTGCAACACTATCACAAAAATTCTAAAATTCAAATGCCCTCAGAAACCATTTGGAGTATTGTTAAGGATGATGCACAACATATTTGGCTTTCAACCCGAGATCACGGACTTATATTATTTGATAAAAATCTAGGTGTTTTAAAGCAATTTGGCATTTCAAATGGCTTGCCAACCAATACGATTAGAATCACCATCCAAGGCGAGAAAGATCAACTTTTTATAGGCACGGAAGAGAATGGGTTGTATGCCCTAGATACCAAAACTGACAAGATTACCAATGTTTTAAAGGAATTTAAAGTTACCGATAAGAGTGGGTTTAACAAAATAAAATCACTCTACTTTGATGGGCAAAATCTATTATGGGTAGGTACAAATGGTGATGGTTTATTGCGGTTCGATTTTAAAAATAAAACATTTAAGAACTATACCAGCACAGACGGCTTGCCAAATAATGTCATTTATGCTATCCTCCCGGATGCAGCGCATAATTTGTGGCTCAGCTCTAATCGAGGGATCAGCATGATTGTGCCACCAAAAGATGTTAATAAGGCTCCGGAAATCGTAAACTATGACAATTATGATGGTTTGGCCACTGAATTTAATACAGGTGCCTATTTTAAAGCAACTGATAATACCCTCTATTTTGGAGGATTGGAAGGCTATTATTGGTTTAATCCCGCAGATATATTAAAGAACGAGGTGATCCCGAAAACGGTGATTACCGGATTTGAGGTTTATAATAAACCATTCCCTTTGGTAAAAAATACAAGATTAAATTACAAACAGAATACGGTAAGTTTTATTTTTTCGAGTTTACAGTTTTCTCTTCCAAAAAAGCACAATTATACCTATAAATTAGAAAACCATGACGAGGCTTGGATAGATTCTAAAAACGCTAATAGTGTCAGATACACGAATTTGCCTTCAGGAAATTATACATTTTTGGTAAAATCGAGCAATTATGATGGCGTATGGAATGAAACTCCTGAAAGTTTTTCCTTTACAATTTTAAGACCTTGGTATTTGAGCAACTGGATGTTTGTGTTTTACGCTTTATTTACTATGGGGTTGGTAGTATTAACTTACTATTATTTTAAATGGCGTTGGAAAATGACTTTAGACTTAAAACATGAGAAGGAGGAGTCTGTGCGGTTAAAGCGATTAGATGAATATAAAACGAAACTTTATACCAATTTAGCCCATGAATTTAGATCGCCTTTGACTCTGATTTCAGCACCGGTTAAAAAGCAATTGCTGAACAGTGAGTTAAACCCAGCCTCAAAAAATGATTTGCAATTAGTGGAGCGCAACACCAATCAGCTCTTGAATTTAGTGGATCAGCTTTTAGAATTATCGAAATTGGAATCCGGCAATCTGCGATTGAAAGTGAAGCAAAAAGATTTAGGTTTACATTTAAAATTACTTACGGAATCCTTTGAGTTTTTAGCTGAGCAACATGATTTACAACTCACAGCCTCCATACCTGATATTGGCGACGCTTGGTTTGATCCGGAGATTGTGGAGAAAATTGTGAATAATCTGTTTTCCAATGCTATTAAATACACGTCCAAAGGTGGAAACATTTCTTTTAAAGTTGAAATTGAAGATTCTAAGAAGGTGCATATGACCTTCATTAACGCGATTGACGGCATTGTTGAAGAAAACATATCGAAAATATTCAACCGATTTTACCAAATTAATGATACTTCAGAAGGGTCAGGGATAGGTCTCTCTTTGGTGAAAGAGCTCATTACCTTATCTCATGGTATCATTGAGGCGTCATATTTAGGCACTACTAAAATGAAGTTTGTGGTGAAGCTGCCAATTGTGCGAAGTGCATTTTTAGAAGCAGAAATTGATACTTCAACTTCTTATAAAGCTGAAATTCCAGCTATAGAAATAGAGGAGGCTAGCACTGACAATGGCTCAAAACCAATTGCTTTAATTGTAGATGATCATCGGGACATCAGAACATTTATTAAATCATTATTAGTACAAGACTTTAAAGTGATTGAGGCCAAAAACGGATTGGATGGCATAACAAAAGCCCTGAAAGTCATCCCTGACATCATCATTTCAGACGTGATGATGCCCGTAACCAATGGTTATGAATTGTGTAAAACTTTAAAACAGGACGAAAAAACTTCCCATATTCCCATTATTCTACTCACAGGAAAAATTGAAGAATCTGACGAAATATTAGGCTTAAACACAGGGGCTGACGATTATATCACCAAACCCTTTAATCCGCAAGCATTCCAAATTAAAGTCTATAATATTATTGAAAATAGAAATATACGACACAAACGCTACCAGCAAAATGATCAATTCAGGCCAAAAGAAATTGCCGTAACGTCAGCCGATGAGGTTTTTTTACAGAAAGTACAGTTGGTTTTAGACCAACATTTAAATGACCCTGAATTTAATGCGGAATCGTTTAGCAAATATGTGGGGATGAGCAGAATGCAATTGCATCGGAAAATGTTAGCCTTTACGGGACTTTCTACATCTAATTTTATACGATCGCAACGCTTAAAACAAGCAGCGGCTATATTACAATCTTCCCAATATACCATTAATGAAGTGGCCTATATGGTGGGTTTCAGTACGCCTTCTTACTTCATTAAATGTTTTAAAGAAACGTATGGTAAAACACCTCAGGAATACCAGCACCAATAGCATTCTGCTCTCATTTTAGTGGCCATGTTACAATAGTTCTACAACTTGTTACATATTACCTATCCATTCTATAATTACAACCTTAATTTTGTTTTAGCACTGATACACAGTGTGATATGAATTGTAAAATTAGGCGTTATGAAAACCAAATATGTCATCAAATCATTAGTCATTTTGTTGTTAGTATATCAATCTGCGCAAGCTCATGTCAAAAAAAAGTTGAGCTCCTATTAGATCAGATACCCACAGTACAAAAAACTGGAGCGGAAACCTCTCAAACTTCGGATTCCATTTATGTGGATGCAACTCGTAAAATGGACAACAATGCATCTTCTAACCGAAGTTATGATAAAGGAAAAAGCGGCACGGCTGCGGACGCTCTAAAACCGTCTAGTGTAAAACAAGAATTTGGAGTATATAGCAAGTTCACATTTATTCCGGGAAATAAGCTGATATTTTATGACGATTTTGAGAAGGATGCCATTGGCGATTTTCCCGCACATTGGGAAACTGGAGGCTCGGGGGAGGTTGTAAAAATTAGTGGCTCTGAAAATAAATGGCTGTCCATCGTAAGACGGTCTGGCTATTTACCGAGTATGGAACAAACGCTTCCTGAAAATTACACGATAGAGTTTGATTTGATTACCAATGGCTACACTAAAGATAGTAAAAGCAGTAAGCTCGCATTTCTATTCATTAGCAAAAAATCTTACGCCGGAGGCAGTGGCGGGACCTTAGCGGACGTGGAACTCTTATTATCCCGCAACGGTTTTAATGTGAGAAATGTTTCAAATTTTGGTGGTGAAGTTGCGGTGAGAGTGGCGAATAGTATCGATAGAGAATTTCCAGAATATTTAAATAACACGGTACATATATCTATGGCGGTTAATAAGAAGCGATTGCGGATGTGGGTAAATCAAGAAAAGTTGGTGGATTCTCCCAATTTGATTCAGGCCAACATTGGCAAATATTTTATTGTTGAAGCAATGGATGTTTTACCTGAGCAAGGACATTTTGTGGGAATTTCCAATTTTAGGATCGCTGAGTCTACTAACGATTTACGCTCGCAACTTTTAAAGGACGGAAAGTTTAGCACCACAGGCATTTATTTTGATACGGCGGCCGCTAAGGTTAAAAGACAATCCTACGGTTTACTGTCAGATATCGCTACTATACTTCGCGACAATTCTGAGGTCAGCTTAAAAATCGTGGGGCATACGGACAATCAGGGAGATGAAGCCTACAATCAAACCCTTTCAGAACAAAGAGCAGCAGCCATGAGAGATATCCTGGTCAACGAATTCGGAATTGCGGAAGTACGCTTGCAGTTCACTGGGAAAGGTGAATCTGACCCGCTAGCAGATAATGCTACTGAAAATGGAAAGGCAAATAATAGAAGGGTGGAATTTGTCAAAATTTAAAGTACAAAAATAAGAAATTTTAAAAACTAGAAATTATGAAAGCTAAATATGTATACACCACAATCGTCGTTTTTTTGTTAATGTTTCAATCTGCAGAAGCTCAATTTCTGAAAAAACTCAAGAAGCGAGTAGAACAAAAAGTCGAAAATGCGGTCATTGAGAAAACGGCCAATAAAGCTGCAGAAAAAGCAACAAAATCAATGGATAAGGTTTTTGAAGGCAATCCTTTGGGCGGTCTTGGCGGTGGAAAGAAGGGAGATCCATCGTTGGTTGCAGATACCTATGATTTTACATGGAAATATTCTCTAAAAATGAGTACCAAAGATGGAGAAATCGTTTTTGATTATTTTCTGAAACCTGGGGCAAGTTATTTCGGATTCACTTCAGCAATGATGACAGATATATTTACCGTGATGGATAATACAAAGAAAATTACTGCTATGTATATGAAGTCTGACAACAATAATAATATAGGCATGGTAACCCAAATGCCTGACGTTATTGATTTGGAGGATGTCAAGGATATATCGGCGGAATTCTCTTATGAATCCCTGCCTGATAAAACCGTCAACGGATTCCATTGTAAAGGCGTAAAAGCGACAAGTTCTGAATATGAAATGGTCATGTATTTTACGAATGAGGCAGAGGTGAGTTTTGACGATATCTACAGAAATAGTAATGCTAAAATTCCTATACAGCTCAAAGATTATTTTGATCCCAATGACAAGGTGCTCATGATATCCATGGATATGACTGACCTGAAAAGCAAAAAGAACAGTGCTACTATGGAGTGTATTGGATTGGAAGAAGTGAAATTCAGCATCCATAAGTCAGACTATAAATTTATGTAACAAAAGTCATCCTCTTTGCAATTTCTGAGGCCCTGTGATTGTAGCTAAATGATAAACTTCCTTAGCTCGAAATTTTGTAAAAAATCAAAATCATGAAACACCATATAAAAATTCTGATGTTTTTAGTTATCGTGTCTTGTCAAGAAAATAAAACTGTGATTCCTGAATCCATTGCATCTCATAAAGCTGCCGTTGCGTCCAATAAGTCGACTATAAATACTTCCGATAGCGAGGCTTCTGAAACAAAGTTAACTAAAGAGCAGTTCATAGATTTTTTTCCGAACCAAATTGATGATTATAAATTGATAGATGTATCCGTGTCCCTGGCCAGTGCGATGTATGTAATAGATAACAATTATAACGCTAGTATGACCTATAGTTTATAAGATGGGAATAGAAAAGGTTCGGCTAGAATCAGAAACTTTCACGATTCTTACAAGATTAAAGATTATGGTCCAAAAGGCACGGCGTATATTTATGAGGAACGTGACGGTTATAAAACCATTGCTTTTATGCAGCCTAAAATTAAACGTAATAACATTGGGTTTGTATATAACAACCGGTTTAGAATTGACATAGAAGGTGCCGCCAATGTAGCAACCTTATGGAAGTATGCAAAATCAGGAAATTTAGAACAGTTAGAAATTTATAAATAAAACGATAAGATTAAATTGATTGAAGACGACACTTCATAGGGTAATAACCAAATAAGATATCATGTTTACCAGCTTAACACAAATTCAAATTTCGGGGATATTGGCTTTGCTGGTGGCAACCCCCTTTTTGATAAAGTCTGTGCGCAATTTATACTTCACAACAATTTCCAAACAATGGCCAAAAATCAGTGGCACGATTAAAGAAGTGTCGGATTTTGGGGTCAAACACAGGTTGTTGTATGAATATACGGTAAATAGAGCTACTTATAAAAGTACAAACATCTGCTATACAAATACCAATTCGCCAAAGCACAAAAATGCTAGGGAATTTGAAAAGAGATATACTTTAAATCAAATTGTAGATGTTTTTTATAATCCCAATAAACCAAATCAAGCGGTTTTAGAGCCAGGAAGAAAAGATGATCTTGTTTTTGCTATTTTAATGTTGAGTGTACTATTTGTGGGAGGTTGGGTAGCTGTATTTCAGTAATTCTTTAATGAATGGAGCGATAGAACTTTCAAGCCGTAGGTACTATATAAAATGGACTAAACACGATTCTCGATTTACAACACAACAAACTAAAAGCATGTTTTATGAAAAATCTTCTGTTTTTATCAATTTGAATTGTGCTTTTTTCTTGCAAAGGAAATGGACAATCGACTGAAATTGGCCTAAAAAATAACGCAATTGAGGCTGATAGTAATGTTCCGTTTAGCGGAGATTACAATGATTTATTGACACTGGAATTGGCATCTCAAATTACCAGTTTCGATCCTGAACAAGCACAAAAGATGCACACCATGAAAGGCATGCTTGGTGAAATGCTACGATATTATTGGGAGAATGGCAGAGAAAGACATAGGGAAGCCTCTACGCCAAACAGGAAAAATACTAAAATGACAGCGACTGATCTTGTTCAGATAAAGTGGGTGGATGATGAAGCGGATATGGAATCTTTCTTAAATTTTATAGATCTCAAAGCGCATCCAGAATTAGTGGAAGTTAACGGCGTGGGTGACAACGCGTATTGGAATTCCAAAAAGCAGCTTCTAGAGGTGTATTATCATGGCGTTTCATTCACATTACAGGTCGATATGTCTAATGATGAAGCCGTGAATAAAGAAAAAACAATTGCATTGGCAAAACTAATGATAAGTGAAAAATTGTAGTGCTGTGTAGCATTCGTAAACAGATTATAAGGTATGACCTTCTCCCTTGGTGGATATTATCTCATAAAATCTAATATCAATCGCTATAACAACTGTCAAGTCATTAAGCATTCTAAATGAGCAAACTAAGTTTCTAAAATAAAAAATCATGAAAAATTTAATAAACCTAACGCTTGCAATATTGCTTTTAGCCTCTTGCAAGGACTCTCCAGAATCCTCATCCTCTAAAAATGCTAGAATAGTGGAAGGGGTTATGAACGAAGTCACCGGTAAGAATGATCATATTAATGAGACCTATGATGTATTGTTGGTGGATTTAAGGGCTAAAACACCATTAACTGAAAAACAATTACTAGAGGCATTTCCGAAAACAAATAAAAAAGCTAAGTATTGGTACGAATGGCGATGATAGCGATGGACCTAAAATTATTGGAAGGCAACTTGTGGCTGGAACTTTTGGGGATGGGACTGTAAGGAAGGAGGTTTTAGATGCTGCAGACGAAAAAGCCACCGGCGCGATAATTCCACTAAAAATGTTGCATCTCAATACGATAAAGTCAGAAATGAACAATACTATTCGCTATTCTAAAAAAGAGCGCAAAGGCATATTAACCTTTGGGACAGATCGCGATGCTGATACTAAAGCCGATTATCAAGCTGAACTTAGGTTTCTTTACGACAATCGTTTCTATGTCACCTTAGAAGGGAAAGCGATGGATGTGGAGCAACTGTGGAACTCCATAAATAGTAATGATTTGAATGGTTTTAAAGCATATAATACATAATAACTAAAAAAAAAAAGATTCACTAATCCTTAAAAAACAGAGAACCTATGAAAAATATACTTATACTTTTGACCTTATTTTCGATTCAAATGAGTATGGCACAGCCTCTTGTTAAAGTTGAAAATCACACCTTGAATGCTATGGATTTGGTCCTATTCTCTTTTGGCATGGATCAGCCTATTTCCATAGGTACCATTTCTAATACAGGCGAACTGCATTTTAATTTTCCAAAAGATTATAACTTTTTAACTGATGAGGTGACGGCAAATTATATGAATGATGCGGCTTATACCTTATTTTCTAAATGTGATAATTTTTATGACATGCTCTCTGAAGATGAAAATATAAAATCTGCTGTTGGAGGCTATATATCTTTAAGTTCAAAAGATAATCCATATGAGGGTCTGTTATTTATGGTTACAGATGAAAATATGGTGCCTTGGCTTGAGTCTGACGGTGCTATTGACGCGATTCTCGGATCCTATTTTGAATTGGTGTATGTGGAATCTGAGTTTAATTATCAGGGAGATTGTTCCGCTACAGTCACCTATACGGACGATGATCCCCTAGTGACCACATACAGTTATAATTTGCATTTAAATCCTGGCTTTAATTTTATTGAATATAAAATTGAAAGTGTCGAGGAGCAAAACATTCCAAGCATGTATGAAGAAAATAAAATTGATAAAATTAAGAAGCCTACTAAAATAGCTGTGTCTTCATCTCAGTCTTCTGCGCCTAATGCAAAGTGGATTGGCAAGTACTTTTATAATTAGATGCTTATGAAACCGTATAATCAAATTCTCGTCCTGTTGATGCTCATCCTAGGACACGCCACTATCGGTCAAACTCCGGAGCAACAAAAAATGATAGACAAAGCAACCAGAATGCGCGATAGTCTGATGGAATGTATCAATCTTGATGAGGTGATGCAGCAAGCTGAAGCTCAACAAAAAAGAATGGAGATGGATATAATTAAGACTGATAAAAGTAAGAATGCCAATGTTGTCACTGCAAAAAACAACGTGATATCTAGCACCAACAATAAAAAATTGGCCAACTGGAACCTTGGAGTTGCAGACCTCGTATTCAATCATGGCTACGATGTTAGAAAAGATAAAGTCAATTTTGTTAAGGTTGGACTTATAGAAGCCGATGGTACAATTGTGCTGAATCCGTCGGAAAGGGTGCCAGATTTAAAACCTTTAAATAACTTTAAAAACAGCAATATATTTTATGATATCCATAACCCGGATGTGTATCAGTATACCAATGGAGAGACCGGGTTTAAACTCAATTCATATCTGTTAGTGTACCAAGATGACCAAAAAATAGGAATGCTGACGATAGGAAATTCCGAGAAAGTAACCTTGAATTTAATAACTCCTGGGAACTTGTATTTTGGTGACGAAGGGTATATGATGTCATGGGTTTATGTGGAAAAAGACTGTGCCATAAAAGCTAGTGAAGACTGGAAAGGCGATTTAAGCAATACCAGTATACCATTAATTGTAGCAACCAATGTGAACTATGACTTAAATTTTAAAGCAGGTTGGAATTTGGTTAAAACGGAAGTTATCGGAACCTATCATTTTCCAGAGGCACCAGAAGAGGATCGGTCCCGTTATAAAAAACACAGACATACTAGTGTTGCTGCTATTCCCAAGGATGCCACGTATTTCTTTAGATCTTCGTCCTATTAATATTGATGCATTTAAGAACTACCTTAGTTCCATAAATTTATTAATTTTAAGCACGTTCAACCATTTAGTTTGAACTTATCCACATATGAACATTGAACAACTCCGTCACTATTGCCTGAACAAAAAAGCGGTCACCGAAGATTTTCCTTTTGATGCGGATACCCTGGTGTTTAAAGTGATGGGAAAGATGTACGCTTTAATCGGGTTGCGAAAATGGGAAGCAGGTGACAAATCCATTAATCTAAAATGTGATCCGGAGTATGCTGACGAATTGCGGGCAGCCTATGCCGCCATTCAACCTGGTTACCACATGAGCAAAAAACATTGGAACACCATCAACTTAACTTCAGATGAAGTCTCTCCAAAATTACTTTTCCAACTCATCGATCATTCTTACGATATGGTAGTTAAAGGGATGCCTAAAAAGTTGCAGGATTCTCTCCATTAAAAGAGTATGTTTGTAACAAATATTTTTTTCAACAATCAACAATCAACAATCAACAATCAACAATCAACAATCCCATGAGCGTTCTTCAAATGCTTCAAGATAGAAGCAACAATACTTGCGAACTGTGTGGTTCCAAAGAAAATTTATCACAATATACCATTCCACCATCATTGAATGAAAATGTAGCCAATGATGTTTTGGTTTGTAAAACCTGTCTCGACCAAATAGAAGGTACTGTTGACATGGACACTAACCATTGGCGTTGTTTAAATGACAGTATGTGGAATGAAAATGTGGCTGTGCAAATAATGGCTTGGCGCATGTTGCAGAGGATGCGTGCCGAAGGGTGGCCAAAAGATTTGGTAGACATGATGTATCTTGATGAGGAAGCATTAGCCTTAGCTCGGGCAACCGGTGAGCATGAAGATGAAGCTAACAAAATTATCCATCGTGATGTGAATGGTGTGGTTTTAGAGCATGGAGATTCTGTAGTCCTCATCAAAGATTTAAAAGTAAAAGGATCCAGCATGGTAGCAAAACAAGGTACAGCAGTGCGTAATATCCGTTTGGATCATGAAAATGCGGAATATATTGAAGGCCGAGTAGATGGACAAAACATTGTTATCATTACGAAATATGTAAAGAAGTCATAACACTTCAACCAATACTTACAAAGAAGCCGTTTCAAAACTAATTGAAACGGCTTTTTTTATGTTTTTCTATCGGACAGCTGTCCGAGAATAGTTCTCAAATATTCAACTCTCAGATAGGTTGTATACGTATTGAGACACATTCTTTTTTTTTTTTTTTTTCTTCTTCAATAAACCTGTAATTATCAACTAATTGAAGGTTTTTTTTTGTACATTTAACTCTCTCCACAACATGCCTATGCCTTTAAAATAAAGGCTCTTAACGATTGTCCTAAATCTTGGTTTTAAAATTTGTAATTAATTTAAATTAACCAAAATTCAATTATTATGAAAACAATTAATAGATTTTTCGTGGTTTTGGCAATAGCGCTATTACTCAGCAACACTTCAACTATTGCTCAAGAACAAACAAGGCCTGAATTTGTAACCATAACGACCATGCATTGGAATATGGACAATAAGGATTTTAAAATGGAGGATTGGAAAGCTGTAGAAAAGGAATTCTTAGATAAAATCACCATGAAGAATGAATATATAGCTGCTTCTTCTTTCTATTTACATCGCATGACGCCTGATAACACGGAGGTTGTATACGTTCAGTCCTATCCTTCTTGGGAGGCTATAGGTGAGGCAGCTAAAAGAAACGCCGAACTTGCTAAGACCGCTTGGCCAGATGAAAACGCTAGGAAAGCATTTTTTAAGAAAAGAGATGCCTATTATTCGCCAATGCATTCTGATGAAATTTATGCAACCATGCCCAACGCTAAAACAATGACCGCAAAACCAACCAAAGATATGATATGCTATGTAAGAAAAGGACATTTTGCATATGGTGAAGGTGCCGACGAGGAATTTGATGCCACTTCAAAAGAGTATTTTGATAATGTGACCAATAAAAATGAATTTGTCAAAGCCTATTATCCAATGGCGCATGCATGGGGTTCAGACCGTACAGAGTTCCTTGAGGCTTTTTTTTTCGATTCTATGGCTGATTTAGAGAGCATGTTCGATAGGGATACGGAATTATTTGAAGCCCATTGGAAGGATGAAGCTTCCCGAAAAAGTATGGGAGAAAAAGGGGCCAAATATTTTGATAATAGACATGGTGATTATATATACACCTATGTAGCAGGGCTTGCTAAATAAAATAAGAGCTTTCAAAACTTACAGACTTACTTTAATTAGTAAGTCTTTTTTTGTTTTTAAATTCTTCCGGACTTTATTACGTGACGGCTTTTAATTACCTGTTAAAGTTAGAGATATCATTGAAACTGGGCGCTTCAGCAATTGTAGAATCATTAGCTACTAACAAAAATCTGCTAGCATGTTCAAGTCGCAATTTATTTTGATTGAATTTTTTCCTGATGTTGCCTTCCATAAAATGCCCGTTTGGTTTTGGAATTTCAATTGGAAGGACTTTTACAACTCAGAAATAAGCAAATATTATTCGTTATGGTATCAAGTAAAGGTGAATATGATACTATAATATCAGTTTTGGATAAATCTCTATTGAATTTTTTAACCTCCGCCCTCTAAATTTACAGTATATAAAATTATAACTTATGAGCATTCAATGGAAGGGCATTATGCCAGCAGTCACAACCAAGTTCACTGATAACGATGAACTGGACTTAAAAAATTTCGAAATCAACATCAAAGCACAGTTGGATGCAGGTGTTCATGGTATTGTTCTGGGAGGAACTTTAGGTGAGGCGAGTACACTATCCGATCAAGAAAAACGAAAATTGACTACCGCCACGGTGGACATCGTTAAAGGCAAAGTTCCTGTGTTAATTAATATCGGAGAACAAACCACTACAAACGCCATTCTAGCTGCACAAAAAGCAGAGGAAGATGGCGCAAAAGGGTTGATGGTCTTGCCACCAATGCGTTATAAATCGGGAGATAGGGAGACTGTAGAGTACTTTAAAGCCATCGCCAATAATACGTCCTTACCTATTATGATTTACAATAATCCGGTAGACTATAAAATTGAAGTGACTTTGGATATGTTTGAAGAACTGCTAAAATGTGATAATATTGAAGCGGTGAAAGAGTCTACCCGGAATATTACCAATGTGACACGAATCAAAAATCGTTTTGGCGACCGACTTAAAATAATGACTGGTGTGGATACAATAGCCCTGGAAAGTTTGATTATGGGAGCCGATGGTTGGGTAGCTGGTTTGGTTTGCGCTTTTCCAGCAGAAACTGTAGCGATATACGAACTTCAAAAGGCAGGTAAAATTAAAGAAGCCATTGAAATTTTTCGTTGGTTCATGCCTTTATTGGAGTTGGATATTATCCCTACATTAGTACAAAACATAAAATTAGCGGAAGTATATACAAATTTAGGCACTGAAAATGTTCGGGCGCCACGCTTGCCATTAGAGGGTGATGAACGCCAACACGTGATAAAGACCATTGAAGACGCCTTAAAAAACAGACCTACTCTTCCAGATTATAAAAACTTATAGGATGCCTTATATAAAAGAGACGATAATAACACCACACATAAATATGGCATCGTAATAAGGGACATCAGGAATTAGGGCCAAAAAAAATAAGTATGATTACAGGAAAAAACTATATCGGAACGCAACACTCGGCCAAAGGCCATAAAACATATAAAACCTTCAATCCGCAGTTGAATCTCGAAAATGAATGGGATTTTTCAGAAGCTACATCAGAGGAAATTGACGCCGCTGTTGCCTTGGCTTCAGAAGCATTTGAAACCTATAAAACCATTTCAGGAGTTAAAAAGGCAGAATTCTTGAACAGCATTGCTGATGAAATATTAGCCTTGGGCGAAACGCTCATAGAAACCTATTGTGCCGAATCTGGTTTGCCATCAGGGAGAGCTATCGGTGAGCGTGGCAGAACGATGGGGCAGTTAAAATCATTTGCAACAGCATTGACTGAAGGGTCTTGGGTAGAAGCGACTATTGACACTGCGCAACCAGAACGTGAGCCTATGCCAAAATCGGACCTTAGAAAAATGCTAATTCCAATCGGCCCGGTGGTCGTGTTTGGAGCGAGCAACTTTCCACTGGCATTTTCAACTGCAGGCGGAGATACGGCCTCAGCATTAGCGTCCGGTTGTCCGGTCATCGTGAAATCACATCCTATGCATTCGGGCACAGGAGAGTTGGTAGCTTCCGCTATTTTAAAAGCTGCAGAAAAAACAGGCATGCCAAACGGTGTGTTCTCTAACCTTAATAGTAGTGGAATTGCCGTTGGAAAACAGCTGGTGCAACATCCAAACGTTAAAGCCGTTGGATTTACGGGCAGTTTTAAAGGGGGAAAATCATTATTTGATTTGGCAGCGCAACGCGAGGAACCTATTCCGGTATTTGCTGAAATGGGGACTGTCAACCCAGTAGTATTGCTTCCAGAAGCCTTAAAAACTAAAGGCGACTCTTTAGCTAAAACCTATGCGGGGTCTATAACTGTTGGGACAGGTCAATTTTGTACCAATCCCGGACTATTATTGGGAATTAAAAGTGACGCGCTATCAACTTTTATAGAGCAGCTCTCTGATGAAATTCTAAAAATTGAACCTTCATGTATGTTGCATCCCAACATCTATGACGCTTATAACAAAAATAAGAACTCAGCTATTTCTCAAAAAGGAATTAATGTTTCAGCCGATTATTCAACGGACACCCTTCCAAATTATGCCAAACAAACCGTAACTACTGTTGACGGCGCTACGTTTTTGAAGAATAGCACCTTACATCAAGAAGTATTTGGACCCTATTCCATTGTGGTGCAATGCGACAACATCAACCAATTAGAAGAAGTCATATTAAATTTGGAAGGTCAACTTACAGGAACCATCATGGCTAATACTACGGAGATTTCAAAGTATTCCAACATTACTTCAGCTTTGCAAAATAGAGTAGGGCGTATCATTTTCAACGGTGTACCCACTGGCGTTGAGGTCTGTCCGTCTATGATGCATGGTGGTCCGTTTCCCGCCTCTACGGACAGCAGATTTACTGCCATCGGCGTACATGCCATAAAACGTTGGGTAAGGCCTTTTAGTTATCAAGATTGGCCAAAACAGTTGCTGCCAGATGCCTTAAAGGATGATAATCCGTTGGGTATTATTCGTAATATTGATGGAATTCAAACTAAAAATAAATTATGAAAATATTAAAACCTTTGTTCATTGTAATGCTGTCACTTTTCGTAATGCCTTTTGGCCATTCTCAGAATGCGTCTAGCACCTTAGAAGAGTTGATTAAAACCTACGAACAGCACGAAGGATACGATAGGAAGCAGTTTCCTCTGGGTTTATATACCGAAGATTATTTTAAAGCAGAAGCAGATTTCGCCCAGCAAAATTTAACGAAATTATCTAAAATTGACACGTCACAATTGCCGGAAACCCAACGCATTTCTGCGGAACTGTTAGCGTTTGTCTTACAAGATCAAATTGATTATTACAAGTTTGAACACTTTTTAAATCCTTTACTTTCGGATTCCGGATTTCATAGTAGCTTAAATTATGGTGTGCGTCCGTTATCAAATTATGATCAAGTTAAATCCTATCTTAATAGTCTGAATTCCATTCCGGAGTTTGTCAATCAAAATTTAAAAAACATACGCTTAGGATTGCAAAAGGGCGTATCCCAACCTTTGGTGATTTTTAAAGGCTACGAATCTACCTATGATGAACATATTGTAGCAGATTATAAAGAGAGTTTTTTCTACTCACCCTTCAGAAATTTACCAAATGATTTAAGTCCAACCCAAAAGGATTCTGTATTAAAAGTGGCGCAGCTTGCAATAAAAACAAATGTAACCCCGCAATTTAAACGCATTAAAACGTTTTTTGAAACCGAATACTTTCCAAAAACAAGAACAACTCTAGGGGTATCTGAAACGCCAAACGGTAAAGAATTCTATCAAAATAGAATTAATTATTATACGACGAGTACCCAATACACGGCGGACGCCATTCATCAAATTGGCTTAAAGGAAGTGGCGCGTATTATATCAGAAATGGAGCAAATCATCAAGGAGCTCGATTTTAAAGGAAGCTTCGCCGATTTTTTCCAATTCCTCAGAACTGACAAACAA
The DNA here is from genome assembly GCF_007997285.1 of Gelidibacter salicanalis. Taxonomy (GTDB): domain Bacteria; phylum Bacteroidota; class Bacteroidia; order Flavobacteriales; family Flavobacteriaceae; genus Gelidibacter; species Gelidibacter salicanalis. The sequence goes on from NZ_VORX01000002.1 coordinate 126,098, forward strand.
TTTTATGCTGAAACTCCTGAGCAATTGCTTATGATTGCTCGCGATATGTCTAAACGTGCTGATGCGCAGTTACCACGGTTTTTCAAAACATTGCCGCGTAAACCTTATGGTGTTGCGCCAGTGCCAGATGCCATTGCACCAAAATATACGGGTGGCCGTTATATCGGAACGTCTAAAGAAAGTACGGAGCCTGGCTATTATTGGGTAAACACCTATGATCTGCCGAGCCGAACCTTATATACCTTACCTTCATTAACCGTGCATGAGGCCGTGCCAGGGCATCATTTACAAATGAGTTTAAACAACGAGTTGGGCGATAGTATTCCGCAGTTTAGAAAAGATTTATACCTGTCCGCTTATGGAGAAGGTTGGGGCTTATATTCTGAATTTTTAGCTGATGAAATGGGAATGTACACCACGCCGTATGAACAATTTGGAAAGTTGACTTACGAAATGTGGCGCGCTTGCAGATTGGTGGTGGATACTGGAATTCACGCCAAAGGCTGGACACGTGAGCAGGTTGTGGACTATATGTCTGCTAACACCGCCTTATCATTACATGAAATCAATACAGAAACCGATCGCTATATCTCTTGGCCAGGACAAGCGTTGTCTTATAAAATTGGCGAATTAAAAATAAGGGAATTACGCAAAAGAGCTGAGAAGGAGCTAGGTTCCAAGTTTGATATTAGAGATTTCCATGAAATTATATTAGAGCAAGGCACGGTCACTTTGTCGATAATGGAGGAGCGTGTTGATAATTACATTCGCAAAGTAAAAAAGCAAATCTGATCACTTCTCAACCTATTTTCCGATAAACTGGTTGAGAAAAAACAAAGGTGTTCGCATGGCAAATAAAATCATACCCTACCGATCAGATTTAAGAGAGCGTTCAAGATTTTTACGCAACAATGCGACACAGTCGGAGATTTTGCTTTGGAAGAAAATTAAGAATAAGGCTTACAGTGTACAGTTTCATAGACAAGTGCCAATGTTAGATTATATTGTTGATTTTATTGTCATGAAATTGGGTTAGCTATTGAAATAGATGGTGGAAGCCATGATCATAAATTTTTATATGATGCAAAAAGGCAAGGTCGATTGGAAGATGTAGGGGTGAGGTTTGTTAGGTTTTCCGATAAAGAAGTAAAACAAGATATGATGAATGTTTTACTTGCTTTAGAATGTGAAATTAAGCAATTATTAGGGTAAGTAACACCCACCTAAATCCTCCCTCAAGGGAGGACTTTTGAGTCGTTATATTACAGAAATATGTTCAAACTTCATTATAAAGAAGGGTTAGTTAGTAATTGAGTATGTATTTATATTATAAAATTTAATAAGAAGTCACAATCAATTCCCTCCTTGAGGAGGGCTAGGGAGGTGTAAGACACATTTTATGAAACACAAATTCATCTGCATTGACGCACACACTTGCGGAAACCCAGTAAGAGTTATTAAAGAAGGTGGCCCAGCACTCATCGGCAACACGATGAGTGAAAAGCGGCAACACTTTTTGAAAGAGTATGATTGGATACGAAAAGGTTTAATGTTTGAACCACGAGGTCATGACATGATGAGTGGTTCAATATTGTTTCCACCACACGATCCTGAAAATGATTTTGCCATTTTATTTATCGAAACCTCGGGATGCTTACCAATGTGTGGGCATGGCACTATTGGCACTATCACTATTGCTATAGAAGAAGGCTTAGTGCAACCCAAAACGCCAGGTAAAATTAAAATGGAAGCGCCTGCAGGATTAGTGGAAATTGAATACCAACAAACTGGAGCTAAGGTAGATTGGGTTAAATTGACCAATATAAAAAGTTATTTGGCTGCTGAAAATCTCACGGTCGAGTGCCCAGAATTAGGGATAATTACTTTTGATGTGGCCTATGGCGGAAATTTTTACGCCATAGTTGACCAGCAAGAAAATTTTTCTGGTGTTCAGGATTTTTCTGCGTCAAAACTTATCCAATATTCTCAAGTGGTAAGGCAGCGTATCAATGAAAAATATCCGAATCAATTTATTCATCCGGAAAATGATACAATACGGGATGTAACGCATATGCTCTGGACAGGAACACCTATTGATCCTAATTCGTCAGGTAGAAATGCGGTGTTTTATGGGGATAAAGCCATAGATAGAAGCCCATGTGGTACTGGAACATCGGCGCGTTTGGCACAATTATTTGCAAAAGGAAAGCTCGGTGTAGGTGAAGATTATATTCACGAAAGTTTCATTGGAAGTAAGTTCATAGGCCGTGTAGAAAAGGAAACGAAATTAGGTGGTAACTTGGCCATTATTCCGAGCATTAAAGGATGGGCTAAAATTTATGGACATAATACAATAACAATAGATTCTGAAGACGATCCATACGCTTTCGGATTTCAAGTGATTTAAAAATATGAGAATGAATAAGGTTTATTACGCACTCCTATTGCTGATGTTGTCAACACAACTTCAGGCGCAAAAATTGACTCATGAGGATTATAAAAGGGCCGTCAGTTTTATGCCCGATAATTTAAACAACAAAACAGTTTTTAATCTACATACTGACGTGCAGTGGTTTAAAGATAATTCTGGGATTTGGTTTGTTGAACATGGCAAAACCGGAAAAACGTATCAATCCATGGCTTTTAAAAACTATAGAGTCACCCCTTTATTTGATCACCATAAAGTAGCGCAAGCCTTATCAAAAGTTACACAGAAGGAGGTGGATGGAAATCAAATGGAACTTTCAAATATTGAAAGAACTAAAGCAGATCATCTCAGCTTCAATTTTGAATCTAAAACGTATTTACTGGATCTTAAAACGTATCAAATCCAACTCGAAAAAGCAGAAAAAAAGGAGGATAATGATTTGTTTGAAACCAAATCGCCAGACGGGAAATGGATTGCCTATTCTAAAGATTACAACTTGTTTATCAAATCGACCACCACTGATCAGGAATACCAATTGAGTCAGGATGGTGTAAAAGATTATGAATATGCCACCTATTACGGTTGGTATGATATAATTGAAGGTGAAAACGCTGAGCGTCCAAAGCGCTTTAAAGTGAATTGGTCTAAAGATTCCAAATGGATTTCCTCTGATGTTGTCGATTTTAGAACTGCCGAAAAAATGTATTTGTTAGACCACAGCATCGATACCCTTTATCGGTCAAAACTATTATCCTACTACAGAGGCTCACCTGGAGACACCACTATGGTGCATGTAAAACCCGTATTTTTTAATGTTGAAAGCAAAAAAGAGGTAAAAACCAGCTTACCAAAAGGGACACACATTAATTCAGTAGCTGTAGAGTGGTTGGAAAAATCAGGGCAGCTCTTGGCAGGATATTCTGAACGAGGCTATAAAAAGGAAATCTTAACACTTGTAGATCTCAATGCGCTAACAGAAGAAGTTCTTATTGAAGAAACAAGTGAAACTAATATTGACAATTTCTGGTTCAGGTCGTTTGAGAAAAAGCAAAAAGTAATCTTTTTATCTGAGCGTAGTGGTTGGCGACAACTCTATATGGTTGATAATGAGACGAAGGTTGTGACACCACTGACTAACGGGGATTATTACATCAATTCGGTTGTACATACCGATGAAGATAGCGAGGACATCTATTTTTTGGCTTCTGGAAAAGATGCGAACATGAATCCGTATCATGAACAACTGTATAAAGTAAATTTTAAGGGAACTATAAAGTTGTTGACCCCAGAAAATGCACACCATTCCATAGCGTTTGCGGAAGATGGGAAGCATTTTGTAGATAATTATTCCACAGTCAATAGTCCTACGGTAACGGTTTTGAGGGCGGCTAAAACTGGAAAAGTTGTGGCTAAACTCACATCAGCCAATGTTTCTAATGTTGTGGGTAAAGGTTGGAAAGCGCCTGAACCATTTCAGCTCATAGGTAAAGATGGTAAAACAACCATCTACGGCGCCATTTGGAAGCCTACAAATTTTGATGCTACCAAGTCCTATCCAATTATTGACCATAGTTATACGGGGCCACATACTCAAGTATTCCCAAAATCTTTCAATACCGCCTTTGCAAATCAGTCTTTGGCAGAACTCGGTTTTATCGTCATGATGGTGGATGGCTTAGGATCTTCAGGTCGATCGAAGGAATTCCACAACCATTCCTATAAAAATATGGGTAATAATCTTGAAGATCACGTGTTGGCAATTCAACAATTAGGCGAAACATTTTCATGGGTTGACACCAATCGCGTTGGCATTTTTGGCCATTCCGCTGGAGGTTATGACACTGGTAGAGCTATGCTCGCGTTTCCTGAGGTGTACAAAGTTGGAGTGGCGAGTTCAGCAGACCACGATTTTAGAATGGAAAAAGCATGGTGGCCTGAAATGTATCAGGGCTGGCCTGTTGATTCTACCTATCATGAAGTTTCCAACATCACCAATGCCAAAAATTTGCAAGGGAAATTATTATTAGTGCATGGTGGTATTGATGAGAACGTCAATCCTTCGGCAACGTTTAAATTAGCTGAAGCTTTAGTCAATGCTGATAAGGACTTCGATTTATTGATATTTCCAAGTCAGAGGCATGGGTATCAAGGAAAAGTCAGAAATTACTTCACCAAAAAACGTTGGAATTATTTTGTGGAGCATTTGAAGGGCGAGGAGCCAATTTGGGATTTTAAATGGGAATAAATGAGTAAGCAAGTTATAGTTATTGGTGGCGGAATTATAGGATTAAGTTGCGCCTATTACCTTCAAAAAGAAGGACACGAGGTCACGATCATTGACCAATCCAATATGGATGCCGGCGCATCTTACGTTAACGCGGGGTATTTGTCGCCCAGCCATATCATTCCATTATCTGCACCCGGCGTGATGTTAAAAGGCTTCAAGTGGATGTTCAATTCTGCAAGTCCGCTTTATATTAAGCCACGTCTGGATCCGGATTTTTTAAAGTGGACCTATGCGTTTAATAAGTCTTGTAATTCCAATCATGTCAAAAAGGCGATTCCAATGATCAGGGATTTAGCCGTGCTCAGTCAAGAATTGTACGCGGATATCAGACAACAAGAGCAGTTTACATCTCAATATCGAAAGGATGGGATATTGATGTTGTGTCAAACCGAAAAATCACTTGAAGAGGAACTCAAAACAGCGCATTTGGCTATTGATGAAGGCTTGGAAGTTACTGAAGTGACGCTGGCCGACTTAAAAGTATTGGAGCCAAACGTTACGTTGAATGTCATAGGCGGTACCCATTTTAAATGTGATGCACATACTACGCCCAATGAGTTTATGACCGAAATGAAGGCTTATTTGAAATTGAAAGGTGTCTTGTTTTATGCGAATGAAAAAGTTGAAGATGTAGAAGTCAGCAATCAGAAAATAATAGCGCTTATCACCAAATCGCATAGGTTTACCGCAGATGAATTTGTTTTGGCGGCTGGGTCATGGAGTGCCTTATTAAGTAAAAAGTTAGGTATCAACTTACTGTTGCAGGCGGGCAAAGGCTATCGAATTAATACCGAACGTCCGACGGGTATTAAAATGCCAGCCATTTTAACGGAATCTAAAGTGGCCGTAACCCCAATGAACGGCTTTACCCGTTTTGGAGGCACTATGGAAATTGCGGGTATCAATGATACCATCAATAAAACTCGAGTCGATGCCATTGCAAGAGCAGCAACCAAATACTACCCAGAGATTAGCTTAACTGAAGATGAAAAGGATGCTGCCGCTTCTGGGTTGCGTCCCGTCTCTCCCGACGGATTGGCCTATATTGGGAAATCCTTAAAATGCCCGAATTTAACTATAGCCGCAGGACATGCCATGATGGGGTGGAGTATGGCCACAGGAACCGGGAAATTGGTATCAGAATTAATTTCGGATAAAACCTTAAGTATGGATATCAGTCAATTCAGTCCGGATCGAAAATTTTAAGTAAGTAAAATCTTTGTTTATGGGCATATGTCGATAAAAAAGACACTCGAGATGTAATAGTCTAAGCAGAATGTTTTTAATCGAAAATATGACTATTGCTATGTTTTAATTCCCTATGTTTGATATGTTCCTTTTTGATTAATAGCGCATTACAATTACTAACTCTAAATTGACGCTATTATGGATTTACAAATTACGAATCACAACAACTTATTTCAAATTAAAGGCATCCTTAACAAGGACAATGTGCATGTGTTTAAAAGAGAATTTTTAAATATTTTTGACAGACAGCATGCCTTGATTCTGAACATTGAAGGGCTCACTAGTATTGATCGTTACGGTGTTAATGCGTTGGCACAATTGCATAATGAATGTCTTAAAAAGAAAAAAAATCTTTCTATTATTGGCATGGGCTGCGACGATTTATACGAACATTTTAAATCTGAAGAAAACGCCGCTTAATTAACAGGTCATATCCGCTATAATTTTCCATTGTCCATCTATGTATTTGAAGATGATGGTAAATATGCCGTTGGTATTGCCAATGCTGCGTTCTAAATGGAATTCACCAAAGACGATATAGGAATTCTTCTCAATTTTTGAAATGTCATTAATAACAAATTTAAGGGTGCCACTCTCAGCTTGAGTAGGGTACCCTTTTTTATAATTGGCCAAGGTTTTGTCCCAACCTGTGGTCAGTCCATCACTGCCGTAGAATTTTAAAGAATCATTCTTCCAATAGCCCTGCATAAATCCTTCCAAATCATGATTATTCCACGCTATTTCCTGATCGTCAAGCACTTGTTTTATGGCGGTTATGGCTTCTGTATCTGTAGGTGCATGCTGATTTTCAATTTGGGGTTTGCAAGAAAATAATAGTAATAATAAGCAAATATAGACGAGTTTCATTTTTTAATAATTTTAGTGGCTCTTAAATATACTGACTAATTTTTAAAGCGCGTTTTTTTGATGATTAAAAAAAACGTCGGCTTGTAGTTGCATGAGCGCTCTGGCTTTTTTGCGTTTGTATTGGTAGAGCTCATCTTCTTCGGCAATGTCATGATAAACTTTGTTGTTAATAGCCATATCGGTTTGTAAAAGCGTCTTACGTTCATTTACTTTTTGCTCTACCCAAGTTTTGATGGCGGTTTCAGCATCTTCTAATTTATAATCGTATTCTGCTTTAGGCGATAATAATTTTGCAAAAATAGGCGAGGTTTCAATGGCCAGGAACAAAAGGAAAATGAAAAGCGAAGGCAGCAACGGCAAGGTGTTTAAAGCGTTAACCCGAGCCATTAAACCATCAAAACCATCAATGATGGGTTGGGTGCTGGCTACTTTTGTGGAGTACTCAATATGCAATTGTACTAGCTGACTTTCAATTCCTGCTATTTTTTCAATGTTGCTTTGTTTTAACTGTTGTAATTCGGCCAAGGCGGCATCATGCTTATCACGTTTTTCTTTGTAAACAGGACCTTTCCCTAAACGTTGAGTGCCGGCAGTACCTTCTGCTTCTGTAATATAAGTGGTATAGAGGGCATTTACTTCCGCTTCTTTGGTCTCAATTTGCGATTGTAATGTGGCAATATCATTTTGTAAATCAGTCTGCGCTGGGGTGAATTGCTGGGCGATTTGAGCTTTATTAGCGAGTGTCAAATCGTTCTTCTGTTCTAACAATACTTGATTGATTTCCTTTTCAAAGATTTTCAACTCCAAGGGTTTAGAAATGACTACAGCAATAATGATGGCTAAAATGAGTCGTGGAGCAGCCTGAATCAATTCGTCAGTAAAACGACCCCTTTTTTTTATGGTAGAAACAATAAAACGATCCAGATTAAAAATGAGCAATCCCCAAATGAAACCAAAACCTATGGACATATAAGGGTTGTCAAATACGGTAAAGAGGGCGTAGCTGGCCGCAATGGTCGCCATTAGTGCGGTAAAGAAAACGGTAGCGCCAATACCTGCATATTTATTCTGTTCGCCGTTGGAACAATGGTCCAGAATATCAGTATCTGAGCCAGAGCACAGAATGAAGAATTTTTTTAACATAACGTGATTCGATTTTTGATTGACCCTTTGGATGCGCTCAGGACAGGTTGACTATTAGAACGTTAGAGTTAGGGTTTTGTTACACATTTCAACAAAAAAAAACCTGTAAAATTTGAAATTTACAGGTCTTTGCATTATATCTAAAAAAATTTAATCATTAATTATAATAGGATCTTTCGTGATATTCACTTTCGGTTGATTAGTATTGGACTGGGTTGTTGAAATGTTGAGGGAGATGTCGCTTTTCAAAATTCTGATTGCTTCGCCTGAAGTAACGGCTTTGCCTTCGTAGAAGAACAATGCGTTCTTTTTAGCCATATTTTCGATGTGAACTAACGGCGAAACTGGAGGCGGTGGCGGCGGAGGTGGCAGTAATTCTCTATCTTTATCAGTTAACTCACTTTTCAGTTTGTAATATATTTCTCCATTAGTTTTAATCAGCATAATATATGGTGAAATCGGATTAATTGGTTTGACTACTCTCGTTCTATCGGTTTTAGGCATTCTAAAATACATACCTCCCAAATCAGAAAATAGGTGGTCTATTGCTTTCTTTTCTTTTTCTGTTTTATGGATGTAATGGGGCTCTTCATTTATTAATTTTTCAAATAGGTCATATTTCTTTTTGTACTCATTAACAATTGATGACGTAATCTCCTTTCCGTATTGGTCATAGTATTTTGATTGATCACCTTTGTACGGATAGTAATGTCTCTTGTTATTTATAGTAATATACCAATCTTCTAAAAGCACTATTTTTTTATTTGTATTAGTTTTTAAAACTTTTGGAGCGTTTGGTGGCGGTGGCGGTGGCGGGAGATGATCTTGCACATCCGGAATTACCAATACTTCTACTTCCTTGCCCTCTTTTGTTTTATGCTTGTAGGTATAGTTTTGTTCGGCTTTATAATCTTGGACAGCTTTTTCATAAGATTTCAATTGTTCAGCTGTCGCATTTGGCGGTGGCGGAGCAGGTAAAGGCAACCGTTTTATTGTAGTACCTGCCGCAACTGGTGGTGGTGGTGGTGGTGGTGGCGGAAAATTAGGCATGGGTTCCGCATTGGCCTGTTGCTCCTTACTCATTTTATCATAGAGCACCCTAAGACGTTTAACGTCCTTAAGTCTTATGACAGTTTTGTTGGGAGGTTGGGAATTGATTTGTTTGGCCAGTTTATTGTATTCTGCAACTTCTTCAGCAGTTGCTTTTTGCTGAGGCGTTTCCGAATACATTTTTTGTTCTGACGTCTCGGAAAGACCCAATGACACCTTGTTTTGGGAAGTTTCTATAACAGTAGCTTCCTTGACAATTTCTTTTTTCTCACTAAATCCATAAAGTGTTAGTGCTAATAATGGTAAAAGCACAAGGCTTTTTAACCATACTTTTTGTTTTGTGGTGTGTGTTTTCATAACTGTAAATCGTTTTTTGATCTGTCCGAATGCATTGAAAAGCGTGATTTGCTTTCCAAACACCTTAAGGCGGATTGATGAATAATTGATGGCATTTGCCATCCCGATTGGTGTTGAAGCATTTGATGAGAATGCCAATAAAATGTGTTGGTAATTTGTGGCGTTGACGCCTTTGTTTAATACCGCCCGATCCGCTAAATACTCGTGGTTCATTTTTATGGAATGCTTGGTAAAATAAATAATAGGATTAAACCAGAAGATGACTTGCAGTAATTCTACAAATAATACATCAATACTGTGATTTTGGATGGCATGGGCTTCTTCGTGCCAAAACACTTCCTGTGGAATTTCTTTATTTTCAAATTTCTGTTTATTCAGAAATATGTATTTAAAAAAGGTGTGTGGTGTGATCATATCTGATAACAGCACATGAACAATATGATTTGATTTTTTTTTGGGATTACGGTTGATTTTAAAAATTATTTTAAAAAGATTCAGCAAGAATTTTATTCCAAACAACACTACGCCCAAACTATAAATACTCCATAAAATCAGAGGAAGATAATTTGTTTGTTCTATCTGAGGAACGTTTTGAATATAATGCACTGCGCCTTCATTAATCTCGGGCGTCGCGATGACCTCAATGTATTCCGTAAAGGTTACCAATGGAATGGTAAAGGCAAGCACTAAAGCGCCTAATAAATAGTAACGTTTAAACACATGCATATTTTCTTTCTCTAAGATATACTTATAGAAGACCATAAAGATGGCCAAACATGCGGCGGATTTTAGGAGATAGAATAACATGTTACTTTTTTTTGATTTCGCTATCGATGAGTTGTTTCAAATCTTCCAATTCCTCTTTTGTAAGATTGGTTTCCTTCGTAAAAAATGAAGCAAATTGAGTGGCGCTGTCGTTGAAAAAACTTTTGATCAGGCCGTTTACATGTTTGCTGAAATAGTCTTTCTTTTTTACCAATGGAAAATATTCTCTTGATTTTCCATAAAGTGTATAACCTACAAACTGTTTGTCATGCATCCGTTTTAATAATGTAGCCACTGTGGTTGGTGCTGGTTTCGGATCAGGATACGCTTCAAGAAGGTCTTTCATAAAGGCTTTTTCTAATTTCCAAAGATGATTCATCAAGTCTTCTTCTGTTTTTGTGAGTTGCATTGTTCTACAAGTTTAGAGGGTGTTCTACAAATGTAGAACAAAAAATGATTCCACCAAATTATTTTATGATTTTATTTCGTTGGAAACTCTATATTTGAAGTGTTTAACCCCTATAGGAGTCGGCTCCATCTCAAAAACATATGAAAAATTTAATTTTGATGATTGCATTAATCTGCTTTAATAATCACAGTAATGCGCAAATTAGTAGCTATCCTGAGGGCGTTTATATGGATCTTCAAGAGGTGTTGGACAAAGCACCCTCCAAAACTGCCAATGCCAAATTAGAACACAGAACCCCAGGGAAAATTAAAATGAATGGTGGTAATGATTACCAAATTAACCCCCTAGATAAGGATGTGAAAAGATCCTTCTTCTTAAAAGACGTTTTTGCCTATTCTGAAGGCACTGACCTTTATATAAATTGTTCTAAATACGAGTTGCAATATTGGTATAGTAAAGTAGAGGGAGAAAATGAAAACTTCTTCTTTTTCAAAGCAGGTATTCCTATGCATCCAAAAAAGTTTGGACTTGAGAATTCTGATGTCAATTACATGTTTGGCGGATTCGTTGGCGCGTTCGGTGCTGCCAAAAGAGCCCTTATTCGATTGCCTTATGTATTAGATAAACCTACGAAAGCGCCCATATTAGTGTCTCAAAAAAATATTAGAGACTATATAGGTGGTTCCCCTAGATTAGTTGAGGCTTATGATAAGGAGACGGAAAAGGATGCTGTTGAAATCATTTCCAAATATCTTTTGAAGTGGATAACTGAGCACTAGAGGTGTTGTAGATTAATGTGTTAAATAGGATATTGTCTTTTACTAACACACAAAAAAGCCACGAACTCATGATTATAAGTATAATAATCAAACGTTCGTGGCTTTGTTTTTTACCTGTCTAAAAATTTGGTTTCTTATTTAGAAAGCTCCGTAAAATATTTATAGAACAACGGAATGGTTGAAATGCCTTTTAAGTAATTCCAAATTCCAAAATGCTCATTAGGGGAGTGGATGGCATCACTGTCTAAGCCAAAGCCCATTAAAATCGTTTTACTCTTCAATTCTTGCTCAAAAAGTGCTACGATAGGAATACTACCACCACTACGTTGTGGAATCGGAGTCTTTCCAAAAGTCGCTTCATAAGCTTTTGATGCGGCCTGATAGCCAATGCTGTCAATTGGGGTGACATAGCCTTGTCCGCCGTGATGAGGTTTGACCAACACTTTTACACCTTCAGGAGCAATGCTTTCAAAATGGTGCTTGAATAATGCCGTGATTTCTTCCCAATCTTGGTTTGGCACCAATCGCATGGAGATTTTTGCAAACGCTTTACTGGCAATGACGGTTTTAGCGCCTTCACCCGTGTAGCCTCCCCAAATCCCGTTTACATCTAATGTTGGTCGGATAGAGTTACGCTCATTAGTAGTGTATCCTTTTTCGCCATAAACAGCGTCGATATCCAGCGATTTTTTATAATTTTCTAATGAAAATGGGGCTTTAGCCATTTGAGAGCGCTCTTCATCAGAGAGTTCTTCTACCTTATCGTAAAATCCGGGAATGGTGATATGGTTATTCTCATCATGCAAAGAGGCAATCATTTTGGTCAGTACGTTTATAGGGTTGGCAACTGCCCCACCGTATAAACCAGAATGTAAATCCCGTTTTGGACCTGTAACCTCCACTTCAACATAACTTAAACCTCTTAAGCCTGTTGTAATAGAAGGGGTGTCTTTAGAAATCATTCCGGTGTCCGAAATAAGGATAACATCATTTTTAAGTTTCTCTTGATTTTGCTTGACAAATTTTGCGAGGTTAACACTGCCAACTTCCTCTTCGCCTTCAATCATGAATTTCACATTACACGGTAATTGATCTGTCGAGGTCATAAATTCCATGGCTTTCACATGCATATACATCTGGCCTTTATCATCACAAGCACCACGTGCAAAAATGGCGCCTTCAGGGTGTATCTCTGTTTTTTTAATAACAGGTTCAAAAGGGGGAGACGTCCATAAACTAATAGGGTCTGCAGGTTGTACGTCATAATGACCGTATACTAAAACAGTAGGTAAATTTTTGTCAATTATTTTTTCACCATAAACAATAGGATAGCCTTCTGTTTCACAAATTTCAACATGGTCGCAACCTGCTTTTTCTAAACTTTTCTTAATAGCACTTGCGGTTTTAAGCACATCTTTTTTGAAAGCGGAATCCGCACTTACTGAAGGGATTTTAAGTAGTTCTATCAGTTCATTAATAAACCGATCTTTATTTTTCTCTACGTAACTATCTATGTTTTGCATATTTTAATATTTAGTTATTTGCATTGAAATGCAAGTTGTTTTTCAAGATATTCAAAAGTACAAAATTTGAAGTGAATTTTATGAGTCAAGTTATTTGTATATTCAAAGGAATGATTATATTTGCATCCCGATTCGGAAATTATTTGCCGAATATAAGTTGCAGGTGTGGTGGAATTGGTAGACACGCTAGACTTAGGATCTAGTGCCGCGAGGTGTGGGAGTTCGAGTCTCCCCACCTGTACAAAAATCAAAAGCTTCTCTTTTTAGAGAGGCTTTTTTGTTTTTGTGGGAATTGGTAAGCACGTCACGCTTTGGGCGTGATGCCGCGAGGTGTGGGAGTTCGAGTCTCCCCACCTGTACAAAAATCAAAAGCTTCTCTTTTTAGAGAGGCTTTTTTGTTTTTGTGGGAATTGGTAAGCACGTCACGCTTTAGGGCGTGATGCCGCGAGGTGTGGGAGTCCCAAGTCTCCCCACCTGTACAAAAATCAAAAGCTTCTCTTTTAGAGAGGCTTTTTTGTTTTTATGGGAATTGGTAAGCACGTCACGCTTTGGGCGTGATGCCGCGAGGTGTGGGAGTTCGAGTCTCTCTAACTGTATTTTATAACGGTAAAATTGTAATCACGAAACCTTTAAGAAATGATAGGTTTATTTTGTTCAGGTAAAACATTGATGAGATCAGATAATTCCTTGACACCATATCAATTATTCAAATAGTTTGTTGAAATATTGGCTTAAGTCATTGTTTAAGAGTGTTTTATTGTCTACTTTTAAGTATAGTTTAAACTATTACATTAGCAAAATGCATTCATTTGACGCTTATATTATGTGAAAAGTTAAAAGCGTTGACTTACTAATAATTAAAAACAAATGATATGAAGAAATTAATTATTATTTGTGCTTTGGCTCTCTTGGGAATAAATGTAGAGGCCCAGATGAAAGATGTGACAGTAACCTTACAACCTACTGCCAGCTATAACTGGTTTGACAAAAACACTGCTATTGAAAATGGTGTGATGTTTGGAGGACGAATAGGTTTCGGATTTGGAGAAGCAATTGAATTAAGAGGCGTTTACGAAATATCTAACGATCTTAATAATACCGTTGAAGGTTTTGATATTTTTTCAGATGATTTTGTAAATAATTTTAACTCCAGAAAAGTGGATATAGAACGTATAGGAGGTGAGTTCAAGGCTAACATTCCTACACGTGGTACCTTTGTTCCCTATCTGACCCTTGGAGCAGGAGTACAAAAACTGAAAGTTGATATTGCTGCAGTAGGTGCATCATCAAACGTGCAAAAATCTGAACAGATTTATGCTAACCTAGGTTTGGGTACACAAATTAAGCTCGGCAATAGATTATTTCTAAATTTAGAAGTAAAAAATACGGTCTTTAATATGAATCCAGCTTCTGTGCTATACCAGGAGGGGCAAGATCAAAGTACTATTGAAGGTTGGTTAAATGATAATAACAACTCGAGAATGTATAACTGGTCGGCACTGGCCGGATTACAACTGTATCTAGGAGGACGCAGTCCAGAAGAGTTTAGTGCATTGGATAGAGCTTATTATAGAAAGTTTTCTGGTGGATTAGGTGGTTTCAAATTAATTTTAGAACCAGGTGGAGCCTATGTTAATTTTGATAATGATTCCAATCTGTCAGACTCTTATTTTCTGGGTGGAAAAATTGGTTTTGATTTGAACCAATATGTAGGTATTAGAGGTTTTTATTATCAAGCTACCAAAGATGAAAAGATATCTACTGATTGGGACGATTTGGCCATGTATGGTGGTGAATTTATTGCAAAATTGAATGTTTCTCGAGGTTTGGTGCCTTACCTAACCGTTGGTGGTGGTTATTTAAACGCCTACAAAGGAAGCTATATTGGTAAAGATCAACTTACCGGTGCCTCTTCTGGCTATTTCGCCAAAGGTGGTTTAGGTTTAAATGTGCCTGTTGGTCGAAATGTTGAAATATATGGAGATGCAAGTATGTTATTTACTTCGGATCGTGCAAATAATGATCTGGAAAATACGATTGCACCAAGTGAGTTAAAACAACATACCATGTACACTGCAGGGATCCGTTTTCAGTTAGGTAAAAGAGGGGATGACACGGATGAGATTTTAGAGGATAAGATAGATCAAAGGGTTGAAGATAGAACTCAGGTGTATCAAAACCGAATTGATGAGCTAGAATCTGAACTGTCGGACGCCTATAAAAATAATGATACCAAGAAAGCGGTAGCAATCATCGAAGAGAAGAAAGCTTTAGAACGCGAACAGGACGGTCGTCAAGAACCTAAAACTACGCTTAGTAAAACTGCGAAGGACGTAAAAGGATCACGAGTTGAAATGACTCCAAAAGAACTTGAAGATTTGATTGAAAAAGTGATTAAAGGTGTGGATGAGGAATCTCGTAAACCACAAACGATTGATGATCGAATGGATCGTTTAGAAAGATTGTTACTTGAAATTAATACAGGAGCATATCGAGAAAATCTTTCACCGGCGCGTCAAGATGGTGCTTCTAAGCAAATCATGGACAAATTAAATGAGCTTGATAGCAAAATGGATAAAACCACAGACAAAGTCAATGCTCTGGGATTAAGCATGATGTTAGGAAACCAAAATCAAAACCAAGACAAAACTGTGATCATAAATCCAAGTCAACAGACTACACCTGCGCCTCAGATGACACGTCCATCAACTACTACAGTGGTAACGGATAAGGATGGTAATACGATCTTACAATCTGAACCTGCAAATACAGGTGTTGCAACAGGTTGGGTCGTAAATGAAGGTATGTCGGTCTTTACAGGTGTTGTTATAGCTGACGATGTGTCAATGATTATTGGTATAAGAGGCAACTATGCCTTTACTAATTCACCATTTAAGTTTATGCCAGACCTATACTTAGCTCCAGGTAAAAATACAGGGTTTGGAATAAACGCCAACGTAGTGATTCCTTTTATGGTAAACGCAGGCATAATTTTAGAGCCTTATATAGGCCTTGGCCTTGGGTATAATGATGCAGTGGGTGTAAGTACGTTTAGTCCCAACTTAGTTTTAGGTACTACTTTTAATGTATTTGGTGGCAAGTTGTTTGCAGATTATACCGCTCATAATTTTATCGATATACATAGAATATCTTTAGGATATAAATTAAAATTTTAGGAAGATGTTACAATTAAATACACATAAATTGAAAACACTAGTTCTTTCTGTATGTATATTATTTTCAGTGAGTCTTTTCGCCCAAAGCGAAAAGACTTCTGATACAAGTATTATTGTAATGACAGAAGCAGAACTTAGCTCTTTTTTAAGCACGGTAGCCGATGCTAGACGCGCGCAACTTCAAGAAAGGGAGAGCAGACGACAGAAACAAGATTTAGCCGAGTTGAGATTAAAATACCAACAGCGTTCAGGATTAGAGACGTCAGGAATGGATAATCGTGGTTATGATCAAATTTCTAATCAGCAAATTCTACAGGAACTACGCTATTTGAACCAAAGAATTGACAATCTCAGTTTTGGTAACAGAGCGTTGCCTTCTCAAAACAGAGATAACTCAACCATTATCATGCCTAGTAATGCTGCTCCTAGTTCATTTTATCCTTCTAATGATAGAAGCACGGCAACAATTATTCCTTCTAACAGTAATAAAATAAAAGAGTTACAAGATGAAATTGATTCTTTAAGAAATGTTGAAGCAAATAGGCTTCATATGGGAAGAGAAAATTCGTTCGCGGATAGCTTACATACGATGAAAGGAAGCTTGGATAATGTTAGGCGTCAGTTGGATAGTATAGAATCGAAAATGTCAACTTCTGATAAAATGGTTAAATCTGCCGAAAGGAATGAAAGTAAAACTTACTTCAAGCAACAAGTTTATTTCGAAAATAATTCAGAAATTTTGCGAGCTGAATATTTTCCATACATTCAAGATCTAATTCAAATCTTAATCAACTATCCCGAAGCAAAAGTTATGTTGGAAGGATGGGCAAGTCCGTTAGGTAAATCAGATTATAACAAACAACTTTCTATGCGCAGAGCTGAAGCGGTTGAAAAAGCTTTTAAAAATAATAGAGTGGATGCAAGTCGAATTATTGTCTCTTTTAGAGGAGAGGATAACATATCTTCTGAACAACATGCTCGACGTGTGGATATGTCTATTATTGTGAGATAGAATATTTACACAGCTCAAAGATCCATGACCATCAAATCTTATGTTGAATTTAAATTAATTTAAATTCAACATAAGATTTTTTGTTTTTAGGTGGTCACTTTGTCGCATGGCATTCTATTCAAGTTTTCTGAGCATTCTAAATTTTCAAGATGCCCCTCCGCCAAGTCAGAGAATGATATGTTACTATCAGAATGAGAAAAGTCTTTTTTAATCTGATTTGCAGAGGCGTCTTTAGATTTAAACTGAAGAGATAACAATGCTTTGATGACTCCTGTGAGTAAAGTTGATAATAAGCTATTGAAATGCTCCGAATTAGAATCAGGTTTTTTAACACTGAGGTTTGTCTTGTCCCATTCTTACAACTCTATAGTGCCCCATGAATAGGAATGTTGATCGACGGTTTCTGTGATGCGGATCGCAACAAGATTTACGCCTTCTTAATTGGGCTTTTTGCAAAGAACTAATTCTGAGTTTAAAAACAATAGTACCTGTTAAGTATGCGAAAGATAAATCAGGTAGAACATAGGTACAACCAATGCTGAAATCAACTGATATGAGATGCTATCAAAAAAAATAGAAATCATTAAAATCATTGATAATGAATGATTTTAATGTCGTTTATGCAGATGTAAGCCAGGCTTAGGATCTAGTCCCGCTAGGTGTGGGAGTTCGAGTCTCCCCACCTGAAAAAAATAAAAGCTTCTCTTTTCAGAGAGGATTTTTTTTTGTGTAAAACTTCTCTTTAATATTTTAAAATTGACCCCAACAGTGCTTTAATTCTATCAATTAAAAATAGCTTTGACAACTTAAGTATAATCACGGTTTTCTTATAATTAACCTCTTGAAATAGGATTTTAGTATCCACAATTGCAGTACTGGCAATGTTCGGCTTAATGCTATGTATTTCAGGCTGAAGGAATTATTTTTATACTTTATATCGGATAAATTTGTCTCCATTAATTTCCTAATGTATATTTGTGCTGCACTATAGGACTAAAATAATCTGCAACAGATTCATTCTTCAATTGTAATTAGTGGTGATTTTGACCCCTATAGTAGCCTCTTAAAAAAAATAGATTTTATGAAAAAAGGTAAGATCTTCATCTTGTTATTTTCTGTGATACTTCCGAATATTTTAAATGCTCAAGAAAAAATAAATACGGATAACTGGCTTTCCAGTCCTGGAATTATTGGCACTTTCGTACTCATTGCTATTGTGATGATTATAGCCATTGTCATCTTGTTTGTGAAATTAAACGGCTATATCGATTCTATGAAACGCCGTCAGATAAATTCTCAAAAATTGGCATTTGATGATGAGCTCATCGCTTTGGATGATGCGGATATTGATGCCATTTTAGAAAAACGAAAAGCTGCCCTTAAGTATAAATTAGGAGGAAACGAATTATCAGGCCATGCGTTGGCTAGTGACGATAAAGGCCTGATACAACGTATCGAAAATGATCCCAATAACGCCTATTTTGACGAGAAAAAGAAAACGTCGCTCAGCCTCGAAACCCCTTTAGAATTAAAGAAAATAATCATCTATTACATTGGCGCTGCCATCTTATGGCTTGTTTTGGGAACTTTAATTGGGCAATATCTCGGAATGAAGTTTGTGTGGCCTGAAATGGACCATCAGTCTTGGTTGAGTTTTGGCCGTTTGCGCCCGGTGCATACCAATATGGTGTTTTGGGGGTGGTCATCCTTGGCAATGATCGGTCTTGGGTATTTTGTTATTGCCAGAACTTCCAACACTAAAATTTATAATTACACCTGGGCTTGGACCGCTTGGGGCCTTATCAATACAACTATTGTATTGGGCAGTTTGTCCCTAATGGCGGGCATCAATAATGGGGGCGGCGAATATAGAGAATACATCTGGCCAATTATGCTCCTTTTTGCCATTGGCTTGGTGATGACCTTCATCAATTTTTACAAAACTGTAGCGACTCGCAAAATTTCAGAAATCTATATTTCGAACTGGTTTATCTTAGCTTCCCTCATTTGGACCATCGTCTTGGCTATTATTGGTTATTTGCCATTCTATCAGGATGGGTTGGGAGAAACGGTCATTCAGGGCTACTACATGCATCAGGGCGTTGGAATGTGGTTTATGACCTTTACATTGGGTTTGGTGTATTATTACTTGCCTTCGGCTTTAAACAAACCTATTTATTCCTATTCCTTAGGGGTTTTGGCTTTTTGGACACAAATGTTGTTCTATACCATGATCGGGACCCATCATTTTGTATTTAGTCCCTTGCCATGGTGGTTGCAGACCATTGCGATTGTCTTTAGTGCAGGTATGGTGATTCCGGTTGTAGCAGGGTCAACAAACTTTTTAATGACCATGAAGGGCAGTTGGAATCACATCTCTAAAAGTTATGTGCTCCCGTTCTTTTTAGTGGGAACTGTCTTTTATTTTGTGGGTTCTATGCAAGGGAGTGTACAGGCGTTTCGTTTTACAAATTTCGTCTGGCATTTTACCGATTTTAACGTGGCGCACTCCCATATGACCATGTATGGCATCATCGCCTTTTTCTTGTGGGCATGTATTTATGCCATTTTGCCAAAATTAACAGGAAGGGAACCCTCACAGGTTCTAGTAGGAGGGCATTTTTGGCTGGCATTTATAGGGTTGTTTGCTTACATGATTTCGCTAATGGCTGGAGGAACCTATAAAGGCTTAAGCTGGATTGAAGGAAATGCTTTTATAGAATCTGTCATTTTGATGAAACCGTATTGGGTGTGGCGTGCCGTTGGTGGGTCGCTCATGTTTGTCTCTCACTTGATATTTGCCTATAATTTCTATTATATGGTGAAGGGCTACGCTAATATGAAACCTTCTGTAAGCGCCAAAAAAATTGAAGAAATAACTGTTTAATACGATCTGAAACATGCTTAATTTTCATAAAGAACATAAAAATTTGGTGCTTACTGCAGGTGGTGTATTTATAGCCTTAAGTATTCTTATTGCCATAGTGCCCGCTTTCCAGATGCAGGGTACTGAACCTATTCCGGACGAAAAACCTTTAACCGCCGAAGAGCGGGAAGGTCTACACGTTTATGTTTCAGAAAACTGCATGGCTTGCCACACGCAGCAAGTCCGCAACATTGAAATGGACAATGTGTGGGGAAGTCGGCCGTCCATTCCCTCCGATTATTTTTACAGTAAAAAACGTATGGATGTGTGGCGCCAATCGCCTTCAGTGTTAGGCAGTGAGCGTACAGGACCGGATTTGACCAATATCGGAATCCGTCAGCCCAGTGAAGATTGGCATTTGCTCCATTTGTACAACCCTAGAGCGGTTGTTTCCGCCTCGGTTATGCCGTCCTATCCATGGTTGTTTAGAGAAGTAGATAGCGCTTCACTAAAAAAGTACGATAAAGTAGTTGCGGTACCTAAAGAATTATTTAATAAGCCTGGAAAAAAAATCGTAGCTTCCTACGATGCCTTGCGCTTAGTAGATTATTTAAAATATTTGAAACAGACGGAATTGCCGGGCGGGAATGTTAATGATTTTATTCCGGCACTGAAGAAAATTCAAGCCGAAAGAAGTGAAAGTCAACAAGCGGGTGGTCTGGATGGTGCTAAATTATATTCCCAAGTCTGCGCAGCTTGTCACCAAGACGGTGGTAAAGGGATCGTGGGTGCCTTTCCCTCGTTGGTAGGTAGCGCCATAGTCAATAATGCGGATGCTGAAAAACTGATCCGAGTGGTTATTCAGGGTTATGATGCCCGTACGGATTACGGTGTGATGCCTCCGTTTGGAGATCAACTTACGGATGAAGAAATTGCGGCCATTCTTACCCATGAAAGAAGTAGCTGGGGTAATGATGCAGCGCCTGTAACTGCAGATGATGTCGCCAAGGTGAGACAATATGTTGAGATGGAATTAAATAAATAAGAGATGAAAAAAGGAGCTTTAATTTTCGTATGGTTGTTTTTCTTAGGACAGGCGATGGCAGTGGCTTGCGATGTTTGTGAGAAAGATCAACCCAAAGGGTTTGAAAATATCACGCACGGGGCGGGACCTTCAGGAGACTTCGATTATTATATTATTTGGGGCGCTATAATTATCGTGGGGTTTACACTGTTTTATAGTCTGAAATATCTGATAAGACCTAAAGAGAATGATCCTGATCATATTAAGAATATTGTTAGAAACGAAGGATTTTAATTATGGAAGACAATAGGATCGTAACCGTATTTTTGGACGATGATATCAAACCGTTTGCATCATTTGCGCCGCCGGTCAAAATCGTTTTGGATACAACCAAAATTCCCGACGGAAAGCACACCCTAAAAATAGTAGCAAAATCTTCCAATAATGTGGAAGGCATTCGTGAAATTCCGTTTATTGTTCGTAATGGACCTGAGATTTCAGTGGTAGGTTTAAAAGCAAATGAAACGGTAGATAACCAAATCCCGATTACCATCAATGCTTACGGCAGTGAAACCTCCGATTTTTTCGTTATCCGCGGCTCTGAAACACCAAAAGCGATTCCCGCATGGGTTTGGGCATTATTGGTAATGGTGTTTGCCTTTGGACTCTTTTACATTATTATGTACTGGGATCCTGAACTCTATAAATCATTTTTTTAAGTATGGAACACGATATTTTTAGTCTTGAAGACGTCAAAACCTTAGTCAATACATTTTATGATAAAGTACGTGAAGATGAGTTGTTAGCGCCTATTTTTAATAAGGTCATTAAAGACCGTTGGCCCGCACACTTGGAAACCATGTACACATTTTGGCAAACCGTACTTCTAGGAGAACATACGTATACTGGGAGTCCGTTTCCGCCACACGCCAAATTACCAGTCTCCAAAGCGCATTTTGACCGCTGGTTGGAGCTGTTTTACAGCACCATAGACGAGCAGTTTGAAGGCGAAATTGCTGAGGAGGCCAAATGGCGCGCTTCAAAAATGGCAGAGATCTTCCAATTTAAAATTGACCGCTACCAACAATCTGTCTCTGGACATTTTTAATTGTCCTTCCCGATAACTTTTTAAACCGTAACGTTGAAACAGAAATGTTTTGTTTGATCTTTTAATTCGGATAGTTTTGTCCTAATTAAAATTGTTTGTATCTTTACTGAAGAACATAGAACATAGAACATAGAACATAGAACAAAGAACAAAGAACAAAGAACAAAGAACAAAGAACAATGAAAACTGAAAACTGAGGACTGAGGACTGAGGACTGAAAACTGAGGACTGAAAACTGAAAACTGAGGACTGAAAACTGAAAACTGAAAACTGAAAACTGAGTACTTAATTCTTAATACTCACTACTTAATACTTATTACTAAAAATCAAACACATGAAAACAGCATCATTAACCAACAACATTCAATACCACGAGACCAGACCTACCATTCAAGTATTATTAGAAACAGAAAATGGCAAGGAAATAAGAATCGCCTTTAAGAAAGATCAGGTGATGAAAGAGCACAAAACCCCATTTCCTATTGTAGTTGAAATTTTTGAGGGTAGTATCGATTTTGGAGTCAATGGCAGCGTGCATACTTTAAAAACTGGGGATCTTGTATCGCTTGAAGGTGGTGTGCCACACGATTTAACCGCTTTAAAAGACAGCATTGTACGGTTAAGTTTAAATAAAGCCGACAGCGCCAAACGCGTAGAAGATGTTGCAAAAAATTCCTAAGTCGAATTCTTAAAAACGATGGTGTTCTGTAAATCTAGATAGCCAATTAACAAACCTAGTTAAAGCAAGAGAGATTTGTATATTCTCGAAATGACAACTTGCAGAGAGGAATTTCTGTCCACCGAAAGTAATTCGCAGGCTTTAATTTTAATGATGACGTTGGTCGGTTAATAGCAGGCTAATCTTTATGCTAGAAGCGCAGCGGCCTTGATTCATCGGACGATAAGGTTAAACTATAAAAACTTAAAACATAAGACTATGAAACGTAAAGCACATGCCGTTTGGAACGGTTCACTAAAAAAAGGTGAAGGTCAATTAACCACCCCTAGTAAAGTTTTAAACCAGTCAAAATACTGTTTTAATTCCCGCTTTGGTGAAGGAAAAAGCACAAATCCTGACGAATTGTTGGCAGCGGCACACGCAGGCTGTTTTGCTATGGCCTTGAGTCTTATTTTAGGAAAGGAAGGTTATACGCCGACAGAACTCGATGTGTCTTCAGAAGTCACCATGGATGCGGATAAATTAGAACTTACGGGCTCTCATTTAATCTTAAAGGCAACTATCCCAAACATTACCGAAGCGAAGTTTATGGAATGTGCCACTGCGGCCAAAGAGAATTGTCCTATGAGTAAAGCACTGAGCTTCCCAATTACCATGGACGCATCACTGCAATAAGTCAATCTTAAAAAAATTTTATCATGAACAACCCAACAACATTAGCCAAGAAAAAAGCCGATTTGGCGCCCGCCCATATCGAAGCGTGGCGAAATTTTAGCCAAACCGTCTTTAAAGAAGGCGCTCTAGACGAAAAAACCAAGCAACTTATAGCGGTGGCGGTAGCTCACGTGACCCAATGTCCGTACTGCATTAAATCGCATACGCCCCAAGCCCTGCGTAAAGGTGCGAGCAAAGAAGAGATTATGGAGGCCATTTGGGTGGCAGCGGCGGGGCGAGCGAGTGGCGCATATACCCATGCTGCAATTGCTGTAGATGCCATGGATGGTTTGAACCAAGACGGTTTAGTGCCCCAATCAACTCCTGAAATGGCTAAGAAAAAAGCCGATTTGGTTCCGGAGACTGCAAATGCGTGGCGAAACTTTAGCAATACCGTATTTAAAACCGGGGCGCTCGATGAAAAAACCAAGCAGCTGATTGCGCTTGGCGTGGCCCACGTCACCCAATGTGCCAACTGTATAAAGGGCCACACTAAAATGGCAAAATTAAAAGGTGCCAGCAATGAGCAACTCATGGAAGCCATCTGGGTAGCCTCTGAAATGCGGGCTGGTGCGGCTTATGCGCATGCCTCTATTGCCATGGAAGCAATGGAGACCCATGGGTAGTAAAAATCCTTTTATAGCATTGATGGCAAACAATCTTGCTATTATAACAAAACTATAAAGAAGAAACTGTAGGGAAAGTTATCAATACCACATTCCAATATCCGCATGCTACAGTTCATGATGAACTGTAGCATATAAGAAAAAGAATCTAAACACCATTTAGCCTATGCGATCTGAGAATTATGACTTTACGTATATTGATGAGTTTTGTGAAGCACATAAAGTGGAATTTAAAGTCAATGACTATCATAGTTTAATGGAGTTGTTGTTCGATAAATGTATGGAAGATTGGGGCGACTGTAAGGGTCGGGCCTGGTGTGGCACTTGTCATATACAAATTCTTGAGGGCCAGCTTTCCCAAAATATGGATAGCGATGAAAAAGATACGCTTTCTAAAATTGAAGACACCCAAGAAAACAGTCGATTGGCCTGCCAGATTCCCATCAATGCTGAACTGCATAAGTTGGTTTTTAAAATTATGGAACGCACATAGGTATGAAATCCATTCTTTGAGGTCAATTATATTGGTTCAGGATAAAAGACCCACTCCTAAATAGTGTAAGCCAATTATAACAAAGTATAATCTAATGTATCCATGAAACAACGATTGAATTACCAAACGGTAGCTCCTGAAGCCTTAAAAGGAATGATGGAATTGGAGAAATATGTAGCTGGTTCAGGACTGGAACACAGTTTATACGAACTCGTCAAACTGCGTGCCTCGCAAATAAATGGCTGCGCTTATTGTATTGATATGCACAGCAAGGATGCGCGTAAAGCTGGTGAAACCGAGCAACGTTTGTACGCCCTGACGGCTTGGAAGGAAACGTCGTTTTACACGCCCCGGGAACGTGCTGCTTTAGCTTGGACTGAAGCCATGACACTGATTTCAAAAAACGATATGCCGGATGCATTGTATCAACAGCTAACCGAGCATTTTAGTGAAAAGGAACAGGTGGCATTGACCATGGCAATTGTGGCCATAAATGGTTGGAACCGATTGGCCATAGGTTTTCGGGTAAAGCCAGGCAGCTATAATCCGAGTAACACCCTATGATATTCAGAATAACATAAGAAGGATTTTAAAAAAAATAGGATGAGTAACTGGCGCAAGCAGTGGTCTTGGCTCTGCCATTACAGCAAGTTTTATTCAGAACGGAAAAAAAATTATGGGCTGGCGCGTAACACAAAACACTGAATTTCCTACATAAAGAATTACGAAATCAATTTACTCCGGTGTCCTTAGATATTTCGGGTTTTACCGCGGTGGACATATGGATCGACGAAACGATTTAAGAAAACAAAACGCACGATTTTGAAAATAGTAATTGATTGTCTTTAAACCATCGTAATGCTATAAATTGATTCATTAGAATAAAATGGATCTGTCATAAAATAAAACAAATATTTGTTTTTATTCAGCGTAAATCTGCGGGATAATTTTTCCTGACGCTTATGGTTGTTTCCCGCTGATTACGAGGATGTCTACAAATTTTCAATCCGCACCACAAAGTTGGGATCACCATAAATATGATTTTTTCCCCTAAAAAAAAAGATGTTAGTGGCTATCTTAGGTTGCCACTAACATCTTTTTAAGTTGAATATTCTTCCTGCCCTTATCTAACGGAATGCAGGTTCTAAAAACCTATCTGTGGGTAGGTTTTGGTGCCCATCTATCATACGGCGTCATGTCAAAATTAGATACCTCGTCCATAGATAGACCAAGGGCTCTTGCAACCCCTTCTCCGTATTCAGGATCGGCCTTATAGCAATTCCGGATATGACGAATCTGAATAAATTTTTCTGCACCGCCTACTTGAGCGGCCGTGTTGTTAAACAAGGCGTCTTCTTTTCCATCTGCTTTAATGATTCGGAACAAGTCGCCAGGTTGCGTGAAGTAATCTTCATCATCATCCCTAAAATTATGCGCATACGCATCGCCACTTAATTCCAATGGTGGTTCTTGTGCTTCCGGTTGCTCTTGCCATTCGCCATAGCTGTTGGGTTCATAATGCTTGGTCGCCCCATAATTTCCATCCACACGCATCGCCCCATCTCTATGGTAGGAATGGTATGGACAGGTAGGTTTATTTACCGGAATTTGATAATGGTTCACCCCTAATCTGTAACGTTGGGCATCACCGTATGAAAACAGTCTACCCTGCAACATCTTATCAGGAGAGAAGCCGATTCCCGGAACGATATTCGTCGGGTTAAAAGCCGCCTGTTCAACATCTTGAAAATAATTTTCTGGATTTCTGTTCAGCTCAAATTGTCCCACAGGAATCAATGGGAAGTCTTTTTTAGACCACACCTTGGTCAAATCGAACGGATGAAAACGGTAGGTCTTGGCCTGTTCTTCGGTCATTACCTGAATAAACATGTTCCATTTCGGGAAGTCATTAGACTCTATGGCATCAAAAAGATCTCTTTGTGACGATTCTCTGTCCATCCCTACAATCGCTTTAGCCTCTTCATCGGTCAAATTATCGATTCCTTGTTGGGTCACAAAGTGAAACTTGACCCAATGGCGTTCATTGTTCTGGTTAATTAGGCTGTAGGTGTGACTTCCAAACCCATGCATGTGTCGGTAGCCTTTAGGAATACCCCGATCACTCATAATAATGGTGACTTGATGTAGGGCTTCCGGAAGCAAGGTCCAAAAATCCCAATTGTTATTAGCACTTCTCAGGTTGGTTTTAGGATCGCGTTTAACGGCATGATTCAAGTCCGGGAATTTCATCGGGTCGCGAAAGAAAAATACTGGGGTATTATTTCCAACCAAATCCCAGATGCCTTCTTCCGTATAGAATTTTAGGGCAAAGCCGCGGATATCGCGTTCAGCATCTGCCGCGCCACGTTCTCCAGCAACAGTTGAGAAACGGCTAAACATTTCGGTTTTTTTACCGACTTCACTGAATATTTTCGCTTTAGTATATGGAGTAATGTCGTGCGTTACTGTAAAGGTTCCAAACGCACCAGAGCCCTTGGCGTGCATGCGTCGCTCAGGGATCACCTCCCGATCAAAGTTGGCCATTTTTTCTAAAAACCACGCATCTTGCATCAACATGGGGCCACGTGGGCCTGCAGTTTGTACATTCTGATTATCAGGAACCGGGGCCCCTGTCTGTCGTGTAAGTTTCGATTTTTTATCTTCCATACTGTTCTATTTTTAGAGGATTTGTTAAGCGATTGAAGTTACGATATTTCCTATACTTAAAAAAAAACTTAAATCATATTTGAAAAAGATTGGACAAAAATTGAATTTTCAAAGCAACGTAATCGATTCTACGTCCATTTGTAACCGGTGTTAAAAAATTGATTAAATTTTTATAATTACTTAGCCAAATTTTACAAAAGCACTGATTATGATGAGTATAACGAAAACAACACCTAGGTGTTTCGTTAAAATTTTCTTAAATAAATTCTTTGAGAAGTAAATATTAATTCATAACATTGCATTATGTATAACATAATACTTTCATACAAGACGGATTAACTTAACATCATTCATTAAAATTATTTAATATGAAAAAAAGACATTCCAATATCATTTATCTGATATTTACTTTGCTTTTTGCTTTGCCTTCCTTGAGTTTCGGACAGGAAAAAACAATTACAGGAACTATCGTTTCGGCCACAGATAACATTCCTTTAACGGGGGCTACTGTTATTGTAAAAGGAACGAGTACTGGAGCAGTCACCGATTTTGATGGTAACTTTACCATTGCAGCGTCTACAGGAGATGTTCTTGTATTTAGCTTTGTTGGGTTTCAGACCAAAGAAGCAACTGTCGGTAACCAGACGGTCATCAATATATCTCTAACGGAAGATACTGCCATGTTGGACGAAATCGTCATTACAGGATACGGAAAACAGAGCCGGTCTCAATTGACTACTTCGGTTTCAAAACTGGATACTAAAATTTTGGAAACCTCTACACGTTCTAACGTGGCTACGGCTTTACAAGGTACCATTGCTGGTTTAAGAGTAACCAATACCACAGGGCAGCCAGGTTCTACCCCGCAAATTGTATTGCGTGGAGGAACTAATTTTAACGGTACAGGATCGCCGCTCATTTTAATTGACGGGATTCCAGGCTCTTTTTATGCGCTGAACGCGGATGATATTGAGTCTATAGAAGTACTTAAGGATGCGGCTGCAACCGCTATTTATGGCGCAAGATCTGCAGATGGTGTTATTTTGGTAACGACTAAAACCGGTAAGGTTGGAAAATCTTCAATAAACTATAAGTATAAATATAGTATGAACGAAGAGCGAAACGATCAGAAATATCTTAACGCTGCACAGCACATCAATTACAACAGACAAGGGATTGCTTGGTACAGACAAGTTGCTGGTAATGCTGGTTCTTTTGGTGCTTTCTTAGATGGGAATAACGGTGCAGGAACAGGTAATAATACGACGAACGATCCTTTTACTACGCAGTTTCTATCGGCATCAAATAGCTATTTGTTAAATCAGCCAGGATGGAGTACTATTCCAGATATTTTAGATCCATCAAAAGAAATTTTATTTTATAACAATACAAGTGTTCCGGATCGTATTTATCAAAACAGTGCGTCTAAAGATCACTATTTGTCTTTTGACGGTGGTAACGAAAAAGGAACCTATTATTTAGGATTAGGGGCTTTAGACAATGACGGTTTGATCTTAGGATCTGGCTTTAAGAGATATTCAGGGAAATTTAGTGGCTCTTACAATATCAGCGACAAGTTTAAAGTGAACTCTAATATTTTGTATTCGCACTCTAATTTATCATTAAGTCCGTTGGGAGGTGATGATACTGTTTTTAGAAGATTCCAAGGTCAGGCACCAACGTCTAGAACATTTGATACGAATGCTGATGGTACGTTTTCAGATCAATTTGCGCCAGGACAAAACGAAGGTTTTGGAAATCCGTTATACTACCAAGATAAATTTGTTAGAAAAAATTTAGAACAACGCTTGTCAGCGTCTGTAGGAATCGATTGGGATATATTTGAAAATTTCACCTTTGCACTTAACGGTAGTCATTTTACAGTAAATAATCACGATGAAAGATTTAATAGAGCGTATAGAGTAGGAAGTACTTCCGGACCTTTACGCACAGGACGCGAGGCATCAGTTAGTTTAGAAAGAACGTTGAGAAATCAATTGACGGGAACCTTAAATTATATGAAGAAATTTGGAAATCATAATTTTAACGCGTTAGTAGGAGCTGAATACTATAAAGACAATTATTTTAATACTTCAGCAGGAACTCGAAACTCTCCAACTGATTTAATTGAAACCTTGAACGCTGGTGCAGAAGCCAATGGGATTCCATATAGTTTTGAAACAGAATATGTCATTGTATCAACATTCGGAAGATTGTTATATGATTATGATGATCGTTATTTAATGAGCTTCACCTATAGATATGATGGATCTTCAAGATTAGGTAATAATAAGTATGACTTTTTCCCAGGTGTTTCAATAGGTTGGAATGTACACAATGAACAAGGCTTTAAAGATTCTAATTTAAGTACTGTCATTTCGCGATTGAAACCAAGATTAAGTTATGGTGTAAATGGAAATCAAGATGTTTTAAGCAACTATGGAGTATATGGTTCTTATGGAGAGCAAGGTGTATATAATGGTCAGACCGGATATGCAAATTCTTCTTTGCCAACTTTAGACTTAGTTTGGGAAAAATCGACCACATTTAATGCCGGTTTGGACATCTCGTTTTTTGATAACAGACTTTCGTTTATTACAGATATTTACTCAAGAGATATTAAAGATAAGTTAGCCAACTTAACCTTGCCATATTACACAGGGTTTAGCAGTATTTTAACGAACAACGGAACCATTAGAAATAAAGGTTTTGAGTTGCAAGTTAATGGGGATATTATCCGCACTGCCGATTTAAGTTGGAATGTAGGAGCGACGTTTACCACCAATAAAAATTATGTGGTAAATCTTCCTAAAAATGACAACGATAGAAACAGACAAGGTGGAACACTGATATGGAATTCATCTACCGGTCAAGAAGAATGGGTTGGTGGTTTTCAAGAAGGGCAACGTTCAGGGCATGATTTAGTAGTTGCTTTTGAACAAGCAGGTATTTATAAGACACAAGCAGAGGCTGATGCTGACAATGCCATAACGGATAATTATGTACCGGGACCTAGCCGTAACAAACGTTGGGCTGGAGATGTTAAATGGGTAGATCAAAATGGCGATGGTGTGATTGATAACTTAGATAGAAAGATTATTGGACGCACAACACCTGATTTTATTGGAGGTATTACTACAAGTTTAAATTATAAAAACTTCAATCTCTTTGTAAAAACCGATTTCGCAACTGGACATTTGGTATGGAACCATATCAAAAATAAAGGTTATGGTCAAACCCAAGGAAATTTAGCACAACCTATTGAAGTAGCGGATTCTTGGACACCAACCAATACAGATACTGACTGGCCACGTTTTGTGTTTGTAAACGGATCAAAAAACGTCTGGAGAGCAGGAGAAGGTGTAGATGATTTGCAAAATTTTGGTAACGAGAAGTTCTGGGAAAAAGGCGATTATTTGGCATTGCGTGAAATAACGTTGAGTTATAACATCCCATCAAAATATTTTAAAGATGCAATTCAAAGATTCAGTGTTTATGTTACAGGATCTAACTTGCATTACTTTAAGAGTATGAGTGGCGATACGCCAGAGCAAGGTGGGGTTCAATACGGATCATTCCCTGTTCCAAAAACAATTACATTAGGTCTTAACGTAACATTTTAAATTTTAGAAGATGAAAAAATACATTTATATATTTTTAGCTGTAGTCGCTTTCACAGCTTGTGAAAGTGAACTTGAGTTGGAGAGTCCGAGTCAATTGACAGCACAAGGTTTCTGGGATACTGAAGAGGGAGCCAAAACCGCGCATACAGGATTGTATGCCAACCTAAGGTCATCAGCAGGTACGCTTTGGTTGTTAGGAGAAATGAGAAGTGATATCTGGGGAGGCCGTACATTTGAATCGCCATCCAATGAGAATTTGATTGAAAATAATATTACAATTGCCACAGCACCTTTTGGAGGTTGGGCAGGATTGTATACTCGAATTCATAGAGTTAATGATTTCTTATTAAATGCACCAAACGTTTCTTTTCTGGATGAAACTGAAAAAGAACACTTAATGGGTCAGGCCTACGGTTTGAGAGCATTATATTACTATACCTTACTTAAAACTTGGGGTGGTGTACCAATCATTCTAGAGCCATTATCAGAAGTCAATCCTGAAGGTATAAGCAGAGCAAGATCCTCTGAAGCTGAAGTGATGGCCTTGATTAAGTCCGATATTGCAGCCTCTTTAAATTCTTTCGGTACGGATAATAGCTACTGGGTGGGAAGTAAAAACTTCTGGTCAAAAGCGGCAACATTAACTTTAAAAGGTGATGTGTTTATCTGGTCTGGCAATTTGATGGGCGGTGGAAATGCTGATTTTACAGAAGCTAAATCGGCGTTAGAGCAAGTAGCAGCATTAGGGGTGAGTTTAGAACCCAATTTTAACAACCTTTGGGGTGTAGATAATGAAGATAATAATGAGTTTATTTTTGCTATTCAATACAAGCAAGATGAAGCGGAAACCTTTTACAACAGTTTAACGGGAAGAAGCACGGAAATTAACCCTCAGTTTAATGATGATGGTGGTTCTATGAGCGATTTTGTTATTGCCGGAGCAAACAGATATGGGCCTTCTGAAGAGACCTTGTTATTGTTAGATGACAATAAAGACAGCAGAAAAGATGCGACATTTATTAGATTGTATAAGGATAGCAATGGTGGTCTAGGGTATCCAACCTATACGGAGCCAAAATATTTTGGAGCTATTTATAATAAATTTTTAGGTAAGGTTGTGGGGTCTGAACGGATCTTTGAAAACGACGTACCCGTGTATAGATATGCAGATGTGGTCTTAATGTTAGCAGAAGCTAAAAACTTGTTAGGTGAAGATCCATCGGCAGAAATTAACCAAATTCGTGAAAGAGCTTACGGGACAGACTATAACCAAGCCGTCAACGGATATGTTAATGGCTCACAAACAGCTAACGCCAATGCGATTTTAAATGAGCGTTACAAAGAGTTTATTGGTGAAGGTAAAAGGTGGTGGGATTTAAGACGTGCTGGCAACAGCTTCGTTATTGATAACATCAGCTTTTTAAATCCAGGTGATGAGTTTAAATTACTGCTGCCTATCACGAATGACATGATTGGAAGAAACCCATTATTGGAACAGACCCCAGGATATACAAATTAGTATTTAATATTTTTTGAGTTAGCAGGAAAGGAGAGTTATGTTTAAAATCTTAACTCTCTTTTTATTAGTGAAACCCAAAACATAAAAGCGAAGCGCATTATGTTTTGTTGGTTGAACTAATCCCGCTTTTTAGCGGGATCTTGAACCCATGTCTACCGACAGGCAGGCAAAACACAAAAGCGAAGCGCGTTGTGTTTTGCTGGTTGTTCCGATAGCTATCGGGATAATCCCGCTTTTAGCGAAATTTTAGTAAATTTTGCCTAAAGCATTTATTAGTTTAGCAAACGTAAAAATAACCCAAAGCGATTGATTAAAAATAATGAAAATAAAAAATTTAATAGCAGCAACATACGCTCCCATGCACCAAGATGGTTCATTAAATACAAGTATTATTGGGGAGTATAGTAATTTCTTAATACGAAATAAAATCTCAGGAGTGTTCATGAACGGTTCTACGGGAGATTTCACATCTTTAACAAGCAATGAAAGAAAGGAGATAACAACGGCATGGTCAGAACATAAATCTGCTGATTTATATTTAATTGATCACGTAGGTGATTCTAGTTTGAAGGTCGCTAAAGACTTAGCCACGCATGCGGCAGATAAAGTTGATGCCATCGCAGTTTTAGCACCATTCTATTTCAGGTTAAACACCGTTGAGAAATTGATGCATTATTGCAAGGAGATAGCGGCATGTGCACCAAATTTGCCATTTTATTACTACCACATTCCTGTGTTGAGCGGCGCTAATTTAAATATGCTCGATTTTTTAAAAATAGCATCTAAGGAAATCCCGAATTTGGCAGGAATCAAGTTTACAAACAATAATCTTATTGACTACTTGCATTGTAAAAACTTTGAAGGTGGCAAATACAATATCCTTTTTGGTTTTGATGAAATTTTTCTATCAAGTTTGCCATTAGGCGCAGATGGTTGGGTAGGTAGTACTTATAATCATATGGCGCCACTATATTACACTATTAAAACCTTATTTGAAGAAGGTAAAATGACTGAAGCTGCAGCATTGCAAACTAAAGCGATTCGATTTGTGGAAATTTTAGATGGTTATGGCGGATTTAACGGTGTGGCTAAAGGGTATATGAAAACCTTTGGATTGGATTTCGGACCAAGCAGATTTCCACATGCTACCGTGTCAGACGACGTTTACACGGAGATTAAAGCTGAACTGGAAAACATCGGATTGTTAACGCTCTTAAGCAAGTAGTTTTAAGTGACGATTTTGAGTGAAACCAAGTTTTAAAGTGCATTTTAAACTTGGTTTCTTTTTTACCAACCCCGGAAGACGATAATGGATGATATAGATAGTCGGATGCGGGAAAAAAGATGAAACCAAGCCCTGACCTACATTTGTGAAGGTTATTGCGTAATGAATTACTATAAATTCTAAAAAACTAGTATTTATGAACAACCATTGGATGGATAAGTATCTTTTAGTTTTATGCTTGTTCTTTTTTTTAGGAGTTAAGGCCACTGAAGTTCCTTTAGACTCCATTCGTAAAACAACAGTTTTCAGTGCTGGAGATGATGAGATTGACTCCTATCGTATTCCTACGCTTACGACTAGCAAGACAGGAACTTTACTCCTTTTTGCCGAAGCTCGTAAAGTAAGCTCTACTGATAAAACCCCTACAGATATAGCTTTAAAGAGAAGTGAAGACAACGGCAAAAGTTGGTCCAAAATTCAACTCTTAACTAACAGCGGTGTGGATGCCTTTATGGATCCTGTGGCGTTGGTGGATAAGGTGACCGGAAGGATATTTCTTTTTACAACCTTATGGCCTTCAGAGGATCATAGCAAATTGAAAAACACGGCGTGGGTAATTATTTCCGATGACGATGGTTTAACTTGGAGTGCGCCTCGCGACATCACTAAAGAAATCGTTGCGCCTAATCATTACATCGGCGGATTTGGTCCAGGAGCAGGCCTTCAAATGCAAGGGAGTCGGTTTGAAAATAGGCTGATAGTGCCAACTAGACAAACTGATGGTAAAATCTCTAATAACAGGACAGTATATAGTGACGATCATGGAGAAACATGGCGCATTGGATCTAGCGCTCCAGATGGTGGTGAGTACCAAATAGCGGAATCGCCTTATAATATTTTGAGATACAATCTTAGAGCAGGTAAAGGTAAGCGAACAGTGTCCAAAAGTGAAGATGGTGGAGTTTCATGGAGTATTAGTCATATTGATTTTCGTTTACAATCGTCAGTTGATTATGGTGGCTGTCAAGGCAGTATGTTAGGAATAGATGCAATGCTTTTTTATGTAGGGCCAGCTGGGGGATTAGGTGGTGTCGATAATGAAGATCGTCAAAATCTGTTTATTTATCGTAGTTTGAATGGCGGTGAAACTTGGAAAGATGATCATTTATTATACGATAAATCAGCTGGATATAGCAGTATTACACAATTATTGGATGGGCGTCTTGCAATTGTCTTTGAGACTTCAGATACTAATGGTTTTCCAAAGATGACTCCCGGCAACCGCCCACCTGGGTGGATGCGTCTAGATGTTATTGTCTTGCCTAAGGACATAATTAATAAGGAGGTTTGGTTCAAACAGTAGTAACACTCTAACCATTATTGTTTTCAAAGTCTTTTATAATCGTACGATGGAAACTGAAATATGTGGATCTGGCTTCCATCACTTTTATTTTAATCATAGCGTACAAAAATATGAACCTCGGTAAAAATATGTTTTGTTGAGAATGAAATTCAATGATCAATTTAGAATTAGTGATCTATAGCTAAATTGATATTATTTTAGAATTTCAAGGTCAATAAAAATTACAAATAAGAACTGCCCCAAAAATTGAATTACGAGATTTAATTTCGTTGCATATAAATAAATATATTATTATGATACTTGACAAAATTGAAAACGCACACCTCTATCAAGGCATTAGCAAAGGGATTGATACGGCGTTAACCTATATAAAATCTACAAATTTTAGTGAACTGCCTGTAGGAAAGCACGAGATAGAAGACGATGCTGTTTTTGCTATTTTTAAGGCTTATCAAACTAAAGAAATTGCGGATCAATTGATGGAGTCACATCTTAAATATATTGATGTGCAATATGTAGTAGAGGGCGTGGAGCACATGGGGGTTACAACACGCACACATCAAGAGCCTAAAATAACATATAATGAGGAAGATGATTATATGCTGTTTGAAGAAGCTTATGATATCATTACGGTAAAAGAAGGCATGTTTGCCATCTTTTTCCCTGATGATATTCATATGCCAGAAATTACAATCGGCAATTCGTCAGATGTGAAAAAAGTAGTAATTAAGGTTAAAATTCAGAATTCTTAAGTACTCTTTCAAAATGCGGCTCTAAATGTAGGGCTAAGCCTTTTCTGAACTTCTTAATATCATTGGCCTGTAAATAATTTAACAGGTCACGATGTGTTATAAATTTTTTGGAATATTTATATGTTTTAGCATCTAATAATTTATAGTCATGGACATACTTAAATACTGGCAATAAAATATGTTGCACGCGTTTTAAGGTATTATTTCCAGACATTTCATATAATTTCCCATGAAACGCCACTTCATTTTGTAAACTAAATACATGAGCTTCCGGTTGGTTTTTTTCCATCCGTTCGACAATCTCTGTGAGTTCCACCAAATCAGCATCTGTCTTTCTTGCAAAGACCAAATCAACCATTCCCATTTCTAAAATCAGTCTAAGTTCAAAGATATCTTTTAAGGCGCGATCGCCTAATAAATTGGTTTCTATGACTTTTTCAAAATTCTTGATGAGATCCGGCTGGGAAAGCACCATGCCCTTATGCTTTTTTGAATCGATAATTCCAATGGTGCGGAGCCTTGTTAAAGCCTCTCTAATTACCGTTCTACTCACGCCAAGCGTTTCTGCAAACTCCATTTCTTTAGGTATCGAATCGCCAACTTTAAGATTATTATTCTTAATGTATTCTGTAATACTAATTTCTACCTTGTCAACTAAGGTTAAATTAGTTAAGGGTTTAAGAGCAATGCGATCCTTCATGATAATTTTAATTTGTGCAAATGTAGTTTATATATCTAAATTTGCTAAATTTGTATTATGTAATACATATTACACAAATATAATATTTTTTTAGACATTTAGTCACAACTTTTAATTTTCAATATCTATTCTGTTATGCAGCAGTCCGTTCTATACAAAAACACGCTTTTAAATGATATTATTCCTTTTTGGGAAAACAATTCGATTGACACGGAATGCGGGGGTTATTTTACCTGTTTAGACAAAAGCGGGAAGGTCTATGATACAGATAAATTTATGTGGTTGCAAGGCCGTCAAGCATGGACGTTTGCTATGCTTTACAATACTGTGGAAAAGAATGAAAAGTGGTTAGCCTTGGCGAAACACGGCATAGATTTTATTATTAAGCATGGTATGGATAGCGATGGTAATTTCTACTTTTCAACAACGCGAGAAGGGAACCCACTAGTGCAACCTTACAACATTTTTTCAGATTGTTTTGCCGCCATGGCATTTAGCCAATACGCAATCGCATCAGGAGATGATGAGATTAAACAACTCGCCAAACAAACCTACCTCAATATCCTCAAAAAGAAAGATAATCCTAAAGGGAGCTATGAGAAATCAACTGGTGAACGCCCTTTAAAAAGTTTTTCTTTACCGATGATTCTGTCCAATCTTGTCTTGGAGTTGGAAGGGGTTTTGGACGCAGAAGAAGTTGATAAAACTATTGATTTTAGTATTAACGAAGTCATGAACGTCTTTTTGGATAAAGATTCTGGGCTAATTTATGAGTTTGTAAAGCTTGACGGGACCCATGAAGATAGTTATAATGGACGCCTTCTCAATCCTGGCCACGGTATTGAAGCCATGTGGTTTATGATTGATATCGGGGTGAGACGCCAAGATAATCAGCTCATCGAGAAAGCTGCAGATACCATTGTACGCATTTTAGAATATAGTTGGGATAAAGAGCACGGCGGTATTTTATATTTTATGGATGCCCTCGGTAAGCCGCCACAGCAATTGGAGTGGGATCAGAAGTTATGGTGGGTACACTTGGAAGCTTTAGTAGCATTAGCCAAGGCATATGAACAAACAGGAAGGCCAGAGTTGAAAGAATGGTATGACAAAGTTCATGACTATGCATGGGGTCATTTTTCTGATCCTGATAATGGCGAATGGTACGGCTATCTTAATCGGCAGGGAGAAGTATTGCTAGAGTTGAAAGGTGGTAAATGGAAAGGCTGTTTCCATGTGCCTCGAGCAATGTATCAATGTTGGAAATCCTTTGAAAAAATAGAACAAAAAATAAATACTAATGGCTAAAATAATAAGACCCTATATTTTGGCGGAGTCCAATTGGAAGGCTGTTAAAGACACCAATTACACTGTAGCTATTTTGCCTTGGGGTGCAACCGAAGCGCATAACTACCATCTGCCGTATGCCACTGATAATTTTCAAGCAGAATATGTCACGATTGCCGCTGCAGAACAGGCTTGGCGTAAAGGCGCAAAAGTAGTCGTACTGCCTACTGTCCCTTTTGGTGTCAACACAGGTCAGATGGATATTACAATGTGCCTTAATATGAGTCCTAGCACGCAATATGCTGTGTTAAGAGATCTTGTCGAGGTGTTGGATGAGCAAAACATCCAAAAATTAGTTATTGTTAACGGTCACGGTGGCAATCATTTCAAACAAATGATTAGAGAGTTAAGTTTGGAGTTTCCAGAAGTATTTGTCTGTGCTCTCAATTGGTATCAAGCTGCTGATCCTAAGAATTATTTTAATGAACCAGGAGATCATGCTGGCGAATTGGAAACCTCGGCCATGTTGCATATAGCGCCGCATTTGGTCTTGCCATTGGAGGAAGCAGGTAGTGGCAGCGCAAAACAATTTAAAATTAAAGGCCTAAAAGAAGGTTGGGTGAGCTCACAGCGCCAATGGACCCAAGTCAGTGAAGACACAGGTGTTGGAAACCCCATACTTGCTACCGCAAAAAAAGGGAAAGCATATTTAGATCTAGTCGTTCAAAATATAGCCGAATTTCTTGAAGAATTGCATCATGCAGATGTCAACAATATGTACGAATAAATATTTTAAAACTCTATAATCATGAGAAAACTAATTGCCTTATTAATTCCAATGTTTCTTTTTAATTGCGGTGTGAAAACCCAAAATACGGCCACTACAGATGGTGCACCCGTGTTTCAAGATTTGTTCAACACATCAATGACTGAAGGTGTAGAGTGTTATCGTATTCCAGCAATTATCACCGCTCCAAATGGCGACGTTATTGCAGCAATTGATGAACGTGTGCCTGGCTGTGGCGACTTAAAATGGAGTAAGGATATCAACATTATTGTGAGACGTAGTGCTGATAATGGGAAAACTTGGTCTGCTATTGAAATGGCTGTAGATTTTCCGTATGGTCAATCGGCATCTGACCCGTCGCTAATTGTGGATCACGTAACTAATGACATATTTATGTTTTATAATTATATGAATTTAGATACGGAAAAGGACATCTATTATTTACATTATGTAAAAAGTTCCGACAATGGTAAAACATGGAGTAAACCCGTAGATATTACCTCGCAAATAGCGAAGCCCGAATGGCACAAAGATTTCAAATTTATTACCTCAGGACGGGGGATTCAAACCCGATCTGGCAAATTACTCCACACAATGGTGAATTTAAACAGCGGATTGCATGTGTTTGGAAGTGATGATCACGGGAAAACTTGGTATTTTATTGATACGCCAATTCAGCCTGCTGATGAGTCTAAAATCATAGAGCTTGTTGATGGTACGTTGATGATTAACGCTCGTGTTAATAAAGAAGGATTACGTTATGTACATACGTCAAAAGATGAAGGCAAGTCCTGGACAACAGTGGCTGCACCTGAATTGATTGATCCAGGTTGTAATGCCAGTATCATTAGGTATACCGCAATTGAAGATGGTTATAAAAAAAACAGACTTCTTTTTTCTAATGCCAAATCGGCAAAAGGTCGTGTAAATATGACGGTTCGTATTAGTTATGATGAAGGAAAAACGTGGTCAGAAGGGAAAACAATTTATGAGGGACCTTCAGCATATTCAGATATGACTATTCTTGAAAATGGCGATATTGGATTGTTCTTTGAGCAAGATGAATATACCAAGAATCCGTTTGTGAGTTTTTCACTAAATTGGTTGACTGATGGTGCAGATACCTACCAAAAACCTAATAAAAAATAACCTATTACCTTAAGCGATAAAAATTAATGAGCAAACTCAGTAGCCAATTACTAATGCTCAAAGGATTCCTGTGGATCTTCATATTTCTCGGACTCGGAGAATTAATCAATTACGCTCTTGATATTCCTATACCTGGAAACATCTTAGGCATGCTCTTAATTTTTATCGCTTTAAAATTAAACATCATTCAACTTAAAACTTTAAAACCAGCTTCAGACCTATTGTTGAAGTATATGGTTTTATTTTTTGTGCCTTATGGTGTAGGACTCATGTCTTATTATGATTTTATTGAATCGTATTGGGTCATCCTATCCGTTGCTGCTGTGTTTACCACGCTAATCACCTTATATATCACGGCTATTATTCAGCAGAAAATGGAGCGTCATGATTGAGCTTTATAAATTTTCAATATTTGGTATTGTCCTAACGCTCATCGCCTTTTTTGGTGCTTTAGCTCTAAGAGAAAAATTGAAATTTGTTCTTTTTAATCCTGTCCTGATTGCTAGTGCAGCTATTATTTTGGTCTTAGTACTGTCTGATATTAGTTTCGCTGATTATAATAAAGGCGGGAAGTATTTAAGCTTCTTTTTGAGTCCAGCAATAGTGGCACTTGGTGTGTTGTTTTTTGAGAAGTATAAGGTTATAAAACATAATATGTATCCGTTTATTATGGCGGTTTGCAGTGGTGGTATCATAAGTATCCTGTGTGTGTCTATATTAACAATTATAATGAATGCGCCTGAAGTGATTATTAAGTCTATAGTTCCATTATCCGTTACGACACCTATCGCCATTGAAATAACGAAAATGACCTATGGTATTCCGTCTATTACAGCCGGTGTAGTGATTGCCGT
This sequence comes from Gelidibacter salicanalis, assembly GCF_007997285.1. Lineage (GTDB taxonomy): Bacteria > Bacteroidota > Bacteroidia > Flavobacteriales > Flavobacteriaceae > Gelidibacter > Gelidibacter salicanalis. The sequence goes on from NZ_VORX01000002.1 coordinate 166,578, forward strand.
AGGGATTTTCGGAAATGCCATCGGACCTGGTTTCTTAAAATTTGTTGGTATTAAAAGCAAAACGGCCATAGGCACTGCTTTAGGGACCGCAGCGCACGGTATTGGGACTGCCCGAGCTATAGAAATTGGCCCCTTGCCTGGCGCTTATAGCGGATTGGCCATGTGTGTCAACGGGGTTTTGACCACGCTAATGGCACCGCATGTGGTGGTATGGATTATAAGCTATGTTTCTAGTAGTTAGTAAAAATATAATAAATAGTATAATGAAAGCTACATCAAAAAGTATTCACATAGTGTTTATTGCATTGTTATTCTCCTTGTCAATGATCTCCCAAACAGTTAAAGTGGCCTGTGTAGGTGATAGTGTTACCTACGGTAGCGGTATTGATAACCGAGAAGAATACTCATATCCGCAGCAACTGCAACAGTTATTAGGAGCTGCATATGAGGTGGAAAATTTTGGATATCCAGGAGCAACCATGTTAAAAAATGGCCATAAACCCTATTGGAACACTCCAGAATTTAAGAGCTCTCAGGAATTTAATCCTGACATTGTGATTATTCATTTAGGTTTGAATGATCAAGGCAATAACAATTGGCCAAATTACAAAGGCGAATTTGAACGGGACTATTTGGATATGATTGCGGAATATAAAAAACTGCCATCTAAACCGAAAATTTTCATTTGTAAAATGACCCCAACATTTTCGGGGCACCATTGGTTTGAAGAAGGCATGCGAGAAAGCTTTCAAGAGATTCAATCTAAAATAGAGAGCATCGCCAAAAAAGCAAATGTTGAATTTATCAATCTGCATGAACCTTTATACAGATTCCCTGAATACTTCCCTGATAATTTACACCCAACAAACGAGGGTGCGCAAATAATTTCAGATAAAGTATACAGTGCAATTACTGGTAATTATGGCGGACTAAAATTGCCAATCCTCTATGGCGAAAATATGGTTTTGCAACGGGATGAAACGATCAAATTTAATGGAACGGCCAATTTTAAGGATACTATTACGGTTCATTTTAATGATGAAATCAAAAAAGTAAAGGCTGATGCTCACGGCCTTTGGAAGGTTGAATTTCCGCCTTTGCCTGCAAGTGGGCCTTATCCGTTAAAATTTGCCACAGCTTCTAAGACTGTAAATATCCAAAAAGTATATGTCGGTGAAGTTTGGCTAGCGTCCGGTCAGTCCAATATGGGTTGGAAAGTCCGTGATACGGAAAGCGCTACAACCGTTTTAAAGGATTCCACCAACCCCAATGTGTTTTTGTTTTCCATGACGGATAAAATATTGTCTGGTGTAAAATTCACTGAAGAGCAACTTCAAAAAGCAAATGCCAATGCTTATTTCGAAAATTTTGGATGGTCAGCTGCAAACTCAGAAAATCTTGAAAACTTTTCAGCAGTGGCTTATGCTTTTGCTTATAATCTTCAGAAAAAACTAAAAGTTCCCGTGGGCATTATTAACAATGCTATCGGAGGGTCGCCCATTCAAAGTTGGATCAGTAGAGAATCTATGGAGAAAACCCATGAAACCGTTAATTTATTAAATGATACCCGCTTAAATCCGTTGGTGGATACATGGGTTGCGGGGCGCATTGAATTAAATATGCAAGATCAGCCTAAGTCTAAAATAAAAGCCAGACATCCGTACCAGCCTACAATGTTATTTGATGCCGGAATTATGCCGATTAGAGATTATACTATCAAAGGTGTTATATGGTATCAAGGGGAATCCAATGCCGAGCATGTGACATTACATTCCAACTTATTTAAAATGTTAGTAACCGATTGGCGCAATCATTTCAACAATCAAGAATTACCATTTTATTACGTGCAGTTGAGCAGTATAAATCGGCCCAATTGGGGAGAATTTAGAGATTCGCAACGCCGATTATTGGCTATTCCATATACCGGAATGGCAGTCAGTATGGATGTTGGGCATGAAACGGATGTGCATCCAAAAAAGAAATGGATTGTTGGAGAGCGCCTTTCTAAAATAGCGCTTCATAAAACTTATACTATGGAGATCCCTTCCTCTGGTCCATTATTAGACTACATCAACGTCAACAAGAATAGGTTGGAAATTCATTTTAAACACGGACAAGGTTTAAAAACTATAGGAAGTGCTAAAGTGAATGATATTTATATTGCAGGGGCGGACAAAAAATTTGTTTCCGCACAATCCAAGATCCGGAATGATATCTTGTACGTTTGGTCTCCAGAAATTGAAAATCCCCGCTTTGTAAATTATGGATATACCTCTTTTTCTGATGGGAATTTAGTTAATAGCGCGGGCTTACCAGCTTCCACGTTTTCAAATAATACCAATTAAACACTATTTATAACTATGAAAATAAAGTTTCTTTTAATCGTTTTAGTATTTGGTTTCGCTACCAAAAGTATCGCACAAAAATTTGAAAATTTAGCGCCAACACCGCCCATGGGTTGGAATAGCTGGAACAGTTTTGAATGTGAAGGAGTAAATGAAACCGTTATTAAAGAAATGGCTGATGCCATGGTTGAAAAAGGACTTAGGGCAGCTGGTTACGAATATATTGTTATTGACGATTGTTGGCAAATAGGTCGTGATGACAACGGTTATATCATTGTTGATAAGGATAAATTTCCATCAGGAATTAAAAGTTTGGCTGATTATGTTCATTCCAAAGGTTTAAAATTTGGGATCTATTCTGATGCGGGCACAAAAACCTGTGCAGGGCGTCCTGGAAGTAAAGGATTTGAAATGCAAGATGCAGAAACCTATGCCAAATGGGGGGTTGATTATTTAAAATACGATTGGTGCTTTACGGAAGGTCAAGAGGCCATAGCATCATATACTCTTATGAGAGATGCGCTATATAAAGCCGGCAGGCCTATTGTTTTTAGTTTGTGTGAATGGGGAGAAAACAAACCATGGGAATGGGGTAAAGAAGTTGGTCATTTATGGCGTACTACTTTAGATATAGATATGAATGGTCGCTATGATGGCAATATTTGGGGCAATTTGATAGGATGGTCAGACTTGGTGGATATGCAAGTTGGCTTGGAAAAATATGCAGGTCCTGGGCATTGGAATGATCCGGATATGTTGGCTGTTGGCAACAATGACATGCCAGAAAATGAAGCGAGAGCACATTTTAGCATGTGGAGTATGTTGGCAGCGCCGTTAATGGCTGGTAATGATTTACGAACAATGAATGCAACGGATCAGCATATTTTAACTCATAAAGGCTTATTAGAGGTTAATCAGGATGTGTTAGGAAAACAAGGATTTAAAATTGTCGATCTTGGGAATTTTGAAATTTGGCAAAAACCGCTTTCTAATGGCGACGTTGCCATTTGCTTCTTTAATCGAGACATCGCTACTAAAACCTATGAAGTAGATTGGACCAAAATCAATATAAAAGATTTTTCAGCAGAGGACGTATACCAAATTAAAGATTTGTGGGCAGATAAAATGATGGGCAATACGGGCGAAAAAATCGCAATTGAAGTACCATCACGTGACGTGATTGTCTACCGATTATCAAAATAAAACACTTATGAAGCTAATTAAAAATACCAAGTTTTATAATAGATTAGGTTACGTTATGGCATTGTGCTTCATGGTAACGTTCCACGGACATGCGGATGTATATCAAAACGGAGTTTTAGAGCAAAAATATCCCGTCATCCCTACGCCTCAGAAGATTCAATATGGGAAAAGTGAACTAAGCTTTAAAGCATTCCAAATTGTCAAAACTGATTTTATTGGTGAGTCCAATCAATTAAGAGCGTTTTTTGAAAATAATGGAATTTCAGAAGGCTCGGAGGGAATAAAAATTCAAATGATTCAGGAACATATTCCTGTTCATAACGCTGACGAAGCCTATAAAATACAAATCGATTCTGAAATTAAAATCTGGGCTACAACCGCCAAAGGCGCGTATTACGCTATAAAAACACTGCAACAAGTGTTCAGACAGCAAGGTAATTTTGGTGTTATCCCACAGTTGCAGATCACCGATTGGCCTGCGTTTAAAGTAAGAGGCTTTATGCACGATACGGGTAGAAATTTTCAATCGGTTGCCCAATTAAAAGAGCAGTTGGAAGTCTTGTCGCAATACAAGTACAACGTGTTCCATTGGCATTTAACAGATGATCCAGGATGGCGACTTGAGAGTAAGTTGTATCCGCAGTTGCAAAACGAAGACGCGACGTCGCGAGGGAAAGGAAAGTTCTATACCCAAGACGATTTTAAAGAGATTTTGGCCTTTTGTAAAGCACGGCATATTACCGTGATTCCGGAATTCGATATTCCAGGGCATTCGCGTGCTTTTAGAAACGCGATGGGTTTTGATAACATGAGAGATGAACGGGCGCTTCCAGCGTTACTAGACTTATTTGATGAATTGATGGACTTGGCAAGCGCTGAGGAGATGCCGTACATTCATATTGGTACGGATGAAGTGAGAAACAAAGAAGAATATGTTCCAGACGGGTTTGTCAAAACCATTATGGACCGTGTAAAATCTAAAAATAGGGAACTCATTGTTTGGAAAGAAGGTATTGAAATTGAAGAAGATTCCACTTCCATCAATCAACTTTGGGCGCAGCATACGCCACGTAAAGGACATCGTTTTATAGATTCTCGGGCCAATTACATCAATCATTTGGATCCTTTTGCGGGAATGGCGCGGTTATTTTTCCAACAGCCAACGCGGCAACCACAAGGCGATGCTTTAGCCTTGGGCGGTATTTTAGCAGCGTGGCCGGATAATAATGTAGCTGAGGAACGCGATATTTTAATTCAAAACCCGATTTATCCTTCCATGGTATTTTATGCTGATGCGATATGGAAAGGACGCGCAGAGAATAAATTAGAGTATTGGGCAAAGTTGCCGCCAGTCGGTTCAAAGGAACTGGAAGAATTTAAAGCGTTTGAAGACAAAGTCATCAGTCACCGAGACCTATTTTTTAAAAGAAAAGAATTTCAATACATACGTCAAACAAATTTTGAATGGAACCTTATTGGACCCATTACAACAGATGGTGATGTAAATTTAAGTTTCCCGATTGAAGATTCTTTGATTAATTCCTACAAAATAGACGAAAAAGAATATACATGGTCTCAACCTATCGTTGGTGGGACGACCCATTTTAAGCATTTTTTCGGATTTCCAGCAATAACAACCGAACAAACAGGAACCTTTTATGCTTACACAGAAATCTATTCGCCTGACGACCGGGTACAGGATTTCTGGGTAGGATTTCAAGGTTGGTCGCGGTCTGGTGGAAGACGTGTAGGGCCATTTCCTGATCAGGGGCAATGGCATACCACCAATCCTAAGATTTGGGTGAATGGAACAGAAATAGCACCGCCCGTTTGGAAGCAGCCTAATTTAGGTACCCGAACAGACGAAATCCCATTTATAGACGAAGATTATTTTTTTAGAGCACCCACAAAAATCGCCTTAAAAAAAGGCTGGAATAAAGTGCTGTTGAAAATTCCTCAAGATAAAAATTCATGGAAATGGATGTTCACCTGTGTGCCAATACATCTAGAAGACGGTGCGGTGAAAGAGGTGAAGGATTTAAAATTTAGAGCGGTTTTTAATACGGAGCCAAAGGTTTCCGTTACTGAATTCCCTAAAGATAATCAGCTCTATGCAAGAGATGCGATTAACAAGGCAACGATTACTGTTTCTGGAATTGCTGACAGCACCGTGGATAGCCTCATCGTAAAAGTGCATCGCGATAAGAATGTTGTTACGAGGGAGGCTTTTAAAGCCAATGGCGCGTTTTCAATTCCCCTAGAAATTGAAGCGCTAAAGCATAATTACACCGTTGAATTGTTTCAAAAAAAAAAGGACTAGAAACACTTATTAAACGAGCGACTCAGGTCACGGCCGGTGATGTTTATGTGCTACACGGACAATCGAATGCTTGGGCAATTGATTACGACAACGCTTATAACGATAACAATTTGCCAGCAGATGCCCAGTGGGTACGGACCATTGGGGCCATGCATGTGTACAATAAGCCCGCTATTTATCCAGAAGCTGAAAATACTGATTGGTATTTGGCTAGTGGTAAAGCTCCGGATATTCGTGGTGGCGTGCAACTTGTAGGCAACGGCATGGTGGGTGTGTTGGGATTGAATATTGGACTGAATTTAGTGGCTTCAGAAGACATCCCTATCGCCATTATTAATGGTGCAGGCGGAGGTGGGGCCATCTCAGCGTATCAAAAAACGACACCGTACAATTTGGATGATGCCTATGGCCGTTTACAGTACCGATTGGAAGCTTCGGGTTTAAAACATAACATAAAAGCATTCATCTGGAATCAAGGAGAAAGCAATGCAGACGACACTGTCATAGCTTATAAAAGCGCATTAAATCAATTGTTTGCTGATTTTAATACGGATTTTAGCTTTGAAAAATTTTATATCATTCAAACACCACCCGGATGCGCTGCTAAAAATGGTCACCAAAATGTTAGGGAGGCACAGCGGCAGTTTGCTGCAGCGCATACTGAGGTTAAAATAATGACGCGCCATGGTTTTCCTATAAACCCAATAACTGCTGACGGTAATTATTTCTTGTCAGATGGCTGTCATTACCACGCGCATGGTTATGAGGTGTTGGCAGATTGGATTTCAAATTTGGCGCAACATGATTTTTATAACGGAAGTAAAGATTATCAAGCGCCGCAATTGGTTCGTGTTACCAAAAGATCTGCTAAATCTATTAGCATCGAGTTTACCAAGCCGGTAACTGTGCAATCAGACTTAAAAGTTGGAGAAACCATCTATTCTGCAAAAGACAATCTCTTCGCCATTACCTCCAAAAAAAATATAAAAATTTTAGAAATACAAACGGATTCAGAAAGCTCAAAAAAAATTATACTACAGCTTGACCGACCTCTCAAAATTGGGGAAACCTTAACTTATATTTTAGACGACAATTACACCAATACCACAACACCTTATCGAGGGCCGTGGCTTGTTGATGCACAAACCGGTGTTGGTGTTGTAGGGTTCACTTCAACGATAAAATAAGTTTCGATTGTTAAATTATCATCCAGTGCGTTTTTTTATTAGCACATGTATAATAAATGCACTGTAATATTCGTATATTAATAATGCGTAAAAGTGCTATAATCTTACCAACTCCTCACTTAAAAGGTCATTAGTCGAAAATATTTACTAGTCTCTAATATTTTGCATTCATTTAATCTGTTAAATTAAACTTAAATAATATTATGACAAAAAAGGTACTTAATTTACTGTTGGTGTTAAGCGTTCTTTGCACTTATGGTATGCAAGCACAGACAACGGTAAAAGGTGTTGTTGTTGATGCGGCGAGCAGTTTGGGACTTCCGGGAGTTAGTGTGTTGGTAAAAGGCACATCCAAGGGAGTCACTACAGATTTTGATGGTAATTATAGTATTGAAGTATCCGATGCTATGAGCACTTTACAATTTTCTTATGTTGGGTTTACCACTCAAGAAATTGCAATCAATGGTCAAAGCACGATTAATGTTTCTTTAATAGAAGACGTTAGTCAGTTGGATGAGGTGGTTGTAACCGCCCTTGGTATTAAAAGAGAACGTAAATCTTTAGGATATGCCGTTCAAGAAGTTAAGGGAGAGGCTCTTACAGAATCGAGAGAAACTAACGTAGCCAATGCATTATCTGGTAAAATTTCAGGTATACAAGTTATTAAAGGAAGTAATGGTCCTGCTAGTTCTTCCAAAATTGTGCTTAGGGGTAATAGCTCGCTTACAGGTGATAACCAACCCTTGATTGTTGTGGATGGAATTCCTATGGACAACTTTACAGGTGCTGATAATACGGACTTTTTTAACCCATCTCAAGATATGGGTAATGGTTTGGGCGATTTAAACCCAGATGATATTGAAACTATGACCGTTTTAAAAGGCGCCTCGGCTGCTGCACTTTACGGTTCTCGTGCAGGTAATGGTGTCATTTTAATTACTACAAAAACTGGTAAAGCAAGAAAAGGTTTAGGAATTACATTCTCTGCAACCACTGGCTTTGAAAGATTATTTATAGAGCCTGAACTTCAAACTGATTTTGCTCAAGGTTCTGAGGGAATTTATAATAATCAATCTCGTTTAAGCTGGGGTCCTAAAATTACAGGACAATCCGTTGAAGACTGGAAAGGTGATCAAACAACTTTAAGAGCTTATGATAATCTTGGAAACTTCTATAAAGGCGGTTTTAATCAAACTTATAGTATTTCATTTCAACAACAATTAACTGAAGGGACGTCATTGTACAGTTCTGCTAATTATTTGGATGATGAGAGTAATGTTCCTGGAGCAACTTTAGAAAGATTAAACTTAACTACAAGAGCAGTTTCAAAATTTGGTGAAAATAAAAAATGGACTACGGATGTAAAAGTTCAATATATCAACACAAAAGCAGGAAACAGACCTTTAAACGGTAGTAATAATAATAATGCTTTCGGAACAATTGCGCAATTACCAGTATCACTAGACGTGTCACAATTTGAAAACACTACGGATGAATTTGGTAAAATGAGATGGTTCGTTCCTGAAAATGCTGAAAACCCATATTGGTCTGCCAAAAACAGGTTGAGTTCTGATGCAAGAGATCGTTTTTTGTTAAACGGGTCTATTAAATATGATATAACGGATTGGTTGAGTACTGAAGTAAAAGCTGGTGCCGATTTATATACCACTACTAACGAATCTAAATTGTACTCTGGTAGCCCAGGAAACAATACAGGTAGATATAGTTTTGGTAAAGACTCTTTTATAGAGAAAAACTTTAGTGTTTTGGTAATGGCTAGTCAAGATGATATTATTGGAAAGTTTGGTGGCTCAGCAACTCTAGGTGGAAATATTATGGGAAGAACTTCCAACAATATTAGTGGAAGCTCTGGAGAACTTGTGGTGCCTAATTTATTCTCATTGAATAATGGTGTCAATGCTGCAAGTGTTGGCCAAGGTTCTAGCGAAAGAAGAACAAATTCTATTTATGGAACATTCCAAATTAACTATGACGGATTCTTATTTGTAGATTTTACAGGTCGTAATGACTGGTCTTCTACATTGAGTAAAGAAAACAGATCCTTCTTTTATCCATCTATCAGCACATCATTCGTGTTTACTGAGATGTTAACAAAATCTGGTTCAGAATTACCAGGATGGCTAACTTTTGGTAAAATAAGAGCGTCTTATGCAACTGTAGGTAATGACCTTCCTCCGTACCAACTTTATAACAGTTATTTCATTGGTAATGATGCTAATGGGAATACTACAGCAGGTACCAACAACGTTCTTTTTAATCCTGATTTAAAAAGTGAGTTGATTAAATCTCAAGAAATTGGTTTTGAAGGTCGTTTTTTCAAAAACCGTTTAGGTTTGGATTTTGCATGGTACAAATCTAATGCTACCAACCAATTAATTCCTTTGCCGTTAGATCCATTAAGTGGGTATTCTGCCAAGATGGTTAATGCTGGGGATGTTCAAAACACTGGTATTGAATTAACTTTGAATGGAAGAATATTTGACAACTCAGAAGGTTTTAGCTGGGATGCAATTCTTAACTATTCCACAAATAAAAACACCATTGAAAGTTTAGCTGATGAGGTTACTCAATATAGATTAGGTGGTTATGATAACTTAGCTGTATTAGCAATTGAAAAAGGCGGTTACGGTGAAATTTGGGGAACAAAATTCTCAAGAGTACAAGATGAAACCAGTCCTAATTTCGGAAAAATAATTGTTGACGGCAATGGATTACCAACCGCATCTAGCGAGAAATTTAAATTAGGGAATCAACAACCTGATGCGATGATTGGTTTTACAAACAACTTTACGTATAAAAATCTGTCTTTCGGATTTATGATTGATGCACGTCTTGGAGGCGAGATATTCTCTGGTTCCAACCTTGCGCTTCAAGAATCAGGTAATGCTGCTGTAACTGTTGTTAACGGTGAAAGAGCGGATATTATAGTTGATGGTGTGGTAAGTGATGGTAGTGGTGGTTTTGTAGAAAATACTACAGGTGTTTCTCCGCAACTTTATTGGACAGCAATCACTAACAGATCTGGAAACTTAGGAATTAATGAGGCTAATATTTTTGATGCGACAAACGTGAGATTGCGAAATGTAAACCTTAAATATACGATTCCATCCACATGGTTAGGAAATTCAGGCATTCAAAACTTGAAAGTAGGACTTTCGGCAAATAATGTATGGATGATAAAAAACAACTTAAACGGTATTGATCCGGAGTCAGTTTTTGCAACCTCTACTAACGCAACAGGATTTGAATACCTTTCTCCTCCTACAACCAGTAGTGTGTTCTTAAACTTATCTTTAAGCTTCTAAAAAATACGTATCTTTAAGTAAAAAAAATTAATACAAAAGTTATGAGAAAAATATTAAAAAAAACAGGCCTAGTAGGAGGTGTGCTCTTAGCATTCCTATCCTGCTCTGAGTTTGAAGAAGTCAATATTGACCCAGTGGCAGCGGGTGCTGACCAAGTACAGATAGAATATTTTATTAATAGTTCTATAGGTGGTGCGCAACAGGATCCACATATTTCAGAACGTGTATTTGTTCTTTATTGGGACGATGCGGGCCATATGACCAGAGTTGGTACCTTATCTGAAGGCAGCGCTAATGATGGTTGGACAAGTGATTATTACAATGGCTATGTATCTAAATGGTTAAGAAATATCAACGCTGGTATAAACATTGCTGACGAGCAAATTGCTTCTGGTAGTTTTAGAGAGCATACTCCAAATCTTAGAGAGGTTGCTAGAATTTGGCGTGCCTATATCATGAGTGAAATGACGGACAATTTTGGACCTATTCCAGTAAGCGGCTTTAATGGTGAAAACCCTGAATATAATGACGTTCAGGAGGTGTATTACTACATGCTTAAAGAGCTAACGGAGGCTACTAAAGCACTGAATCTTGAGGTGTCAAATCCTGACAATGCATTGAAAAAATTAGATCCGGCTTATGGGTATGATTATGCAAAATGGAAAAAGTATGGTAATTCTTTAAGAATGCGTTTAGCGATGCGTTTATCAGAAGTAGATCCAGCGAAGGCTCAAGCCGAATTTGAAGCTGCTGTAGCTGATGACTTCATCAAAGTAGCAGACGATAATTTCTCTATTAAAGAAGAAGGCGGTTGGAGTGATTATACAGGGGTTATGACCAGAGAGTGGTGGGATCATGAAATATCTGCTACATTAAATAACTTAATGATTGGCTTAGGTGGTATTCCATCTGCTGATGTATTGTCGGCTGATAAACTTGGTTACATTAAGCCAGCAAATTATTTGGGTCTTAAATTTGAGAACCACTTTACATCGTTGACTAACGATCCTTCTGCAGGTTACTTTTTTGATGGATTGCATAAAACTATTGATCCTAGAGCCTATGATTTATATGTAATTCCTGGCGATTATAATGATCCAGAGTTTAATTCATATCCATCTTGGACTAATGGCGCTAAGACTACAAAAAGAAATTTAGTAGATGCTACTGATAATGTAGTGAAAGAAATTGATGCAGCATTTACTTGGAATGCTTACACCGGTGGTGATTGGGGAGAAAAAGGAGCTAAGAATAAAGTGTATGGTTTTACAGGAACTTTACCTCGTTTAGCTAATAAGTACAGAAATGGTACTAACGAAAGAATCTTCTTTGCGTCTTGGGAATCTCACTTCTTAATTGCCGAGGCAGCTGTTAGGGGCTGGGCAGTACCTTTAAGTGGCAAAGCAGCTTACGAACAAGGGATTGCTGAAAGTTTTGCATACAATGGCGTTACAGCTCAGTTAAGTGATTATTTAACTTCACAAGATTTTAGTAGAGTTGGTACTTCTGTGAGTTGGGACCACACCACTGAGCCACCATCAACAGTGGCTATGACTTACAAAGATGGGTATACAGGGGCGGCAGGAACCGTCAATGTTAAATATCCGGAAAATACAATCTATAAAAATGGGACTGTGAAAAATGACCTTTTGACAAAAATCATTACTCAAAAGTTTATTGCACAGACACCATGGTTACCGTTGGAAACTTGGAGTGACCATAGACGTTTAGGCTTACCATTTTTTGAGAATCCGGCCATTGAGAAAGAATTAACAAATCTTCCAGCTTTGAATACTGGTAATTATATGGGTAATAGCATCAACTTTTTTGGACAACGATTAAAATACCCTTCTAACTTCGGTAGCAATATCCCAGCTGGATATGCACAAGCAGTTGATAAATTAGGTGGACCTGATACAGTGTTTACCCCATTATGGTGGGCACAACAAAATTAAAACTTTAAAATTTTTCAATTATATTTTATGATAGTCGAAAAAAGGGAGAACTGTAACGGTTCTCCCTTTTTTATGTAAAAATAAGAATATAATTGAAGTTAGCTTTTGAAATTTTAGTCTAGATTTTTATTGCTTTACGATAGTCTTTGTTCTTGATTCTAACAGCGCAGCGTTCTTCAATCTTTTTATGACAAATTTAAATTGAAGAATTTAGAATCTTAGCTTTCACTTCGTCAATATATGAGCGGCCAATTCCGTATCGCATGCCGTCAATTTCAATACTGTTGCCTTCTACAGCGTCAATTTTACTGATAGAGATGGTGTATGATCTATGAATTCTGATAAAATCGGAGGCTGGCAATACGTCGGTAAAGTCCGCTAACGTACTGTGGATCATAAACCGACCGTTGGTAGTCGTGATCTTGAGATAATCTTTTTGACTTTCTATCACTAAAATCTCATCCAAAAACACTTTTTTCATCTTCTTCTTATCAATCTTAATAAAAACGAAGGGACGGGTAGGGCCTAAATCGGTTGGTGCCTGCTTAATATTTAACCGTCGGTACACCTTGTTCAACGCATTCATAAAACGGGGGAATTCAATTGGCTTCACCAAATAATCAAGCACATCTAAAGCGTAGGTTTCCACGGCGTAATCAGTATAAGCTGTCGTGATAATGATCAAAGGCGGTTCTTTTAAACTTTTAATAAAACTTAAGCCGTCTAAAATTGGCATGCCAATATCTAGGAAGATCACATCGACCTTATGATGCTTTAAAAAGTTTAAACCATCAATAGCGTTGTTGAAGGAATTCACCAATTCGATGTCTTCAATTTTTTGGAGATAATTTTTAATGACGTTAATCGCTAAAGGCTCATCATCAATAATTAAACATTGTATCTTCATAACCTACTATTTAAATTCCCATTTTATGCGCTCCTGTATTTATGCCGTAACCTTTATCTTAAGATGAATTGTAAATGTCTCTGCATCGCTTTTTATGGTGAGTTCATAATCCTCCTTATCATACCCTAAACTTAATCTTTTTTTTACGTTCTCTAAGCCAATGCCACTAGATTGATTCAACTCATGCGTCAAGGTATGCGCTGATGGTAGGGGATTGGTTATGGTGAAATAAAGAAAATCGCCTTCTACCACAAACTCAATATCCACATTTACCAAACCAATATTTTTACTCACACCGTGTTTAAAGGCGTTTTCAACAAAGGTGAGCAGCAAAATGGGCGCTATAGTCTTATCGTGGATATCTCCGGAAATGCACATCTGCACTTTTAACAAATCATCGTGCCTGATTTTTTCCAAATCGAGGTAATTCTGGATGCACATGATCTCATTTTCTAAAGACTGCCGTTCAGATTTTGTCTCGTACAATAGGTAGCGCATCAGTTCGGAAAGCCTTAAAATTATTTTAGATGTTTTGTTGGATTTTTCCAAAGCCAAAGAATGGATGTTATTCAGCGTATTAAAGAAAAAATGCGGAGAAATTTGCGATTTTAAGAACAGTAATTCAGTTTCTAATTGAGCCTTTTCAAGATCGGCTACACGTTTGTGTTCCTTTAAAAAATCTAAGGTAACTTTTATGGCGGTTACAAAGGTGATCACGTATAATTCGCCAATCATCATATCAATCACATAGTTGAGCGTCAGGTTGTTTATGGGATTTGGGCCTTCTGGCCACACTTCACTGCTAATTAAAAAATAAGTGAGATTGAATTTTGCCAGCACCATTAAAAAAATGGCCGAAAGAATCAAAATCACAAAAGGCACATACTTCTTTTTAAACAAAAACTTGGGCATCAAAAAGTAGATGTTAAAATAGCATAACGCAATATGGATTGGAAACCCAAGCAGGTTTGTTTTTAGTGAGTAGAGGTAATCATCAAAGTAACTTCCCCATCTAAAAGTGTTAAATAAAAAGTAAACAGACCAAAAAATAATATGGTGCCAAAACGAGATTCTGTAGAGTCTGTTGGATTTAATGTTCATTAAAAAAATCTTTTGTGATGTTCAGGAGAGTTAACGTGTCGTCCGTCTAATTTAATTTCAATTGTGGTTAAATTTATGAAAATTTATGGAGTGAATTCAGTTTGTTTTTTTTCTTTCGAAATAAATGATCAAAGGATTCTAAAGCCTGATGAACGCTGCAATTTGCATTTGTTTGATTTCATTTTGTATAAAGGCTTCAAAAAGAGTAGAACATCCCGCATTTTTTAGTCTTTATAATTCAGTAAAAGAAAACGATTGCACACGTTAGACAAAATGATACTTATGAAAAAAAGATACTTAATATTTTTATCCACACTTCTTTTGGTCAGTTGTAATGAACACGTTGAAAAGCCTGTAGAAGAAAAGCCAGAAGCTATCAGTTACGTCGATCCATTTATCGGCACGGGCGGTCATGGTCACACCTATCCTGGCGCAACCGTCCCTTTTGGCATGTTGCAAGTGAGTCCTGTAAATGGGATCAGCGATTGGGACTGGTGCTCAGGATACCACTATTCTGATGATACAGCCGTTGGGTTTAGCCATTTAAGTTTGAGCGGTACCGGAATCGGAGATTTGGCGGATATTATTTTTATGCCCATCAACAAAACGGTCGATTTAACTGCGAACCCTATCTCTCGAGACAGCATACCTTACAAATCAACATACAGTCACGACAATGAAAAAGCATCACCAGGCTATTACCAAGTCTACTTGGAGGATCATGATGTGAATGTTGAGTTGACGACTTCAAAAAGAACCGCGTATCATAAATACACGTTTAAGGAAGGTGATCAACAATCAGTAGTGATCGACCTTGGTTTCGCCATCAATTGGGACAAAGCTGTGGCTACCTCTCTAAAAGTTGAAGACCGATACACCATTAGCGGATACCGCCATAGTACAGGATGGGCACAGAATCAAAAGGTGTTTTTTGTAGCTAAATTTTCTAAACCTATTGCCGATTATAAACTCTATGTTGATGGTCAAGTGTTTGAAGATGGCGATCATGAAGGTGTGAAATCTTCCATTCAAGTAATCTTCGATGCTAATGAAAAAAGTCCTGAATTATTGGCAAAAGTAGCTTTATCATCAGTAAGCCTAGAGAACGCCAAAGACAATTTGGGGACATCCGGATTTGATTTTGATAAAACAAAAACAGCGGCTGAAAAACTATGGAATACAGCATTGGCCTCCTTTGAAGTGGAGACACCCACCGATTCTTTAAAAACTATTTTCTACACCGCATTATACCACACCCAATTGGCGCCTGTAACGTTCAGTGATAAAAATGGCCAGTTCCGAATGGAGAATGACAGCATTGTTGATGCGGACAATTACACCGCATACTCGACATTGTCACTCTGGGATACCTTTAGAGCGGAACATCCTTTGTTGACTATGATTGCACCAGATAGGGTGTCAGATATGGTCAATTCTATGTTGGCGTATTACGAAGTTAGAAACATTTTACCAGTCTGGACTTTATACGGCAATGAAACCAATACCATGACGGGTTACCATTCTATTCCGGTTATTGTAGAAGCTTATAAAAAAGGAATTCGAGGCTTTGATGCTGAACGCGCTTACGAAGCCATGAAAACCACCATGATGCAAGACGAGCGTGGCCTCGATTCATATAAAAAATACGGCTACATTCCCTACAGTTTGTTGGACGAATCCGTAACCATCACGTTAGAATATGCTTATGACGATTGGTGTGTGGCTGAAATGGCGAAAGCTTTAGGTAAAGATGAAGATTATAAATATTTCTCCGAGCGTTCTAAAGCCTACCAACATTTATTTGATAACGAGTCCGGATTTATGCGTGGAAAATCGGTTGCAGGAAATTCTTGGAACGAACCTTTTGATCCTAAACATTCCAACCACAGAGAGCAAACTGATTATACTGAAGGTAACGCTTGGCAACACAGTTGGTTTGTACCGCATGCCGTCGATAACCTTATTGAACTTCATGGTGGCAACGAAAAATTCACCAGCCGTTTAGAGCAATTGTTTACAGAGAGTTCTGAAATTACTGGCGATAATATTTCAGCTGATATTACAGGTCTTATAGGCCAATATGCCCACGGTAACGAACCGAGCCATCATATTGCCTATATGTTCAACCATGCGGATCAACCGTGGCGCACGCAATATTGGGCACGTCACATTATGGACACCCAATACAATACCACGCCAGACGGATTGAGTGGTAATGAAGATTGCGGACAGATGAGTGCATGGTATGTGTTGAGTTCGGTCGGTTTGTATCCTATGAATCCAGCGTCTGGAGACTATGAAATCGGAACCCCAATTTTTGACAAAGCAAGCATCAATCTGCCAAATAATAAAACCTTTGTGATTGAAGCGGAAAACGTATCTGATAAGAATTTCTACATTCAATCGGCCACATTAAATGGCAAACCATTCCATAAAACAGCAATTTCACATGCTGATATTTTAAAAGGAGGCACTTTGCGTTTTGTAATGGGCGCTGAACCTAACAAAAAATGGGGCACTTCAAAAACTAAAAACGACTAATGGGAATTATTGACGTATCTATAATTATCCTCTATATTGTTGTCACTTTGGCGGTAGGGATCTGGATTTCCAAACGCGCTTCTAAGGGCTTGGATTCCTACTTTCTTGGAGGAAAAAGTATCAAATGGTATTATTTAGGATTGAGTAATGGCTCGGGAATGTTTGATGTTTCCGGCACCGCATGGATGGTAGGGATTTTATTTCTCTACGGCGCCAAAAGCTTTATGTTCATGTGGATGTGGCCTATTTGGAATCAGATTTTCATCATGATTTTCTTGGCCGCATGGATTAGACGTTCTAACATTATGACAGGTTCTGAGTGGATATTAACCCGCTTTGGTGATGGAAAAGCAGGAAGGGCCTCACATTTAATTGTGGCTATTTTTGCGATTGTGGCGTCCATCGGATTTATCGCCTACTTTTTTGAAGGCGTGGGTAAATTTATGGGCATCATTTTGCCTTGGGATTTGACCCTGATGATGAACGACGGTGTGTTATTAACCTCTGATCAAAACTACGCCTTGATTATTATATTTCTCACCACTATTTATACCATTAAAGGGGGAATGTTTTCAGTTGTGGCGACAGAAGTATTACAGTACGGCATTATGGTCATTGCCGGAATTTTAATTGCTGGTTACGCGTTTATCACTGTTACGGACATTCAAATCAATGAAGTGATTTCTACCGAATGGTCAAGCATCATGTTTTCGAGTCAATTGGAAGGCTCATGGTCAGATAAGTATGCCGCTTTCAACGATTTAATTGATACTCAAGGTTATAAAATGTTTGGCGCTTTTATTGGCATGTCGCTTTTTAAAGGCTTTTTTGCCAGTATCGCAGGACCGACACCGAGTTATGATATGCAACGCATCCTGTCCACCCGATCAGTTAAGGAAGCCGCTTATATGAGTGGGTTTACCAACTTGGTGTTATTTATTCCACGCTATTTACTTATCGGTGGTATAGTGGTATTAGGACTCGTGTATTTGGCGCCTGATATGGCGGCTACGGGAAGTTTAACCGGTGCCGATTTAGAAGTGATTCTGCCAAAAGTGATTAATGAACACGTTCCCGTCGGGATTAAAGGCTTGCTGTTAGCTGGCCTTTTGGCCGCATTTATGTCCACATTCTCAGCCTTTGTCAATTCTGGTCCTGCCTATATCGTGAACGATATTTATAAGAAATATTTCAAACCAGTAGCTTCAGACAAGCATTATATCAAAGCGAGTCATATTGCCTCTTTCGCCATTGTGATTTTAGGGGTAACCATGGGCTTTTTTGCCGGATCCATCAACTCGATAACCCTCTGGATTACCAGTGCGCTCTATGGCGGCTATGTAGCAGCGAATTTCTTAAAATGGGTATGGTGGCGTTTTAATGGCTGGGGCTATTTCTGGGGAATGACCTCCGGATTGTTCGTGGCAACCTTACAGTTTTTATTAGACCAAAATAAAGGTAATTTTGAAACGGGAACGTGGTTATACGAAGTGTCCCAAATACCGGCCATTTATATGTTTCCGTTTATATTTGTAGTATCCTTATTAGGGTCGTTTTTGGGGACATTATTAACCCCGGCCACACCAATGGAGACTTTAAAGGCGTTTTATGGAAACGTTAAACCTTGGGGTTGGTGGAAACCTGTATATAAAGCCTTACAAAAGGATGATAGTGCGGCGACTCAAAATAAAGATTTTGTAAGTGATATGTTAAATTGTGTGGTGGGTGTCGTTTGGCAATCGAGTATGATTTTATTGCCGATCTATTTCCTGATCAGAGACTACCCAAAAGCGTGGACGGCGCTATTGGTGTTTGGAGTAACCTCGCTCATTTTAAAATTCACTTGGTTAGATAAAGTAAAAAAATATAAAGATTAAAGCAGATGAACTCAATTCCATGGCAAGATAAGCCTGACAACTGTAACGACGTGATGTGGCGTTATTCTGAAAACCCAATCATAAACCGATATGATATTCCAACTTCCAACAGTATTTTTAATAGTGCTGTAGTCCCTTTTGAAGATGGATTTGCTGGTGTTTTTAGATGTGATAACAAAGCGGTGCAAATGAATATTTTTGCTGGATTTAGCAAAAACGGTATTGATTGGGAAATCAATCATGAGCCAATTGTGATGCAAGCGGGAAATACTGAAATGATAGAATCCGACTATAAATATGACCCGCGCGTTGTGTTTATTGAAGATCGTTATTGGATTACCTGGTGCAACGGGTACCACGGGCCAACCATCGGTATTGCTTATACGTATGATTTTAAAGAATTTTTCCAATGTGAAAACGCCTTTTTACCTTTCAATAGAAACGGAGTTTTATTCCCTCAAAAAATAAACGGCAAATACGCTATGTTGAGTCGCCCTAGTGATAATGGCCATACGCCGTTTGGTGATATCTACATCAGCTACAGTCCGGATATGAAATATTGGGGGGAGCACCGTTGTGTGATGAAAGCAACGCCGTTTGTGGACAGTGCATGGCAGTGTACCAAAATTGGCGCAGGCCCAATTCCAATTTTAATAGATGAAGGTTGGTTAATGCTTTACCACGGGGTGATCAATACCTGTAACGGATTCCGTTATGCAATGGGTGCCGCTATTTTAGACGAACACCAACCAGATAAAGTAAAATACAGAACGCAACCTTATTTATTAGGACCTGCTGAACTTTATGAAACCACTGGCGATGTGCCTAATGTGGTATTCCCTTGTGCAGCCTTACACGATACCAAAGAAGATAAATTGGCGGTCTATTACGGTGCCGCAGATACTGTTGTGGCAATGGCCTTCGGGAAATTGAGCGAAGTGGTGCAATTCACAAAAGATAATAGTTTATAAAAACAACTCCTATGGATTTGAAATTTCGATATGCATTAGTATGCTTTTGGTGTCTGTCTTTGACTGCTTTTGCCCAAACAACTAACGGCAAAATGCCTAAGAGTTATATCGCCTATCACACAACAGATTCTATAACAATTGATGGAAAGGATGCTGATGCGTCTTGGGATAAAGTGGAATGGACTGATTTGTTTATTGATATTGAAGGGGTCAAAAAACCGACCTACAATACCCAAGCAAAAATGTTATGGGATAGTACTTATTTCTACATTTTAGCTAAAATGGAAGAGCCACACGTATGGGCAGATATTACAGAGCACGACGCGATTATCTTTCATAATAACGATTTTGAAGTATTTATCGACCCCACTGGCGATACCCATAATTATTATGAAATTGAGATCAACACCATCAACACCGTGTGGGATTTATTTGTGTCAAAACCTTATCGCGAAGATAATGTGGTGTTGAATGATTGGACGGCTACGGGAATGAAATCTGCTATATCCATTGACGGCACTTTAAATAATCCGAAGGATACTGATAAAGGATGGATGCTTGAAATAGCTATTCCGTGGAGCGTTTTCAAGAAAGCCTATTTTGAAGAAAATGTACCTAAAGACGACTTTTGGCGCGTGAATTTTTCTAGAGTCAATTGGGATTATCAACTAAATGACGGTGCTTACGGACGCAAGAAAGATGCGGAAGGCAATTACCTCCCGGAATACAATTGGGTATGGTCGCCACAAGGTGTCATTAACATGCACGAACCTGAACATTGGGGTTATGTCTATTTTTCTTCAAAAGAAGCTGGAGCAAAAGATACGTTTGAAATTCCAAATGACGAAAAAATCAAATGGGGATTGTATGAACTGTATCGCGCGCAAAAGAAACATTTTGAAACTCATGCAGCCTGGGCCACGTCATTAGATAGTTTGATGACCTCGCCAATAATCATTGAAGGCAAGACCATCACCCCTAAACTTGAAAACCATAGTTTCGGATGGACGATTTCAGTTAGGAGTCCGTTTTCAAATAAATTTTTGATTATAAAAGAGGATGGTAAATTTAAGATAAAATAAAAATAGAATAATAAAAGATTTAGCGGTTAGATAGACCTCACAGGTTTATAAAACCTGTGAGGTCTCGGCCACCCTCAAAGATACAAGAAGTTTATTTCTTATAATTAATTGTGCCACGTGCAGGACAAACTAAATTTAAAAATAACCCAGATGGAGTTCCATAAACACATTTTAATTTTATTCTTAATCGGATTTTTGAGCTTCCCTGCTCTTTCGCAAGACAAAGACTTGTCATGGGAAGAACTCAGTGCAACTTATGAATTCCCAGCGTGGTATACAGAAGCCAGATTCGGAATTTGGGTGCATTGGGGTGCGCAAACTGAACCTATGCAAGGAGGCGGATGGTATGCGAGACACATGTATATGGAAGATGTGAAGCATGAAAAATGGGGGAGAAACGCTTATGCCTTTCACAATAAAACCTATGGCCATCCATCTGAAATTGGGTATAAAGATGTGCTTAATGAGTGGAAAGCTGATAAGCTAGACACGGATGCGCTTGTTTCATATTTCAAAAGTGTTGGTGCCAAGTATTTTGTTGCCTTAGCCAATCATCATGATCATTTTGATAATTTTAATTCTACCTACCACCCTTGGAATTCCGTTAATTTGGGTCCAAAACGTGATATTATAAGAGAGTTTGAACAGTCATCTAAAAAGTACAACATGAGGTTTGGGGTGAGTTCACATGATGACCGCTTTTTGGGTTGGTGGGAACCTGCTTTTGGAGCGGACACTTCAGGACCTTATAAAGGTGTTCCTTACGATGGACATATGACCATTGAAGATGGCAAAAGCAAATGGTGGGAAGGCTTGGATCCAGCCGATTTATACGGATTGCCACCAGCACAACGGACACCTGAATACATTGAAGGGGTTAAGAAAAATTGGAAACTGCGTCACACTGAACTTGTTACAAAATACGATTTGGATTACTTGTGGTTTGATGGCTATAATTTCCCTTATGGCGATTATGGAAAGGCCGTGAGCACCACATATTTCAACAAAAAACGTGAGAGCAATGGGAAGATTGATGCGGTTTTAGCGGGTAAATTTAGCAGTGAACCCACAACCGTTAAAGATATTGAACGTGGTGGCGCTTCTGAAATATTAGCTTTTCCGTGGCAAGGGATCACGACACTGCGTACGTGGTTTTATAAAGAAGATGAAGGCGATCTGGACTATCGCCATAGCACCAGAACCGTTATCGAAACCTTGGCAGATTACAATAGTAAAAATGGGAACCTTGTGCTAAATGTGGAGCTGTTACGTGATGGCACCATTCCTACAACTCAAAAACTAATTTTGGATGACGTTGGCGCATGGATACGCCTTAACAGTGAAGCTGTTTACGCCAGCAAACCTTGGAAAGTATATGGAGATAATCTGGATTCTTATCTCAAGGTTTTAGAAAATAGTGCTATTGGAGAAGCAGATCTTGAGGCCTTAAAAAAGCAAAAGAGCGAGGAACATTTCAATGAAAGAACCCTCTCCAGTCCAGCTTATGGTAAAGATGAGGTGCGGTATACCACGAACGGAGATGTGCTGTATATGTTTGTACTTAATCCAGCAGAAGGGCAAATTGAATTGCCAACTTTAGGACTGAAATCACAACAGAAGCCTGGCAAGATAACTGCAATCGAAATGATTGGGAGTAACCAAAAAATCGAGTTTAAACAAGACAATACTAAACTAGTACTGACAGTGCCAGCAAATCGTCCTAATAATTTAACAACGGTATTTAGAATTAAAGGAGTTCTATAATGACGGATGATTTTAATTAACCGATTACAACTAAAGCCAATGGCATTTTTTTAAACCACAAAAGAGATGAGATTTATCAAATTTATATTCCTACTACCCCTGTTTTTTGCCTGCAACAATGCACCAGAAAAATCGGAATTGCCAGTTGAAGCGCAAGAAGTCTCCAAAAAGGATGCAGAACCTGTAGATATGAAAATCATCGGCTATGCGGCAGGATATGAAGATTACGATTTTTCAAAAATTGATGCCTCAAAACTGACCCACATCAACTTTGCCTTTGCCAATATTGTAGAAGGTAATGCGGCTTTTGAACTCGACACTGATGCTGCCAAAATTGAAACGCTAATCGGACTCAAACAACAAAATCCGGACTTAAAAGTATTGTATTCAGTAGGCGGTTGGGTTTGGTCTGATCAATTTTCAACAATGGCTGCGTATGAGGAGTCACGCAAAATATTTGCAGAAAGTTGTGTGGCATTGCTTAAAAAACATGAATTTGATGGGGTCGATCTCGATTGGGAATATCCAGGCCAACGCGCAGAAGACAACGTCTTCCGTCCGTCGGATAAAGATAATTTCACATTGCTTTTAAAAGCTATTCGAGAAGCACTCGATGTGCAAGGTGAAAAAGACAACACCCATTATTTATTGACTATCGCCACTGGCGCTGATCAAGCCTATATTGACAATACCAATTTAGGAGAGGCGCACGAATACCTCGATTTTATCAACGTGATGGGCTACGATTTTTATCAAGGTTGGATGTATCAAACCGGGCACCACGCCAATTTACACCCATCAGATAAGGAAAAATATGGCGGAAATAGTGGTGTTGAAGCCATTGAAAGACATATTGTAGCGGGCGTTCCCGTAAACAAACTCGTTTTGGGAATTCCGTTTTATGGCAGACAATGGGAAAAAGTAGCGCCTACGAAGGTTCCTTTATACGCTTCGGCTAATGAAGGTGGTTATATCATTTCTTACTGGCAAATTCTTGAGAAAATAAAATCTGGTAACTACGAAAAATTGTATGACGAATCGGCAAAAGCGTCTTACCTCTGGAGTGCTACCGATAAGGTGATGATCTCGTGGGAAACGCCGAAAGAAATCAAATTAAAAGCAGACTATATTAAAGAAAAAGGCTTGGGAGGCGCCATGTTTTGGGAGTATAGTTTAGATAAGGATCAAGAATTGTTGAATACGCTTTTTGAAAGCTTACATTAGTAGAAATAATTATTTGCATGCGGAGAATAACCACATATTTGTTTTTGTTTCTGATTGTCGTAGCACTTAGTGGTTGTAATCAAAAGGAGCGCAAACAGGAGACTGCAGCAAATGTGAAGTCCGCAGAACTGAAGGCTTTTAATTTTGGCACCTGGATCACTTCAAACAAAGCAACATCCAACGCAGATTATGCCGCTGAATTCAAACGGTATAAAGAAGGTGGTATAGATGAGTTGCTCATCAACACGGCTACAGACGTTGAAGAATTGGAGCGTTTGGTGGCTATAGCATCAAAAGAAGGTCTTAAGGTACACGCTTGGATGTGGGCGGTCAACCGACCAGGAGATACCATTGCCCAAAAACATCCGGAGTGGTATATGGTGAGCAGAGATGGCAAATCGTGCTATGACACCCAGCCTTACGTAAACTATTACCAATGGCTTTGCCCCACCAGAGAAGCGTCTCGGAACCATATTTTAAGTTTGGTAGAACGTATGGCCAAAGTGGAAGGCATTGAAAGTGTACATCTCGATTATATCCGATTCCCGGATATTTTCTTGCCCATAGGATTACTGCCTAAATACAACCTTACCCAAGATACTGAAATGGCGGAATACGATTTCTGTTATTGTGAAGCCTGTATCAGTGCTTTCGAAAAAATCCATCACAAAAATCCACTGGAAAGTAACAATACCGCGATTGACATGGAATGGAAGAATTTCCGGTTGAATGCCATTAGAAACTTGGTCAATGACGCTTACGAGATCGTCCATATAAACAACAAAAAACTGACTGCTGCTGTTTTTCCTTATCCAGAAATGGCTGACCATATGGTGCGCCAACGTTGGGATAAATGGAATATTGATGCCGTTTATCCGATGATTTACCACGGCTTTTACAACGAAGAAATCGACTGGATTGGTTATGCCACCAACCAAGGTGTCACCGATTTAGAATCTAAAAATGTCGGATTACATACGGGCGTTTTTCTGCCCCCATTTACATCTGCCGAAGAACTTAAAGTAGCCATTCAATATGCTAAGGATAACGGCGCCAAAGGCGTGACATTTTTTGACGGTCCACAATTAACAGATGCCTATTTACAGACTATTAAAGAAATAAAAGGAAGCTTTAACTAACACATAACCTATGTCCAACCAGAAATCATACCGATCCGCATTTATTTTATTGACCATCCTATTTTTCCTTTGGGGATTTATAACAGTGCTGGTCGATTCCCTAATTCCGCGATTGCGTGAACTGTTTACCTTAACTTATTTTCAGGCAGGACTGGTTCAATTCGCGTTTTTTGGAGCTTATTTTCTACTCTCCATCCCGGCAAGTTATATCCTTTCCAAAATTGGCTATAAAAAAGGAATCATCCTCGGATTATTGACCATGGCTTTGGGCTGTTTACTGTTTTATCCGGCCGCTTCCTATCGTGTGTTTGGCATATTTATGTTGGCGTATTTTATTCTCGCTGGTGGGATTACCATTCTGCAGGTAGCTGCAAATCCATTTGTCGCTGTTTTGGGTTCAGAGGATGGCGCATCGAGTAGATTAAATCTTTCTCAGGCTTTCAATTCCTTAGGAACTGCAATTGCTCCGGCTATTGGAGCGCTATTTATTTTGAGCGATGTGATAAAAACAAAAGATGAAATTGCAGTTTTGGATAGTTCTGCAAAAGAGGCCTACCTCTCCGCAGAAGCTGCAGCCGTGCAAACGCCATTTTTAGGCTTGGCACTTTTTATAGGACTGATCGCTGTGATATTTTTGTTTGCAAAATTACCTACCATGATTTCAGAAACGTCTACCGGAACGTATAAGGAAGCTCTAAAGAATAAAAAACTGATGCAAGGGGTTTTGGGTATTTTCTTTTACGTAGGTGCTGAGGTCGCTATTGGGAGTTATTTGGTCAACTACTTTTTAGATATGAATCTGGTTTCCGTTATTAAAGAATCGAGCTTGATGCGATCTATTGCTGAAACCATTTTAAATTCAGGTTTGGCAGATAAAGATGGTAAAGCTGTTGTGGGTGTTTTTGTAACTTTCTATTGGTCAGGAGCGATGATTGGAAGATTTGTTGGTGCTTATCTTACTAAAATTATGCAGCCAGGAAAAGTCTTGGCTATTTTCGCCATCATCTCCATCAGTTTGATTGTGCTATCAATCAGTACGGTTGGATTGGTGAGTATGTGGAGTATTTTGGCGGTTGGTTTATTCAATTCCATCATGTTCCCAACCATTTTTACGCTAGCTATCGACGGTATTGGACATTTAAAACCAAAAGCTTCAGGAATGCTGTGTACTGCTATTGTGGGTGGCGCCATAATTCCTCCAGTTTTCGGATTTTTAACCGATCACATAGCATTTAAAAACGCCATGATTTTTATTATACTGTGCTATGCGTATATTGTGTGGTTTGGGTATAAAAATGGCAAAGCGAAAGTTGTTGTTGTGTAGAAAGAAAAGAGAATAGAGAGAAGAGAATAGAGAGAAGAGAAAATAGAGAAGAGAGAATAGAGAGTCATGAGGAAAATTGCGGTTATAGGTCTTTTATGTATGGGGTTTTTGTGGCACTGCAAAGCACCTAAAGCTGTCGTGTCTCAAGAGAAATTAACCCAATATGTAAATCCGTTTATTGGCACGGATGGACCGGGAAACACGTATCCAGGTGCCACCGTACCGTTTGGGATGGTGCAGTTAAGTCCTGACATTGGTATCTCTGGTTGGGATCGGATTGCGGGTTATTTTTATCAGGATTCTATTATTTCCGGATTTTCTCACATGCACTTATCCGGTACTGGGGCTGGCGATCTTTACGATATATTGGTAATGCCAACTAACAGTCGTTTTGCTGAGCGCATTGAAGCCAACAGTTTCAAACCATTTTCAAGTTATTCTCACGATAAGGAAGCCGCATCTCCGGGTTATTATACGGTAGACTTGTTAGATTATGGTATTAAAGCGGAATTGACCGCCACTGAACGCACAGGAATTCATAAATACACCTTCCCAAAAGACGACAGTTCGCAGATTCATATCGATTTAGGCTACGCCTTAAATTGGGACAGTCCTACTGAAACTCATATCAATGTGGTTAATGAAACTACTATTGAAGGCTATCGGAAATCGACCGGGTGGGCAAGAGACCAACGGGTTTATTTTGTGATGCAACTTTCCAAACCTTTCAAAAACTATAAAGTTTATAAAAACGATTCGCTTAGTAATTCTCCAGTCACCGCTAAAAACACGAAAATCATTTTAGATTATAGTACAGAAGACGGAGAGGTCATCATTCTAAAAACGGGTGTGTCTTCTGCCAATCTTGAAGGCGCTTATAAATCTTTAGAAACTGAAGCACCACATTTTGATTTTGAAGCTCTAAGGCATCAAGCAGATCAGAAATGGCAAACGCAACTCCAAAAAATCAACATCAGCGTAGCCGACGAGTCTAAGAAACGGATTTTTTATACCATGCTGTACCAATCCATGTTGGCACCAACATTATTAAGTGATCCTAACGGGAACTACAAAGGCGCGAACGATTCCCTCATGAATGCGAAAGACTTTGATCGGTATGACACCTTTTCGTTGTGGGATACCTATCGTGCAGCACATCCCCTTTATACCATCGTACATCCTACACGCGTGTCAGATATGGTCAATTCCATGTTGGCTCATTACAAGGAAACAGGATTGTTGCCCGTTTGGTCCATGCAGGGCAATGAAACCAATATGATGATTGGTTACCATGCCGTGCCGGTGATTGTCGATGCCTATTTTAAAGGCATTAAAAATTTTGATGCTGATTTGGCCTATGAAGCCTGCGTTGCCAGTGCTACGGATGCGTCAAGAGAAATTGATAAATATATGGCCTTAGGCTATGTTCCTGTTGGCGAAGGTGGTGATGATTGGTCAGTATCCAAAACCTTGGAGTATGCTTATGACGATTGGTGCATTGCGCAATTCGCCAAAGCATTAGGGAAAACTGACGATTATAATACCTTTTTAAAACGTTCAGAAAACTGGCGAAACGTTTACGATAGCCAAAGCACCTTTATGCGTCCAAAATTGGAAGATGGTATTTTTATCGCTGATTTTAATCCTAAAGACTATTCCGCACATTTTTGCGAAAGTAATGCGTGGCAATATTTCTGGTCTGTGCAACATAACATTGAGGGTCTAGCCGAACGCGTTGGTGGCAATGAATTATTCGAAAGAAAACTGGATTCCATGTTTTCATTAAATCCGCTTCCTGACGATGTATTACCAATTTTCAGTACAGGAATGATTGGGCAATATGCGCACGGTAATGAACCGAGCCATCATGTGGCCTATTTGTATAACTACATCGAAAAACCTTGGAAAACACAAAAGTTAGTCCGCGAGATCATGGAAACCCAATACCAAAACGAGCCTAACGGCCATTGCGGAAATGAAGACTGTGGCCAAATGTCGTCTTGGTATGTGTTTAGCGCACTCGGATTTTATCCAGTAAATCCTGCACAAGGGGTCTATGCGTTCGGTTCGCCCTTATTCGATTCTGCCGTCCTGAATTTAGAAAACGGCAAGACCTTTACAGTAAGAGCCTTGGAAAATTCTAAAGACAATATTTACATTCAATCGATTTCCTTAAACGGTAAAACCCTACATCGAAATCACATAACACATAAAGAAATTATGGCCGGCGGCACGTTAGTGTTCAAAATGGGAGACACTCCTAATACAAACACGAACAATACCATGGCACCATCCTCAACACTATATCATTAAACACCTATGTTATGTCAGACAGAAGAGATTTTATAAAAAAAGCAGCCTTAGGCACTATCGGCATCAGTTCGGTATTGAGCTGTAATACTGCCAGTACTGCGATTATCCCCACAGTACAGCCAACTAAAAAAGCGGTAAAACCTTTAATAATTTCCACTTGGAACCACGGATTACCAGCTAACGACGAGACTTGGAAGCAACTAAAAAACGGCAAATCGGCCATAGATGCGATTGAAGCTGGAATGAGAATCCCTGAAGCAGATCCCAAAGTTAGAAGTGTGGGCTACGGCGGTTTTCCGGATCGGGAAGGAAAAGTCACTTTAGACGCGTGTATCATGGATCATAATAGCGATTGTGGTGCGGTGTCCTTTTTACAAGGCATTAAGCATCCCATTTCTGTGGCAAAAAACGTCATGCAAAATACACCGCATGTGATGCTTTCTGGAGATGGCGCCCTTCAATTTGCCTTGTCTGAAGGTTTTAAAGAAGAAAACCTCTTAACGGCAGAAGCAGAGGAAGATTGGAAAAAATGGATGGAAGAATCGAAGTATAAACCGGTCATCAATATGGAAAATCACGATACCATTTCCATGTTGGTTATTGATAAGGACGGCAATATTTCAGGTGGCTGTACCACTAGTGGAGCGGCTTGGAAAATGCACGGTCGTGTTGGCGATTCGCCAATTATTGGTGCAGGTTTGTTTTTGGATAATGAAGTGGGCGGTGCGGCCTCAACAGGATTGGGTGAAGCGGTCATACGAACTGCCGGCAGTGCCATGGTGGTCGAATTGATGCGCCAGGGTAAATCGCCTTTAGAGGCCTGTAAAGAGATTGTAGAACGCATTTATAACAAACACAAAAATCATAGAGATATGGAATATTTGCAGGTTGGTTTTATCGCTATTAACAAAAACGGCGAACACGCGGGCTACAGTTTGCGTTCCGGATTTAATTATGCGCTAACCGATGAAGCAGAAGGCAGCAGAATGGAAGATGCCACTTTTAAAATGTCTTGGGAAGAATGGAAAATTAATTGATCATATAAAATTTTAGAAAAATGAGTGTATTTAGAAAGCTAGTTGTTTTAGCATTAATTGCGATAACGTGGTCTTGTGAAGAAAAAAAGGTGAACAAAACGTTTACAGAAGAGGAGATCGCCGTTATTCCGAAACCTGCGCAACTAACCTTGGCGGAAGGGTCTTTTCAATTTGGTGATGACACAAAAATTGTCATTTCAGACGCAGCTCAAAAAGAGATGATTTCTGGATTTTTAAGCAAATTTAAAAATGCAGCGGGATGGGATTTAGAGGTGTCTGAAAAAGCGCCAAAAGCGGATTTTGTGAAATTGGTTGTGGATGAAAACTTAGAGGAAGAAGCCTATAAATTAGATGTTAATTCTGATCGCGTCATCATTTCTGCAAAAGGGAATGCTGGGTTTCTTTATGGACTGGAAACACTGAGACAATTACTTCCTGTAAGTATTGAAAGCGCTGATAAAATTGGTGATACAGCTTGGGTTATTCCAAACTTGATAATTACTGACCAACCACGTTATAAATACAGAGGTTTGATGTTGGATGTATCCCGTCATTTTTTCGAAATCGATTATTTAAAGGAAACCATTGATCGTTTGGCAATGCTTAAAATGAATGTCTTGCATTTGCACTTGGTGGATGATCAAGGGTGGAGAATCGAAATCAAAAAATACCCGAAATTGACCGAATTTGGGGCATGGAGAGTCGATCAAGAAGATAAGCATTGGGACGGGAGAGAAGAAACGTCTCCAGATGAAAAAGGAACTTATGGCGGTTTCTACACCCAAGATGAGTTAAAAGATTTAGTGGCCTATGCTGCGACTAAAAATGTGGAAATTATTCCTGAAATAGAAATGCCTGCGCACGTCACTTCAGCAATTGCGGCCTACCCAGAATTATCTTGTCATGAACGTCCGGTTGGTGTGCCTTCAGGAGGTGTTTGGCCAATTACGGATATTTATTGTGCAGGAAAAGAACATACTTTCGAATTTTTAGAGAATGTATTATTAGAAGTTATGGAGATTTTTCCATCTAAATACATTCATGTTGGTGGCGATGAAGCGACCAAAACCAATTGGGCAACCTGTCCACATTGTAAGCAACGCATGCAAACAGAAGGTTTAAAAAATGTTGAAGAATTACAGAGTTATTTCATCACACGTATGGAGCGTTTTATTAACAAAAATGGGAAACGTTTGATTGGATGGGATGAAATTTTAGAAGGCGGAATCGCACCTGAAGCAACGGTTATGAGTTGGAGAGGTGTTGCCGGCGGTGTTGAAGCAGCAAAACAAGGTCATGATGTGATCATGACGCCAGGTTCACATGCCTATTTTGACCATTATCAAGGCCCGCAAAACGAGGAGCCTTTAGCGTGGGGCGGTTATACGCCATTGAGTAAAGTGTACACGTTTGATCCATTAGTGGAAGGCATGACGGACGAGGAAGCAAAACATGTTTTAGGCGGGCAGGCCAATTTATGGTCAGAACAAATAAAAACTACAGACCATTCTGAGTATATGATTTTTCCGAGATTGGCTGCCTTATCTGAAACCTTATGGTCTCCAAAAAAGTCTCGTAATTGGGAAGATTTCTCTTCGCGTATTGAAACCATGTTTAAGCGTTATGATTTGATGGACATCAATTATGCAAAGAGTTCCTACTTAGTTATGGAAGATGTTAAAATTGATATGGAAACCAAAGAAGTTTCTGTAGAATTGAAAAATGAGTACACAGATGCAGATATTCGCTATACCTTAAATGATGCGAAACTAACGGACAATGCGACTAAATATACGGAGCCTTTAATCATCAATAAAACTACTGAAATTCATGCCTCACTTTTCAAGGATGATAAGCCGGTTGGCGTGCCTTTTAATACTACCGTCGAATTTCATAAAGCGGTTGGCAAAGATGTGACTTTTAAAGAGATTTATAATGAGCAATACCAGGGGGAAGGTAAATTTGGTATGGTAAATACTTTACGTGGTACTAAAAATTTCCACGATGGTCATTGGCAAGCCTGGTTGGCAAAAGGAATGGAAGCAGTGGTCGATTTGGGCGAAGAAATGCCAATCCATGAAGTGATTCTAGGAACATTAGAAAATCAAGGTCCTGGCATTTATTTCCCAACCGCGGTAAAGGTGTATGTATCTAATGATGGGAAAACCTATAAAGAAGTAGGCGTTGAAAAACGAGCTTTTGCTAAAAATCCGTCCTTCGATTTAAAAGATTTTAAAATAACTTTTGATGAACAATCTGTAAGATATGTAAAAGTGGTTGCTGAAAGTATGAAAACACTTCCAAACGGCGGTGATGTATGGTTATTTGTGGATGAAATTGTAATTAATTAGGAATGAGATATTTTAAAATTACAGCAGTATTATTTTTCTTAGTAGCCAATCACGTGGTGGCGCAAGAAAAACTTACCAAAGAAGAACGATTAGAGTGGTTTCAAGATGCTAAATTGGGTGTCTTTATCCATTGGGGCTACTATGGCGTAAAAGGCATTGGCGAATCGTGGTCCATGTATCACAAACGCATTTCTTATGACGATTATATGTCGCAAGGAAAAGAGTTTACAGCCAAAAATTACGATCCGGATGCTTGGGCAAAACTCTTTAAGAAGATAGGCGCACGTTATGCGGTATTGACTACCAAACATCATGATGGTGTCGCATTATGGGATACCAAATTCAGCCATTTAAATGTTGTGGAAAAAACGCCAGCTAAGCGCGATTTGGTTGGGCCTTATGTAGATGCACTGCGGGAAGAAGGTTTAAAGGTTGGCTTGTATTACTCGCTGATTGATTGGTCGCATCCTGATTATGATGTGGTGTTTCCACGTCCTGATACTCGTAAAAACTATCCTCAAAAAAATCAAAATCAATTGTCGCCATGGCAACGGTTTTTGAGATTTAATGATGGGCAGTTAAAAGAATTGAGTACCAGATACAATCCGGATTTATATTGGTTTGATGGCGATTGGGAAAAATCAAGTGAGCAATGGCGCGCAGAATCCTTGAAAGATTCCTTATTGGCTTGGAACCCAAAAGTGATTGTCAATTCCCGTTTGAAAACATACGGCGATTATAGTACGCCAGAACAAGGTGTGCCCGTAGTAAGGCCAGAAGGTGCTTGGGAGTTTTGCATGACTATAAACGATAATTGGGGGTATTTTCCATCGGATACCAACTACAAACCGGTATCGCAAATCATCAGAACTTTTGTTGAGGTGATTGCCACGGGAGGAAATTTATTATTGAATATCGGTCCAAAACCTGACGGGTCTATTGCCGAAGAGCAGTTAGTCCGTTTGGAAGCTTTAGGGGAATGGGTGAATAAACATGAATCGGCTATTTTTAGTAGTAAAGCAGGTTTGCCTTACGGGCACTTTTACGGCCCTACCTTATTGAGCAAAGACGACACCAAAATCTATTTGGCGTTATTTGACAATCCTAAAAACTACATTTCATTAAAAGGGATTCAGAACAAAGTGAAATCCATCAAAGTTGTGGGTAGTGGACAAGAATTGAGCTTTGAAAGAAATGGTGGTGCAGAATGGAATAATATTCCTGGAATCTTAAGAATTGAAATTCCTAAAGAGAAGAATTTAGATGCATATGTAACCCTGATTGAAGTAGAATTGGAAGATGCGTTGGTGTTGTATAGAGGGCATGGGAATGCTGTGGAGTTGAATAAGTAGAAATGAGATCGCTACGCTGTTAGAATTAAGTATTAAGAATTAAGACCGCTGCGCTTCTAGAAACAAGAATCAAGAGATGAGAGCCAAGAGTCAGGACTGATTCTGCTGGGTTTAAAGTGCGGATTTTAAAAGGTGATTGAGGTTTGAGCAAGAATAAATTTATAATGTCTAAACAAGTTTTTAAATATACTTACGTGCTGTTGCTAATTTTTGCGTGTGGTGCAATTAATGGCTACGCACAAAACAATACCTACATTGCTAGTAAGGATTTGGTCGATTTTGTGAATCCTTTAATGGGGACTGACTCGTCTTTCGATTTGTCCAATGGGAATACTTATCCCGCCATTGCCACCCCTTGGGGAATGAACTTCTGGACCCCAATGACTTCAAAAATGGGCGATGGCTGGACTTATAAATACCGTGAAAATAAAATCAGAGGCATCAAACAAACCCACCAACCGAGTCCGTGGGTGAATGATTATGTTGCGTTTTCGTTTATGGCCGTTACTGGCGATTTGAAATTTCAAGAAGATGAGCGCGAGTCTTGGTTTTCGCATAAAGCAGAAACGGTAACGCCTTATCACTACTCGGTGTATTTGGCGGATTTTGATGTGGTAGCTGAGGTAACACCAACGGAACGCGCAGCGCATTTTAAATTTACGTTTCCGGAATCGGACAGCTCCTATATCATCCTCGATGCGTTTAACAAAGGATCAATGGTGAAAATCATTCCTGAAGAACGCAAAATTATTGGCTATGCTAGAAACAATAGCGGAGGTGTGCCCGAGAATTTTCACAACTATTTTGTGGCCGAATTTGATAAGGATTTTGAAGTCAACCACACTTGGAAAGACGGATGGCAATTGGTTGAAAACACCACAGATAGCGAAGGTGATCACGTAGGTGCCATCATCGGATTTAAAACAAAAAAAGGCGAAGTGGTCCATGTAAAAGTGGCGTCATCCTTTATCAGTCCTGAACAAGCACAACTAAATCTGTCCAGAGAAATTGGGACAGATCCATTTGAAACGACCAAACAAGAGGCAAAGCATGCTTGGGAAACGGAATTGGGTAGAATACAAATTGAGGATGATAACATTGACAATCTCAGAACTTTTTATTCCTCTTTATACCGTGTGTTGCTATTCCCAAGAAAATTTTATGAGTTTGATGCTGATCATAAAGTGATGCATTATAGTCCGTATAATGGAAAAGTTTTACCGGGTTATATGTTTACGGACAATGGGTTTTGGGATACTTTTAGAGCTGTATTTCCATTTTTTAATATGATGTATCCTGAGCTCAACGGCAAAATAATGCAAGGTTTGGCAAATACCTATAAAGAGTCAGGATGGCTCCCAGAATGGGCAAGTCCCGGGCATCGCGATGTGATGATTGGTTCCAATTCGGCACCTATTATTGCCGACGCTTATTTAAAAGGCGCCCAAGGAATGGATGCTGAGGTGTTGTTGGAAGCTATCTTAAAAAACGCGACCGTGGCTGATGGACGTCCTGTGAATTCTGTGGGAAGGGCTGGCTTGACCTATTACAACACCTTAGGTTACGTGCCGTATGATGTGGATATCAATGAGAATGCTGCGAGAACTTTAGAATATGCTTACGCCGATTTTACCATTGCGCAAATGGCGGAGAAAATGGGAAAACCGAAGATTGCCAAAAAGTATTTCAAGCAATCGATGAATTACAAAAACTTGTTTGATCCGTCCACCAGTTGGATGCGCGGTAAAAACAAAGATGGTAGTTTCCAAAGCCCGTTTAATCCTTTAAAATGGGGCGATGCATTTACGGAAGGTAATAGTTTGCACTACACCTGGTCCGTTTTTCATGACATTCAAGGCTTGATTGATTTGATGGGCGGCAAGGAGCAATTTGTGGGTAATTTGGATGAGGTTTTTGATATGCCTCCAAAATTTGACGCGTCATACTATGGATTTACGATTCACGAAATCCGAGAAATGCAAATCGTCAACATGGGCAACTATGCGCACGGCAATCAACCCATCCAGCACATGATCTATTTGTACAATTATGCCAATCAACCCTACAAGGCTCAAGAGAAGGTTAGGGACGTTATGACGAAATTATATTCCGCGACGCCTGACGGTTATTGTGGCGATGAAGATAACGGACAAACATCGGCTTGGTATGTATTCAGTGCTTTGGGCTTTTATCCGGTAACCCCGGGCGTGGACGAATATGTTATTGGAAGTCCACTGTTCAATAAAGCGACCCTACATTTAGAAAACGGAAACACCTTTGAAATCAAATCCAACAACAATTCAGAATCGAATGTCTACATTCAAAATGCGGAATTGAATGGACAATCTTATAATAACACCTATCTAAAATTTGATGCCCTTCAAAATGGCGGTGTCTTAGAATTTAATATGGGTAACACTCCCAATACATCTTGGGGAACTGCAAATGAAAGTGTGCCATATTCCTTAAGCACGTCAAAAAACAAACCTAAAAAATGAAACAGTTTAGCTTATTAATTCTCTTAATTTTTTGTGGCACTTCTAGCCTCATGGCACAGGAGCCGGCGGATTATGTGAATCCGTTTATTGGCACTTCCAACTATGGCGCCACGTTTCCTGGGCCCATTGCGCCACGAGGCATGGCGAGTATCAGTCCGTTTAATGTGGCAGGACCGCAAAACACCTTGGAAAAGGACAGTCAGTGGTTGTCTAATCCGTATGTGAATGAAAATACATTTTTAACCGGTTTTAGCCACGTCAATTTGAGTGGTGTGGGCTGTCCAGATTTAGGAGTGCTATTGTTAATGCCAACCACGGGCGAATTAGAAACTAATCACCTGAACTACGGTTCTACGTACAAAAATGAAGTTTCAAAAGCTGGCTATTACAGCACGGAAATCGATAAATATAAAGTGAAAGCAGAGTTCACAGCGTCGACACGAGTAGGGGTGAGTAAATTTCATTTTCCAAAAGGTCAGGCGAATGTCTTATTGAATCTTGGATTAGGATTGACCAATGAGGAAGGTGCTATGGTGCAAGTCGTCTCATCAACGGAAATTGAAGGCATGCGTTCCGTTGGATCGTTCTGTTATAACAGTCCAGAAGCGGCATATCCGGTTTATTTTGTCGCTCAATTTTCAAAACCAGCCGATAATTTTGGCGTTTGGAAAAAACCTGCAACTTATGAGGGCGTTGAAGCACAATGGATGGGCTATAATGGCAAAACACGACTGATGGAGAAATCGACCAAAATGGTGGTTGGTGATAGTATTGGAAGCTATTTTACTTACAATTTTGAGAAAGCAGAAACCGTTACAGTTAACATCGGCGTGAGCTATGTCAGTATTGCCAATGCACGCGAGAACTTAGAAAAGGAAACCAATAACAAAACCTTTGAAGATGTTTATAAAGACACCTATAACGCATGGAATGAAACACTCTCTAGAATCAAAGTGGAAGGTGGTTCTGAAGATGATAAAACCGTTTTTTATACCGCTTTATACCACACCCAAATTCACCCGAATACTTTAAACGACGTCAACGGCGACTATCCTGAAATAAAAACAGGAAACATCGGAAATACTGATGGGACGCGCTATACCGTATTTTCTTTATGGGATACCTATCGTAATGTGCACCAATTGTTATCGCTCGTTTATCCGCAGCAGCAGAATAATATGATCCATAGTATGTTGGATATGTATGATGAAAATGGCTGGCTTCCAAAATGGGAATTAAATTCCACCGAAACCTTTACCATGGTGGGCGACCCAGCGAGTATTGTCATTGCGGACACCTATATGAAAGGTATTCGCGATTTTGATGTAGACAAGGCCTATGAAGCGATGCTAAAAAGTGCCGATCAGTTGGAAAACAACCCGCTGCGTCCAGGTTTGAAAGATTATATTGAAAAAGGATTTGTGACTACGGATCATGGTGGATCGGTTTCGACCACGCAAGAGTATAATGCTGCCGATAATGCCATCGCTCAATTGGCAAACGCACTTGGTAAAAAAGACGATAACAAGCGGTTTAAGAACCGCTCGTTATCGTATAAAAAATTGTTCGATAAAGATTTGAAAATGTTGCGTCCTAGACTACAAAACGGGGAATGGTACGAACCTTTTGATCCTTACGTTGGTGCTAATTTCTCTGAAAACATCGGATTTATTGAAGGTAATGCGTGGCAATATTCGTTCATGATACCGCATAATATTGATGGACTCATAAAGTTGATGGGCGGCGGTAAGGACTTCACAGATCAGTTGCAAAAGATATTTGACACGGAGCAATTTGATATGGCTAATGAACCGGGAATTGCTTATCCGTATCTATTTAATTATGTGAAAGGCGAAGAATATCGCAGTCAGCAAATGGTAGAAGATTTGGTTAGAAAACATTTCAAGAACAGTCCTGATGGCATCCCTGGAAATGATGATACCGGCACCATGTCTGCTTGGGTAGTCTATTCTATGATGGGCTTTTACCCAATCGCTCCTGGAGAACCTGTTTATACCATTACCAAAACGTTATTCGATAAAATCACCATTCAATTAGATTCCAAATATTACAAGAATAGTGAGT
The DNA here is from genome assembly GCF_007997285.1 of Gelidibacter salicanalis. Lineage (GTDB taxonomy): Bacteria > Bacteroidota > Bacteroidia > Flavobacteriales > Flavobacteriaceae > Gelidibacter > Gelidibacter salicanalis. Next base: position 204,480 of record NZ_VORX01000002.1, read on the forward strand.
TGGTTATTGAAAAAGAAACCAATGGCAACGGTCGCATCGATCACATTTTAATCAATGGAAAAAAACATAAGGGATATTTTATTAGTCATGACGACTTGGTAAATGGAAACACAATGAAGGTCATTCTAAAATAAGTATCTCGCTTAAAAACATCCAATGCTAACAATTATAGACAAACACAATTTTAACATGAAATCAAACGTATTAATTTTTACATTTTTAGTATTTGCAATTTTCTCATCAAGCGCTCAAAAGCCTTCTACTTACCGGGTTTTTGAAAAGCAACCTCTCAATTTCGGAGGTGAAAAAGGCAGCGATGCTGAAACGGTGCGTTTAATGGACGGCCGTTTGGTATATAAAAAAGTAACGGTACCCACATTTGCTAAAGGCACGGATGTGAACATCAAATTGACGGTGCGTTCTAGCGGCGACCGTTGGGACAAGTCGGGGTCTGTCTTCGTGGTTTCTGATCGTGACAAACTTTCCATTTTGGACATTGCAGAAAAGGATGAAAAATTCCCGACAGATTCTTATGTAGATGAGAAATACGCTGGATTGGTACAGGGAAAAAGCTACGAGCCAGTTGTTGAATTGATGCGTTTCATGACGCCGTTTGGAGTGGGACATTACAGTGATAATAAAGTTAAGTATCGAAGACCTGTATATATCCCATCTTGGGAAAAGGAAGTAGTGTGGGAGCATGATATTACCGCTTTAGAAAGCTTGGTGACGGGCACGTTTTATGTAGGCGTGTGGATCGATTCGTGGACCGCTGAAGGCTACGATTTTGATCTGGAACTGAGTTATTCTGACAGAACACAACAAAAAGTTTCAGTACTGCCTATAGTGAATACCATTCCGTACGTTGGCGGACAGAAAACACCAGATAATTTCGCTCATAAAGATTTGGAGCAAACCATTCAACTGAAAAAGAATGCCAAAAACGTGAAATTGCATTACATCACTACCGGACACGGCGGGCATAGTGGTGGCGATGAATTCATCAAAATTAAAAACAGTGTCTATTTTAATAATACATTGGTTTTGGATACCATTCCATGGCGAGATGATTGTGCGTCCTTCCGACGATTCAATCCTACATCTGGCGTATGGATTAAAAAAGATTCGGCGTCCTACATCAGCCCAAAAACCAATAAATACGAAATAAAAGAAATTGAAGAACGCATTGCCTCTTCTGATTTGTCGAGATCTAACTGGTGCCCAGGCTCCTCAGTAGAACCTATGGTGGTGAGTTTAGGCGACTTAAAAGCGGGAGCGCACACGATTAAAATAAAAATTCCTGCAACGCCTGTGGACGGTGACAAGCTGAACCATTGGTTGGTATCGGCATATTTGACTTACGAATAAGCCTATAATTTTAGTTAAAAATGCTCTAATCAGCAGTTTATTACTTCGCGTAATGAGCTGCTGATTTTTTTTTAACGTTTTCAAAAATCAATCGACGTGCCTATCAAGTTGTGTGACGATTGAGAGCTGTCATTCGTCTAATTTCGGACATAATTTAACATAATTTTATATATTATTGTCTTATGTAAGACATAGTTCTTCATGGATAAAATAATAACTTAAAATTAATATTAATGATACAAAAAGGAAGTATGTTGCTGCTTGTGTTCTTTTTGTTCGGCTTCATGGCCGTTCAAGCGCAAGTGACAGTAAAAGGTACAGTCACTGATGCCACTAATGGTGATCCCGTACCGGGAGTTAACATTATGGAAAAAGGAACAAGCAAAGGGGTAATTACTGATTTTGACGGTAAATATTCTATTGACGTAAGTTCAAATGGTACTCTTCAATTTAGTTATGTTGGGTATGCCACTCAGTCTATCGCTGTTAATGGTAAACAAACCATTAATGTGGTTATGGAGGAACAGAGTGAAGGTTTAAATGAAGTAGTTGTTGTTGGTTACGGCACCCAGAAAAAGGGCAACCTTACCGGTGCAATAAGTACAATTGACGCTGAAGTTCTAGAAAACAGGCCTGTAAGCAACGTTATGCAAGCCATACAGGGTTCTGCACCAGGACTACAATTAAGCGTTGGTAACAGCGGAGGTTCACCAGGATCGAGCATGAATATTAGTATTCGTGGGGTTGGGAATTTACAAGGAACTGGAGCACCTTTAGTAATTGTAGATGATATTCCGCTTAACGATCCGTCAGGATTAAACAATATCAATCCAAATGATATTGAAAGTATTTCTGTATTAAAGGATGCTGCTTCATCAGCAATCTACGGCTCTCGTGCTGCATTTGGCGTTATCTTGGTTAAAACCAAGAGCGGTGCTGGCGTACAAGGTCATGAAATCACCTATTCTAATAACTATATCTATTCTTCTCCAACGAGAATCCCAGACATGATGAATTCTCTGGACTTTGCTAATTATTTCAACCTTGCCGCAACAAATGGTGGAGGAGCGCCAATATTTAATGATGATACTTTAGAACGTATCAAGGCTTATTTAGCTGATCCGATAAACACGCCGGTTACTGTGGCGAACCCAAATGGTACGCAGTGGCAACAATATACAGGATCTAATGCCAACACGAATTGGTTTGACGTGATGTATAAGGATCTTGTGATGCGTCAACAACATAATCTTAGTTTTTCAGGAAACGAAAAGAAACTTTCTTATAATGTTTCAGGTTCTTTCTTTGATGCGCCAGGGATTATGAATTTCGGAGATGACAGCTACCAAAGGTATACTTTGAACAGTAAAATTTCCAGTAAAATGAACGAATGGTTTACGGTGAATGCCAATGTCAGAATGGCTCGTGAAGATTTGGACAGACCAAGTTATGATCCGGGACTTTATCTGCATAATATTGCCAGACGTTGGCCAACCAACGGTGTTGTAATGCCAAATGGTAGTTACAGTGATGGTTCTGAAATTCCTTTCCTTTTGGATGGTGGAAGACGTATGTCAAAAGATTACAGTACCAATGCTAGTATTGATCTAATTTTTGAACCAATTGAAGATTTAAAGATAAAAACAAGTTTGTTATACCAACGTAATACTAACAATATCACTTCCCATTCTGCAAAAGTTGGTGTGATAGAACCTAATGGTCAGGAGCGTTTAATTCAACAAAACAATAGTTTTGTGAGATATGCTTATGAACGGAATTATATTTCTCCAAACCTTGTAGTGTCTTATGACAAATCTTTTAATGAGGCGCATAACTTTTCAGGATTGTTAGGTTTTCAACAAGAAGATACCGACTATAGTGCGGTTCAAGCTTCCAAAAATGATCTAATTACGGATAATGTACCTTCTATTTCTACAGCTGTTGGTGAAGATAATGTAGGTGATTCTCAAGGCTCTTTTGGAACACAAGGGTATTTTGGAAGACTCAATTACAACTATAAAGAGAAGTACCTTCTTGAAGTTAATGGACGCTATGATGCCTCTTCGAGATTTGCACCGGATAGCCGATGGAACTTTTTCCCATCCATTTCTGCTGGATACAACATTGCGAAAGAAGATTTTTGGCCAGTAGATGACATTAGTATGTTTAAAATCCGTTATTCTACAGGATCTATCGGGAACCAAAACGTTGCCAACTACCTCTACATCTCTCGTATGCCAATAAGAACCAACTTATGGTGGATAGGAAATGCAGGCAGACCAAACTATACGTTAACTCCTGGTCTTATTAGTCCAGATATTACTTGGGAAACTGTTAAAACTGATAATTATGGTTTGGATATAGCAGCGTTTAAGAATCGCTTACAAACCACATTTGAATATTTTATTCGTTCTACGGATGACATGTTTGGTCCAGCAGAGCGTTTGCCAAGTGTTTTAGGCACCTCAGCACCACAGGCTAACAATGCATCTTTAGAAACTAAAGGATTTGATTTCAGTATCACTTGGAAAGATAATATAGGAGAGGTTAATTATAACCTAGGCTTTATCCTATCTGACGCGGTGACAAAAGTAACTAAGTACCGTAATCCTAACAATTTATTAAACACCTACCGAGAAGGACAAACGCTTGGAGATATATGGGGATTTGAAACTGTAGGGTTATATCAAAGTCAAGATGAAATTGATAATGGTCCAGATCTAACCAGATTCTATGGTGGTCAATGGTTTCCAGGTGATGTACACTACAAAGATCTTAACGGTGATGGTTTTGTAGATTGGGGTAAATCTACTACAGACGATCCGGGAGATTTAACCGTGATTGGTAATTCAACACCGCGTTACCAATATTCATTTAATGGAGGTCTTGACTACAAAGGACTTGATTTTTCAATGTTCTGGCAAGGAATTGGTAAAAGAGATGTTTGGACAGGAGATGCTTACACCTTCGGAGCTGTAGGAAACCAATGGCAATCTGCCGGATTCCAAGAACATTTAAATTATTGGTCTGAAGATAACCCAAATGCATTTTTACCAAGACCAACATTTAGAAGTGCTTGGAGGAACCAAGAAGTTCAAACCAGATATTTGCAAAACGGCGCTTATGTAAGATTAAAGAATGTGACGCTTGGTTATAGCTTTTCTGAACTTGTACTCGAAAGATTACATCTTAAAAAACTTAGATTTTTTGTTACTGGAGAAAATTTGTTGACCATTACCAAAATGTCTTCCATTTTTGATCCAGAAGCTACTGGAGGTAGTTGGGGAAATGGTAAAATATACCCACTTCAAAAATCGTTCTCGATTGGTTTAAATATTCAATTTTAATAACATCATATTATGAAATATACAAAATTCATTGCATTAACATTAATACTTGCCTTTAGTTTGGGCTGTTCTGATGATATGCTGGACAAATTGCCTCAGGATGAAATTTCTCCAGAGGCCTATTGGAAAACTCCTAATGATCTCGCGCTGTTTTTAAATCAATTCTATACCTCCTTCCCTGTACATAATGGGTATAATGGTGGAATATTTGAGTTTGATAACAATAGTGATAATCTTGCCGATATTTTTGTAAACAACCGTTTAGTAGGTAGTACTACTAGTGTGCCAACGTCCGATGGTAATTGGGCTTATGGCTCCATCAGAGCGGTCAATTTTTATCTTGAAAACAGTGCCACTGCACAAGGAGATGCTGCATTAATCGATCATTATGATGGTGAAGCTTATTTTTTCAGAGCCATGTTTTACTACAACCTTCTTAAACGTTATGGAGGCGTACCATACATAGATAAAACGCTTACTACAAATTCGCCAGAATTGTATTCGCCAAGATTGGCCAGAAATGAGTTGGCCACCAAAATTATAGAAGACTTAGATATGGCTATCGCCAAATTGAAACCTAGAAGTTCAGCTGAGGCTTTTAGAGTTCATAAAGGTATTGCCTTATCTTTAAAATCGACGGTTGGACTTTATGAAGGAACTTGGGAGAAATACCATAACGGAACGGCATTTGCCGCACCGGTAAATGAAAGTGAAAAATTCCTTCAAATGGCAGTAGATGCGGCTGAAACCATTATCAATAATGGTGAATATACGCTCTACAATAACGGAACTTCAAAAACCTATTGGGATTTATTCAATAAGGTTGATTACTCTGGGGTTTCAGAAGTTATGTTTTGGAAAAAATATAGTGTTTCAGACGGTGTGAGCCATTATGTGGGGCATTACCTTCCACATACAGGTTCTGGTACTGGCGTAACAAAATCGTTAGTAGATTCGTATTTAGCTAGTGATGGACAACCTATAGGTGTGAGCCCTCTATACAGCAGCGCTCAGGAAAATAGTCTTACCAATATAGTAAAAAATAGAGACCCAAGACTTGCGCAAACCATTGCCACACCGGGAGATTTATTAACGGAAAATTCTGGAGTGCCAAATGAACTATTTACATTTCCAACCTTTAGAGGTAACAATGAAATTACTAATACCACCGGTTTTCAAATTTATAAAGGTGGAATTACTGATAATGCGCAACGTACAAATAGTTATACTGGTGCCATTATTTACAGATATGCTGAGGTACTTCTTAATTTTGCTGAAGCAAAGGCTGAACTAGGAACCTTAACTCAAGCTGATCTTGATAAGTCGATCAACTTACTTAGAGCACGTGTAGATATGCCAGCTCTTAATATTGCGCCTGTTCCAGATCCTAACAAAGCGTTTCCTGCATTGAGTGACATCATTAATGAAGTGAGAAGAGAGCGCAGAGTAGAATTGGCATTAGAAGGTAAACGTTTTGACGATTTGATGCGTTGGGCAGCAGCTGATGAACTAATTGTAGGAAAGCGTCTGCTAGGTTTTAAAATCATCGGAAGTGGAGCAATGGAAACTGAATTTTCAGATTTAATTGGAAATTCTATTCTCGTCAACTCACAAGGTTATATTGATCCTTATATGAACACCATTCCGACGGGATTTGGCTTTAACCTTGGTAGAGATTATTTATCGCCTATCCCTACAGAACAAATTGTTTTAAGTCAAGGAACTTTGGTTCAAAATCCAGGATGGGAATAGTGAGAACACACTAATATTTTAAAATAACATAGTGCAGTAGAGTAGTCCTAGTGTAAATCCCGCCCAAGTTAATTGGGTGGGATTTTTTATTCTATTGTGAGTCTAACTTCTCACAGTGCTAATATTAATGCAGTATTGACTGTTGCTGAGGTTTTACTCAATCGGTTGCGTAGAATTTTATGAATTCTCATCCCAGAAATCAGTATATTTTGCTTATTTTAGGCAATTAATTTGGCCCGCATTTTAGAACGTTGCCAATAGATTTTTTTCTTCTTGCAATTGTTGAATTTGCTGGGAAATTAATCTCATAAATAGGAAGTATCAATTCATATATTTTACACCCTACAACTAAACATTTCATCATGATTTTAAAAAAAAAGGCTTTAGTGGCATTGCAATTTGTTTTTGTATGCTTTGCTGTTTTAAACGCTAACGCGCAAGACAAGGATCCGATTAAAGATTACAAACATTTTATTGAAAACGAAGCGGTCATTAGCGATAATAAATTGGAAGCACATGCGTCATTTACCTCATTTACTTCTGAAAAAGATGCTTTAAACAACACGCCTCATTTTTATCAATCTTTAGATGGACTTTGGAAATTCAATTGGGTAAAAGATCCTAAAGATAGACCGACAACGTTTATGAATGTCAATGAGGATGTGTCTGGTTGGGATGATATTAAAGTGCCGTCCAACTGGGAAGTGGAAGGGTACGGCGTTCCTATTTATGTGAATCATCAATATGAGTTTTCTGATTATAAAGCCATGATTGCTGATGATATGAAGCTTGTAGATGGCATCTATCCTGCAAACCCAGGTAAAGTTCCTCACTCTTACAATCCAGTAGGATCTTATACACGAGACTTTACGATTCCTAATGATTGGGATGGAAAGGAAATCTTCTTGCAAATTGGCGCCATGAAATCAGGTGGTTTTGTATGGCTCAACGGTAAATACATTGGCTATTCTCAAGGCAGTAAATTACCTGCAGAATTCAATATTACGGCAGCCGCCAAACCAGGAAAAAATAAAATTGCTTTTCAAATCTTTAGATGGACCGATGGTTCCTATCTAGAAGCTCAAGATTTTTGGAGAATTAGCGGGATTGAGCGTAGCGTGTATGTGTACGCACAACCGAAATTACGTATTGAAGATTATGAAGTAGTGTCAGTTTTGGATGCTGCCTATAAGGATGGGGTTTTTGGACTTGATGTGAATCTTGACAACGCCAATTCTAAATCGGATAAAGGAAGTGTTTCTTATAAGATTTTAGATGCCGACTCAAAAACAGTGGCGTCAGAAACAAAATCATTTACAATTGACGGTGCAAAACAAAACGAACTGAGTTTTTCTGCAACCTTGCCAAACGTGAAGCAATGGAGTGCAGAACATCCTAACCTGTACACGCTTCTTATCGAAACTAAAGACAGAAAAGGCAATACGCTGGAAGTGACGACCTCTCGCATTGGATTTAGATCTGTTGAAATCAAGCAAGGTTTATTATTGGTTAATGGGCAACGCATCACTTTAAAAGGGGTGAATACTCAAGAAGCTAATCCTGAAACGGGACACGTGGTACCGGAGGAGTTGATCATGAAAGACATCAAACTCTGGAAAGAAAATAACATCAACGCTGTACGTTTAAGTCACTACCCGCAACAACGTCGTTTTTATGAGTTGTGTGATGAGTATGGTTTATATGTTGTTGATGAAGCTAATATTGAATCTCACGGCATGTACTACGGCGAACATTCCTTAGCTAAAAAGCCTAGTTGGGAAAACGCGCATGTCGATAGAATGGTACGTTTAGTGAAACGCGATAAAAACCATCCTTCTGTAATCATTTGGTCTATGGGGAATGAAGCTGGAAACGGTGTCAATTTCTTTAAAGGCTATGATGCAATGAAGGCAAACGATAAAACAAAACGCCCAGTACAATACGAGCGCCCATATAAAGATTACGACGGGAGTTTATGGGATATGGATACCAATACCGATATTATTGTTCCTCAATATCCGACGCCAGCGACCTTTGAAGCCGTCGGAAGAACCAAAACGGACCGACCTTATATTCCTAGTGAATATGCCCACGCGATGGGAAATAGCACCGGAAATTTCCAAGATTATTGGGATATTATTGAGCGTTATGACAACCTTCAAGGTGGATTCATCTGGGATTGGGTGGACCAATCGATTTGGAAAACAAACGAAAAAGGTGAGCGTTTCTACGCTTATGGCGGCGACTATGGCGAAAACATGCCAACAGACAATACGTTCTTAAATAACGGCATCGTATTCCCAGACCGTACACCGCAACCAGGATTATTTGAAGTGAAAAAGGCACACGAATTCATCAATTTCAGAGATCAAGGCATCAACCGTCATGATGAACTGCGAATCCTCGTAGAGAACTTATATGATTTTACTGATTTAAACCACTTCACTTTTACTGCTGAAATTAAAGCCGATGGAACCGTTTTAAAAACCATTCCAATTGAAGAGATTTCCGTAGAAACACACACTGGTAAATTGATCAGATTATCCCTAAAAGATGTTGATTACAAACCAAACACCCAGTATTTTCTAGAGATTTCAGCAAAAACCAAAGCGCCTTGGGGTATTCTTCCTAAAGGTCATGAAGTTGCGCACGAGCAATTTGCATTATCGCGTAAATACACCAAACAGAACACGTCATTGGATAACAAGGCGGCTTTAAATATTAAAGAATCAAAAGAGAATTTTGAAGTGTCTAACGCAGATGTAAAAGTCATTTTTGATAAAACAAAAGGGCAAATCACCTCTTATGTATACGAAGGAACCGAATTATTGAAAGATGGTAACGGTCCGAAACCGAATTTCTGGCGTGCACCAACGGACAATGATTTTGGTAGCCAAATGCAAGCCAAAAACATCGAATGGAAAAAAGCATCATTGTTTGCGAAAGTTGCCAAACTAACGTCTGCTAAAAATGATGATGGGAGTGTAAGCATTAATGTCACTTATAATTTACCAGGTGTTGACACAACGTTCGATTCAGAATACCATATTCTTGGGAACGGCGTAATAAAAATCAACAACACCTTACACGAAACGGATTATGAAGCCGACTTACCACGCCTAGGCATGCGTATGCAATTGCCAAAAGCCTATGAAAACATGACTTATTTTGGTCGAGGCCCATGGGAAAACTATCAAGATAGAAAAGCCTCTGCGTTTCTAGATGTCTACGAATCGAAAGTGAGAGATCAGTATGTGCCTTACGTGAGACCACAAGAAAATGGCTATAAAACAGACGTGCGTTGGTCAGCTTTTGCTGATGGAAACAACAACGGACTTTTAGTGGTTGCTAAAAATCAATTCCAAGGCTTGGGCATTAGTGCCTTGCACATGCCAAACGAAGATTTTGACACGACAGATGGGATTGCTTATAGTGGAAACGACAAGTTGGAAGAAGAATTTAGAACCGATGGTATTCCGCAAATTAATGCGTCTAAACACATCAACGATATTAAAGAACAGGATTTGGTGCAACTTAATATCGATTTAGCACAACGTGGTGTTGCCGGAGATAATAGCTGGGGCGGAAGACCACAGGAGGAATATTTAATCAAAGGGCAAGAAAAACAATCTTACAGTTTCTTTTTGATTCCTTTTAAGAATGGTACCAAAAAAGATTTTGTGGAATGGAGTAAGTTGTATTCCAACCAGAACTAATTGAAAAGACATTAAATTAATAAAGCAATGAAACAAATAAATCAACGCATCATCACAGCGTTCCTAACAGTATTGGGAACTTATGTGGGCATCGGCCAAACTCTGGACCCTGTTATTGAAAATCCTGATGTGATAGGCATTAACAAATTAGATGCACGAGCCACTTTCTTTCCGTATAGTTCTTTAGAATTAGCGAAAGAAAACGACCTTTCAAAAGCCGATAATTACATGCTTTTAAACGGGACTTGGCAATTTAATTACAGCGATACTCCAGAAACAAGACCAGCCGATTTCTATAAAGAAGATTTCGATACCGCAAACTGGAACACGATAAAAGTGCCATCCAACTGGGAAGTTGAAGGTTTTGGCGTTCCAATTTATGTGAACGCATCTTATCCATTTCAAAAAGGGCATTTAAATCCGCCAGACATTCCAGATGGCGACAATCCAGTAGGGTCTTATAAAAGAACCTTTGAGGTGCCGAGCAATTGGGATGGTAAGGATTTATTCATCCATTTTGGAGCTGTAAAATCGGCATTCTATATCTGGATTAACGGTAAAAAAGTGGGCTATAGTCAAGGTTCTAAACTTCCGGCAGAATTTAATGTGACCGATTTTGTAAAACCAGGACAGAACAGCATCGCTTTAGAAGTGTACCGTTGGAGTGATGGTAGCTATTTAGAATGTCAAGATTTCTGGAGAATTTCAGGAATTGAGCGTGATGTGTATGTATATGCACGGCCAAAAATTCAGTTGGTAGATTATTTTGCCAAAGCAGGATTGGAGAACAATTATACCGATGGTGTTTTTGATTTAGCGTTCGATGTAAAAAGTATCGATTCTAAAAAGCAAAAAGGAAGCGTTTCGGTAGAAATAACTAGAAATAACCAATCAATCTATAGTGCATCAACAGGATTTGAATTGACGCCAAACACGGCACAAACTTTCAGTTTCAAGAAAGTGATTCCGCAAGTAAAAACATGGTCAGCTGAAATTCCAAACCTATACCAATTAAACATCGTCATTAAAGATAGAAAAGGAAATGTTATTGAAGCTATTTCTCGAAAATTAGGCTTTAGAACTTCTGAAGTAAAAGATGGACAATATTTGGTAAATGGAAAACCAATTTTATTCAAAGGGGTTAACCGTCATGAGCACGATCCTAATACAGGCCACGTCATTTCTCGCGAAGACATGCTAAGGGATGTTCAAATCTTTAAAGAATACAACATCAACGCGGTGAGAACGGCACATTATCCTAATGATCCTTATTTTTATGAATTATGTGACGAATACGGGATTTATGTCATTGATGAGGCTAATATCGAATCGCACGGAATGGGTTACGCTTTAGACCAAACTTTAGCGAACAATCCAGCCTGGTTAAAGGCACATTTGGAGCGTGTTGGACGTATGGTGGAGCGTGATAAGAATCACCCATCTATCGTGATTTGGTCTTTAGGAAACGAAGCTGGAAATGGTTACAATTTCTATGAGTCTTATTTGTTGGCTAAAAAGATGGACGATACCAGACCAACGCAATACGAGCGTGCGGTACACGAATGGAATACAGATTTATATGTGCCAATGTACGAGACGCCTGCAGATATGGAAGCTTATGCTAAAGATCCTAGAAGAACCAAGCCTTATGTACAGTGCGAGTATGCACATGCTATGGGGAACAGTATGGGTGGTTTTAAAGAATATTGGGATTTATTTGAAAAGTACGATAAACTTCAAGGAGGATTTATTTGGGATTTTGTAGATCAGGGTCTGAAAATCGAAAAAAATGGCCGTGAGATTTTTGCTTATGGTGGCGATTTCGGTCCGGAAGGTACACCAAGTGATAATAACTTTTTGAACAATGGATTGGTACAACCAGACCGCACGCCTAACCCGCATATTCATGAAGTAGCACACATTCACCAAGACATTAAGTTCTATGAAAATGATTTGGCTAATGGTGTCATCGATCTTAAAAACTGGTATTTCTTCAGAGATTTATCCAACTATAAATTAACTTGGGAAGTACTAGCTAATGGCGAGGTTGTAGAATCAGGAACCATTGAGGATCTTGTGACGGCACCTCAAGCGAAGAAAGCTTTAAAAATCCCTTTCAAAACGACATTAAAAAAAGATGTTGAATATTTCTTAAACGTCGCTGCCCAATTAAAGGCAGACGAACCTTTATTGAAAGCAGGTTATGTGGTGGCCTATGAGCAATTCCAATTGCAAGAAGCTAATCTGTTAACTCCTGAAAAAGCAACTGCCGCAGTTAAATCGAAAACTGAAGGTGATGTAATTACCGTTACAGGAGAACATTTCACAGTAACGTTCAATCAAAAAGAAGGTACCTTAACGGATTATGTATACAAGACTAAAAGCTTGTTAGAAAAAGGCCCGCAAGTCAATTTCTGGCGTGCGCCAACCGATAATGATTACGGTGCAGGCACCCAAAGGAGTTATAAAGCATGGAAAGATGCTGGAACTTCAGGTAAGGTGACGACCGCTGTAAAACAAATCTCAAAATCTGAAGTAGAAATCACCTTTACCAGAGAGTTGTTTGATGGCGATGCAAAAGTTATCGCGAAATTTATGGTGGATGGAAACGGCGCTGTAAAAGTGACTAATGAGTTAAAAGCAATCCAAGGAAAACATCCAGATTTCTATAAATTTGGAAACAAATTGGTCTTGCCAGAAGCTTATAAAAACATTACGTTTTACGGAAAAGGTCCTTTTGAAGCCTATACGGATAGACAACATGCAGCCAAAGTTGGATTGTATAAACAAAGTATTGAGGAGCAATATTTCCCATACATCCGTCCGCAGGAAACAGGAAACAAACTAGACGTCCGTTGGATGGCACTTACTAAGGAAGATGGTTCAGGTCTTAAATTTTTAAGCGAAACACCAGTGTCTGTTTCTGCCCTTAATTTTGCGGAAGAAGATTTACATACCAATGATGAGCGCGTGCAACACCATGCAGGAGAAATTGATCCTCGTAAAGAAGTGTTCGTAAACATTGATGGTTTCCAACAAGGTTTGGGTAGCATTAACAGTTGGGGAAGATTGCCAATGGAGCAATACCGACTGCCGTATCAAGATTATTCGTATTCGTACTGGATGGTGCCAATTGAGTAATGATAGTGTAAGTATGCGTATGAAATAAGTACAACATATCGACCCTTTTCATTGTTGAAAGCGGTCGATATTTGTTTAAATATAGAAATAGAATGTATAAAATTTGTCTGTTGTTGTCGGTTCTCGTTTTGATGTCTTGTAAATCTCAAGAACGAACGGTGGTGCCTTTGACTTTAATTGAACATACGGCCCAAGCCATCAGCAAACCACAAACGCCCATTATGGGCTGGTCCAGCTGGAATAATTTTCATGTCGATATCAATGAAGAGGTCATCAAAGCCCAAGCCGATTTCATGGTTTCGACCGGAATGGCTGATGTGGGTTACGCTTATGTAAACATTGACGATGGCTTTTTTGGAGGTCGTGATGCTGAGGGCAATTTAATGGTACATCCCACACGATTTCCTAATGGGATGAAAGTTATTTCTGAGTATATCCATTCCAAAGGCTTAAAAGCAGGCATCTATTCGGATGCGGGAATCAATACGTGTGCTTCGCATTGGGATAAGGATACGATTGGAGTTGGCTCTGGACTGATGGGCCACGACAGAAAGGATTTAAAATTAATGCTCAACGACTGGAATTATGATTTCATTAAAGTTGATTGGTGTGGGGGTGATTGGTTAGGCTTGGATGAAGAAATTCGATACACCCAAATTGCCAATATCATCAAAGAAATTAAACCGAATACGGTATATAATATCTGCCGATGGGAATTTCCTGGCGAATGGGCGTTGCAAATTGCCGATTCTTGGCGAATTTCCGGCGATATCAGCAACGAATTCAGTTCCATCCTACACATCATCGATTTGAATGCTGACCTCTGGAAATACGCATCCCCAGGCCATGTCAACGATATGGACATGCTACAAGTAGGTCGCGGTATGAGTTATGAAGAAGATAAAACCCATTTTACCATGTGGTGCATGATGAATTCGCCACTTTTAGCGGGGAATGACTTGCGTTATATGACTCCAGAAACGATTGATATTCTTACCAATAAAGAACTGATTGCCCTCAATCAAGATCCGTTGGTGTACCAAGCACGCCGATTGGTAGATGATGGCGATATAGAAGTTTGGGCAAAACCGTTAATCTCTACGATGAGTGGGAAAGTGGCGGTGACTTTGTTAAACAGGTCCGACAAGCCAACAACCATGACATTCGATTTAGATACCGTTGGTTTAGATGCTTCAAAGGGCTATCATTACCGCGATTTATGGGCGAAACAGGATTATGAATCCACCACCAAAGAAGTATTAAGTTTTGAAGTGCCTGCACATGGTGTCGTAGTACTGTCACTAACTGGGACCTCAAAGCCATTTAATATTTTTCAGAATAAATAGAGCGTTCAAATCGTATGAAAACTATCAAAAGACACCTTGTTAACAGTACTACAGTTTTTAAAATGTCGGCGATCTGTGTGTTATTTGGAGTGCTCTGCTCAGGGACAATTCACGGTCAGGAGCGAACTGTGTTGACTTTAGAAAAGAATTGGAAATTTCATAAAGGCGATGTGGAAAATGCAACTTCAACATCTTTTGATGATTCCAAATGGGAAACCGTTACCGTGCCTCACGATTGGGCCATAAAAGGGCCTTTTGATAAAGAAATTGACAAGCAAACGGTGGCCATTGTTCAAAATGGAGAAGAAGTGGCTACAGAAAAAACTGGACGCACGGGAGCACTGCCATATATCGGAATTGGTTGGTACCGTAATCAGTTTGCCATTCCAAATTTTGATTCAGAAAAGAAAGTCATCCTCCTTTTTGAAGGCGCCATGAGCGAGCCTGAAATATTCCTAAATGGCCAAAAAATTGGAAGTTGGAACTATGGTTACAGCTATTTCTATTTTGACATCACCGAGCATATCCGTGCCAACCAAAAAAATATATTGGCGGTGAAACTGACTAATCGCGAGTTGTCCTCACGTTGGTATCCGGGTGCGGGATTGTATCGCAATGTGCGGGTCATTACTAAAAACAAGGAAAGTATTGATCAATGGGGAACCTTTATAACGACACCTTTTATAACTTCAGATCTAGCGAAAGTCAACATCAAAACAAAAGTGTCCGGTGAAAACCTAAAAATGGTAACCACCATCAAAGATGCCGACGGAAATACGGTGGCTGTCGATTCAACCCAAGCCATTTTTGGAGATGCCTTTGAACAGAATATCGCGGTTAACAATCCGCGGTTATGGAGTCCGGAAACGCCTTATTTATATTCGGCCACCTCTCAATTATATGTTGAAGACATCTTAAAAGATGAAATTTCTACACGATTCGGAATTCGAAAAATCAAATACGAAGCGGAAAAAGGTTTTAGCCTAAACGATTCGGTCATCAAATTTAAAGGCGTTTGTCTGCATCACGATTTAGGCCCAATTGGCACAGCAGTGAACACATCAGCTTTACGTCGCCAACTTCAAATTTTAAAGGATATGGGGGCGAACGCCATCCGTAGCGCACACAATATGCCGTCTTTGGAGCAACTCGAATTGTGTGATGAAATGGGCTTCATGTTTTTAGCCGAAAGTTTTGATGAATGGGCAAAACCGAAAGTCGACAACGGCTACCATCGCTATTTTGAATCCGATGCAGAAAAGGACATTGTAAACTTAGTACAGGCTACGCGCAACCACCCGAGTATTGTCATGTGGAGCTCCGGCAATGAAGTCCCTGATCAATGGGGCAGTGATGGTGCTAAACGTGCCAAATGGCTGCAGGATATTTTTCATCGTGAAGACCCAACCCGACCGGTAACGGTAGGTATGGATCAGGTACAAGCAACCATGGCTTCAGGTTTTGGTGCCGTATTGGACATCCCAGGCTTGAATTATCGGGTGAATTTATATGAAGACGCCTACAAAGCCTTTCCGCAAGGCATGATTTTAGGGTCAGAAACCGCCTCTACGGTAAGTTCTCGCGGTATTTATAAGTTTCCTGTAGTGGAAGCAAAAATGAAAATGTATGACGATTTACAGTCGTCATCCTACGATTTGGAAGCTTGCAGTTGGTCTAACATCCCTGATGAAGATTTTGTATTGCAGGATGATAAACCATGGGTGATTGGCGAATTTGTATGGACGGGTTTCGATTATCTAGGAGAACCAACGCCTTACGATACCAAATGGCCATCTAGAAGCTCCTATTTTGGGATTAATGATTTGGCAGGATTACCGAAAGATCGTTTTTATTTATACCGAAGCCGTTGGAATACAAAAGAGGAAACCCTTCACATGTTACCCCATTGGAATTGGGAAGGACGCGAAGGAGAAATCACCCCCGTTTTTGTGTACACCAATTATGATAGTGCTGAACTGTTTGTAAACGGTAAAAGCATGGGCATCCAAAGAAAATCTATGAATTCGCCAACCGCGCGCTACCGACTCATGTGGATGGATGTCAAATACGAACCGGGTACCATAAAAGTGGTCGCTTTTGATGCTGAAGGAAATCCCGTGGCAGAAAAGGAAACCCATACCGCAGGAACACCCTACAAATTAGTCTTAGAAGCCGATAGAACACAGTTAAGTGCTGATGGTAAAGATTTAGCTTTTGTCACCGTATCAGTGGTAGATAAAAACGGAGTTCCGTGTCCTAGCGCTACCAATCAATTAAAATTTAAAGTGAAAGGTGCAGGAAGCTATAAAGCTGCCGCCAATGGAGATGCGACGTCATTAGAAATGTTTCATCTGCCTACGATGAAATTGTTTAGTGGTAAATTGGTGGTGTTGGTGCAACCGGATGAAAGTCCTGGTAATATTACCTTAGAAGTTTCAGGAAAAGGATTGAAAACTGCAAAAATAAATTTAACGAGTTACAATAAATTATGATAAAAATAGGTCATAGTCTCGCAATTGTCATGGTTGTAGCATCCTTCTTCGGATGTAAAACTGTTGAGAAACAAGCATCTGAAAAACCTGCTCAAAAACCCAATATCATATACATCTTAGCGGACGACTTGGGCTACGGTGATTTAGGAGCTTACGGACAGACCAAAATAGAAACCCCAAACATCGATGCTTTGGCAAAAGAAGGCATCCTATTTACCCAGCATTATACCGCTGCTCCCGTTTGCGCACCGGCACGTGCGTCCTTGCTGACAGGTTTACATGGTGGCCATGCTAGCATCCGTGGTAATGACGAATGGGAAGAGCGTGGCGACGTTTGGAACTATCGCGCCATGTTAAAAGATTCTACCTTAGAAGGCCAACGGCCAATGCCAGAAAACACAACCACCATTGCTCAATTTTTAAAAGAAGCCAATTATAAAACGGCCATTGTCGGTAAATGGGGATTAGGAGCGCCACAAACCGAATCCATTCCAACAGAAATGGGCTTCGACTATTTTTTTGGATACAATTGCCAACGGCAAGCACATACCTACACCCCAGTGCATTTATATGAGAACGAACACCGTTATCATTTAAAAAACGATACAATTGCGCCACATTTTGGGTTGTTAAAAGAGAATGATCCTGTGGCTTTGGCTTCTTATGAAAAATACACACAACCCGATTATAGTCCAGACTTGATTTTTGATAAGATGATGAGTTTTATTGAGGAGAATAAAACGCAACCGTTTTTTATGTATTGGGCTAGTCCTATTCCGCATGTGCCCTTACAAGCCCCTAAAAAATGGGTAGATCATTATGTGAAGAAATTTGGAGATGAGGCGCCATATTATTTCAAAAAAGAAGTGGGCAGTTATTTCCCAACACGATACCCTCATGCTACTTATGCAGCGATGATATCTTATTTGGATGAAAATGTAGGGAAACTGGTTAAGTATTTAAAAGAAGAAGGGCTCTATGACAATACCTTGATTATTTTCACTTCAGATAATGGTCCCGCCAGTGATGGTGGTGCTGATCCGGAATTCTTCAATAGCGGTGGCTTGTTTGATGGCAATCGCGGCAAAGGCAAGGGTTATACGTACGAAGGCGGCATAAGAGTGCCAATGATTGCGACCTGGCCGGCTAAAATAAAAGCCGGAACTAAAAGCGATCATATTTCTGCATTTTATGATGTGATGCCTACCTTTAATGAGATAGCAAAGGTGCAAACTGATTACAAAACGGATGGTATTAGCTTTTATAACGCACTTACAAACTCTGGTAATCAACAAGAACATGAGTATTTGTTTTGGGAGTTTGCGGGTTATGAAGGACAGGTTGCCGTGAGAATGGGCAATTGGAAAATGGTCTGGAAAAACATTAAAAAAGGGAATAAGGACGTCGAATTATATGATTTAGATTCAGATATCCGTGAGGAAAACAATATCATGGATAAACATCCAGAGATGCTCAAAAAATTCCAGGACATCGTTAAAAAGGAACATGCAACACCTGAAAATAGTGCATTTACTATTGAAGGGATAGAATACATGCCAAATAAAAATAAACAATAGACCATTTATGAAACTATTCAAACTCGGCAGTCTTTTTATTTATACACTCCTCACTGTAGGATGTCAAAATAAAAATATCGTTAAAAAAGTGGAACAATCCCCTACACAACGACCTAACATCATTTTTATCATGTCTGATGATCATGCGTATCAAGCCATTAGTGCTTATGATAAAACCTTGATAAATACACCAAATATTGATCGTATTGCCAATGAAGGGATGCTTTTTACCAATGCCAGTGTCACCAATTCTATATGTGCACCGTCAAGGGCCGTAATTCTGACCGGAAAGCATAGCCATATTAATGGTAAAATTGACAACTTAAGTCATTTTGATACCACTAATGTAACCTTTCCACAAATCTTGCAAAAGGCGGGTTATCAAACAGCGATGTTCGGAAAACTGCATTTTGGGAATAATCCAAAAGGATTTGACGAATTCAAGATTTTACCAGGTCAGGGCGATTATTACAATCCGAAGTTTATTACCCAAAAAGGCGATACTATTATTGACGGCTATGTGACGGACATCACTACCGATTTGACTTTAGATTGGATGAAACACCGTAGAGATCCGAATAAACCATTTATGTTGATGTATTTGCACAAAGCGCCACACCGTGCGTGGTTACCGAGTGAAAAGTATTATAAAGAATACACCCAAAAGACCTTTCCATTGCCAGAAACCTTGTTTGATGATTATAAAACGAGAGGATCAGCTGCTAAATCGGCAGAGATGGGAATTTTAAAACACATGTCGCTCATCAACGATAATAAGCTCACGCCAGCTACGGTTAAAGAGCTGAACATTGAGCAATGGAGTCAACTCGGAGAAAGCTTATATACCTTGAATGCAGAGCAGCGCGCCAAGTGGGATGCAGTTTACGGACCGATAAATGAGGATTTCAAAAAACGTTACCCAACTATGAACGATTCCACCTTAACGGTTTGGAAATACCAGCGCTACTTACAGGATTATTTAGGAACCATCGCCTCTGTAGATGATAATGTTGGACGCGTGTTAGATTATTTAGATGAAGAACAATTGGCGGATAACACCATTGTGGTGTATACCTCTGATCAAGGGTTTTACTTAGGCGAACACGGTTGGTTTGACAAACGATTTATGTACAACGAATCGTTTAAAACACCGTTGTTAATTAAATGGCCAAATCAAATTAAACCAGGAATTACGGAAGATGAGATGGTGCAGAATCTAGATTTTGCCCAAACATTTCTTGAAGTTGCCGGTGTTACTGCTCCTGAAGACATGCAAGGAGAGAGTTTAGTGCCGCTTTTAACCGGTAATAAAGCCGTTTGGGATAGAGATGCCGTGTACTACCATTATTACGAATATCCTGCGGAACACGCCGTAAAAAGGCATTATGGGATTGCTACCAAAGACTATAAAATCATCCATTTTTACCATGATGTGAATGAATGGGAATTATATGATCGTTTAAATGATCCTAAAGAAGTTAATAACGTGATCAATGACCCGAAATATGCACAAGTTGTGACGCGAATGAAGCAAAAACTTCAGGAAACACGGAAGAAATATAAGGATTCTGAGGAGCTGGATTGGAAGTATATTGAGAGTTATAACTAGGAATAGAGAATAGAGAGAAGAGAATAGAGAGAATAGAGAAGAGAGAATAGAGAAGAGACAAGCGAATCTCGAATCACAAAATCTGAATCACAAATGTTGATGTGTTAATCACAATAACATTGACCTTTGTATTGTTTACTTAATTTTAATAATTAAGTACCATTTCAAATTCTCCTCCTAACAAGGAGGAGTGGATTCTGCTTCCGGAGAGAAGCAGAAGACGAGGTGGTTTCGGTGTAATTATAAGTGAGGTTGAATGCTGAATAGGGTTTAGAAAACAGAGAGAAGAGAGAATCTCGAATTCAAGAAACTTAAACGATAAATGTCCAAGTGTTAAGTACGGTATCAATGACCTTTATATTGTTCGCTAATTTCAGTGATTAAGTACCATCCTAAATTCTCCTCCTTTTAAAGGAGGAGTGGATTCTGATTCAGAAAAGAAGCAGAAGACGAGGTGGTTTTTAATGTGATTATAAATAAGTTGAAAAATCAAGACAGAATAAAGAAAAGAGAGAAAATAGAAATAGAAAATTAGATTTTAGAGATGATGAAAATGAATTCAGTATTGAGTCGGTTGGGATTGCTGTTACTTTTGTGCGCGGTGTTACAGTCGTGTTCGGTTAGTAAACCAATAATCGAAAACAATACTGAAGCGTATCAATTGGTGTTTGAAGACCAGTTTGATGGGACTGCTTATAATACCAAATTATGGACGAGTCTTCCCCAGCGAGAAGGTGGGTCTCCGTGGAACCGATACGTTATGGAGGATGCAGCGTTGGCGGAAGTCAAGGATGGAAATTTACACATCCGCGCGCGTTGGAATGAAGAGACTGATCTACCAGAAACTGGAGCAATACAAACCAAAGATAAATTCAGTTTTAAATACGGAAAGATAGAAGTGCGAGCGAAGTTTAACAGCGCTGAACAAGGCGGTTGGCCAGCCATATGGTTGATGCCACAAAATGATGTCTATGCTGGATGGCCTAATGGCGGCGAAATTGATATCATGGAACGCCTTAACAACGATAATTTTGTACATCAAGTTGTGCATCAATCGGACGGCAATGCCAAACACATTTCTAAAGGTAAAACGCCTTCAATCACCCTTACAGAGTACAATACGTATGGCATTGTAAAACGCCCCAATCGCATCGAGTTTTATGTGAACAATAAACTGACGATGGTGCACGAGCCCACAGGCGATTTCGAAAAACGCTGGCCATTTGAGACCGATTATTACATCATCTTAAACCATGCGAGTGCCGATAAAGGTCAATCCGGTATTGATTTCTGGCCGGGACTTGTAACCTCAACGGAAAACTTTCCACTTGAAATGGCTATTGATTATGTAAAGGTTTGGGAATTTAAAGATTAAATTGTTTTTATAAAAGTTTGATTATATTTTCCCTTAATCTCTGCTAAAAATGAAATCTTAAATCAGTCCATCACCGAAACATAATGCACTTCTTTTAATGTCTTGTCCGTTTGATCAAAAGTAAAGGTCACTTCAAAAGCGTCATGTTCTTCAATTGTAGCCTTGTAATTGGCGTCAATTTCTAAGGGAAACAGTTTTGTAAAACTATCTGCATCCATTCCTAAATGCATGCTATAATTGAGCTGTAGGCCTTCAGACTGTAATCGCATATAAGTTACGCGCTCGACATACTTATTTTTTAAAACTTCGATAACATCAGTGGCTGATGCAAATCGGATTAGAGAATCGCGTTCTTTATCAAAATGTTCTTCTCCAATAACCACATAACTGTTAGAATTGGCTCTCAAAAGGGAGTCGCTATTAGCATTATGCGGATTTTCATTTAAGATATAACTCTTATGGAATTGGATGGTATTTAAGCGTTGTTCTGTAACGTTCGTGTTTAGTGTTATGGGCGATTCTAAAAACAATTCCATGCGCTCTTCTTTAGTTAATTTTGGAAGTGTTTTTGAATTTCTGGTTTCTGCCTCATCATTGCAGGAACTTAATAGTATTGATGTCACTATAAAAAAAATGACATTACATTTATTAGAGAAATTCATAAAGAAAATTTATTTAGGATTTGAGCGTAGGTGACGACACTGAATTTTTAAATATTTTCGTGTGGGTTTTTTATTTTAAACGTTCCTTAATATCCATCCTCTGATGTAGAATCCTAACGATTTCAACAATTTGATTTTCCACTTTCCTGTAAAATATAAGATGCGATTTAATTTTCGTTATTTGATAGTTTTGTCGAGTGTTTTCTGCAGATTTTCCAATTTCATAATTGTCCGCAATAAATTCTATCTCACCAATTATTAACTCGTAATATCTGTCCGCTTGTTCTTTTGACCATTTGTGGAATGTATAAATCCAAATAGCGTTCAAATCATCAATCGCTTGTCGGCTTATACGATAGTTGTTTTTACGCATTGTGTTGGCGATGTAATTCCGTCAAATTTTCTTTAGGATCGAAGTTCACAACAAATCCACTTTGTTCTCCAACTTCAAGAGCTTTAATTAATTCTCTTTCCTTTTTCTCTTCCTGTTCTAATAATCGCAATGCTGAACGGATAACTTCACTGACAGACCCATATCTTCCCGAATTAACTTCTTCTTTAATGAAATCTTCAAAATGAGTTCCGAGTGATATTGATGTGTTTTTTCCCATTTTAATTAAAATTTAATTAAAAGTACCAAATCTTGGTAACGTGACCAAATTTTACATAAACGGTTTAAATAACGATCGCGTCTCTAAGATAGTAATTGTTTTCATAGGCTTCAGAAATCTAATACGTAATTAGTTAGTTAGAAATGGGGAGTTGAGGTATACCCCCAAAAAAAATAGGCAAAACAAGATATCTTGCTTTGCCTATAGTTTCACCTAAAATCAGAATTATTCTGATCAGATTATTTTAATTCTACTTTTAAATGATCAAGTTTTGCTTCTAGTGTTTTTGAAGCATTATTGCTAATTCTAATATACTTCACCTCACTATTAATAGTGCCTCTTACGGCATCATCCTTAACCTCTGTTTTCACAGAGGTCCAGTTGCTACCATTGGTAGATACTTCTAAGGCCAAGTGCTCATAACTAGTTGCTGGCGATAGTTTGTAGGCGATTGATTTTACTTGTGCGGCTTCCTTTAATTCAAATCCGAAGTAGGCTTTCGGTTCAAAACGAATCACTTCCAAAGGCACATTCATTCCTAAAGTTCGATCTTTTAGGGTCGCAGTTTGGTGTTTCAACTGCTCAACATTGGTGTAAAGTTTATGCGGATTGTAGTTGGCTACGACTTCTAAGTTTTTATCAAATGTTTTATTGTAAACTGCTGTTAAATGTGCAAAAGCCTCATCGATTAATGGTGTTACCACTAAACTGCCGGTTTTCACACCCGGTTGGTAAGGGTTTTGGTTGTCATTACGGTCATTGGTGTACATCTCTGCTTTCATAGCTTTAATGGCCTGGTAGCTACGTTCAAAATCTGTAGTGTTTTTTGATTGGAGTGCTTTATGCATATTCACCATGGCCAATCCTGATTGCCCTAACAATTTGAATTGTCTCAACCAAGGGCGCATTTCTTCCAAAAGCACTAGATTATCCGTACTGTTTAACAAAATATAAGACGCTTCTACCATCGCATTAAATTCGCTGGCAACAAGGTCGAGATTTGCAATGTTTTGATCGGCTTTCAAATGTTCCAAGAACGCCTCTGCCTCAGGTTTGAACTTCACCGATTCGTCGCGTCTGTATAAATGACCATTAGGACCTAAATCGCTGTTATGGTTTGCAAAAACCTCTAAAGCTGCTGCGCTTTCTGGCATCACTACTTTTAAGGCGTTTTGCCAGCTTTGTTCAGGTCGGTATCCTGCCATGTTCCAAGTATAGTCAGCCACGCCGTAAATCGCAATTTTGGAGGCTTCAGCATGTTCCATTGGGTTGGAAACAAAGCCAGATACATCTTTGGCAATGTCTTTAGTGTTGCCATATGCTGGACCTAATAATAAGTGGTCTCTCACATAATCAGACACTGGGAAATTCCACCAAATAAAGGCCTCACGCTGAATTTTGTTATTGATCCAGTCCATCGTTTCTTTATCAATGTCTGCCACCACACGGTTTCCTGTCCACATAATTCTGACTGAAGGATCTAATTCTTTGCCTAAAGTTTCTAGATAACTACCTTCAGGTTTCACCCAACTTTTATTATACTCGGTAGGGCACATGATTAAAGGCGTCACGTCTTTTTTAACCTTTACAAAATTGGTGTGCAAGTAATTTAAGAGGTTGGCTTGTTGACTTGGGTTAGTCCCTTCACCAGAAATATCGTCGAAAAACACAGCGTAAGAACGCACGCCTAAATCATACATCATTTCAAATTTACGGAGTAGGGCAGTTCGGTCTTCTTCAGTCCATTTTATGTCTTTACCAGGATGCACGGCCCATACAAAATCGACATGATTTAAAGCAGCTCTATCGATGAGTTTTTTAAGTTGCGCTGCTTCATCCTCAGGATAGGCTTTTCGCCAGTTTGGAGAGCTGTGGTAAGGATCATCCTTTGGACCATAAATGTAGGTGTTGAGTTTGTTTTCGCCATAAAAATCAATCTGACGCATACGGTGCTCAAAACTCCACGGCGCACCGTAAAAGCCTTCTACAACGCCACGTGCTGTCACGTCTGGATAATCGGTAATCTCACCTAAAGGCATTTGATCAGCTTGTAATAAAGCGATTATAGTTCTCACGCCGTAGTAGGTGCCACGCGCATCGTTGCCGATAACGGTAATAGCCTTGTCCGAACTATGGATGTAATAGCTTTCTGGCTTTTGAGGGACTTTTTTCAGAAGTTTTCTCGAGAATTTATCCTTACGTTCTCCGATGCTAATTGAAAATCCGTCCGAAGCGGTATTGTTACTCGTAAAGAATGTCGATAGTAAATGTTTCGTAGCAGGATCAGCATTTTTCTGCTCCACCTTAAAATGCGATGGGACAGACGTGTACTTTGAGACAGAAAGCTGCTGAGGTTGCGGGTTAACCACTAATTCTTGCGAAAACCCAAGGGTGCTGATTAGCAAATACGCGCTTAGAATAAGGATTTTAGTGGTGACCCGTTTTACGGTAAATTGTTTTAATGTTGTCATGTTGAATGTTATATAATTTGATTACTATTTTTATTTTTCGGCCAATTGATTGAGTTGCTCTTTAGCGTCTTCAAGCAGTCCTTCTAAATCTTCCGGTTTGGTATTTCTGTTGAACTTTGCGACGAGTTTATTTAATTCTTGAAGTTCTGCATCCATACCTCTGTTGGTAAAATCGTCTCTTAAAATTCTGATTTTTTCAGCATCAACAATACCTTCCCTTAATTTTTCAAAGCGGATGGAGCTTTTATTGTTAGGGTACACAATATAGGTATCGCCCGCAGGCCAGGTTATGAATCGGGAATCTTGCAATGGGTTTTTTGTCCAGCTGTTATAGCTCCAACGCAAAAAGCCGTCAAAATCGGCCGCCATGGCGTACCAGCCTATAAACGTTCCCTCGGCAGGAGGCGAAAAGGTAAAGGTATTTGGAAATGCGTCGGCACAGGACACATAAAAGGTGCTGATGTAGCCGTTAGCTTTTCGAATCGTTAAATCCTCAGCATCTACAGGGTGTCCAAAGGCAACGGACATGTCTTTTAAGTCGTCCGGATACAATTTATAGCTTTTATGATTGTCGGCAAACGACACACCAAATTCGGGAGCGTGCCCATTGAGCAATTCTAGCATGGCCTTCATTTCTTCTGGGCCGCGCTCGTCCATCGCAATTCTTTTAATGGTATTCCAGCCTTTCTCTTCCAAATGGGTCTTGAATTTGGCTAAAAACGGAATCCATAAGTCATTATATTCTGGGGTTCCCGGTGCTGCTTTCACCTTGATTTCTTTGTTTTCGGCTTCATCAAAATAGTAAAACTCGTTGCCCCAAGGCACCATGGAATAGCCACTTATTTGATTCTTGATGCCTAAATCCATCATCATTTGCACCCATTTATCAAAAATGGTGTAATCATAAGTCCAAGTGCCATCTGCTTTTTTGCGCCACTCAATCATCGCTTCAAATTGATCGTAAGTTTGTCCTCCCCACGGGCGTTTATTAAGGGTAACGGTAATGACTTTTTGTCCAGCATCGGCAAGACGTTTCATAATCGGTTTTAACAAATCAAAATGCGCATCAGACCACGGCTCCACGTCATGAAAACGTGCTACTGCGTAAGGATTTTGCCATAAATCTAAATGGAATTTCCAATCGGAAGCTGGTGGTAAAACCTTGTCAATAACGCGGATGGAAAATGCCATTGTTTTTGATGCTTGACCTTTAAGATCAATGGTGAATGTGCTCGTGTAAGTGCCCGGTTTGGCATCTTTCGGAATATCCATCGTCACCCAAATTGGTCGGGTTTCCTGTGCGTGAATCGCGAAAGAATTGACTGGCTCAAGTGCATCTGCAGCTAAAGAAGACGGAAAGTCTTCCGGTTTTCTATGGCCACAACCTTGATCGAAGACATCGGTTAATACATATTTTACAAAATTAATCGTTGCAATGCTTGATGGGAGTGTTGCTCCTGAATCCGACTTAAAATCTGAAATTTTGGTGTTGACTTCTGTTAAAGAATCATTGCTCCAAAGTACTAATTGCGCTGCCGTGCGTTCACCTTTCCAAGCAACACCTTCCCAAGTGGATTGTGGTTCAATTTTAGGGATTTCACTGCGTACAAATCGAATGTCCGTTGAGGACACTGAGGCTTGAAGCCCTTGAGGAACCGCCGACCAATTTTGATCCGTTGCTGGTGAAGGATCTTCAGGTTCTTGGTAGGTTTGTGCTATGGTGAAATCTTTTGTCTGCTGACAGCTAGAAGTCCAGATGACCGAAAAAATTAGCACTAATTTTATAAATAGTTTCATTGATTGATTATATTGTATTGATGAATTTGTGGAGATGGGGTTTTTGACACGAATTTCACGAATGTGCACTAATTTTTAATTTAGAGTTCACTTTATCATTCAACATAATATTATGAATTTCGAAACTTCCTAACTTTATATTAGTGTTAATTCGTGCAATTCGTGTCTAAAATTTTACTTCCCAATAACATCCCCGTTTAAAATTTTCTTATCGCCATTAGGCGCTGTATACCAAACGGTCAATTGTCCACCGCCAGTAGCTTCGTGGAATTTTACCGTAAGTGGATGCCATCCTTTTTTAAGGGCGACCATCCCATTCTTTTCTAAAGCAGAATGATTACCGCCATTATCCACCACAAATTTATCGCCGATGTATAACAAACTGCCATCATCAGATTTTGTAGCGAATTCATATAAACCGTCAGCTTCCGCATAGAAATAGCCTTTAAAAACCATAGAGACGTTTTCTTGACCGTCATGATCGGTAAAATTTAATTCGTTAACTACGATGTAGGTTGCTGATTTTGGCATGACGATATCATCAACCACTTTGAATTTCTTTACTGCCGCCCAACGGTTGATTGCTCCTTTTTCGGGAGTCACCTCTAAAGGCTCCAAATAGCTTTGCTTCTCTACAAGTGCTGAACGCTTTTCGCTGGCAATGTCACCTCTATAGGCAACAGTGTTTAAAGTAACGGTTTCTGAAAAACTTAAAGGCTCTGTGTATTTCTTAGAGGCTTTGGTTGGTATAGAACCATCGGTCGTATAATAGATCTCCATCCCATGTAATGGCGCTTCCAAAGTAATGGTTGCTGTATCTAAAAACGCTACTTTATCTTTCAATCCGGTGACTGCGGGAATGTGGTATTGAACGCCTAAAGCATCCAATCGGTCGTATTGAAGCGTCATCCGTTTTTGAAAATTATCGTGATCTTTTGCATCTTTTGAACTCCAAGCCGTTTCAGCCATCGCCAATAATCTTGGAAAGGCTTGGTATTCTAAACGCTTAAAATTAGGAATCATTTCTGACCATAAATTGGCTTGAATTCCTATGATATGTTTCGCTTGACCCTCGTTAAATGTTTCTGGGATTGGTTCGTAATTATAAACCTTTTCGAACGGCGTTACTTCATGTTTCGCATCAAAATAATATTCAAAACAAGGTGTCATGACGATATCATTTCCGTTATCAGCAGCTTTAGTGAGCATATCTGGGGCCCAATTGCGCCACCACATCATCGTGGTTTGATCAGAAACACCACCTTCTACAATTTCATCCCAACCCATCATACGCTTTCCTTTTGATTTAAGAAAAGCCTCAATATTATGATTGAAAAACGATTGCAATTCGTGTTCGTTCTTTAAATTGTTGTCCTTAATTGCTTTTTGACATAACGGACATTCTTTCCACGACTGGATATTTACCTCATCACCACCGATGTGGATGTATTCAGAAGGAAACAATTCGGCGATTTCTGAGAGAATGTTTTTTGTAAATTCATAGGTGCTTTCTTTTCCTAAACAGGCAGGACTTGAAAATAATTCGCCCCAACCAGCTTCTCCAGTACAGGCCAAAAATGGGTAATTATCAATGGCCGATTTAAAGTGGCCTGGCATATCAATCTCAGGAATCACCTCAATTTGACGCTCTGCCGCATAGGCAATAATCTCTTTAATTTGCTCTTGGGTATAGAATCCGCCATACATGCGTTGGCCATCACGGTCGTGATAATGTTGTTCGTCAATCGTAAAAGACGGATCTGTTTTGGCAAGTTTCTTACATTCTATATCGTGAGAACTTTCTATACGCCATGCCCCTTTTTCGGTCAATAAGGGGTACTTCTTTATTTCCACACGCCAACCTTGATCATCGGTTAAGTGCATATGGTAGGTGTTCAACTTATAAAGTGCCATATAGTCTAAAAAGGTTTTGACCTCATCCATACTGAAAAAATGACGGCTGAAATCCATTTGCATGCCGCGCCAAGCAAAACGAGGTTGGTCCGTTATATTGATGCTAGGAATGACCCAATCAGTAGCGTTACTGTCCGCTTTTTCAATGCTAGCTGGCAAGAGTTGGCGTATGGTTTGCACGGCGTAAAAATAACCCGCAGCATCACTCGCTTTTATGGTGATACTTTTTGGTGTCACTTCTAACGTATAGGTTTCACTTGCTAGGGTTTCGTCTTCAATAAATACCACGCCGTTTTCATCTTTGGTGTCAATGATGTTTAGCGGAAAACCTGCTGCCTTTTCAAATAAATCTGATAAGTATTTAGCGGCAGGCTTTTGACTGTCATCAGCAACAGAGATTTTGGTATCCTTTGAAAAGGTGTAGCTGCCTTCAGAAAGATATAGTGATGATGGTTTTGGAACTATGGAGATTTCATCTTCCGTAAAAGTTCTTGTTTTTTTGACTTGGCAGCTGCTCAAAATGACCAAGAGCAGGAGTATGGATGAAAAGTATTTCATGTCTTATTTTTTATCGGCTTTAGCTTTTTCTTCTGCTTCAAGCTTGTCAGAATCTTTAAAATAGTTGATGCCTAAAGTATCCCAATGTTGTTGCATTTTTTTAAGAGCGACTTTAAAGCTGTCGTAATCTTTGTTGACTAAGTTAGTCCAACCAACTTCAGCAAACGCAGCAATTCTAGGGAAGGCTTGGCGCTCTACATCAGCGTTGGTCGGTGTCCATTCGCTCCACATTTGGCAACCAGTACCATAAATATTGTCATGGTATTGTGCATCCAATCCTTCAGGAATCGGGTCAAATTCATAAGCCTTGCGTAAAGAAATAGAGTTGTGGCTATAATCTAAATAGGTGTTGTTGTGAATAGAATTGACAATGCTGTAGCCATTTTTAGCCGCTTCGGTCAGTAATGCTAAATCGCCTTTCCAAAAATGTACAATGGCGTTTTTGGCCAATTCAGTTTCAGCCTCTGCATCGTCTTTCTTTTCAGCAAAATCACCATGGATATTTTTACCTAAAATCTCATTCCATCCCATCATTCGGCGACCGTTACTTTCAATAAATTTAGAAACGTTATTGGTGAATTGAATCTGTAAATCGGCAGGTGATTTGATGTTGTGCGCTTTCATATACTTTTGAACCGAAGCAGATTTCTCCCAAACTTCGTAGCCTACTTCATCGCCACCAATATGGATGACTTCAGAAGGGAATAAATCAAACAATTCATTTAAAACATCTTGAATAAAGGTGATGACTTCTGGCTTAGTCACATCGTAATTGTCATACAAACGTCCAAAAGTAACTGGTACCTCAATCGCTTTTCCAGCAGTGCCTAACCAAGTATAAGACGCGATGGCAGCACTAGCGTGTCCTGGCATCTCAAATTCAGGCACCACATTAATATTACGAGCTGCAGCATAGGCTACAATATCTTTAATTTGTTCTTGAGTATAAAATCCGCCATGTGGCTCGCCTGAAGTCTTACCGCTTTTCCAAGTTTCGATTTCTGTGTCTTTACGGAACGCACCTACTTCAGTCAATTTTGGATATTTTTTAATTTCGATACGCCATCCAGCATCGTCCACCAAATGCCAGTGGAACGTGTTCATTTTTAACAATGCCATTTGATCGAGCATTTGTTTTACGAAGGCTTCACCATGAAAATAACGGGCTTCATCTAACATAAACGCACGCCATCTAAAACGCGGACTGTCCTTAACGGTTACTGAAGGCACCAAAACAGTATTGTTTTCAGTAGAAACCAATTGTTTTAAGGTCTGAACGCCGTAATAGTAACCTGCAGCAGCACTGGCCGCGATGTTGATGTTTTTTGGAGTGACGGTCAATTCATAAGCTTCTGGGCCTAGATTCGTATTGAGATCAAAAGTAATGGTCGCTTTTTTGGCGTCTGATGATTTCAAGTTTTCACCTAAAGTTTCCGTTAGATAAGCTTGAAGATCAGCAGCGGCAGTTTTCTGAAGATCATCCGATGCTGAGATACTTTGGTCAGCATTAAGCGTGAAAGAACCTTCCTGTAATTCCAACGAATTAGGTTGTGGCAGCACAGCAATTTCAGAAGCTTTAAAGGTTTTGGTTTGCGCGGTACAATTGGTTAATGTTAAGAGACCGATGAATGTGAGGAAAATAAATTTCATTAGTGAGAGTTTAGGTGTTTGATTATAATTGAATAGGCGTTAGCATGCTTGAAATTATAGGTGTTTAATTGTATAGATAGATTAAAAAAAACAATCTGAAAATATAGGAACTTAGATCATGTAATGAAAAACATTTCGACGGACGACTCTAATATTCATACGGAGGCGAACTTCCTTTCGTTAATCTTGCGAAATAAATTCCAGTTTATAATCCGTAGTGGCAATTTGCATTAAGGCTTGATAGATAAATTCGCTGACTTGCTGATGTCCCGGAATGTTGATCAAATCGGCCGTATCCTCAGGTCGGTGGTATTGTGGGTGCGCACCCGTATGAATTCCGAGAACAGACAAGTCCTTCTTAAAAAAGGAGACATGATCTGAGCCACCAACGGAGCCGGCATGAACAATAGGCGTTAACCCCACGGATTCGCCTAAATTCTGTAATAAGGACACGCCATCAGGAAAAGTTCCGGCACCATTCATATACACGTGCTTTTCTATATTTAAGCGGCCAACCATGTCCATGTTAATCATCAGTTTTATTTGAGACAAGGGCACTAAGGGATTGTCGACAAAATAGTTGCTTCCCAACAGGCCTTGTTCCTCAGCGCCAAAAGCAATAAAAATAACACTGCGTTTTAGTGCTGTTTTATTGGCGGCGATTTTCTCGGCGATTTCCAATAAGGCTGCGGTACCGCTGGCATTATCATCAGCACCGTAATGAATGGCCTTTTTCAGGTCAGATTTTGAAGATGGCCCGCCCATTCCTAAATGATCATAATGGGCGCCTAACACGATGTATTCATGTTTTAAAATGGGATCATTGCCCTCAAGAAAAGCAACTACATTTGACGTTTTAACCGGTCGTTTTTCAGGCCCACCTTTGGCCACCTGGAGGCGTGCTTTAAATTTTTGCTCATAACAGTTGCCTAACTTTTGAAGTCCTTGTTTTTTAAAATCCTTTTTGATGTACCTGACGACATCCCGACTCGCTTTGGTGCCAGGAAAGCGTCCCGCATTCTTTTCCGAAGCTAAAAATTCGATGTGATTTTTGAGTTCGCTTTCTGTAATGTCAGCTTGCGAAAATGTTGTGTAAGAACACAAGATTAAAACAGAGGAGAAGAGCAATTTATTCATGAAATCTATTATTTGGTGATGACTCCAATTTCAGCAATTATGGCTTTGTCGGCATTATTCATAATGGTAGTGGGTACTAATTTGATATAGCGCACAGCACTTGGGGCATCCAACATCACTTTTTGCTGAATAGGGTTGGCGATAATATTTGAAAACTCACCTTCCGATAGTTTTGTCCACTGTTCGCCATCTGTGCATCCGTAAAAACTGTAATGGGTAATGACCCCGGAAATCCATCGGCCTTGTGTAGGCGTATAGGTGAAGCCTTTTAGCGTAACCGTTTCTCCTAAATCGATTTTAGAGGTATTTAAAGTTTCTTTGCTGGCAGACCAATTGGTGAATGGGTTATCGTCAATGGCCTGTTCTGTTAGTGCTTCATTAGTTGCAGAGGAAACCTTCCAAAGAAGTTTGCTGAGGTCAAAAGTTTCGGTTAATACTTCACTCTGACGTTTCGTTTCAGGATCTACCGTAAAAGTTTTTAATGTCGTAGGTTGATCAATTTGTATCGGACTAGAATACAAAGACGAAGCAGTGGAAGGTTCCTCGCCATTAGTTGTATAGTACACTGCTAGTCCTTTTTCAGGAACTTCTAGGGTCACTTTACCTTGTTTGTCTCTGCTTATTTTAGGGGTATCCACAATTAACGGCGCATTGTAGACTGCAATA
The DNA here is from genome assembly GCF_007997285.1 of Gelidibacter salicanalis. Taxonomy (GTDB): domain Bacteria; phylum Bacteroidota; class Bacteroidia; order Flavobacteriales; family Flavobacteriaceae; genus Gelidibacter; species Gelidibacter salicanalis. Next base: position 237,669 of record NZ_VORX01000002.1, read on the forward strand.
TTTGAAATAAGCGGTGCAGCTTTGGAATCGGCAATCGTCAAGCGGATTTTTGTCGCTTCCACATCTGCGAGTCTCAAAATTCGCTTGTACCCAATGGTGGTTTGTTGGTCTATTGTTTTCCATGTGCCATCAACTTCAGCTTCTAAACTAAACTTTTTGACGCGTTGCCCTAAGGCAATGTATTCCTGAACTAGAAACCTATTAAACGGGGTTGGTTTTCCAAAATCGATGGTTACGGAGCCTTTTGTGGTGCCATCATCAGTAGTCCAATAGGTGTTTTTATTGCTATCTACTGTGTTGTCCGAATGGTATTTTTTAGAATTACCGCGATGGGTATCCGCTGTAGTTTTAGCCTGGAATGCTAAATTCTGTGCGAAATCCTGTTTCAGTTGCGCGGTTAATTTTTTAAGTTGTTTTTCATCATTTTCATGCACCAAGCCTCTACGGTCTACGGGTAGATTCAATAATAAGGTGCTGTTTTGACCGATAGATCGGTAATAGATGTCCAATAATTCTTTAAGCGTTTTTACTTTATCGTCTTCAGACTTGTGATAATACCAGTTCGGTCGAATGGACACATCGGCTTCTGCAGGCACCCAGTGCGTTCCGTTTTCCTGACCCATCGCATATTTGGTGCTGTAATTAGGCATGCCGCCATAGATTGAATCTCTTACAAGTGGCGACCAAGTCGTTTCGTAAGCATAACCGTGTTCGTTACCAACCCAGCGGGCATCCGGACCATTATCACTCCAGATAATAGCATTAGGTTGTAGTTTTCGGATGAGCTGATTTGTAGTGTCCCAATCGTAATAGTTTTCTTTATCAACGGTGCGCACTTCATTGGCACCTCCGTAATAGCCATCGCCACCATTGGCACCATCAAACCAAACTTCGAAAATATCACCGTAATTGGTCAATAGTTCTGTGAGCTGATTTCTAAAATAGTCAATGTATTCAGGTTTGCCGTAATCGGCGTGATTTCTATCCCAAGGTGAGAGATAGATTCCCATTTTAATTCCGTATTCTCTACATGCCTCTGCTAATTCCTTTACCACGTCACCTTTCCCATCTTTCCAAGGCGAGTTTTTTACAGAATATTCAGTGTATTTGGAAGGCCATAAGGTGAATCCGTCGTGATGTTTATTGGTTAAAATCAAACCTTTCATGCCTGCTTCTTTAGCAATTCTGGCCCATTGGCGAGGATCGAGCTCGGAGGGGTTAAACAATTCAGGCGATTTGTCACCATATCCCCATTCGACATCGGTAAAGGTGTTGATGCTAAAATGGATAAAGCCATAAAATTCCATTTCTTGCCATTCTAATTGTGGCGCCGTGGGAACAGGTCCTACCGCTTTTGGTGGTGCTACAGAAGCACACGATTGAAGGAGAACAATGAGCACTACTACTGTAAAATATTTAAAATGGACCATATCGGATTTTATATTTGTGAGGTTCTGTATAAATAAGTAATGCAATGATACCTGTGTGATATTTATAGTACCAGAAAGTATATATGTAAAAGGCTAAAGATAGTAATTATCGAAGATTGGTCATGCTATCGGGTGATGGAGTTGGTACTGGAATTCGTCAAAATAGGGGATTATTTAAGCAGTGCATCTCGCCAACTATGGCGGCTTCTTTATCAGATGCTAACAAAATTCGTTTATCTAATGGAAATTTAAGTTATAAATTGTGCCAACGTTAATTTATCTGAATAGAATTCATTGGATTAAAAGTTTAAAATATCGCACAGTAAAGCCTCAAAAATATTAATATGTAATACATAATACAATTAACGATATTTTATTAACTTAGCCAGGTTGTTTATGAGTTACTTATGTCAAATTGTAATGTTTTGAAGTCAAAATTAATCATTACGAATATGAATATGTTTAACGCTACTTACAACATACGAAGATTTTAATAGTAATGTAATAGTTCTCAAATGAAGAAATTTCAAAAAGCAGTCCTTACAATAGCAGTCCTGTTGACGTGTTTGCCATTATTTAGTCAGGAAATATCCAAATTCGAACGAACAGAATTGCCAGCGCTACCAGCAGTTAATAGTACTTCTGAATCTATTGGTTATGCTGGAATGTTGGGCGGTGCGCACAATGGTGTGATTTTGGCCGCAGGTGGTGCTAACTTTCCAGAAGGCAAACCTTGGGAAGGGGGCAATAAAGTATGGAGCAACGCTATTTTTATTTTAGAAAATGGGCAATGGCGACTCTCTAAAACACCATTACCGATGCCTATAGGCTACTCCGCTTCTGTAGCAACTAATGAAGGTGTGTTAAGTATTGGTGGTAATAATGAAAATGAGATTACGGATAAGGTATATTTACTGTCTTATAATAAGGGATCAAAAGAAATTGCAATAAAAGAGTATCCAAAGCTTCCTGAACCGTTGGCCTTTTCGTCAGCAGTGGTTGATGGCGATTATGTTTATGTCGTGGGTGGAAACACTGCGAATGGAAGTACGAATGCATTCTATAGACTGTCCTTAAAAGATAAAAAGAGTTGGGAGAAACTTAAAGACTATCCTGGGGCTGCACGCGCACTCCATACCACGGCTATTCAGGAAACACAAACTACCAAAAAATTATTTGTTATTGGTGGACGCCAGGAAATGCTAGGGCAAAAGTCTAACGCATTAACCAATTATTTGACATACGATTTTAAAAAGCAAACTTGGGCTGACGAAGGGGACTTGTTGATAAAAGATGCACCTAGAGTATTGATGGGGGCTTCGGCAGAAGTCATGGGCTCGATGCACATAATGGTTTATGGCGGTAGTGACGCTGTGCTTTTTGATGAGTTGGAGAATATTGGCCTGCAATTGCCAACTTCCTCCAATGACTCCCTTACCAATCAGCTAACTACAAGAAGAGATGATATTCTAAATAATCATCCAGGATTTTCTAATGAAATATTGGCTTACAATACCATTACCAAAAAGTGGTTTGTGTACGACACCCTCGATACTAAAATTCCAGTGACGGCACTGACCTTTAAAACCAATGAAGATTTTGTGATTGTTTCGGGAGAAGTGGCTCCAGGTGTCCGTACTTCAGGGGTGCAAAGCTTTAAAATAGCCGATGCTGCACATCCTTTTGGCGTCTTGAATTACAGTATTCTCGCTTTGTATTTATTGATTTCAGTGTTGATTGGGCTTTATTTTGCACGAAAACAAAAATCAACCGATGATTATTTTTCTGGTGGTGGACGTATCCCTTGGTGGGCATCCGGATTAAGTGTTTTTGGAACTTTATTGAGTGCTATCACGTTTATGGCAATTCCCGCAAAAGCATTTGTAACAGATTGGTCCTTCTTTTTTCTTAACATTACGGCCATCCTCATTACACCTCTGATTGCTTTTGTGTTTATTCCCTTTTTTAATAAATTAAAAATTAAAACTGCTTATGAATATCTTGAAGATCGGTTTAATTATGCAGCACGCGCTTTTGGAAGTTTATCATTTATATTATTCCAATTAGGCCGTATAGGGATTGTGTTGTTGTTGCCTTCTTTGGCGATCTCCATCGTAACGGGGATTCCGGTAGAGACCAGCATCCTCATTATGGGCGTGCTTTGCGTGTTTTACACGACATTTGGAGGGATTGAAGCGGTTATTTGGACCGATGTGATGCAGGTAGTCGTTCTGCTTGGTGGGAGTGTCTTGGCGGTTGCCTGGATCATGCTCCATACCGAAACATCTTTTGGAGAGATGATTACTTACGCTTCAGATCGTGATAAGTTTAATATCGCCAATATGAATTTTAATTTTACAGAATCGACATTTTGGGTGGTGTTTATCGGTGGACTCGCCTCGGCGATGGTGACCCAAGGCACGGACCAAACCATTGTGCAACGGTATTTGACCAGCTCCAGCGTAAAAGATTCGCAAAAAACATTGTATACCAATGCCGTGCTGACCTTGCCGGCTACCATCATCTTTTTTGGGATTGGGACTTTGCTGTTTATCTTTTATTCTGAAATGCCAGGAAAACTGTCGCCTGCCCTTTCTAATAACGATTCTATTTTTCCATGGTATATTGTTAGAGAATTACCGATGGGCGTTTCCGGATTATTGGTCGCCGGGATATTTTCTGCCGCTATGTCTAGCATCAGTAGTAGTTTAAATTCTGTTTCAACAGCCTATTGCAATGATTTTCACATGCATTTTAAACCTCAAGTCAATGACGTTAAACTCTTGAAAATAGCCCGAATTGTGACGGTTGTCACAGGTATTCTTGGAGTGCTGTTGGCACTTTGGATGGCCAGTTCAGAGATCAAATCACTTTGGGATCAGTTTTACCGTTTCTTAGGGCTTTTCACCGGCGGACTAGGAGGAATGTTCCTTTTGGGGATGCTTACCAAACGGGCCAATGCCACCGGCACCTTGATGGGCTTGGTGGTAAGTGCGTTGTTAATTTGGTATATTAGTGTGTTTACGGAAATTAACTTTTTAATGTACTCCTTCTTTGGGGTGGCCTCTTGTTTTACATTCGGCTATATATTCAGTTTGTTTTTTGGAAAACCTAAAGTGAGATAACAGATAATTAGAGCTAATGAAGCATCTGCCACTTTGGAGAGAAATATGTAGATCTCCCTCCGACCTTGATTTTTTGGATCTCCGCACTGGTGTGAAAACAGGGTTCGCCTTCTTTTCTACTGTGGATTAAGAAATCGTCCGGAAAATCAGGGTGATGGGCATCATTGGCAATGGCCACTTCTATGACTTTTTTCATGGCGTTGAAAACATGTTCAATGTCTTGAGTGCTCATGTCGGGCACTTTTTGCATCGGATGGATTTGCGCTTGGTATAAAATTTCATCCGCCATCCAATTCCCAATGCCAGCTACCACACTTTGATCCATGAGGACGGCTTTTATATAAGTTTTTCTGAGATTTAGAGAGGTTTTAAAATCCTCTAGACTTAAATCACGGGCGTCATCGCTTAAATTGCGTTCAGTTTTGTAGGTTTCTATAGAATCAATTAAATCCCACCACCCGAATTTCCGCTTGTTTTCAAATGCGAAGTAAAAGCCGTTTTCAAAGCTGAGCACGATATGTCCGAATTTTGGTCGGTCTTCCTTTTCCTTATAATAATTGGGTCTGCCAGTCATTCCGAAGTGTATCACCAGAGTTTTTTCACCAGAGGTTTTAATAAATAGATATTTTCCGATGCGTTGGGTTTCTGTGAATTCATTGCCGACCAGATATTTTTCAAATTCAGGTTTTGAAGTTTTGAGTAGTCGGTTATCACGACACTCGAAAGAGGTGATCGTCTTATGTAAGGCGGTGTTGTCAATATAAATTTTATATCCCTCAACTTCTGGTAATTCTGGCATACTGTTTAATTTTAGACCTAATTTAATTAAAAAACTTCGATGAGTCGTCTCGACTGAGCACTTACTTTCGTCTTTGAGATCGCCGATAATTTAGTATCTTCAGCCCATTTAAAATGAATCACTACACTACGAAAAAATTAAACCTCTAAATTTTAGCCTATGAAAATCTATAAACTCACTTTGGTAACGGATGAAGTAGTAGAGGCATTTGCCAATTTAATTCCGCAACTTGCTCCTGGCTGTCAACTGCCAACTAAAGGAGATTTAGAGGCTATCGTAAACTCTAATCAAACCCTGCTTTTTATGGCGGAGGAACATAATGAAATCTTAGGAACCATGACGCTCGTAGTAAATAAAATACCCACAGGCGATAAAGTGTGGATTGAGGATGTGGTGGTCGATAAATCCGCCAGGGGTAAAGGCGTTGGCGTAAAGCTGATTCAATTTTCAATTGATTACGCTAAAACTGAAAAGCTAATGAGCATCAACTTGACGTCTAGTCCTGAACGCATTGCTGCCAATCAGCTCTATCAGAAATTAGGGTTCGTTCAAAGAGAAACTAATGTTTATAGGTTAACCCTAAAATAATTTAGTTTCCTATGTCATTCTACAATTATGACTGTACTTGATGTTTGTTTAAATATTCGTCTACGCCCATTTTTTGGGCTTCATTTTTAAAGGCTATCGGATTTTTTTTGAAATGCTTTTTAAAGCATTTAGAGAAATATTTTGGATCATTAAAACCTGTTTTAAATGCCGTTTCAGAAACGGTATATCCATGTTTGGCAATGAGAACAGCAGCTTTCTTTAAACGTAGCAGTCTAACAAAATCCACTAGACTATGACCAGTTAAAGACTGACATTTTCTGTAAATGCTGGAATAGCTCATGTTTAGGGGGGCTACTAAATCGTCCATTTTAAAGTTGGAATCGTCCAATCGTAAATTGACATTCGCTACTAAGCTTTCAAGAAATTGTTCATCTTGAGATTTCTCGATAAAATCTTCCGGTCTTGAAATCACTTCCTTGCGATATTTAGAGATGATATACTCTCTAGAAATAATGATGTTTTGGATCTTTAACAAAAGCTCATTGGTGTTAAATGGCTTGTTAATATATTCTATAGCTCCCGCTTTTAAACCTTCAATTTTTGAAGTAGTTGAGTTTTTTGCAGTCATTAAAACGACCGGGATGTGTTTTGTGAGCGGATCTTCCTGAAGTTTCTTGCTCATGGCAATACCGTCCAATTCGGGCATCATTATATCGCTCAAAATAAGATCTGGAAGATTGCTTTTGGCGTAATAATACCCTTCGTTACCATTTTCAGCAAGAATAATGTTGTAGTGCTGTTCCAACAATTCCTTTAAAAACAATTGTAAATCTAAGGTGTCTTCAACAATAAGGATGGTCTTTTTTAGGGCATTAGGATCGCTGTTTTCAAGTAATTGCAGTTCCGCATCTGTCGCATTAGGAAAATACGACTCGTCTGTATCTAAGGTGATGCGTTCTGTGTCTGAATAGGCATCCTCATTAACCGGAAAGGTGATGGTAAAGGTCGTACCCATCGCTTCTGAAGATTCTACCTCAATGTTCCCTTTATGTAAATCAATCAGCTCTTTGGTAAGTGCCAACCCAATCCCCGTGCCTTTGTTTTTCTTACCGATATTGGATTGGTAAAAGAGTTCAAAAATCGATTCTAATTCCGCTTTTGGCACCCCTGATCCGGAATCCATCACTGAAATCTTCACCATCTTCTTCGAATCAATGGGCGCTACGGTCATCAGAATGTTTCCTTCTTTAGGAGTAAACTTAAAGGCATTGGATAGTAAATTATAAAGAATGTGTTCAATTTTGTCTCTATCGTACCATGTATCCGTTAGGTTTTTTGGGCAATTAACGGTAAAATCGATGTGCTTTTTTCGGGCGAGGTCATTAAATGATTGTCCGATAGCTTCAATGTGGTTGTATAAGTGGTTTTTCGTCACCATCAATCGCAATTGATCCAATTCTTTATTTCTGACCAAGGTTAATTCGTAGGCAATTTTAGAAAGCCTTTTGGTATTGTAGGCAATAATATTCAGCCGCTGTTTGAGTAATAAATTGCCGTCCTTCTCTGCTTTCACCACCATATCATCAATAGGGCCAGAAATTAAGGTGAGCGGTGTTTGAATCTCGTGCGACATTTTTGCAAAAAAGTTCAGTTTTAACTGATGCAAGTCCTGGTCGTTTTTATGATTTACTTTTTCTAAGTACAGTTTTTTTCTCAAACTCATCCAACGCTTTATCCCATAAATCAGTAACGAAAAAACAAGGAGGTAGAAGAGCCAGGCCAACAGTGAATTCCAAAATGGTTTTTCAATGGTTATTGCAATACTTTGGGTAGGTACATCCCACACATCATCTTTTGTGCCGGCTTTCACCTCAAAAGTGTAATCGCCCGCAGGGATGTTGGTATAGGTTGCGGAACGTTCCTGGTGACTCATAATCCAATCGTCATCAAATCCTTTCAGTCGGTAGGCATAGAAAAACTTAGGGTGTAAAATATTGTCTAAAGCCGCAAAACGAAAGGTAAAAGAAGACTGATTATGTTTTAAGTTCAGGGATTTTACGTTGGATATGCCCGTAGTGATCTGCTCTGGTAATAGCACCGCTGCTGGTTGATTCAATACTTCTATAGCATTGATTTGCAAATGGGCGTTAGAGGGCTTTTTATTTAAATCTTTGGGTTGAAAATAATTTAATCCTTTTAAACCACCAAAATATAATGTGCCATGGTGATCCTTAAATGCACTTCTTGACAAAAATATATTGTCTTGCAAGCCATCGGTGTGGTAATAGGTTTTAGTGATGGAATCTCTGGTGTTAAAGTTGACGATGCCGTCGTTGGAGCTGAGCCATAAATTATCATCGCCAGAGGCAATAACCGCAGCTAAATTCCGATTTTTGATGGCTTTAAAATGCTCAAAAGTTGTAAAAATGCTAGTGGCGGTGTCATATTTTAGAAGTTTTCCGGCGTCGTCTATAAGCCATAAACTGTTATAGGCACCTTCTGCAATAGACCGGATACCGGTAATTCTTTCTAAATTGGCATTACGGATTGATCTATCGCTAAATGTGGAGGCGTTCAACTCGTTTTTGTTTTCGTTGAATTGAAATAAGCCACCGCCCACAACACCTATCCAAACGCTACCATTTTGAGTTTCTATGATGCTTTGTACAATAAATCCAGATAAATTATTGTCATTGTTGGCAAAGGAGGCCAGTAGTTCGAAGTCGTCTGAATAGATGTTTAAGCACGTACTTGTACCTGCCCAAATGCGTCCTTTGCGATCTCTAAACAATGTTCTAACATCAAATGCCTTTTGATTTTTAACGTTAAACACTGGAACTTCACGAAAAGTTTTTGTTGCCGAATTATACACCCACATCCCGTTTTTATAGGTACCCACCCAAATGTTCCCCTTATTATCCTCCGTTATGGTTTGAATATAAAACCCCTTATTAGTTATTTCGTCATTAAAATACGAAGCTTCATCTGTAATTCCTTTATTATTAAAGTCAATTTTTGTGAGTCCAGCACCGTCAGTACCTACCCATAAAACATCGTCAGAAGCTTTATAAATACTCAAAATTCTAGTAGGAGTTTCACTTATTGAACCCTCATGGTAATAAATATTATTGTCTGTATTAGGTAAAACATTAAGGTTGCCGTAGTTGGGACTGACCCAAATATTATTGTGGTTGTCTTCATTTATGTGTAAAATAGTATTGCTACTCAATGAAAACTCATTTCGGGTCTGTTTGGTAAACAGGACCACCTCACCAGTTGTTAGATTTATTTTGTAAAGGCCCCCGCCATCAGTGCCTGCCCAAATAAAATCTTTACTGTCCATATATAAATCTAAAAAGAGTTCCCTTTTTATTTGGTCGATATTGCCTTTAAAAAATGCGTCTTGAATGAATTGTTTATTGGGAATATCGTAAACAAAGAGGCCTTTAGTTTCTGTACCAATCCAGAGCCTGTTGTATGCGTCAGTAGATAATATAATATGTTCAGGATAGTTATTAAAAGGGGCCACCAAATATTCTAGAGTTTGAGAACCTAAGGAATAAGACAGGACGTTGCCATTGCTAATACTTATAAAGATATTGTCGGGTGTCCCAATGGCCAAGTCTGAAATAGTAATACTTCTATCCTGTAATTGTGGAATGGAGACTTTACGCTCCATAGTAGTGTCATAGGTATATAAACTGCCTACTGCGGTTAAGAACCACAGTTTTTGATGTTTAACGGTCATAAGGCTCACGGTCTCATTTTTAAGGAGCGGCGTCATATCTTTAAACAAACGGGTGGCGCTATCGTATTTGGTCAGTAACCCGGAAAAAGAGAGGATCCAAATATTTTTAGACTCATCGCGAATAATATCTTTTATCGAAGTGTACGCCACACTTGTTGGGAAGATGTTTTTATTTGGTATGAGTTTATAGGCGTAACCATCATACGTATAAATATCTCCTTTTTGTATCATCCAAATCTTTCCGAAGTCATCCTGAATAGTCTTATTGACAGCAATAGTTTTGTTATCCACTGAAGGAGATATATGGATAAAATTAATGTGATTTTGAGACTGAACAGAAATAATTTTGCCCAGTGTAAGACAAAGGATTATTAGAACATTTTTATGTTTGAACATGCGCGATTGTTAAATTAAGGGCAAGAATTCGTAAGGTGTGAAATGTTAATGTTTTTAACGCTTTGAGTTTAATCTGTGGTAAAGATATTAATAATTCGTCAGCTATAAAGTGTTGTTAATGACCTTAATTAGATGGATAGGGAAAGGAATAGTCAAAAAGGAGTATTATTTAGGCTTTGTGTAAATTGTGTCTTATTATGCTGAAAATGTCGTCTGGATTATAGGATTAAAGTTCAATATTTGAAAACGTGATAATTTAACGAAATATTAACTATAAGATATTATGGGTTCAAGAAGAGACTTTGTTAAGAAAACCGCACTCGCCGGTGCTGGAATGTTCATGTTGCCAAATTTGTCATTCGGCGGCATTATGGGAGAAACCTCTGGTCAGAAATTAAAAATGGCCTTTATAGGTGTGGGACTTAGAGGTGTCAATCATCTAAACAACGCACTATTAAGAAAAGATACAGAAGTAATTGCCATTTGTGATGTGGATCCCGCACGGATTGAAGTCGCTTTAAAAATGATTAAGGATGCCGGTTTTCCTAAACCGCAAGTCTTCAGCAAATCAGATCAAGATTATCTAAACCTTTTGAATGTACAGGAAATTGAAGCTGTGGTAATCTCGACGCCATGGTTATGGCATACCCGTATGGCAGTAGATTCTATGAAGGCTGGAAAATATACCGGACTTGAAGTGTCTGCAGCTAATACGCTGGAAGAATGTTGGGATTTGGTGAATACGCATGAAGAGACAGGATCCCATTTAATGATTCTTGAAAACGTAAACTACCGTAGAGATGTCTTGGCGGTATTAAATATGGTCAAACAAAATGTATTTGGCGAGTTGGTACATTTTAGATGTGGCTATCAGCACGATTTACGTGGTGTTAAGTTCAACGATGGTAAAACAGCTTACGGTAAAGGTGTGGAATTTGGCGACAAAGGCATTTCAGAATCTAAATGGCGCACACAACATTCATTATTAAGAAATGGTGATGTGTATCCTACCCATGGGCTAGGCCCAATGGCGGTGATGTGCGATATCAATAGAGGGAATCGTCTGAGCTCATTAACCTCCCACGCTACCAAAGGGATTGGCTTACATAATTATATTGTAGAACATGGCGGCAGAGATCACCCAAACGCTAAATTAAAATTTAAGCAAGGCGATGTCATTACCACTACCGTGGAGACGGCCAATGGAGAAACCATTATCATTACTCATGATGTCAATTTACCAAGACCATATTCTTTAGGATTCAGAGTGCAAGGCGCTAACGGATTATGGGAAGATGATGGTAACCGTATTTATGTGGAAGGACAATCAAAACCACACCGCTGGGATGACGCAGAGGATTGGCTTAAAAAATATGACCATCCCTTGTGGAAGAAGCACGGTGAACTTGCCACTGGAGCAGGCCACGGAGGCATGGACTTTTTTGTGATGAATTCATTTATAGAATCGGCAAAAGACAAAATCGCACCACCAATGGATGCCTATGATGCTGCAGCGTGGAGTTGTATTACCCCACTATCAGAAGCGTCTATTGAAAACAACGGAGAACCTCAGGATATTCCAGATTTTACACGAGGCATGTGGGTAAAGCGCAAACCTTATAATTGGATTAAAGATACCTATTAACTTAATTAACTATGAATATTAACTAACAGAAATAATTTTATGAAAAAATTACTTTTTACCTTTTCATGTATGCTGCTGCCTTTAATTTTCTTTGGTCAAGGTCCACTTGAAATTTCAGGAACAGTGATTGATGTGGAGACAGGGATGCCAATCGCAGGAGCCAACGTCATTGCAAAAGGCACTTCAAACGGAACAATGACAGACTTTGACGGGAATTTTGATATAAATGTTCCTTCTAGCTCTACATTGGTCATCTCTTTTTTAGGATACACAACCCAAGAAATTGTGGTTACAAATTCAATCGTGCTTAACGTTAACTTAAAACCGGAAGCCGCGGGATTAGACGAAGTTATTGTTGTAGGGTATGGAACTCAACGAAAGGGAAGTGTTACTGCAGCAGTTTCTCAGGTGGATGGAGATATTGTGAAAAAAGCTCCAGTAGCAAACATTAGTAATGCACTTGCAGGAAGACTTCCCGGATTAAAAATTACACAACGTTCTGGAGAGCCAGGCTATGATGGAGCAGATATTAATTTGCGTGGGTTTGGTAATCCATTAATTATTGTTGATGGTGTTCCACGAGCTTTCACGTCGATTGATCCAAATACAATTGAAAGCATAAGTGTACTTAAAGATGCATCAGCTGCAGTTTACGGTGTTCGTGCTGCAAATGGTGTGCTATTAATTACTACAAAGACAGGAAAAATAGGGAAACCTAAAATTACTTTTAATACGTACTCCGGTTTCCAAAGCCCTACTCGTTATCCAGACCTTTTAAATGCTGCGGAATTTGCAGAGTTAACTGATGAATCACAGATTAACCAAGGTAGAGCCCCAGTATATGGTCAAGAAGAATTAGATAAATATCGTCAAAATGCTCCAGGATACGAGAGCACAAATTGGTACGATACTGTCATTAAGAATAATTCCCCTCAAAATTATTACAATTTGAATGTTTCAGGAGCTACTGAAGATGTCAAATATTTTATGTCTACAGGATATCTTTCTCAAGAAGGAATGTGGAAAAGTGGTGATACCAATTACGATAGGTTCAATATTTCATCGAATTTAGAAGCTAAGATTACTGATAATTTAACTGCTTCTATGAATATTTCTGCCAGATTAGAGACCAGAAATTTTCCAGGTGCTGGTGCAGGAACGTTAATGTCCGGAATTTTAAGAAATTATCCTACATATTCTCCTTATGCAGATGCTGAAGGAAAGTATTTTGGACTCACCAATCAAGCTCATCAAAACGTGGCCTTATTGATGAACAAAGATGTTTCTGGATATTCTGAAGATAAGCGTAAAGTATTTAACGGAAATCTCACTTTAAATTATGAATTCCCATGGGTAGAAGGCTTGTCAGCAAAAGTGCGTTATGCCTATGGAACTAATATAAGAAGGACAAAAGACTGGTCGCAAAAATATAATTTATATGGCTATAACGAAGCTAAAGATAGCTACGATGTGGTATATATAGGTAACCAGCCTTCTAGTTTACAGGAATCCTATAGTTCAGGATATTATGAAAATGGTCTTCCAGGTAATTACAATCAGTTTCAAGGGTCATTAAATTATGAAAACACATTTAATGAGAAGCATAAATTTAAAGGATTAATACTTTTTGAGACTTTAGAAAATGAAGGAGACGACTTTTATGCTTCTCGCGAATTCCTGTTGAACTTAGATTATTTATTTGCAGGGTTAGACGAAAATAAAAATAACGGTGGTAGTGCTTACGAATTAGCTTCCGCTGGTATCGTGGGAAGGGTCAACTATGAGTATGACGGAAAATACTTGTTCGAGGCAGGATTTAGATATGATGGGTCTTCAAAATTTCCGGCCGACAGCCGTTGGGGATTCTTTCCTTTTGCATCTGCAGGATGGAATTTAAGTAAAGAGGAATTTCTTGAGAATACACTTTCATTTTTCGATGATTTGAAAATTAGAGGTTCTTGGGGACAATTAGGCGATGACAGCGCAAGTTCCTTTCAATTTATAACTGGTTACAACTATCCGAGTGGAAATTATATTTTCGGCAACTCAGTAGTACCTGGTTTAAGCGACCGTGGATTAGCAAACCGAAATATCACATGGTTTGAAGCTACCACTACTGATGTCGGAATTGATGCAACGTTCTTTGATAGAAAAGTCGATTTTACATTTGACTGGTTTCATAGAAAGAGAACTGGACTGTTAGCGACAAGAGCGTCTTCACTTCCTGGTACATTTGGCGCAGCCTTACCTCAGGAAAATCTTAATATTGATAATACTCAAGGATTTGATTTTAGCATAGGTTATAAAACGACCATTGCAAATGACTTTAAATTGAATATTACTGGAAATTACGGTTATTCAAGATCAAAGGACGAGTATGTTGAAAGAGCAGATTTTGTGAATTCGTTAAATCAATGGCGTGGAGATAAAACTAATAGATGGAAGAATGTAACTTGGGGTTATACTGCTGTAGGTCAATTCCAATCTACAGATGAAATCAATAATTGGGCAATTCAAGATAATAAAGCAAACACTACGTTATTACCAGGAGATATTAAATATCTAGATTATAACGAAGATGGCATTATCAACAATGATGATATTAAGCCTATTGGAAAAGGTACTACTCCAGAAATTACTTATGGTTTAAACCTAGCTTTAGCATGGAAAGGAATTGATTTAAGTGCTCAGTTTCAAGGAGCCGCAAATTTTGTAGCGTATTATGATGGCGAATTCCAAAACCCATTTTATAATGGAGCAAACTCTTTGGCCGAGTTTAAAGACAGATGGCATCGTGAAGACCTTTATGACGTCAATAGTGCATGGATTCCTGGAAAATATCCTAGTACAGTTGCATCAGGCAATCCTAACAATACAAAATATTCAACATTTTGGTTGAAAGACGCGAGTTATCTAAGACTTAAAAACATTGAATTGGGTTATAATTTTGATGGTGACTTTCTAGAGAACATTGGGTTAGATCAATTTCGTGTATATCTTTCAGGATATAACTTAGTTACTTGGGACAGTGTTGACTTTATTGATCCGGAAGCCCCTACTGGACGTGGTACTTATTACCCACAGCAAAAGATTGTGAATCTTGGATTTAATCTCACTTTTTAATTTTAAAAATTTAAGAAAATGAATCGATACAAAATTATATTTCTACTATCAATCTTGGTGTTTACATCTTCTTGTGAAGATTACCTAGATAAAAGTCCCTTAAACGTCGTATCAGACAATGACGTTTGGATGGATCCTAATGCCATAGATGCTTATATGGTAAATCTGTATGAAAACATGCAGGTTGAAGATTTTAATTATGAAGTTATCGCGCAAGCAGGATTTCTTTCTACTGTTACTGATATAGCCGTAAGGTCATATGGGTGGGGAGGTCAGAACGATCCTATAGTGCCATCAAATGCCTACGGCTGGTGGGGCTATGGTAGTGTCAGAAAAGTAAATGTCTTCTTAGAGCAAATTGAATCTGCAAATGTGGATGAGAATTTAAAACAACGCTATTTAGCAGAAGGACATTTTATCCGTGCTTTTTACTACTTTTCTATGGTAAAACGTTATGGTGGCGTTCCAATTATAACTGAACCACAAGAATTTACAGGAGACAACATTTCTGAACTTCAAGTGCCAAGAGCAACTGAAAAAGAAGTTTATGATTTTGTAAGGTCAGAATTAAACTTAGCCATTGATGGTCTACCAGAAAGTTATGGCGCCACTGAAAAATATCGTGCAAGTAAATATACTGCTTTGGCTTTAATGTCTCGCGCTATGTTGTATGCAGGATCAATTGCTAAATATAGTGATGTTCAACTGAATGGTTTAGTAGGGATTTCAAAACAAGAAGCAGCTACCTACTTTCAATATTCTATGGAAGCTTCAGAAGAACTTATGAATGCAGGCTTTTCACTATACAATCAGTCTGGCAATAAGGCAGAAAATTTTCAAAATCTCTTTTTAAATGCGGATAATAATTCTGAAATCATTTTCGCCAAGGTATTTTCATCTCCAGACAAAACACATTCTTATGATTTCTTTAATGCACCTCAAAGTTTTAGAGTAGATTATGGTAACGCCATTAATCCTTCTTTATCTCTTGTTGAGGATTACGAATATATTGACGGACGTTCAGGTGAGTTGAAAGTAAAAGATGCCAGTGGCAATCCAATTCATTATGACAATCCTTATGAGCTGTTTGAAGGTAAAGACCCTCGCTTCTTTGCGACCATATTAGCACCTTTCTCTCCTTGGCAAGGTGGTGTTTTAGAAATACGTGCCGGCATTTTAGATAAGGGGCAATATATCACCTCCTCTAACCTTACTGATACTTATGGAAGTGGTTCAGAAGCAGTTACTATAGTTGGAAAGGATGGTCCATTAACTACATGGGATCCTACGAAGACAGGATTTTATGTTAAGAAATCTATGAATCCTACGGAGAGAGTAAATTACGGAAGATCAGAACAACCATGGATTGTATTTAGACTAGGAGAGATTCTGCTTAATCATGCTGAAGCTGCTTTAGAGTTAGGACAAAGTGAAAAGGCATTGGCGTCTATCAATCAAATTAGAGAACGTGCAGGAATCATAGCGTTAAACTCTGTAGATATTGACAAGGTCCGTCATGAAAGAAAGGTTGAACTTGCTTTTGAAAATCATCGTTTCTGGGACATCAGAAGATGGAGAACGGCAACTAGCCTATTAAACAATACGCAATTTAAAGCGTTATACCCATGGTTAAATTGGGGTACTAAAGATTATACATTTACGATAGTAGATGCACCTAAAAATACCCGTACGTTTTTAGAAAAGACGTATTACGAACCTATTCCTTATGGAGAAATAGAAAAGAATCCTAACCTTATTCAAAATCCTGGATATTAAAAAATAAAATAACATGAGAAAGATAATATATTTAGGGCTACTTTTTTTCGCAGTAGTAGCGTGTAGTGAAAATGATAATTATGATACTCCTGATAAAACCTTGGAAGGTGCGATTTTTGATCAGGAAACAGGAGACAGTATTTACTCACAAACCCCAAACGGATTACGTGTGAGGTTATATGATTTGAAATATGACAATCCGCAACCTATAGACTTTTGGGGGAAACAAGATGGTAGCTTCAAGAATACCAAGCTATTTGGAAACCAATACAAAGTGATTATCGATAATGGTGCTTTTTACCCAGTGGACACGATGTCTATAACCATCCCATTAAACAGTAATCTAAATGTAGATGTTTTGCCTATTTTGAGAATTAATGCAGTTTCTAAAGTTGCAGGTGCAGATGCCATTGTGGTAGAATATAATTTATCTGAAACGAAGCCTGAAGAAGGAAAAATTATGCGTAGAAGCATTTTAGTTAATTCTACACCATATGTAGATATTAATAACTTCATTAATGCTAATCCGTTTATAAATACGGAAAGTGTTTCAGATTCCTTACTGACCAACACGACATTTAGAGATACTATTAAAGGTCTGAAATCTAATTCGAGCTATTTTGTTCGAGTTGGTGCACGAACTGGGAATGTTGGAAATAGATACAATTATTCCAAAGTCATGGAACTCATTATTCCTTAAACAGAATTGTGTTTAAATGACAGTTTTTCAAGCCCCTCTTTAATTCTAAGTGGGGCTTTTGTTTTTAAGTTTCATACTTTTTCATTGTTATGATCTCACGTATCGGATGGCTTGCTATTTGAATGTTACAACAGAATGGTGGATAATGCAATTGCCTATATAAAGGCAAAAGGCTATCCTCAGCCAGAAATGAGCTTAGAATATATACACGAGCAAAGTTTGCGGGTGTTTCAAACTAAAGCAGCACTGAAGGTTGGTACTGCATCGGTTTCTAATACTACCATAACTATATCGGGTACGAGTAATGCAGTGGTCTATCAACAGGAACGTCATGGCGCCATCATTCATACTGCGGCGAGAGATAAATTTGACGTCGCATCCTATCAAAGTTCAGATAAATTATATGCGGTAGATTATAAAGGAGAACGCAAAGAGATTTCTGTACAGTAAATTTAATAAAACTAAGGAGGTTAATACTTTAGGTGGCACCTCTTCACTTAAAACAAAAATATTATGAAACTATACTTTTGGGCATTAACCTGCTTACTGATTTTTTCCTGTAAATCACAATATCCGGATGCGGAAAAATCAACTTCACAGCCGCTCAACCTCACCACAAAAATCCCCGCACAGCCAAACACTTGGATGGTGAATCGGGATGATAAGTCCTCAAAAACACCAAGTGAGGAATCAAAAGCATGGACGGATGTCAATCAGGTGATGCACACTTATTTTAAGACCGATAAAGCAGGAATATTGCACCTCGGACTGAACGCAAGCGTTCCCAATGGCATAACTAAGCTGAAAGTGACTTTAGGGGGGGAGGTCAGTACTATTGAACTATCCAATACTGAGGTTCAAACGATCCAAATTGGAGAGTTCGAGGTTAGTAAAGGATATCAGATGATCAAGATTGAAGCACTGGAGACATCGGGAACAGTGATTGCTAACATCAAGGAAATTTTAATCGGCGGTCCTGCCACCAAAGGCAAGGTTTATTATATTAAAGACGATGTGTACTTTGGCCGTCGCGGGCCTTCAGTGCATTTGTCGTATGAGCTGCCAAAAGAGAAAAAAGTCACTTGGTTTTATAATGAAATCAATGTGCCGGAAGGAGAAGACGTCATTGGTTCCTACTACATGGCCAACGGGTTCAAGGATGGCTATTTTGGGATCCAAGTCAATTCTGAAACGGAACGTCGCATTCTATTCTCCGTATGGAGTCCTTTTGATACCCAAGACCCTAAAGAAATTCCGGAGGATCATAAAATTATTTTACGAGGTAAGGGAGAGGGTGTGACCACGGGCGAATTTGGTAATGAGGGGTCCGGAGGACAGAGTTATAAAGTGTACAATTGGAAACCAAATACATCTTACAGGTTTTTGTTGAAAGGAGAGCCGGCAGAAAACAATTCCACTGATTATACCGCATATTTCTACGCTCCAGAAGAAGGAAAATGGAATTTAATTGCGAGTTTCAGAAGGCCACAAGGCAGTAGACACCTTCAAAACTTATATTCATTTTTAGAGAATTTTGTGACTGCTACTGGTCATATCTCCAGGCAGGCCAATTACAATAACCAATGGGTGTATACCGAAGATCAGGAATGGGTAGAGTTGACCACGGCTAAATTCACCGCGGATGCGACAGCAAGAAAAGAATCCCGTATGGATTATGCCGGTGGGGTTTCGGGCCATCAGTTTTTTATGAAAAATTGTGGCTTTTTTGATGACACCACTGCCATGGGTTCCACATTTACCCGTAAAGCCAATGGTAAAGCGCCACAGATAGATTTCTCAGCATTGGAGCTGCCAAAAAAATAAATTTTTTATTTGAGTTTGTTAATTAGCCAGAAGACCCTAAAAATTCGTTTTTCGGGTTTTTCTTTTGGTTATGGGATTGGTGATTCAGAATTTAGAAAAGTGTTTCCACGGGTTTTCTGTTTTTTACTTTTACTTTTGTTTTTCTAATTTTAAGTAAATTTGAGTATAAATTAACTCCTTTTCTGACTCAAAAGTGGAAAACGCTTTTAGAAGTTGGAAGGGAATGTTTTTATAATAGTTTGATTATTAACACACAAGAGCTATAAATTTGAATAAAATAAATTTAAAATTTTATTGATATAGACCATTTTTAATCGCAAATTGTACTTTGAATGTAATAGCATCCAGAAATGAGCAACCTAACCAAAAGCATAGAGACCTTTTTCAAAAAAGATTCCGCACCGGGCATCTTATTAATGATTGCTACCATTGGCGCATTAATCGTTGCGAATACACCCTTAAATCATTTTTACCATACGGTCATGCAGCTCAAGTTTGAGATGGGTTTTGAAAATGTTTATATCTCCAAAACCTTGCACCACTGGGTCAATGATGGGTTAATGGCACTGTTCTTTTTATTAGTGGGCCTCGAGATTAAAAGCGAATTAAAATTTGGTCGGCTAAACTCTTTTAAATCGGCAGTATTTCCAGTAGCCGCTGCCGTGAGTGGCGCTTTATTCCCTGCTATTATCTATTTTGCCTTCAACCAAAATACTGATTATGTAAAAGGTTGGGCCATCCCAATGGCTACGGATATTGCGTTTGTTATTGGTATTTTGGCCATGCTCGGCTCGCGTATGCCGTCTTGGGCAAAAGTGTTTATTACGACAATCGCTGTAGTGGATGATTTGATTGCCGTTTTGGTGATCGCATTTTTCTACACTGATGAAATTAATTTTAGCGCCTTAGGAATTGCTGGAGCGTGCACCGTTGTGCTACTCATTTTCAATTATAAAGGTGTCAATCGCTTAACGCCCTATCTTATTGTAGGCTTTGTGATGTGGTGGGCGGTGTTGACCTCCGGCATCCATGCGACCATTGCTGGGGTTATTTTGGCACTGACATTACCCTTACGTCAAGAATGGGAACTGGATAAAATTCGACGCTATGCATTGCGTGGATACCATTTGTTTAGAGAGGCTAAAGACCATACGCTTGCGATGACTAGTACTAAGGTGCACGATTATCTTGAACGCACCCAACGCGAAATGGAATCGCCATTAAAACGATTGGAGCGTAAATTACACGGGTTGGTGTACTTCTTTATTATGCCACTCTTCGCTTTTGTGAATGCCGGGATTATATTCGATTCGCAAATTCTTAATGAAGCCTTTCATATTCCTATTACTTGGGGCATCATCGTAGGATTATTGGTGGGGAAACCTGTGGGTATCATGTTGGCCATTTGGATCCTTCTAAAATTCTTCTATAAAAATATGCCGCAAACCCAAGAAATTTGGCGCTTGCTCTTCGGAATTTCCTTGCTTTGTGGAATCGGATTTACAATGTCATTGTTTATTGTCAACCTTTCTTTCGATAATCGGGTGATTCAGGAAGAGGCGAAAATTGGTATTTTAATTGCATCGCTTTTAAGTGGAATTTTGGGCTATCTGGTGCTGCGCAACGCGACAAGAAAACCAGAAGCTATTACGGAAGATAAAATGAGTAGGATGGGGTATTGATAACCTTGTCTATTTATTTCTTGTCAGAATAACCAGGGCTTCCACTTAGCCTACTTTTTTCCTTTTGTTTTATTTGAGCGGAACGCCGAGAGAGCCCGCGTGAAAAATTTCTTCAGTTTTGGGTGGCCATCCATTCGCATTGGACTAATCATTATATTTCTTGGGATATTTTTCGGAATCCGTCCTGAAATGCCTAACTTTATAGAAATCAAGACGCTAATTCCTTTTAAAATAGGTGCCCTATCGGTTTTAAATTACCATAGGTGCGCACAGTCATGTTTTATAGCAATTCGTTTTTGACAAATATTTATGCTATAAAGGCACTAAAACATATCATTCATCTTCAAATTTTAATCTTATGGAACAAGATATCTTTCACACCAAAAAGCAACTATCGGTAAACGGACAAACATATGATTATTACAGTCTTGAAGCGCTTTCCAATCAAGGTTACGACATCCATAAATTACCCTTTTCCATTAGAATACTTTTAGAAAATGCCGTGCGTAATTTTGACGGGTTTTCAGTCACTAAAGAAAATGTAGAAACCTTGTTGCATTGGAAGCCCAAAGGCTCTGACAAGGACATTCCATTTAAACCGGCGCGTGTGCTTATGCAAGATTTTACGGGCGTTCCTGCTGTGGTTGATATTGCCGCACTTAGGGCAGAAGTAGCTAGGAAAGGCAAAAATCCTGATCATATCAATCCCTTGGTGCCTGTCGATTTGGTTATTGACCATTCCGTACAAGTTGATTATTTTGGAACGGAATATTCCTATCAACGCAATATGGAAGAGGAATACAAACGGAACAAAGAACGTTACCAATTTTTAAAATGGGCCCAGCAGTCTTTTGATAATTTTAGCGTCGTTCCACCAGGAATGGGTATTTGCCATCAAATCAACTTAGAATATTTCTCGAAAGGGGTTATAGAACGCGATGGACAATTGTTTCCGGATACCGTAGTGGGGACCGATAGTCATACTCCCATGGTTAATGGGATAGGCGTTGTGGCTTGGGGTGTTGGTGGTATTGAAGCTGAAGCCGCCATACTAGGGCAACCTTTATATTTTATCATGCCTGAAGTGATTGGATTGCGATTGACTGGTAAATTACCTCTAGGATCCACGGCTACTGATTTGGTGTTGACCATCGCCAATATTTTAAGAAAACAAGGCGTGGTGGGAAAATTTGTTGAGGTGTTTGGACCCGGTTTAGACCATTTATCGGTGCCGGACAGAGCTACCATTGGCAACATGTCGCCTGAGTTTGGCTGCACCATTACCTATTTCCCAATTGACGATAAAACGCTCACCTATATGCGCGAAAGTAGTCGTACGGAAGAGCAGATCAATCTGGTAAAAACCTATTGTAAAGCGAACATGTTGTGGCGGGAAAATGAAGATCAAATTACTTATACTGAAGTTGTAGAATTGGATGTCTCTACCATAGAGCCTACAGTTGCCGGCCCTAAACGCCCTCAAGATAAAATTTTACTGAAGAATTTTAAACCGACGTTTATTGATTTATTGAGTTCCTCATTTGAGCGTGAATACATTGAGCATGAAGATCGTGAGTCAGTAATTAGATGGAAAAATGAAGGCGGCAATCAACCGACCTCTCCACCCAAGGAGATAACTGACGGAACCAAAATAGAAACCAAAGAAAAAAACGGCCTGAAAACGGTTTGGATTGATAAGGGCGAACAAAAATTTTCCTTGTCTGATGGCTCCGTGGTGATTGCTGCTATTACCTCATGTACCAACACCTCCAATCCGTTTGTGATGGTTGGGGCAGGATTGGTAGCTAAAAAAGCACGCCAAAAGGGTATTGATGTCAAACCATGGGTAAAAACTTCTTTAGCTCCAGGTTCTAAAGTGGTGACAGATTACCTAAAAAAAGCCGATTTATTAAAAGATTTGGAAGCCTTGCAGTTTCACTTGGTAGGTTACGGGTGTACCTCGTGCATCGGGAATTCAGGGCCATTGCCACCGGCTATTTCTAAAGCGGTTGATGATAATGACCTTGTGGTGTGTTCAGTGTTGTCGGGCAACCGAAATTTTGAGGCCCGTGTGCACTCGCAGGTAAAAATGAATTATTTAATGTCGCCAATGTTAGTAGTGGCCTTCGCCCTCGCCGGCCGTGTGGATATCAATCTGACCACTGATCCTATCAGTTATGATAAAAATCAACTTCCGGTGTATTTAAAAGATATCTGGCCAACGGATGATGAAATTAACGCCGTACTAAAAGACGTCTTAACGCCGAAAGATTTCGATAAAAATTATTCTGAAATCTTTGAGGGGAATGAGATTTGGAGAAATTTAGAAGTGCCAAAAGGCAAGCTTTACGAATGGGATCAAGAATCTACCTATATCCAGGAAATTCCGTTTTTTAAAGATATTTCTGAAACCGCGCCAGTATTAGAGAACATTACCAAAGCCAGAGCACTGTTAGTGTTGGGAGACAGTATTACGACCGATCATATTTCGCCGGCAGGCGCTTTTGATGAAGAGTCCGCAGCAGGAAAGTATTTACTCGTAAAAGGGGTGAAGAAAGAAGCGTTCAATTCATACGGAAGCCGACGTGGTAATGATGAAGTGATGGTGCGTGGGACTTTTGCCAACGTGCGTATCAAGAATAAGCTTGCCAAACAAGAAGGTGGTTACACGTCGTATTTACCAACCGGCGAAGAAATGAGTGTCTATGATGCAGCAATGAAATATCAAAAGGATAATACGCCTTTAGTAGTGTTGACGGGTAAAGAATACGGCAGTGGTTCCTCGAGGGATTGGGCGGCTAAAGGCACATTTTTATTAGGTATAAAAGCGGTTATAGCGGAAAGTTACGAGCGGATTCATAGAAGTAATTTAGTAGGGCTTGGTGTGTTGCCATTGCAATATGAAGCAGGTGATACCGCGGAAAAACTAGATTTGACAGGAACAGAAACTTTTACGATCTCTGGAATTGCGGAAGGCTTGACCCCTCATAAATCGGTGGACATTATCGCCGAAAAAGAAAACGGCGAGGTGATAACGTTTAAAGCCATTGCCCGTTTGGACTCCTTAATAGATATTGAATATTACCGTAATGGCGGTATTCTCCAATACGTGTTGCGTCAATTTTTGGATAAAGTATAAAAGTGATTTCAAAATTATAAATGTGATAAAAAATAAAAGAAGATAGACGATTTATGAAAACAGCCTCATTGACCCAACAAATTGAATATCATGACACAAAACCATCCATCCAAGTGTTGCTGGAAACTGAAAGTGGAAAGGAGATTAGGATAGTCTTTAAA
Organism: Gelidibacter salicanalis; assembly: GCF_007997285.1. Classification (GTDB taxonomy): domain Bacteria; phylum Bacteroidota; class Bacteroidia; order Flavobacteriales; family Flavobacteriaceae; genus Gelidibacter; species Gelidibacter salicanalis. The sequence continues at coordinate 261,766 of NZ_VORX01000002.1, forward strand.
AAAGACCAGGTGATGAAGAAACATAAAACCCCGTTTCCAATTGTGGTTGAAGTTTTTGAAGGTCAAATAAATTTTGGGGTTAATGAATTGAACTATACCCTAAGTAAAGGCGATTTAGTAGCCTTGGAAGGGAATGTGCCCCACGATTTAATGGCATTAGAAGACAGTATTGTGCGGTTAAGTTTAAGTAAAGCAGACTCTGCGCAACGGGTAAAAGATGTTGCGGATCGATCGTAATTGGTTTACATAAGCGATTTGGTACCTGAGATGCTTCGAGAGTTTTAACAAAGCGCAAAAAAAAGTGACTATGAAAAATCAAGTTGTACAAATAAAATCGATAGCATTTATCACTCATAATGTGTTGCATATCATAACAGAAAAGCCGGAGGGCATGAATTTTATTCCCGGTCAGGCTACTGAATTGTTTATAGATGAGCCGGGATGGGAAAATGAAGGCAGGCCCTTTACTTTTACTGGACTTCCCGACGAGGAGCATCTTGAGTTTATGATTAAAACCTACCCATCGCATAACGGTGTTACTAACAAATTGCGTTCCTTAAAGGCAGGAGATCAGGTAATCCTTAATGATGTGTTCGGTGCTATTTCTTATAAAGGCGAAGGCACCTTTATAGCTGGAGGGGCAGGAGTAACACCCTTTATTTCGATTTTAAGAGATCTAAAATCTAAGGACCAATTAGGAAACAACACACTAATTTTTGCGAATACGTCTAAGAGAGATATCATTCTCAAGGATGAATTTCAGCAGATGTTGGGGGCTAATTTTATCAATATTCTGTCAGAAGAAACGGTTGAAGGAATTGCTCATGGACGCATTACCGAGCAGTTTTTGAAAGATTGTGGACTTTCTTTTGATAAGCAATTTTACATCTGTGGGCCACCACCAATGATGGCAGCAGTAGAAGAACAGTTGTCACATTTAGATGTGAAAAAAGAACAGTTGGTAATGGAGGAATTCTAAGCGTCATGAAAACCATTAAAATTAAACGAATTTATGATGAGCCTACTAAAAGTGATGGGTATCGGGTTTTAGTAGATAGGATTTGGCCTCGCGGAATTTCCAAAGAAGACGCAAAATTGGACGATTGGCTGAAAGAGATTGCACCATCAACACCACTAAGAAAATGGTTTGACCATGATCCTGAAAAATTTGAAGTTTTTTCAGAGAAGTATAAACTTGAATTGAAAGACAAAACAGAAATCCTAACAGCTCTTATTGCCCAGAATAAAACAAAATCGATCAACTTATTGTACGGCGCAAAAGATACAGTTCATAATCAAGCGGTGGTTCTGAAAGAAGTTTTAGAAAATCTGTAATTGCTTTATAATTTTGAGCACCCATTTCCGTGTGAGCGCCTATGTCAGCTTGAGGCTTATGTCAGTTTGAGCGCCTATGTCAGTTTGAGCGCAGTCGAAAACCTAAAAAGTCCCGATGTTTAAATATTATGACTGCGCTCAATAGGACAGTCGTTATTAAGAAAAGCACAATTAGATAATTACCATCAGTAGCCCGCTTTATCGCAAATGCCATTTTAAGTTTATATGTCAGTTTGAGCGCCTATGTCAGTTTGAGCGCAGTCGAAAACCTAAAAAGTCCCGATGTTTAAATATTATGACTGCGCTCAATAGGACAGTCGTTATTAAAAAAATACAATTAGATAATTAAAATCAGTAGCCCGCTTTATCGCAAATGCCATTTTAAGTTTGTATGTCAATTTAAGTTTGTATGTCAGTTTGAGCGCAGTCGAAAACCTAAAAAGTCCCGATGTTTAAATATTATGACTGCGCTCAATAGGACAGTCGTTATTAAAAAAATACAATTAGATAATTACTATCAGTAGTCCGCTTTATCGCAAATGCCATTTTAAGTTTGTATGTCAATTTAAGTTTGTATGTCAGTTTGAGCGCAGTCGAAAACCTTGATAATGGAGGTTTGAACTATTTCGACTGCGCTCAATAGGACAGTCGTCATTTACAAAAGCACAATAGGCATTTGGATATATAATTTATACGAATAAAAAAAGCCTCTCCATTCAAGAGAAGCTTTTTTCAATTTATAAATGGTTTTAAGCTTTACATCTTAATCAATTTAGAGGTGGACACGTGTCCGTTTTGAGTTTGTATTTTAATGACATACATACTCTGCACTAAACCTGAAATATCAAATTCATATGTTGCGGTAAAGTTGCCTTTAAATGATTTTACATGTTTCCCCGTCAGATCATAAATATCCAAACTATAAATCTCCTTATTCATTTTAAAACTGCGGTGAGCAGGATTAGGATAAAGTGTCAAACGCATTTCATTTTCCACCTCATCTACATCTAAGCTATAATGTTTGTTACCAAAAATCTTAAATTGACCTGCCGCGATTGCGATGGTGGGTTGGTTATAGGTTGTCGCGCCAGTATCATCCATCAAATCATACCAAGTTTCGCCGGCCGGAATGGTGGTGTTCACAGTTTTTGAGGTCACATCAAAATTAGCTAAAACAATCACATTTTTCAGACTGCTGTTTGGTAAAGCATTATTAAAAATTTCAATCGAAGGCGTGAGCGTATTGGTATTGATTTTGTAATCGCCTTCAAAAACGTCTTCCGTAATTTTTAGCTTGATGAGTTGAGCCCAATCATTATAGATTTTACTTCTTGTGGTGTTGCCTAACCAATTTTGTGTCCATTGCGGTTGTGGTTTGGTGTCCAATATACAATCGCCATCAACTCCGCCAGGGACATTTACAGATCCATCATTACAAGTGAAAATAGAGTTTTGCATACCTAATTCGCCAAAGTGCCAGATCATTTTTGGTCCCGGAACGGTTAAGGTGACCGCACCCAAAGCGGACATTCGAGATAAGGCTACATTTAAATTTTTAACATCATGAGAACTGTTGGTACTATTGCCATACAACAAGTTTTTGTACATCAAACGTTCCTCATCGTGACTTTCAGCGTAACCAACTACGCGAGTGCCTTCAAATTGCGGCCGCGATTTGTGCCCAATGCCACTTATATCGTTGTCAGAATTGTAGCCCATAGTCAATTGGTTGTAAGGATTTGTCATTTTGCCCCACATCATGATGCCTTTGCCTTCACTATACTTGTAATTGGCCCATTCCTTTTCTTCATTTTCTGAACCTAAATGTTCAAAAATGACATAATGGTTGGGGTCAAGAGACCACGAATAATCGGCATAATCTTTTAAAATTGCCACACGATCCGCTTGGTAAGCGTTGGTGCAGTCTTCATCATTAGCAGTACAGTTTTGGGTAAAGCCTTTGGTTAAATCCCAACGGAAACCATCAATATTAAATTCTTTCACCCAATGGTTCACTACACGCTTTATATAGGCTTGGGTGAGCGTATTGGAATGGTCAAAATCTGAACCTACATTATAACTGTGTCGTGCCTCCGTATTAAAATACGGATTTTCAGTACTAGGGTCTCCCCAGCCATCACCATCAGCATCATTCATCCACATTCTGACCATGGGGTTTCTGCCAAAAGCGTGATTTAAAGCGACATCAAGAATAACAGCAATTCCGTTTTGATGACATAGGTCAATGAATTCTTTGAGTTTGTTTTCGGTGCCATAAAACTTGTCCAAAGCCATGTGAAACGACGTGTTGTAGCCCCAACTTTCATTGCCTTCAAACTCCATCACTGGTAATAATTGAATCGCATTAATGTTGAGGTTTTTAAAATAATCAATCTTGTCAATCAAATCTTGATAGTTGCGGTCCGAATCAAAATCTCTAACCAGCACTTCATAGATGATCAGGTCTTCCTTTTTTGGTTTCGTAAAATCTTTAACCTGCCAGTTGTAAGCTGTTTGACCGGTTTGCAAAACCGTGACCTCTCGCTCTTGGCCCACGGGATAAGATGGTAGGTTAGGGTAGCTGTTTGATGGAATATCGGGATCATCAAAAGGCGATAATACTAAAGTTGAAAATGGATCGGCAGTTATGACCATTTTAGGCGAATTTGGAGCCGGAGTTTTATCCACAATCCAATACTGATAGGTTTCAATTTCTTTAGGCGTTAATCCGGATAATTTCAGCCAAAATTTAGAATCGCGCGTTGGATCTTTTGTCATGGCATAGGCGGAAGTTGGCTCCCAATCATTAAAGCTCCCGGCCACATAAACAAAGTCTTTGCCAGGAGCATTGAGTACCAAAATGGCTTCCGTGCCATTTAAATAGGTAATCCCATCTTGATAATCAGTAGGCATAACTGCAGTGGTAGTGCCTGGATCTACCACAACGGAAAAGGTTTTTAAACTGATAGTACTGCCTTGAGAAACTTCTAATTGGTAGCTTGTGTTTTGGGTAATGTTAGTATGCGTAAAAACATAGGTTGAATTATCCGTTTTTGTATCTATAGTTGTCCCGTTGGCTTTTAGAATATAGTTGGCGTTACCTCCTGAGTTTTTAGCCGAAACCGTGAAGTTGCCACCAGAATTAATGATGGTAGTTGAGCCCTGAGCAGGTTGACTGAGTTCGACCTGAAAAGCGCCGACATTAAGCGTAATGTCTTGCGATTTTTTATCGCCAGTGCCATCTTTGGCTTTGATCAACAATCCGATACGGCCAATGAGAGTTCTATTAAAAAAGGAGGATGGTGTAAAAGCAATGCTATATGCATCCGTACTACTATTGTAGGTTAACTTTTGAGCTTCGCTAGAGGCTGTCCAAGCGCCATTAGTGGGAGCGTCTTGTTGATTACCCGAATCGGTGTCATAAGACCAGGCCCATAGATACAAGGCATTATTGGTGACACCCCAGGTGGCTTCATTAATGCTGTTGCCATTAAAGGTAATGGTCACATTTTGATTCTCCTCAAAAGATGAAGGCGTCACAGAGTAAGTCACATTTTGCTGTTGCGCGTATGCGAAAGAGCACAGAAATAATAAAAAGTAAAATGTAATTTTATGCATGCGGGTGGATTTTAAAAAAATAAGGCTATTCTGTACGAATAGCCTTATTAAAATGTGATGTTAATGCGTAAACTACTTCTAACGCATTCTTGAATTGTAATACCAAATTTTCAGCGCCAACTTTAATTAGCTTAGTGCTATTGCCGTCTCGGTATCTTGGGTCATAACAACTTACTTTTTTAAAATGGTCTTCTGTAATAGCATTGTGTTTGAATTTCATATGACTATTAAAAAGAGACATTTTTTATTTTTATTCTTCCGTAGGGAATAGTTCAAGCGTCATAAGAAGCTAGAACTATCCCGAAAGAATTATATTATAGTTCGGTTGGTTCAATGCTATACTCTAAAGTATTAAAGTTGGCAGTTACCAAATAATAGCCCGCAGTAACCTTAATGTTATTATCTGCATCTTGATCTAACACACCATCTACATCAGCATCGCCATAATCGCCACCCCAAGTATCGTTAAATCTAAATTTTAAATCGCCATCCTTCAACTGAACTAGAGTTTTAAAGCTATCAGTAGTAAAATCGTACTCAAGTTTAGTGTCAGGACCGTCCCAACCGTTTGGTGTTGCAGAACCTACTAAACCCCAGTAAAATTTCTCTAACTTATAAGAGTTGTCACTCCAATCAATCGTTACTTTATAGGTACCTGCTTTCACTTTAATGTTGTTGTTATCATCTTGATCTAAAACACCGTTTACATCAGCATCACCAAAATCACCACCCCAAGTATTATTCTCACGGATTTTCATTTCACCTTCTTTTAAAGTGACATACGCAACAATCACGTCATTTTCTTCAGTAGTATAGAACTTCGCGTCCGGACCATCCCAACCGTTTGGTGCCGCAGAACCTACAATTCCCCATGTGGTTTCAGCAACACGGTACTCAACTGCTTTCTCTTCTAATTTTACAGCAATCGTTTTGACATCAGAAAACACTTCTGCCCCACCATCGCCCACATAAGCGCGCATTCTTACAGCAAATGAACCCATATTTGGAGCAGGAGTTGTTGCGTCCGCATCCAATCCAGCTTCTTTAGCCACAGTCATCATTTGGCCAATAGTCATTGCAATATCGTTGGTGGTCGTAGTTCCTACTAATACTACGTCACTAAAGTCGCCTTTAATAGAGCGTTGTAAATCATAGGAAACATTTGTTGGAACACCAAAGTCAGCACTGGTCCACGTAAAACGTTCCCCAATATTAGCGCCGGTGGAGGCGGTTAAAACATATTCTGGTAATGTAGAATTAGTTAAAGTAAATCCGGCAGGTTCTTGAGCTACATAGATAACGTCATCTTCAGTGTCACAAGAATTTAGCCCAATCATGGCTAAAATAAATAAGCTTAATAGTTTAAAATTTTTCATGTGTTTATTGGTTTTAATATCCTTGATTTTGTTTTAAATTGGTGTTGATTCCTAAATCTGTAGCAGGCAAAGGCATCAAGTCTCTAAATGCTTCAGTGGTGCGTCCTTGGGCAACATTGCCTTTCCAAGGCCATAAACCTTGATCAGAGAATTGACCGAATCTGATTAAATCTGTTCTTCTGTGCGCTTCCCAGAATAACTCTCTTGAACGCTCAGCAAGTATGAAATCTAAATTCAAACTCGATTGGGTAATATTGCCACTTGTATTGCCATATGCTCTTTCACGCAATATGTTGATGTAGTTAACTGCATTTGTAGCAGAGCCTCCAGCGCCTCTAACAAACGCTTCAGCGTACATTAAATAAGCATCTGCCAGTCTAAACATCGGGAAATCAGTATCAGGAATATCTCCAGTAGGATCTGATCCTGCAACGCCGTTAACATCTACGTTTCTAAATTTCTCAACGGCATAACCGTTTGTGAAGTTGGAAATGTTAGCAATTTCTTTGGTTTGGCCATCAGTATAAAACAAAGCTCTTCCGTCAGCAGAATTGGCTTCCCCAGGGAATTTATCTACAAGTTTAGAAGTGGTTCGCAAACCAGCCCATCCGCCGTTGATACCGTAATCAGCAGGCACCATGCTGCCACCTACCGCTGCGTGGATAAAAAAGGTCATTCCACCAAAAGATTGGGTATTTAAACCATCAAATGTAATTGGAAAGATCACTTCTGACTGTGTGCCATTAGTATCATTATCTGCTAAAAATAAATGGTAGTATGGATTGTCTGCAATGCTGAAGCCTGATTCAATAATTTTAGAAGTATAGGTGACTACGTCACTATAGCGTGCAGTACCTGTATACACTTCAGCGTTGATATACAATTTAGAAAGCAACATCCAAACTGCAGCCTGATCCGCTCTTCCGTAATCATTTAATCTTGCGCCTGTAATCTCACCTTCAATAGCTAAAAGTTCAGACTCGATATAATCGAATAAATCTTGACGTTGAATCTGCTGAGGTAAAAAAGCTCCAATAGGATCGTCTTCCGTTACAAATGGTACATTACCAAATAAATCTAAAGCATGCCAGTAGGTCAAAGCTCTCATGAAACGTGCTTCAGCTCTGTATTTCTGAATATCACCACGGAGACTAGCTTCTGTGCTACGCGCATCTAATTTGGCGTCAGAAGTTTGACGTAAAAATTCGTTGGTCAATGCTACCTGGTAAAAGATTCTGCTGTACATGGTGCGGATAAATTCATTACCTGAGGTCCATGTTTGTGCGTGTAAATCTTTAATCGTACCATCATTCCATCCTATAACTGCTTCATCAGTAGTCAATTCTTGCATTGACCAGTATAAACGCATATAGTTGGAAAATCCTTCATCTAATCCTGATAAATCAGCATCTCCGGCAGGACCTTGTTGTCCACTTACGGAAAGGCCTGCATATAATTTCGCTAGAAAAGCTTTATAAGCTCCTGGCTCTTCAAAGGCTGCGTCTGCTGTAAGACGGTTGTCTTCAGGTTGCAAATCTAAATCACTTTCACACGACTGTGCAAAAAACACGAGCGTAAAGGCGATAAAGACTGTTTTGATTGTTTTTAACATAACAGTGTGTTTTATATGATTATTCATAATTTTAAAATGTAAAGTTTAATCCTAACACATAGGTTTTTGGTCTTGGATAGAAATTGTTGTCGATACCATTAGAAATCTCTGGATCTAAACCATCGTATTTAGTAATGGTGAATAAATTTGTAGCGGTCAATGACAATCTCAAATCTATTTTTTCACCAGGTACCAAGTACCCTAAAGACACGTTGTCCAATTTCACAAAATCAGCTCTTTCGATATAGTAATCAGAAAATAAATTCTGTTTTTGGAAATTGTTATCCAATACACTTGAATGTGCATTCACGTAATATTGTCCAGGAGCATCATTAACTGTAGTAACGTTTCCTCTATCTGAAGCTACGTTATTGTACATATAGTTACCTAAACTACCTCTAAACGTAAAACTAAAATCTAAATTTTTGTAGTTTAAAGTATTGGTAAAACCTAAATAGGCATCAGGTGACGCTTTCTTGTAAGCTTGTTTATCCGCTTCAGTAATTTGGTTGTCACCATTAACATCTACATAAGCCCCTTCTATTGGTTGTCCTGCAGTGTCATAAACTTGTCTAAAAACGTAGAATGTTGAAGGGTCTAAACCTTCTCTCCATAACTGGATGTTGTTACCCGTACCACCACTAATACCGCCTTGGGCGATAAAGAAATTAGGATCAGTGCCCAATGATAATTTGGTAATCTTGTTCTCTTGTAAAGTGACGTTAAAAGCCATGTCCCAGTTAAAATCCTCTGATTGTGCCAAAGCACCATTCAAGCTAAACTCGATACCTTTACTTAATACAGAACCTACATTGGTAGTTAATAAATCAGAAAGGTTAGAACCTGCTGCCGTTGGAATTGTAGCCAATAAATCAGTAGTTTCTCTGTAATAAGCATCAACCGTACCAGTTAAACGCTCATCAAATAAACCAAAATCTAAAGCGACGTTGTATTGAGACGTTTCTTCCCATTTTAAGTTTTCGTCAAATTCTTCCGGGCGTAAGGTGTTCACAAATTGAGGCACCCCGTTGATATATCCAAATTGAACACTCGCATCAGATCGTCCAGGCGTATACACCCCTAAATAACCATAGTTCTGTCCAATTTCTTGCTGACCTGTTTTACCCCAACCGGCTCTCAATTTTAAATTGGAGATCACTGAGTTTTGTAAAAAATCTTCATTGCTAATTTTCCAACCTGCAGAAACACCAGGGAAGGTGCTCCATCTGTTTTCCTCACCAAATCGGGAAGAACCATCACGTCTTACAGTTAAAGATAATAAGTATCGGTTAGCAATATCAAAACTTGCACGGGCAAAGTATGATTCTAAAGCATTTCTATTGATGATGGTAGCACGAGGTACAAGGCCTCCTGAAGTTTCAGTTTCACGACGGTCAGACTTGATGTAGAATTCTTGGTAAGAATGTCCTGCGGTCAAATCGACGTTTGTGTTAAGAGATGATAAGTTTTTCTTATAGTTAAAATAGAAATCTAACAACGTGTTTCTATTAAATCCTGTGTAAAAGTTCTGATAGTTAAAACTTCCTGGATTTGTTGGGCTCGCCAATCTGTATTCTTTTCCAGAAATTTCTGAATAGTCAAGACCAGCGTTAAGGTTGAATTTCAAACCGTCTAAGAAAGGCATGTTGTAATCCACATTAAAGTTGGAAATGTTACGCGTGTTACGAGCTCGGTTATTATTATTATCCAATGAGAACACCGGATTGACCAAGGCCAAATTCTGACCTACATATTGAAAATATGAGCCATCCTCATTATAAACACTGTGGGTTGGGTCATAGCCTATTGCCGCTCCAATTGCGCCTTTGTCCGCGTATTTATTGTCATCTAAAATTCCTTTTGTGGTTAAGGTTAATTTTAAATTGTTGTCAAACAAACGTTGTACTGCAGAAAGGTTTACAGAGTTGCGCTCGTATAAATCGCCAGTTAACACCCCTTGTTGCGATGTATGGTTGACATTGGCACGGAAATTAAAATTCTCAAAACCTTGAGATACCGTTACGTTATGAATGGCACCAACCGCCGTTTGATAAATTTGTTTTTGCCAATCTGTACTAGAATTGCCTAAAAGGTTTTCGTTAAAATTGGTATCAGCTTCAGCGATGGTTCTAAACTCACTTGCAGAAAGCACATCTACATAATCCGTAACCTGAGCTACGGAAGCTTTAAGATCATATTCTACCGTTAAGGGCGCGTTAGTCTTTCCTTTTTTGGTAGTGATTAAAATAACCCCGTTAGAAGCACGCGATCCGTAAATAGCAGTTGCAGAAGCATCTTTTAAAACCACGAAATCTTCAATGTCCGTCGGGTTAATGGCGTTTAATTGATTTCTCACGCCTTGTACCCCACGTTGATCTAATGGTAAACCATCAATAACAATTAATGGTGAATTGTTAGCAGATAAGGAAGCTCCACCTCTAATACGAATGTCAGAGCCGCCCCCTGGATCACCACCACTAGAAGTAATACGTACCCCGGCAGATTTACCAGCCAATAATTGTTCAGGTGATACAATAGCACCTTGGTTAAATTCTTTCTCACTTACTTTTTCTACAGACCCTGTGGCGTCTTGCTTGGTGGTAGAACCATATCCAATCAATACAATTTCATCCAACAAGGCTGTGTCCTCAATAAGTACTACGTTTAAAGATTGTTGTCCGGTATAATTAAATTCTTGCGGCTTGAAACCCACATAAGAAAATACAACAATATCACCATTTTTGGCGCTGATACTGTAGTTTCCATCCCAATCTGTCGTCGTTCCCGTCGTCGTTCCTTTAATTAAAATGTTCACGCCCGGCAAAGGTGCGCTAGCTTGATCTGTTACTGTCCCAGAAACAGTGGTTTGGGACCACATCACTGAGGGTACTAAGAATACCAAGAACAGCAGGCTATTTAAAAATGTTTTCATACACTATTTTTAAAGTTAATTGTTTTAAAAATTCACTTATATTTTCACTTCTTGGGTTAAATTTATACAAATTTTGTGTCAATAAGTGAAACGCCATTATCATATCACTAGCGAAAACGTTTGCGTGTTGACAACTTTTTTGAATTTGGCTGATTTTACCTAAAAATCTTCAAAAAAATATTGGTTTGATGGTAATTTCATATCTTTAAATTCTACGACTCAGAATGTGACCTGCACTACTTGTAAATAACAATAAAAACTTAATATTTTGACCCAGCCCTTATTATGAAGAAAAAAATTACTTTAAAACAAATTGCGAGAGAACTGGACGTGTCTATATCTACAGTGTCCAAAGCATTGCGAGATAGTGTAGAAATCAGTGAAGACACACGTCAAAAAGTAAAGGCGTTTGCCAAACTGTACAACTACCGGCCTAATAATATTGCTCTTAGTTTAAAGAATCGAAAAACGAAAACCATAGGCGTTATTATCCCAGAAATTGTACACCATTTCTTTTCTAAAGTGATTAGAGGTATTGAGCTGGTGGCCAATAAACGAGGGTATAACGTCATTGTTGGTTTGTCTAATGAATCGTTTGACAAAGAGGTAATCAATATGCAAATGTTGGCCAACGGCAGTATAGACGGATTTATTCTTTCCATTTCTAAAGAAACCTTACAACAACAAGATTATCACCATTTTAAAGAAACCATCAATCAGGGGATGCCCATTGTCATGTTTGATCGTATCGTGAATGAAATTGACTGCGATAAAGTGATTATTGACGATTCCAAAGGGTCTAAAAATGCGGTCACAAAGCTATTGTCCAACGGTTGCAAAAACGTTGCCATTATCACTACCAAAGATTACGTCAGCGTAGGAAAACTGAGGACTCAAGGCTATCTGGATGCTTTGGAAGATTTCAAAATGAGCCCTGAAACTGACTTAATTTTAAAAGTGGATGATGAATTGGTGTCTGAAGATCATCTGGAATCTTTAGAGCGGGAGATTGAAGGCCTGTTTAAACGAAACAAAGCGATAGACGGTGTTTTTGCCGTAAATGAGCTATACGCCATTATTGCTATGAAGGTGGCGCGGAATTTAGGAATGAGAATTCCGGAAGACATCCAATTTATTGGCTTTACGGACGGAGTGCTTTCCAAACACGCCACTCCAAGCTTAACGACAGTGAGTCAACACGGTCAACAAATGGGCGAGAAAGCAGCTGAACTCTTGATAAATAACTTGGAACGGGAGGATGAAGAGGAGCATTACAAAACCATCGTTATCGAAACAGAACTGATAGAAAGAAACTCCACCAAATAAATAATAGTGCAGATTTAAAAACTTTACTATCTTTGCCGCGTAATCAAAACTTTATTTTCACTTCTTACAAATAGGTTTTGATAAGTTTTATCGCTTGTCAATAGTATTAATTTAAACATACTATTAATGAAAAAGCGTACGCTAGGATTTTGGGAAATCTGGAACATGAGTTTCGGTTTTCTAGGAATCCAGATGGGTTTTGCCCTACAAAATGCTAATGCCAGCAGAATACTTCAAATTTTTGGCGCCGATGTGCACGAACTGTCATGGTTTTGGCTCATAGCTCCACTGATGGGTCTTATTGTGCAACCCATAATTGGGCATTATAGCGACAATACATGGACCCGATTTGGCCGACGGAAACCCTTTTTTCTATTAGGAGCGGTACTCGCTTCAATAGGAATGATATTTATTCCGCAAGCTGATTTTATGATCGCCATATTACCAGCCTTATGGGTTGGTGCGGGGATGCTCATGATTATGGATGCCTCCTTTAATATTGCCATGGAACCGTTCCGGGCCTTGGTGGCAGATAATCTTTCTGACGAACAAACTACTAAGGGCTTTAGCATCCAAACCGCTTTAATCGGTATTGGCGCTGTAATCGGATCGTGGCTCCCTTGGGTATTGACCAATTGGTTTGGTGTTGCTCAAACGTCTCCTGACGGATCAGTGCCTGCCAATCTTTTATGGTCGTTTATAATTGGCGCCGGAGTTTTAATCGGTTCAATATTGGTGACCATTTTTACCACCAAAGAATATTCTCCTGAAGAGTTACAGCAATTTGAAGACGCGAAAGCGCAACACAAAATAGTTGCTGATGATGGCATCGTTCACAAAGCAAAACTATCGGACATTTTTGAAGATTTCAAGAAAATGCCAGAAACGATGCGCCAATTAAGTTGGGTGCAATTCTTTTCGTGGTTTGCCTTATTCGGTATGTGGGTATTTGCAGTACCAGCAATCGCTCAACATATCTACGGATTACCTTCAACAGATTCCAGCAGTGAAACCTACCAAGAAGCAGGTAACTGGGTGGGCATTTTATTTGGAGTGTATAACGGAGTCTCCGCTATTTTTGCCTTTCTATTACCGGCAATCGCCAAGAAATTTTCCAGAAAAACAACGCATGCATACTCTCTTTTTATTGGAGGGATAGGCTTACTGTCCATCTATTTTATGCCTAATGAAGATTGGTTGATATTATCTATGGTGTTTATTGGTATTGCCTGGGCCAGTATCCTCGCCATGCCTTACGCCATGTTAGCGGGGTCTATCACGCCTAAAAAAATGGGCGTGTATATGGGAATATTCAATTTCTTCATTGTAATGCCACAAATCATCAATGGAATTATTGGTGGGCCGTTAGTAAAGTACGCCTATAATAACGAAGCTATTTATGCTATTATGGTGAGTGGCGTGAGTTTTATTATCGCCGGATTTTTAGCATTTAAAATTAACGACAAAAAAGATTTGACTTTAAAGCATGACTAAAAAAGCATTTATATTCGATTTGGACGGTGTTATTGTAGATACCGCAAAATATCACTTTCTGGCATGGAAAAAATTAGCTAACGGAATTGGTGTCGATTTTACCCACGAGCAAAATGAACAGTTGAAAGGCGTCAGCAGAATCAAATCTTTAGAGAAGATTCTAGCTTGGGGTAATAAAACCATCAGTGAAGCTGAATTTACAAGACTCATGGGACTTAAAAATGAAGATTACTTAACGTATATCGACACGATGGACGAACAAGAAATTCTTCCCGATGTTACAAAAACCTTAGATTTTTTAAGAGCGGCAGAACAACACATTGCCTTAGGTTCCGCAAGTAAAAATGCGCGAATGATTTTAGAAAAAGTCAATATTCTCTCAAAATTTGATGTCATTGTAGATGGCAATGATGTGACCAAAGCAAAACCAGATCCGGAAGTATTCTTAAAATCGGCAGAACAATTACAGGTAGCACCTAAAGATTGTATCGTTTTTGAAGATGCCGTTGCCGGAATTCAAGCAGCCAATGCTGCTGGTATGGTATCCATCGGGATTGGCGATAAAGTAACGCTTCACAAAGCCGATTTTGTCTTTGCTGGTTTTCAGGAGATGGATGCTGAGTTTTTGAATAATTTGATAACTAGTACAAAGTAGTTAGTAGTAAGTATTAAGTAGAAAGTCGTAAAAAATAACAGAGAACTTCATTGTGGTGCTTGAAAAATAATGGCGTCAAATGTGGTTAAAACATAAACACAAAGAATTTTATAGAGATGCTGACACGCATACTAAAAGCGAAGCGGTCTTAATTCTAAATTCTCATATCTATTAAAAAAATGAATCAAGATTATATACAACCAAACAATTGGTCCATTATAGAAGAAGGCTTTGATGCTGAACGTGTCAAATCTTCTGAAAGTATTTTCAGTATTGGGAATGGTGCCATGGGGCAACGTGCCAATTTTGAAGAGCAGTATTCAGGAAGCACTTTTCAGGGCAGTTATATTGCCGGTGTCTATTATCCAGACAAAACCCGAGTGGGGTGGTGGAAAAACGGCTATCCGGAATATTTTGCCAAGGTGCTCAACGCTCCAAATTGGATTGGCATCAACGTTACCGTTAATGGCGAGGCATTAGATTTAGCAACTTGTAAAGAGGTCAGAAACTTTAGAAGGGAACTCAACATGCAAGAAGGTTGGTTGTCCAGAACTTTTGAAGTAACCCTTCAAAATGGAATCGCGCTTAAGGTAGATGCTAAGCGTTTTTTAAGTATTGATATGGATGAAGTTGGCGTTATTCAATATCATGTGACGGCGTTAAATAGTGCTGCGGACATAACTTTTGAACCGTATTTAGATGCCGGAATCACTAATGAAGATAGCAATTGGGATGATAAATTCTGGAATACGCTAAGTGTTACTTCTGAAGGCTCACAAGCATTCATTTTATCGCATACCATGAAAACGAAATTTCATGTGTGTACTGCAATGCAAACCGAATTGTCGTTGAACGGAAAGGTTTTAAATGAAACGCCATCGGTTTCAAAATCTGAGCATAACATATCTTTTTCACACACTGCAAAGGTTGCCAAAGGAGAAACGCTTACCATGACCAAGTTTGGTGGGTATACGGTAGACAGAAATCACGATAAAAACGATTTGGTTTCGGTTGCTCAAAAAACTCTAGCTAAAGCTGCGGCGCTTGGTTTTGATCAAATGTTGGCGCAACAAAAGGAGGCGTGGGCTGAAATTTGGAAAATGTCGGATATTACCATTGATGGCGATGTGAAAGCACAACAAGGCATCCGATTTAACATCATGCAATTGAATCATACCTATTTAGGGAAAGATGCTCGTTTGAATATTGGTCCGAAAGGCTTTACCGGCGAAAAATACGGCGGTAGTACCTATTGGGATACGGAGGCCTATTGTATTCCGTTTTATATGGCGACGAAAGATCAAAAAGTGGCACGTAATTTATTAGAATACCGCTACCATCACTTAGAGAAAGCCATTGAAAATGCAGAAAAACTCGGATTTAAAAACGGGGCTGCGCTTTATCCAATGGTGACCATGAATGGGGAAGAATGCCATAACGAGTGGGAAATAACCTTTGAAGAAATCCACCGTAATGGCGCGATTGCCTTTGCAATTTTCAATTACCATCGTTTTACGGGCGACTTCAGTTACATCTCAGAAAAAGGCTTGGAAGTGCTTATCGCCATCGCTCGTTTTTGGAAGCAACGCGCAACATTTTCGACACTTAGAAACAAGTATGTCATTTTAGGTGTTACGGGTCCTAATGAATATGAAAACAACATCAACAATAATTTTTATACCAATTATATCGCACAGTGGTGTCTGAATTACACTTTAGAAACCATTTCTAAGATGAAGGAAGGCTATGCTGCTGATTTGATTCGCGTTATAAAAAAGGTGAAATTAACCGAAGAAGAAATGTCTGATTGGGATCAAGTGGCTAACAACATGTATTATCCGTATTCAGAGGAGCATGATGTGTACTTGCAACAGGATGGATTTTTGGATAAAGAATTGATTACCGTAAAAGATTTACCAAAATCAGAACGTCCAATCAATCAAAAATGGTCTTGGGACCGCATTTTACGTTCGCCTTACATCAAACAAGCCGATACATTACAAGGATTTTATTTCTTTGAAGATCAATTCTCCACAGAAGAATTGGAACGTCACTTCGATTTTTACGAACCTTTTACCGTTCATGAAAGTTCGTTATCGCCTTGTGTACATAGTATTCAAGCGGCTAAATTGGGCAGAATGGAACAAGCCTATCAATTTTACTTAAGAACCTCCCGATTGGATTTGGATGATTACAATCATGAAGTAGAAGAAGGATTGCACATTACCTCAATGGCGGGTACTTGGATGAGTATTGTTGAAGGATTTGGCGGGATGCGGGTTATTGATAATAAATTATCGTTTGAACCTAAAATCCCTGAGCAATGGGAGGCCTACTCGTTCAAAATTAATTTCAGAAATCAAATTCTTAAAATTAGTGTCTCCAAAAATGAAACGTCTTTTGAGTTAGAAGGTGATAAGTCTATGACGATTCTTATCAACGGAAAAGAAATATCAGTGAAACCACAGGAGGTATTGACGGTGTAAACCAATCAGAGTTCAGTAAATAGTTTAAAATTGAGAAGGACATGAAGAATTTAATAGCCATTTTAATGGTATTTTTAAGCATGACAGTTTTTGCACAAGTAGAGAAAATTGAACCGCCATTTTGGTGGGCAGGGATGCAGCATTCTGAAGTGCAATTAATGTTGTACGGTAAGGACATCGCTCAATATGAGGTGGCGTTTTCAAACACGATTCAAATTACGGATGTGGTTAAAACCGAAAATCCGAACTACTTGTTCGTTACTATCAACACCAAAAATGTTGCTACGGGCACTTATGAGTTACAATTTTTAAAGGATAAAAAAATCGTCGGTAAGCAATCCTATGATTTAAAAACCCGCCGGGACAATTCGGCTGCCAGAAAAGGTTTTGATTCGAGTGATTTGATCTATTTGCTGATGCCAGATCGCTTCGCTAATGGAAATTCGGATAACGACAGTACTGATGATACTATTGAAGAGGTTAACAGAGCAGAGCTTTCGGGACGACATGGTGGCGACATTCAGGGCATTATCAACCATTTGGATTATTTGGATGAGTTAGGTGTTACCGCACTTTGGAGTACGCCATTGTTGGAAGATAATGAGCCTATTTTGTCGTACCACACCTATGCGCAAAGTGATTATTATAAAATCGATCCGCGTTACGGTAGCAATGACGATTACAAACGATTGGCTTCAGAAATGCACGAGCGCGATATGAAGCTCATTATGGATTATGTAACTAACCATTGGGGTAGCAAACATTGGATGATTCAAGATTTGCCAACCAAAGATTGGATTCACTATTGGGATTCAGGCGAAGACGGATTTCAACGCAGCAGCTACAGAATGACCACGCAGTTTGATTCCAATGCCTCTGAAGCCGACAAAGAAGCGTGTATGAACGGGTGGTTTGATACGACCATGCCTGATATCAATCAGAGTAACCCGTTAGTGCTGAATTATTTAATTCAAAACGCAATATGGTGGGTTGAATTTGCTGATTTAGACGGATTCCGCGTGGATACCTATTCGTATAATGACAAAGAAGGCATCGCAAAATGGACCAAAGCCATAATGGACGAATATCCTAATTTCAATATTGCCGGCGAGGTTTGGATGCACAATCAGGCGCAAATGGCCTATTGGCAAAAGGATAGTAAAATTGGCGCTATAGACAATTACAATTCGCATTTGCCAACCGTTATGGACTTTACGCTTCATGATGCGCTTATAGTGATGTTTTCTGAACATGAGCAAGGATGGGATAAGGGCATGTTAAGAGCCTATGAGAATTTTGCTAACGATTTTCTATATCCCGACATCAATAATATTCTTGTATTTGCTGGAAATCATGATACCAATCGGATCAATGATATTTATAAAGCAGATTTGAATACCTATAAAATGATCATGACCATGGTTGCTACGGTCAGAGGCATTCCGCAGGTATATTATGGTGATGAATTGGGCACGGGCGGTAATAAAGATTTGAAAGGCGATGGAGATATCCGTCACGATTTTCCAGGAGGATGGAAAGGTGATCAGATCAATGCATTTACCGCAGAAGGAAGAACGCCGGGCCAAACTGCATTTTTTGAATTTTCAAAGAAAATTTTCAATTGGAGAAAATCGAATTCGGCTATCCACATCGGAAAAACTATGCAGTTTGTACCGGAGAACAATGTGTTTGTCTATTTTAGATATACAGATGATGAACGTGTGATGGTAGTGATCAATAACAATCCGGAAACGCAAACCTTAAAGCTGAATCGTTTTAAGGAAATGATCACATCGCATAAATCAGGAAGAGATATTATTTCAGAACAACAAATTTCTTTAGAAAACACCTTGCTGGTTGCTGGTAAAACCGCAATGATTATCGAATTTTAAACAGTTTATTTTCTCCATTTTATTGAATGCCTTATGCAGATGGAGATTCAATTATAACTATGAAAAAAAGCATTTATATACTGATCGTTTTCGCCGTTCTGGTGTCTTGCAATACCCCGGCTAAAAAAGCTAAAATAACACCTGCGGACACGTCAAAAGTGGTAACAGAAACTATCGAAGGCAATTTTGCAGGCGGTACTTTACTGCGGATTGATGACTTTCCATCCAATTATATTCCGCCGAGAAAAGTGGACATTTGGTTGCCAAAGGACTATTCTGAGAGTAAAAAATATGCCGTTTTGTATATGCACGACGGGCAGATGTTATTTGATAGTAATATCACTTGGAATAATGAAGAATGGAAGGTGGATGAGGTCTCTGCTAAATTGATGACCGATAGCATTACTAAGGATTTTATTGTGGTGGCACCGTTTAATATTAACGAGTTACGCCACAGCGAATACTTTCCTCAAAAACCATTTGAATCGCTTTCCAGATCGGTTCAGGATTCACTATTTGAAGAAGCACGATTGAACAATTTTAAATTGGATTCGGTTACTTCCAATAATTATTTAGGCTTTCTGGTGCATGAATTGAAGCCTTATGTAGATGCCAATTATTCGGTGTTGACCGATAGAGAAAACACAGTAGTAGCAGGTTCCAGTATGGGCGGCTTGATTTCGATGTACGCCGTTTGCGAGTATCCAGAAATTTTTGGAGGGGCCGCGTGCTTGTCCACCCATTGGCCGGGCGGGAATCCTAACGACAGTGATGTGTTGGCCGATACATTTTTTGAATACATGGAAGACCATGTGCCATCTTCAAAAACTCACAGATTTTATTTTGATTACGGCACAGAAACTATGGATAAATTCTATCCTAAATACGCGCCAACCGTCGACAGGATATTTAAGGATAAAGGATACGATACTTCCAATTTTAAGAATTTAAAGTTTGAAGGCGGTGAACATACCGAAGTCTCCTGGCAAAAACGACTGCACATTCCATTAACGTTTTTGTTAAAGAAGACTGAGTAAATTCAGATTTGAAGACCTCACAGGTTTTAAAAACCTGTGAGGTCTAGTTTAAAAAAAAATCACCCAAATTCCTTCCCTTATTTAAAGGGAAGGTAAATTTAATTCCCGTTAAGGAATTAAAGAAGGAAGGGTAAAACATATCAAATGAAACACTACATTTTAATAGCATTTCTTCTCACCATCACGCTCGGATTCTCCCAAAACCACAACCGGACTTTTCAATCCATCGCTTACAAAAACAACGTTTTGAAGATTAAAGTGAACGATGGCGTTTATAAAATTACCCCGTTTAGTGAGCATATCATGGAGACTACTTTTATTCCAGAAGGAGAAGTTTACAATGCCCAGTCGCATGCGGTGGTTTTAGAGCCAAAACCAATACAAGCTAAGTTGCTTAATGTTGGGGAATCGTATCAATTACGAACAGAAGGGATTACGGTAAATATCCAAAAACAACCGTTCCAAATCGCATACAGTTATAAAGGAAAACCCGTCATTTCTGAGAAAAAAGGCTATGTTAAAAATGATAGTTTAGAAACTATTCAATTCAATCTGACCAAGGATGAAGTTCTCTATGGTGGTGGTGCACGTGCTTTAGGCATGAATCGCCGTGGCCACCGATTGGAGCTTTATAACCGTGCACACTATGGTTATGAAACCCATTCGGAATTGATGAATTACACCATGCCAATTGTAATGTCCTCCAATACGTATATGGTCCATTTTGATAATGCACCTATCGGATTTTTAGATTTGGACAGCAACAAGGACAATACCTTAACTTATGAAACGATTTCGGGTAGAAAGACCTATCAGGTAATTGTTGGCGATACGTGGACCAATTTGATCGATAATTATACGGACTTAACAGGGAAACAGCCACTGCCGCCTCGTTGGGCTTTAGGTAATTTTTCCAGCCGATTTGGTTACCATTCGCAAAAAGAAGTAGAAGCCACTGTTCAAAAATTTAGAGACGAACAAATTCCGTTAGATGCCATCATCATCGATATTTTTTGGTTTGGAAAGGATATTCAAGGCCATATGGGGAATTTAGAATTTTTAAAAGATTCTTTTCCAAATCCCACCCAAATGATCAAAAATTTAAAATCTGATCATGTGAACACAATATTGGTTTCAGAACCTTTTGTACTGACCACGTCGAAACGTTGGGAAGAAGCCGTTGAAAAAGAAGTTTTGGCCACAGATTCAGTGGGCAAACCGTTTACTTACGATTTTTATTTCGGAAATACAGGACTGATCGATATCTACAATCCGAAAGGAAAAACTTGGTTTTGGGATATTTATAAAGGTCTGGCCGATATGGGGGTGACCGGCATTTGGGGCGATTTGGGCGAACCTGAAGTTCATCCTTCAGACTTATTTCACGCCACAGGAACTGCCGATGAGGTCCATAATACTTACGGCCACGATTGGGCAAGATTGATTGCAGAAGGTTATAAAGCCGATTTTCCTAACCAACGTCCTTTTATTTTAATGCGTGCTGGCTATTCTGGCTCCCAGCGTTTTGGTATGATTCCGTGGTCAGGCGATGTCAACAGAACTTGGGGCGGTTTACAAAGTCAACCGGAAATTGCTCTTCAAATGGGTATGCAAGGCTTAGGCTATATGCATTCTGACTTGGGCGGATTTGCGGGCAATCTCCAAGATCCTGAACTCTATACACGTTGGTTGCAATACGGCGTTTTCCAACCTATCTACCGTCCGCATGCGCAAGAAGATGTGCCTGCAGAACCTATTTTTTGGGATGAGCACACCAAAGCTTTGGCTAAAAAGGCGATAGAATTACGCTATAAACTACTGCCCTATAATTACCACTTGAGCTTTCAAAATCATAAAAATGGCACCCCATTAATGCGACCATTGTTTTTTGAAGAATCAGATAATCAAAATTTAGTTGATTATTCAGTAACCTATTTGTGGGGAGATGACCTGCTGATTTCTCCTGTTTTGAAAGCGGGTCAAACATCTCAAGAAGTGTACTTTCCTAAAGGTAGCAATTGGTTTGATTTTTATACGGATGCCATTTTTAAAGGAGGGATAACAAAAACCGTTGCGCTTAACACTGCTTCCATTCCGACATTCGTTCGTGGTGGTGCTTTTTTGTCAATGGCAAAACCAATGCAAAGCACTGCGGAGTATGACGCCACCAATTTAGAGGTGCATTACTATTTTGATGCTGAAGTTGAACAGAGTGATCGTGAAATGTATAATGATAACGGAGTAGCACCCAACACTTACAAAGGCGACGCTTATGAAATTGTAAAATTTGAATCGGCGTTTAAAAACGACATCTTAAAATTGTCTTTGAAAACGGAAGTAATGACCAATTATGATTCCAAAACGAAAAACGTGGAACTGATAGTTCATAACCTACAAAAGCAACCGAGATATCTAAAAATCAACGGCAAAAAAGTAAAGATTAATTGGGACGCAAACCTAAAAACAATTGTGGTGCCATTCGATCTAGATCCAACACAACCTATAGAAATAAAAATTAAACTTAAAAAATAGCCGGCATGAACTCCGTTAAATTACTCATTAGTATACTTTTTATCGCCCTAAGTTTTGGCTGTAGGGAGCAAACCATTCAAAAGAAAGAACCCAACGTGAACATGCCTGAAGTAAAAAATAAAGAGGTGGTTTATCAGGTTTTTACGCGTCTTTTCGGTAACACAAATACCACCAATAAACCGTGGGGAACGCTTAAAGAGAATGGCGTAGGAAAATTTAATGATTTTACTGATTTGGCGCTTAAGGAAATCAAAGATTTGGGTGTCACCCATATTTGGTATACTGGCGTGCCGCATCATGACGTTATTACAGACTACACCGCATTTGGTATATCGAATGATGATCCTGACGTAGTTAAAGGTCGCGCAGGTTCACCTTACGCTGTAAAAGATTATTATAATGTCAATCCTGATTTGGCAGTGAATCCTGAGAACAGATTACAAGAATTTGAAGCCTTGATTTCACGCACACATAGCGCTGGTCTTAAGGTTTTAATTGACATTGTGCCTAACCACGTTGCCAGAAATTACGAAGGTTTGACCAATCCAGAAGGGGTTAGAGATTTTGGTGCGGATGATGATGCATCAGTAATATATCAGGTAAATAATAATTTTTATTACAATCCGGGTGAGCGTTTTAAAGTGCCCATATGGAAAGATGCTTACCAGCCACTTGGTGGTGAAAAACATCCATTATCAGATGGTGAATTTGCTGAAAATCCCGCACTGTGGACTGGTAATGGTGCTAGAGCATCGCAGCCAGATATGAATGATTGGTATGAAACCGTAAAAATTAACTACGGCGTTTCCCCTGATGGTAAACATGATTTTGACAGTTTACCTGAGGATTATCATAACCAAGATTACAAGGCCCATTTTCAATTTTGGCAAGGGAGAAAGGTGCCAAACTCGTGGATGAAATTCAAGGATATTGCTTTGTATTGGGTTGAAAAAGGTGTCGATGGGTTTAGATATGATATGGCTGAAATGGTGCCTGTAGAGTTTTGGAGCTATTTAAACTCGGCTATAAAAATGAAAAATCCTAACGCTTTTTTATTGGCTGAAGTGTATCAACCGCATTTGTACAGAGCGTATATCAAAAAGGGTAAAATGGATTATTTATATGATAAAGTTCAGCTTTATGATACGATTAAGAGCATAATGCAAGGTCCGGGTAAAACAGATCATATTCCGCCAATTCAAGAAGAATTAGCAGATATTGAGCACCACATGCTTCACTTTTTGGAAAATCATGACGAGCAGCGTATTGCAAGTCCTGATTTTGCTGGGAATGCACTTAAAGGAAAACCTGCCATGGTAGTGTCAACTACTATTAGTACCGCTCCAACTTTGGTGTATTTTGGACAAGAACTTGGTGAACCAGGGGCGGAAAATGCAGGCTATGGTAAGCCATCGCGGACGTCTATTTTTGATTATATTGGCGTGCCAAGCTACCAGCGTTGGGTAAATAATAAAGCATTTGATGGCGGACAGTCTACTGATGCTGAAAAGTCATTGCGCGATTTTTATAAACGTTTGCTCAATTTCACCATCAACAGCCCTGCGTTGGCTGCAAATTATCAAGATTTACACACCTATAACCGTCAAAACACTGAAAACTATACCGATAAAACCTTAGCATTTGCCCGTTGGAGTCCTGAGGAAAAATTAATTGTGGTTTCAAATTTTGATGCTGATACGGAACAAGCATTTGAATTAAAAGTTCCTGCTGACCTCATTAAAGCTTGGAACTTAGAGGACGGCAAGTATCAATTTACGGACGGACTGTATAAGACTTATACATCGGAGCTGCATGTAAGTCAGGGCGAAGGCCGTATTAATATTCTACTAAAACCTCTAGAATCATTTATCTTAAAATTACAATAATCATGAAATCGTGTATAAGTTTTTTTATAATACTATTTTGCTTTTTCGGATGTAAAGAAGAAAGAAAGGATATGGCAAACACTACAGATCAAAATGCTACAATCAACACCCCATTTGTTTGGGAAGGCGCCAACTTATATTTTTTACTGACCGATCGGTTTCATAATGGCGATAGTTCGAACGATGTAAATTTTGATCGGACACAGGAAGCCGGGAAGTTGAGAGGATTTGAAGGTGGCGACTTAAAAGGCATCACCCAAAAAATTGAAGAAGGTTATTTTTCGGACCTTGGTGTCAATGCCATTTGGATGACGCCTATCGTGGAGCAAATCCACGGTGGTACTGATGAAGGTACGGGTGTTACCTACGGATTTCACGGGTATTGGACCAAAGATTGGACGGCAATTGATCCTAATTTTGGAACAAACGAAGATTTAAAGGCTTTGGTAGATGCGGCGCATAGTAAAGGAATTCGGGTGGTGTTGGACGCGGTAATTAATCATACCGGGCCTGTCACGTCTGTAGATTCTGTTTGGCCAGACGAATGGGTGCGTACAGATCCCACATGCGATTATAGCTCGTACGATGCAACAATTTCCTGTACGCTAGTTAAAAATTTGCCCGACATCAAAACGGAAAGTAATGACCACGTGGAGTTGCCCCCACAACTTGTGGAAAAATGGAAAGCAGAAGGACGTTATGATCAAGAGGTAGCAGAATTGGATGCGTTTTTTGAACGTACTGGGCATCCTAGAGCGCCACGATTTTATATCATGAAATGGCTTACGGATTATATTACGGAATTTGGTATTGATGGCTATCGCGTAGATACTGTTAAGCATACTGAGGAATCTGTTTGGCAAGAATTTAAAGTAGAATGTGATTATGCCTTTAATCAATGGAAAGCCAATAATCCAGAAGCGGTATTAGATGCCAATGCTTTTTATTTGGTTGGGGAAGTTTATGGCTATGGCGTATCCTCTGGAAAAGCTTATGAATTAGGCGGAAAACACATCAATTATTTTGATAAGGCTTTCAACAGTTTGATTAATTTTGAGTTCAAATATGATGCAGGGCAATTAAGCTATGAACAACTATTTAAGAAATATACGGATGCTCTTCAAAGTCCTTTAAAAGGGTATGGTATCTTGAATTACTTATCGTCTCATGATGATGGTCAACCGTTTGATGCCAACAGAGAAAAGCCTTTTGAAACCGCTACCAAGTTGTTATTAGCGCCGGGAACAACACAAGTGTATTATGGTGATGAATCTGCAAGATCTATGGTGATAGAAGGTACGGTTGGAGATGCGACCTTACGTTCATTTATGAATTGGGAAAGTATCAATACTGAAGATCAAACAAAAAATGTTTTAGAACATTGGCAGAAATTGGGACAGTTCAGAAGAAATCACCCTGCTATTGGTGCAGGTGTCCATCAAATGATCAGCGAAAGTCCTTATGTTTTCAGCAGAAGGTATCAGAAAGATGATTTTGAAGATGTCGTTGTAGTAGGACTTGATTTGATTATAGGAACAAA
Source organism: Gelidibacter salicanalis (assembly GCF_007997285.1). Taxonomy (GTDB): domain Bacteria; phylum Bacteroidota; class Bacteroidia; order Flavobacteriales; family Flavobacteriaceae; genus Gelidibacter; species Gelidibacter salicanalis. The sequence goes on from NZ_VORX01000002.1 coordinate 287,487, forward strand.
AACCTTAGACGTTTCGGGTGTATTTGACGAAGGTGCAACAGTGTATGATGCGTATTCTAACCAAAAGGCAAAAGTGATTGACGGTCGCGTTCAAATAGATTCAGCATATGACATTGTCTTATTAGAATCGAAATAACTCGCCTTGTCAGTTCGAGTGTTTTCAAATCTGTCGCGGGAGCGACAGATTTAAAAATGTATCGAGAACCGCAGTGTTTCAAAATTTGTCGCGGTGGCGAGAGCCTATAAAATGTCTCGAAAACCGCAGTGTTTTCATAATGGGATAATCGAAGATTATATAATAACTATCGGGAGATATTAAGAACCTTAAATCAAAATTTTCAAATTTTTGCACGCTTCTCGATACTATTTTCAATCACTACCGTGCTTGAAAATCACTCGAAGTGACAATGTGCATCGCTTGTCAGTTCGAGTGTTTTAAATACTGTCGCGCTAGCGTCAGCATTTAAAATGTATCGAGAACCGCAGTGTTTTAAAAATTGCTGAGTTAGCGAGAGCCTTTAAAATGTATCGAGAACCGCAGTGTTTTAAAAATTGTCGCGGTGGCGAGAGCCTAAAAATGTATCGAGAACCGCAGTGTTTCTGAATTTTCATCGATATTGTACTAAGAACCTTGCATCACTAAATTTTTAGTTTTTGCACGCTTCTCGATACAATTTTCAATCACTACCGTGCTTGAAAATCACTCGAAGTGACATTTCCAATCCCAAAAGATTTCTTCTTAAAAAAAACTAGAATCGTGACGACGATCTTAATCGTCACGATTCTTTTTTTATACCCTATTCAAAAAATCGTAAATTTGAATATATTGATACCCTATGACAAATATTAATGCGCATATTGAATTGCCACTTTTAATAAAGATAAGTTTTGAGAAACTCCTAAATTACTATGAGCAACTCGCCGAAAGCAAGGATCCATTTTTGGCGGCAAAAGCACAGCGCGTTTTGGAAGCGGGAAATGCAGCTCCAGAACTTAGGGAGGGCTTTGAGAATGCCGATTTGCTCTATACCTATCAGAAGGAAATCAGTATTATTTTAGAGGATTCCTTTAATGACTTACTTACTAAAAACGAAATCAAAACGGCTTCAGTGGTGCTTCATAGCTTGATTTTTAACGCTTCTAAAAGATTCAAAACAATTATTGAAAATGCCGGAGATGATTTTGAATTAGAGATTACCAATCAGCCGCAAGATGATATGTATAGAGAGGCTTGTGCCATTATCCTAAAATTTCATTATGGATATAATATCAATTTTAGGCGCTCATTTTTTTATGAAATCCCTGACACCAACGGCATTTTAAGAACTTACAAAATTTTGTACAATGCAGATTTTGTAGATATTCTAAAAACAGAAAATGCACCAGAAATAACCGATGCCGATTATGAATTGTTGTTGGAAAGCTACGATGACATGGCCTTATGGAAATCGAAATTCCCGCCACAAAGTTATATTTTTAAAGGTTTCACCATAAATAATATATTTGATGTGACGGAAGATCGGTCTATCTCAGAGATCAAATCCAGTTTGTTATCATCACCAAGTAATCAGAAGCATAAATTTACTGAGGATTTTAAACATTTATTTGAATCCTTGTTAAGTCTTAAAGATGTAAAAGTTGGATTTGTAGCCTTTAATCAATCTGAAGAGCAATTTGAACGCATTGCGGGTGATGGGATAGAGAGTTTTTTACTTTTTAATCAAGATGTCGGGTCGTGTAAAACCTTACTTTGTGAAGCGTCCTATAAAGCGCTCATCACTGAAAATGCTTATTTTTCCATCCCTGATGTTGAGAAATATTACCTACTTTCCAATGGGGAAGCACAGTATAAAACCTTGCACGACCACGGCATAAAAAGTGCAGTTTTGGCACCTATTGCCAGCAACGGCGAACTGTTGGGCGTTTTGGAAGTAGTTTCGACTAAAGTGCATGCGTTAAACAGCATTAATGCCAATATTTTAATTGATGTGATGCCCTTTATCGTGGCCTCAGTATTACGAGCCAAAGAAGGCGAAGAAAACTTAATTGAAGCTGTCATTCAGCAAGAATGCACTTCTATCCATCCCAGCGTACGGTGGAAGTTTGAAAAGGAAGCTCGTATTTTTCTCGATAAAAGGCGAACAGAGGCTCATAATGTCTCCTTTGGTGAAATTGCCTTTACAGACGTTTATCCCTTATTTGGTCAGATTGATGTAAAAGGTTCTTCAAATGCTAGAAATCTAGCCACCCGAAAGGACTTAGCCCTGCAAATAAGCTTGGTGAGAAAACTTTTGGCGACGGTATCAGAAACGGAAGGATTGCCAATTTATGAACAGCTCAACTATCAAATGGATGCGCTTTCGCAACAAATGGAAGATCATTTTAAGGTGGATACCGAGCAGGAAATTGTTAAATTTTTTGAAAACGAAATCCATCCCTTGTTTGAATTTATGAAAACTAAGAACGGTGCTATTGCAGATGCCGTAGAAGATTATTTTAAAAAAATAAATGAGAAATTAGGTCTGATATATTACTACCGTAAAAACTACGACGACACGATTGCATTGATCAATAAAAAAATGTCATTTGTTATAGATCAAAAACAAGTGGATGCCCAAAATATGTATCCGCATTATTTTGAACGCTATAAAACTGATGGCGTTGAACATAATATGTATATCGGTGAGTCTATCACCAAACACCAAAGTTTTAATGAAGTGTATTTGTATAATTTAAGATTATGGCAGCTTCAGGTCATGGCAGAAATGGAGAATGAATTTTACAAAAATCAGCACGAATTTCCAGCCACGGTTGATGTCGCGTCGATGATTTTAGTTTACCACCAGCCGTTATCCATTCACTTCAGAATGGACGAAAAACAATTTGATGTTGATGGCACCTACAATGCGCGTTATGAAGTTGTAAAGAAACGCGTAGACAAGGCTTTAATTAAAGATACTGATGAACGCGTTACTACCAAGGGGAAATTGACCATTATTTATTCCCAAAAGGAAGATGAAGAAGCCTACCTTAATTATATCAAGTTTTTACAATTCAAAAAAGTGTTCGACTCGGAAGTCGAGCTTTTGGAATTGGAAGAATTGCAGGGAGTCACAGGGCTAAAAGCCATACGTGTACCTATCTTATATCATAAGGATAAAGATTCAGCTGGCCAACACTACTACACTTATGAGGATCTTATGAGTGAAGTCAAGTCCTAAACGAAGTAATCGTGAGAATGGTTAGCTTCGGGCTGAATGATTAGCATTGCTTTCTCTTCAGATTTTAAGACTTCATCAATATTTGCCGTTGGTGAAAATTTAAAGGACACCGCAAAAGCAATGACCGAGATAATCATTCCCGTCATAAACACAGTATATGTAACTCTCAAGATGCGGTATTTTCTATCCAAAACTTTACCTAAGAAATACAAATCTTTCGTGAGTGAACTATATACATAGTCTTTGTCCTTTAAAAGTTCGTTGATGGCCCATTCAAAATCTTCCAACTTCATTTTATGAAAATTTCCAAAGAAAGTTAAATTGACTTTTTGATTCTCAACATCTTCCTTGGTAAACTCACCACTAGTAATGTTAGGACGTGTGGCAACGATGGATAAAATCATTGAAGTGATGCTCGAAAGCATTAAAATAATGGTAGGAACAATCAAGAATTGATTGGCCGGGTTGTCAAATTTCGCAAACAGGGTAGAAAGCATCAACGAAATAATGATGGCATTTACCGAGAGCAAAATATTTGCTTTGGTATCCGCAATATCGCTCAATTTGATATGGTTTCGAAGTGCCGTTCTGTAAAAAGATTGAATCGCGCGCTCCGGACTGGCATCCTTTGCTTTCGCTTTTAATTGCGCCTTCATTTTTTCTTTCTGACGCCTCTTCTTTTCTTTCTTATTGGATTGAATTAAATCCGCTAAGTTGTCTTCTTTTTGAACCTGCCAATTTTTTAAGGCATAATCCGTGTAGAATTGATGTTTTTGAGAAAGTACTTCTATATTTTCTTTAAGCCATTCTGAAGGAGAATAGGTGCGGACATTCTGTAATTCAAGTTCCTTTCTTAAAAATTCACTGGCTTCATTAAAATAGGATTTTCCAAAGTGTGAGGCATCGGCATCTCGGATAATTTTTGCCAATTCATTTTGAGGCGTATCTTTAAATTTCGTCGCCATGATGCATTGGTTAACCGCATCGATAATCGTTTGATCTACATCTTGTTGTTGTAAAAAGGTAGTCGCAATGCGCACACTTTCTTCTTCATGGCCATCTCTAATTTTGGTATAGCCTGTATCGTGAAGCAAGGCAGCAAGCTGTAATATGGTCGCTTCCTCAGTGCTGATATCTGAATTTTGAATGATTTCATTCGTGCTTTTTAAAACCCTCTTTGTATGCGTAAAATTATGATAAAGAAAAGTGTTAGGTAATTCTTCCTTAAAAAGATTGAATACAAATTCTTCAGTTTTTTTGATGATATCAGTCATAAAATGTCTTGTAAAGTTGGTGACACAAATTACTAAAAAATAAATGAAGTAAATGAACACATTGACGAGTATTTGTAATGCAAAACGTTAAAATCCGTCCAACTACCTGTTATAATTTTTAACTTTAAGAAAAATTTGAGAACGTTATGCTTAGATGGAAAAATGTGATGGATTTTGCCGTTAACGGAAATCCGGAACCCGATAGAAGAGTAGAAAAAACGGACGCTGAGTGGCGTGCGCAATTAACCCCAGAACAATTCAAGATTGCTCGCGGCAAAGGCACGGAAGCTCCAGGAACTGGTGCACTTTGTAGCGTTTATGAAGAAGGTCAGTACAATTGTGTGTGTTGTGATACTCCCTTATTTGATTCGACCATAAAATTTAAATCCAGCTCAGGTTGGCCAAGCTTTACACAGCCCATCAAGGAAAATGCAATTAAATATGAAAAGGATACCGCATTTGGGATGGTGCGGGTGGAAGTGATGTGCAATGTGTGCGACGGACATTTAGGGCATGTATTTCCTGATGGACCAGAACCAAGTGGATTGCGCTATTGCGTTAATTCAGAATCGATGACTATGGACACTTCCAAAAAAATAGTGTAGTTTTATGGAGCAAGCGATGTCAGATATCCCAATGGAAACAATGTTTGTGGGCGGTGGCTGTTTCTGGTGTGTTGAAGCGGTTTTTAATGAGCTTAAAGGCGTTACCAAAGTTGTGTCAGGGTACATGGGCGGGACGGTACCGGGAACGCCAACCTACCGCGAAGTCTGTTCTGGTTTAACCGGACATGCTGAAGTGGTTGAAGTGACCTTTGACCCGACACTAATTTCTTATGAAGATCTACTAGTTGTCTTTATGACTAGTCACGATCCAACCACCTTAAATAAGCAGGGAGGCGATGTGGGCACCCAATATCGTTCTGTTGTTTTTTACAAAGACGCAGAGCAAAAAGGCATTGCTGAGTTAGTGGCTGAAGAGATTGCGCCTTATTATGACGATCCTATCGTGACCGAAATCAGTCCTGCGGAAAAGTTTCATGAAGCCGTTGAAGAGCATCAAAATTACTACAGCAATAATATTACCGAACGCTATTGTAGCCTCGTCATTTCTCCAAAATTGGAGAAATTACGTCAAATGCATGCTGACAAAATAAAAAGTGTAACTAAAATCAAAACAAATATGGAAGTAATTCATAATAAAGAGCAACAGCAATTTACCATGGAAGTAGATGGCGAAACCGCAAAAATAGATTATAAGATGCAAGACGGAAAGATGCATTTGGTGTATAGTGAAGTACCGTTTAATATTCGCGGCCAAGGCATCGGGAAAATCCTTGTAGAAAAAACTTTTGAAAAACTCACCACTGAAGGATATCAGGCAGTAGCCGTTTGTGGCTACATCAAATCAGTAGCTAAAGGCAGTGAAGAATGGAATGAGATCATAGGCTAAACAGTCATTTTACAACACATGAAATTAAACTTAAATAATAAATTCACCACACAATTACCTTCAGATCCCAATCTTGAAAACTCAAGGCGTCAGGTAACGGAAGCTTGCTTTTCCTTTGTTACCCCAAAAAAAACTTCAAATCCTGAATTGGTGCATGTGTCCCAAGACATGCTTCATGCTTTAGGATTTACTCAAGAGGATGCAGCTACTCAAGAATTCTTAGAAGTCGTTACAGGAAATAAGGTTTTAGAGACTACGACACCTTATGCCATGTGTTACGCGGGACATCAATTTGGAAATTGGGCAGGACAGTTGGGAGACGGCCGGGCGATTAATTTATTTGAGGTAACCCATGACGATAAAAATTGGGTGGTTCAGCTAAAGGGCGCTGGAGAAACACCATATTCCCGCTCTGCTGATGGTTTGGCCGTATTGCGATCTTCCATTAGAGAATATTTGTGTAGTGAAGCCATGTACCATTTAGGAGTACCCACCACCAGGGCTTTATCCTTGGCATTAACAGGAGATCGAGTGTTGCGCGATGTCATGTACAACGGAAATCCGGAATACGAAAAAGGTGCAATTGTGAGTCGGGTATCACCCAGTTTTTTAAGGTTTGGCAGTTACGAAATTTTCGCAGCACGTCAGGATCATAAAAATTTAAAAGTTTTGGTCGATTTTACCATAAGAGAACATTTCCCACACTTAGGAGCGCCTTCCAGAGAAACTTACATTCAATTTTTTGCTGAGGTGTGCGCCCGCACGCTCGAGATGATTATCCATTGGCAACGCGTTGGCTTTGTACACGGCGTGATGAATACGGATAATATGTCCATTCTTGGGCTGACTATAGATTATGGACCATATGGCTGGCTCGAAGGTTTTGAATACGGATGGACTCCAAATACCACTGATAATCAACATAAGCGTTACCGCTATGGCAACCAACCCAATATTGGACTTTGGAATTTGTACCAACTCGCCAATGCCTTGTACCCATTAATTGAGGATGCTAAAGCAATGGAAACCATATTGGAAACTTACACCACCAATTTTGAAATACAATCCTTCGCGATGATGCGGGGCAAGTTGGGGTTGCAATCAGATAATGCGTCTGATGTAACGCTAATTCAAGCTTTGGAAGATGCCTTGCAATTGACCGAAACGGATATGACCATTTTTTTTAGAAAATTGAGCGGTTTTAAACCAGATCAACCTTCTGAAGGTTTGCTTTTGGTTACCGATGCGTTTTATGAACTAACCCAAGTTTCTGACAAAATCAGAGCCCAATGGAACGCTTGGTTTGAACGCTATGCTGAACGCTTATTAGCGGAATCTGTTTCAAATTCAGAGCGGGCAGAACACATGAACACCGTCAATCCTAAATACGTATTGCGCAATTATATGGCACAACTCGCCATTGATGCTGCAGATAAAGGTGATTATAAACTCATTGATGAGTTGTTTCAAATGTTGAAAAAACCGTATGATGAACAGCCTCAGTATGAGCGATGGTTTGCAAAACGACCGGAATGGGCCCGCGACAAAGTAGGATGCAGCATGTTGTCCTGCAGTTCATAAGGGGTCTGCGTACATGCCACCATTAAAGTCAACAAAAATATTGAATTTAATTACAGACTAATTTATAAAAATATACAAATGAACACTTATAAAAAAGCATATATAGCCGGCGGATGTTTCTGGGGGATGGAAGATCTTTTCAGAGGCCGTCCAGGAATTAAAGACACAGAAGTAGGATATATTGGTGGAGAAAATGAGCACCCAACCTACAGCGACCATCCGGGACATGCGGAGGGGATTGAAATTACTTACGATCCTGAAACAACATCATTTAAGCAAATTTTAGATTATTTTTTCAGGATTCACAATCCCACCACCGTTGATCGTCAAGGTAATGATGTTGGATCAAGTTACCGTTCTGCCATATTTTTTCAAAATGATGAAGAAAAAGCTGAAGCTGAGGACGTCATCAGCATTGTGAATGCCTCTCATAAATGGGATGGCAAAGTAGCGACCACCTTAGAGCCGTATTCTACCTTTTGGGTGGCGGAACCTGAGCATCAAGATTATTTAGTTAAAAAGCCAAATGGGTATACGTGTCATTTTGAGAGATTTGATCAGCCTTTTATTTGATATTCTAATTAAAAGGGCTTCTATTTGTTAAATGAGCTTAAAAAAGCCCATTAAATATACATGTAATAAAACCTTGTTATAACGTATGCGCAAATTTTTTATGTTAATGGTTCTTTGCAACATCGGTTTTTTAAATGCACAACAACAAGTCGCAAATCCTCCAGGAACTATTAAGCTGAATGATAGTGTTTACATTGATGCTATTCCTGTATCGAATTTAATGTTTGAAGAGTATCTCGTGGTGAAAATGGAGTTAGATGCAAAGGGCTATGCCTCATTTCAAAAATATGCAGAAAACACACCTGATACCGAAATAATAAAGAAATTTCCCATAAATTATATAATACCAAATTTGACTTTGTTATATCAGCATTCTCCTGCATTACTTAAACTTGGTTATGACAACAACTTTCGTTTTAGTGAGCATCCGGTTTTAAATGTACCAAAAATACTTGCCACTGATTTTTGTAATTGGAGGACGGAAATGGTTGCTTATTTATGGCAAAATAATGGTTTTGATTCTGCTCTTGCAGAAATGTCAGATAAAATAAGCTATCGATTAGCAACTAAAACTGAACTTATAGAAGCCTTTGATTTCTTCTCAGAATCAAAATCAACAGTTGATTTTAAAAGAAAATTATTTAAAATAAAAAAAGACGATATCGCTGATAAATATACGCGATTTCCTATTCAGGAAATGACGTTATCCGATGAAGTATATCAAGATGATTCAGGGTATCAGTATACAGGTTTTAGATGTGTATGTGAGGTGAAGCGCTAATTATACAATACACTAAACTGTGCTTTTCTCAGCTTTAGATGGTTGCTTATAAATAGTGTTGTATTTTAGAAGTGATATAAAAAGCGAAGTTATGAAAGCCATTTGGAACAATACCATTTTAGCAGAAAGTGATGCGACTGTCGTGATAGAAAACAATCATTATTTTCCCCACAGCAGCCTCTTTAAAGACTATTTTAAAAAAAGTGAAACCCAGAGCACCTGTCCTTGGAAAGGTGTCGCATCCTATTATACCATAGAAGTTGATGGGAAGCAAAATAAAGATGCCGCTTGGTTTTATCCTGAGGTTTCTGAGAATGCTATAACCATCAAAAACCATGTTGCTTTTTGGAAAGGTATTGACATCCAGCCGTAATGATTTCTCAAACCTCAAAAATCGGATTTGGCGGCGGCTGTCACTGGTGTACGGAAGCCGTATTCCAATCGGTAAAAGGTGTGGCATTGGTAGAACAAGGTTTTGTGGCTTCCACCAATACTGATAGTGGCCTTTCTGAAGCTGTTATCGTTCATTTTAATGGTAAATGCGTTACGCTAAACACTTTGATTGAGATACATTTGCTTACCCATAACAGTAAATCTGACCATTCCATGAGGGGGAAATACCGTTCTGCTATTTACACTTTTGACACTGTTCAGCATAAAAGAGTAGAGGAGATAATGGACGTATTCCAAAATGAGCATGACTACAAATTCATCACCCGGGTTTTACCGTTTCAGTTTTTTGAACCCTCTCGAGAAGAGATCACCAATTACTATTATAAGAATCCTTGGAAACCGTTTTGTGAAACCTACATCAATCCAAAACTTAAATTACTTTTAGAGGAGTTTTCAGAATTTGTTGACCACGAGAAAACGAGTCATTTAAAAGCTTAAAAAAAAACGTATCATGCAAAGCACTAAACTTAATATAAAAAATTCTAAAGGCTTACAATTGCAAGCGTATTTGGAAATTCCTGCCAATCAGAAGCCTCATAATTATGTTATTTTTGCCCACTGTTTTACCTGTAGTAGTTCTTTAAAACCAGTTAAAAATATCAGTAGGGCTTTAACTACACATGGTTTTGCGGTAGTCCGCTTTGATTTTACGGGCTTGGGAAGAAGTGAAGGTGAATTTGCTGACAGTCATTTCTCGGCAAATGTGGAGGATCTATTGGCGGTTAATGCCTATATGGCTGAACATTTTGAAGCACCATCCTTATTGGTGGGTCACTCTTTGGGTGGTGCCGCAGTGATTGTGGCCGCATCACAGCTTGACACAGTAAAAGCGGTCGCTACTATTGGGGCTCCCGCAACTACAGAGCATGTGAAGCGTCATTTTTCGCACCAATTTGATGAAATTGCTGAAAAGGGCGATGTTGAAGTGAATATTGGTGGACGTCCATTTAAAATCAATCAAGAGTTTGTAGAAGATTTTGATAAAACTGATTTGCCTGAAATTACCAAACAACTTCGCAAACCTATTCTGATCATGCATGCCCCCTTTGACAAAACTGTGGGAATTGACAATGCCCAACAGTTATTTGTAAATGCCTTCCATCCCAAAAGTTTTATCAGTCTTAATGATGCCGATCATTTATTATTGAAGGAAAAGGATAGTATGTATGTGGGCAACATGATTGGAGCGTGGGTACAACGCTATTTTGACACTCATGACAACAAGATTTTGGACACTGAAGATCAGCAATTGGTCGCCCATTTAAATTTAAAAGAAGATAATTTTACAACCTTCATTCAAACTAAGAATCATAATTTTGTTGCTGATGAACCTGTTTCTTTTGGGGGCGATGATTTTGGACCATCACCTTACGATTTTTTAAGCGCCGGATTGGCTGCTTGTACAGCCATGACTTTAAAACTCTATGCTGAACGAAAGGAATGGGATTTACAGGAAGTGTTTGTGTACATCACCTATTCTAAAAAACATAGTGAAGATTTAATGCAAGGTCGAGAGAAACCAACGCGGTTTGATCATCTTTTAAAGAAGCTCAAATTTGTTGGAGAATTGGATGAAACCAAAAAAGCGAAATTGGCCGAGATTGCGTCCAAATGCCCGGTACATAAAACCCTGTTAAATGATATTGTTATAGACACAGAAGTCATCGCATAAATAATACAGTTGTTCCGTTCGAGTTGTGACGATAATAAAATACATTTGTAAATAGTACCATAAGAACGATTCTTTCAAAAAATTTAATTTAAAAAAGTGGACAGTTAGCTCATTTAAAAAAGAAGCCATTGAACACGCCTCACATCCCTAAAGTTTTTAAAAACACCAATTGTTAATGAATACGATTAAAAACCTCTCAATCCTCCTTTTTGTTGCTTTGTTATTTAATGCCTGTGCCTCCTATCAGGCACAATATCTCGATAGGGCAGACCAACAAAACGTGTTTCCCGATAAAGAAGTGGACAAAGTATTCTATTTGGTAGGGGATGCTGGTTTATCTCCCATGAATGGTTTGTCTCAAGGCTTGACCGCTTTTAAAAAGTACATTGCAGACAAGGACACTAAAGGTGATTACACCTTGTTTTTGGGAGATAACATCTATCCCGCAGGACTTCCACAAATAGAACATAAATACAGAGGTTCAGCTGAAAATATGCTCAATGCGCAAGTCAAATCTGTAGAAAATTTTGAAGGTCAGACCATTTTTATACCTGGAAATCACGAATGGTATTCTGGAGGCGTTACGGGTGTGCGCTTGCAAGAGCAATATATTAAAGAGGCCCTTGATGAAAACAGTTTTTTTCCTGAAGATGGGTGCCCGCTTAAGAGTATAGATGTTAGTGAAACTATTCAATTACTTATTGTAGACACCCAATGGTATCTTGAAAATTGGGACCGGCATCCGACCATTAATGAAGGTTGTGTCATTAAAACCCGGGAGCGTTTGATGCTCGAATTGGAAGGCGAAATTAAAAAGGCCCAAGGTAAAACCATCGTTTTTGCCATGCACCATCCCATGTACACCAATAGTACCCATGGGGGGCAATTTGCCTTAGAAAAACATTTGTACCCAATGCAAAAACGAATTCCTATGCCCGGATTGGCTTCTTTGGTTACTCAAATTAGGTCGCAAGGGGGCGTGTCTATTCAAGACAGGTATAATGAGCTTTATAACAATTTAATGGATCGGTTGGAAAACTTAGCTACTGAAAATGGCAATATTGTTTTTGTATCTGGGCATGAACACACTGTACAATATATTGACAATGGAAATATCAAACAGATCGTTTCTGGCTCAGGTTCTAAAACTGGGCAAGTAAACCTTAAGACACACGGCGTATTTGCCTACGGGCTTCAAGGGTTTGCTGTGATGACTGTATTTAAGGATGGCAGCAGTTGGGTACAGGCTTTTGGTTCAGAAAATAATACCCCACATTTATTGTTTCAAAAGGAAATATATCCACCAACCAAACCTTACGATTACTCCATTTTACCGGACACATTTCCGAAAGAGGTTGAGGTTTCCATCTATTCAGATGAAGAAACCGATAAGTCGTCAGTCTATAAAATGCTGTTGGGAGACCGTTACCGCAGTGTGTATAGCAAGGCCATCAAAGTTCCGGTTGCCACCTTAGATACGCTGTATGGCGGATTGGAAGTGGTGAGAGCAGGAGGAGGGCATCAAACAAAATCGTTGCGACTTAAAACTAAAGACGGGAGAGAACTAAACATGCGGGCTTTGCGTAAAAGTCCTACCCAATATTTAGAGAAAGTACTCTTTAAAAATTCCTATGTCGCTGATGCCTACGAACAAACGGAAATTGAAAGTCTCATTTTAGATTTTTATACTGCTGCGCATCCCTATGCTTTTATGGCTATTCCTGATTTATCTGATGCGGCTAAAATTTACCATACCAATCCTAAAATTTACTACATCCCCAAGCATAAGTATTTGGAGGAGTTTAACGCGGGTTATGGAGGTCAATTATACATGATAGAAGAGCGTCCAGAAGAGAATTATACAGACGAACGCAATTTTGGATACGCTGATGATATTGAAAGTACTTATGATATTATTGAAAAAGTCCGCAAGGATGAAAAATATAAGATTGATGAAAACGCTTACATCAGGGCGCGCTTATTTGATATGCTGATTGGCGATTGGGACAGGCACCAAGATCAGTGGCGTTGGGCACAATTTAACCAAGAAAATGGCGATAAGTTGTATAAACCCATCCCTAGGGATCGTGATCAGGTGTTTTCTAATTTTGACGGGTCCTTGTTGGATTTTGTAAGAGTCATTTCAGGATCCTCCAGACAGTTACAAGTATATGATGAGAAGCTTAAGGATGTGAAGTGGATGAACAGCGCAGGGGTTAAACTAGATCGGGTTATTTTACAACAATGCACTAGGGAAGCTTGGATTGAGCAGGCCAAATTCTTAGAAGAACATATAACGGATGAGGTTATTGAAAGCGCTTTTAACAATGTGCCCCTTGAAGTTCAGGATAGCATTATTGAAGATATAAAGGTAAAATTGAAAGGCCGTCGCAGCAATATGCAAGACATTGCCAACCGCTATTATAATTATTTAAATGAATTGGTGGTACTGAGCGGAACAGATAAAGATGATTATTTTGAAATTACCCGTTTAGGTAAAAATCTCACCCAAGTTAAAGTATCCCGATTGAAAGATGGTGGCATTAGTGAACCGTTTATTGACCAAACTTTTGATAGTAACATTACCAAAGAACTCTGGATTTACGGCTTAAATGATGATGATCAATTTATAGTTGATGGCAAAGGAAGTAATTTGATTTTTACAAGAATAGTAGGCGGGCAGGGAAATGATATTTATGATATCAAAGAAGGCCGCCGTATTAAAGTATATGACCACAAATCAAAAGAAAATACAGTGTTGGCCAAAAATGGAGCAACCATAAAATTCACTGATGTATATAAATTAAACCTTTTTGATTTTGAAAAAAACAGGACCAAAGGCACGGCGCTCACTCCTGGTTTAAGTTATAACCCTGACGATGGTGTATTGTTAGGCGGTTCAGTAACTTATACGGTTAACGGATTTCAACGCAATCCATTTTCACAACAACATGCGTTCAATGTTAAATACGCGTTTGAAACGGGCGGATTTAGACTAGATTATCACGGGGAATTTGCTAATTTCTTTTATGACTGGAATTTAAGTGTTGGAAGTACCTATACCAACGCGTCTTACACCGATAACTTTTTTGGTTTTGGAAATGAAACTCCTTATGATGCCAACGCATTTGATTATAATCGGGTTAAGAAAAGTATTTACAGCGGACACGTTGAAATCTTAAAACATTCAGCGTTTGGTAGTAATTATGGTTTGAGAACCATTTTTGAAGGCATTCAGTTGGATGCGTCGCCGGACCGCTTTATCACCACTTATCGTGCTAAAAGTGAGGACCAATTTTATGAGCGTCATTATTATGGGGCCTTAGAAGCTGAATATGATTATTTAAGTGCAGACAATAAATTGAACCCAACCAAAGGGATGACCTTTCACTTGGATTTGGGTGCGAGAACCAACCTGCAAGATGCTGGAGAAGTGTATGGATATATCAATTCTGATGTCGGATTTTACAATGCACTAACCAAAGACAAAACCTTGGTGCTTAAAACCGATGTGCGCTCACAATTCCGTTTCGGGAATAATTATAAATTCTATCAGGCGGCAAATATTGGAGGTGATAATGGCTTGAGAGGCTACCGATCAGAGCGGTTTACCGGTAGAAATTCCTTAGTGGGTAGTGCCGATTTACGCTATAGTTTCCCATCTATCAAAACCCGATTATTGCCATTACAAGTCACTATTTTTGGTGGGGGAGATGTAGGGCGCGTTTGGCATAAAGGTGACGGTTCTGAAAAATGGCATAATGATTATGGAGGTGGTTTGAGAATTACAGCTGCCAAATCGCTTTCCGGGATATTCAACCTTTTTACCGGTGAAGATGGCTCTCGATTTACATTTGGCCTAGGCTTTAATTTCTAATTGTATCTTTACAGAGACCTGGACCATGATATGAAGAAACGATTTTATCAAATTATTGAAAATATTATCAAGCTAGAGGGCAATATTGCTTTCTATCCGTCGCTCATAAGTTTATCTGGGTTGGCGTTTGCTTTCTTTATGTATTACTTAGAAAGTTTGGGCGTTTCAAAGTATTTAATTGAAAATGCACCACTTTTAGTCATCAATAATACGGAAACGGCCAGAAGTTTATTGACCACATTTATCGGAGGACTGATATCCATTATGGTATTCAGCTTCTCCTTGGTCATGATTTTGCTTAATCAAGCTTCTAGTAATTTTTCGCCACGCTTGCTTCCGGGGTTGATTTCTAACCGTAGACATCAAATCATCTTAGGAATTTATAACTCCACGTTATTATACTGCATTTTTACTTTGGTCTCTATTACGCCTACCGGCGACAAATACCAACTACCTGGATTTTCGGTGTTATTGGCCATCATTTTTATGACGGTATGTTTAGGAGCTTTTATCTATTTTATCCATTCCATATCTCAACAAATTCAAGTGGGAACTATTATGGATAAAATATTTGATTCCGCCTACGAGCGGTTGAGCAGACTGATCGAAAATGAAAAATCCATAGAAACCCAGTTTCCAGACACCTCCAATTGGAATGAAGTCCTGTCAAATAAATCGGGATATTTTCAAGATGTCAGTTTAAATTCGCTCGTTACATTTGCCAAAGAACACGATCTTAAAATTGAGATTGCTCAAATTAAAGGAACCTATCTTTTAAAAGGTCTGCCGTTGTTCCGATACTCAGGTGCTAAATTGGAAGAAGATGATATTGACTATGCTTTAGGGGCTTTTAACTTTTCGAAGAACGAATTGGTCGAAGAAAATTATGTATTGGCATTTAAGCAAATCACTGAAATTGCCTTAAAGGCCATGTCGCCAGGAATCAATGATCCAGGTACGGCCATTAATGCCATTGACTATATGACGGAATTATTTGTATTGCGCATGAAAAAACGCGATACGAGTTTTCTGTTTGAGGAAGACCAACCTCTTATCAGTATCAAAACGGTCAGTTTTGAGCAGTTGATGTATAATGTGATGGCTGCGATGCGCACCTATTGCAAACATGACATTATTGTAGTGCAGCGCTTGTTTATGATGCTCGAATATTTATTGGGACATGCAGAAGCTTTTGATCAGCAGTACAGAAAAACAATCGTCAAGGAGATTGGTACCTTATATCAAGATGCGATCGCTTATCAGACCAATGAATCGGACCTAGCGGTAATTAAACGGCAGATGCAGCGCTTAAAAACGCTTAACGAATCTGATTTTATCATCGAATCCGAACTTGACATTTAGAAGTTAAACAAAATTAAATACCTTTGAAAAGCTTAAAACTACTTAAGAAATGACTGATGTTACCGATTTAATTAAGCTTATCGCTTTAAAAGAGATCAACCCAACCCAATTTGTTGGTTATAGTAAAACGGTAGGAAGCCCTAATGTTTTTGGAGGACAAGTATTGGCGCAAGCCCTTAATGCTGCTTCAAGGACCATTACCAACAAGCGTGTTTTACACTCCATGCATTCTTATTTTTTGGAAGCAGGAGACTTGGAGCAGCCCATTCTCTATACGGTTAATATCACCAGAGATGGCGGGAGTTTTTCTGTGCGACGGATTACGGCCGAGCAGAACGGCGTGACCATCTTTATTCTATCTGCATCGTTTCAGAATCAAGAGGAAGGTCACAACCATCAAATTAGTATGGATGCCCATGTAAAACAACCTGAAGAATTGATGAGCTGGACGGAGATCTTAGAGCAGTTTGGAGACATGATTCCTAAAAAGATGAAAGGCTTTTTAGAAGTAGAACGTCCGGTAGAGTTTAAGCCAGTTCAAATTGTAAATCCTTTAAATACGGAAGATTTGCCCGCAACTACCAACGTGTGGTTTAAACTGAATGGCGATGCCTCAACAGTGGATCTTGCCATGAAACAACAAATTCTGACCTACGTTTCCGATTATAATATTTTGGGGACGGCCATGAACCGTCATGCCAGTAAAGCACACTGGGGGAATACCCAAACGGCAAGTTTGGACCATTCCATGTGGTATTTTAGAGATTTTGATTTTGACGATTGGATGTTGTATGCTATGGAAACACCAAATTCATCCAGCGCCCGTGGATTAGCAACCGGAAATATTTTCACCAGAGACGGCGTGCTGATTGCGTCAGTGGCTCAAGAAGGTTTGATGCGTCCCAAAAGTTAAAAATTGATTCAGCTTCCTTTAATATTATTGAGTTACATTATTGGTATCCGATAAAGAATCAAGATCGCTGCGCATTTAGTCCCGATGGCTATCGGGCCAAGAATAAAGACTTGTTTGCAACCAACTGACAAACAAGGATTATTTAAATTCAAATCATTCAATCACTTTTGGTAGAAAAAGATATTAAAAAGTTAGGTGTCATTTCGAAATCTCCTAATGTCTTTTGATCTAAAGGAGTTTGTTAAATACTATATATTTTTACCGAACACTAATGAATTTAAATCTATAATAAATTTGATAGAATGCTTAAGATAGGACATAGAGGTGCTAAAGGACATGTTGCAGAAAACACTTTGGAATCTATCCAAAAAGCTTTAGATTTAGGTGTCGACGGCATTGAGATTGATGTGCATTTGTGCCAAACTGGCGAGCTGGTTGTCTTTCATGATCACACTTTAGAGCGCCTTACCGATGGGTTTGGAGAGATTGTCATGAAAACTTTGGCAGAACTAAAGGATTTAAAGGTTAATGAGCAATTCCAAATTCCGACCTTACTTGAAGTATTAGATCTTATTGATAAAAAATGTTTGTTAAACATAGAATTGAAAGGGGACTATACGGCATTTGAAGTGTGTAAAAGCATTCAACTGTATACCGAAACCAAAGGGTGGAGCTTCGATCATTTTTTAGTTTCCAGCTTTAATCATGAGCAATTAACCGCAGTGTTTAATAGCAACAAAAACATTTCCTTAGCCGTGCTAACGGACAATCATCTTGATGAGGCTTTAAATTTTGCTAAAACTATTGCGGCCAAAGCCATTCACCCGCAGTACCATCTTTTAACCAAAGCATCTGTAAAAAACATCCATAATCATGGTTATAACGTCAACACTTGGACGGTCAATAATTATGATGATATCGCTCAATTGAAAGCCATCGGAGTAGATGGTATTATTTCTGATTTCCCTGATTACTTATGAATTATAAAGACGTCCTTATTGTAGGTGGAGGTGCTGCCGGATTTTTTGCCGCCATCAACATTGCTGAACAACATCCAAACCGTAAAGTATCACTGCTAGAGCGTGGCAAGGAAGGTCTGCAGAAAGTGCGAATTTCTGGTGGCGGTCGTTGTAATGTTACCCATGCCGAATTTATACCTTCTGAACTGGTTCTTAATTACCCAAGAGGTGAAAAGGAACTCTTAGGGCCATTCCATCAGTTTATGACGGGAGATACTATCGAATGGTTTGAAAAGCGTGGTGTAGCACTTAAAATTGAAGAAGACGGACGGATGTTTCCAGTTTCTGATTCGTCCCAAACCATTATCGACTGTTTTTTAAATGAAGCCAAAAAACATAAGGTTGAGGTGCTTTATAATGAAAGCGTCAAACTGATAGAACCATCCCAAAAGGACGCAGCAGATGCCATTTCTCAGTTTAAAGTAGAAACGCAATCCAATACCTACCATTGCAATACACTGGTCATTGCTACGGGGAGTAATTCAAAAATTTGGAAGATTTTGGAATCGTTAGGACATACCATATCACCAGCGGTGCCTTCATTATTTACCTTTAATATTACGGACAAGCGCATTGCAGATATTCCCGGTGTGGTGGCGCGAAATGTAGAAATTACGGTGGAAGGCACTGATCTTTTTTCGGAAGGGCCGTTGCTGATTACCCACGTGGGTATGAGTGCCCCGGCAATTTTAAAACTTTCAGCCTATGGCGCCCTCGAATTGGCGGCTCTTAATTACAAATTTGACATTGCCATCAATTTCATCAAACAGTCGTTTGACGCATGTATTGAAGACTTGAAAGCATTTAAATTGGATGTTGGCAAGAAGACGGTTTACAAATCGCCTCAATTTGAATTGCCAAAACGACTGTGGTACAACCTCGTGCTCGCGTCTGATATTGATCAAGATACGCGTTGGGCAGATTTAAACAAATACCAATTGGAAAGTCTTGCGGCACAATTGACCCAAGCTATTTTTAAGGTAGATGGCAAAAGCACATTTAAGGAAGAATTTGTTACCGCTGGTGGCGTCACCCTTAAGGAGGTCAACTTTAAAACTTTTGAGAGCAAAGTGCATGAAAACCTCTTTTTCGCTGGTGAAGTTTTAAATATTGATGCGGTTACTGGGGGGTTCAATTTTCAAAATGCCTGGACTGGCGCCTATATTGTTTCAAGAGCACTATAAAACGTATCAATCTTGATAAGCAACCTGGCTATATTTTAAAATAGTGGCTTTAAATTCTTCAAAATCATATGGTTTTGTGATCACATGATTCATTCCGGAGGCCATGGCCTTTTTATAAATTTCACCAGAATTTAAGGCCGTTAGCGCCAAAATTGGGATTTTGGGATTGAACAATCTAATATGTTTTGTAGTTTCATACCCATCCATATCCGGCATGTTGATATCCATTAAAACAAGATCGTAATCTTTTTCTTTTACTAAGCAAATAGCTTCTCTACCGTGTGATGCCGTATCAGAAATAAACCCAGGAATTTTCTGAACATTTTTCTGAGTGACCAATAAGTTTATCGAATTGTCATCTACAACTAGTATTTTAGTCAGAATAGCATTCGGTTGATCCTTGATGATTGGATTTTCATTATCAATAATTTGTGCAATCTCAAAGTTAATATCAAAATAAAACGTACTGCCTACATTGGGTTTTGATAAAAATCTGATATCCGCATTGTAACTTCTAAGCAGGGTTTTCACGATATAGAGTCCTAAACCGGAACCTGAACTGTTTTTTTCTAAAAAAGTCTTATTTTCAAAGGCATTAAAAATAATATCCCTGTGTTTATGTTGAATACCTATCCCTGAATCTTTAATTTCAAATAGTATGTTAACGTGAGTATGGGTGCGCTGCTGTTCAGTAAGTTTAATAGATACAGACCCTTTTGTGGTGTATCTAATGGCGTTATAAGAGAGATTGATTAGTATTTGACTTAATACGACCTTATCAATGAGTAACTGCTCTCCCCAATTGTTTTTTTCGACATTGGTGTAAAGATTTAATCCTTTTTCATTTGCTGAAACTTTTATTGAACTAGAAACTCTATTGACCAGCTGTAAAATATCGGTGGGTTTGAGATGCAGTGTTTTGTTTTCAAATTTCAATTTAGAGATTTGCAACACATTGTCTATAAGAACTGAAATGTAATTACTAGAAGAAATAAGAGCATTTAAATATCCTTTTCTTTTATCAGGAGATTGCTCCTGCTCAATTAGTGTTGCAAGTCCGTTAATACCATATATCGGAGTTCTGAGCTCATGACTTAAGATTGAAAAAAATTCCAGACGTTCTTTGTCGATGATTTTTAGCTTCTTGTTGGATTCCTTTAACTTTAAATTTATTTTCTGAAGACGTTTTTTGATTTTGTAATAACGAAAAAAGATAATTACTATGGCCCCAAGCAATATAAATAAAACTATCGTAGCCATAAAAAACACTTTTGACAAAGCTTTGTCTTGCTTTTTGGTAGAATTGGCTAGCTGAAGCTGATTTTCTGTGCTTATGATCTTATAGATAAGATCGCCATTTTTAGATAGTTTATTTTGAAATTCCTTAATCGTAACATATTTTAAGGAATCTGATTTTAAAAGGTAATAATTAGCGGAATCTGCGTGTTTGGTGCGTTCGTTAAAATATCTAAACTTATAATAATTTAAAGTGGCAAGTTGGTTTAAAGGAACTGTATTATGTTTCTGTTTAAAATAGATTTGATTAGGATCAATGGTTAATAGGAGTTTATACCCTTCCTCAAATTGCTTCATATTAATTAGGGATAAGGCCTTATAATACGAAAAAGTCATCCTGATTCGTTCTTTTTCAACCCTTTCCGTTTCCAGTAAAAATTCATGAGTGTCTAACCGGCGAAGCGCTTCATTTGAAAATTTTATGGCAACATCATAGTTTCCTACCGCATAATTTCTGATTAGCTTTGAGCCTAGATTATAGAAAATATTAATGCTATTAAGATCATAAGAGTGTTTTAAGGCAATAGGCCCGAGACTGTCATATTTTTTATAGTTTCTGGCGTTTACATAGGTTCTAGACAAATCAGTCAAGATGTGGTCTATCTCTACTTTATCATTGAGGGAGTCAAAAAGTTGAAAAGCTCTCACATAATAGGTTTCTGCAGTTTCAAAACTTTCTATGGTCGAAAAAATATTACCTAGCTCTTGGTTTGTGTTGGCTAATAATACGGGTAGATTTTTCGTTTTAGCGTTGGTCAGATCATCATTTAACAGAAGAGTTGCTTCGTATATACTATCAGCAGCAATAAGTTGGGCTAATCTCTCATTGCTGTAAGTGTCCTTCGAAATGACTTGCGAAAAACTACAATAGGGCATACAGATGATAATCAATATAGAAATTGATTTTAATAAATTCATGATTTGGGGGTATGGATTTATATAAAATATAAGCTAATAAAAATCTTGGCAAAAGTATAAATATTATCCTTATAAGTCTGTTTAATAGAGGTCAATCAGAGGTGATTTTATTTTTTTGTTAGGAAATAAAGAGACATATTCGGTTAAGTTGTTGGACGCTAATAGGGTAGATGAATTTCAGGGACATAATGCGGTGATTTCTACAGATGTCGGATTTCATTTTGAGCGTAAATTAAACCTACAATTGTAAAACGTTTATCTTTGCCCGCTGATACGACTATCATGACTGAAATATATTTTATTCCAAAAAATTATAAAGCCACAATTAGTGAAGGGCGAGTCAGCTGGGAATCCCCTAGCAACATTGCGCTCGTAAAATATTGGGGCAAGAAAAAGGATCAAATTCCGGAAAATCCATCCTTGAGTTTTACACTCAACAATTGTAAAACCATTACTACGTTGAGTTTTAGTAAAAAAGAAACGAACGATGCAGGTTTTAATTTTGAAGTGTATTTAGATGGGGAAGTTAAGGCCGATTTTAAACCAAAAATTCAAACATTTTTTGAACGTGTAGAAGCTTATTTACCATTTTTAAGAGCCTATACCTTTAAAATAGAAACCGAAAACACTTTTCCTCACAGTTCAGGTATTGCTTCTTCTGCAAGTGGGATGAGTGCTTTGGCGCTGTGTTTAATGAGTGTTGAAAAGCAATTGCTGTCAGCTCAAAACCTAAAAGTTGACGAGAACAACGCTTTAAACGCGGCTTATTTTAATCAGAAAGCGTCCTTTTTAGCGCGTTTAGGCTCTGGAAGTGCCTGCAGAAGCATTGAAGGCGACGTGATTGTCTGGGGTGCAACAGATAGCATTGAAGGCAGTACAGATTTGTTCGGTATTAAATACCCGTATCCTGTGCACGATGATTTTAAGCAGTATCAAGATACAATTTTGCTCGTAGACAAAGGCGAAAAACAGGTGAGTAGCACCATAGGTCATAATTTAATGCACAACCATCCGTATGCGAAAAATCGTTTTCAGCAGGCGCATGACAATATGGGTCAACTGAAAACTATTCTAGCCACTGGCGATTTAGATGGATTTATTGCCTTGGTAGAATCTGAAGCTTTAACCTTGCACGCGATGATGATGACCAGTATGCCATATTTTATTTTGATGAAACCCAACACCTTGGAGATTATCAATAGCATTTGGAATTTTAGACAAAAAACAGGTTTACATATCAGTTTTACGCTTGATGCAGGTGCAAATGTGCACGTGCTTTATCCTGAAAAGGAACGCCAAGAAATATTGCAATTTATTAAGAGTGAGTTAGTTGCATATTGTCAAAACGGGCATTATATTTGCGACCAAATTGGTTTTGGCGCCACCCAAAACCAATAATAATGCTTATATTTGCTTATAATTTACTGCAGCCCTAAACTGTAAACTGAAATTTTCAATATGAAAGGACCTCTATTTTACTCTAAAATTCTACTTTTTGGCGAATACGGTATCATCAAAGATTCCAAAGGTCTATCCATTCCATATAATTTCTATAACGGGGCGTTAAAAACGGATGGTCTTGAATCTGAAATTTCCCGAAAATCTAACGAGAATCTTAAGAAGTATGTAGCGTACTTAAAAACGATTAGTCCTGAGCTAGTAACTTTTGACGTTGATACTTTAGAAAAAGACGTTGAGGCAGGCATGTACTTTGATTCTTCCATTCCTCAGGGCTATGGCGTGGGGAGCAGTGGGGCATTAGTGGCGGCCATTTATGACCAATACGCGTTCGATAGAATTACGGTTCTTGAGAATTTAACCCGAGAAAAATTAATGACTTTAAAGTCGATTTTTTCTGAAATGGAATCGTTTTTCCACGGAAAATCTTCCGGATTAGATCCTTTAAACAGTTATTTGAGCATTCCTATTTTAATCAACTCACAAGATCATATTGAGGCAGCTGGTATACCTTCACAAAAGAGTGATGGTAAAGGTGCCGTGTTCTTACTAGACAGTGGCATTATAGGCGAAACAGCGCCGATGGTTAGCATTTTCATGGAAAAAATGAAACAGGAAGGCTTCCGTAACATGCTTAAAAACCAATTTATAAAACATACGGATGCTTGTGTGGATGACTTTTTGAAAGGAGATTTCAAATCATTATTCGGTAACACTAAAAAACTATCAAAAGTGGCATTGAACCACTTCAAACCTATGATTCCTCAGCAATTCCATGCACTGTGGAAAAACGGTCTGGACACCAATGATTACTATCTTAAATTATGTGGTTCCGGCGGCGGCGGGTATATCTTAGGATTTACTGAAGATATTGAAAAGGCGAAACAGTCCCTTAAAGATTACAAACTAGAGGTAGTTTATAATTTTTAAAATTCTGTTGATGGGCTCCCGAGCAACCTTTAGCGGTTTTTCTGTCTTAATGCTTTAAACTTTCCTGTCTTTTATGTTATCCAGAAAACAAAAACATGTCTTACTTAAGTTTTTCAGCATGTTTTCTGTTATTAGAGGCTACAACATTTTGGTGGTGGTCATTGCCCAATATTTGACTTCAATTTATATACTAGCGCATGATTTACCGTTGCGTGAGGTGGTATTCGATTTGAATTTGTTCATGTTGGTCCTCGCTTCAGCATCCACAATTGCCGCTGGATACATCATCAATAACTTTTATGATTCTGAAAAAGATTTAATCAACCGGCCTAACAAATCGATGTTGGACCGATTGGTCAGTCAGAACACCAAATTATCTTTTTATTTTGTTTTGAATTTCTTGGCGGTCGTCATGGCCAGTTACGTGTCGTTCAATACCGTGGTGTTCTTTTCCCTCTATATTTTCGGAATTTGGTTCTACTCGCACAAGCTGAAACGACTGCCTTTTATAGGAAATCTTACGTCGGCAATTTTGACTATAACGCCTTTTTTTGCTATTTTTATTTATTACAAGAATTTTGAGACGGTCATCTTTTTTCATGCGATGTTTCTGTTTTTAATCATTGCCATGCGGGAGTTGACCAAGGATTTAGAAAATATTAAAGGCGATTTGGCCTTGGGCTATCATACGATTCCAGTGAGTTACGGAGAGCCCGTTTCAAAAGTAATGTTGACAGTATTGGCGGTGGTCACGCTATTGCCAACCTTGCTGCTCATTGCTTATTTTGATATCGGTCAGATGAATTATTTCTTTTATTTGAGCACGCTTTTATTAGTGGTATTTGTAATGATGTTATGGAAATCAAAAACGAAAACGCATTATCTTATTTTGCACAACATTCTAAAATTTATCATTGTTGCAGGGGTGTTTTGCATCGTTTTAATCAATGTAGACGTTGTCTTGAATAGGATTTGACGAAAATCGCCATTTCAAGCTCTAAAATAGTGATATAATAAAGTATCTTTGCCTAAAATTTTAAGTCATGAGTAGACATCAAGGGAGTAGTGGAAAAGGAAAATCTTCAGGAAGAGGTCAGAGCAAAAGTGGTTCAACCGCTGCAGGAAGAGGAAGTGAAAGTCCTAAAAGCAAAAGTTATGCTAGAGGGAATGCTCCAGTGAAAAAGGATTCAAAAGATGTTGCAAAACCTTCTTTTGATAAAAAACCAGCGGCTAAAAAATCAAATCTAGATGAAATCCGATTGAATAAATACATTGCCAATTCTGGCATTTGTTCACGTCGTGATGCAGATATGCATATTTCTACCGGAAACGTTACCGTTAACGGGAAGATCGTTTCGGAAATGGGGTATAAAGTGAAATTAGAGGATGATGTGCGTTTTGATGGCGCCCGAATTAATCCAGAAAAGAAGGCTTACGTGTTGTTGAACAAGCCTAAAGGTTTCGCGACGACCACTAGTGAAGGCAAGGGTAGAACGGTTATGGATTTGGTAGCAAATGCTACCACGTCACGTATAAAGCCAATTGGCCGATTGGGAAGAAACTCATTAGGTTTAATTTTATTTACCAACGATGATGTGTTGATGCAGAAATTCACCAACTCGAAAAAAGGTGTGCCTCGTGTGTTTCAAATTGAATTGGACAAGAATTTAAAGTTTGAAGATTTAAAGAAAATCCAAGACGGATTAAATATTGAAGGTAAATTTGTCAGTGTTGAAGAGATCAGTTTTGTAGACGGTCAGTCCAAGAATTTTATTGGTTTGAAAATTAAAAACACGGGAAGTACTATTATTCGGTCAATTTTTGATCATTTAAACTATGAGATTGTTAAATTGGACTGTGTGGCAATTGCAGGATTAACGAAGAAAGATATTCCTAGAGGCCATTGGAAACACCTTACGGAACAAGAAATAAACACCTTAAAGATGCTTCCGTAATTAACGAAGATCTTATAAGAGCTTTAGATAAATTTGGGGAAATCAAAATAGAACGATAAAAGGCTTAAATACAATATTTTAAGCCATTTTTTTATGCAATAAACTGTGGCGGTTTTGGAACTTCAGTAATGAGGTCATATTTTTATCTTTTGCATCTTGTTTTTCTGATTTTTTATAGTTCTTTTGCACTTCATTTACTGAATCCTTGAATCGTGTTTTTACGTTTGGGCTTTTGGGATTTAAGAAGTCAATTTCAAAAGCAACTTATAAGATAAGTCACCAGATTTTAAAGCTTACTTCTAATTATAAACTAGCACACAGAAAGCACCTCGTTTTTGTGAGCATGCCTTCGCATGAACAGATTCAGGTTTGAATATCATTATTTATCAGGAATTTATTACTCTAATTGATTTTTTTTTCAGAATTTTAAAACTTAATAATTTATAATGAATACAAAATATATTGATCTCATCAATCAAACATTTTATTTCCCACAAGATGAATTCAAACTGGAGGATAAAACCCTTCAATTCCATGATATTGATTTAATGAAGTTGGTAGAAGATTATGGGACACCTTTAAAGTTTACCTATTTACCTCAAATATCAAATAATATAGGACGTGCCAAAACCTGGTTTAACAAAGCCATTAAAAAGCACAAATACAAGGGAAAATACCACTATTGCTATTGTACCAAAAGTTCTCATTTTAAGCATGTTTTAAATGAAGCTTTAAAAAATGACATCCATATTGAAACCTCTTCAGCATTTGATATCGATATTGTTGAAAAACTTAAGGAAGAAGGCAAGATTACGGATAAAACTTATGTGATCAGCAACGGCTTCAAAAGGGCACAATACGTGACCAATATTGCGCGATTGATCAACAGCGGCCATAAAAACTGTATTCCAATCATTGACAATTACGAAGAAATTGATTTGCTGTCTCAGGAGATTAAAGGCAAATTCAACATCGGGATTCGGATTGCATCAGAAGAGGAGCCAAAATTTGAGTTTTATACTTCTCGTTTAGGGATTGGTTATAAAAACATTTTGCCTTTCTACAGAAATCAAATCAAGGAAAATAAAAAGGTAAAGTTGAAAATGCTACACTTTTTTATCAACACCGGAATTCGCGATAATGCCTATTACTGGAACGAACTTTCTAAATGTTTAAAAGTATACACCAGTTTAAAACGCATCTGTCCATCATTGGATAGTTTGAATATTGGTGGCGGCTTTCCAATAAAAAATTCGTTGGCATTCGATTTTGACTATGAGTATATGGTGGATGAAATCGTTAACCAAATTCAATTGTTCTGTGAGCAAGAAGAAGTAGACGTGCCAAACATCTTTACAGAATTTGGAAGTTTTACAGTTGGCGAGAGCGGCGGTGCTATTTACGAAGTATTGTACCAAAAACAGCAAAATGACAAGGAGAAATGGAACATGATCAATTCGTCGTTCATTACTACCCTTCCTGATACTTGGGCTATTAACAAACGTTTTGTAATGTTGCCAATTAACCGTTGGAACGACAGTTACGAGCGTGTGTTGCTAGGTGGTTTAACTTGTGATAGTGATGATTATTACAATAGTGAGCAGCATATGAATGCGATATACCTACCTAAGTATAATAAGGATAAACCTTTGTATCTTGGCTTTTTTAATACGGGAGCGTATCAAGAAACAATTGGTGGATTTGGCGGCTTGCAACACTGTTTGATTCCATCACCAAAACACCTTCTGATCGATAAAGATGAAGACGGTAATTTTACTACTAAAATTTTTAGTGAACAACAAAAGAGTGAAGACTTATTAAAAATTTTAGGTTACAACGACACGGATGAGAGCACAGCTACTCAATAAAATCAATATATTTAAACACCAATTGCATTTACTTTAAAATAATAATTATTACACAATGAACAGTAATATAACGTATGCGGGAATACCTGAGGAATATTCCAAATTAGACAATGCCAAAATCGTATTGATTCCTGTGCCTTATGATGGTACAAGTACTTGGCAAAAAGGTGCTGACCAAGGTCCGAAAGCTTTTCTTGATGCTTCTGAAAACATGGAGCTTTATGATATTGAGACAGAGACTGAGGTTTACAAACAAGGTATTTATCTTGCAGATGCCGTTACGGAGAATTCATCACCAGAAAAAATGGTTGATGCCGTACACCAAACTGTCAAGAAATACATTACTCGCAATAAATTTGTAACCGCTTTTGGTGGCGAGCATTCCATCTCTATCGGAACCATTCGTGCTTTTAACGAGTGTTTTGATAACTTGACCGTGCTTCAAATTGATGCACACGCTGATTTGCGT
Organism: Gelidibacter salicanalis; assembly: GCF_007997285.1. Taxonomy (GTDB): domain Bacteria; phylum Bacteroidota; class Bacteroidia; order Flavobacteriales; family Flavobacteriaceae; genus Gelidibacter; species Gelidibacter salicanalis. The sequence goes on from NZ_VORX01000002.1 coordinate 315,743, forward strand.
AAAGAGTATCAAGGTTCAAAATGTAATCATGCTTGTGCCGTGTACGAAGCTAGTCAAACTACCAATCTGATTCAAGTAGGCATCAGAAGTATGGATGTTATTGAAACTACAGTAATGGATAAAGACAAAACGTATTTTGCCCATGATATGGTCAACGATGAGTTTTGGATGGACAGCGCGGTAGACCAAATGACGGAAAACGTTTTTATTACTATTGATTTGGATGCTTTTGATCCGTCAATTATGCCATCAACAGGAACGCCGGAACCAGGTGGACTGCTTTGGTATGAAACCTTAGACTTTTTAAGAAAAGTTTTTGCAGAGAAAAACGTGGTAGGATTTGATATTGTTGAGCTTTGCCCAGATCCAGAAGAAAAATCGTCAGATTTTCTTGCCGCTAAATTATATTACAAAATGTTATGCTATAAATTCTTGGACGATAATGTAGAAGATGGGTACGAGAGTACTTTTAACGAATCAGCTTCAAGTACAAACAAAATTTCTAAATTTGATAATGATGAAGACAACTAATAAAGGACATATTTCTAATTTTATTGAGAAATATTATTTACATTTTAACGCTGCGGCGTTGGTAGATGCTGCTAAAGGCTACGAAGCTCAATTAGAGAAAGGCTCAAAGATGTTAGTGTCTTTGGCTGGTGCGATGAGTACGGCGGAAATAGGTAAAATTTTTGCTGAAATGATCCGTCAGGACAAAGTTCAGATTATTTCCTGTACAGGTGCCAACCTAGAGGAAGATATCATGAACTTGGTGGCACACTCACACTACAAACGTGTGCCTAATTACCGCGATTTGACGCCTCAAGAGGAGTGGGATCTGATGGAAAAAGGACTGAACCGTGTTACTGACACCTGTATTCCTGAAGAAGAAGCGTTTAGACGTTTACAGGAGCATATCTTTAAAATTTGGAAAGATGCTGAAGAGAAAGGTGAACGTTATTTACCGCATGAGTATATGTACAAAATGCTTTTGAGCGGAGTGCTTGAACAGTATTACGAGATTGACCTTAAAGATTCTTGGATGTATGCCGCGGCAGAGAAAAATTTACCTATAATTGTTCCAGGTTGGGAAGACAGTACAATGGGTAATATTTTTGCCAGCTACGTGCTTAAAGGAGAGTTGAAGGCAAGTACAATGAAATCTGGAATAGAGTACATGACCTTCTTGGCCGATTGGTATACCGAGAATTCTAAGGACGGCATTGGTTTCTTCCAAATTGGTGGTGGTATTGCGGGAGATTTCCCAATATGTGTCGTACCAATGTTATATCAAGATATGGAACGTACAGATACACCATTCTGGAGTTATTTCTGTCAAATCAGTGATTCTACAACAAGTTATGGCTCGTATTCAGGAGCTGTTCCTAATGAAAAGATTACTTGGGGAAAATTAGATGTAGACACCCCAAAATTTATTATTGAAAGTGATGCTACAATTGTTGCACCGCTTATATTTGCCTACCTATTAGACATGTAATTATGAGTAACAAAAGAGACAATCTAAAACGCGTAATCGTCGACTTTAAAAAATTGACACCTGAAATCCTCTCGTTATTGGTTGAAAAATATCCTGACGGTTATGATGATGACAATATCATTACCTTCAGGAATGCCAATAATGAAATTGTGGAAGCTGTTGAAGTGACGACCAAAGACACCAAGTATTTAGTGAAGGTCAGCACGAAACTTCAGGTGACTATGGAGAATTATGACGAAGATGACTATGAAGATTTTGAAGGCGATGATCCGGATGCAGTTGTAGACCCTGAGTTGGGCGAAGACGATCCTGAAGTTGAGTTAGACGAAGACATAGATTAGTCGATATTAATGGGGATGCTGCCAATGACATTGGCACTATCCCCAATACAATCACATAAAAAAAGTTGCCTATACATGGGCAACTTTTTTGGTTTGAGAGGTTAAATTGCCCTTCAAATAAAAATAAGTTACGCCTAATTTTGCATTCATAAATAATGTAACTTTAACAAGCCAGCCAGTATTGAACTTCCTAGAAAACTGTTTTAAAAGTGGCTAATAATTATAGTGCATAGCAAGGTTAATTAATGGAGGACTAAATACGCTTCTTATGGCAACACAATTTCATTTAGCTTTACCATGTATCAATATTCATAATACCAAGATGTTTTATAAGGACACGCTTGGTGCTGAAATTGGACGCTCAGACGTTAAATGGGCAGATGTCAATCTATTTTCACATCAGATTACCTTTACGGAGTGTGGGCCTTTTAAATTTGACTGTAAGAGTTATAATTTTAATGGTGCTATTTTACCGTCATTTCATTTTGGAGTCATTTTATCGACCGATGAATGGCGCAGGATGCTAGGAAGTATTACAGCCCAAAAGATCCCTATAACTTCCAACGTGAAGTTTTTGGAACATAAGGTGGGCGCGCACGATTCGTTTTTTGTCCAAGACCCCAATGCCTATACTGTAGAGTTTAAATGTTTTCACAAATCTTCAGAAGTTTTTAAATCGTAATATATTCATTAGCAGTTAACGCCCACGTGTAGACCTCATCAAATGGGGTTGCTAAAAGCATCGGACTTGTTGTGGTTAAAATCCGAAACTCAATTAAGCTTTTTACTAAACTAAAAATCACTATGAAAACAAAATTAATAATGTCACTATCAGTGTTTTGTCTTTTTTTAATGTCGGTTCAATCATTACAAACCATTTCTGCAACAGCTAATCAAGAATCTAAAGTCAATGCAGTATATGACGGAAATGAGGGCTATGGTTACAATTTCATCGCCCAACATAAAGATGATGCCACTGAATACACCATGACGTTTCAAAAAGTTAATGAAAACGTGATGAAAGAATTTGATTTGGATGGGGAAGTATATCTCAATCAGCAATTTGAGGTTACATATACCGTTAAAAAAGTGGTGACCAAAGATGAAAATGGATTTGATGAAGAAGATGAAGTCTTTACCATCACAGGCTTAAAAGCACTATAAGAAAACAAAACTTTTCAATTTAAAGGACTGCCATTGGGCGGTCTTTTTTTTAAATAGTTCCCAAAAGAATACAGCATACACTACCGTATACTCGAGTGCTATAATCCACAAATTTTCCGTGTTTCTGGAATTAGCATACGCTAGGTAACTCAAGATAATCACAAACGACCAAACCAACGGAAATTTGTAGTTGGTAAAAACGGATAGGATTATAAGGGTGGCCAAATACCATGGATGAATGGTCGTAGACATAAAAAAATAAATACTTACCACAAATAACATGGAAACCATTAGGTCTTGAAGTGGATTGTTCTTTCTTGAAAAGGTAAATAATAAGACCATTAGCAGCGTTAGGAATGGAATGAATTTACCAATTATAGCAATCTGATTATATCCTGTAATTGCAAAACCAATTTCTCTGGCAAGATAGTATAGACTGGCGTTAAACTCAAAAGTACTAAACCATAGACCTACGGTTTCAGCGTAGTTGTGTACAAATTCAGAAGAATAGAACGGAGCAAATAAGAGTAAAATTGTGATGCCGATAATACTGTAAAACCCTAATAAATGTGCAAAATTTAAATTTGGACTATCTACTTTAAAAGTCTCTAGGTCAGGTGCAGCATGCAACGCATTTTTTCTGACGAAAAATTTAAAAAATAAGGGTAAAATTAAAAGTGGGAGCAGTTTAACAGCTACCGATACTGCAAAAACTACTGCAGCAGTTTTCCAGTCGCCGCGCTGTAATAGATATAAACTCAGCACTAAAAAGAAAATCATGATGCCTTCAAAATGAAGATTTCCAGTAAGCTCAATAATGATAAATGGGTTCAACGCATACCAGAAGATGTGTTTGGTAGGCATGTTTAATCGTTTTAAGAGCTTCATTCCGATCACGAGTGTGCCAATATCTGCGAGAATGATAAAGACCCTGAAGACCACGGCAGCTCCTAAGATGTTCTCTCCTGAAATTAGTCCGGCAATCATAAAAATGAATTGTTTAACAGGAGGGTAATTGGTAAAATGACTAGCGTTGAGCGCCCCCATGCCATTATAGAGTTCTTGAGCCTGGGCCACCGGAAATCTACCAAGACTTATAAAAGATTCTGGTGTAAATAGATAGGGATTAAATCCTTCTAGAATCATTCGTCCGTCCCATATAAACCGATAAAAATCTTGTGACAGGTTTGGTGTTGCCCCTAAAAAAACCAATCGAAATACGACCGTAAGCACGATCAAAACCTTTAAGTTGGCGTTTGTGCTCTGTACTAATTTATAGAACAGAACAAATAGGCCTGTATATATTAGCATTAGTTTGGTGTAATCCGTTCTTACCAAATCGTACGCAAATAGTGCATAGAGCACCAAGCTTAACAGCGCCATGAGCACTGGCGTTCTGTATAATTTTAAAGATGTTGGATTAAACATGCTACAACTTTTGTACTTTGAAAAACGGTTACGCTTTGAGATGAATTTGCAAGATAAGTTGTTTTAAGCATGTAATAAACAACAGAAGTTGTCAAAGTTTATAAATCAAAAAGACCTGAAAGAAGCGCATTTAAAGTGCGATTATCTATCAGGTCTTTTAAAATTTTATATAATGACTATACTTTAGAAGTCAACGATTTAAAAAACACATATCCAAATCCTGTGAATAACATCAAGTGAAATGGAAACAATCCAAAATCGCCACCTTGGTCACCCACCACAAAAGCGCTGTAGAGGCCAAATCCGAAATAGAGCATTAATGCACCTTCAAAAATCACGTTCATGGACACTTTTTTACGCAAGTATTTATTGCCTTTCCAAGTGTCTTTTAAGGTGCTTATATTAAATTTTGGTGTTCTGATAAATTCACTACGTTTCCCAATATGTCCTTCAATTACTGCAATAGAATTATGGAGTGAAAAGCCCATCGCAATAGAGAAAAATGTAAAAAATAGTCCCACATAGGTGAAGAAGTTTTTAAAACCATTGCCATAAATCTCTTTATACATGATCCAATAACACACAAAAAAGATGATGGTGCTCAATACGAAAAAGCTCATAAAGTAGAAGTAAAATCTCAAATGCGCATATTCATTTTTAATGTACAACATAGGGATGCTCAACACGGCCACCAAAAACACATTTAAAAACATGGTACTGTTTAAAAGATGCAGTAATCCGTGAATCTTGGTCTTTGGAGAGATGTTTTTCGATTTTAAAACGCGCCACATCATTTTCCTGAAGTTTTCAGCGCCACCTTTATTCCAGCGGAATTGTTGTGATCGTGCAGCACTAATGACCACGGGTAATTCTGCAGGCGTTTCTACATCTTCCAAATACTTAAACTTCCAGTTTTTAAGCTGCGCTCTATAGCTTAAATCTAAATCTTCAGTAAGTGTATCGCCTTCCCAGTTACCGGCATCAATAATGCAGGATTTGCGCCACACACCAGCTGTCCCATTAAAATTAATAAAATGTCCTTTGCTGTTTCTGCCCACTTGCTCTAATGTAAAATGTGCATCCAAGGCAAATGCCTGAATTTTAGTAAGTATGGAATAATTTCTATTGATATGTCCCCATCGGGTTTGGACCACACCAATTTCTTTATCCTTAAAATAGGGGATGGTCTGTTTTAGCCAATTTGGTTTCGGTAAAAAATCGGCATCAAAAATGGCAATATATTCGCCTTTGGCTATTTTTAAACCTTCTTTCAAAGCTCCCGCTTTAAAGCCACTACGGTCAGTTCTTCGGATATGTTGAATATCCAAACCGGTAGCTTTTAATTTTTCGACATGGTGAAATGTAGTCTCTACGGTCTCATCAGTAGAATCGTCCAAAACTTGTATTTCAAGTTTGTCTTTAGGGTAATCCATCAAAGCGATGTTTTCTAAAAGACGATCCATAACGTACATTTCGTTATAAACGGGAAGCTGAATGGTGACAAAAGGAATTTCCTCAGGATTGGAGAAATCAAAAACTTCAGAGGTATCTTGTTTCTTTTTAGCGGATATATAATTAATTAATAGGTTCAGTTGTGCTAATGAATATAATAAAATAAGGATAAGAGCAATGGTGTAAACAACTATTATTAAGTATTCTAGAATCATTTTTTAAAACTATATTTAAAAATCCAACCTAGGATTTTTACGCCCGCAAAGATAGAACCTTTTATGGTTCCTGATACTTTTGAGACGCCAATTCTTTTTTTATATTTTACGGGGACTTCAGTGTAGGATAATTTGTGTTTGAGCGCCTTTAATTGCATCTCGATCGTCCACCCGTAGGTCTTGTCCTCCATTTGTAAATCTAGGAGTTTGTCATATGTAATGGCTCTAAACGGACCAAGATCAGTGAAGGTGGCGCCAAACAAAACGCGCATTAAAAACGTAGCTAACCAATTCCCGAAATGCTGTTGAGGGGTCATGGAGCCTTTTTCTTGTAATCTTCTGACACGGGAGCCTACGACAAAATCAATATTATCTTCTAGAATTGGTTGAATTATCTTATCTAATTCTTCTGGATAATCACTGTAATCGCCGTCCATAAAGACCACAATATCTGGTTTTTGGGAAAGCTGTGCAATATAGTCCATGCCTTTAAGGCAAGCGTAACCATACCCCATTCGAGATTCAGTTAATACCGTGGCTCCGGCCCGTTGCGCCACTTCAGCGGTACGGTCAGTAGATTGGTTATTGACCACAATCACTTCATCCACATGTTTCGGAATGTCCTTTATGACAAGCCCAATAGAATCAGCTTCATTGTAAGCGGGAATAATGACTTTAATAATAGACATTGGTTGATTTAAGGTGTGGCAAAAGTAACGTTTGTTTTTTAAAATGCTGGTAAACATCCTGACGGTATGTGTTGCCGCTTGAAACACCAAATCTGTCTTTATCAAATGAACACTTCACGGTTATTTCTGATTTACCAAATCCATTAAATCCACATCGTTACCTAATAGAATATCGTTGCTATTGATGCGTCCGTTCATGGAGTCATTCTCCAGTTTCAAGACCCCTCTTGGGCACACCGCGGCACAAATACCACAGCCTACACAACTGCTTCTTACAATGTTTTCGCCCTTTTGTGCATAAGCACGTACATCAATACCCATTTCGCAATAGGTAGAACAGTTGCCACACGAAATACATTGGCCACCGTTAGTGGTAATTCTAAATTTTGAAAACAAACGTTGTTGGAAACCTAACATGGCGGCCATTGGGCAGCCAAAACGACACCAAACGCGATTCCCAAAAATGGGATAAAATCCAACACCAATCACGCCGGAAAATATGGCGCCTATTAAAAAGCCGTAAGATGATTTAAGGAAGTAGGTGTCCACCAAAAAGACATTTTTAGTGCCGCTAAAATAATGCATCCCAATGAGTACCATAATAATCACAAAATAGCCAATGGCACCATATTGGGCATCCTTTGCCAATTCTTTTCGTTTAAATAGCATCACCAAAGCGAAGACAACGGTGAGTAATCCGGCAACGCCAAGGAGAAACACATCTTTTGTTAGCCAATATTTACTGGAATCATTTCCTAAATACGAATAAATAACCGCAGTGGTCATTAAGGTAACAAACACGACCACACTGTGCACTACCCAGCGTTCAACTTTCCAGGCAAATTGACTTTTATCGCTCAAATGACGAAATGGATCTCCTGCGGTTTCAGCAAGTCCGCCGCAACCACACACCCAAGAACAATACCATCGTTTACCGTATTTATAAGTCAAAATTGGAGAGATCACAAAAATTGAAACAATTCCGAAAATTAAAAATGCCAAACCGATATCTCCCGCTTCAATCATGGAATCTACACGATACTTGTCAAAATTGTAAAAGTTGAGAGGCCAAATATTCTTTAAATCATAATACGGTAGGCTAAAAGTTTCTGAATTTAATCGCGCCATAAATTCCGGAATCAGGAAGGCGAAGGCCAGTTGAAAGAACATCACTGAAATGGTGCGTAACTGCTCGTAACGGTTATGGCGGTATTTGAGCATAAATTTATAGCCAAAAACTAAAATAGCGACCGTATACAATGTGCCATACACGAACCATTGACTGGCGGGACCGCCGTTCAGCAATCGGCTTAACGGGTCAAATAAGGCTACCAATCCGCCGTTCGCGCCTCCGTCAGCGGCAAGTCCGAGCCATTCAGCCTTAAAATATAGAACGATATAAAAAAGTGTGAGTACAATCCCTAAGGCCCAACCCCAAAGTCCGCGCGAGGCAATGGATTTAAACCACACCCCATCATTTTTAATCCCTGCCTGTTTGGTTAAATAAGCGTTGTTAGAGAACATAATGGTGCCCGCCGTAATTAATCCTAAGGAGAGGGATAGAAATAGAGGTTTATTAGGAAAATCAACATTAAAAAGTGTCAAGGCCATGATAAACAGTCCCACAATTCCTAATGCCACAGCAATTTTTTGGGTTTTAGAAAGCGTCTGCGAATCTGGTTTCGCTAGAGACATGCTTGAATTTGTTTTGGTACTCATAGTTCGGTATTTATTAGACCTCACAGGTTTTTGATACCTGTGAGGTTTTGTATAGTTATTCTAAAAGAAATCTTTCTTTAATTCTTAATTCTTTATCGTTGTGGACAAATTCAAAATTCTCTCTGTTCTCAAACAAATTAAGCACAAAATCTCTATTCAATAATGTAGGTTGCTTTGATAAAGTTGACTTATAAGAAGAATATTTATATCCTCTGAAATCATCAGTAAATTAGTGATGTGTTGGATTTGTGTGGATATATACAATCAAAGATTTTAAATATGTTTTATCAGTTATTTTAATTCTTGAAAATCTGTCTTTAAATAAACTCCCAGTTCTATCATATGACTTGTTGATCGCTTTTGCATACGCGTTAAAGAGATTTGAGTAACATTGCGAGATTGTTTTTGTCTCAAGATTTTCCTTTAAATAAACCAGCAAATGAAAATGGTTTTTCAAGAGACAGAAGGCCAAAACATCTGAACAAGGGAGAACGTGTTTTTTTAGTAACATCAAAAAATACTCATAATTCCTGTCCTCAATAAAAATAGTCTCTTTATTGTTCCCACAATTATAAATATGATAGTAATTACCTTCTATGAGTGGTTCGTAATTCATACGTATTTTTTAGATGTTGGAAGACCTCACAGGTTTTCAAAACCTGTGAGGTCTCTATCGATACGCCATTTTAAATTGATATTTATAAGCATTATTAATCTCCTCCTCAAAAGTTTTATAAAATTCAGGATCAAAGTTGGCTTCTTTTAAATTTTTGATGACATAATCCGTCGTTCGTTGTTCCGTCAGCCATCGGTCAAACACCTCGTGTCGCATGCGGATTCCAAAGGTATTGATGCCTAAAAAAATGTTGGACGCTTCCTGATATTCTATAGTAATACATTTTTGACCATCGTCATGTTTCCAATGAAAATGCGCATAGCCTTTTTTTGGGGTGGCAAACACCCATCCATACGTTTGATATTCAATATCAAAAAACTTGGCAGAATTAAACCAATGTCCAGGATTATAGGCCATCCGATTTCCGCAGATCGTTTGTGCCAAGGCTTCACCCATCATTCTGCCTGTATACCACACGGCCTCAATTGGCTTGCGATTCCCTATGGGTTCGCGTTGTTGCGCGCAATCGCCTATGGCATAAACATCTTTTACATTGGTTTCTAAATATCTATTGACCAATACGCCGCGGTCTGTTTCAATAGCTGTGGACTTTATCAGGCCAATATTAGGAGAGACGCCTGCGGTCAATCCTACCAAATTGCAAGAAATTGTTTCACCCGTTTCGGCAATGATCACGCCATTGGCATTTCCATGCGCATCAGAAGTGATTTCGCTTAAATTTGAGTTTAAGCGTAAATCGATGCCGTGACTTAAAATATGCCGACCCAGCATGTCTGCATCACCCCTTGGTAAAACGCCATCCCAAAAACGCTCTTCCCGCACTAAAAACGTTACCGGAATCTTACGGGTGTGCAACATCTCAGCCAATTCAATACCAATTAATCCACCTCCAACCACAACTGCGCGTTGGCAAACCTCATTGTTGGGAGCAATAGCTTCTAGCTGGTCCAAATCTTGCTTGCTATACAAGCCAATAACACTTTTTAAGTCTTGACCTTTCCATCCAAATTTATTGGAGATACTTCCAGTGGCAACAATAAGTTTGTCATATTGCATATTTTCGTTATTCTCCAATTGAAGTGATTTGTGCTCCGTATTGATGGCGGTCACCAAGCCAAATTTTAAATCTATCCGATTTTTTTTCCAAAAGGAATCTTCGTAAGGTTTGGTATGCTCGTATTTCATATGGCCCATATAAATATACATCAGGGCGGTTCGTGAGAAAAAATGCTCGGTTTCTGCAGAAATAATGGTGATTTTCTTATCGGATAGTTTTCGGATGTGACGGGCTGCCGTAATACCTGAAATCCCATTGCCAATAATAACGATGTGTTCCATATGGTGACTTTTAGGCTTGATTTGTCGTAGTTTTTTTCAAAACTTAATATTTTAAATTGAGTTTGTTTAAATTTAGGGATAAATAACACGAATGAAATCGGTTTTACATTTTTTATATTTTAGTTTGATAGGATTATTCGCTTCGTGCAGTGCTACAGTAGAGAAACCACAGAAGATTAATGGGGTAAGTTTTGTAGCTTCAAGAGTTGCGGTTGACGATACGCATATGGCACCCTTGCTGCAGATTAATGCTAATTACGCTGCGGTGATGCCTTTTGGCTTTATCCGCGAATTGTCACATCCTGAAATAAATTTTAATAGCGAACGTCAATGGTTTGGTGAAACGGATAAAGGCGTGAGACAGTATATCGAAACGCTGCAAAAAAATCATATGAAAATTATGATGAAACCCCAAATTTGGGTGCGGAAAGGCGAATTTACCGGATTCATTAAGATGGCTCATGAAGAGGATTGGAGACTCCTGGAAGACACCTATCGTAATTTTATTTTGACCTACGCCGAAGTTGCTGAGACTACTAACGTCGACATTTTTTGCATCGGCACAGAATTGGAAGGTTTTATAGCCGCTAGACCGGATTATTGGAAACAGCTGATTGTGGAAATTCGTAATATTTATAATGGAAAGCTCACTTATGCCGCTAATTGGGATGAATATCCCAAAACTCCCTTTTGGGCAGATTTAGATTATATTGGTGTTGATGCGTATTTCCCGTTGAGCGATCAAAAAACGCCGACTATTGCTGAGTGCAAGGCGGCTTGGCAACCCTACCAGCAACAGCTAAAAGCGGTGTCGGAACGGCATCAGAAACCTATTTTATTTACGGAATATGGGTATCGAAGTGTGGACTATACGGCAAAAGCCCCTTGGAAATTTGATCGAGATATGACCGTGGTGAATATGGAAGCACAGTCCAATGCCATGCAAGCCTTGTATGATGCAAATTGGAGTGAAGATTGGTTTGCCGGAGGGTTTGTTTGGAAATGGTTTCATGATCACAACAATGCAGGTGGCGTGAGTGATACGCAGTTTACGCCCCAAAACAAACCAGTAGAAGCCATCATCAGCGCCACTTATAAAAACCATCAACAATGAGAACATTGGCAATAGGAGATATTCACGGCGGATTAAAAGGCCTGCAGGAAGTATTAGAAACGGCGAAGGTTATTCAGGGCGACAAGTTGATCTTTATGGGCGATTATGTGGATGGCTGGAGTGAATCTGCACAAACCGTCCAATATTTAATGGATTTGTCTCAAACCAATGATTGCATCTTTATAAAAGGAAATCATGATACGTGGTGCCAAAGTTGGCTTCTGAATAAAAAGGCGCCAAAAGTATGGTTGGATCACGGGGGAGAAGGCACTATTGAGAGCTATGCTCATTTTTCCAAGGAGGCAAAGAAATTACACTTGGAGTTTTTTAAACAGATGAAGTATTACCATTTGGATGAGGAGAATCGGTTGTTTCTTCATGCAGGATTTACATCGCTTCACGGTGTCAATCAGGAGAATTCTAAAAGTACGTTTTATTATGACAGAACCCTTTGGGAAATGGCCATTACGGTAGATAAACGTATTGATGAAGACTCTGCATTTTTTCCAAAACGCCTAAAACATTATCACGAAATATATATAGGGCATACGCCTACCCTGAATTTCAATTCGGAAGAACCCATGAATGCTATAAACGTTTGGAATGTGGATACCGGTGCCGCATTTTACGGGAAATTATCCGCCTTGGATATTCATTCCAAAGTGTTTTATCAAAGTAAAGCGTTAAGAGAACTGTATCCCAATGAGACGGGAAGAAATCAACAATCTTTAAACGACATTCTAGGCAAGTAATCCTAAGAAATGTTTCTCCTGTAATATGCCAACAATTCTTGAGCGTCGGCGCCAAACCATTTCTTGATATAGATCATCCAAAAATGGTACTGTAATGTCCAAACCCCGTGTTTGCGATACCGTCTTGCTGAAGTTTGGAGTTTTTTATTGATCACCACAAATTGATTTCTCTCAAATAGCTGATTGATCAAGATGTTATCCTCATAAATGATGTAGTTTTCATCATAACCACCAATATCATCAAAAAGCTGTCGGGTAATAAATTGGCTCTGATCGCCACCTCTGCAAGCGCGCCAGCGGAATTGCGTAAGCCAACTCGCCAAACTTAACCACCAATGTGTACTATCAAATTGCATTCTAAAACACCCAGCAGGATTGCCGTTTTTAACTTCGTTAATAATGTAGCGGTCAAAGTGTTTTGGAGGAAAGGAATCCGCATGTAAAAAGTAGAGAATGTCTCCTGTTGCAAGTTGCGCTCCACTATTCATTTGCTTGGCGCGTCCTTTTCCTGATGAAATTAATCGAATGTCGATTTTTAAACTAGTACTATTTGGAAGCGTTTTAGTAGCGTTTGAAAGAGCGTTTAAAATAAACTGTTGAATGACGTCTTGGGACCCATCGGTGCTTCCGCCATCCACTAGAATAATTTCGGAAATAGTCGCATCAATTGCATTACCTACCAAATGTTGAAGCAATCCCGTTATGGTTTCGGCTTCATTTAAAATGGGAATAATGATGGAAATCCTGTCATTCATAAGTTGAAAACCACCATTAAGTAGTTATAGTATAGAATAGCTTAAACACAAAATACTATGAATGTTTTAATTAGTCTTGTTCATTCAATCTCCAATCATAGTCCTTAAAGCTATATCTAGCCTTCGGATTAATTTGAATGTGGCTGTATTGGTTAATAAATCCTATCAGATCAGTTTTGCCATTTAGCTCAAAATCGGAGGTATAAAAATCAAATATTTTAGACAATTTAGGATTATTTTCTGAGATATCATTTTGATTACTATTGATAAATTCCACGGTTGCTTTTTCCAACTGCTCCTCAATTTTTTCTGCAGTAAAAGCATCACGTAGTAATTTAGGACAAGAAATGGAAGCACAGTTGATGGCGAAATGAATTCTCGGTTCGTGTATTTTTCGCAATATACCATGTTCAATGGTGTTCAGCGAGACTACTTTATCTCCAACGTTCACAAAGTCTTTTCCCCAAGGACGACTGATGTCTTTGATACTTTTAATCGGATAATTATCCAAAATCAAATCCACCGTAGCCGCATTGTACAGATTGATGTAATAAGCCAATAGTTCCTCAACGGTCCATTCTGAACTAGGCGCTGTCTTTGCAAGTGTGGTCAGGTAGGCTTTAAGTTGGTCATGATCCTTTTTAAATCCATTATAATCAACAAAACCTTGAGCGTCGACATGTTTTTTCAGTAAAATATCCCAAGCCTTGTGATCCAATTTAATATTAGAATTTGGTGATACCGAACCCAATTTGCCATCTACTTCTTTAACTGTCAATCCTTGGTTACCTATAATTGCGGTGGTCAAATTGCAACTGCTTAAAGTGAATACAATTAGTATTGAAAAGATACATGTGTTGAAGTATTTCATAGGTCTTAGCATTATTGTGTTATAGTTACGCAAAAGATCACAAGTCAGTTTTTATCGGATAGATACTTTGTTTGAGAAAGGTCTTGGGGAATTTATGATCGTCCTCAAACCCTAACTCAATGTCTCTTCCATCATGCGGAATGTAATCGGTCTTAAATAGATAATCCCAAGTACTTAAGGTCAATCCGTAGTTCATACCGTATTTTAAATGGCTTGGCAATTGTTTAGCATGGTGCCAGATATGCATCTTCGGATTGTTCAAGATGTATTTTAAAGGTCCATAATTCCACCCCACATTGGCATGATTTAAATGTCCGATGGTGATGGCGAAAAAGTAAACAATGGCTACATCTTGGGCGTCAAATCCGCCAATTATCGCAATAGGAATGTATTGTAAAGATTTGTAGAGGATGGGTTCCATCCAATGGTAACGCAAATGCCCAGCAAATCCCATTTCTTTAATAGAGTGGTGGACCTTATGGAAATTCCAAAGGCAGGGCACGCGGTGTAAAAGCCGATGGGTGTTCCACTGCACGAAATCAGTGATTAGGAAAAAGAGGAGCAATCCTAACCAACGTGGTAATTCATCCACGTCAAAAACTTGTAAACTGTCTACGTGCCATCCAAAAAATCCGAGGATATCATTGAAAAACTCAGCCGTCGTATTGGAAAGTGCAATCAGGACAATTAAATTCAACAGAAAGAAATTGAAGAACATATAAAACGTGTCCAACCAGAAATCTTTTCTAAAAATCGACTGATCTTTACGCCACGGGAAGGCAATTTCCAAACCCCAAACCACTAATGAAATGATGATTAATCCGTAAAAATAGTTATCCCAGTGGTAGATGTCAATGAGCTCATATTTTAGATAATTCCAATAGCCCGTATAGGATTTTACAATAATGTCGAGGTATTTTTCCATAGTCACAAAACCTCCTGATAAATTCGTTTGAGAGGTTTAAAAATTATAAGCTTTTAATCAATTCCTTAAACAGAACAATCATGTTTGGCTCTGCTTTTTCCGCCATTGCGATAATCTCAGAGATATCTACGGGCTTCAGGTTGTTTGGGTCGCATTCATCGGTCAAAACTGACACCGCTGCCACTTTTAATTTTAAATGGTTGGCCACGATAATTTCTGGAACCGTACTCATGCCCACCGCATCAGCACCTATAATTTTCAGCATTCGATATTCTGCTCTGGTCTCCAATTGCGGTCCTACCACTGAGGCATAAACACCCTTATGAAGCGTCATATTATGAGCAGCAGCAATGCTTTCAAACTTAGAATTGATGTTCGCATCGTAAGGTGCGCTCATATCTGCAAAACGCTCGCCTAATTGCCCAACGTCTTTAAAAGCTAGTGGCGAACTGCCTTGCAGGTTAATATGATCATCAATCAGCATCAATTCTCCTTTTTTATAATCGAGGTTGATGGCTCCTGATGCATTCGAAACGAGTAGGGTATGGATACCTAATTTTTCCATGATTCGTACTGGATAGGTCACATCTTGCAGAGAATATCCTTCATAAATATGAAAACGGCCCTGCATCACAATCACTTTCTTGCCTTCTAAAATTCCATATATTAATTTTCCTTTATGAAACTCGACTGTGGCGGTTGGGAAATTAGGAATGTGATTATAGCTGACTTCGTGCAGAATTTCTACTTCATTGACCAATTGTCCCAGCCCAGTACCCAAAATGATGCCTATTTCTGGCTTGTCAAAACCTTTATTTATTAAGTAATTGGTAGTTTCAATTATATTTTTAATCATCATATGTTGTGAAATTTTTTAAGTTGTTGATAATGCTGCATGTCTTCAAAGGTATCAATATCATTCAATTCTTTCAAAAGGTGAAATTTTGATGCCTGCAAATCTTTCAAGGTGTCCTTTAGAACGGTATCCGTACCCCAAGATTTATTCTGAAACACCTTATGATAAAGTGTTTTCATTCCCAATAAATAATAGCCGCCATCCATTGCAGGTCCTATCACCACATCATTGGCTTCAAGTTGTAAGTAGGCCTCTAAGATAAGATCCGCGTTCAAGTCTAACAGATCGCTACCAATAATCATTACTTTGTTATAGCCCATGACTAATAATTCTGAAAAGGCGTTGTGCATGCGCGCACCCAAATTATCTCCGTGTTGGAGTTTTTTTCTGAATATGGAAGCATCCCACAAATCATCTTTTTCGATATTTTCTGAGTAGAACACATATCTATCCGCTTTAATTTCTTTGGAAATGGTAGCGGTATGCACCAGTAAGAATTTATAAACTTCCAACGCATTTTCATTGCCAATGTTGGCTGCCAAACGCGTTTTGCACTTTCCTAATTCAGGATTCCGAGTAAAAATAATAAGCGCGTTTTTTGAACTTGGAAAATGAAAATCAGTAGCCATTTCATTAGCCTTAGCAGTATCTTTTGAAGAAAGTATGCCCATACAATAAGGGGTGTAGTTAAAAGTTTTATTCGGTATTCAAAGTTAGTCTTTAGGAGAGTGTATCACGCGAACCCAAGGTTAAATTTTATTTAAAATTGGACCGTATACCTTGGTGCCTTTAAGTAGCCATTTACTCCAGGCTTCTGAATAAGCATGCACATTGTCAGTAGGATAACCGTCACTATCAACAATGGTGAAATCTGCATTTTTCCATTCAAAAATACCACCGTAAAGATTGTACACACTAGTGTAGCCTGCTTTTTGCAATTGTTGGGCAATCTTTTCAGAACGGATTCCCAATGAGCAATAGACAACGATAGCTTGGTGTTTGTCTTTAAGATGTAAAGTGGCTTGGTTGATATCAAAAGTGTTATAGCCAACGAAAATTGAATTAGCGATACGGCTTATTTGGTATTCTTCAAACTCGCGTGTATCAAAAATAATAGTATTTGTTTTAGGCATCGCCAATTCCTGTACTGAGATATAAGGTACGTTGTGGTTATTATGCTGTTGTAATAATTCTGCCAAATCATTCTGAGAATGCATTACACAGCTTAATAGTATTAGAATTAATGAGAAAAAAAAACGCATAGTATTTATTTATGAATTTGTTTTATAGCAAGTTATGGTTTAGGTGACGCTTCCTTGGCAGCTGCTTCCTGCGCCTGCGGTACAGCCGTAACAATGTTGAGAGATCATAATGGTACGGCCTTCTAAAAGTTCTTCATTATAGTCAGAAATGTGCTTCACTTTACTATTGACGGGAAGGTTTAACATCTGATTAAAATCACAATCGTATAAATAGCCATCCCAAGAAATGGACAGTGTGTTAGTACACATCACATTTTTAACCGCATTCGGATTGTAAGCTTCTACCAAAGCAAACATATAGTCTTCATAGTTTTCCGAAGCAATCAAATAATCCAAAAATCGGGCAATAGGTAAATTTGTTATCGCAAAAAGGTTGTGAAAATGAATGTCAAAATCCTGTTTTAAGACCTTTTTAAAATCTTTTTCCATGCTGTTTTGATCGCCTGGTAAGAAGGCACCTGAAGGATTGTAGACCAAATCCAATCGTAATTCGCTGTCGGGCATGCCGTAACCTATAGCATTCAAATCTTGTAAAGCGCGAATGGATTTGTCAAAAACACCATCGCCACGTTGTTTGTCAGTTTTGCCTTTAGTCCAATGCGGCATTGAAGAAATGACATGAACATTATGAGCTTTGAAAAAATCAGGGAGATCGTAATACTTTTTGTTTGCCCTAATAATGGTCAAGTTAGAACGAACGATAAAATCTTTAATGCCTGCTTTAGACGCTTCGTCCACAAACCATCTGAAATCAGGATTCATTTCAGGGGCGCCACCAGTTAAATCTAAGGTGTGTGCTCCTGTGTTTTTGATTACTTCCAAACATTGCAACATCGTGTCGCGAGTCATAATTTCCTTACGATCTGGCCCAGCATCCACATGACAATGTTCGCACACTTGGTTACACATATAGCCAAGGTTGATTTGTAATATTTCGAGTTTCTTGGCTTTTAATGGGAATTGGCCTGTTTCAGAAATCTTATCTTTAAACGTGGGTAGCTCTCCGTTCTTAAAAATACCATTTGATAATATTTCAACTTGTCTATTGCTGTTTGCTAATTCGCTTTCGCGATTTTTTAAGGACTTGATCATGTATATATTCAAATTTTAAAGTTTAAGCGTGTTAAGCTTTTACTTTATTCTGTCTGCAACCAACGTTAAGTTGATGGCTGTATTGTTTTAATTCTGAAAATTCCGATTTGCATCGGGATGAGCGATTCACACAAATCTCATAAGTTGTGTGTCTCTAAAAATAAACACTATGTTCTTATTTCAATTATGAGATCCCGATTTGCATCGGGATGAGCGATAATTCGGATTTGATAAATTGGATTGTTCCAAATCAGTTAATCGCTCTTGTCTATTTATAGATCCCGATTTTCATCGGGATGAGCGATAATCCGGATTTGATAAATTGGATTGTTCCAAATCAGTTAATCGCTCTTGTCTATTTATAGATCCCGATTTTCATCGGGATGAGCGATAATTCGGATTTGATAAATTGGATTGTTCCAAATCAGTTAATCCCTCTTGTCTATTTATAGATCCCGATTTTCATCGGGATGAGCGATTCACACACTCCCGATGAAAAATCGGGAGTGGTTCTCTGCTCACATTTCTAATTTATTTACTTTGTTCATCATCTGCACCCCATGCACGAGTGTTGCGCCAGCTTTTATGGCAGCACCAACATGCAAGGCTTCCATCATTTCCTCTTTGGTAATACCACGTTGTAAACCATCTTGTGTGTAGGCATCAATACAATACGGACATTGCTCCGTATGGGCGACAGCCAAAGCAATTAGCGACTTCTCACGGGCTGAAAGTTTGCCTTCTTCAAAAACCTTAGCGTAATAATCGAAGAATTTGCTGCCAAGTTCTTCGTTCCATTCGGAAATTTTTCCGAATTTTTTAAGGTCTGCTGGATCGTAATAAGTTTTTTGCATAGATATTATGGTGTTGGTTATACGTACGATAAAAATTAAGATTCGGTTTTCAGTCGTGAATCTGTGGAAAACTTAACAGGCCTCATGAGTTAATCCACAACGCATGAGCGATTAATCCATCGGACAGTTTAAGCTTTCATCTGTTAATTGTGTTGCCTCGGATGGGGAGAATCCTATTGAGTAACTGTACTTCGAGTTTTTGGGGTGAGTGCATCATGATGTTAAAGTTTTCGATACCATTCCGATACATCAAAACCGTGTGGTTCTTATCACATTTTTGAAACCATTGTTTAAAAATCGGAATCACTCGGTTCTCGCTACAATTCCGATAAAAATCGGAATCACTCGAACGGAGGACTGGGTGGTTAATACACTGTTTTGTGCTCTTTTTCGCTCCATTTTTGAAACGGTTCTAAAGCGATGTCTCGTGCCACTTGCTCAAAATGGATGCTTCGCTTGGCGTAAGGCAATTCTATCTCTTTGTAGATAAATTCGTCGTCAAAATCGATATCTGCCGCATCTTGCTGGCTACACCCATAAAACACTTTGTCTGGCCTGGCCCAATAGATGGCGCCAAAACACATCGGACATGGCTCGCATGAGGTGTATATTTCACAACCTTCCAATTGAAAAGAATTAAGATTTTGGCAAGCATCTCTTATGGCAATGACTTCAGCATGTGCTGTTGGGTCGTTATTGGAAGTGACCTTGTTGTTGCCTCGGCCTACTATTTTGCCATCTTTTACTATTACGCAACCAAAAGGGCCGCCTTCATTGTTATCCATGCCTTTTAAAGCTGCGTTAACCGCTTCTAACATGAATTTATTTTTCTGATCAGTATTCATTTTGTTTTTCGAGTTAATGCCCCCTGTTCTGTAGGGAGTCAATTTTTTAATTATAACAAACATAGTACATGTAAAACGAAACCATGTTAAAATGGATAGCCGATTGCAAAGTTGAGGATGGGCTTGCTCACATCAAAATTAAAACGTTCGCCTTTTGGAAGCGACGGGTCATGAAACGGAGCGGCCAAATCAAATCTGATAACAAAACTCTGAATGTCCACGCGCAAGCCGACGCCCGCGCCCATACCTAATTCACTAATAAAACTACTTGAAAATTTATCCTTGCCATCAAAAACTGGATTTTCTTTAGAATTCCAAATGTTTCCAGCATCAGCAAATACGGCGCCTTTAAAGAATGAGACAATTGGGAAACGGTATTCTAAATTGGCTTCCAATCTGATATTACCTGTTTTGTCAAAATAATTATCAGAAGTGTTGTTCGTATCTTCATTAACATTATAGGTTCCTGGTCCTAAGGAACGAATCCTGAAAGCCCGTATACTATAAGGCCCACCTGCATAATATTGTTTAACAAAAGGCACCACATCAGAATTGCCATAGGCCAAACCGTAACCTGCAAAAACACGTGCAGCAATGGTTTGTTCTTTGCCAAAGTTGAAGTGGTATCTCAAGTCAACATCGGCCTTTGCGTATTGTGCATATTCCAAACCAACAAATGTCTTTGGACCCCCGTTTTCTTCCGACTTTCCGAACAAGCTGATGGAGTTCCCTGCGACATCTAAAGTAAAGTTAAGATATTTTTGATGCGTTTTTTGTACGTCTACCAATTCGTTATAAATAAAGGAATAAGTAAGCCCCGAAATAAATTGCTGTTCAAAACTGCGTTTCAGAAATGGATTTTCAGAGAGGATCGCTTCAAATTCTGGTGAGGAATTCCTTAAATCCGTATAGCTCACCGAAATAGGGTTAATTTGATGTGTCACGTATCTATTGGCATCCCAGGCATATCCAAATAGGGCAGTACCCGAGAGTAACGTGTATAATTTTGTACGGTCTAAATAATCAATACTTACGGAGATCTTTGTTTTTGGGATGGAGTATTTAAAAAAGTCGTCATTAATTTTAATTGGGAAAATGACTCTTGGAAAAATGATCTCGTTTTTCAATCCCAATTCTAAACTGCTATCGCCGAGATTTTTTTCTCCTCCTACTTGTGCTTCATAGCCTATTTTTAATGTGGTATTATAGAGTTCGCCACCACCAAAAACATTGCGGTTGCTATAGGTGAGCGCCAAAGCAGGACCGGTAAAACTATTTGATTTGGTAACCACTTGCAACTCCGCCATGAACGCACGCTTGTTTAATGGCGATAAATAAATATTGGCGTCCAATAGGCCTAAAGTGTCTGTGGCCAAACTGTCAATTTCCTTATATTGAATGTTAACAAATTTATAAGCCCCAATAGTGGAGAGTCGCCGGGCGGTGTTACGCGAAGTTTCAGGATTATAGAGTTCACCTTCTTCCAGTCTTACAAATGGATCTAAATATTTTGGTTTGAAGAAAACTTCTTTTTGAATAAAGTTTTTTTCATTGTAGCGAATGCTGGTTGTAGTGATAGAATCTGCTGTTTCGTAATTAGGATAAATATTGACGTTCGCAATGCGGTAGGGAACGGTTGATTTTTTCGGGACTGCCTTTTTAAGTTTCAGAAATAGATCAAAGCTCTTATTGTCATACCTATTTGTATCTGCTTCAAAAAGCAAAAAACTATCATCAAAATTATAATAACCTTTACTTTTAAGGTTGGTATCTATGCGAAGACGCTCTAATTTCATACTGCTCAAATCAAAACGCATGCCTTTTGTAAAGGGAGTAGTAGCGACCAACCGCTCAATTTCTTGATGGATTGGAGGAGGTAAGGAGTCCAGTTGGTAAGTTTCCATGCGGTAAGGTGTAGGCACATTTACTGTATAAGCTACCGATGCTTTTTGTTCTTCTTCTTCAAATTTAGAGGCAGCTTTACTATAAAAGAAGCCTCTGTTTTCTAATCTGTTCAGTAAAAGTTCTTCTACATCAAAAGCTGAGACATCCGATTGGTAAACCGGCTGCTCTCCAAATTTTTTATACAGCCATTTGTTGATGAACCCTGGATGTTCTTTTTGATTTTTAAAGTAGTAATACAAGCCAGGATACATCCCAAGGATCTTAGAATTAGGCTCCGGACTGATCACGGTTTCCAATTCTAGACGTAAACGATCTTCATTTTTAATTAGAGAATCTGACTCGATAATTAAGTTTGCTCCGGTATATAAGCGCTCCTCCTCAGGTATAAATTTGGCAATACTGCACGAGTAGAAACTTCCTAATATGAAAGTGCTAATGAGAATGTATTTAAGATGTAATTTCAAATTTATTTGTTTTTATGATTAGCTAGCGCTGATGAAATGACTGTACCATTACTTTGATTAAATTTTCCTCTTAATGCATCGCGAGTGCTATTGCTTTTTTTCCTCAATACTTTCATCAACTTCTTCCTCTTTCGCCTTTAATGCTTCCTTAGCAGCTTTCCTATCTTTCTCAGCTTGTTTTTCTTGTTTGGTCTTGGAGTTTACCAAAGAATCCCAAAGCTCATTAAACTTATTAAACTCCTGTGTAAAAATCAAGGCAATTCCACTGATAACAATCTGCCCATCAATGACATTTTCGAATTCATTACGGTGAAATCCTTTGATCCTATAACGACCATTTTCGGTCAATATATATTCAATGCTGACATTGCCAATAATCGGTGCTGCTTCGCCGTTAGGGTTACTGCCCTGCACATCCACTTCACTACCTACACTGACAATTAAACGATCATTAAATAATTTCTTTTGGGCAGCAATATCCAATTGGGTACGGTCTTGCGGCGTACTTCCTTGATAATCCGTATAACTGTCCAATCCGAAATTAAGATCAAAGCCAGAATTGGCAAATAATTTATCTGAGAACACATTCAGTTGGTCTGAAACAGCATCATTTAAATTGTCTCGGGCAATAGAAGCTACACCACCAGTACTTCCGTCGCTGCCAGGGTCTGGATAAAAACGGTTTAAAACCAACAATGAAAATACCTGTCTGTTTAACTCGTCTTCTTGCTGATTAAGTTGTTGCACCCTGCCGTAAACCTGCCCGCCAACAGCACCTTGCTCATCTTTTGGCATGTCGAGGTTAAAGTTGATTTTTGGTTGTAATAATTGGCCATCTATATTAAGATACACGTAAAATGGGAGCACCTGACGGTATTTGCCTTTAGAAGAGGGGTCGAGATTGGAAGACGTTGGTGCCATTAAAGATGATGCAGAGGTCTCAACCTTATAGAGCGCCTTTACATCTAATTTGGCATCAAAAGGGTCTCCTGACCACGTGATACGGCTGCCTGAAACCAAATCGAATTTCCGGTTGACCAAACTGTAAAGATTCAATTCATAATGTCCGCTCTCTACTTCATAAACTCCTGAAAGCGTCAAGTTGCCGTTTGGATTCATGCTGAAATTTAAATCCCCGTCGCCCATGACTTTAAAATTGTCCCCAGTTTTTTCATCAATCACAATAGTGACAGCGGCATCTTTACTAATCTTTAGTAGGGCAGCAATATCAAACCCCGTAATGGTAGCGGTTTTTTCTTCCGTTCGGGTTAGAATAGCATCTGGATTTTCACGATTTACAAAGACGACTACACCATCGCGTTCTTCTACATTAACGGTGGCTGAAGGCATCACATAGGTCACATCAGTATCCGAGCCCACGGTGGCATTCATTGTGATTTTAGGAATCTGTAAATCGCCGGAGATTTTTGCTTCGGCATCAAAAGTAACCTTACCGTAAAGAAAATCGTTGTCTTCTTTTGTGGCATTCAATACTTGAAAGTTATCCGCGGTTAACTGCAAGTCGAAAGTTGGATTGATAAATGAGGCTGTGCCAATATTGCCCGTGGCCACAAGAGTATTTTGGTTTTCATCTACAATGGTGAATTGAGACATGGAAAGACCTTCGTTGTTGATGCTGAGCGTTTCATTGGGAAGTGTAAAAGCAGTATTAAATCTTTTAATCTTAAAATCAGCATCACTAAATTTTAAGTTGCCCGAATATTGTGGAGCGCTTAAGGTACCATTCAATTTAAAATTGCCTGAAAAACTTCCGTCCGTTTCTATTAATTCACCTTGAGAGAAACCGGTTAAGGCGGACATGTTGAATTTGGTAATATCTAAGTTCATATCAAGTACCGCATCTCCAGATTGCGCTACATAATCTCCTAAAAGATTCATATCTATTTCGCCACCCGCGATATCGACATTAAAATCATAACTGTCCATGCCTAATGATTTTGCATCCAGACTGAGGGTGCCCATGTCAACCTGCATAAAGCTCAACTGCTGTATGTCTAGGTCAGCAACAATGCCCGTATTTGTAAATGGATCTTCCAATACAAAAGAGCCATTCAAATTACCAGTAGCCAATTCTTCCGTAGGATTGAGATAATTTAAAAATTCGCTCAATTTAAAGTTTTTAAAATCTGCCGCAATATGTTCCTTGGAGATGGAAGCAAGCTTATCTGTAAGTTCAAAAGATTGATTGTCTCTGCTGAAAAGAAAATCGTTGAATTCTAATTTTTGATCTCTAATCAAAATTTCATTGCTTTCAGGAATGTTCCAGGGCGTTTTATTTAAAACTAAATCTTCGGTCAACACATGAAATCGCAGTTCCTCTCTATTTCCGGTGATTTTACTGCGTATCTGGGTTAAAATCTCGTCTTGATGGTAAGCTGTAAAGCCTAATGACAATTCGTTGTTGGCCTGACTGCCTTCAACTCTAGTTTTCTGTATGTTAAATGGCCCTGCCTTTATGCGATTGAAACCCAAATTAAAGATAAATTTGTCTTTGTCAGTTTCCATAGAAAAGGCCAAACTATCCAATTCATAGCCGCTATAATTAATATGGGGGGCGGTAATGTTGGCGCTAAGTTGGCGCTCTTTCTCATTGAAGTCTACAGATAATTTTACGGTGTCAAGATCTTTAACATTCACTAAAAAAACTTCATTTAAAATAGGCGCTTCAATAATGCGACCTCTTAATTTTAAATTGACCGGATCTGTGATACTATCCGGTAGTTTTTCATCTCGGTAGAAGTAACTAAACACATGACGTTTTAAAGCTTTGGTGAAACTTTGTGGATCTGAATTGGACTGCAATAGGAGATCTACCAATTTATTTTTGATAGATACAGACGTCGTGTCTTTACGCACATGTGCCAAAGCATTCAGGTCGCCAATGAGGTAGGTTTTATTGTCATAAACAACGACACCTTCATCTACAATTGCCGCAACATCATAATTGGTGGCATTACCTTTAAAATCGGCATAGATTTTCATACCAGTCCTAACTTCGCGTTGCATAAGTCCTAAAGCCTGTAAGTCGGCGCCAATAATATTGAGTTCCACATTGGCTTCGGGCGACACAGAATCTAAAATCACCGTACCGTACAAATCCATATTGAGGTTGTAATCTTTATAACTAGACGTCACTTTACCACGGCCATTCTTCACGGCACCTACAATCTTTAAATCAGTAATATCATAATTGTTGTAGGTAAAACTCGAGATATTGGCCTCAATATCGGCATCCAAGTCGTTAATGGTTGTGCCCGTTCCTTTCGTTTTTATGGAGAGGCTTAAGGCTCCTAATTGTTCATTTTGGAGTAGTTCATTCAGTTGATAACCATCAACAGCAATATCTGCATCAAACGCGAGTGTTGCTCCATTTGTTAAATGTCCTTTTACTGAGGCGACTCCTTGAGAAGTGGTCAATACAGCATCAGCATTAAGATCGTTTGGATTGCCTTTAAGATTCCCAACCAACTTAACGTTATCAGGGAGACTTACACCTAAGTCTTGTTCATTAACAAACTTAGTAAGATCTGTACGGGTTGAGATGGCTGAAAAATTTGGAATATCAAACTCAATGTGTTCTGGGTGCATCGCGTTTTTGATTCTCCCATTTGCGGAGATGTGCGTATTGGCCCAATGCGCAGTCATCGTCGCAATATTAATATCAGATAGATAACCACTTGCTTTGGCATTACCAGTCAATAGATTTTTACTCAGTGTATTGAGATACGGATTCTTTTTAAGTTCAGGCTGAATTAAAAAGACATCCTTTAAAGCCACTTGAAAGTTAGACACGCTGAGGTTTATTTTTGAATTTTCTGGGGCTTCGATGAGGGCGGACAATTTGGGGTATTCTAACTGTAATTGCGCCTGAAGTGTATTGTTATTGAGCGCCGTTCTCAGATCAGTTACCTTTAAAGTGGTATCATCAGCCTCAAATTGAAGTTGCAATTCTTTAAGGTCAAATCCGGAAATTTCTTTAAACGTGGAATTTTCAATATGTAGCGTTGCTTTTTTATCTTGGAGGCGAATATTATCCGCCTGTAAGTTCAGGTCGTTAAGAACAATGGCATTCGGATTAAAACTTCCTTCTTTTGCTTCTGCGCCGGCGACAAAATAGCTGAAATTGTTATCCTTAAAATCAATAGATCCAATAGAAATACGCAATTCTGGCCATTCAAAAGCTTGTATGTCTTGCTTAATATCTTGGGTGACCTCCACTACTTTCTGTGTCACAACATTGGTTTCCGTTTGGGTCCGTAAAATTATGGAGGAGTTTTTAAGATTGAAGGTGCTGATTTCAAACCGTAAGGAAGCTAAATCCGCCTGTTGAACTTCCGCATATAGTTCCTTGATGTCCACTTCTGCGGCAATTCGATCGCCATAAGATTGATAGTCAGCGTACACATTGCTCAGAGTAAATTTCTCAAAAGTTAAGGATGGTAATGGTACCTCTTCAGCGTTCGGATCAATAGGGATAGGTTTTTGAATGTATGTAATGTTGGCATCAGTAAGTTCGAGGTTTTTAGCTTCAAAGACCATATGCTCTAAATCTGTAGTTTTCATTTGTGCTTTTAGGGTACCAATTATAAATCGGCTATCAATTCCCGCAACTGCATCGTCAAAAACAACGTCAAAATTTTTAAAATTCAGTTTTCCCAAAACAATATCTAGGGCCGTAGTATCAGTGGCTACAACTGTGGTGGTATCGGCAACAGCAAAAGCATCGATCAGAAATTGAAAATTATAGCCCGAAATGGTGTCTTTTCGACGAATATTAGCGCGAACACCCTCCCAATTCATAGACTCTACTCCAAAACCTTTGCCTTTAATCATTGCCCAAAGTGGCACGTTGGCTTCCAAAGATTTTGAGTACACTAAAGTATCGCCCTGTGTGTCTTCCAAATACAATCCTTCCACTTGAAGATTGCCGCTGAAGGTGAGGAACAGTCTTTCGATAGCTACTTTGGTATTGGTCTTATCGGAAATGTATGAGGTTGCCTTGTTGACAATAATACCCTGCCCCCACGGACTTCTAATAAATAGGATTAGGAGAAATAGAAACAGCAGAATGCCAAGAATAATCCTACCAAGTATTCTAAGGGCTCTAAACTTTTTGCGTTTAGTTGTTTTATTATCGTCGTTGTTCTCTTCCAATTAGCTGTAATGAAGCTACAAATTTATCAAATAAAGCCATTTGGTATGTAGTTAAACCCAATTATTAATGACTCAATTCTCATCCTGACTTAAAATTAACATTTTTAAGGAAATTTCATATTTTTAAGTTAAAGTTCTATTAATATTATTTTGAAGTGCCGTTTGCTACGTATATCTTTACATAAACCAATAAAATAATTAGATTATGATTTTTAAGAAGACTAGTATATTATATGCAGTTGCATTAACAGCATTTGTTTTTGTATCCTCCTGTGAAGATGGGAAGAAGAAAGAGGAACAGATGAGAATTGAAACTGAACGCGTAGAAATGGAAGCTGCGGAAGAAGCACGTATGGAAATGGAGGCCGAAGAGGTCAGAATGAAAGAAGAGGCTAGAGAAAACAGTATTGCAGGTCAGGCGATGAAAAATGAAGATTTAACCACTTTAATGAGTGCATTACAATCTGCAGAGTTAGCAACCATGTTGTCTGAGCCAGGAGAGTACACGGTGTTTGCACCGTCAAACCAAGCTTTTGAAAAGTTGTCACAAAAACAACGTGACAATTTGATGAAGCCAGAAAACAAACAAATGTTGTCTGATGTGTTAACCTATCATGTTGTTAAAGGTGCGATCACTTCAGATAAGTTTGCAGAAGCTATTAAAGGTGCTAACGGATCCTATAAATTCAAAACAGTTAAAGGTGATGAATTGACAGCCATGATGAATGGTGATCAATTTGTGATTAAAGATGCTACTGGTAAGAAAGCGCAAGTAATTTTAGGTAACGTTGAGGCTTCTAACGGTAGAATATATATTATTGATACCGTTTTGATGTCTAAAAAATAAAGTGCATTTTAATTTATAGTGTAAAAAGATCCGACGATAAGTTGGGTCTTTTTTGTTTTTGATTATCCCTGGGTTAAGATGAGTTCTATTCTTCAATTGAATAAAAATTTTAGTGTCCATTTGGTAGTTTAAGTCTTTTCCAAACACTAAACATTAGGATTTTTATGCGCTCTTCCTTTTTTAGCAGCAATAGCACTAATGATCAAAATTTGAAGCGCATGATAAAACATCAATGGCAGGAGCATGATGCCGACAATGGTAGTCTGACCAAATAAGGCTTCAGAAAACACCGTGCCATGAACCAAAGATTTTTTTGTACCACAAAACTGATTGGTAATTTGATCAGCCTGATTAAATTTTAAAACTTTTCCTATCCAGCCGGTTAAGATGTATACCACAAAAAATAATATCATTACCAATACGAGCATTGCGAGCAACTCTAATATACTTACGCTACTGAAAATGTCATCCTCAAATGATTTTACAAAGCTTTTGTAAATGATTAAAAGAATGACAGATTTATCAAATTTGTTGAGCGTGCTTTTACGTTTCTGTGCCCAAGCTCCAAGAAAGCGCCGCAATATTAAACCTAATACTAGCGGTATAACTATTTCAGTGAAGAGTTGAAAATAAATAGAGGAGAATTCAAACGGAACTTCGGTTTGTTTTACAAAAGACAACATCCATAGTGGCGTGAGGAGTATTCCTATAATACCCGAAATACTCGCATTAAAGATAGCTGCCGGTAAATTGCCTTTGGCCATAGAGACCATAACTACAGAGGAAGATACCGTGGAGGGTAGGGCGGCCATAAATAAAAATGCCAACCATAATAATTCGTGCGGGGTGTCCTTTACCAAAGGATAGAATGGTAAAATCAGTAACGGAAACAATAGGAATGTAGAAGCCTGCACAGAGACGTGGAGTTTCCAATTCTTTAACCCGTTTTTTATGGCTTCAGTGCTAAGGCTTAGACCGTAAAAGAAAAAAATTAAAGAAATCCCTAAGCTACTGATTACGCTCATGGGCACAGGACTATCTGAGTTCCCGAGCTGTGGAAATAAATAGGCAAGGAGGATACTTATGATAATAGCAATGACGAAGGGATCAATTCGTAATTTTTTCAGCATGTAAAGTCTGTAGTTTGCTGCAAATATAATGCGTCGGAATTTGATTTATATGTAAAGCTGAAATGTTTTAAAAATTTTGTAGTTACTTCTAATTATGATTCGTAGAACGAAAAGTTATGGGAAATAAAAGCTAATAATGGCGCATATTCAATGCTAAATGAGGTAGGGAAGGGCTTTTAAGCGCAACAAATTTTTGTTTCAGTTAATTTTAATAGGGCCACGGGTTTAATTTTAGCCCATAAAGCTATGACATCATGCCCTATTATAATTTAGAAAAAAGACCTCCAAGAGATAACGGGACCTACATTGTTCAGGTGCTGACAATGCAAGGATATATCAGAAAAGCCAAAGCGGTTTGGGAGGATCAAAAAGGATTTAATGTGATCTCTGCACCATTACAGGCAAACGAATTCATTAAAGCGTGGTGGCAATATTAGATATGTAATGCGGCCATAAATTTCGCAACTTCCTCCTCAAAAGCAGTAATTGGGATTCTGTGTTCCAGATCATGACGTATTGAAATGCTATAATCTTGTGATGTGTGCAATAGGTTTGCTAAGAAATCTAACGTTCCTTTAGGATTAACCACAGAGTCTTGAGACCCCAAAACGAGATGTAGCGTATGTTTACTCGACTCTCCAGTTGTAGGAATGGTTTGATACACGCTTCTATCGGCCAGTGCCGGATTAAATATCAAGCAAGGCAATCGCAGCAATTTAGACAGGTGATAGCCTGCAAATCCGCCCATACTACTTCCTATAATCATATCAATATGAGCATCTTTAAAATGAGTATATAATGAATTGATGCTGTCCGCGTTATTTTCATAATCCAAACTTGGCGATTTCACCGTGCCAAAATGTTCCAGAATGGTTCGTTTCTCTGGGGTTAAGCTGCCATTTAATCCGTGAATGTATAAAATGTTCATGAGGTTAATTCTGTATTGTGGCGTTTTAAATGATGAACAACGTTTGTGTTTAAGACTCAGTATATGCGATAGATGATTGAAGGTTAGTTTTTGTCGGCCTTATCGTAAGCTTTAATAATGAGCACCGCCCAAATGATCACACAAATTGCTACAAAACCAGAAAACCAAAAAACAATAGCATTAACGTCCATTCTTAATCTGTTTTATAAAGATCGCAATTCCCAAGAGCGTTGGTGCCCAAAGTCCAACAAATATGGCGTGCATTTGATAGCCTTTCAAAAACAGATACTCTGCAACAATAATAATTAAGGCGCATAGTGCTAACATAAAAAGGTTGGGGACTCCAATTTTTTTAATAAAATCCATGATGAGGGTTTTGATAGGCTCTAAAATACTAAAAATATAAGGAGTTAAGGTGTGGGGAGTACAAAAACAAGTTTATGATATTTTAAAGGTCCATAATTAGATGTTAGCCTAGACTCGTAAAGCGGAACGGTGCTGATATGGGTTACCTCCTGAACGTCGTAATGATAAAACCACATGGTCGATAGTGAACGTCATTCACGTTTTTGTCATGTCGAATGTAATGAGACATCACATCATCTTTTACCATAGGCCTCCCCTGTAATGGGATTCCTCCTAACGTCGGAATGACAAATTGGAATGGAATGACAGAGCGTATAAATCCCCCAATTTTTAATATTAATCCCAATTTATGCGTAATCTTGATCCTTTAAAATCCCACAACAATTGTTCTTAATCCCATAAACCACAAGGAAGTATTGGACAAACCTTCTAAAAACCGAAAAACCCGAACATAAGTTCGGGTTTTTGATGGTGGTGCCTCCAGGAATCGAACCAGGGACACAAGGATTTTCAGTCCTTTGCTCTACCAACTGAGCTAAGGCACCAGTCGCTAATTTGCGAACTTGTCAGATTAAAATATCATATTTCAATCATCCAAGCGGGTGCAAATATAAAGGCATTTTTATTATTCGCAAAAATAAAAGATATAAAAATTGCTTTCGTAAATTTACAGCTTTAATTTTTGATATGAATTTAATTGTAGATGTTGGCAATACACTTGTCAAAATTGCTGTTTTTCAGAACGATACCCTTGTAGAAAAACAAACGGTGGAAATTTCTGAAGTTGATGATTTACAGAAAAATTTTTTTCAGGACTACCCAAATATTCAAAAATCCATCCTTTCTTCGGTAGGAAAATTGCCAAAAGAGGTGCTTGAGAACCTCAAAAACCAATGCGACGTGATGATTTTGGACGCCAATTTAAAGTTTCCATTCAATAATCTTTACGCTACACCTAACACATTAGGTGTAGACCGGATGGCGCTTGTATCGGCCTCCGTGAAACATCATCCCAATCAGAATGTACTTATTATTGATTCAGGGAGTTGTATTACGTATGATTTTATAACTAAGGATAATGACTATTTAGGGGGCGCCATTTCTCCCGGCATCCGGCTGCGTTACAAAAGTTTGCACGACTTAACGGCGAATCTGCCCTTGTTAGATACGGAGATGCCAAAAGCAATCATTGGTGATACTACGGCGGCGGCAATTCACTCAGGCGTTGTGTTGGGAATTATCAAAGAAATTGACGGAGTCATAGAGGATTATCGCGAAAATTATTCAGATTTAACAGTTATTTTAACAGGTGGTGACGCCATTTTCTTGTCAAAGCAATTAAAAAATAGCATATTTGCCAACTCGAATTTTCTTTTAGAGGGATTGAACTTTATATTAGAATATAACACACACTAATGATAAAAAAACTTGTAATAGTTTTCATCACCGTTTTCGCCATTCAGGCGCACGCTCAAACGGGAACAGCATCACCTTATTCTTTCTACGGAATTGGATCTTTGAAATTTAAAGGGACAGTTGAAAACAGGAGTATGGGCGGACTGAGTATTTTTACGGACAGTATTCATGTCAACTTGCGTAACCCTGCGGGATATGCCGGGAACAACCTTAAGATTTGGAACAATGAAAGTAGACCTGTGAAATTTACGGTAGGTGGGAGCTCCAGTAATTTGAATTTGAAGTCAGATGATGGGAGCCAAAAAGCAAATTCAACAACTTTTGATTATTTAGCACTGGCTGTACCCATGGGGAAATTCGGAATGGGCTTTGGTCTATTGCCGTATAGCGCTGTAGGTTATAAATTGGAGTCCTCTAATTCTGATGGTAATTTAGAAAACCGTTATAGAGGAGAAGGCGGTCTTAATAAAGCTTTTTTAGGATTGGGCTACCAAATAACATCTGGTTTAGGAGTTGGTGTTGATGTCAATTATAATTTTGGAAACATTCAGAACAGTGCCCTTCAGTTTGGTTACTTAGATGGAAAGCCACTGCAATATTCAACCAAAGAGAACAACCGCTCTGATTTGAGTGGGATGAATATGAACTTCGGCTTGAGTTATAAAACAATGGTAACGGACAAGTTGCAATTGACCACAGGAGCCACCTATATGCCAAAGAGCACTTTAAGATCTGACAACAAGCGGGCTTTTTCAACTGTTGTGGTCAACCCTGAAACCGAACAGGAAATTACCGTAAATTCTCTAGAAGCTAATTTGGGTGAAAAGAATTTAGCACGTACTGATTTAACTTTGCCATCCCAATATTCTTTTGGTGCAGGTCTTGGTCAACCACAAAAATGGTTTGTGGGCGCTGAATATACTTTACAAAACACCAGCGAATTCGATAATCCTATCTTTAGTATCACAAATGCTAAATTTGTAAATGCCTCAACTATCGCTTTGGGCGGATTTTATATTCCACAATATAATTCTTTTTCAAGCTACTGGGATAGAATCGTTTATAGAGCTGGGGTTCGCTTTGAGAACACAGGGCTAGAGATAAATAATGAGACCATTAATGAGTTTGGCATATCTTTTGGAGTTGGGTTACCAGTTGGAAACGTTTTCTCTAATGCCAATATAGGTTTTGAGGTCGGTAAGAAGGGAACAACAGATGCAAATTTGATTCAAGAAAATTTTATGAATTTGCAAATTAGTTTATCTTTAAACGACAGATGGTTCCTAAAACGAAAATATAATTAACTGAATAAAAATAAGACGATGAAAAAACAAGTTACTTTAATCCTACTTACATTGTTCATGGGTTTCAATGTTGGGTTTGCACAACAGGATGAAGAATGTATGCTGAACTTAACCTTGCTAAACGATTACGCAAAAAGCAAGAAATACGATGAAGCTTACGAGCCCTTCAAAAAACTTCGTAGCAAATGCCCAAAATTCAATTATGCAATCTATTACTATGGTGAGAGAGTTTTAAAGCATAAAATTGAAAACACTTCAGGTACAGAGCAAGTTACTTATGTTAATGACTTGATGAAACTTTGGGATGAAGGTCTTGTAAACTTTCCTAACAAATACCAACCTGGAGATATTCTACAGGATAAAGCTATGTTGAAGTATGACAATAGAGAAGCTTTAGGCTTAGGCAACAAACAAGTGTATGATGCTTTTGATGAGGTTTACAAAACAGCACCTGAAAGCTTTACAAATCCTAAAGGTTTATATGTGTATTTTTCAACTATCGTTGATATGCATGATGCTAAAGAAGTAGAAGTATTAGATGTCTTTAATAAATATGACGACGTTTCTGATAAGATTGGTCAAGAAATTGACAACTATACTTTAAAGTTAAACCCTCTTGTTGAGAAAGAAGAAGCTGGTGAAACTTTAGATAAAAAATCTGAGCAATACAAAAAGCAATATGAAAGCTATTTAGAAGCTTACGATAAAATTACTGGTAGTATTGATGCAAAGCTTGGTAAATTGGCTAACTGTGAAGTGTTGATTCCCTTATACAATAGAGACTTTGATAAGTATCAAACTGATGCAGTGTGGTTGAAACGTGCGGTAAGCAGAATGTACAATAAGGAGTGTACTGATGATCCGTTATACACGAAGTTGGTAAAAGCTTATGATGCATCGTCGCCATCAGCAGATACGAAATTCTTTGTATACAACTTGTTAATGAAACAAGGAAAGGAAAAAGAAGCGAAACCATATTTAGATCAATCTTATGATTTGGAAAAAGATCCATTGAAAAAGTCTAAATTGGCAATGAATTTTGGTAAGAGTTTAAAATCTCAAGGCAACTACGGTGCTGCAAGAAATTACTTCCAAAAGTCGTTAGCTTTAAACCCATCAAACGGTAGAGCTCATATTGAGATAGCCAACATGTATGCGGCAAGTGCAAACAACTGTGGAGATACCCAATTTAATAAGAGAGCAGTATTCTGGTTAGCTGCCTCTGAAGCAAGAAAAGCAGGTAGAGTTGATGCCAACTTACAATCTTATGCTGAAGGTTTAGCCGCGAATTTTGAAGGTAAGGCACCACAAAAATCGGAGATCTTTGCTGAAGGTAATGGTGGGTCTACGATTAGAATTGGATGTTGGATTGGTTCAAGTGTGACCGTCCCAAAAATCTAAATGAAATATTTTTCGTCATATAAATTATTCAACATAGTCATAGCTTTCGCTATGACTATGTTTTTTTCGTGTAAAAACAACTTTAAAGAGGTGCAGCAAATAGGTGTGCTCCAGAATGAACCTATTGGTGTAGCGGAAGACATGAATTTGAGATATACCGATTCTGGACGCTTAAAGGCCAATTTAATAAGTCCTAAAATGTTGGATTTTTCTAATCGGGATTTCTCCTACAATGAATTTCCGGACGGCGTCATTCTCAATATTTACGATGAGCGCAACAAGAAAAGTGTCATTGTTGCTGATTATGCGATTGTGTATAATGACACAGATTTGATCGATTTAAGAGGCAATGTCCTTATTACGACAGAAACCAAAGACAGTATTTTTGCGCAGCAGTTGTTTTACGATCAAAAGCGCGATTGGGTGTTTTCTAATAAACCTGTTAAGTATGTTTCAAAAAAGGAAATAATTACGGGTAATGCATTTGATGCAAATCGAGACTTTAATAAATATGGAATTTCAGAAGTTACAGGTATTCACTATTTAGACGATGATTCCGAGCAGTAAAATTTCTTCCCATTAACTATTCTTCCATTTATAAATTCGTTTGTTTTATAGTTTACTTCAGATAAATAAATAGTTATCTTTGCTTTTAATTATAAGGATTCATTAAAATGCTTCAAAAAATTATTCAGTACGTCTATTTGTTTATTGCGGTCTTCTTTATTTACGAGACAGTTAGGTTATGGAATGAAGACCGATCAAAGGCATATATGCTATTGTTCTTCTCAGTTTTAGCTGTTGGAATGTATTTCTTTAAAAAGCATTTCAGGAAAAAAATGGATAATAACCAGTAACCTATGGACAGTAATGCCCTTATCATTATTTTGTCCCTTATTTTATCAGCGTTCTTCTC
This sequence comes from Gelidibacter salicanalis, assembly GCF_007997285.1. Taxonomy (GTDB): domain Bacteria; phylum Bacteroidota; class Bacteroidia; order Flavobacteriales; family Flavobacteriaceae; genus Gelidibacter; species Gelidibacter salicanalis. The sequence goes on from NZ_VORX01000002.1 coordinate 351,402, forward strand.
AGGCATGGAAATTGCCTATGTGTCCTCTAACAAGATTCACATAGAAATTGCTAAAAAGCAAAATGATTTTCTAGCTAAAACCCTTACTAAACTTACGGCTAAGCCATCAAAATTTATAGCGACCATGCTTATTGGAAACAATATTGCTTTGGTAGTTTATGGGTTTTTAATGGGTGATAAATTAGTCAATTGGTTCAAATCTTTGTTGCCAACGGATTATGGTTTTTTAAACTACATGTTGAACGATTTGAGTTTGTTATCCCAAACCATCATTTCAACCTTATTGATCTTAATTACTGCCGAATTTCTTCCAAAAGTATTCTTTCAAATTTATGCCAATTCACTGCTGAAGATACTAGCAGTACCCGCCTATTTTTTTTACGGCCTATTTTCTTGGGTCTCAGATTTTATCATTTGGATTTCCAATATGATCTTAAAACGTTTCTTTAAAACTGGCGGCGATGATGTACAATTGGTAATGACAAAAGTAGAGCTGGGCAATTACATCAGTGAGCAAATGGAATCAGTTGAAGAGCACGATGAAATTGATAGTGAAATACAAATTTTTCAGAATGCACTTGATTTTTCTGAAGTAAAAGCCAGAGAAGTCATGTTGCCCCGTACTGAAATTATTGCCGTAGACATTAATGATTCCATTAAAAATCTGAATGGTTTGTTTACCTCATCTGGTTTATCCAAAATTGTGGTGTATAAAGACTCCGTAGATGATATTGTGGGGTACGTCCATTCCTTTGAGCTCTTTAAGAAGCCTAAAGACATTAAATCTGTAGTGATGGCGGTGGAGTTCGTGCCCGAAACAATGTTGGTTAAGGACGTTTTAAATGTGCTGACTAAAAAACGCAAAAGTATTTCTGTGGTTATTGACGAGTACGGAGGCACTTCAGGGATCATTACGGTAGAGGATATTATTGAAGAGTTGTTTGGTGAAATTGAAGACGAGCACGATACTATTGAATTGATTGAAGAAAAGATAGATGATACCAATTATAAATTTTCAGCCCGTCTGGAAGTCGATTATATTAATGAAGCATACAAATTGGACCTTCCTGAAGGTGAAAATTATGAAACTTTGGGCGGCTTAATTGTAGACGAAACTGAAGAAATCCCGCATGTTAACGATCAAATTCAGATTGAAAATTATTTGTTCACAATTTTAGAAGTCTCTACCACAAAAATTGATTTGGTATCTCTGCGAGTTCTCGATGAAGATTAGTTTTTTACTGAAATCGGAATTCGTACATCACCAATCACCAATCACCAATCACCAATCACCAATCCCCAATCCCCAATCCTCATATTTCAAGGGCTAGGACAAACAATTCAATATTAAATTAATAAAATAGACTTCTACTTTTATTATTTGATAGAAATTGGTATTTTCGCGCACTTATATTTTCTAACTTATACAATAAAATGGCAGTTTTAAATAAAATTAGACAACGCTCAATTTTCCTTATTGCAATTATTGCAATGGCCTTATTTGCTTTTGTACTTTCTGACTTGTTCAGAAACAGCAGCGCGTTTGGTCCTCAGGATACCATTGCTACAATTAATGGTACTGATATTAAGCGTGATGAGTTTATGAGCAACGTTGAAAACATGCAACGTCAAATGGGCCCTAGCGCTACATCTACTCAAACAATGAACAGAGTTTGGGAACAGGAGTTAAGACGTGCTGTGTTGGAAAACCAATTCGACGATTTAGGACTTTCTGTGGAAAAAGATCAAATGAGAAATCTTTTGAGAAACAGTTTTTCTACTTATCCTGAATTCACCAATGAAGCTGGAATTTTTGACGAGAATAGATTGAATGAATTTATTGTCAATTTAAAGGCTATTGCTCCTGAAAGAGCTCCCTTGGGTAATTTTCAAATTAATTATGCCGAATGGGTAAATAATGAAAATGCCATTGCCGTTGGTGCAAAAGAGCAAGCGTATTTCAATATGATCAAAGCTGGAGTAGGAGCAACTCTTGCGGATGCAGAAGTTGATTACAACATGGAAAATGCTACGGTGGATGTTAAATTTGTAAATGTACCTTATACCTCTATTGATGATAGTGCAGTGAAAGTTTCAAAATCTGAAATTTCTGATTATATCAGTGCTCACAAAACAAAATATCAAGTTGAAGCTTCAAGAGATATCAACTTTGTTCAATTTGCAGAAGCTGCTTCTTTGGAAGATGAAAATTCAGTAAAGGACAATGTGCTCGCCATGATGGATACTAGAGTTGAATATAACGAAGTATCTAAATTGAATGACACGGTTGTTGGTTTTAAAGCCACAAAGGATGTTGAAGGATTTATCAACGCAAACTCTGATGTAAAGTACACCAATAGTTTTGTGACTAAATCAAGCTTACCAGATGTTGCTCAGGATAGTATTTTTAATCTTGGTATAGGTCAATATTACGGACCTTACAAAGACAACAACATGTATAAAATCAGTAAAGTTGTTGAAGAAAGATTTATGCCAGACTCGGTTAAGTCTAGACATTTATTAATTCCTTTTGTTGGATCGCGTGCTGCTGATGCGTCTACCGTACAAACAGAAGCTGAAGCAAAAGCTACGGCAGATAGTTTATTGAATGTCATTAAAGGTAACCGTTCAAAGTTTGTCGATCTACTTGATTTCTCTATTGATAAAGTAAGTAATGAAAAAGAAGGTGTTTTAGATTGGTACGCTTACAACTCAATGGTACCTGAATTTAGAGACTATACGTTTGAAAATAATAAAGGCGATTTAGGTATTGTTAAAACTGATTTTGGTTTCCATGTTGTAGAAATCTTAGATCAGAAAGAAAAATCCCGTATGGTAAAAGTGGCAACACTTGCTCAAACAGTTCAACCATCTGAAAACACCATTGACGATGTCTTTAACAGAACTTCAAAATTTGAAATTGCCCTACAGGATAAAGATTTTCAAGCAGTAGCTAAAGAAAATGATGTTGTGGTGAGACCAGTAAATAATATTAAAGAATTAGACGAAAACATCCCAGGATTGGGAAGCCAAAGAGCAATCGTTCGTTGGGCATTTGAAAATGGCACTAAAGTAGGAGACTACAAACGTTTCTCTATCCCAGGTTTAGGCTACGCAGTGGTACAAGTGTCTGCAGTTAATAAAAAGGGTTTAATGACTCCAGAAGCTGCTTCAGCATCTGTTATTCCTGAAATTAGAAAAGAGAAAAAAGCAAAAATGATCCGTGAGAAAATCTCTGGCTCTACAGTAGATGCCGTTGCAAAAAGTCAAAATGTTGCAGTGTCAAATGCGAGTGCTGTAAACATGAAAAACCCAACCCTTTCTGGCGCAGGTTTAGAGCCTAAGGTTGTTGGAGTTGCTTTCGGATTAAAAGAAGGAGAGACTTCTAAATTAATCGATGGCAATAAAGGTGTCTTTATGGTGCAAGTTTCTAAAAAGACGGCTGCTCCTAAATTGGACAATTACCAAGCTATTGTAAACCGTATAAACGGTGCTCGTTTAAATACGTCGCAAATGAAAGCTTATGAAGCGTTAAAAGAAATTGCTGAGATTGAAGATAACAGAGCTACGTTTTACTAGTAGTTATCATACTATCCTATAAAAAAAGAGGGCTTAAATTTTAAGACCTCTTTTTTTATGTTGCATTTTTCTACGTTTTACGTTTATAAAACCATTTCAGCGTAAGGAATGATAGTGTGATAGCCCTTATCCTTAAAATAGGCTTCAGGTTGCGCCTTGGACGCTACCAATACAAAATCACCGCCCCATGCTCCCAAACTTTTAATGCTCCCCTTAAAGTCGCTAAAAAGGCGCTCCTTTACGGGTTGTTGCTTAATGATGTTGGCAATTATGCTTTCGTGGCTGTCCATTAAAAACTGAAATGTTTCTAAGGTGGTGCTGCTTAGCATCGCATTCGTGATTGTAGTGATTTCAGAAATGGCCTTTGAAATGTTATTTTTTTGGTTTTGGTAAGCCGCAATACCGTCTCTACTGTTCTGTTTCTTATTTAAAAACACAAAATACAAATGCTGTTGAAACACCGGATTAAAAGTGCGTTCAATGATGGTTCTGTCCTGAGCTTCCAGCTGGTAGGTTAAAGGAGCGTTGTGCTTGGCACAGGCAATATCATAGCCACTCCCACCAAAAGTAGCTTTTAAAAGCGTATAGGCATCTATTTCTGACCATTGCGCGATATTGTTGATCAGCGTGGAGGACGTTCCCAAACCCCAATTTTTAGGAAAATCGTTTTTGGTAACAATGGTGATTCCTTGTTGTTCACCTAAAATTTCAGGATTTTGATTTTTGGCTGCATTCAATATCTGCAGGAGACGTGCCGCAATAGCATTGTCGTTGGTCGTCTTTACTTTTAAAGCGTCGTCTATTATCAATTCCGCTTCAAACCAAACCTTACCTTGATGATCCAAACTTTTCCATTCCAAATATTTCTGATCATTCGGTTCCACGGTCAGCGATTGGCCGTATGAGGTAGGGATTGCCAAGGCCAAGGCACCATCCAAAATCACATATTCTCCTGTTAGGAGTAATTTGCCGTTGCTATAAAAAGTGTTGCTTGTAGAGTTCAAAGTATTTTACTAATGTAATGAATATGACTATAAACCGAAGTGGTGTGCTAGTTGTTGCGCATCATTCTAAGGTTGCTGAGTGCCGCTTCAACCGCGCTATGAGTTACGGTGTTATTTTTAAAATGCGCGACGATTGTTTCTTTCTCCTGTGCAGTTGCGTTCTGTTGGTTTAGCATGTTCATCAAATGCATTTTCATGTGTCCTTCCTGTATGCCGGTTGTGGTTAATGATCTTAACGCCGCAAAATTTTGGGCCAATCCTGCTGCTGCGACAATTTGCATCAATTCTTTTGCCGTAGGATGATCAAGCATTTCTAAGGCCACTTTAACCAGAGGATGTAAATTGGTCAAGCCTCCAACTGTGCCAAGTGCTAACGGAATTTCCATCCAAAATCTAAACACATCATCTACAATTTCAGCATGGGAAAGGCTGCTGTAAGCGCCCTGTCGTGAGGCGTAGGCATGTACTCCCGCTTCTACCGCTCTAAAATCGTTGCCTGTGGCCAACACGACAGCATCAATACCGTTCATGATACCTTTGTTATGGGTAACGGCTCTATAAGGTTCAATTTCTGCAATCTTTACCGCTTGTACAAATTTCTGGGCAAAATCGTGAGGAGCAATAGAGTGATCTTCACTTAAATCTTTCACCGGGCAGGATACTTCAACTTTGACCAAGCAATCTGGTACATAGTTAGAGAGAATGCTCATCACAATTTGAATATGGCTTTCTGCCTCTAGAAAATCGTCAAAATGCAATGCTTCCGACTTAAAGGTTTTGGCAAACTGTTCCAAACAGGAATTGATAAAATTAGCACCCATCGCATCCAACGTTTCAAACGTGGCGTGAAGTTGGTAATAATCCTCTAAGGCTTCCGTTTTGTTGATCAATTTGATATCCAAAATACCACCACCCCGCTTTTTCATACTCTTAGTGATGTGCTGGGAGTCTTCAAAAAGTTTCGGTTTCACCGTTTTAAAAAACTTTCGTAGCTTATCAAAATCACCATTGTACATAAAATGGACCTGACCAATCTTGGTGGTAGAAATCACTTCGGTTTTAAATCCGCCACGGTCCAACCAAAATTTAGCGGCCTTACTTGCTGCGGCTACCACTGAACTTTCTTCAATGGCCATTGGGATGGTATATAGCTTTCCGTTGATTAGAAAATTAGGAGCAACGCCAAACGGTAAGTAATAATTGGTTATAGTGTTTTCAATAAACTCATCATGAAGCTGTTGTAGCTTTTGGTCTGTATTCCAGTATTGTGTAATGGCTTGTTTAGCGGAATCTGCATCTGTGAAGTAAGTGGCAGCAATCCATTCAATTTTATCTAATTTTGAAAGTTTGGAAAAGCCTTTAATTGGTTTACGCATAAGGAATGTTTATAAATACAAAGATAGTATTCTAGTTATGATTATGAAGCGGCAATCTCTAGCTTTACGTTTTTAACTATTAAAGGTTAGTGTTTTTGCAGAATTTTTAGTAAACTTGACAGCATTTTATAAGAAATAATCCCCTAATGAAGTATTTAAAAAGTTCCTTGTTTTTCTGCCTATTGGTAACTGTTTTAGCATCAGCCCAAAACAAGGAAATCACCCTCGATGCCATTTGGAATGGTACGTTTAGAACCGAAGGAATGCAGTCCTTACATTCCATGAATAACGGCAAACAATATTCGGTTCTCAATAATGAAAAAGGTTCGACCGCCATTGACGTGTATGATTATAAAACACTGTCTAAAGTTGAAACTTTAGTGAATTCTTCAAATTTAGACGGCATTACAAGTTTTTCTGATTATACGTTTAGCAACGACGAAAGCAAAATCATCTTGGCGACTGATGTAGAATCTATCTTTAGACATTCTACTTTAGGTGTATTTTATGTGTATGACACATCAACCAAGTCAGTGGTAAAGATTGCGGATGAGAAAATTCAGGAACCTACATTTTCTCCTGACGGCACTAAAGTAGCTTATGGTTTAAATAATAATCTGTATATCAAAAACCTTCAGAACAATCAAACCACCCAAGTGACTACGGATGGCGAAAAGAATAAAATCATCAACGGCATTACGGATTGGGTGTATGAAGAAGAATTCGCCTTTGTGCGGGCCTTTGAATGGAATGCTGACGGAACACATCTGGCGTTTATCCGTTTTGATGAAACTGCTGTGCCTGAATTTTCTATGGATATTTATGGAACGGAACTCTATCCAGATCAGTTAGTGTTTAAGTATCCAAAAGCTGGTGAAGCGAATGCATTGGTTTCATTGCATATTTACGATTTACAATCGAAAAAGGTAAACGATGTAAAAGTCACAAAACCGTATTCAGATTTCTATATTCCACGGATTAAATGGACCAATGACGCTCATGTGTTGAGTGCGCAATACACCAACAGACATCAAAATGAACTAGATTTATGGATGATTAACGCTTCTGATATGTCTTCTAAATTGGTATTGGAAGAAAAGGATGCTGCCTATGTGGACGTTACGGATAACCTCACCTTTTTAAAGGACAACAGTTTTATATGGACTTCAGAAAAAGATGGCTACAATCATATCTATCTCTATTCAAAAGAGGGTAAGTTGATTAATCAAGTTACTAAAGGCCCATGGGAAGTCACAAATTACTACGGATTTGACGAAAAGAATAATACCATCTTTTACCAATCAGTAGAAAATGGATCTATAAATAGAGATGTCTATTCCATAAAAACTAACGGTAAGAACAAAAAGCGCTTAAGCCAACAAGACGGAACTAATTCTGCCGATTTTAGTTCAGATTTCACTTATTTTATCAACACCTATTCCAGTGCTAGCACAGCCCCAACCTATACGCTACATACTGCAAAAGATGGGAAGTTGGTAAAAGGAATTAAGGATAATGTGGCATTAGAACACAAGTTAGAGGCCTATAAGCTTCCGGCCAAAGAATTTAGCACCGTTCAGGTTAACGGAAACGTATTGAACATGTGGATGATTAAACCGGCGGATTTTGATGCCTCTAAAACCTATCCATTGTTCATGTTTCAATATTCAGGACCTGGATCGCAATCTGTAAAGAATTCATGGAATAGTGCCAATGATTATTGGTATTACTTTTTAGCGCAGCAAGGCTATATTGTAGCATGTGTAGACGGTAGAGGAACCGGATTTAAAGGTGCTGAATTTAAAAAAGTTACTCAAAAGGAATTAGGTAAATATGAAGTAGAAGACCAAATTGAAGCCGCTAAATTATTAGGGTCACGTCCTTATATTGATCAAGATCGTATGGGAATTTGGGGATGGAGTTACGGCGGATTTATGAGCAGTAATGCCTTATTTAAAGGAAATGATGTGTTCAAAATGGCCATTGCCGTTGCTCCGGTGACCAGCTGGCGTTTTTACGATTCCATTTATACGGAACGGTACATGACTACGCCTCAGGAAAATCCTTCAGGATATGACGAGAATTCACCAATACATCACGTTGATAAATTAAAAGGAAACTTTTTATTAATCCATGGTTCAGGTGATGATAATGTGCATGTTCAAAATACGATGCAAATGGTTGAAGCTTTAATTCAAGCCAACAAACAATTTGAATGGATGATTTATCCGGATAATGACCACGGTATTTACGGTGGTAATACCCGTCTGCATCTGTATACCAAAATGACGAATTTTATTAACAACAACCTATAAACTAAAAAACCTTTAAACTAAATTTTAAGTATGAATCAAGATAATGATCCAGGATTAATCGTTCACCTTCATAAGCAGGGTATTGATGATAAAATGGTAATGGGACACCCTGCCGGGTTATTCGTATTATTTTTTACAGAGATGTGGGAGCGTTTCAGTTACTACGGAATGCGTGCATTGTTGACGATATTTTTAGTAAGTGAATTGATCAGCGGAGGCTGGGGATGGAGCAATGAAGAAGCTTTAAAGTTATATGGACTATACACTGGATTGGTCTATTTGACGCCGTTATTGGGTGGTTTTATTGCCGATCGTTTTACGGGGTATAGAAAAGCGATCCTTATTGGTGCAGCAATTATGACCTTAGGTCACGCCTCTATGGCGCTCGAAGGTTTTACGTCTTACTTCTTTTACTTAGGATTAGGGCTTATGATTTTAGGTAATGGAATGTTTAAACCGAATATTTCTTCAATGGTCGGCCAATTATACCCGGATAACAGCAATAAAAAGGATGCAGGCTATACGATTTTCTATATGGGAATTAATGCCGGTGCATTTTTAGGAATGTTACTGTGTGGGTATATTGGCGAGAAAGTCGGATGGCATTTTGGCTTCGGTTTAGCCGGGGTTTTTATGTTCTTCGGAATGTTGCAATTCTATTTTGGGCAAAAAATATTTGGAAGTGTTGGAACACATGCTACACAAGAGCAGAAATTGGCCATCGCTGAAAGAGAAAAGGATGACGAAGTATTAGCGCCACACATCGTAAAAGACCGTCTGATTGTTGTATCAGTCTTAATGATCGCCAGTATATTTTTCTTTTTCGCCTTTGAACAGGCAGGGGGGTCGATGTCATTGTTTGCTAAAGATTATACACAAAGAGCTTTAACGGGAAGTTCAGGAATCATCTTTAAATGGGTTGATGCCTTACTTACCATTTTCCCGATGGCTATAGTTACTTATGTGCTCTATGGTTTAGGTAAGAAGATTTACGCAAAATATCCGATGTCCATCATCTTTACCACCATTTCATTTGCAATTATCTGGGGCTTGGGAATATGGAAAGTGTACCGTGAATTCTCTTTAGAGGCTACAGAGGTAACAGTTTCTTGGTTTCAAATATTAAATTCCTTCTTTATTATAACATTGGCATCTTCCTTCAGCAAGCTCTGGGAAAAAGTATGGGATCCTTCCGGACCGGTTAAATTTGCTTTGGGGCTTATTTTAGTGGCTGTTGGTTTCTTTGCACTTTCTTACGGAAGTATGAGTATACCGCAAGGTGCTAAAACGGCATCAGTGAGTATGATTTGGTTAATTATCGCGTACTTCTTCCATACGATGGGAGAATTGTGCTTATCTCCTGTGGGATTATCATACGTGAGTAAACTGTCACCAAAAAAATTCGTAGGAATGTTATTTGGTCTTTGGTTTACTGCCTCAGCAATTGCCAATTTTATCGCTGGTTGGACAGGTGCCTATATAGACAAGATTTCACAAACTTATTCTCTATCCACATTTTTTATACTCATTGCCGCCATTCCTTTATTTGCAGCGGTAATGTTGTTAATATTCAACGGTAAATTGAAGAAAATGATGCATGGAATTAATTAGTAATTACTGTTGAAGATTGCAAGAAAACTAAATATTACAGAGAAGAGAAAGAGTCTATAACAGCAATAGACTCTTTTCTCAATATTATAAAGACCTTTAAAAATTTCACCTGTTTAGGTTTCTGAACATGAAATAATATTAGTATCATGAGGTATGTAAGTGTACCTAAACGAGTTTATAATCACTAACTAATCTATAATCTTATGTCAAGTACAGCAACAATTCAACCTAGTCAAAGAGAACTTTGGGGCCACCCCATTGGACTTTACATCTTATTTTTTACGGAGATGTGGGAGCGTTTCTCATACTATGGCATGAGAGCTTTATTAACATTGTATCTAGTGCAGAAAACCACTGCTGATAATCCTGGTTTAGGTTGGTTGGATTCACAATCGATCATGTTATATGGTTGGTATACCATGTTGGTGTACGTGATGTCAATTCCCGGTGGCATGCTTGCTGATAAAGTGTTTGGCCAGAAAAAAGCAGTGCTTTACGGCGCCCTGATTTTAGTGGCGGGTCACGGCATCTTAGCGTTTGATCAGATGTGGGCGTTTTACACGGGACTAGGATTAATTATCTTAGGGGTTGGCTTGTTGAAACCTAATATTTCTACAATGGTAGGGGGTCTTTATAAAGATGGTGATATCAGACGTGATAAAGGATTTAGCATCTTTTACATAGGAATCAACTTAGGCTCCTTATTAGCTACATTTATTGTGGGCTATGTAGGGGAAACCATCGGATGGCATTACGGATTCGGTTTGGCCGGAATTGCAATGTTATTCGGATTAGCCGTATATCTCTACGGTCAAAAGTATTTGGTGCATGTAGGTAACAAACCTACCGAACAGGAAAAGAAAGAGGATGTGTCTTTAGGACAGTTGTTTTCAAAATTAAGCCAATCGCCTTTACAATTGGGTGTGGTATTACTCATTTGTGCTTACGCCATCTATGCTGGTTTCACCTATGACGGCGTGGATAATTGGGCATACACAGCACTTTACATCTTTATTGCATTGGTGGCCGGCGTAATGATGATGATTTATAAAAATCTAAATACTCAAATACTAAAAGATAGATTTCTGGTGCTTTTATTATCCTTTTTGATCGTCATCGTATTTTGGGGAGCTTTTGAGCAAGCTGGTGGTTTGATGAGTATCTATACTAGTAAAAATACAGATAGAATGTTATTTGGCTTTGAAATTCCTGCAACTTGGTTTCAAGGGTTAAATGCAGGATTCATCATCATTTTTGCAACGCTAGTAGCGGGCTATTGGGCGAAACGAAAATTAAAAGGCAAAGAAGCCTCTTCACTGTTCAAAATGGCAGTAGGGACCATGATTATGGGTCTGGGTTTCGTATTTATGATTTTCGCAGCTAGAGAATACAGTGCCAATGGAAGTTCCGCTATGTATTGGTTAGTGTTTGCTTATTTATTCCATACTATTGGAGAGTTGTGTTCGTCTCCAGTGGCTTTATCTTTTATCACCAAATTGGCGCCCGTAAAGTATGCGTCCCTAATGATGGGGGTCTATTTCGCAGCTACCGGATTGGGTAATAAAGTGGCGGGTATTTTAGGTGAAAATGCATCTGAATATGGCGAATATGCTGTATTTTCAGGAATTACAATTTTTACGGTGCTCTTTGGAATCTTAGTGTTGGCGATGTTAAAACCTCTCAAACGTTTAACCCACGGGGCAGAAGATAATGAACGGGAAATTAAAGAACAGGAGAAATTTGATTTGGCACAAAATGAAAATCACAATTAAATGGGTTAACCCATAGGTAAATGTGTAAATGATGGCATCATATAGATCTGCATTCGTTAAATAAACGTGAAATGCTCCATTTTTGGAGCATTTTTTGTATTAACTTTCTAAATTTGTAAAAAATATTGAATATGAAGAAAATTGGATTGTTGGTGGTATTAGTTATGTTAATGTCATTTAACAGTATCGCACAACAGATTAAATGGGTCACTTTTGAAGAAGCACTAGCCCTTCAAAAAAAGAATCCTAAAAAAATCATGATGGACGTGTATACCAATTGGTGTGGTCCGTGTAAAATGTTGGATAAAAATACGTTTCAGAATCCTGATGTCGCCAAATATGTGAATGCTAATTATTATGCCGTAAAGTTTAATGGTGAAGGAAATGAGATGGTTAAGTACAAAAATAATAGTTATGCCAATAAAGGGTATCGACCTGAAAATGCCAACGGCAGAAACAGTGTTCATGATCTCACCCGTGCGCTACAGGTTAATGCGTATCCAACAATCGTTTTTTTTGATGAAAATGGCGATTTAATTTTTCCAGTTAGAGGTTACCAAAAACCTCAACAATTGGAACTTTACCTTAAAATGTTCTTAAAGGATACTCATAAAGAAATGAAAACCCAAGAGGATTTTAACGCCTATTATACCGCCTTCCAACCTCAGTTTAAAGGATAAATTGTAGAGTTAGAAATTATCTTTTTAAAATAAAAGCACCCTTTTCACTCGTTTTGTGAAAAGGGATTTTTTTTGCCGCACAGGTTGCTTCCCATCTTTGGATATAGGATTTGTAATTACTTCCATCGGCGATGATCATTTTTGGTGGTGAGGTTTCAATCAGTCGGGTTAAATTAATCTTAGGTGAATCCCTCAATAGTACATAATCGGGATGCAATTTGGGGATCCTGAAAACACCTAAACTGTCCACCACTAAAATAGTATGATGGTCAAGCCTATAAATATTTTCTAAGCTATCGTAATGTATGGCCCGTATCGCGTTACCAATTTTGTAATTTCTTATGGAAGTGTTGTTAGAAATTTCATCAGCATTTAAGTTGTGATGCACTTCAAGTCTGGCATTCGACTTGATGGCGATCAATGAGTTTCTGTTTTTATGGAACACCACAAAGGCTTCCGATTGATTGCTGTAGTTGTCGTAAATAGCTGCCAACTGAAAACAGAGCACGCCCACCATTACAAACGCTAAACGCCTAAAATTTTGTCGCCTTATCAGTAACACGAATCCAAAGATGAAGACATAAGCTGCTACGACTTGCAGTAAGCTAAAAGCGATGTCCTTAAACACAAAGCGTTCCTGCAGCGAAACCCAGCCCACAAAATGATTCATGTAGCTAATGATGCTTCCGTACACTTCGGAAAACCACAACGGAAGGAGGTTTACTAAGGCCAAAAAAATGACAATGATTCCCAATCCTAAAATAAGTCCCAAAAATGGTATAATCACCAAATTAGATAAAAAGAATAATCCCGGAAATTGATGAAAGTAAAACAAACTTATAGGGACAACACCAATCTGTGCCGCTAAAGTAACGCTGAGTATTTGCCATATTTTCTTTAAACTTCGAGATTCCGGTTGCCATAGTTTAGCCAGCCATGGTTGAATACTGACAATGGCCAGAACCGCCAAATAACTCATTTGAAATCCGACATCAAATAAAAACATAGGTTTGAAAAGCAAGAGGAAAAACATGGAAATTACCAAGGTATTGTAAATGTTGGCTGGTCGTTTTAAATTCATCCCAATGGCCACCACACTAAACATCATCACGGCTCTGGTTACTGAGGCCGATAGTCCGGCAATGACTGCAAAACTCCATAATAGAAGGACGATTAGAATGGTTTTTATCAGTTTTCCGTGCCGTATATAGTCTAAGCGTTTAAACAGCAAATTGAGCAAATATAAAATTACCCCGACGTGCAAGCCCGACACTGCAAGAATATGAATGGCGCCCGCCCGGGAATAACTGTCATAAATTTCCGAACTGATGTCCTGACGTTGTCCCAAAAGTAGCGCATTGATTAAAGCTAACTCATCAGCTTTAAAGTGTTTAGAATTTAATTCTGTGTTGATGGAACGCCGTAAATTGGCGGCATAACCAAGAAGCGTATGTATTTCTGAACTTATGGGGAGCAGTTGATCACGTTCCGCAAAAATTTGATGGTAGATGTATTGTTTTTCGAGGTGGGCCTTATAATCAAACTGGTTCGGATTGACTGGCGCCTTCAAATCTTGTAATCCAGTAGCAGAAACCAGTATATCATCAACCTGTAATGGGTCATAAAGGGCGTCTTTAGGTAGATTTAAAAGGGTTTTACCCGTTAAGGATTGGTTGTTAATTTGTAAGTTGTCTACACTATATTTGTCGTGATAGGTCGTAGATTTAAGCACTTCCCGGACGCGAAACATCACAGTGGCCGTCGCTTTTTCTGAGGTGTCGAGATGATGTGTATAATGGGTCTTAAAGTTTTTATGATCATGAAATTGGTAGGTGAAGATGCCGATAACAAAAAACGTAAGAAGTGCCACTATTCCAAAACCAACCGATTTGACCAATTGGCCTTTTTCAATAATAAGGATCGCAGCTAGCGCCAAGACTAGTGCACTCAGGATGCCAAGTATGAGCGTTACAGAAACAGAAATATAAGCTGCAAACAAAATGCCTAAGATTAAACTTAGGGTCAGCTTAATGAGCGCGAAATTAAGTAACTTCATGCGCTCTAAATTACTAAAAATAAGTCTTATAGCACACGTCTTGCCTGTACAAAGGCAAAGTACCAATATTTCTCGGCTAGGTTGGATACGATGACCCCACTACTGGTGCTAGCGTGAATAAATTCGACATTGCCATTTCTGGCTTCCGTTACAATGCCAACATGGCTCACTTTACGACTGTTGCCTTGGGTCGCGAAAAATAGGAGATCTCCTTTTGCTACTTTCGGTAAATCAATCCAATCTCCCGTAACGGCCAAATCGCCCGTTGTTCTGGGTAACGGAATATTTTCACTGTTAAATGACGTTACTATTAAGCCCGAACAGTCCATTCCTTTTTTTGTGGTGCCCCCATATTTGTATTTGACACCTTCAAATTTCATAGCATAATCCAGAACATTTTCTGCAACTTGATTTGTCGCTCCTGAAGTTGTGGATCTTGAATCTATTCGAGACGACTTAGATTTTGTGGTGACAATGCGTTTTGAACTTTTGCAACTGCTAAAGGCAACCAAGAGAAGTAGGATTAGGGCAATCTTTTTCATTTGTGAGCTAATTTTTGATAAAAATATCAATTTCTGATCACAATAGCTTGTGTCGTCACTGTTTTATAACAATTAACTTTTGAGAGAAGTGGAGCATCTGTATGTCGTAGATGCCATAATTTTGATGAGTCTTCAGGAAGTTGTCCTCAATCATCATAAATTTTTAAGTGTAAAAACAAATGCTTAGATGACCCGTCTTGCTTCAATAAAGGCATAATGCCAATATTTTTCCGCCATATTGCTCACGATAACCCCATTGCTGGTGCTAGCATGTATAAATTCAACAAAACCATCATGTGCGGTAGTCACTATTCCTACATGACTGATAATTCGGCTATTTCTTCTGGTAGCAAAAAAGAGCAGATCGCCTCTGTCAACTTGCTTGATGTCAACTTTGTCACCCGTAAGTGCGATGTCTCTAGAAATTCGTGGTAAAAAGATGTTTTCACTTTCAAAAGTAGTCACCACCAATCCTGAGCAGTCCATCCCTTCTTTTGAAGTGCCACCGCGTTTATATTTGACACCGTCAAAGGCAAAGGCATAGTCAATAATTCTATCGGCTCTGGAGTAAATGTTTGGAAACGTATCTTCTAAAGGAAATAAATCGATGGTTTGAGGCTCATTGTAAGTAGAAAGCGATGCGCTTAAAGCGATGGGTTTTAAATCTAATTTAAGGGGTTCAGATTTGAATGTTGCAATGCTCTGTGAGGATTTACAACTGCTTAGCGTGATTGCTACAAGCAGAAAGAGGATATTCGATTTCATCTGACTAGAACTACATTTTGATAAAAGTATTGTTGATCGTAACACGATTTCCAAAAATAGCGAAATTTAGTTATGGTTCATGTTTTTTTTAAAAGAATTAACCAAACTCACAAAATTAAATCAGGAAATAGTTTGTAAGTCTGTGTAAATCAACTTTGCGGTTTTTGCACTCGCGCCTTTCCCTCCTAATTTCTTTTCCAATTCAAAATACTGCATAAAAAGAGTGTCGCGTTTCTTAGTTTCCAATATGGCGTGGAGTTCTTTTTTTAAACGTTTGGTATTAAAATCGTCCTGAATTAACTCCGTCACCACGGGCTGATCCATTATTAAATTCACTAAGGAAATATAATCGAGGTTGATGATTCGCTTAGCGATTTGATAGGAGAGCCAACTGCCTTTATAACAAACTACCTCGGGCACTTTAAATAAGGCGGTTTCTAAAGTTGCCGTTCCTGACGTGACCAGGGCAGCGGAGGACAAGCTGAGCAAATCATAAGTTTGGTTGTCCACAAAGGAGACGTTTTCATTGTTTATGAAGCTCGTGTAAAATTCGTAATCTTGGCTCGGTGCGCCTGCGATTACAAATTGATAGTCTTCAAAATCTTTGACCACGCTCAACATGACGGCCAGCATTTTTTGAATTTCCTGCTTTCTACTTCCCGGTAGCAAGGCAATAATCGGTTTATCGGAAAGCTTATGCTGGATTCTGAATTGTTTTTCCGTCACTTGTGTACGGTTAGCAATGGCGTCAATTAAAGGGTGTCCTACAAATTCAACAGGATAGTTGTGTTTGTCTTCGTAAAATGATTTTTCAAACGGGAGAATGACGTACATTTTATCAACATCTCGTTTGATATCATGAATCCTATTTTCTTTCCAAGCCCATATTTGTGGAGAAATGTAATAATGGGTTTTAAAACCTTTTTGTTTGGCCCATTTTGCGATGCGTAAATTAAAGCCAGGATAGTCGATGAAAATAATCACATCTGGTTGATAGCTCTCAATATCTTTCTTGCAGAATGCCAAGTTTTTAGTTATGGTTTTTAAATTCATCACCACCTCTAAAAAACCCATAAATGCCAAGTCGCGGTAATGTTTAACTAAGGTAGGACTTACAGCTTGCATCAAATCGCCACCCCAAAACCTGAACTGTGCATCGCTATCCTGCCTTTGTAATGCTTTCATGAGATTGGCGCCGTGGAGATCTCCTGAGGCTTCACCTGCAATTATATAATATTTCATCTTCGTTAAATGCCGATTAGAGTATTAGGAAAATAATATAGATTCTATTTTTTCTATTTGTAATTTACTAAAAATGTGACAATTGTTACCACTATGGTAGCAAAAATCACCCCTCTAGCCCGGTAATCACGTTTCACTTTAATAAACATAAAAAATGCTACAAGATTGAGTAGGGCTCCCATACTTACCAACTTACTAAAGAAACCTTGGGCCAGTGATTGTCTAAATGCGGTCGCAATGTCTTCGCCATTTCCGAAAATGAGAATAGCGATAATAAATCCGATGGTATTGGCGATCAATCCAACCAAAAACCCGATAAAAAGTTCCTTTTTAATCATTTAAATTCCAGGAGTTTAAGTTTTGTATGTAATGGTGTGCGGTTAAATCAAATTGTACGGGAACCACAGAAACATAACCGTTTTCCAAAGCCCATTCATCAGTATCTTCTCCCTGGTCTAAATTGACAAATTTTCCGGTCAACCAATAGTAATCGCGGCCTTGAGGATTCTTTCGCTTGTCAAATTCCTCTTCCCAATTGGCTTTCGCCTGGCGGCAAACTTTGATGCCCTTAATCTCTTTTTGGGGTAATTTAGGGATGTTGACATTCAGTACGACGCCTTCGGGTAAACCGTGTTGCAATACATTTTCAACAATGGTTTTAACGTAGGGCTTACAGGCTTCAAAGTCTGCATTCCAGTTGTAATCGCATAGCGAAAAACCGATGGCCGGAATACCTTCAATTCCTGCTTCCAAAGCAGCACTCATCGTACCGGAATAAATAACATTTATAGACGAGTTGGAGCCGTGGTTAATGCCGGAAACGCAAATGTCAGGACGTCTTCCCAAAATTTGTTTGACCGCCAGTTTTACACAGTCGGCAGGGGTGCCAGAACAACTGTATTCTAAGTCATCCGTATCAATTTGAACTTTTTCAACATGCAACGTAGAGTTGATGGTTATGGCATGGCCCATCGCGCTCTGCGGGCTGTCCGGAGCAACTACAACTACTTCGCCAATGGTTTTCATAACTTCAATTAATGTTCGCATTCCTGGGGCGGTTATGCCGTCATCATTTGTTACTAAAATCAATGGTTTTTTATTCATTCTGTCATCGTGTTAAGAGTGCTAAAATACATAAAATAGACGTTATTATCCTATTACGGGAGGTTTAACAAAAAATTAGTAGGCATTGATTTTATTGGCATGGTTTTTTCTTTTACTTTAGTACAAAATAATAAAGCGTCTAGTCCCATTAGACTGAATAATGCCACTATTACATATGAAAGATATTATGAAAAGGAATTATAAAATTTTATTGTTGGCGCTTATGTTGGCATTCGCGTCATGCAGTTTTACTACTAAAACTTTTGAAGATCCAGATAAAGATAAGTTATTAATGCAGCTTATTACCTATGTTTTGGGTGAAGGTCACTTTAGTCCGAAAGAAATAAACGATGAATTTTCTGAGCAGGTTTTTAAAAGTTATTTAGATCAATTAGATCCCTTCAAACGGTATTTCTATGCCTCAGATATTAAAGAATTTGAAGCCTATAAAAATCAAATTGATGACCAGTTGAAAAATCAAGATTTGGCATTTTTTAATTTAACGCATCAACGCTTGTTGAAACGTTTGGCAGAATCTAAAGACATGTACCAAGAAGTGTTGGCAAATCCGTTCGATTTTACGATTGATGAAGAAATAAATACAGAATATAAGAACCTCGATTACGTAAACTCTAAAAAGGAAATGCGGGAGCGATGGAGAACCCAACTTAAATTTTCTACCATTGCAAATTATGACGACTTAATTTCACAACAGGAAAATACACTTTCCAAAAAGAATAAAGTGAAAGATATGACCACTATTGAAGGTGAAGCAGAGGGGTTTACGGTTTCTGAAAAACTTGTAGAAACTAAAGAGAAAAAGTCTTTGTCAGAATTGGAAAAAGAATCACGTGAAACCACCTTGAATTCCTTGAATGAACTTTATGATTATATTGAAGAGCGTCAGCGTGAAGATTGGTTCGCGATGTATTTGAACGCAATTGTTGCCGAATTTGATCCACATACTTTTTATTATGCTCCTGAAGACAAAGAACGTTTTGATGTGGCAATGTCCGGAAAATTTGAGGGAATTGGTGCACGACTACAAAAGAAAATGGATGTGATTACCATTACTGAAATTATTAGTGGAGGACCAGCTTGGAAACAAAATAAACTAGAGGTTGGTGATCAAATTCTAAAAGTAAAACAAGAAGATGATGAACCTTCCGTAAATGTGGTAGGGATGCGTTTGGAGGAGGCCGTTAAATTGATTAAAGGCCCTAAAGGAACCGACGTTATTTTAACCACGAAGAGAGTAGATGGTACTATTGAAGACTTGACCATTACCAGAGATGTGGTAGAATTGGAGGAAGTGTACGCCAAATCGACCACAGTCAATAAGGATGGTAAGAAGTTTGGGGTTATTAATCTTCCTGGATTTTATGTGACCATGGATGACTATAATGAACGCAATGCGGCAACTGACGTCAAGCAAGAAATTGAACGTTTAAAGAAAGAGAATATTGAAGGATTGGTTTTAGATCTTCGAAATAATGGAGGTGGATCTCTGCAAACGGTAATTGATATGGCTGGATTGTTTATAAAAGAGGGTCCTATTGTTCAAGTGAAAACTACCGGAGGTCAAAAAGAAGTACTTAAGGATAAAGATAAATCAATAACCTGGGATGGACCGTTGGTGATTTTGGTAAACGAAAACTCCGCTTCAGCATCAGAAATTTTGGCCGCAGCAATGCAAGATTATAAACGCGCTTTAGTTATAGGAAGTGAGCAAACATTTGGTAAAGGAACCGTGCAAACGGTGTTGGACTTAAACCGTATGGTGAAGAACAATACAGGTGGCGATATGGGGGCGCTTAAATACACCATCCAAAAATACTACCGGATCAATGGTGGCTCAACCCAATTGGAAGGCGTGAAAAGTGATGTGGTCGTTCCGGACCGTTACAGTTATATCGCATTAGGCGAAAAAAACCAAGATAATCCCATGGCCTATGACAAAATTGATGCTACAGATTACAATGTTTGGAGCAATTATGTTGATTATAAGAAGGCTATCGAAAATAGCAATGCGAGAATCTCGCAAAATGAACATTTAAAACTTATTGATGAGAATGCCAAATGGGTAAAGCGCATTAGAGATAAAGAACAGTATTCTTTAAATTATGACAACTATAAGGCGGCTCTGAAATTAAACGAAGATGAAGCCAAACAATTTGAGAAGTTGACAGATTATAAAACCAATCTGACCTTTACCTCGCTACCTTATGAAAATAAGTTAATGGCAGCAGACAGTGTGTTGCGAGTAAAACGCGAGCGCTGGCACGAGGCTTTAAGTCATGATGTTTATGTTGAGGAGGCTCTAAATGTATTGAACGATCTTAAATCGACATATTTAGTAAAGAAAGTTGCAAATAATGTAAAAGAGTAATCCACTTTAAACCATTAAAAAAGCTCCAAGGTTCTAAATACTTTGGAGCTTTTTTTATGTGATAAGTTGAAAGTTTAATGTTGTCTTAAGGTATTAATTTCATGATTGGTTTCGTCAATAAATTGCAACACTTCATCACGTCCTACGGCAGATGTAGAAGATGTGATAAAATAATTAGGAGTTTCTTCCCAGGTTTTTAAAAGCTCTTTCATATAGGCTTCTGCGTTGCGCGCAATAGCCTTCGGTTTAAGTTTATCGGCCTTGGTAAAAATGATGGAAAACGGTATGCCGCTTTCGCCCATATATTCCATAAATTCCAAATCAATTTTTTGAGGTTCATGACGTAAGTCGATCAAAACAAATGCAGACACCAATTGTTGGCGTTTTTCAAAAAAATCAGTAATAAATTTCTGAAATTTTTTCTTAGATGATTTTGAAACACGTGCGTAACCATACCCCGGTAAATCGACCAAAAACCAACTTTTATTGATTAAAAAATGATTGATAAGCTGGGTTTTTCCAGGTCTTCCAGAGGTTTTTGCTAAATTTTTATGGTTGGTCAGCATATTGATCAATGACGACTTTCCAACATTGCTTCGACCAATAAATGCATATTCAGGTAAGGTATCCTTTGGGCACTTGTCCACATCGGAATTGCTCATTATAAATTCGGCAGTTTTAATGATCATGATGTTCTAATTTTAAACGCAAAGGTCGCGAAGAATAGCTTATGTAGCGCTAGATTATTCTAATTTGTCATCTAATAGTTCACAGAGACGCGTATTTAAGATTTCGAGATCTTTAGAGATTCCGTTTTGTTAGCCACGCATCAAGTATGGCATTAAACTCATCCGGATGCTCCATCATGGCCGCGTGTCCGCATTTATCAATCCAATACAAGTCTGAATTTGGTAAAAGCTGATGAAATTCTTCAGCAACTTCCGGAGGGGTAACACTATCATTTTTTCCCCAGATGATGCACACTGGTAAATTCATTTTTGGAAGGTCTTTAGCCATATTATGTCTAATGGCACTCTTGGCAATGGCTAAGGTTTTTATGAGTTTGTTTCTGTCGTTGACGGTTTCGTAAACTTCATCAACAATGTCCTTGGTCGCAACTGCTGGATCGTAAAACACGTCTTGTGCTTTTTTTTTGATTACTTCATAGTCGCCACGTTTGGTGTACCCACCACCCATGGCACTTTCATATAATCCTGAACTTCCTGTAATAATAAGTGCTTTTACTTTGTCTGGATAGAGTTTGGTGTGGTAAAGACCGATGTGTCCGCCTAGAGAATTTCCCAATAAAATAACGTCGTCCAGCTGTTTATACGCTATAAAATCATGCAGATATTTTGCAAAGCTTCGCACATTGGTTTTGAGCAAAGACATAGAGTAAATCGGTAATTCCGGAATAATTATCTTATAACCTTTGTTTCCAAAATAATGTAACACAGCATCAAAATTACTCAATCCGCCCATTAATCCATGCAGAACAATGATGGGTTTGCCTTCGCCTACTTCAATATAACGGTAATTTTTTTCTTTTTTTAAGAGGTGTCTCATTAATGGTTAGCAGTTAATCATAAAAAACAAATATAGTTATTTCATTCAAATTTTATTTCTTTTTGAACAGTTTCCAAACATTACTTCTACAATAGTTGTTTACAGCGTCATCTCCAGTTTTATCCCACTTTTTAAGCACTTGAAAAACAAGGTCTTGTCATTTTCACTATAATGTATTTTGTCGAAAATAAGCTACGAAATTCTAAACTTATCAACAAATGTGGTAAATTGTGGTAAAAGGTGGTAATATTTTCAATATATTTGAATCTTAGTCGTTACTAAAACAAACAAAAGCTTTTGAACTCATTGATAGGGACATACGAATGTAAAGTTGATGCCAAAGGTAGGCTTATGTTACCTGCTGCGATCAAAAAACAGCTGTTACCTGCACTTCAAAACGGTTTTGTTTTAAAAAGAGCGGTTTTTCAGCCCTGTTTAGAATTGTATCCAATGACCGAATGGGAAACGTTGATGCAAAAAATGAACAAGCTTAATCGCTTCAAAAAGAAGAACAACGATTTTATCAGACGATTTACTGCAGGAGTGAAAATGGTGGAGGTAGATAGCGCAGGTCGTTTATTGATTCCGAAGGACTTAATGGTTTTTTCTGGGATTTCTAAAGAGATTGTAGTCTCTTCAGCAATCAACATTGTGGAGATCTGGGATAAAGATAAATACGAACAAGCTATAGATGACGCGGCTGATGATTTTGCAGATTTAGCCGAAGAAGTTATGGGACAAGATGAAGACACAGATGGACTATCATAATCCGGTTTTGCTTACTGAAACAGTGGATGGCTTAAATATTAAGCCTGATGGGGTGTACGTTGATGTCACATTTGGCGGAGGCGGTCACAGTAAGGAGATTCTAATGCGATTAGGACCAAACGGCAAATTATTCGCTTTTGATCAGGATAAAGATGCGCTTGAAAACACTATTGACGATGTGCGTTTTACACTGATCAATGAGAATTTCCGATTCTTGAAACGTTTTTTGCGTTTTTACGGCGCTAAAGAAGTGGATGGAATTTTAGCTGATTTTGGAGTGTCGTCCCATCAATTTGATGTAGCAGAGCGTGGATTTTCCACTAGGTTTGAAGCTAATTTGGACATGCGCATGAATCAGGATAATAAATTATCAGCCTACCATGTGATCAATAAATATGATGAAGAGCAAATTGCGGATGTGTTGTTACAATACGGTGAGTTGCGTCAAGCTCCAGCCATGGCC
Organism: Gelidibacter salicanalis; assembly: GCF_007997285.1. Classification (GTDB taxonomy): domain Bacteria; phylum Bacteroidota; class Bacteroidia; order Flavobacteriales; family Flavobacteriaceae; genus Gelidibacter; species Gelidibacter salicanalis. Next base: position 374,634 of record NZ_VORX01000002.1, read on the forward strand.
AGAAGGATTGTTGAAGCGCGTGCCACTGAGGTCATAAAATCTAGCGAGCAGCTTAAGGATGTTTTGAAGGCTTTTGTGAAACATAAAAATGAGAATAAAGTCTTGGCGCAAATCTATCAAGCCATTCGTATAGAAGTGAATCAAGAAATTGAAGTCTTAAAGGAGTTTTTACTGCAAGCGCCAGAGGTTTTAAAAAAAGATGGTCGCTTATGTTGCATCTCCTATCATTCTTTAGAAGATAGATTGGTAAAGCGGTTTATAAGAAACGGATTGTTTGAAGGAGAGCCTGAGCGAGATGTATTTGGAAATTATGAAGTGCCTTTAAAGAAAGTTGGCGGATTGATTGTGCCATCTAAAGCAGAAATTAAAGAGAATAGCAGAGCGCGAAGTGCAAAACTGCGTATGGCTGAGAAACTATAAGTCCAAAAAATGAAGTGTAATTAAAAAGAAATCCTGCCCTTGTGGGAGCTACAATGAAAAATAATATTTATCACATATTAAGAGGTAAATTTTTGGTCAGCGATGATTCCTTCAAAAATTGGAGAATCATCCTTTTTATTTCCTTTTTGGCTATTGTGATGATTGCAAGTTCGCACAGCGCCGATCAAAAGGTACACGATATTGCACGTTTAAATAATGAAGTAAAAGAGTGGCGTTCCGCTTTTGTAGATGGCAGATCAAAGTTGATGCGGCTTAAGATGGAGTCAGGAATTGTACAAAAAATGGCAGAAAAAGGCATTGTGCCTTCTTCAAACCCACCAAAAAAAATAAAAGTTAAATCAGAGGATAATTAGTGGCAGACCCAGAGAAAAAGATATTGAACCGATTGTATTTTGTTGCAGGCGTCATGTTTGTAATAGCCTTGGCAGTGGTGTTCAAATTGTTCACCATTCAAATGGTGCAGGGCGACAAGTACCGTGAGTTAGCTGAAAAGCGCACTGTGCAAAATGTGACCATCCCTGCTAATCGTGGTAATGTGTATGCCTCTGATGGGAGTTTACTAGCAACTTCAATTCCTAAATACGACATTCGCTTTGACGCGTTAACGCCAACAAACAAAACCTTTGAAAAATATCTAAAACCGTTAAGTGATTCTCTGTCAAAATACAATGGAAAATCCTCCAGTTACTATCAACAAGTGTTGCGTAAAGCAAGAGTCAATAAGAACAGGTATTTTCTTTTGGCCCGCAATATAAATTATACGGATTATACGCGACTTCGAAATTTTCCATTATTGAATCTAGGTGCATTTAGAGGTGGACTTATTGTTGAGCAAACCACAAAGCGCGAACATCCAATGGGAGGAATTGCGCAACGAACCATCGGGTACGAACGTCCAGATGATGATGGCTATGTGACAAGAGCTGGTATTGACGGCGCTTTCGGCGAATTGTATTTGAAAGGAACTGACGGGCACCGCTTGAAACAAAAAATCGGTAAAGGTCAATGGAAGCCCATTACAGATTATAATGAGATTGAACCCAGAGATGGTTATGACGTCTATACAACTTTAGATGTCAATATTCAGGACATTGCGCATCATGCCTTGCTAAAACAGCTAGTGTATTACGAGGCAGAACACGGGAGCGTCATAGTAATGGAAGTTAAATCCGGCGAGATTCGAGCAATTTCCAACCTTGGAAAAACTACAGATGGTAATTATTATGAGAAACTGAACTATGCTGTTGGAGAATCGCACGAGCCAGGATCTACCTTTAAATTAATGGCATTGGCTGCCGCTTTGGAGGACAAAGTAATTGATACTTCAGATGTTATTGATACTGGAAGTGGGTATAAACGTTTTTTCGGACGAACTATCTATGATTCTCGTGGCTATGGAAAAATTTCTGTAGCCCGTGCTTTAGAATTGTCTTCAAATATTGCTTTTGCCACAGTCATTAATGATGGCTATTCAAAAACACCGGACAAATTTATTGATCGATTAAAAAGTTGGCACCTCGATAAACCACTAGGTATTGCGATTCAAGGAGAGGGCAAACCCGACATTCCATCTCCAGGAGATAAAAAATGGAGTAAGAACGCTCTGCCTTCAATGGCCTATGGCTATAATTTAAGTTTAACACCACTTCAAACCTTGACCTTTTACAATGCTGTAGCCAATAATGGTGAGATGGTGAAACCTCGATTTATAAAAGAAGTAAGAGAGTTTGATCATGTTGTTGAAAAGTTTGAAAAGGACGTCATTGAAGAACGAATTGCTTCTGAAGAGACCATTGGGAAGCTGCAGGAAATACTCAAAAATGTTGTTGAAAGAGGAACAGGTAGAGGTCTTTATTCACCTACATTTTCAATGTCTGGAAAGACGGGAACTGCTCAAACAGAATATTGGATGGACGATTGGTCAAAAAACAAAAGATATATTTCGTCCTTCGCAGGCTACTTTCCTTCAGAAAACCCTAAATATTCTTGTATTGTGGTCATCCACAAACCAAGTACTAAAAAAGGTTATTATGGTTCTGATGTTTCTGGCCCAGTATTCAAGGCTATAGCGCAAAAAATATTTACGGACACGCCTATTACGGATGAAGTGGAAACATTGAGGATTCAAAGCACCATAGTGAATAAAGATTTTGAATCCTATTATGATGTCGCGCAAACCCATAAAACTGTCATGCCAGATGTGACGGGAATGCCTACCATGGATGCAGTCGCACTATTGGAAAATATGGGTCTAACTGTAAAACTTGAGGGTGTGGGTGTTGTTAAAAGACAATCCATCGAAAAAGGAAATAAAATAAAAAGAAATCAGGAAGTCTTATTAAATATTTAATGGCACAGTTAAAAGACATATTATACAAGGTTACCATCAATGCTGTTGTCGGGAATACCAGTGTGGCAGTTAATGCCGTGCATTTCGATTCGCGCAACATTGCTGAAGGGGACGTTTTTGTAGCTATTAAAGGGAGTGTTACTGACGGGCATCAATATATTGATTTGGCCATTCAAAAAGGAGCTGTCGCTGTGGTTTGTGAAAACATGCCAGAGCAGACTCAAAGTGGAATTACCTATATCACCGTGGAGAATGCCAGTAGAGCGTTGGCATTTATGGCGGCCAATTTTTATGACAATCCTTCTGAAAATTTAAAATTGGTGGGAGTTACGGGTACCAACGGTAAGACTACGGTCGCCACGCTTTTATACCATTTATTTAAAAAGGCAGGTTTTAAAGTGGGCTTGTTGTCTACCGTAAAAGTGATGGTGGATACAGAGGAGCACAAAGCCACGCATACAACTCCAGATTCTTTGACCATCAACAAATATTTGAGTTTGATGAATGAAGCGGGCGTAGAGTTTTGTTTTATGGAAGTCAGCTCTCACGGCATCCATCAAAATAGGACCGAAGGCTTGCATTTTGAAGGTGGAATTTTCACCAATCTGTCGCACGATCATTTAGATTATCACGCTACGTTCGCGGAATATCGAGATGTGAAAAAATCGTTTTTTGACAATCTTCCAAAAAACGCTTTTGCTTTAGTGAATATAGATGACAAGAATGGTCTTGTGATGTTGCAAAACACTAAGGCAAAGAAATATACCTATGCTTTAAAAACTTACGCCGACTATAAAGCGCAGATTTTAGAAAATCAACTTTCCGGATTGTTGCTTAAAATCAATGATCAGGAGGTGTGGACGCGCTTGATTGGCAATTTTAACGCCTATAATATTCTGGCAATTTACGCTGCCGCAGAAGTGTTAGGACTTGAAAAAAGAGAAAATTTAAGATTGATTAGTGAGTTGGAAAGTGTCTCGGGACGTTTTCAATATCTAATTTCTGATGACAAGATTACGGCAATTGTAGATTATGCACACACGCCTGACGCCTTGCAAAACGTGTTAGAAACGATTAACGCTATTCGCACAAAAAATGAAGAACTCATTACCGTTGTAGGATGTGGTGGGGATCGGGATAAAACTAAGCGTCCAAAAATGGGGCATATCGCTTCGGCTTTAAGTACCAAGGTGATTTTTACCAGTGATAATCCGAGAAGTGAAGTTCCTGAAACGATTATTGAAGATATAGAAAAAGGCGTAGAGCCTCAAAATTATAAGAAAATTGTGTCCATTACCGATAGGAAACAAGCCATTAAAACCGCTTGTCAAATGGCCCAGCCCAATGATATTATTTTGATTGCCGGGAAAGGTCATGAAACCTATCAAGAAGTGAAAGGTGTGCGTACTGATTTTGACGACTATAAAATTGTTCAGGATGTATTAAAGCAACTTGGGAAATAAAGAATAAAGAATAAAGAATAAAGAATAAAGAATAAAGAATAAAGAATAAAGAATAAAGAATAAAGAATAAAGAATAAAGAATAACTCAACTTAATCAACAACCTGCCCGTACTGAAAAGGAACGTTCGGGCGGGTCAACAATCAATACTAAAAAATGCTCTATTACCTGTTTGAATTTTTAAAACAACACTTTGATTTTCCAGGATCGTCTTTGCTCGGTTTTATCACCTTCAGGGCAGCTATGGCTATCATTCTGTCGTTATTAATTTCAACAATTTTTGGGAAGCGCATTATCAAGTTTTTGCAAAAGAAGCAGGTTGGAGAGTCCATTAGGGATTTAGGATTGGACGGACAGGTTGAAAAGGCGGGCACCCCAACAATGGGGGGGATCATCATCATCATTGCCACTTTAATTCCGGTATTGCTGTTTGCTAAAATTGACAACATATATATCATTCTATTAGTAGTCACCACGCTTTGGATGGGAACTATCGGATTTATTGACGATTATATTAAAAAGTTCAAACAGGACAAAGGAGGTTTACAGGGAAAATTTAAAGTTCTAGGGCAGGTCGGATTAGGAATCATTGTAGGTGCAACCTTGTATTTCAATGAAAATGTAACGATCAAAGAGAAATTGCCAATTGCCCAGCAAAAACAAATTTTAGCTGAGAACCCTAACGTGGAAGCTTCAAAATTGTTTAAAGCGGAGGAGAAATCGACCAAAACAACTATTCCTTTTGTCAAGGAAAATGAGTTTGACTACGCAAATTTAGTTACATGGATCAGTCCGAGTCTTGAAAAATATGCTTGGATCATTTTTATTTTAGTCACTATCATAATTATTACAGCCGTATCAAACGGTGCTAATCTAACTGATGGGATTGATGGATTGGCGGCAGGAACGTCGGCCATCATAGTGCTCACGTTGGGCATATTTGCATGGCTTTCTGGAAATATCATTTTTTCTGAATATCTGAATATTATGTTTATCCCCAGGGTGGAAGAAATCACCATTTATATCGCGGCTTTTGTGGGAGCACTTATTGGATTTTTATGGTACAATACCTATCCAGCACAAGTCTTTATGGGTGATACCGGAAGTTTGACCATAGGTGGAATCATTGCGGTTATTGCCATTGCCGTACGTAAAGAATGGTTAATTCCGGTATTGTGTGGAATTTTCGTAGCGGAAAATGCATCAGTGGTCATGCAGGTCGGTTGGTTTAAATATACCAAACGGAAATATGGCGAAGGACGGCGTATTTTTAAAATGGCACCCTTGCACCATCACTATCAGAAATCTGGGTATCACGAAAGTAAAATTGCGACCCGCTTTTGGATTATAGGAATTTTACTGGCCATTGTGTCAATTGTGACCTTGAAAATTAGATAATGTTGAATTACGACGTACGAATTAAGATTTAGGGTCGAGGCAAATGAAATTTTGTCAATAATAGTGGCCTCTATCAAAACATTTCGAAATCGTAAATCGTAAATCAAAAGTCGTAAATCTAAAATCATAAATGAAAAGACTAGTAATTCTAGGGGGTGGAGAAAGCGGTGTCGGAGCGGCGCTTTTAGGAAAGGCAAAAGGTTACGACGTGTTCCTTTCCGATAAGGGGAAAATTAAAGACAAGTACAAAGACGTTCTTAACTATAATGAAATTGAATTTGAAGATGGGCACCACACGGAAGCAAAAATCCTGAATGCAGACCTCGTGATGAAAAGTCCTGGGATTCCAGATAAGTCACCTTTAGTAAAACAGATCAGAAATAAGGGAATTTTAGTTGTTTCAGAAATTGAATTAGCAGCCAAATACACCAAGGCTAATATTATTGGTGTAACCGGGAGCAACGGGAAAACAACAACGGCAACACTGATCCATCATATTCTGAAAGAAGAATTAGAGGTTGGATTGTCGGGCAACATTGGTAAAAGTTTTGCGCAACAAGTTTTGGAGCAGGATTACCCAAATTATGTCTTGGAGATCAGTAGTTTTCAGTTGGATGATATTGTCGATTTTAAACCGCACATCGCCATTTTACTGAACATCACGCCAGACCATTTGGACCGCTATGACTATAAGTTTGAAAATTATATCGCCTCCAAATTTAGAATTGCTTTAAATCAAACCAAAGATGATTATCTGATTTATGATGCCGATGATGAAGTGATTAACGACTGGCTCAAATCAAATAAAGTTCAATCCACATTATTGCCTTTTTCCTTGACTAAAACGATCGAAAATGGCGCCTATTTAGATAAAGAAGAGATAAAAATAACGATAGATAATAACCAAATAATTATGCCAACAAACAATTTAACCCTCGAGGGTAAACACAACATTAAAAATCAAATGGCGGCTTCAACTGTTGCTCATCTATTGAAAATCAGAAAGCAGACCATTCGTGAGAGCTTAGAGAATTTTCAAGGTGTGGAGCACCGTTTGGAGCATGTTTTAAAAATCAATAAAGTACAATACATCAATGATTCTAAGGCAACCAACGTGAACGCTACCTATTATGCGCTAGAAAGTATGGAGTCGCCAACAATTTGGATTGTAGGCGGTGTTGACAAAGGAAATAATTATAAAGAATTATTTCAATTTGTGAATGAAAAAGTAAAAGCCATCATCTGCCTTGGTGTGGATAATGAAAAACTGATGGAGACCTTCGGGACAATGGTAGATACGGTTGTGGAGACGCAATTTATGAGTGAGGCTGTTAAAATTGCCTATAAACTCGCTGAAACTGGAGATACGGTGTTGTTATCGCCAGCTTGTGCAAGTTTTGATTTGTTTGAAAGCTATGAGGATAGAGGGCGTCAATTTAAAGATGCCGTAAGAAGTTTGTAATACCATATCAAGCTGCCCAAAAGGCAGAATTAGAATTATGAATAATTTGTTATCACATATAAAAGGAGATCGATTGATTTGGGCCATTGTCGCATTGTTGGCAATTTTCTCATTTCTTCCGGTGTACAGCGCTTCTAGTAATCTGGCATATACTTCGAGTTCAGGCAGTACATTTTCCTTTTTTGTAAAGCACTTTATGCATTTGTTTCTTGGGTTTGCCATCATGTATGGCATTCACCGGGTGCCGTACCGTTATTTTAAGGGCCTCTCCATTGTCATGTTACCTATCGTATTAATTTTATTGGTGTTGACCATGTTTCAAGGCACTACCATTGACGGTGCAAATGCAAGCCGGTGGATTCAAATACCGATTGTTGGGATGTCGTTTCAAACCTCCACCCTCGCCGCCGTAGTGCTAATGGTGTATGTGGCACGTTATCTGTCAAAAATTCAGGATAGAGTCATCACTTTTAAAGAATCTATTTTGCCCTTATGGCTTCCGGTATTCTTTGTGTTAATTTTAATCCTTCCCGCTAACTTTTCGACCGCAGCAATCATGTTCGCCATGGTCATGGTGATAACCTTTATTGGCGGATACCCAATAAAATATTTAGCGGTGATTATTGGAACTGGAATGGTGGTCTTGGCATTGTTTGTGTTGACTGCTAAAGCCTTTCCTGAGGTGATGCCCAATCGTATTGATACCTGGATGAGCCGCATCGAAAATTTTTCCAACGGTGAAGACACTGAAGCGGATTATCAAATTGAAAAAGCAAAAATAGCGATCGCTACGGGCGAAATTACAGGGTTGGGCCCAGGTAAGAGTGTTCAAAAGAACTTTTTGCCCCAATCCTCATCCGATTTCATTTTCGCCATTATCGTTGAAGAATACGGGTTAATTGGTGGTTTGGTCATCTTGACAGTTTATTGTTGGATGCTGTTCAGAATTGTCATCATCGCCCAAAAATCAGAAACGGTCTTTGGGAAATTAGTGGTTTTGGGGGTTGGATTGCCTATCGTATTTCAGGCGTTTATAAATATGGCGGTTGCCGTAGAACTCTTTCCGGTTACAGGACAAACCTTGCCCCTCATCAGTAGTGGTGGAACATCTATTTGGATGACCTGTTTGGCAATTGGCATTATTTTAAGTGTGAGCGCCAAGCGAGAGGAGTTAAAAGAACAAGAAGAAGGATTGGATAATCCGTTAGAAATATTGAGTGAAGCGATTTAGGAGAGATCATAGAAAAGAGAGAAGAGAAAATAGAGAAGAGATTTTTGTATATAAATCAGTAAAGTAGTGACAGAAAAGAAACCATATCATATCATTCTCTCAGGAGGCGGCACAGGAGGTCATATTTATCCTGCTATTGCTATTGCCAATGAGTTGAAATCGCGTTTTCCGGATGCGAAGTTTCTATTTGTGGGTGCTTTAGATCGGATGGAAATGGAAAAAGTACCACAAGCCGGATATGATATTGAAGGTTTATGGATTTCAGGTATCCAACGTAAGTTAACGTTGAAGAATCTTGCTTTTCCTGCGAAACTGGTTGTTAGCTTAATGCGGGCACGAAAAATTGTGAAAGCGTTTAAGCCTGATGTGGCTATAGGAACTGGCGGATTTGCGAGTGGACCATTATTGCAAGTGGCCGCTTCTAAAGGCATCCCTAGTTTAATTCAGGAGCAGAATTCTTTCCCAGGGATTACCAATAAATTACTGGGTAAGAAGGTTGATAAAATTTGTGTGGCTTACGATGGGTTGGAACGCTTTTTCCCAAAGAATAAATTGATCAAAACGGGCAATCCAATCCGGCAGGATTTGTTGCAGATTGATACAAAATCGATACAAGGCAAGGAGGCATTTAAACAAAATCACGGGAAATATACCTTGTTGGTTTTGGGCGGGAGTTTAGGAGCACGACGGATTAATGAATTGGTAGAACAGGAATTGGAGTTTTTCCAAACCCAAAATGTTCAGGTCATTTGGCAATGTGGCAAGTTATATTATGATACCTATAAAACATATAATAGTCATGAACATGTACAGGTTCATGCTTTTTTAAATATTATGGACTTGGCTTATGCAGCGGCCGATTTTATCATTTCTAGAGCGGGCGCAAGTTCTGTTTCCGAATTGTGTGTGGTGGGAAAACCAGTGATATTTATTCCGTCACCCAACGTTGCTGAAGATCATCAAACTAAAAATGCGATGGCGGTAGTAGATCAAGATGCGGCGCTGTTAATTAAAGAAGCCGACTTATCGGTAGATTTTGAAAATACATTCACGCAATTGGTCAGCTCGTCAGAGAAGCAACAACAACTGCGCACCAACATTAAAAAATTGGCATTGGTAAATGCCACCAATGATATTGTGGATGAGGTAGAGAAATTGTTGAAGTCTTCGAGAATATAGAATAAAGAGAATAGAATAGAGAACATAGAATAAAGAGATCTTGGATTTAAAATCAGTACATAACGTATATTTCATCGGCATCGGAGGCATCGGAATGAGTGCCCTTGCGCGCTATTTTGTAGCAGAAGGCAAGTCGGTGGCTGGATATGATAGAACCAAAACGGAAATTACTGAGGCATTGAAAGACCTAGGTGTATACGTGCATTTTGAAGATGCTATTGCCAGTATTCCAACAGAATTTTTAGACAAAGAGCGTACGCTGATTGTTTACACGCCGGCAATTCCTCAGAGCCATATAGAATATAATTATTTTAAAGATCAAGGTTTTGAGCTTTTAAAACGATCGGCGGTGCTGGGAGAAATCACCAAAAACACCTTCTGCCTTGCGGTAGCAGGCACGCACGGTAAAACGACCACAACGAGTATTTTGGGCCATTTAATGAAAGCGTGTGATGTTCCTATGACCGCATTTTTAGGCGGTGTGAGTGAGAATTACAATTCTAACTTTATCTTGAATGGGACGGACGTTACAGTGGTGGAAGCCGATGAATACGATCGGTCATTTTTAACCCTTTCCCCAGATATGGCGGGCATCACGTCTATGGATGCGGATCATCTCGACATCTATGGAGCCCCTGAAGAATTGACAAAATCGTTTATAGACTTTACCAAAAGATTGAAGCCAGGCGGCAAATTATTCGTTAAAAATGGTTTGCCATTAAAAGGGATCACTTATGGTATAGAAGATGACGCGGATTATTCCGCTCAACATATTAAAATTGCCAATGGTAGTTATGAATTTGACCTGAAAACACCAACGGGTACGTTACATAATTTTAAATTTAACCTACCGGGAAGACATAACCTGTCGAATGCTATAATGGCCTTGGCGATGACTGTAGAATATGGTATCCCTCACCAGCAGCTCGTCAAGGCTTTAGCATCGTTTAAAGGGGTGAAACGTCGCTTTACCTACCAGTTAAAAACTGACAATGTGGTCTTTATTGATGATTATGCCCATCACCCTGAAGAGATTAATGCGGTACACCATGCCGTGAGAGAGATGTATCCAGGTAGAAAAGTCTTGGCTGTCTTTCAGCCGCATTTGTTTAGTAGAACACGTGATTTTGCGGACGATTTTGCGAAAAGTTTATCGCAGTTTGATGAAGTGATGTTGTTAGATATTTATCCTGCAAGAGAATTGCCGATGGAAGGTATTACTTCAGAATGGTTGTTGAAGAAAATTAAAAATAACAGTAAAAAGTTAGTTGAGAAATCGGCGTTGCTATCAGAAATCAAAGCTTCAGATGCGTTTGTGATTTTAACTATTGGCGCTGGAGATATTGGAGAACAAGTAAAACATATAAAACAAGGATTAGAACTTGAAAATTAATTATAACTATATAAAAGTCATAGGATTGCTGATGTTGGTAGCATTTCTTTTCGCGTTTTCTTCAGTGAGGAATTCGGCCAGGAAAGTGAGTGAGCCAAACATAAAATTTCTGGGTGATGAAAATTTATTCGTAACCCACGAAACTGTTAGTAAGTTGTTAATAGTAAATCAGCAGAGTGTTTCTAATATGACCAAAGAAATTATAGATTTGAACGACTTGGAATCTGCCCTGAACGCTAATGTCATGATTAAGCAAGCCCAAGTGTACATCAACGTTGATGGCACATTGACTGCTGAAATCGAACAAAAGAAACCAATTGCGAGAGTGAGTACAAATGCCTCTTACTATATTGATGATGAAGGCACTTACATGCCGTTGTCAACAAATTACAGTTCAAGAGTGCCTTTAGTAACAGGTTTTGTAACTAAAAATGAGTTGTATAATGTGTTTTATGTTGCCCAAAAAGTACAAAGTGACGATTTCTTAAGAAAACACGTCACAGAGATACATCAAAACGAAAACAAAAGCATTGATCTCAAGTTAAGGTTGAATGACTTTAAAGTGCAGTTAGGGTCTTTAGACCAATTAGATAAAAAGATTAATAATCTTAAGGCTTTTTATCAAAAAGCAATGAAAGATGGCTCGTTAAACAGTTATAGCGCCGTCAATCTCAGATTTGATAAACAGGTCATATGTACCAAAAAGTAAAGGATGGAGAATAATAAAATTTCAGTAGGATTAGACGTCGGGACAACAAAAATTGTTGCTATGATCGGTCGTAAAAATGACTATGGCAAAGCCGAAATTTTAGGGATTGGTAGAGCTAAAAGTTTAGGTGTACATAGAGGCGTGGTCAACAACATTACCCAAACCATTCAGTCTATTCAGCAGGCAATTCAAGAAGCTGAAGCTGAAAGTGGCCAAAAGATCGAGGAAGTTACCGTGGGCATTGCTGGTCAGCATATTCGCAGTTTGCAGCACAGTGATTACATTACTCGGGCCAATTCTGAATTGGTAATTGATGAAGAAGATATTGATCGTTTAATCAATCAAGTACATAAATTGGTGATGCTTCCTGGTGAAGAAATCATCCATGTATTGCCCCAAGAGTATAAAATTGATGGGCAAGCCGAAATTAAAGAACCTATCGGGATGTACGGCGGCCGTTTGGAAGCTAACTTCCATGTGGTTGTAGGGCAAGTGTCTTCAATAAGAAACATTGGACGTTGTGTAAAAAGCTCCGGATTAGAACTGGAAGGCATTACCTTAGAACCTTTGGCCTCAGCAAATGCGGTGTTAAGTCAAGAAGAAAAAGAAGCGGGTGTGGCCTTGATCGATATAGGGGGTGGAACTACAGATTTAGCCGTATTTAAAGACGGAATTATTCGTCATACCGCGGTCATTCCATTTGGAGGTAACGTCATAACGGAAGACATCAAAGAAGGCTGTTCCATCATTGAAAAACAAGCCGAATTACTAAAAATAAAATTTGGTTCAGCGTGGCCAGGAGAGAATAAGGATAATGAAATTGTTTCCATTCCGGGATTGAGAGGGAGAGAACCTAAAGAAATTACACTTAAAAATCTGTCAAAAATAATTCACGCCCGTGTGGTGGAAATTGTGGAACAGGTGTATGTTGAAATAAAGAATTACGGTCACGAGGAGCAAAAGAAAAAATTGATTGCGGGTATTGTTCTTACCGGTGGAGGTGCGCAACTGAAGCATTTAAAGCAATTGGTTGAGTACATCACAGGGATGGATACCAGAATAGGGTTTCCTAATGAGCATTTAGCCGGCGATAGTGATGAAGAAATTGCCAGCCCTTTGTATGCTACGGCAGTAGGTTTGGTGATGGATGGTTTAAAACGCCAAGAACGCAAGCGTATTGAAAGAGCTGCGGCCCGGATAGAAGATGAGAACCATCAAAATACGGAAGCAGCAACCCCAGAGATTGAAGAAGAGCCAGCATTGATACCGCCGCCAAAAAAAGAGCGTCGTACATTTTTAGACAAATTGACGGAGCGTGTCAAGGATTTCTTAGACAACGCCGAATAATAAAATAAAGCGACAGAATTATAACTGTCCACAAGAAATTACAAAAATTAATAAAGAATCCAGAAAAACCCAAAACATTATGAGCAATAAAAATGAATTTGGAAATATCGCATTCGACTTGCCAAAAAACCAATCCAACGTCATTAAGGTGATAGGAGTCGGTGGCGGCGGAAGCAATGCTATTAACCATATGTTTCAACAAGGAATCAAAGGTGTTGATTTCGTCATCTGTAATACAGATTCCCAAGCACTACACAACAGTGGTGTCCCAAACAAAATTCAGTTGGGAGTTAACTTAACTGAAGGCCTCGGAGCCGGTGCAAATCCTGAAGTAGGAGAGCAGGCTGCGCTGGAAAGTTTGGAAGATATTCGCCGTATGCTGGATACCAACACAAAAATGGTTTTCATTACTGCCGGAATGGGTGGTGGTACAGGAACTGGAGCAGCTCCCGTCATTGCTAAAATGGCTAAGGAACTGGAAATTCTGACCGTCGGAATCGTTACAATGCCGTTCTTGTTTGAAGGTAAAACACGGAATGAACAAGCTCAAAAAGGAATTGAAACCTTAAGAAGCCATTGTGATTCGTTAGTGGTGATCAATAATAATAAATTACGGGAAGTATATGGTAATTTAGGATTCAAAGCTGGATTCTCTAAGGCTGACGAAGTATTGTCAACGGCCTCAAGAGGAATTGCTGAGGTTATTACGCACCATTATACCCAAAACATCGATTTACGCGATGCTAAAACGGTATTGAGTAATAGTGGAACTGCCATTATGGGTTCTGCCACGTCATCAGGCAAAACGCGTGCGCAGGAAGCCATTATGAAAGCTTTAGACTCACCATTATTAAATGATAATAAAATTACAGGAGCCAAAAACGTATTATTGCTCATCGTTTCTGGTGCTCAGGAAATTACTATTGATGAAATTGGAGAGATTAACGATCATATTCAAAATGAAGCAGGACATGGCGCAAACATCATTATGGGTGTAGGCGAGGATGAATCGTTGCAAGAATCAATTTCTGTAACCATTATTGCTACAGGATTCGACATTGAACAACAGGATGAGATTTCAAATACAGAAACAAAAAAAGTCATTCACGCCTTAGAAGATGATAATGCTGATAGTAAGGTTAAAGAGCGCGAGCCTGCAATCATTAAACCAGAAATCGTTCTCGAAAAGGAAGTAGAGCAGGTGGTTGTGCATAAATTGGTAGAAGAGGAAAAAAAACAGGATTTAAATATGAATCTGATTCCGACAACTGAATTTATCAAAAACTTAAATGTGGTATATGATGAAGTTTTAGACAGCGCAGCGGAAGAAGCAGAAGACGATTTTATCATCACGCCAATTGAGCCTTTTAAAGCTGAAACGCCAAAGGATATTTTTGAAGAGGAACAGCAAATTACCTTAACTTTTGATTTGCCCTTGTTCAATCAAAACGTAGAAGAGACACCAAAAAAAGAAAAAAAAGTTCTTTTTGATTTAGATGAAACCACTAAAGACATCAAAGTAAATGACCATGTGGAAATCATGTCAGTTAAGAAATCGGCTGAAAATGGTGAGAAACGCTATGCTTTAGAAGACGTTACCACTTACGAGTCGTCTTTAAATAAAACGAAAACGAAGCATAAATTAGAGATGGAAGAAGACATCGTTTTTGAAAGAAAAGTTGTTAAGAATCCAGAAGAAACTGCTGCCTCAGAAGAAATCGATCCGATGAACAGTCCAATTTCAGATATGTTAAAGGAACGTGCTGACGAGAGAAGACGCAAAATGAAAGATTTTAACTATAAATTCAATTCTGCAAAGGTTGATGAAATTGAAAAAGAACCTGCCTATAAACGTCAGGGGGTACATTTAGATGAGAGAAGACACTCCACTGAACTCAATAGCTCAAGAATGTCTGTAGGTACAGATGATAATGATGATATACAGTTAAGAAGCAACAATTCTTTTCTGCATGATAACGTAGATTAATAGCAATCTTCTTTTTTTAATTAAGAACCCGAAAATATACTTTCTTTTCGGGTTTTTTCATTTTTAAGAAGGAAGCTGGTTGATAATCAATGCTATGACTTAGATAATTTAAGCGTCGTAGTCATACTACAATTTAAAACTATAAAATTTTTCATTAGTGTCCAATAAAACCTAATTGACAAACTAATTTAGAACAAGAGGCCTAAGTTGATTTCCTAAATGAGTCCTTGCTTTATAGAAACTATTTCTACCGAGTGAGATCATATAATTTTAATTTAAATGATCGCTGTTTGTCAGTTCGTTGCAAGCAAGTCTTTATTCTTGATTCTAGAAGCGTGAGCGGTCTTGATTCTTTATCGGACAACAATATAAATTTTTACATCATTTTTAGAAGAATCCTATCACGCGGTTGCATATCACTCCTTACTTTTTAGTATCTTCGCAGCAGCAAAAAAATCAACTATGAGTTTACAAGACGATTTAATGACTGCGATGAAAGCAGCCATGAAGAGTAAAGATCAAATGGCTTTGGGCGCGTTAAGAGCTATTAAATCTGAAATTTTGTTGGCACAGACAGAAACCGGTTCAAAAGAAGAGATTTCTGAGGAACAAGAGATTAAAATTCTGTCTAAGTTGGTAAAACAACGCAAGGATAGTGCTGCCATCTATACGGAACAGAATAGAAATGATTTAGCTGAACCTGAGTTGGCACAAGCTGAAATAATAAGCCAATTTTTACCGGCACAGTTAAGTGAAGCTGAAATTGAACAAGTAGTTTTAGAAACGATTGCTAGTACAGGAGCAGCGGGAATGAAAGATATGGGTAAGGTTATGGGAATTGTAAACCAAAAGCTCGCTGGTCAAGCGGATGGAAAAACGATTTCTACACTAGTAAAGGCTAAATTGGCTTAAATTGATTTAGCATTATAAAGAGTTTCCTGCTATTGCAGGAATATTAGGCCACGTAGCTCAGCTGAATAGAGCACTGGATTTCGGCTCCAGCGGTCGGGGGTTTGAATCCCTCCGTGGTCACGAATAAGTAGTTTAATAAGAAAAAACGCCAAGCTCGCTTGAGCGTTTTTTCGTTTAAACTACTTTCAAAGCGGAACGCTTTGGGATCTACAATCCATTTGGCCAAGCTCGCTTGAGCGTTTTTTCGATTAAACTACTTTCAAAGCGGAACGCTTTGGGATCTACAATCCTTTTGGCCAAGCTCGCTTGAGCGTTTTTTCGTTTAAACTACTTTCAAAGCGGAACGCTTTGGGATCTACAATCCCTTTTAATCTAGGATGCTTGAGCGTTTTTTCGTTTAAACTACTTTCAAAGCGGAACGCTTTGGGATCATAATTCCTGCTTCATTAAGTTTAATCGAGCAGCTTTGCAAGAAAATATCCCAAAGGTTGAGGATAAGCATTGAAGAGCCTTCATTTCTATTTAGGATCCCGTGAACCTGTTTAATACGATAGCAGCTTTCATCAATAGGTGGCGAGCTTTAAAATATTTAATATCGCCTATATATTTATCTTAGTGATGTTAAGATAGACTAAAATTATTTCTTTGAAATTAATTCTAGGCTTACCCAAACTATGCTTTTAAATTTGGGTTCTTTGAGGTTTTTTTTTGAATTTGCGATATACTTTTAGACGATCAACTCCTGTCTCTGCCAGATTGGAATTGTAAAAACTTGAGAAATGTTCTGTAGCATTACCACAGTTGCTGAAGTACGGAAGAAGAACATCTGCTATGTTTTTCGTTTACAATCGGGCTATTGTGGTATTGAGTGAAGTCTTCGCATTAAATAGTGTTTGCGGTACCTATAATAAACTTGATGGTTTTAAGCTTAAATTAGAATTGATAAAATAAGCACCAAAGTGACCTAAATGATTGAAGGTTTTTTGGAGTAGGAAATAGACGTCGACTTGAATAGTTCAGCATCAGAATTAAGTAATGTATGCCGGATGGGAAACTCGTCCTAAAACACGAATATTAATGTGAGAATCAACATCTAATTCAATTACATATTCCCCAAAAAGTTGAATACATTTTGAGGAATAAAATGGAATGAAGTACTAATACAGAATCGGCCAAAAAACAAAAGAGACCTTATGTGTTTAAGGTCTCTTTTGTTAAGCTATTTAAATTAAAGATAGACAAAGTTGCCATCTCAATTTGCAAATTATTACAATTTATACACTACTTGTAACGCATGCTGCCAGTGGTTGTTGGCATACTGACGGTCTTTATGATTTACTGCAAATTTTCCAATCGCTTGTAAACGTATCCCTAAATTGTCATTGATCCAGTATTGAATACCTCCAGATAAATTACCTGACGTATTTAATTCGTCCATATGAAACAATCCAACGCCGCCACCAATATATAGTTCTAATTCATCTAAATTATAAATATAATCAGAAAAGAACCATTTTACAGTGGTGTTCGTGGAAAAATAAGTCAAGTTGTCCGTTAGAATTCCGTCGTTCAAATAGACACCTTTTTTAAAACCGTTAAGGCTGAAATCTTGTTCTATAGAGAATTCCTGTGCCCATCTGTACTCAATCCCAATAATAAAAGGATTTCTAAATCCAAATTCATCAAGTCTTTCCAATGGATTTTGGGTACCAAGATTGCCTACAGTATTAAATCCTGCATTAATCTGCCAACTATCTTCAAACTCTTGTGCCTGGGCATTGTATCCAAAAGTAGTCACCAGCAAAATAATAAGTAATTTCTTCATAATAATTCTTTGGCCAAAAATAATGCTTTAGTTCAATATGGCAAAGTATTTCCCACAAGTTTTTAAATATTAAGGTTTTTTGTGTCTTAATTTATTATGAAATAGATGAGCCCTGTAGCTCTTGTTGTAAGCCAGCAATCTTATGCGCTTTAAGAGATCATGAAGATTATAAAGTGTGTGTTGATAAAATCGCCCAATTTTGGGATGATTTATTTTAAAGTGATAGTAAGATCTTATCCGTTTAGAACTTTCTATTGTATGCTGGGGTTTTAATTCCTGAAAATAAATACTTGCCAGTTCCAAGAATGAATGACATTGCTTTATAACAGCTATCCTATTAAGAAATGGTATTTTGTTGTGAAGCCCGAAGAGTAAGCAGTCAAAAATTGGTTTAAAATTTAAATTTCCAAACAAATGGCCGTGATCATTGATTTGGGAAGTGTAAATGCTTATCAGTATGGCGTCTTCTTCAGAGGGAATATATATCCCGTTAGTGGCACACTTCTGTTTTAAGAGATCGTCAACTTTAAGTAGTGTACGGTATTTATGGACCAAAACTTCTGAATGCAATTCTACAGCACCCATTTTTTCGGGATTAATTTGTCTGGGAAGATGGCGGAAGTTTTCATTAACATAATTAAATTCGATTGTTTCAGTGTAACCGTGGTTCTGCAATAATTCAAATGCTGCATGTAATTGATGAGGGGCAATTACAATATCCAAATCGCCCACCATACGAGCTCCAATGTCTTTTGATGCTATTGTAGCAATAACCGCAACACCTTTAATATAGACATGATCGATACCAGCTTCATTAAATAGAACAGAAATTTCTTGGGCTTCCTCTAATAAGGTTCGATTTCTGTGGCTATTAATATTGGAAATTTCTTCCAGATAAAGTTCTAAGTCTGGAGGAATATGGGTCAGTAAATCTTTATTATGAAGCTGATAATAAAGCGCAGGCAGCATCAAATGTTGGCTTGCAAGCATTACCACCTTATCCCAATCGACAGCTAGGGCATCAAATTCGGTTGCCAATATCGTTCTATTGTCCTGAAAACTTAAGATGTTCGAAATGTGTTGTAAAGTGATGTGTGTTAAAGAATGTCCCAAAATATGAAATTAATCTGTATCCAAATGTAGTCAACTGAAATGTAAAGAAAGCAATCACACTTTGAATAACTCTCTAAACTTTGATACCGCCATGGTATTATCAGAGTAAATTAATTCGTAACCTTTAAGATCTTGGAGCCATTCTAAAAATAATTCGGCATTGGACGCCAAAGGTGATAACCATGATTCTGGGATCAGGGTTTCTAAAATCTTTTCCGTACTAATTTGCTTTATACTTGATGTCGCATTGGGATCATACTTCACGTACACAATTTTTTTACACGGCACATGTGTAATGCCCTCACCAAGCGTTTTAATGGGAGGAATATATTTGATAATTACATCTTTAGACGTGCTCTTGTGCAATGGGTAGCATTTAAAATCAGGATAGAGTTGTTCCAACATTTTAAAGGCCCCTTCTTTTACTGAAATTCCTGAAGGAAACCGATAAACTTCCTTGTTCTGTGCCAACAAAGGTGTAAAGTCATCGGCTAATACATCAATACCAGCAGCCATTAACACGGAAGAAAGGGTGCTTTTGCCGTTTCCTGAAGCTCCAATTATCATGATGGCTTCCTCATCATTACAAACCGTTGAAGCATGAAATGTCGCAATCCAATCAGATTCCACTTTTTGATAAAGAGCATTGATGAGTTGAAATGAAAATTGTCCTTGTAATAAATGGTAATCGGATTCTCTATACGTGCCAATATAAAGGTCATTTTTAAAGAGATATAACTGCTCTCCTTCCTGAAAAAGATCGAAGGTTGTAGAAGTGTTTTTATGAGAGACACCCGCAGCATGCGCCCATTGTGGATGAATTAGATTTTCAATATCCGATGAACCATAATTGACAGAAATGGAATTGGTTCCAAATTGATACTGTCTAACCATCTTTGGGGAAGTAATAGCTATCGTGGGGGATATCGTAGAGGGAAGTTCAGCCGTGGTATTTGCGTCTTCCAATAAGCCTTTTATCTCGTTGTAGAAGGCTGTTGCTTGATTATCTGCTATATGTTGCTCAACCAACACGGCTATAAACTCAGATTTGCTAGGGATTAGTAAAAACACCTCTAGCAAATCTTTAATCATTTCTGAAACAACAACATATTGATTGGATTTTTCAAACCATAACACATAATTGCTTTCTAATTTCACTATATACCTTGGAGCTGCCATAGCGCTCAATATACTATAATTTTCTAAGTATGGGGGTGGCGGTAGCTATTTGTCTCAATTAATTCCAGATGTCATTGTCAGTAAAGAATTTAGGGTTTGTCTTATCCTTATCCTTATAAGCATTTCCTTGGCCTAAACCGTTGCCCTTGTTGCCAGAAGAGCCAGAAGCAGAAGGTTCTCTAAAGTTGTCGCCACCTTCTGGTCTATTACCAGGTGACTGCGCTTGAGCTGTCTTGGGATTTAAAATTATAAAAGTACCCATAGCTGTTAAGGCAGCATATTTACCCATGCGTTGCAAGGCTTCTTTTCTGCTGATAACTTCTTTAGGGTGTTGTGTATTCATGATAGGTAGGTGGTTTGGGGGCGTGGCTTTTTTAGCACGCTGCAAAAGTAGAGGTATGCTTAGATGTATTCGAAAATCAACGTTGTACTGAATAGATATTTGTTGAAATGCATATTTCAATGATTTATTCCAATATTTACACCCCAAAAGCACTGATTTCATCTCAAAGTTTTCTTGTTTTTTCATGTGCTTGCTAGATGTAAATACAAGATTACTTTATATAAAATTTTAGTGCGGTTCCTCTTAAATCCGCTTTCTAATTGTTTGTATACTAACATGTCGCGTTTTTAATTGAGTAACCATGATACAGAAATACGTCATACATCAAGAATTATCTGGGCTCACAAATAATTAGTAATTTGGAGGTGGTCGTGGTAAGGGACGTATAAAAATCAGGATAGCGTTACTCTCATAGTTTATGTCTCGTTTCCTTACTGGATATACGCAAGTCAATAGCTATACCAACTTAATTTTTGTCTGTAAGAATATGAAACGATTAGCTAAAACATAAATTTCAAAAGCCTATGATGCAGCGAACACCTGATAATAATTGCCGAGGCGCTTTTGACCTAGTAGCTTCTTGCTTTTTAAAAATCGTAGGGGCATTCCGCTACAATAGAACTGTAGACTGTATTAGTGGACTGTTAGGCAAATTGCCCTTGAAGGTATTGAAAACTTTTGCGGTTTTTTCTGGTAGATAAGTTCGGTTTCTAAATGGAAGAAGCCTGATCATTTTTTGCCTTGAGATGTCAAAGTCAGAGCTCTGAGGCATATTGTAATTAATTATTGAAGGGTTCCACTACTGATAAGTAATTTTTCAGTTTCATGAAAATCGGAATGGATAACTGCTCTAGAACTACTATACTTATATAGTTGACCCTATTAACTTAAGAGATTATAGGTAAGAGTATCCGAAAAAATTGTCATGGAACTGGAATACTAGAATTTACAACGAAGCGATATAGCGGTGTATATGATGAAGGCGCTACTTTCACTACGTGATCTGTCTCAATAATATTTCTAATAGGAAAAGATTATGTAAATCCACAAATAAACCCCTAAAAATCCTTTTATAGTAGTGCCAGAATATGGAACTGAGAAGTTTTCATAAATCATTAAATACATTAACGATCTCATTATCCAAGTGAATTGGGTGCAACTGTATTGTTAAAATATTCTATAAAAAAACGCTCATACATTATTTCTAAGGTTTCCCAGGTTTACCAGGTTTCCCAGGTTTATAAGGTTTCCCAGGTTTATGAGGTTTCCCAGGTTTCGTTTGATTGTTATTATTATGCCAGATTTCTTCATTTTCAATTCGATCAGTATTAGCAGGTCCGGCTGGTCTATTACCTGGATCAGGTATGGATTGTGCCTGAGCTGATTTAGGATTTAAAATTAAAAATGTTCCCACAGCCGTTAATGCGGCATATTTACCCAAACGCAGTAACGCTTCTTTTCTTGTAATTTCATCGGTAATGTTAGTTTTCATGTTTTAATTATAAAATTTAATGTTAATATACTAATGAATATTCAATTTTGTTAATTATTACTGAGAATTTGTTAATTAAATGTTCTTTTCGTCCTGTTTTGATTATAATAATTCGAATTATCCAGGTCGTCACCAAAGAAAATGATCAAAATGTTTTTAACATTTTATTTTTTAAATTCTTAGTTTTGAAATACATTATCTTAAGATTATTTTCTGTGTTTTTTCTTGAGTCCTATTTGAGAGTTTTACAATGTACATACCCGCATCGGCTTGGGATAAATTAATATCATTACTGTTGGTTTGTCCTTTTAAATGCACTGTCTTAACAACTCTACCTTGTATATCATAAACGTTAGCAAGCGTTGCATCTTCTAAAATTCCTTTTACAACTACAATTTTATCTGATACATACAAATGAAGTCCACTTTTAATTTCCGGGTCAACGCTTAATGTCGTGCGTTTAAAGGTTAGAAAAAAGCGTCCGATAGTGGTGATGTTTGTTTGTGCACTAAATGTGTAATCAGCACTATGTAATGGTGTAAATATATTAGCAACATTATCTTCAAGATAAACTTCCGTTCCTTCTGGCAATTCATTTTTGTGAAGGCTTACAGTAACTTGTTGTCCTTTAGTTGCATTAATACCTAAAGGTATGGAAACTTCAGAATCAAGATCAGCGTATGCTAATGACTGAATGGCCATATCTAATCCGGCATTGTTTTCAACTAAATGCGAGAAAATTGCGAAATTGGGTGCTTTTCTGTTATATATCGCAGCATCATAACCTCTGTCCAAGGACTTTGTGGAGTGATCATTAAAATAAAATTCCGTTGTAAACATCCTTGAATCACTACTAATTTGTATGGCAGCGTGCGCGCTATTCGTGTTTGCATTTTTGTTTTGAATAAAGTCATCTGTATTGGCTATGCGTCTCATAGAGGTGGTGAATTTAATTTGTCCACCTCCAGTTGGGACGGAGATGAAAAACCCTTGACCCGGAGCTACATTGTTGGTTACATTGTTTAAATTCCAGGTTACCCAACCGTCGGAGGCATTACCATCATAGCCATATATAGCTACTTCTGAATCACTTAAAACAGCTCCATTCAACTCTAAAAATTCTTTAGCATTGATATATGCGGTATAAGGGTTTCCTACCAAATTCCACCTGGCATACGCGGAACTGTGACGCAAATCTTTGGTAATGTCTCCTAAAACAGGCTTCCCAACAAAAATAAATGGTGCGTTATCAGTAGATGCTGCACGATACCCGGTAACAGGGTCTAACACCGTATTCCCTGTTGTAGACCAAGTTTCATACTTGCCTGTATCTTTATTAAAAGGCCCAAACAACAAAGTACTGTTGGCTAAAGGTTGAATATTTGTATTATTGGCACGAAAGAGTTCAAAATTCTGACCCTCTAAAATAGGAGAAATGAGGTCATTGTTGTTGGCATAACTATTGACATGACGTTTGTAAACCACACTGTTTACGCCACCTTCATATATAGCACCTTTATAAATTAAACTGGAGTAATTTGTAGACGTAGAATTTAGTTCAACTGATCCATTGTTAATAAAAACAGTTCCGGCAATAGTGAGACTTCCATTAGCTGGGATGACAACTTTAGTTCCTGATGCCGTTCTTAATTCTTTTACAACAATATCCAAAGCACCATTGTTAGCGCCTATAGTATAGGTGCCTGAATTTATACTTACAGGATTATTTGCAGTAATACTACTTGGTGCAGACGGTGACCAAACTCCGTTAGTATAACTTAAAGTAGGAAATTCACTTGTCACCGTACCTTTCATAAGAATTCCTATCCGATCGGATGTCAGAGCTGAAGAACCCTCTGCAAGTTGACCAATACCATAACGTTGATTAGTAGACCCTCCATACGCATATAATCTAAAGGTAAGCGTAGTTCCTGCTGATAAGGTAATTGCCGTTGGTGCAACTAACTCAAATATTTCATTAACAGTGGTTCCGCCATGTGTTTTTTCACCAAAGCTATTTACCCCAATACTCCAATTATTTGTGGTAGTATAGCGTACTGTAAATTTTGTCGATGCATTTTTATTTTGTCGTGAAATTGACAAATTCACTCTATCGATGTCAACTGTAGTGTTAGAATTTGCAGAAACCTGCCACTCAATATAATCATTGTTGGTAATTGCTTCATTTAAAGTAGCACTATCAAATCCATTCGAAATAAAACCGATGTTAGTTTGTGTACTCGGTTTTGAAATGCCCGACCCTCGTACTAACGGTATTGCAGAAACACCAACGGCTGTTACAGTAGTATTAGCAGGAATCCTAATCGCCGCAACATCCGATTGCGCAGTCCCAAGCTGCCATGTGAATAGGGTAAGTAATAGAATGTAGAGTTTTGCCATAGTTGTTAAATTTATAATGCGATTTAGGCTGTCTTATGAAACTAATTATTATTAGCACGACATAACGCTTATTAAATACGTGTCTTAGCTTCACCAATAATTCTTGATTTTTAAAGATTTACCATAAAAGCCAGCTATAAATTTATATACTAATGTGAAATTGAAAAAATACTCAAGCCCTAAGGGATAAATAATCGTTGAAATACTAAAGTGCTTAAATATCAGAAGTTTTGAGGCACAAAACATTCATCTATTTAATGGAGGGCTCCTTGTAATTAAATGTCACTAGAAAAGCTTGCTAAGGTGACTTTAGTGAGGCCTTGCGCAGTATTCGTCTCTAGCCAACGATAGAATTTTTTAGATTGTATGAACTAGGATGTAGGATATAGAGTTATGATAAAATAGCACAAAAAATGTCCAATTAATAGAGAAAAGTGCTTCTTCCATAAGCCTTTAAAGCTAATTATCATTGAAATTGGTTTATTTCAAAGGATAGAATATCCTAATTTGTTTGTAACTGATCATTTGCCATTTTTTAAACTTTTGCTTTATCCCAGTATAGTTGAAGGTGATGGCATTTAAAGTATTGCGGCTTTTAATTGGCTGTTTTAAAGGGATTGGTTTACTTTGTAGTCTCAAATCCTTAATAGTATTCCTACAACTTATGGCTTGGCACGTTTTAATTACAAAACCAAAGTTTGAACTTAAAGTGGCAGAACGGCTTTCACAGATGCACTTTGTGGTGTGTTGTCCTACTCGTATTGAAGTCCGACAATGGAGCGATAGAAAGAAAAAAGTCCGCGTGCCCTTATTGCCTTCAATGATCCTTATAAATATTCCCGAAAAGCAACGTGCCGAAGTTTTTGTGGTCAGCGGTGCCCTAAGGTATCTGTTTTGGCTGGGAAAACCTGCCATAGTACCCACGGATGAGGTGGATTTATTACTAGATATTGCTAAAAATGAACAACAGGTAGTGTCCACAGAAAAAATTGGGGTAGGTCAGGAAATTGATTTAGAAGCGTTTGGAATGAAGGAGAAAAAGGGAACCGTTAAATATGTGTCCGGTAATCAATGTTGGGTGGTGCTGCATAAATTAGGCTATGTGGTAAAGTTGAAAATCAGTTAGAATGGGTAAAGCATTAAAAAATAGTTGTATTTTTGCATCTTTTTGCGCTTAAACTTCACACCAGCGTATTGGTGTTAGTTATATAAATATCAGACAGTTCTAATAAATTTTGGGACTGGCAGTGGCGAAGCCGTAGCTTAGCTTAAAAGTTCTATAAACAAATATTGAAATGAAAAAAATTGCACTTATTACGGGAATTACAGGGCAAGATGGTGCATACCTAGCCGAGTTTTTATTGAATAAAAATTATGAAGTCCATGGGGTGAAAAGACGGTCGTCTTTACTAAATACGGACAGAATAGATCATCTGTATCAGGATCCGCACGAGACAAATCGTAATTTTTTCCTTCACTATGGAGATCTTACGGACAGTACAAACTTAATTCGACTGATTAAGGAAGTCCAACCAGATGAAATTTACAATCTGGCGGCGATGAGCCACGTGAGTGTATCCTTTGAGATTCCAGAATACACAGGGAATACTGATGGTTTAGGAACTTTGCGAATTTTGGAGGCCGTCCGTTTATTAGGGATGGAGAAAAAAACTAGAATTTATCAAGCTTCTACGTCTGAACTTTACGGAAAGGTACAAGAAGTGCCACAGACGGAAACCACCCCTTTTTACCCGCGTTCACCCTATGCAGTAGCTAAAATGTATGCGTATTGGATCACGGTCAATTACCGTGAAGCCTATAATTTGTTTGCGTGCAATGGGATTTTGTTCAATCACGAGTCGCCAATTAGAGGAGAGACGTTTGTAACTCGAAAAATTACGAGAGCGGTATCTCGTATTGCCTTGGGCATGCAGGATAAAGTGTACCTCGGAAATTTGGATGCTAAAAGAGATTGGGGTCACGCCAAGGATTATGTTCGTATGATGTGGATGATCCTTCAGGCAGATGAGGCTGAAGATTGGGTAATTGCTACAGGGAAAACCACTACTGTGCGCGACTTTATTAAAATGGCCTTTGCAGAAGTAGGTATGGACCTCGAATTTAAAGGTGTTGGCGTAGAAGAAAAGGCCTTTGTAACCGCTTGTCATAACGATAAATTTCAGTTGCCAATTGGAACAGAAGTGGTAAATGTAGACCCTAAGTATTTTAGACCTACAGAAGTGGACCTTTTAATTGGTGATGCGTCTAAGGCTAAAAATAAATTAGGTTGGGTACCGCAAATGGATTTACAGGATTTGGTAAAGGACATGATGAAGGGCGATGTGAAATTAATGCAGAAGGAGCATTATTTAAAAGAAGGCGGCCATAAAACGCTAAATTATTTTGAATAGTTATGAATAAAACGACTAAAATTTATATTGCTGGCCACAACGGAATGGTGGGCTCGGCGGTCTGGAGGGCATTATCGGCTTTAGGCTACACCAATCTTATTGGTAAGAGCAGTAAGGAACTGAACTTGCGCAATCAAGCCGAGGTCAATGCATTTTTTACAGCGGAGAAACCAGAAGTTGTTGTAGATGCAGCAGCAAAAGTGGGCGGCATTTTGGCCAATAATGAAAATCCGTATCCTTTTTTGATGGAGAATCTTCAAATTCAAAATAATTTGATTGATGCGGCCCACAACTTTGAAGTTGAAAAATTTATATTTTTAGGGAGTTCTTGCATCTATCCAAAATATGCCCCTCAACCATTAAAGGAGGACTGTTTATTGACCGATAGTTTAGAGCCTACCAACCAATGGTATGCCATAGCAAAAATTGCTGGTGTTAAAGCTTGTGAAGCCATCCGAACGCAGTACAATAAAGATTTTGTGAGTTTAATGCCTACCAATCTTTACGGGTCTTACGATAATTTCGACCTGAAATCGTCCCATGTTTTACCGGCGATGATCCGCAAGTTTCATGAGGCTAAAAAAGACAATGCTTCTGTAGAACTTTGGGGGAGCGGCACACCAATGCGCGAATTTCTTCACGTAGATGACATGGCTAAAGCCGTCGTGTACGCTGTTGAAAACACCTTGGAAGACAATCTTTATAATGTGGGTACGGGCGTAGATGTGACCATTAAAGAATTAGCGCATACCATTCAGGATATCGTGGGCCACACCGGGAATGTTGTTTGGGACAGCTCTAAGCCTGACGGGACGCCCCGTAAGTTGATGGACGTAAGTAAGCTGAAAAATCAAGGATGGCAGGCAGAGATCGATTTGAAATCAGGTATTGCCAATACGTACCAATGGTTTCTTGAAAACCAAGACTCTTTTAAAGGTAAGGACGCTTCATAAGTACTGATCTTCTGAGAAAAAATAATTAAGATAAACGAGTCAGAAAAAAACAATTAAAATGAAAGTTACCAATATTTGCTGTATCGGAGCTGGTTATGTAGGAGGTCCTACCATGGCAGTCATCGCTCAAAAAAACCCCCATATTAAAGTTACTGTAGTCGATGTGAATGAAGCGCGTATTGCGGCTTGGAATCATGACGATTTGGAGCAATTACCAATTTATGAGCCAGGGCTTGACGCTGTAGTTGCTGAAGCCAGAAATCGGAATTTGTTTTTTAGTACAGATGTTGATGGCGCTATTGATGCGGCTGATATGGTTTTTATTTCAGTAAATACACCAACCAAAACCTACGGAAAAGGTAAAGGGATGGCTGCCGATTTGAAGTACATTGAATTGTGTGCCAGACAAATTGCTCGAGTGTCTAAAACGGATAAGATTATTGTAGAAAAATCGACGCTTCCCGTAAGAACGGCTCAAGCCATCAAAAGTATTTTACACAATACCGGTAATGGTGTCAAATTCCAAATTTTATCAAATCCAGAATTTTTAGCGGAAGGCACTGCAGTGCAAGATTTAATGGCTCCAGACCGTGTATTAATTGGAGGAGAACAAACCGAAGAAGGGTTTAAGGCAATTCAGGCTTTGGTAGACGTCTATTCTACTTGGGTACCTGACGAAAATATTCTGACGACTAATTTATGGTCTTCGGAATTGTCAAAACTAACCGCTAATGCTTTCTTGGCACAACGTGTTTCTTCCATCAATGCCCTTTCAGAATTGTGTGAGGTTACCGGCGCAAATGTTGGAGAAGTGGCAAATGCCATCGGCAAGGACAGTCGTATCGGACCTAAATTCTTAAAGGCTTCGGTAGGTTTTGGAGGCTCATGTTTTCAAAAGGATATTTTAAACTTGGTTTACATTTCTAAATCTTATGGACTAAATGAAGTGGCTGATTATTGGGAACAGGTAATTATCATGAACGACTATCAAAAGCATCGCTTTGCCACTAAAATCATCCAAACCCTTTACAATACAATTTCAGGTAAGAAAATCGCCTTTTTAGGCTGGGCCTTTAAAAAAGATACCAACGATACGCGAGAGTCGGCTGCCATCTATGTAGCAGATCAGCTAATTGATGAACAAGCTACTATTGCCGTTTACGACCCTAAAGTAACCGCGCAACAAATGGAAAGTGATCTTAATTATTTAGGCACGCGGGCAGAAGAAGAAAACGAGCGTTTCTTAATGGCTATCAACGATCCTTATGAAGCTTGTAAAGATGCTCACGCCATAGCAGTGCTTACGGAATGGGACGAGTTCAAAACTTACGACTGGCAAAAAATTTACGACAACATGCTAAAACCCGCATTTGTATTTGATGGTAGGGGTATTTTAGATCACAAAAAATTAGAGACTATAGGATTTCAAGTGTATGTCATTGGAAAATAATAATACCTCAAAAACCATATTGGTTACCGGAGCAGCGGGCTTTATAGGGTTTCATTTGTCTCAATCGCTGTTGGCTCTGGGCCATAAAGTAATAGGCATAGATAATCTTAATGATTACTACGATGTGAACTTAAAGTTGGCACGATTGACGGAGCTGGGGATTGATCAAGCAGAAGCATCTCAAGATCTTAACGCCTCATCGAGCACTACTTATGGTGACCAAATGATTTTTGTGAAAATGGATTTGGAAGACAGAAATGCGCTACCAAAACTATTTGAAGTCCATCAGATCGATAGTGTCTGTAATTTGGCAGCCCAAGCAGGGGTCCGCTATTCGTTGGAAAATCCTGAAGCTTACGCAGATAGTAATTTAACCGGTTTTCTAAATATTTTGGAATGCTGCCGAAATTTTAAAATCAAGAAATTAGTCTACGCCAGCAGTTCTAGTGTCTATGGTAATAGTGATGCTGTTCCTTTTGAAGAAACCGCTAATGTAGATCATCCCGTCAGCTTGTATGCTGCCACCAAAAAGGCGAATGAACTGATGGCCCATGCCTACTGTCATTTGTATGGTTTTGAATGTATTGGCTTACGGTTTTTTACCGTTTACGGACCTTGGGGCAGACCGGATATGGCCATGTTTTTATTTACGGATGCCATTATCAATAATCAGCCCGTAAAGGTGTTTAACAATGGCAACCTTTCTCGTGATTTTACCTATATCGACGATATTGTGGCGGGAATTTTGGCGACGCTTTTAGAGACGTCCGAGAATGCCTCACCGTATAAACTTTATAATATAGGAAACAGTCAGCCCGTTCAGCTTCTAGAATATATTGAAGCTATAGAAACGGCGCTGGATAAAAAGGCTCTCAAAGAGATGATGCCCATGCAACCTGGAGATGTCAAGCAA
Source organism: Gelidibacter salicanalis (assembly GCF_007997285.1). Lineage (GTDB taxonomy): Bacteria > Bacteroidota > Bacteroidia > Flavobacteriales > Flavobacteriaceae > Gelidibacter > Gelidibacter salicanalis. The sequence goes on from NZ_VORX01000002.1 coordinate 404,583, forward strand.
ACTTATGCCAATGTAAGCTTGTTGAAAAAAGATTTCAACTACCAACCGAAAACTGAAGTGAAAGAAGGAATTGCCGCTTTCGTGAAGTGGTATAGGGAATTTTATAAAAAATAGATTTAAGACCGCTTCGCTGTTAGAATTAAGTATTAAGAATTAAGATGAAAGAAAATAGAAAATAGAAAATAGAAAAGTGTACGAATAACGAATAACGAATAACGAACAAAGTAATTACGAATAAGGACTAAAGAATAATCATTACTATTCACAACTCACAACTCACAACTCACAACTCACAACTCACGAACAACGAATATCGAATAACGAATCACCATTCAACACATAACAGCTTGCCCGTACCGAAAAGGAATGTTCGGGCGGGTTACTAGTCAGCAGTAGGCAGTTAGCAGTTAGCAGTCGGAAGTTGCCCTTATGTATTTAGAAATCAACAACCTGCCCGACCGATAAGGAACGTTTGGGCGGGTCCGTAGTTAGCAGTAAGCAGTTAGCAGTAAGCAGTGGGAAGTTGCACATATGTATTTAGAATTCCAAACCTGCCCGACCGATAAGGAACGTTCGGGCGGGTCAACAATCCCAACCTGCCCGTACCGAAAAGGTTAGTTCGGACGGCTCACCCATCAACAATCAAAAATCAACAATCAACAATCAACAATCCCATGACCATTAACCCCTCATGAAAAATTTCGCATTAATCGGTGCTGCGGGTTATATTGCCCCACGACACATGAAAGCCATTAAAGAAACTGGTAACACCTTGGTGGCTGCGCTTGATCCTTATGATGGGATTGGGGTAATGGACAGCTATTTTCCTCAGGCTAGTTTTTTTACAGAATTTGAACGTTTTGACCGGTTTGTGGATAAATGGCGAAGGGACAGTGGCAATAAAATTGATTATGTATCTATTTGTTCGCCCAATTATTTACATGACTCGCATATCCGATTCGCTTTAAGAAATGGTGCGGACGCCATCTCGGAAAAACCCTTGGTGCTCAACCCTTGGAATGTGGATCAATTGAAAGTGATCGAAAACGAAACCGGCAAAAAAATTTATAACATCCTTCAGTTGCGCCTCCATCCAGCGATTATTGCCTTACGGGAAAAAGTTACGAAGGAATTGCAAAGCAATCCCCATAAGGTCTATGATATTGACCTCACGTATTTTACCTCTCGGGGCAAATGGTATTTTGTGTCTTGGAAGGGGGATGAAACCAAATCCGGTGGCATTGCCTCAAATATCGGGGTTCATTTTTTTGATATGTTGTGCTGGATCTTTGGTGAGGTTCAAGAAAACACTGTTCATCTAAAAACTTCGGATACCAACGCAGGGTTTTTAAAATTAAAACATGCCAACGTGAAATGGTTTTTATCGGTGAATTACGACTATATCCCCACAGCGATAAAAGCTGAGGGCCTTTCCACCTATCGGTCGATAACCGTCAATGGAGAAGCTATTGAATTTAGTGGGGGCTTTGCAGATTTACATACAAAAAGTTATAACGAGATTTTAAACGGCAATGGTTTTGGTCTTGATGAAGCTTATGGCTCCATAAACACCGTTTCCGCCATCAGAAATTTAGAGCCTATCGGTTTAAAAGGAGAATACCATCCGTTTTGCAAAATTGTTCCGTAATATTTGGAAATTGCCGTTTCGGGTTTTTAATTTTCACCCAACACCCAACACCCAACACCCAACACCCAACACCCAACACCCAACACCTCACACCTAACACCTAACACCCCACACCCATAATGAGCGATTTCTTTGTACATGAATCCAGTTATATAGACGCTGACGTAAGGATAGGCAAAGACACCAAAATTTGGCATTTCAGTCACATCTTGTCCCATACAAAAATTGGTCACAACTGTTCTTTTGGTCAAAATTGTATGGTCGGGCCAAAAGTGACTATTGGGAATAATGTAAAAGTGCAGAACAATATTTCAATTTACGAGGGTGTGGAGATTGAAGATGATGTGTTTATTGGTCCCTCGGTCGTGTTTACAAACGTGATTAATCCCCGAAGTTTTATCATAAGAAAACAAGAGTTTAAAAAAACGCTGATAAAAAAGGGCGTCTCCATTGGGGCCAATGCCACCATTATTTGTGGCAACACCTTGGGTTCCTATGCCTTAATCGGAGCCGGAGCCGTGGTGACTAAAGAGATGCCTGATTTTGCATTGGTGGTTGGCAATCCAGCCCGACAAATAGGTTGGGTGAGTAGGGCAGGACATCAATTGGAGTTTAGTGATCTTCATGTCGCAACATGTCCAGAAACAGGAGATACCTATGAGCTTAAGGAAAACCGAGTTTATGTTTTATAGGTCGTTTTTAGTATTTTGAAAAAAGGAAATGAATTTGTAAAACGTATTAAGGCGTCACTTTATATACGTAATGTGGCAACGTTGGCATCTGGTACGACGCTAGCACAGATAATTACATTTTTTACAGCACCTATTTTATATCGGATATACAGTAAGGTGGATTACGGAACTTTAGGACTTTACATAGCCATTGTGGGAGTTGTCGGAGTCTTTTCTTCTATGCAATATTTACAACCTATATTGTTAGAAAAGGAGGATAACGATGCTAAACAAATCATGTGGTTAAACCGTTTGATTAATTCGGGAATGACAGTTATCGTCTTGGTTACAGTAGTTCTTTTCGGAGACAACCTAGGGGAAGCATTGGGAAATAAAGCTCTAATGCCTTGGCTATATTTGGCTCCAATATCGTTTTTCTTTTCTGGACAAAATCAAATTTTCAGTATTTGGGCAAATCGAAAAAAGGAATATAGGATTTTATCTCTTAATGCTATTTTGACGGCAATTCTGGTGCCAATAGTATCTATTACAATTGGGTTGTATCATAACGGACCTTTAGGTTTATTTTTAGGATTGATGATTGGTCAAATTGTGCCACCGATCCTTTTTTTTATTACATTAAACAGAAATGATGTACTAAGTTTAGATAACTTCAATTGGAAAATAATTAAGCAAAAATCTAGAGATCATAAACAATTTCCAATGTACAGCTTGCCTTCAGAATTTATTAATAGACTTACAAATCAACTTCCAGTATTTATGTTGAGCACCTATGCTGGTCCCGCAGTAGTAGGAATTTATAATTTAAGTGTTCGAATGCTTGGCTTACCAATTCAATTAATTGGAGGTGCAATAACGCAGGTATTTCAACAGCAGGCTACAGAATCCTATAATGCGCAAGGTCATTTTAAACATATGTTTTGTAAAACAGTTCAATTGTTGAGTATAGTGGCACTCCCAGGATTGCTTATAATTATATTTTTCGGGCCACAATTATTTGCTTTTATATTTGGTCTCGAATGGAGAGAAAGTGGTGTATTTGCACAGATTTTAGTCGGCATGTTTGTACTAAAATTAATCGTCGCCCCAATATCATATGCTTATTACATAAGAAATATGTTAAAAGAAAACATGATGATACATATTTACCTCCTTATTTCAATGTTAATCATATTTTTTATAGGTTTCAAAACATTTGAAGATTACAAAAGTGTTATTTTATTGTACGTGATTAACTATTCTTTCGTTTATATTCTATATTTGTTAAGAACATATCATTTTTCTAAACCTTAATAGTTCATTGGTAATATCGAGAAAAAAAGAATTTTTTCCCTCACTGCGACAAAAAAATTATGTTAATTTTGCTTAATAAAAATATCACTTTATTTCTAGGCTGAAGATTGAAGTTGTATCAATTTCACCTAATTGCCCAACTCATGGTGCGGTACATATTTTACTCTAAGACTTTATGAAGAAGGGTTTGAAAATCTCTAGTATAATTTCTAAATAAAAAAGGAATTGGAAAACGATGTTTAACTTTGCAACCATTAATCAATACCTTAGTCGTTATATTACATGATTACAAATAGGAACAAATAATAATGCTTTTTTGGCAACGAAGATTATTATGTTGAATTAATAAAAATATACTTTTTAAAATGACTAAAAAAATAATAATTACAGGTGGTGCAGGATTTATAGGGTCTCACGTGGTGCGACTATTTGTAAACACATATCCTAATTACCAAATCATAAATTTGGACAAATTGACCTATGCTGGGAATCTGATGAATTTGAAGGATATTGAAGATAAGCCTAATTATAAGTTTGTGAAAGGCGATATCACGGATGCACAGTTTATTGACGCTTTGTTCCAAGAAGAACAACCAGATAGTGTGATTCACTTAGCGGCGGAGTCGCATGTAGACCGATCGATCAGCAATCCGTTGGAGTTTGTAATGACCAACGTGATTGGTACTGTCAATCTTTTAAACGCGGCAAAAGAGCTTTGGAAAGGCAACTATGAGCAACACCGCTTTTATCATGTCTCTACAGATGAAGTGTATGGTGCCTTAGGTGAAGAAGGGATGTTTACGGAGACGACGTCTTATGATCCGCATTCACCTTACTCCGCATCCAAAGCGAGCTCTGATCACTTTGTAAGAGCTTATCAAGATACCTATGGCTTGCAAACCGTGATTTCTAATTGTTCCAATAACTATGGCTCCCATCATTTTCCAGAAAAACTGATTCCTTTAGCTATCAATAATATTAAAAACAATTTACCTATCCCTATTTATGGAAAAGGTGAAAATGTGCGCGATTGGTTGTGGGTAGAAGACCATGCCAGAGCCATTGATATTATTTTTCATGAAGGGAAAACGGGGGATACTTACAACATTGGTGGTCATAATGAATGGACCAATATTGATTTAATTCATACATTGTGTAATGTATTAGATAAAAAACTAAAGCGTCCTGAAGGCAGCTCTAAAAAGTTGATCACCTACGTAACCGATCGCGCTGGTCATGATTTGCGCTACGCAATTGATGCTCAAAAATTAGAAAAAGAATTGGGATGGACCCCAAGTTTACAATTTGAAGAAGGTTTAGAAAAAACAGTGGATTGGTACTTGAATAATGAGGAATGGCTAGAAAATGTCACCAGCGGTCAGTACAAGGAGTATTATGAAAAACAATATAATTAAATGAAGTTAATAGATACAGCTATTGAAGGTTGTTTTATACTGGAGCCGAGACTATTTAATGATGATCGGGGCTACTTTTTTGAAAGTTTTAATGAGGCTCAGTTTCGTAACCTAACTCAAACGGACATCCATTTTGTGCAAGACAATCAGTCGTTTTCCAAGTTTGGGGTGTTGAGAGGCTTACATGCGCAAAACGGAGATCATGCACAAGCAAAATTAGTACGTGTGTTGCAGGGCGAAGTATTGGATGTTGCGGTAGATGCGCGCAAAGGATCGGCTACTTTTGGTGAGCATGTTTCGGTGCTTTTAAGTGCAGGAAATCAAAAACAATTTTTTGTTCCAAAAGGATTTCTACATGGCTTTGTGGTATTATCTGAAACTGCGGAGTTTTTCTATAAATGTGATAATTATTACAATAAAGGCGCTGAAGTAGGGATTAGATACGATGATCCTACTTTAAACATTGATTGGTCACTCTCTAAAGATCAGATATCCGTTTCTGAGAAAGATTTAATTTTACCCCAATTTAATGACATTTTCCAAAGATAGCATGCAGAAAATTTTAATTACTGGAGTAGGAGGGCAATTAGGATCAGAATTGCAGGCAATAGCAAAACAGTATCCACAGTTTGAATTTATAGGTGTAGACCGTAAAGAATTGCCTTTAGATGATTTAAACAAAATAAAAATAGGTCTCGATAAAATTAAACCAAACATTATTATCAGTGCAGGTGCCTATACGGCGGTTGACAAGGCAGAGACTGAAAAAGAATTAGTCGATACCGTGAATCATTTAGCAGTCGCCGAGATCGCGAAATGGGCCGTAAGTAATAATGCAAAAGTATTGCATATTTCTACAGATTATGTGTTTGATGGGACTAGTAAAACGCCACTGGATGAATTGGCAAGCACCGCACCTATCAACTGGTATGGCGAAACCAAATTAAGAGGTGAGCAAGCGCTCCTGCGAGCGCTTCCAGAAGGCATAATAATTAGGACCGCCTGGGTGTATTCTGAATTTGGTGCTAACTTTGTAAAAACCATGTTGCGCTTAATGCGTGAAAAATATTCGATTAGCGTGGTTAATGATCAAATAGGTGCGCCTACCTATGCTGCGGACTTAGCAAATGTCATTATGAAAATCATTATTTCAGAAACATGGGTGCCTGGGATATTTCATTATTCAAATTGTGGAGAAATCTCCTGGTATGATTTCGCAAAGGCCATTCAAGAGATTTCAGGTCGTGATTGTGAAGTAAATGGTGTCTCCTCAGATCAATTTCCAACTCTTGCTGAACGCCCTAAATACTCATTACTCAATACCACAAAAATTCAGAACACCTATGGTCTCAGTATACCCCAATGGAAAGACAGTTTAGAAATAGTACTACGAAAACGCTTATTAAAAAATCAATAACTATGAAAGGAATTATCTTAGCAGGAGGGTCCGGTACACGTTTACACCCTTTAACCTTAGCGGTGAGTAAACAATTATTACCTATTTATGATAAACCGATGATTTATTACCCCCTATCGGTGTTAATGTTGGCAGGGATACGAGAAATTCTCATCATTTCTACGCCTCATGACCTTCCTAATTTTAAACAATTATTAGGGGATGGACAAAAATTCGGCATCACTTTAAGTTATAAAGAACAACCAAGCCCGGACGGTTTAGCGCAAGCCTTCATCATAGGCGAAGACTTTATAGGCGATGATGATGTGTGTTTGGTATTGGGCGATAATATTTTTCACGGCTCAGGGTTACAAAAGATTTTAAAGGAGGCTGTAAAGGCTGTTGAACAAGACGGTAAGGCCATCGTTTTTGGAAACTATGTTAAAGACCCAGAACGCTATGGCGTTGCCGAATTTGACGCTGATCATAACGTCATCAGCATAGAAGAAAAGCCGACAAATCCCAAATCAAACTATGCTGTTGTAGGTTTATATTTTTATCCTAATTCTGTTATTGATATTGCCAAAAACGTAAAGCCTTCCCACCGTGGGGAGTTAGAAATCACCTCAGTGAACCAAGCCTATTTAGACGACGAAAATTTAAAACTTCAAATATTGAGTAGAGGTTTTGCTTGGTTAGATACGGGAACTCATGAAGCGCTAACCGAAGCTACAGAATTTGTGAAAGCGGTCGAGAAACGTACAGGCCTTAAAATTGCCTGTTTGGAAGAGATTGCTATGAATTACAATTGGGTAAGCAAAGAAACTATGGCTGATCAAATAGACCACATGAAAGGGGATTATTTTGATTATTTAAAGTCGATTATCACTAAATAAAAATATGTAAAAATTAATTGGTTTTAAGCAAGGCATACCTTAATTATTTTGTATTTTTGCATGCTTAAAAAAAAGACTTTAATAATTTTTTTAAAAAAAGTTATTTTGATTTTCAATCACTTATGGAATATTATGGGAGTGATGAGTGCGAAGCCATTGTTAGTAATGAGATTAAATATTTGACATATGAGTTTAACAGATAAACAATCTGATTATATCTTGGTTATTGAGCCAAAGACTAAGCTACTTGATCTTAACTTGAAAGAAGTATGGCGTTATAGGGATTTGTTGCTACTTTTTGTCCGTCGGGATTTTGTGTCGGTGTACAAACAAACCATATTTGGGCCACTATGGTTTTTTATTCAGCCCATTTTAACCACCATTATGTTCATGGTAGTGTTTGGTGGTATTGCTAAAATGAGCACTGATGGTTTGCCACAGGCTGTTTTTTATCTCTCGGGTATTGTTATTTGGAATTACTTTTCAGGGGCCTTGTCATTGACCTCTAACACATTCATTGGTAATGCAGGAATTTTTGGAAAGGTTTATTTCCCAAGGATTATTACGCCTCTTTCCATTGTAATATCTAAATTGTTAGGCTTTGGTGTTCAGTTTGTCTTGTTTTTAGGGGTGTTTTTTTATTATTTATGTTTTTCAGATGCTATTCTCAAGCCCAACGCTGCTCTATTATTAGTGCCGGTTTTAATTATTATTACGGCCGGGCTGGCTTTTGGACTAGGTTTGATAATTTCATCTTTAACAACTAAATACCGTGATTTTACATTTTTACTTGGCTTTGCCATACAATTAGCTATGTATGGCACTCCAGTTATTTATCCGTTAAGTGAAATTGACAACCCCAAACTTAAATTAGTAATCCAGGCCAACCCCGTGAGTGCCATTATCGAAACCTTTAGATATGCTTTTACAGGAGTCGGTGAGTTGAACTGGTTGTGGCTTGGTTACAGTGTTGGTTTTATGATTGTAGTAATAATTCTTGGAATCCTGATTTTTAATAAGATTGAAAAAACTTTTATGGACACTGTATAATTATGAGTAATAAACCAATAATTAAAGTAGAAAACATAGGCAAGCAGTACCGTTTGGGCACTGTTGGCACTGGTAGTTTTGCACACGATGTTAATCGTTGGTGGCAAGGCATTCGTGGTAAGGAAGATCCTTACCAAAAAGTTGGCGAGGTGAACGACCGCACTATGGTGGGTGGCTCGGAGTACGTTTGGGCTTTACAAGACATTAACTTTGAAGTTCAGCAAGGTGAAATATTAGGTATTGTTGGTAAGAATGGAGCTGGAAAATCCACATTGCTTAAATTATTGAGTCGAGTGACGGCACCTACCACAGGCAAGATAATCTGTCATGGCCGCATCGCTTCACTATTGGAAGTTGGTACTGGTTTCCATCCTGAATTAACAGGTCGTGAGAATATTTATCTAAACGGGGCTATTTTAGGAATGACTAAAAAAGAAATTGCTTCAAAATTTGATGAGATTGTTGACTTTGCAGGTTGCCAAAAATACATTGAAACTCCGGTAAAACGTTATTCCTCTGGTATGTATGTGCGATTAGCTTTTGCAGTTGCGGCGCATTTGGAACCTGACATTTTAATTGTTGATGAAGTATTGGCTGTTGGTGACGCTGAATTTCAGAAAAAAGCTATCGGCAAAATGCAGGATGTTTCCAAAAACAGTGGTAGAACTGTGTTATTTGTAAGTCATAATATGGCGGCTGTAAAAAGTTTGTGTACAAGAGGAGTTCTGATGGAGCAAGGTAAGGTGGTATTTTCAGGAAATGTGGATGATGTAGTAAACAAATACTTGAGTAATTATTCGGTTACAGATTCATTTATCAAATTGAATGAGAATAACAAAGATTTATTGTGTTGTGATATTGTCTGTGTTGAAGAAATATTTTTCGAAGACATAAATGAGAATAAGTTGGCTGTTTCAAGCATAAGCGACGATTCGTTCATTGTGATAAAATATAATGTTAAAAAGAGTGGTTACCATTTAAATTTATCATTGTCTATATATTCGGAAGATGAAGAATATGTGTTGTCATCACCATCCATAACTGATGAAAATTGGTTCAGGAAAAAGCATGATTTAGGTAATTATACGGCTAAATGTAAATTGCCTAAACATATGTTCAATGACAAAAGTTATGTGTTTAGTGTACTATTAGTTGATTCGGGTACAAAAGTAATATTGGAGATAGAAAGAATTATCAAAATGGATTTTTATGATGACGGAATTAATAGAAGTAGTTATTTTGGTAAATGGAATGGATTAGTTAGACCTATTTTGGAATGGAATACGGAAAAAGAATCTTAAGAATTTTAAAGGAATTTCGAAATAAGAAATATTATGTAAAAAATTATTTTGTTAAAAACGAAATATTAATTTTTGATGATATTATGCCATCAATTCTTTCCCCTTGGAGAGCTATAGAATTTGAAGCATTATGTCATAATTTTAAAAAAGTAAAAGTTCTTACCGATTTGAGGACATTTGATCAATATAATAAAGGTCTAAATTTTAATCGAAATATAATTAACCTGAAGAAAACTTACCCCAATTTATCTTCAAATATTACAAAAATTGGTACCATTAACAATGTTTACTCTAAATTAATATATTTCATTTTTTTTTCAAATACCTGTATGTATTATGAAATTGCGGAGGAGAATAAAACTAATTTTGCATTTACGTTGTACCCAGGAGGTGGATTTCTTTTAAATCACAAGGGGACAGATGAAATGCTAAAGAAAATTTTTAGTTCCAAATTTTTTAAAGGTGTCATAGTTAATCAATTTCATGTTAAAGATTATTTAATATCGAAAAATCTTTGTGAGGCAGACAAAGTTCATTTAATATTTGGAGTACCAATGAATACAAACATATCGATTTTAAAGGATCACCCCAAAGATAAATTTGAATCTAATTTGAACATAGTATTCTTTGCAAATAAATATATAGAAAAGGGAAAAGATAAGGGGTTTGATGTCTTTCAACAAACGGCAAGTCTCTTAATAAAGAGAACAAAAAATGTAATATTTCATGTCATAGGTAATTTTGATGCCAATGATTTAGAAGATACGTCAGTTTTAGAGTATTTTAATTTTTACGGTGTTTTGACTGAAATAGAATATGTTGAGATACTCAAGAAAACCAATATAATTTTATGTCCAAATAAGCCTTTTGTATTGCATCCAAATTCGTTTGATGGATTTCCATTAGCTACTTGTATTGAAGCTTCTCTGAATGATAATGTAATTATGGCAACTGACTATTTTAATGAATCGTCAAAAATTAAATTAGTCGACAATCGGGATTTTATGTTGGTAAATTCAAACCCTTCTGACATTTTAGAAAAAATTATTATGTTAGATAACAATAGAAATATGCTCAAAAAAATTGCGATGTCAGGAAAGGAAAGAATTTTGGATATATATTCAATTGAGAAACAAATAAAGAAAAGAACACAGATTTTTGAAGAATTATTAGCAGATTCTTGATGTCTAAAAATCTTTAATTACTGTTACATTTGCTATTTTGAATAGATTGGAACTTAACATATAAAGAAGATTATTTGGTTTTCTTAATTTATGGTTTCAAAAAGTATTAAATATATTTACAGAGTTTTATAACTCATACTAAAGGTGCAATTTATTACAAGACCAATAAGATATAATATATGATATTAGTAACTCAACCATTTTTACCTCCAAAGAGTGAGTATGATGCATTGATTGACCAAGTATGGAAGCGCAATTGGCTTACTAACAATGGCCCTTTGCTCAATGAATTGGAGCTCAGCTTAAAAGATTATTTAAAACTTGACCATTTATTGTTTACTGGAAATGGTACAATTGCGCTTCAAATGGCCATAAAGGCATTAGATTTAAAAGGCGAAATAATTACAACTCCTTTTTCGTATGTAGCCACAACTAGCGCTATTGTATGGGAAAATTGTATTCCAATTTTCGCAGATATTGAGACTAAACAATTAACAATAGATCCTTCCAAAATAGAAGCTTTAATCACTGATAAAACTTCAGCGATTATGGCTACCCATGTATTTGGACTCCCTTGTAATGTTGAAGCTATAGAAGTAATAGCTAAAAAGCATAATTTGTTTGTTATATATGATGGGGCTCACGCATTTGGAACCACTTATAAAAAACAATCACTTTTAGCGTATGGAGATATTAGTACTTTGAGTACACATGCGACAAAATTATTCCACACTATTGAAGGTGGTGCAGTCATTACGAATTCTCCAGATATTCTTAAAAAATTGGCTTATTTGAGAAATTTTGGTCATGATGGTTTGGACAAATACAATGGAGTGGGAATTAATGGTAAAAATTCAGAATTTCATGCGGCAATGGGAGTGGTCAATCTTCCATATGTTGATAAAATTATAGAGCGACGAAAACTTTGCAGTGATCAATATGACTACTGGTTGCTGAAGCACAACGTATATAGACCTGAAATTCCAAAGTTTACTGATTACAATTACGCTTATTATCCCGTGGTATTTGAATCTTCGGCAGTTGCAACTCAAGTATTTGAAGCTCTTATAAAAGAGGAAATTTATGCAAGAAAATATTTTTATCCTTCATTAAGCACATTGAATTATGTTACAAAGCAATCCACTCCTGTGAGTGACGATATTGCCTCAAGAATTCTTTGTCTCCCTCTGTATTATGACCTGTCAACGACTGAAGTGGATTTGATTTGCAGAATTATACAAAGAGTTTTAAATTATAAATAATTATGGCTTTTTTAGATAGGCAAAGTATCAATTCTATTGGTTTCAAAAGTATTGGTGAGAACATACTCATTTCTGATAAAGCAGCATTTTATAATCCTGAGCTAATTAGCATAGGTTCGAATGTTAGGATAGATGATTTTTGTTTACTTTCAGGCACTATTTCTCTCGGTAATTACATTCATTTAAGTGCCTACAATGCCTTATATGGTAAATTGGGTATAACGATGGAAGATTTCTCTGGACTGTCTCCGAGGTGTACTGTTTTTAGTGCATCAGATGATTTTTCTGGACAATCGATGATTAGTCCAATGGTTCCAAGTAACCTTACCAATGTGTCCGGTGGCGAAGTAAAGATAGGGAGATTTTCTCAAGTTGGCGCCAATTGCATTATACTTCCGAATCTTGAATTGGCAGAAGGAACCGTCATTGGTGCAATGTCATTAGTTAAAGAAAGCACGAAGGCCTGGAGTTTATATGCTGGGTGTCCCGCAAAGTATATTAAGCCGAGAAATAAAAATATTCTCAATCTCTATAAGACTATTTAAAATTTAGGCGAAATGAACATTAACATCTGCTCAATATGAGTAAACCCATAGTGAGTGTAGTCATGATAACTTATAATCATGAAAAGTATATAGAACAATCCATACATGGTGTTCTAATGCAAAAATGCAATTTTGAAGTTGAATTAATAATTGCAAATGACAAATCAACAGATAGCACCCACAAGGTTATTGACAAATTATTGAAGGACACCTGCTTACCTAATCATATCACAATAAGATATTACAATCATCATAAAAATAAAGGGATGATTAATAATTTTTATTGGGCTTTAGAACAATCTAAAGGTAAATATACTGCACTTTGTGAAGGAGATGATTATTGGTTTGATCCTCTCAAGCTGCAAAAACAAGTAGATTTTTTAGAATTTCACCAAGATTACGTGCTATGTGGAACAGGTTTTCATGTCATAAACAATAATGAAGTTGTAAGAGAAATAAGTTCAGGTGATACCAATAGTCAAAAATCATTTGAGCAGCATTTAATGAGTAATCAATTCGCTACCCTTACGTTGTGTTTCAAGACCAAGGTTTTAAGCATGATTAATTTAGAGGCGTTACATAATTATTTACTGGGTGATTGGCCTTTAACATTGCGCTTATTACAATTTGGAAAGGGTATTATCCTTAGCGATATAACATGTGCTTATCGAGAGCATGATAGTGGTGCATTTTCCCTCATTTCAAGTAATAATCAATCAAAAACTGTATTGTTAACGATTTCAAAATTCATTACTCAAAATTCAATAAATATAAGTGTGGAAAGGAGAGAGCAACTAAAGAAGGAATTATGGCAGGTTTTATACCAAACAAAAGACATCCGAGAAAGGACTGATATATTAAAGCAAGTTCTTCCTGCAATAGGATCAAATAAATTAAAATTTCAGACATTCATGCTTATTGCTAATACTCCACATTCAGTATTTTCACGTCTTGGATGGCGATTAATATAGTCATTAGAATTTAGAACATTTAATAGAATAATAAATTCACATTCAAAATTGAAGCAGTAAATATTTTATTCATAGTTCTTGATTATTTATTAATAAAAAATAAGTTTTCTCTATTCTTTTAAGGTTCTTTTATCAAGAAATAATTCTAGATATTCATTTTAAAAAATTTATCAAAGTAGAATTTCAAATATGAAAATTGTAGAGTTAAAAATTTTTATTTACCATGAGCATTTACTATTACGTTCCAGACAATATTAAACCGAGTTGGGGCATTGGCGTCATTTATCATCACGTAAAGGCATTAAATGAATCAGGACAAAGTGCTTTTGTTTTGCATCAAAAACAGGGATTTATATTACCATGGCTTGAGCTCAAAGTACCTACTAAATATAGAGATGCCATTAGCAACTATGAAATTTCTTCATCGGATAGTTTAGTTGTACCAGAAGTTATGGCACATGAGAGTTTTGTGTTGCAATGTAAAGCCAGAAAAATTCTTTTTATTCAAGCTACAGGTTGGATCTTTGAAGCATTACCTTTACATGTAACCCATAAAAAATTAGGCTTTTCATCTGCTATGGTAATTATGCCGCATATGTTACCTATTGTAGAAAAATTTATTGGATTGCCATCTTTTTTGGTTCCGCCCATGGTGGCGGATTATTTTTTTAACAAACCCATCCCATTACACCGAAAGAAAACCATTGTAATGTATCCTAAGTTTAATCAAATTGATTTTTCTATTGTAAATGGACTGCTCCGCAGGAAGCTAGGTAACAATAAAATAAAAAAAGCCTTGGGTGTGGATTGGCGTATTCAACTTTTGGAGGGGCTTTCTCATCAGGAGGTTTCAGCTACTTTTGATCAGGCTACATTTTTCATCTCACTTAATACCTTTGAGGCTCTAAATACTTCCGTAGTAGAAGCGATGGCACGAGGGTGCATTGTTTTTTGTTATGAAGGTTTTGGCCCAAAAGATTTTTTACTGGATAACATAAATGCTTTTGTTTTTGGCAATAATGAACCTTATGCATTGGTCGAAAAAATTTATGACATCTTAGATCAACCTGATCAGTATAAATCTCAATTAGGAACCATGAGACAACATGCACTGGAAACAGCCAACCAATATACTTATGATAAAATGAAGGAATCGTTAGCAAATCAAATTGAATTTATTGTGAATGAATAGTTCTACATTACTTACCCCACCAAAAACGCCGCTGGTTTATACTATTATTGTAACTTATAATGGGATGCAATGGATTGATCAATGTCTTAAAAGTTTACGAGAATCATCTATCCCAACCCATGTCATTGTCATTGATAACCTTTCTACCGATGATAGCGCAAAACATATTGGAGAAAATTTTCCAGAGGTCCACCTTATAAGATCTAAAATAAACTTGGGTTTCGGAAAAGGCAATAACATAGGTCTAACAAAAGCCTTAAAGGACAATGTTGATTACGTGTTTTTACTCAATCAGGATGCATGGGTCAGACGTGATTCAATTGAATTACTTATCAATATTCATCGCAATAATAATGATTATGGTGTTTTGAGTCCTGTACACTTAAATGGAACCGAAAAAGAATTAGAAACCAAATTTGCTGAATATGCGGGTCCAGAGAATACGCCAGGTTTTTTATCAGACTTGTATATGCAAAGCATAAAGCCATTATATACCTCAAATTTTGTTAATGCTGCGGCTTGGTTGATTTCTAAAAAGTGTTTAGAGAAAGTAGGCGGTTTCAACCCATTATTTGCACATTATGGCGAAGATGAAGATTATATAAACAGAGTGAAATATTGGGGATTTAAAATTGGGATTGTTCCTAATGCAGTTATTACCCACGATTCTATTTTCTCTTGGGAAAAAATTGAGTTTCATCCTGTACGTAACGTAATTTTCAACCTCGTACCTTTAGCCGATATAAATAACCGGTATCGAAGTGCATGGTTGGCATTTATCAAGAAGAGCATGGATGAATTGACGGGACAATTATTGTTTAGAAAATTCAAACGGTTTAAAACCCGCCATAAAGCATTTTGGAATACAATTACTAAATTTCAAGAAATTAAGAAGGCTAGAGAAAACAGTAAGCATCAAGCAGCTTTTTTATGATGAAATCTATCGTTAGCATTATTACCCCGCTTTTTAATCGTTCAGATTTAGTACCTGAAACTTGGGCTTCTATTCAAAACCAAAGTTATGAAAACTGGGAATGGATTGTAGTAGATGATGGTTCTACCGATGGAGGAGATGCGTTTATAAGAGATTTAGCGTTGACGGATCCTCGAGTTCAATTACATCACCGGGAAAGTTTACCAAAAGGACCTTCACATTGTCGAAATATTGGAACTGAATTTGCCAAAGGAGAGTATCTAATATTTTTAGATTCAGATGATATTATTAGTCACACTTGTTTAGAAAAAAGAGTTGAGTTTATAAAACAGCATCCGAAATTTGACTTTGCAGTTTTTGCACAGGCAACATTTACAACAAAAATTAAGGATCATGAAGTTTTCGGGAACATATATAAGGATAAAAAGCAGTACCTCATATCATTTATTAAGGACATGCCACCATGGTGTATCAGTGGACCTATTTGGAAAACGGTTAGTTTTCAATTAATTGGAGGGTTTAGAGAAGACTATATGATAATGGAAGATCCTGAGCTACATATTCGAGCGCTTATGTCAGGACTGAATTTTGAAGTAGTAGAGACTTCTCCAGATTTCTTTTATCGCGTTTTGCCCAAAACGCCTGAGCAAGAAATTGCATTCTGGAAAAATTCAATTTTAGGAAGAATTACTTTTTTTAAAAATCTTTATCCTCAGATGAAAACAGTTGAGCATAAGATTGCTCTTCAAGAAGGGATTAAAAATCTTTACGGCACGTTTTTATTAAGTAGAATTGTGAAATTTAAAAATGTTCATGACGATTTTATGAATTGGATTAAAGAACGAAATCTTATGCCAAAAAACAAAATGTCATTTATAAAACTGTATTTATGTATTTCAAATCATCGAGTATTAAATTCAATCCCATTTATAAAAGGTTGGTTATTTAGAAATACTATTAATTAACAACTTTATTTTTTATGCAGTAATTAGAATTTGCAATCTGTTTCTTGTGTTTTATGAAAAAATATAAATTTCGATTTTTGCATTTATATGTAAGTATTTTATATGCGCTCTGTAGTTTAAAACTAAAGTTTAATCCTTAAACTAATTATTACAATATACTTCACGTTACTAAAAGTTTTATCTAAGTACTAGTTTTAGAGTAAAATGAATAACAGCAATTTATATTTTAAACTGGCCTTAAATTAAAAATAGGTCAATCGAGTAATATTAAAATAGTAGACCTACTAATAATGAAGCAAATAGAAGCTAAAAAATTTTATCCTGAATTAGAAACGCTTAGAGCTATAGCCGTGTTGATGGTGTTAATGGCTCATTTTATTCCTGAAGATAGTTTCTTTTATATCCCATACCTGTGGTATGGCGTAGACTTATTTTTTACGATATCAGGTTTTTTGATAACTTCAATATTACTTAAAGCGAGGTTCATGACAGATAAAAGTAATAAAACGTTATTAAAGAATTTTTATATGCGTCGAGCTCTCCGACTATTTCCTGTTTATTATTTATTCATTTTCTTCTTTTATTTCGCTAAACATTGGGGAAATCTTCAAATGTGGAATGATGATTATAATTTCTATTTTTTTACCTATTTCCAGAATATTTACTTCTTTAAGTTAGGGAATTTTAATAGTATGTTCAGTCATCTATGGTCTTTAGGCGTTGAAGAACAATTCTACATGGTCTGGCCCTTTGTGATCCTGTTCTTATCAAAACGATGGCTCCCGTACTTATTCGGTTTTATTATTTTTATGTCACTTTCACTTATTACAATTTTCCAAGATGTTCCTTTATTTCGATCTTTAACTTTCGCGAATTTTCACACCTTAGGAATCGGTGCGCTTTTTGCATATTTTCATATTTGTAAGCCACATAATATTATTTTCGATAAAATACGATCCAACCGAACACTTATAACTATTGTTTTAACGCCTATTTTTATTATTACTTTAATCTACTCTTACAAATTAGGAGGCGTCGGCCCTCTTATTTTAGAATTTATGTTAGCCATTACCATGGTAGCTTATGTTATTACTAGCACTTATGGTTGGCAATTAAACTTAAAGTATATTACCCAAAACAAAATTTTAATGCATATCGGTAAAATAAGTTATGGAATTTACCTTTTTCATTTACCATTGCCAGCTATATGCGCAGTGTTTTATCACAAACTGACTGGGCAAGATTTAATTATCCCACATGAACTTTTTAGTTTTTTATTATTTACTACATTAACTATAATTATAGCACATTTTTCATTCAAATGGATTGAGACGCCCTTTTTAAATCTTAAGAAAAAATTTGAATAATTTGATATTTTAGTAAACTAAATTTAAAATATTTAACTAATAATTCCGTTATGTGATGTTCAGTTCTATATCAGTGTACTTAATTTTATTATAATATCAAACTAATCCTTTACATGGAAAATAAATGAAGTTATTAAAATGAGTATGTTTTAGTACCTAAAAAATTAAAAATTTTAATTAAACCATAACTAAATAGATACGGGTTTTAACAAGCTTCGATATTAGATATAGATTCAAAATAAATTTATTAAACATAGTTTTTATTTTCAGTTAAGAAAATTATTTTAATGAATTAAAGTAACATAATTCTATGTTGTTACTGATGTATACCAAAATTATGACGGCTGAAAAAACGAGAATATCTATTTTAGATGGTTTTAGATCAATAGCAATTCTTATTGTTATTCTATATCATTTTTTTTCTCGGTGGACACCACCAAATAGCCAAAGATCCTTATATCCATATGATGACCAATTTAATTATTTTAGCTATGGTCATCTGGGTGTGCAATTTTTTTTTATAATCAGTGGATTTGTTATTTTTTTTACTCTTGAAAAAACGGATAAATTTATATCATTTTGGAAGAAAAGGGTAATAAGATTACTTCCGTCAATGGTAGCTGCATCCATTTTAACTTTTCTAATTGTTTATTTTTTTGACATAAATAATCTGTTCCCTGATAGCCGCTCATTGACAAATTTAGTATTTAGTCTAACATTTATTAATCCAGATCTATTCAATGTGATTTTTAATTCTGATGTTTCGTATGTAAATGGTTCATATTGGAGCTTATGGCCTGAAATTCAATTTTATGCATTTTCAAGTTTACTATATTTCGTCAAAAAGGAGAAATTTTTATGGAATTTTTTATTGGTATCATTTATTTTATTTTTCTTAAATTATTTTATTCAACATACCCAAGGCACTAATACCTTCAATATTGACGTTCCTCATAATTTTATATTATGGTATAGGCAATGGGTAACAAATGGATTTAATCTTATACAATATTTACATTTATTTTGTTTGGGCATTTTGTTTTATGAACTATATAAAAATAAAAAGAGAGAAAAAACTAGTCCTCTATGCATTCAAATTAGTTTGCTATTTTTAATATTATTTACCATTTATTCCGGAATTAGACTGCCAATTAGGATTATTTATGCAATGATGATTATTGCATTTATTATGTTTATATATTACCCAAATAATTTAAAATTTTTAGAGAATTCAACTATAACCAGTATTGGAAAGTCATCCTATTTTCTTTATCTCATACATGAAAATATTGGCGTGTTATTAATTTTTAGCTTCGGTTCTGCTATTATGCCATTATCTATTTTATTGCCAATTATCATAATTGTTAGCTTGATTTTATTAAGTATTTTGTTTTCAAACAAAATTGATAAACCTATTAATAGATGGTTCAAGAGATATACATAAGTTGAAATCATAATAGAAATTATCAATTTCAAAAAACCTCTTTTACACATAAAGATTTTTTTAATAATTTAATTTATATGACCCATAATTCGAGGGATAAAATGGTTATTAATTTAATTTTTACAACTCCCAAACTTAATTTTGTATAAATGATAACCATATCAATTGTAATTCCTGTTAAAAATGGTATTTCTACTATTGAACGTTGCTTAAATGCTATTTTTAGTCAAACAATAATAAAAGAAGCTGAAGTTATTATTATAGATAGTGGTAGTACTGATGGAACTTTAGAGGTTTTAAAAAATTACGATGTCCGTCTTTACCAAATAGATCCCAACAACTTTAACCATGGTGCTACTCGGAATTTTGGCGTTTCTTTAGCAAATGGGGAAATTATTGTGATGACGGTGCAGGACGCGATGGCGTCTGATTCTAAATGGTTGGAAAGTCTGATAACTCCATTTGAAGATGCATCCATCGCTGGAGTTTGTGGTCGACAAATGATTGCTCATGATAACCAAAATAATCCAGGGGCCTGGACAGAAACTTTTAGTGATCCTCAATTTCGAAAGGTTAGCTTTTCTAAAGCTGAATTAGTCCAAATGAGCCCTGTTGAACGAAAAAATAATTGTGGCTGGGATAATGTTACTGCTGCATATCGTAAAGATATGCTTCAACAAATTCCTTTCCCTATTACGAATTATTCTGAAGACATTCATTGGGCGTGGCAAATGTATCATAAAGGATTTCATTTAGGTTACGCACCGCAAGCAAGTGTCTTTCATTACCATCACGAAAATTATATATACCGTTACAAACGACATTTTATTGAAATAACGAATCACTTTAGAGTTTATGGATTAAAAGCCTACCCTGCACTCAAAAAGTCAGATTTAATTCCATTTTATCGAGTTTTAAAAAAGACAAAGGTCAATAAATTTAATTGGCTACTTTATAATGTACGCCTAATTACTGCAAATAAGATGGCAGAGTCTCTATTTGCCATAACGTATTGGCTAAATGGTGAAAAGGGAATTACTAAGAAATATTATCAATTAACCAAAGAAGTCCCAATTGGAAAATCAAACTTATAAACAAACCCCTCTTGTAAGCATTTTAATGACCACTTATAATAGAGGTCAATATATTGAAGAGGCCATTGAAAGTGTTCAAAAGTCTTTATATGTGCATTGGGAATTAATTATTACCGATGATTGCTCTACTGATGCTACAACAGAGCTAGTGCATAAATATCTTGATGATAAGCGTATAAAATATTTTAAAAATGATCACAATCTAGGACAATTTGCTAACCGAAATAAAGCAGCTTCCTTGGCAAATGGCAAATACATTAAATATTTAGATTCCGATGACTTAATTTATGCTTTTGGATTAGATATTTTAGTAGAGGGATTGGAATTATATCCAAGTGCTGCCATTGCTATTGCGTCACAAGATACACATCCTACAGAATTTAAATATCCCAAATTAGTTAGATCGGAAGACGCTTATAAGACCTATTTTTTTAATGATGCCTTATTGACCATTGGCCCCACTGGGACCATGTTTCGTAAAGATGCGTTTGATGCTGTTAAGGGCTATTCAGGAACTCATGCCACAGCTGATACGGAGTTAATGTTAAAGTTAGCGGCCTTGTATGACGTGGTAAGAGTTCAACCAAGTTTCTTTTTTTACCGTATCCACGGTGAACAAGTATTAAATCAGTCTGAAAAAATTGAAATTTACGCGATTGAAGCTTATAAAAATGGAGTTCTTGCCTTGTATGATTCAAAGTGTCCTTTGAATGATAATGATAGGGACAAAGCATACTCAATTATGCGAAAAAAAATAGTTAAGATAGGTCTTTATCAAATCATAAAAAAAGGGAAAATTAAATTAGGATTCTCAATCATTAAACATCTTTTGAAAAGATGACGCAATATAAACTCCTTTTTGTACTTGAATCCTTTTTCCCAGATCATCGTGCTGGCACAGAAGTTTATGTGCTTAACCTGTGCAAATATTTTAGCGCTAGAAATTGGCCGGTAGCGGTTTTAATTGCCACTACCAGTAATCAAAAGGATTACATTTACGAGGGTTTCCCCGTTCACACATTTCCAATTCCCAAAAAACCAGACGTAAAAGAGTTAAATGGACTGATGCCTCCAAAAGGTATAAAAGATTTCCTTGATCGCGTAAATGAAATAAAACCAGATGTGGTGCATTTTCATTCTTTTGGTAGAGCAATTAACGGATTTCACTTAAAGCGAATTAAACATTTGGGTTATAAAACGTTGTATACGCCTCACTTAGGTAGTTTGTTCTGTATTAAAGGGAATATGCGTTTATTTGATAGGGAAAATTGTGATGGACATGTTGAGGTGAACCGATGCATGAGTTGTTTACTGTACAGTAAAGGCTATAATCTAGCGGTGTCTAAAGTAATGGGTGCAGGAATCAGTATGGTAGCTGAAGTACACCCATTATCTAATATTATACCTCCCACGTGGCAACAAGCAAGTCACAGAAAGAGCGAGTTGGACCGTATTTCCAATTATGCCGACATAATTTTCGCTATTGCACCGTGGATACAAAAGGCTTTTGTATCTAATTCAATTAATAATAGTATACTTATTCCTCAAGGCATAAGTTCTGTTTTTTTTCAAAGCGAAAAAAATGTTAATAAGCCATGTTCTAAAGAAATTAATTTTGTATTCGTGGGTAGGATGCATCCTTCAAAGGGATTTCATTTGTTGAAGCAAGCGTGGGATGAATTGGATGGTGGAAATCACAAACTCCATATTATAACAAATCCTTCTGGGAATGAAAACGATTACTTCAGTGCTCATAAAATTTGGGCAAATCAAAAGTCGAGTGTTGTATGGAATGAAGGATTTTCACAAGAACAAGTTGCAGATTATTTAAACTCTATGAGTGTACTGATATTACCTTCGATCTCAAATGAAGTAGCACCATTGGTAATTCTAGAAGCTGCGACTAGAAAAATTCCTGTAATTTCATCGAATTATATTGCCATGATAGATGTGATATTGAATATGAAGAATGGTTTGCTGTTTGAAAATGGTGATTGGGAGGCTTTACTGGATCAGATAAAAAAATTAATTGTTAACCCAAAACTTATTGATCAATTAAGTGATAATGTTAATGTCCCAGCAACCATGGATGAGGTTGCCGAAATTATAGAACTTGAAATTTTAAAAATATTTAGGCCCTCTCTATTTTAATGAATCAAACGAATATTATTTTTATAACTACTTCCAGTCTTGCTTCAAACCCAAGATTAGTAAAGGAGTTCGAGGCGCTTAAAAATGAATTCTCATGTCATGTTTTGTGTTTTAGGCATCAGGATTGGAGTTTGGAACTTTCAGAAACTATTAAATCGAATAACCCAGAGGTTAATTTTATTGAGATAGACAGAAAGAGCGCCATCATCATAACCATCATTTGCAAAATAATACATAAAGTCAGCATTAGTATTAATAGTACTTTTCCAAAAAGCTTTAAAGTTTGCGCTTTTGCCAACAATGATGAAGCCTTGCAATTATGGATTAAGGCAAAAACTTTAGATAAAAAAACAAAATTTTCTCGTGTCATTGCACACAATTTGGGAGCCTTTTATGCTGCAGTTAAATTTTCAGAGAAAAAAAGTAGTGCCTTACAATTAGATATTGAAGATTATTACCCAGGGGAAGCCTTATATTTTAATAAAAAGATTGAAAAGCAAAACAGGATGGAGCTAATGGCATACAGTTTTTTAAGAGCAGAAAGCATCACTTATGCTTCTAAAGGTATCGAACTAGAGTGTGAGAAATATTTTAAAGTTCGTAACCATACAAAACAATTGACCATCATCAATACCTTTAAAGCGAATGACTTTTCAGAACCAAAATCGACAACATTACATCCCTTGAAATGTGTTTGGTTTTCCCAGAATATTGGTCCGAATCGTGGTCTTGAACAAATTTTTGAGGCAGCAAAGAGTTTGAGTCATATAGAATTTCATCTCGTCGGGAATCAAAATCCAGAATTTTTAAAGATTATAACAATTAGCGACAATATTATTTTTCATGATATAATGCAACAATCAGAATTGCACATATTCTTGGCAAAAATGGATGTGGGTTTAGCTTTAGAACCTGGGAAAGATTTGAATAATTTAATTGCATTATCAAATAAAATCATTACCTACGCCCAAGGCGGTCTCTATATATTAGCAACCGATACCTTTGGACAATGCGATTTTCTTAAATCCTTAGATTATAATGCTGGTTTAATTATGACATCATCTTTGGAAAACGCATTGCAGAATTTGGACAACGACCTATTAAGCACCAATTCTAAAATTGGAAGATGGAAGAATGCCAAGTTCTTTTCTTGGGATTACGAACAACTCAAATTAAAGGAAGTAGTTTCATGAAATTGTCATCAGGAGTATATGAACTCTTTGCCTTTACATGGAAGTCATAAGAGCCTAATAAAAGACAATATTTATAAACATTTGAAGCGCACATGTTAAAAATGATATTAATTCAGGGTATTATTAATAGTGAACAGCATTTGACCGATAAATTACATATTATTACAAATCCTTCCGGAGGTGAAGACGATTATTACAATACTTTTAAAAATTGGGCAAATTAGGAAAGTTCAGTCCAATGGAACTAAGGATTTTCCCAGAAAGAGGTGGCTGTTTATTTAGACCAGATGGATGTTTTAATTTTGCCATCAGTAGCTGAGGTAGCGCCTCTTGTAATTTTAGAGGCAGCGACTAGACACATTCCGGTTATTGCATCAGATTATCTTGCAATGAAAGATATGATCGAACCTAATATCAATGGATTGCTTTTCGAAAATGGCAATTAGGAAGATTTATTGATGCATTTACAAAAAATATTAAACAATCCAAAACTTATCAATGAACTAGGAAAAAACATCCAACTTCCGGTTTCTATGAGCTATATTGCTGAACTTATAGAGGTAGAGGTTCAAAAACTTCTTGATAATTTATAAATATAACTTTTGAATCATACACAACTTCTATTTATAACTACTTCAAGTCTCGCTTCAAACCCAAGATTAGTAAAGGAGTTCGAGGTGCTTAAAAATGAATTCTCATGTCATGTTTTGTGCTTTAAGCATCAGGATTGGAGTATGGAACTTTCCGAAACTATTAAATCGAATAACCCCGAGGTTAATTTTATTGAGATAGACAGAAAGAGCGCCATCATCACAACCATTATTTGCAAAATTATACATAAAGTCAGCATTAGTATTAATAGTACTTTTCCAAAAAGCTTTAAAGTTTGCGCTTTTGCCAACAATGATAAAGCCTTGCAATTATGGTTTAAAGCAAAAACTTTAGATAAAAAAACAAAATTTTCTCGTGTCATTGCACACAATTTGGGAGCCTTTTATGCTGCAGTTAAGTTTTCAGACAAAAAAAGCAGTGCCTTACAATTAGATATTGAAGATTTTTACCCAGGGGAAGCCTTATATTTTAATAAAAAGATTGAAAAGCAAAACAGGATGGAGCTAATGGCACACGGCTTTATAAGAGCAGAGAGCATTACTTACGCCTCAAAAGGCATCCAATTGGAATGTGCAAAACACTTTAATGTTCCGACTGAAACTAAACAAGAAACCATTATAAATGCATTTAAGGCTGATGATTTTTTGCAACCAAAAGATTACACATCAGACACTATAAAAGCGGTCTGGTTTTCACAACATATTGGTCCTAATCGCGGTTTGGAACAGGTATTTGAAGCTGCTAATAGCCTTAAGCATATTGAATTTCATCTTATTGGCAATAAAAACCAAGACTATTTAGATACTTTTATTTTAAACACTAATGTAATTGTGCACGACATCATGAAACAAGAAGAGTTGCACGAATTTCTGAGTCACATGGATGTAGGTCTTGCCCTTGAAAATGTGAATGCTGATCTTAACAGAGACATTTGTCTTACTAATAAGTTTTTGGCGTATGCCCAAGCAGGCTTATATATTTTAGCAACAGATACCTTTGGGCAAACGCAGTTTATGAATTCATTACATTATAAATCTGGTGTTATTATTGACAAAACTTTGAAAGAAGCCTTAATTGAATTAGATGAGAATGAAATTGCTATAGCTACCAAAATACAGAGGTGGCAAAAAGCGAAATTATTTGCGTGGGAAACTGAACAACTTAAATTAAAGCAATTACTGACTTAAATCTCACTACAAGTTCTTTATTTAGTGCAGAACTTTCAAATGCATGCTACGAGTTTCAGTTAGCGCTTAATACTTAAAATTACATGCAAACTGTATTGATTATATATCCACACTGGGTACCGGCAAATATGGCTGGTGTGCAACGACCGCGTTTGATAGGCAACTATTTAAAGCAGTTTGGGTGGCATCCATTATTACTTACTGTCGATTCAAAATATTATGAGGAAACACCTGATCCGCTTATGGAAAAAACCGTTTCTGATGATATCGAGGTGATCTACACTAAAGCCTATAACGTGACGAAACCAAGATTGATTGGAGATATCGGTTTGCGCGCGTTTCCTTTTTTAAAAAAGGAAGCTCTGCGTTTATGTAAGGAGCGACAAATAGACTTTATTTGGATACCGATTCCTTCATTTTATACGGCACTATTAGGACGGATCATCCACGACAAAACGGGCATACCTTATGGCATAGATTATATAGATCCATGGGTAAGAGATATTACTAATCAAAGTGATGTAAGAGCCAAACTAAGTCAGGCAGTGGCAAGAACCTTAGAACCGTATGCGGTTAAAAAGGCTGCTTTGATTACTGGAGTTTCGACGCCTTATTACCAACCAGTTATTGATAGAAACTTTAAAACGCCTCCAATCCATGCGGGGATGCCCTATGGTTTTGACCCCAAAGATCATGAGATTGAATTGGAAGGTTTGAAATTGCCCTGGGATGATCAACCCACTTGTAGACCGTGGCTCTATGCCGGTGCCTTTTTGCCCAATTCTCATCTGTTCGTTCAGTCATTTTTTGAAGCTGTTGCCGCTCTAAAATTAGAAGGCAATTGGGATAAAAACATCAGACTTTACTTTGTAGGTACCGGCCCATATCCAGCAAAACGTATAACGGCTTATGCAAAAGATTATGGGTTAGAAGATATTGTTGTGGAACATAGAGAGCGTTTTCCGTTTTTGCACATTCTTAATTTCTTATCTAAGGCAGATCGCGTGATGCTCTTTGGAAGCACTGAAAAGCACTACACGGCCTCAAAAACCTTTCAGTGTTTGTTGAGTAAACGGCCATTATTATCAATGCTACATGCTGAAAGTTCTGCTGTTGATGTAATTAGGGAAGCTAACGCAGATGCGTTTTTGATGCCTTTTCATGAAGGGGACAAAAAAGGAGCTATTGTAAGCCAATTAAAACCTTTACTCAATCATTTACAAGATGAGGTGAACTGGAATCTCAATTTAAACCACATTGATGCGTATACTAGCAGGCAATCAGCCAAAGTCTTGGCGGAGGCAATGGATGAAGTATTGAGAAAATAAAAATAATAACGACGTTACGTTAGCATGAAAAAATTAGCCATCATCAGTACGCACCCCATCCAATACAATGCACCATGGTTTAAACTATTGGCAATGCGTGGCAATGTAGACTTAAAAGTGTTTTACACCTGGTCGCAAGCGGCGGATACTGTAAAAGACAAAACCTTTGGACAGAATATCAAATGGGATATCCCTTTGCTTGATGGATATACCTATGAGTTTGTGGAAAATGTGTCAAAAAAGCCAGGGTCACATCATTTTTTTGGCATGGACTGTCCTACTTTAATTTCAAAAATAAATGCATTTAGTCCAGATGCCGTCTTATTTTTTGGTTGGAGTTTTAAAAGTCACTTAAAAGCGATGCATTATTTTCATGGTAAAGTTCCTGTTTGGTTTAGGGGAGACTCTACATTACTGGATGAGACTGGCAGTTTTAAATCTAGTTTAAGAAGATTGATTCTTAAAACAGTCTATCGATACGTGGATAAGGCATTTTATGTGGGCCAAGCCAATAAATTCTATTTTTTGAAGCATGGTCTAAAAGAAAATCAATTAGTCCTTGCACCACATGCTGTCAATAATGGCCACTTTTCAGATGATAAGAGTTGTAATTACGAAACACGTGCCCTGCAATGGAAGAAAAAATTGAATATACCTGAAAGTCAAATTACTGTAATATTTGCGGGTAAATTCGAGAAAAAGAAGCAGCCGGATTTATTAATAAAGGCTGTCCTGGAAGCAAATAAAAAAAGGAAAGACCCTATTGCATTAGTGATGATTGGTGGTGGCCCTATGGAACAAAAAATAAACGAAATGGCATTAGTTCAAGATAATATTTGGATATTACCATTTCAAAATCAAACCATGATGCCATTGGTGTATCGCTTAGGTTCTGTTTTATGCTTACCATCCCAAGGCCCAGGAGAAACTTGGGGTTTGGCCATGAATGAAGCAATGGCGTCTTCAAGACCTGTAATTGTCACTGATAAGGTAGGTGGTGCTGAAGATATGGTCATTCAAGATTATAATGGTTATATCTTTAAACATGACCAGTTAGAGGAAATAGTTAAAATTTTGGAAAAACTAAATTCGGATACTCTTAAAGAGATGGGATTGAATGCAAAAGCACATTCTGAGAAATTTACAATTAATCACATTGTTAATGCATTAGAATCCGCGTTGTAGCTAATATATAATTGTAAGTATAATTTAATGGATATTTGGTCATTTATAGGTGTTGGGTTTGTATGTTATATTGCGTTTATATTTATAAAGCGATTAGGACAAGGATTACCTATCCTGGAACTTATGTTATTAATTGCTGGTCTCCAATGGATTATTGGACCCCTAATAGAGTATGGATCTCCTAACCTGCATTTTAAATATTACATGTATGTAGACCAATTTATTTATATGTCTTTTGTAGTACCAGCTTACATCATATTTTCAGTTGCTGTAATTTTGATGATAAAAAAAACTGCCAATATCAATCTCAATGTAGAGCGATTACAATTTTACAGTCCTTATGGATTAATAATTTTTATCATAGGCATAATATTTGACGTTTTTGGAAGTTTTTTGCCTGGAGCCCTAGGTTTTTTCGCTTTCATTTTGGCAAATTTCAAATTTGTGGGTGCCATTATTCTATTTTACTCTGAAAATTTAAAGCTTAAAAAGATTTTCTATATCGCAATCCTTTATCTTTTGGCGGTCTCAATATCAAAGGCTCTATTTCATGATTTTATTTTATGGTCAGTATTTTTCTATATGTTTTGGGCACTAAAATATAAACCTTCAATTTCAAAAATCCTACTTACTATAGTTATTGGTTTTTTAGCAGCATCAACCTTGCAAACTATTAAAGCAGTATATCGCACACAAATATATGAAGACTATACAGGTAATAAATTAGAGTTGTTCGTCAGTTTAATGTTTAATGCGTTTTTAGTTGATGAGACTACCAATGAAAATTTTGATGATGGGACGGATTCAAACGTGAGATTAAATCAGGGCTGGATTATTAGTGCAATTATGGATCACATCCCTAAAAATAGAAGTTATCTTAATGGTAGCACAGTAAAAGATGCCATATTTTCTTCCGCTTTACCTAGGTTTTTAAATCCTAGTAAAACTACAGCTGGGGGTCGAGAAAATTTTAGAGATTTTACGGGACTAAGTCTTAGGGACGGTACATCCATGGGTATAAGTATTGTTGGTGAAGCCTACGGTAACTTCGCCGTCACTGGTGGTATACTATTTATGGGATTATGGGGATT
Organism: Gelidibacter salicanalis; assembly: GCF_007997285.1. Taxonomy (GTDB): domain Bacteria; phylum Bacteroidota; class Bacteroidia; order Flavobacteriales; family Flavobacteriaceae; genus Gelidibacter; species Gelidibacter salicanalis. The sequence continues at coordinate 433,979 of NZ_VORX01000002.1, forward strand.
GTTTTTAGGGAGAATTTGGAAGTTCTTATTTCAAAGAATAATTGATAATATTGTATTTATTGCTTTTATCCCACTTATTTTTTTACAAGTTATTAAAGCAGAAACAGAGTTGGTTGTTGTTTTAAACCATTTAATAAAATCTATAATTGTAGTTTTTTTATTTTTATGGTTTGTGAAGCGTAAATTAAACTGGAATTTTGACAGATGAATGAAATAATCACTTATATTTTTAGAAAACCAGACCCTAAATACAAAAGTATTGAAGGCTTGTTTAATGTTATCGCAATAAATTTAAAAGGTGATGTCGTTACGAAAAGAATACAAATGGCATTTTCTGGTGGAGGTTTAAAAACTATCTGTAATAATTTGACAAATTTTAAGAAGCAGGCAAACCAACTGTATCACATCACTGGTGATGTACATTATATGGCTTTAAAAACGGGAAGTAAAACCGTTTTAACTATTCACGATGTTCAGTCAATATTGAAGACTTCTTTTATCAAGGGATTATATTTAAAGCTGTTTTGGTTTTGGCTACCTGCTTTTTGTGTTTCGCGAATTACCGTAATATCAGAGTTTACAAAAAAAGAATTATCGATAATAATTCCATTTGCCAAAAGAAAAGTTAGAGTAGTACATAATCCAGTAAATCCGAAATTCCAACCTAATGCATATCAATTTAACAAAGTAAAGCCAACCCTCTTATTAATTGGTACCAAACCAAATAAGAATTTGGAGCGCACAATTCAGGCCTTAGAAACTATAAACTGTAAAGTCATAATAATTGGTAAACTTTTGGATGCGCAAGTAAATTTATTGGATAAATTGAACATCAATTACGTTAATAAATTTGACTTATCCTTTGATGATCTATACGCCCAATACAGAACCTGCGACCTGGTTTGTTTTGCATCTACATATGAAGGCTTCGGTATGCCAATTATTGAAGCGCAGGCGATAGGACGTCCGGTAATAAGTTCAAATTTGGGTGCAATGAAAGAGGTGGCTCAAGAATCTGCCTGTCTTGTTGATCCATATAAAGTACATGCAATTAGAGAAGGAATTCTGAAATTGATTAATAATGATCAATACCGTGAAGATTTAATTTCAAAAGGTTTTGTAAATATTGAACGCTTTCAAACTGCTAAAATTGCACATGAATATTTACAGGTCTATAAAGAAATTCTGAAAAATAATGGCAACTAAGAAAATATTAATTACAATTGATTGGTTTCTTCCTGGCACTAATTCAGGTGGTCCTGTGCGTTCGTACGCCAATTTAATAGCCCATCTCGACAAGGGCTTTGAGTTTTTAATTGTGACACGTAATTCTGATTTTGGGTCAACAATACCTTATGATGGCATAACACCAAATACTTGGACTAATTTTAATGAGTATACCAAAGTCTTTTATTGTTCTCCGGACTATCTTTCTAGGGTTAATTTGAAACACTTATTCAATAACACGCAATTTGATGTTGCCTATATAAATGGCATTTATAGCTGGTACTTTTCGATATTGCCTGTAATTCTTATTAAAAATAAGCCGGTCATTGTTTCGGCCAGAGGGATGTTAAATCCTCAGGCATTCTCTGTAAAAAGTACTAAAAAGATTGCTTTTATAAAGCTAGCCAATATTTATGGACTTTACAAAAAAGTTCGTTTTCATGCTACCAATAAAAACGAAGCACACCATATAGAAAGCTTAATTAATGCTCAAAAAGGAGTTTCTATAGCACCCAATCTGCCAAGGAAGATTGATTCTGCAAACAGAACTTTGGCAGTGAAACAACAACCTATACGTTTTGTGAATTTAGCTAGAATTTCCGTAGAAAAGGGGACACTTAATATGCTTAAGGCCTTTTCTAATGTCACCCAGCCACTTATTCTGGATTTATATGGTCCTATTTATGACGCGGCGTATTGGGAAAAATGCCAAAATGCAATTGCAACCTTACCTGACCATATTGAAGTCAACTACAAAGGAATTATTGATAGCGAGCAAGTACCAAATACGCTTGCTAAATATGATTTTTTTGTATTGCTCTCAGAAGGCGAAAATTTTGGACATGCTATTTTAGAAGCGCTTTCCGTTGGATTGCCAGTCCTAATTTCGGATCAAACCCCTTGGCGAGAATTAACTCAAAAAAAGATAGGCTGGGATTTGAATTTAAAAAATGATAGTGATATTAAGCACACATTTCAAACAGCAGTACACATGAGTGATGCTGACTACAAAATTTGGTCTGAGGCAGCCTTTAATTATGCAGAACAATTTATTGAAAATCCAAAAGTTCTAGAACAAAATAAAGCACTATTTTTGCATGTTTAAAATCTAATTATACATCAAAGTTGCTAAAGTATTGCCATTAAAGAAATAAGCATTGCGAACGACAATTTCCTGCTGGCAGGTAGTTAATAATTATAAAACTAAATAAAAAAATGAAAAGAATATTAATCACTGGCGGTGCCGGATTTGTGGGCTCCCACTTATCTGAACGTCTATTACATGAAGGTAATGAAGTCATTTGTTTAGATAATTACTTTACCGGCTCAAAGAAAAATATTGAGCACCTCATGGATAATAAGTATTTTGAATTGGTGCGTCATGATGTGATCAATCCGTATATGATTGAGGTGGATGAGATTTACAACATGGCTTGCCCTGCGTCTCCAGTGCATTACCAATTCAATCCGATTAAAACCATCAAAACCTCAGTAATGGGTGCCATCAATATGTTGGGACTGGCTAAACGTGTGGGGGCTAAAATTTTACAAGCGTCTACCAGTGAGGTGTATGGCGACCCTGCAGTACATCCACAACCGGAAACCTATTGGGGGAATGTCAACCCAATTGGCTTGCGCTCTTGCTACGATGAAGGCAAGCGTTGTGCAGAGACGTTATTTATGGATTATCATATTCAAAATGATGTCAAGATAAAGATTATCAGAATATTCAATACTTACGGCCCAAATATGAACCCGAATGACGGGCGTGTGGTTTCAAATTTTATTGTACAGGCATTAAAGGGGGAGAACATTACGATTTTTGGGGAAGGCACACAAACTAGAAGTTTCCAGTATGTTGATGATTTGGTAGAAGGCACCATAAGAATGATGAACAGTAGAGACGGCTTTGTAGGCCCTGTGAATATCGGGAACCCAACAGAATTCACCATGTTGGAACTGGCGGAAAAAATCATTAAACTGACCAATTCCAAGTCAAAATTAATCCATATGCCTTTACCACAAGATGATCCTTTACAACGCAAACCAGTTATCGATTTAGCGAAAAAGGAATTGAATGGCTGGGAGCCGAAAGTGCAATTAGAGGAAGGGTTAATAAAAACAATTAGTTATTTTGATACCTTGTTACACGCCAACAATTAAAATTATAGTTGTTTAGAGAAAAGAGAAAAGAGAAAAGAGAAGAGAGAAGCGCTTGTGAGAAGGAGATGAAGGTGTCGTGAGGTTAAGCTTTGTAAAGCGCATTCCCTCAACCCTCAACCCTCAACCCTGAAACCTCAAACCTCAACCCTCAAACCTCAACCCTCAACCCTCAACCCTCAAATAGAGATAGTAACATAAACCATCATACACTACTGATAACTATAGTTTTGAAAGTCAATTTGTCCTCATACGATAATAGCTGGTATCAACCAGGTTCAACAATAAAGCGCCTGTTATGGTATTTTGTTAATGCCTTGTTTTTGAAATCTCATCTTAACCCTTCTTCTGCAATAAAGATTTTTTGGTTAAAATCATTTGGGGCTAAAATAGGAATAGGCGTTGTTATTAAGCCGGGTGTCAACATAAAGTATCCTTGGAACTTGAGTATAGGCGATCATTGTTGGATTGGTGAAGAGGTTTGGATTGATAATTTGGATCAGGTTACCCTAGAAGATCATGTATGTGTGTCTCAAGGCGCTTTATTACTTTGTGGCAATCACGATTTCAAAAAACAAAGTTTTGATTTAATGACGGCGCCTATTGTGCTTAGAGAGGGCAGTTGGGTAGGCGCTAAAAGTATTGTAGGACCGGGTGTAATTTTAGAAAGTCATGCGGTATTGGCTTTAGGTTCAGTGGCGAGCAGTAATTTGGAGGCTTATGGCATTTTTCGCGGGAACCCAGCAGTTAAGATTAAAGAACGAATAGTACAAGACTAAATGAAAATTTCCATCATTACAGCCACTTATAATAGTGCAAAAACTTTAGAAGTCTGTATGGACTCTGTTTTGCAACAAACCTATAAGAACATAGAATATATCATTGTTGATGGCGGTTCAACCGATGAAACGTTAAGCCTTATCAAATCAAAATCAGAAAGTCATCCAAATGTTTGCTTTAGTTCTGAACCAGATAAAGGGATTTATGATGCTTTAAACAAAGGGATTTCTAAAGCGACAGGAGACGTGATTGGTTTTGTCCATTCAGACGACTTTCTTTCTGATCCATCAATTATAGGAATTATAGCGAATGCCTTTAGGGCCGAGGCCATTGATGGGGTGTACGGAAATCTACATTATGTTCAGTTTGACGATCCGGATAAAGTAGTGCGCAATTGGACTAGTCAGACGTTTACTAAAAAACTTTTGAATCGCGGATGGATGCCCGCACATCCGACCTTATTCTTGAAAAAGAGCATTTATGACACCAATGGAAAATTTAATATGACCTACAAAATAGCCGCGGATTACGATTTTATCCTGCGCATATTTAAGCAACCTCAGTACACCTTTAAGTATTTGCCTTATACCATTATGAAGATGCGAGTTGGAGGGGCGAGTAACAGAAGTTTGCGAAATCTCATTCAAAAAACCAAAGAGGATTATGCTGCCGCGACCAGTAATGGGATGCACAGTCCGCTTAAGGTGGTGGTTCAGAAGAATTTATCAAAAATCCCACAATGGTTCTCCAAATAGGGCTCATTTCGGGTGACTAATTAAGTGATTGAGTTAAGAAATTCTCTAATTTCACATTATTTTTGTACGAATTAAAAGGATGTACATACAATACAGTAGTTTTATTTTAAAATTTTCCTGAAAAAGAAACACTTAAAATGTATCTTTGCCGCTAATGTCAAATTAAGTTCGCCCAACCTTCGTTAAACCTACAGTGTTATGATTCAAGACCTTCTCGAATATTTTAATCCTCTTGATTATTTGGCTCTATGGTTATTTTCGGCATTCGCAATTGCACTATTTGTCTCGTTTAATACCTTTCCAGCAATTTTTATGATTTCTGTGAAAAAACAACTTATGGATGTGCCTGGTTTACGCAGTGCACACTCTAAAAGAACTCCTACGTTGGGGGGAATTGCGATTTTCATGAGCTTAGTTGTAGTCACCACCACTCTAGGTGGTCTGTTGGATACAAAGGTTTTATTGTTGCTTTTAGGAGGGATGACCATCTTGTTTTTTTTAGGTTTAAAAGATGATTTGTTGGTGCTCTCTCCAAGAAAGAAGTTTTTGGGACAACTTTTAGCTGCATTGATATTGATCATCTTTACAGATACGCGCATTATAGGCTTCTCAGGGATTTTAGGGGTAACTACCTTGCCCTATTGGATTTCAGTTATTTTCACTTTATTTGTATATGTCCTTATTATTAATGCCTACAATTTGATTGATGGAATAGATGGTTTAGCGGGAGGTTTGGCGCTGTTTGCGTGTGGGGCTTTTGCCTATGTGTTTCTGACCATGGAAGATGTCACTTTAGCCACGATAGCAGTGGCAGCAATAGGATCATTAATTCCCTTTTTAAGGCTGAATTTTGCCAAAAAGAGAAAAATATTTATGGGCGACACAGGCTCTATGATTATTGGGTTCTTAATCTCGTTTTTCGTCGTGCGATTTATTGGGGAAGCCCAGATGTATAAGGCTTCAAGCTTCTATAATTCAGCCCCAGTTTTAGCGCTCTCCATTGTGTTTTTTCCGCTCTTGGATACGCTGCGAATTTTTTTCATCCGTGCTGCTATTCACAAAAAAAGTCCCTTTTCTGCCGATCAAAACCACTTGCACCACAACTTGTTAAAATTGGGCTATTCTCATAAACAAATCACCGCCTGCGTGGTGATTATTAATGCGGTATTATTTGTGTTTACACTTCTGTTCAAAGATTTTGAAATTCATCTGCAATTTGTCATATTATTATGTTTAGGCACCCTCTTATATTCAGCTGTTTTTATCTACCATTGGCTCATGGATCAAAAGTCTAAAAGAAAAACAGCCGAACACCCGTCTTAAATTTCATTATCACAACTAAAAAAAACGCCTTACTTTTGCATATCAAAAGTAAAATATGTTATGTTTATACCACTCAAGATGACTTCAGTAAAATACTTTTTAGCACTCGTAGCTGCGTTGGTTTTATTCAATTCCTGCGCTACAAAAAAAGAAATTCTATATTTCCAGGATGCTTCTGAATATAATAACACGCCCATCAATTATGTGAAGCCCGTTTTGCAACCTAATGACATTTTAAAAATCACCGTTGGGGTGTTGGTGGAAGAGACAGCTAAGCCTTACAATAGAGTATCCTCAGGAAGTTCTGGAGGCGGAGATGTTGATTTAATGAAACTTGACGGGTATCTAATTTCTGAACAGCATGTCATAAATTTTCCTCAATTAGGAACCATCTCCACAAAAGACAAAACGACCAGCCAGTTACAAGAAGAAATTACTCAGCTTTTAGAGGACGGTGGACATCTTAAAGACCCCACAGTGAATGTCCGTTTGCTCAATGCTAAGGTTACTGTGTTAGGGGAGGTAAATGGTCCTGGTACTTATGATTTTTCTGAAGAAAGTGTCACGCTTTTGCAAGCTATAGGCATGGCCGGTGATTTGACCATCAATGGAAAACGAAAAGATATCTTAATAATTCGTGAAAAAGAAGGTGTTTACAAAACCACACATATTGATGTGACCTCTGCAGATCTTTTGAAAAGTCCCTATTATTTTATAAAACCTAATGATGTGATTATTGTAAACCCTAATGGCCCTAAAGTTAAAAGCGCTGGGTTTATCACTAATTTAGGAACCTTATTGTCTGTATTTTCCATTGTGCTTAGTACAGTGCTAATTATAACAAGATAAGCATGAAACCACAACAAACAAATTATAATGCTGGGAAACCTGATCAAGGGGAACTTATTAAGCATGAAGTTAAGAAATATTTAAGATATTGGATCTGGTTTTTATTGGGTGCTGTCATAGCGTTAGTACTAGCCTTCTTAAAATTGAGATATTCTCCTAACATTTACAGCACATCAGCTAAAATTCAAGTTCTAGACGAGAAAAAGGGTCTAGAGATGCCCAATTTTGGATTTAATAACTCTAGCGTTAACTTAGAAAATGAAATAGAGGTTTTAAATTCTTTACGCATCAGTGAACGTGTGGCTCGAAATCTGGATTTGACCATGGTTTACTATGAAGAAGGCAATATCAGAACTACAGAAATTAATGGATTTCCTTTCAAATTACTAAAGACTATTCCTAACGATAGCATTTTTAGCAGTCAGACTTTTAAAATTCTGGTGAAAGCAAAGGGCTTTGAAGTATTTAAGAGGAATTCAGATAGTGCCATTCTATTTCCTAATTACAGTTCTTATGGCATAAGTCATGACTTACCTTTTGAACTGGAAGCTGAAAGTTTAAAAACAATTAAAGAAAATATTGGGAGGACGTTTATATTTAGTTTAGTTCCAGTGACCTCAGCAGCCTGGGACATCAAGAGTCGCTTGGGGATATCTGTTTTGGGTAAAACCAGTGATCTGTTAGTGTTAAGCTATACTGGTGAAAATACGATCAAATCGGAACGCGTTTTAAATGAGGTGCTCTCCGTATTTAATATGGACGGTGTTATTGATAGGCAAGAAGTTTCAAAGCGGACCATCAATTTCATCGATGAGCGTTTTGGATCCATAGCAGGAGAATTGGATTCAATAGAAGGGCAAAAGCGCGATTATAAACAAGATAACAATTTCTTTGATATTCAAGTAGATGCTCAAATTGGATTAGCACAGCAAACGACGGCTGAAAGTGAGGTTTTCGAAATTGAGAGTCAAATTTTACTGTCTAATATGTTGGCGGAATCGCTGAATGTGAGTAATAAGGACTCAGAATTGCTTCCGGCCAATATTGGGATTTCCAGTGCTAATACCAATGAATTGATTAATTCTTATAATGCCCTCATTTTTGAACGTGATAATTTATTGACCAGTGGTGGCAGAAATAATCCGATGGTCCAAAAACTAAATGATAAATTGGAAGAATTACAAACGAATATTAATACATCTTTAAATACTTACAAAGCCCAGTTACAAGCCTCAAAAAACCAATTGGTGCAGAGAAATAATAAATTTTCATCCCAAGTATCCACCATCCCTGGAAAAGAAAAAATATTACGAGGTATTGAGCGTCAACAAGGGATTAAGGAAACCTTATACCTTTATCTCCTTCAAAAACGTGAAGAAGCCGCCATTAACTTAGCCATTACTGAGCCGTCCATTAAGGTGGTGGAGTTCGCCTCATCGAGTGGGGTGCCCATATCCCCAAATAGAAAGAATACTTATCTTATGTACTTTGTTGCTGGATTACTTATTCCTTTTGGTGTTATTTATACTAGAAATTTACTGGATACTAAAATTAAGGGTAAGAAAGATGTACAATTACGAGTGGATTCCGTTCCGATACTGGCAGAAATCCCTAAAGTTATTGGCGAGAATCAATTATTTTTAGATCCTTCAGCAAGAACGGTACAAGCGGAAGCCTTTCGCATCTTAAGTTCTAACGTAAACTATATTCTACCACCGGAGTCTAAATCCAAAGGGAAGGTCGTTTATATAACCTCAACCATTAAAGGGGAGGGAAAAACACACGTTGCAATTAATTTATCGCTTGCCCTATCTAGTTTGAATAACAGAGTATTGCTTATTGGTGCCGATTTAAGAAACCCCCAACTGCATAATTATACCCAACCTGCGGCGAGTAAAGAGTTGGTAGGCTTATCTAATTATTTACATGATGGTACAGTAGAGTGGCAGACAGCCCTCTTAAATGGGTTCCCCTTACACGTCAATCATGATATGTTGTTGGCAGGAAGCATCCCTCCAAATCCAGCGCATTTATTGACCAATGGTCGCTTTAAACAATTGTTAAACGAGGCGAAGGAAACGTATGATTATATTATTGTAGATACGGCACCTACCATTTTGGTTACGGATACCTTGTTAATTTCGGAATTTGCAGATGCGACCTTGTATGTTGTAAGAGCTGATGTTACGGAAAAAGCACTATTAGATTTTTCAAAAGATCTGAATGATTCGGGCCGATTAAAGAATATGGCCTACATTGTTAATGGTGTAAGCGCCAGTAAATCTTATGGCTACAGTTATAATTATGGGTATGGATATGGCTATGGCAGTGATGAAAAGTAAGTGAGATTACTGCTGATAATTATCATAACTTAAACTGTGCGTTTAGTTTACTTTTATAGGTGAATTATAAAGTCAATAGTCATGAAAAACATTCCAGCAGTCTCTACGATTATGTCTGTCAAAATTATTACCCTTACTAAGGCTGATAATTTAGAAAAGGCAGAACATCTGTTTAAAAAACATAAGATTAGACATATTCCTGTGGTTGAAGGCCATGCTATCATTGGTATTTTAAGTTATACGGATCTGCTACGCATCAGTTTTGCGGATGCTGTTGATGAGACCGAAGATGAGATTGAAAGTTTGGTCTACGACATGTTTACCATAGAGCAAGTGATGGCAAAAAATGTGGAAACGGTTGCTTCAGATACCAACATTAAGGATGTCGCTAAAATCTTGGCAAAAAGAGAATTCCACGCATTGCCAATAGTTGATGATGGCCATTTAGTTGGCATTGTGACCACCACAGACTTAATCAATTACCTCCTGATGCAACTATAGGCCATTGTTGGTGTTTTCCGCCATTGTTGGTGTTTTCCACCAACAATGAAACGCCCTTGTTTGTGTTTTCCACCAACAATGAAAGTGCAAAACTCCGCCATTGTTGGTGTTTTCCACCAACAATGCATCACAACCTTGTTTGTATTTTCCACCATCAAGAAAAGTGCAAAACTTTTAAATCACTTTCGACTCCGACATATTTTCCTAGTTCATATTAAAACAAAAAATCCCCGAAGCTTTGGGAATTTTTTATGAAGTGCTATTTAAATAGTAGCTACCACTAATTCGGATTTAAGCATTCGCCAATTCCTTCAACGTTTTGATGGTTCCCGTTGGATCATCACTTTTAAATACATGGCTACCAGCTACAAAAGCATCGGCACCTGCGGCAACTAATTTTTCTATATTTTGATCGGTCACACCGCCGTCAATCTCGATACGTGTATCCAATCCCTGATCATCAATCATTTGACGTAAATTTTTAATCCGCTTATAAGTGATCTCCTCAAATTTCTGACCGCCAAAGCCTGGATTTATGGACATTAAAAGCACCATATAACATTCAGGTAATATATCTTCCAAAACAACCAGAGGCGTCGTGATATTAAGGACTACACCAGCCTTACAGCCTGCATCTTTAATTTGTCGAAGTGTTCGATGTAAATGTACGGTCGATTCGTAGTGTACGGTAATGATGTCCGCACCTACTTTAGCGAATTCTTCAATAAAACGTTCAGGCTTTTCTATCATTAAATGCACATCCAAGGGTTTGGTTGCATGTTTTTTAATGGCTGAAATGACGGGCATCCCGTAAGAGATATTGGGAACAAAATGACCATCCATGACGTCAATATGAAACCAATCCGCATCGCTATTGTTGACCATTTCAACATCGCGTTGAAGGTTTCCAAAATCGGCGGCTAGCATTGAAGGGGCAATAAGTTTTGTAGACATGATGTGTTGTTGTAAAGTTTTGGCAAAGATAAATAAAATTAGTTGGCAGTTTTCAGTTTACAGTAAGCAGTTTTTCTGCCTCCGCAAAATGCTGCGGACGGGCAAGCAGTAGGCAGTTTTCCTGCCTCCGCAAAATGCTGCGGACGGGCAAGCAGTTGGCAGTCTTCAGTCTTCAGTAGGCAGTCTTCAGTATTCAGTTTGTATTCTTGGATAGATTGTTTCTGTTGTTTCTGGTTTCTGTTGTACTGACCTTGAATGTCGTTCCTTCGTTTACCAAATTTAACTTCAACTTCAATTTCAACTTCCACTTCAATTTCATTTTGAATTTCAAATTCAACTTCAACTTCAAAAAATGAACCCCCGGTAATCAGCCGAGGGTTCTTTCATCAATCAAAAAACGAACAGTAAAATTCCCGCGAAAGCGGGAATCTGTAACTGTTTGTTACCAAAATTCAGGAAGCATCACTGCTGACGACTATCCTAAATAAGTCTTTAATATTTTACTTCTAGACGTATGTTTCAAGCGTCTAATTGCTTTTTCTTTAATTTGACGGACACGTTCGCGAGTTAAATCGAATGTTTCTCCAATTTCTTCTAAAGTCATTGGGTGTTGATCTCCTAAACCAAAATATAAACGGATCACGTCGGCTTCACGAGGAGTCAAGGTTTCTAACGCACGCTCAATCTCCGTACGCAGCGATTCATGTAATAAATCTTTGTCAGGATTTGGCGACTCTCCAGAACGTAACACATCGTATAAGTTAGAATCTTCACCTTCCACTAACGGTGCATCCATAGAGACGTGACGGCCAGAGTTTTTCATGGACTCCTTTACATCATTGATGGTCATATCCAATTCCTTGGCGATTTCTTCAGCACTTGGCGGACGCTCATGACTTTGCTCTAAAAAGGCAAACGTCTTGTTAATCTTATTAATCGATCCAATTTTATTCAATGGCAAACGAACAATACGTGACTGTTCGGCCAAGGCTTGTAAAATGGATTGACGAATCCACCATACCGCATAGGAAATAAATTTGAAACCACGAGTTTCATCAAAACGTTGTGCTGCTTTGATAAGTCCTAAATTACCTTCATTAATTAAATCGGGCAGGGTAAGACCTTGATTTTGATATTGTTTTGCTACTGAGACCACGAAACGTAAATTGGCTTTTGTCAATTTTTCTAAAGCAAGTTGATCTCCTGCCTTAATGCGTTGTGCCAATTCTACTTCTTCATCTGCAGTAATTAAGTCAACTTTTCCAATTTCTTGGAGATACTTGTCTAGCGAAGCGGTTTCCCTGTTGGTTACTTGCTTCGTAATTTTGAGTTGTCTCATTTAAATGTGTCTCTCTATTAATAATGGTGAATAATCCGTTCGTAAGTAGTTATACGTAAAGACCATTAAAAATGTTACAAGAAAGTGGAAATTAATTTAAATCTTGATTAATTTTTTATCTGTCAAGTTAATGTCTTCAAGCATTTCATTGGTAAACTTGTAATGCCCACGGGTGGTGATGATCTTAAATCGGGAAGAGGTCATGGTGCTCAAGGTGTTTAAGAACAACCATTTTGATTTTAAAAGACGCGGCTCTTCCGACTTTAAACTCAATTCAAAATAGTGTTTTCTGCCCTCTTTTTCCGCTACAATATCTGGAGTCACATCAATATCACTACCTTTTTTATGATACGATTTTGGGGTTTCGTAACCCTCTGCGTCTGCTTTGATATTTTCAAAACCACTGTTTTCTAAATACGTCAACGACGTGCTTAAAATGTCTGAATATTTCTCTTTATCTGTATAAATCATAACCTATAATTTAAACAAATTTTTGAGAAAAGCAAATTTTCATGGGTGTTTAACTTGGTGTTGTGATAAAGTAACCTTTTTATAGAATACTATAAAATTCTGTTTTAAGTATATGTTCTCTGAGTTTATCGATTTTTTGGTGCATCCCGTTAAAAAATTGTGTCCGATCACGCTCTCCAGCATTTACTAAAAGTTTTGAATGAAATTTCTGTTTTTCAAAAAACTCATACATTAAATTACAGGTTGGCTGATGTTCAATTTTAAAATAACTCAATAAGGTAAATGGCGTAAAAAAGACTTTCTTATAGGGCGTGTTGACCATGATCACATTATTCATAGAATGCAAATCTGTTTTGTAGAGGTTATAGACCGTTTTGTTTTGAGATCCTGTAATACTTTGCTGAATGGCTTGCTGTTCAACATCTCTCAACACCTGATCAGTATCATTGCATATCAGTAAAGCCATGTCTTTAGACAAAAGGCCAGATTCATAATAGTAAACAATTTGCTGGATGGTACTGTTAATGGTCATGTCATTCCAAAACTCGGTAATGTTGATGTCTTTATACACCTCAGACAAATTATTTGCGCTATCAATAAGGGATTGTGGGATGACTTTTAAGAATTCTTCAAAAGTAGTGTGACTCGCAGCCATGTCAATATCTACATCTTTGAGCCATACATACATTTTATATTTTGCGATGTATGAATCTTTGAGGGTGTGAAAAATGGGAAGTTCTTTAGCCGAATAAAGTATGGTAGCACTCTTAAGTTTGACCATAGGCAACAAATTGTTCTTAGAGATTATAAAATACTCTTCTAGAGCTTTGGCATTTGTCAGGTTGGGGGAGAGTTCTGCAAGAATACTATTTTGGCTGCCTACCTCAAAAAGACTGTTGAGCGAAATTTGATAAAATTTGGCGAGCCTCACAGCTTCTTCAAGTGTTAAATGGGTTTTTGAATTGATTCTTCTATATGCAGCATCATACCCAATATCTAGTACTGTGGCTATTTCATCTACAAAGGAGGTCGTATTATTCGATTTCTCCCTTAGAAAACTGATAAAGGTGCGTTGCATTTTTTGAAAGTTGGTTGCTCTAATTTACTGATATTTTGCGAATTATGAGAAAATATTTGTGATGATTCCGCAAAATATGAAATGTACATTTGGAATCTATAAACTACATTTGATATACTCTCCATATTATTGATGATTAATAGCAATAGTTTTTAACAACCATTGTTATGTATTCTTTTTTCAAATTCTTAAGAAGCACAAGCGCAATTTGGAATCTCTCCTTTTTAGTGCTTTTAGTGAGTTGTAAAACGACTAATACTAACGCATATTTTCATACTACCCTGTACAATGCTGCAGAAAAGGATAAACGCGTCATCATTACAACTGAAGATAATTACCGTATTAAATTTAAAAATGTTGTTTTTGAAAACGATAGTTTTTTTGGTATGCAAAGAACCAATAAAGTGCTCACCAAAGTACCATTGGATCTAATGACTATGGAATCGGTCCGCACAGAAAGTAAAGTGATGTTGGGCGTTGCAAAAGCTGTTGTAATAGGGATTGTTGGAGCGTTAATGATAGCGTATGTGATTGCTGATATTTTGTATGGTTCTGAGGACGATGAGTAATTCTATATTAATTAACATGAGTGTCCGGTAAAAATAAAAAACAAACAACAAACGCATTTAAAGCATGAGACATTACGAGAGTTTCAAAATGACACCTTGCTTTTACAAACTATTTCTACTGAGAGTGTTTGGATGATTTTAATTTAAATGATCGTTGTTTGTCAGTTAGTTGCAAGTAAATCCCTGCCTGCTGGTGGTCAGGTTTGTTCTTTCCCGATAGCTATCGGGACTAGAAGCGCAGCGGTCTTGATTCTTTATCGAACAACAATGATAAATTATGGAATACCAAAAACTAAGTTATACAAGTAACCCTTTAAAATTTAAGCATTATGACAACACAACCGTCCAAACCAATCCAAGTTTACATCTCTATTACATTAGGGAAAGTAAAAGCCAGAGTTATAGCTGTGTTCTTAGCATTAGCAGTGTTAAACGTGTCCATATCCTGCTCCTATTATTCAGTTAAAAACGTGCCCACCACAAAGGAAACGATGTCACAACAGGTAAAGACTTTTAATGACGCACAGAAATATGTGATGTTACACACCGCTTCGGAAACATGGCATTTAAAAAATATGGTCATTAACGAAGATGACCAAACGCTTTCAGGAATTTTAGAAGATTTAAGTGACTTTCATACTTATACAAAACCGCGGGAGAGCAAACGTGTGCATCGCTATGATAAGGACGAAACCATGCCGCTTACTGAAGTTCATTTCTATTTAAATAATTCACTTTTAAAAAGCAACAATGATCACGTGCAAATACCCCTAGCAGACATTGTGTCCATTTCAGTAAATGATAAAAATACAAATCGCACCATTGCAAATATTGCGTTGACTACTGTAGGTGTCGTGTTTGTTGTTTTTATCATTATAATGGCCACAAAGAGTTCCTGCCCTTTTGTTTACATTAAAAATGGAGCGTATTATGATTTTGTAGGCGAATTATATCCTGGCACAATTACCGCAACGATGCAGCGGGATGACTATTTGCCACTAGGACAATTAGCGCCAGAAGATGATGGCTATACTTTAAAAATTGCTAATCTGTTAAAAGAAATTCAATATACTGATTTTCTGCAGTTGATTTTAGTGAATCATGATGAGGATGTTCAAGTATTAATGGACAGCAAAGGCGACCTACAAACATTTAAAAATATACTAGCACCATCAAAAGCCACACAAGATGACGGATTTAACATGATCAATCCGGCCTTAAAAAAGGATAATGAGTACTATGCCTTTAATACTTCAAAAGTTACAGAAACTGGTGTTAGAAGTATCGTGTTCGAATTTGATAAGCCTAAAAATGATCAGGATGCAAAACTGTATCTAACGGCAAAAAACTCGGTGTGGTTGGATTATATTTTTGGAAAGTTCAATGCGCAATTTGGCTCTTATTACAATACGTTTAAAAAGAAGCAACAAACTGTTGCTGCAAAAACAATTACTGATTGGTCCCAAGCCCAAAATATTCCTTTATCAGTGTATATAAAAACGCGTACAGGTTGGCAGTTAGTTGAACGCATACAAACAGTGGGTCCAATGGCAATGCGGGATCTTGTTGTACCCTTAAAACTCAATCAAATTGAAGGTGATAAGCTCCAAATTAAATTAGAAACGGGTTTTATGTTTTGGGAAGTAGATTATGTAGGTGTGGATTTTTCTGAAAACAATAATGTGGAGCTTAGTTATGTTAGCCCATCAAAAGCTTTGGACCAAAATGGAGAAGAGGTTACCCACCTTTTGGCAGCACCTGATGGCATCTATGTTGTCCAACCTAATATTGGTGATGAAGTGGTGGTTCATTTTAAAAGCAAACCTTATGGGGAAGGACAAACGCAATCCGTATTCCTCCAAAATAGAGGATATTACAATTATATACGAGATTATAAGGGCACACCAGATGTTGCAAGACTTAAGGTGTTTAAAGAGGATAATATGTTTACCAAATTTTCAGAGAAGGCCTATTTTGAGTTTGTGAATTTTAATTTTAACGAATTTGCCAGTCATGACTAATTTAAACACCATAGCAATAGGAAGGCAAGTGACAGCTTATTTTGTAAAAGATGGTGCAATCCATGTACCTTTAGAACATAACAAAATCATTCATGGAGGGGACATGCGTTGGCATCACTTCTGTATTCGATGCAGCCTTTTAAGAATTATAATTACCAATTATCGGTATCCACTGCAATGGTTTAGAGCACTTAAATTTTTGATTCGTTTGAGAAAGCGATTTTTAGGACACCATGCGCTACAAAAAATGGTGTATGCCCATGGTAAATATTATATGGGTTTATATACCCCTGGTTGGAACGGTAGTGGTTACGACACTTTTATAGCTTCTCAATTGAACGACTTTAAAAAAATAAACGCCAAAGTGAATAGATTCAATACTGTTTTTGTGGCGGTTACTAAAAAATGTGCACTCCAATGTGAGCATTGTTATGAATGGGATAACCTGAATAAAAAAGATACATTAACCACTGAAAAACTTATGCAAACAGTTGCAAAACTGCAGCATTATGGTGTGAGTCAAATTCAATTTTCAGGGGGAGAGCCCTTATTGAAAATTGAAAGTATTATAGAAGTTTTGCGCAATGCAAACAAAACTACCGAATTTTGGATTGCCACCTCAGGGTTTAAATTGACAAATCAGAACGCCTATAATTTAAAAGAAGCGGGATTGACGGGTGTAATTATTAGTCTCGATCACTTTATTCCCGAAAAGCATAATGCATTTAGAGGTTTTAAAGATGCCTATTATTGGGTGGCAGAAGCTATTAAAAACGCCAATCAAAACAATCTTGTTGTGGCACTTTCTTTATGTGTTACGAAAGGTTTTATATCAGAAGAAAATCTAATGTCTTATATGCACATGGCCAAAAAAATGGGGGTTGGATTTGTTCAATTTTTGGAACCAAAAGCGGTTGGGCATTTTGCGAATCAAGATGTTCATCTGCAAAAAGAACACATTCAAATTCTGGAAAATTTCTTTCTGAAATTGAATTATAATAAGGCTTACAGAGCATTCCCTTTAATAACCTATCATGGCTATTATCAAAGACGAGAAGGCTGTTTTAGCGCTGGAATTAAAGGAATTTACTTAGATACGGATGGTGATATAAATGCGTGTCCATTTTGTCACAAAAAAACGGGAAATGTTTTGGACGCTAGTTTTGAGCAGCATTTAGCAACCTTAAAAAATGCTGGTTGCAGCAGTTATAATTAAAAACTTAATCTAATGGATTATCAATTGGATTTCTCGAATTTTGAAATTTGGCTACTTGCGACCTTACTATTTTTAGTGAGGTATGCAGTGATTGCGGGACTGCTTTTTATCATTTTTTATGCATGGAAACGGAAAGATTTTTTTAGACTCAAGCTGCAACAGAAATTTCCATCAAACATTGATATTAAGCGAGAACTATTCTATTCTGTGATGACTTTCATTATTTATGGTAGTAGTGTTTGTGTTTTTGTCTATTGGAGCAAAAATGAGATGACGAATGAATATAAGGATTTCAGTGCTTTTGGTGCATGGTATTTTGTGTTTAGTATCCTCTTAATGATTGTAATGCACGACACTTACTTTTATTGGACGCACCGATTGATGCATCATCGTGCGTTTTTTAAATATGTGCACAAAACACATCATTCATTTCATAACCCAACCCCTTGGGCGGCGTTTGCTTTTCACCCTTTAGAATCTATTATTTCTATGGGAATTATTCCAATCATTATTTTTTTAATCCCCTTTCATCAGTGGGCACTCATCGTTTTTGTAACACTACTGACTCTCAATAATGTTTTGATCCATCTTGGGTATCGCCTACCAAAATTTATGAAGGCTAGATTTCAAAATACGGCGGTAGAACATGATTTGCACCATAATGGTTTTCAAAAAAATTATGGATTGTATTTTACTTTATGGGACAAGTTAATGGGGACGTATTACCGCATGAATACTAAGGAAGACTTCTAAAACACCGATAACATTATCTAATCCTTTAAATACGCAAAACAATGAGACCATTATATAACAGTATTGAGATTGGCTTATTACTGTTTTTCTTAGTTAGCTCTTGCTCCAAAAGTACTCCGCCTGCCGATTTTTATGTTACGAATCTCACTTCAGGAAGTTGGATAATCACTCAACTTTTACTTGAAGGACCTGAAAATCATGCTGATATTTTTGACGGATATGTTTTTACGTTTTTAGAAAACAGAATGGTAAGAGCGACAAAAAATGGATCAACTAGTAAGGGACAATGGCAACTATCACATGTAGATTTTTCAACCTATTTAATTTTGAAGTTTGAAGGATCAGGGGATATCGAAAAACTCAATAAAACTTGGACGTATTATGGTAATGGATTAGATCATATGTCATTACATAATGACAATTGGTCGGAAGTATTAGTGTTTTCAAAACAGGAATACCAAACAACCATTAGAAGCATAGAAATAATGGGAATCATTGTACTAACGTAAAATTAATAGTAAACTACACGTTGCTTTAATGCAACACCTAGATATTTAGAAATCATGAAAACATTTATGACACTCGTTACCGTTATCGGGATGATAATGGTAGCACAAGCACAACAAGATATCCAATTTGGGGTAAAAGGTGGGCTTAACATCGCAAGTATTTATGGTGCAGATGCAGGTGATGCGCAGGCCCGAACATCCTTTCATGGAGGAATTATGATTGAAATTCCAGTATTTGAAAAACTTTCATTTCAGCCAGAGCTTTTGTACACGTCACTAGGTACTAAAGAAGATGATAATTCTGAACTACGTTTAGATTACTTAACCTTACCCATGATGGTTAAATATTATGTCGCTGATAATTTCAGTTTAGAAATTGGGCCACAAATAGGGATTTTGTTATCTGCTGAAAGCAAAGTGGAAGGCGAAGGTGAAGGCGATGCTAAGGAGTTTTTTAAAGATTTTGATGCGGCATTAAATCTTGGCATTGGATATAAATTCGATAATGGTTTAAATTTAGGAGCGCGCTATAATTTGGGTCTTATAAAGATAATTGATTTAAGCGATTTTTTTAGTGATGGGTTTTTTAGTGATGATGGAGATATTAAAGCTTATAACAGCGTAGTTCAAATTTCGGTAGGGTATTTCTTTTGATTGCTTGGCATTAAAACGTTAAATAATTATTGATGACCAATTAGTGTTGTCCTATTAAAATGCTATCCCCCTATTAAGATTATAGGCTGATAAAAACTTTGTCATATTTTGTTCGTTAATGTCTCCGTTTTTAAATTCTTTGTACATGTTAGCAAGTAATAAAAATCCTGATAATTATAAACCGTAATGCCCCTATTTAAGGACTTAACGGTTGAAATCTTGGTTCTTGGTGTTAACAGCGAAGCGGTCTTGATTCTTTATCGGATAACATTGATTTAAAATTAGAATTACACATTCATAGTGTAAATTATGGGAGCCATTATATTATTTGATAAAAGCCAAACGGATAACCAGCACCTAAGAAATTTAAGGGCAGAGATAAAACATGCCTTATTGGGGTTGCCAAAGACGAGACTTTACGGTCAGAAGTTTTTGGTAGTTGTTTTGCCAATGTTGTATGTTTCGTTTTATCTCTTTGCTTTGATGTTTTCCAATGCTGTGATGATGTATTTGTTATTGTTCACAATAAATGGACTGGTGTCCGTCTTGATTTTTGTGAACTGTATCCATGAAGCTTCCCATCATAATATATTTTCAAGCAAGTGGGCTAACAATGCCTTATTGACACTGTTCGATTTTATAGGTATTGACAGCTATATTTGGAAAAAAAGACATATCCTGCTGCATCATAATTTTCAGAACGTTAGTGGTTGGGATTCCGATATAGAACAGTCTGGATTTATAAAAATTTACCCACATGATAAAAGTGAATGGTACCATAACTATCAGCACAAGTTTGTTTTTATGCTTTATCCTTTGTTTTTGTTCAACTGGATTTTTGTAAGGGACTTTAAGGATTTTTTTAGCAAAAAGCGCATCATAAAAAAAGTGCTCAAGCACATTCCTATCCTGCAATACATTAAACTGTTCTTTTTTAAGCTGTTCTTTATTTTCTATACCATTATACTACCAATATGGATAGGCTTTAGTTTAAAAACAGTCCTAACTGGGTTTTGCCTGATGCTCGTAGCTGGTAGTGTTTTTTCCATGGGCATATTATTGACCTCACATGTCAATCAACACAACCAGTTCCCATTGCCAGATGCAAATGGAAATCTAAATTTGAGTTGGTTAGAACATCAATTTGTTACCACTAACGATATTAATACCACCAATTGGTTTACGCGCAACGTCATGGGGAATTTTAATTTTCATCTGGTACACCACTTGTTCCCAAACATCAATTCTGCCTATGTCCCTGAAATTACAAAAATTGTCCAAGACTATGCCCTTAAAAATGGCTTTAGTTATAGGTCATATACGATGAGACAAGCATTTAAGCATCATTATCAACTCATTAAGTCTAATGCTCTTAATAGTGATGTATTTGAAGAGGATATGTAGTTAATATTAAAAATAATGGTTGAATTTCAATTTGCCGATTTGCATTGTCACCCAAACTTAAAAACGTTTGGACAGTCGTTTGCGAAATCTAGTGATGTAAGGAAAAGAAAGGCGACCGTTTGGTATCGAAATCCTCCTAATAGGTTGACTAAGGTGATTCAGAAGCTGACCGGGATTACTAAATTTTCTCAGAGTGATTTTCAAACGATGATTGAGGGCAATGTCAAAATCGCTTTTGTATCTTTTTATCCGTTTGAAAAGGGATTTTTCACACACCCAAAACTGAATGATAAAATTAGTGCACGATTAGCCAGTTTTATCACCTCCATTGGATATAATCGCGTGCGTTGCATCCAAAAACATAATGATTACTTCGCAGACTTTATCAATGAATATAATTTCTTTACTAAAAATTCAAGAGAGTGCATCCTAAAAGGGAACACCTATGCTTTTGATCATGTCTCATCATTTGAAGACATTCAATTCAATTTTAATAAAGCTGCCTTTATTTCCATTATACCAACAATTGAAGGCGCGCATATATTCAATACTGGTTTGGAAGGTTTTGGGAAGTCTATAAATGAGCGCGAAGTTCTTGATAATATCCTAAAAGTAAAACAACTTAAACATCCACCATTGTTCATGACGTTTGCCCACAATTTTAATAATGATTTGTGTGGTCATGCTCCAAGTCTTGAAGCATTGGGTAAGTTGGTTGATCAGTCTGAAAATCTAAATGCAGGCTTTTCTTCTTTGGGTTTAAAGGTCCTTCATGCCCTTTTAAATGATACCAATGGCAAGCGTATCCTTATAGACGTCAAACACATGAGTTTGTGTGCGCGATTGTCATATTATAAACTGATAAAAGAGGAATACAATAATAGTATTGCAATAATTGCTAGTCATGCCGCAGTTACTGGGACTTCTGTTTCGGGTATAATAGATAGCACACGCAGTTCAAATAATTTTGTCAATGACTCCATTAATTTTTACGACGAAGAGCTTGTGACTATTGCTGAATCAGGAGGCTTATTTGCGATTCAGTTGGATGCAAATCGTTTAGCCCCCAAACATGTGATCAAGAAATCACTCTTCAACACTAATGCTAAAATCAATTTGAAAATTTCTACTCAAATTATTTGGAACCAATTGCAACATGTTGCGGAAGTTTTAGATAAACATGGTCTTTTTGCTTGGGGCACCTGCAGTATTGGAAGCGATTTTGATGGTACTACAAATCCTTTAAATAATATATGGACAGCAGCCGATTTAAATGCCATGGCCAATGAATTGTTGATGATTGTTGAAGTCTTTTTGTCGCAACCCAATAGGTTAACATTAGAAAAAAATAAAAATATTACCGCATTGACGGTAGTACATAATTTCACGATTGGTAATAGCCTTACTTTTTTAAAACATCAACTGTTATGAAAGAATTATATAATTGATGGTGATGGTTGTAGCACTTAGTTAAGAAATAAGTAATTAACTCAAAATAAAAAATTATGAAAACAAAAGTTATAGTGTCAATACTATTCTTGACACTGCAGTTTAACAATTCGAATTTCGCTCAAAATAATACAATGGCAACAGGTACGTTTATACGTGTTTACAATTTAGAAGGCGAAAAGTTTGACCAAGGCAAGATCATTTCGATATCAGATACCTTACTACTGTTAAAAAGTAACAACAGAATCACAAGTGTCAATCCAAATACCGTTGGTTTGATTAAGACCAAACGATCTATAGCAAGAAATATGATTATCGGTGGCACTATTGGGGTGGCTGCTGGAGCTGTTGTTGGAGCGAATAATGCGCACCCAGATGATTGGCTTTTTCCAACTACGGCTAGTGAACAGGCAGTTTATGGAGCCATACTAGGAGGTGGTTTGGGTACCGGAATTGGAGCACTAACGCTCTTTTTAAAGAAACCCACAACATTTTTAATAAACGGAAATAGCGCAAAATGGAAAATATTTCAAGGAGCAATTTCAAATTAAGTTAAGTAAGAATGTATTACAACGAGAACCCTAAAACGTATACGTTTTGGGGTTCTTGTTTTATAGGTTCACCTTAACATTATTTCACTATTTTTCCATAGTTGGGCATATTTGTAATGTTAAAAACGTGCTGATCAAACCCTCACATGCCCATCGCCAAACACATAATACTTATTGGTGACTAGTTGCTTCAAGCCTAAAGGACCTCTATGGTGTAACTTATCTGTACTAATAGCCAACTCAGCACCAACGCCCATTTGTCCGCCGTCTGTAAAACGGGTAGAGGCATTGTGATAGACGGCTGCACTATCCACTTGTTCCATAAAAGTTTGGGCCAGAGCTTTGTCCTCAGTTAATATGGAGGCAGAGTGTCCACCAGAATAAGTGTTTATCGTCTCAATGGCAGCATCTAAATCGTCAGTTTCAGCAATCATAAGCTTCATGGCTAAAAATTCTTCGTACCAGGTCGCTTCGTTTTCAACTTGAGACTCTTCTGTTAAAATCTTACCAACTTTGTCATCCACCAAGAGTTCGACGTCTAAATTGTGTAAAATGGTTTGTAGTTCTTTAAGTTTCGATTCGTAATTCGGAATGTTTTTGTCGACTAAAACCTTATCCAAAGCATTACAACCTGAAATTTTATCCGTTTTCGCGTTGATAATTACCTTGACAGTTTTTTCCCAATCGGCATCTTTGGCAACATATAAGAAATTATTTCCTCTACCACTGATCAATATGGCGCAAGTGGCGTGATCCTTGACAAATTTTATCAAGCGTTCACCACCTCTTGGTACGATAAGGTCAATCTTTTCTGGTGGATTCTTTAAAAATTCCTGGGTTTCTTCGCGCTGTAAATGCAAGAGTCTAATCCAGTCTTTTTCAAGTCCGTTTTCTTCTAAGGCTTTGTGCCAGCATTTTTCGAGAATAAGATTACTGTTCAGAGCTTCTTTTCCCCCTTTTAAAAGGATTTTATTATTGGCTTTAAAGGCCAATACGGCGGCCTCAATGGTCACATCTGGACGGGATTCATAAATGATCATGATGGTCCCAAAAGGCGCGGTTTTATTAGTAATTTTTAGCCCACTGTCCAACACCAAATCCGAAATTTCCTGACCTACCGGATCATCTTGCGCTTTTACTTGCTTAATGGCTGTGATCATCCCATCAATTTTGGACTCATCAACGACCAGACGATCGTAAAGCGCTTGATCATCTCTATTAAAAGCATCCAAATCTTTTTGATTGGCGGCTAGTATTTGCGATCGTTCGCTGCCGAGAATGTCAATCATGGATTGTAATACCTTATTTTTTATATCTGTTTGAATGAGTTTCATAATATTTATTTTGAATTTATTTTATTTGGAAGGCTTGCGTTGCTTTTTATTCAGTGACTATTTAGACGATTTTTATAAGCTAATTTGTCAAGTCTGAAGCTTGTAACCCTTCCGTCTTCAATTCCTTTTCTGGAATTGAAGCCACCTTCCCTTGAAAGAAGGGAAGGAATTTTTTATTCATGCTTTCCGCATCAATCGATCTTCAGTTTAAAGAATAAATTTTGTGCCGACTTCTTTATTGTCAATAATATCAACAATTACGTTCGCGCGTTTTCCGTTAGCGATGTAAGTGGGAATATTTTTCTTCGCCGTTCCTTTGGCGATTTTTAACTTTGATGCCATACCGCCACGACCTTCGCCTTCTTTTTTGTTGGATGCCATCACATATTGTTCTACAGCGGCATCACCTTTAACTTCTTTTAATTGTCGTGAATTGACGTCGTCGGGGTGGCCGGTATATAAACCGTCAGTATCCGAAAGAATGATCAAGCGATCTACATCTAATAATTCAGATACCAAACTTGCCAACTCATCATTATCTGAGAACATGGACATGGTTAGAGACGTGGCATCATCTTCATTGGCAATAGGAGTAATCCGTTCTGAAAGCAAACCTTCGTAACAATTGATCATGTTATCGCGGTGTTTGCCCTTGTCAAAATCTCGTTTTGTGGCCAACACCTGACCGCAGCGCATGCCGTAGTCATGAAAAAGACTATAATAATGACGCATCATCCGCGGTTGACCGACAGACGAATACACCTGTCTTCTTATGGCCGGATCTTGAATGCTGGTCTCGCCAAGGATTTCCTTTCCGGCGATGGCTGAACCTGAGGACACGAGAATGACCTCGATATCCCGTTCGTTTAAAACAGATATTTGTCTTACCAATTCCCTTAATACGGGACCTAAAATTCTATTATCTCTATTAGTTAGTACGTTTGTGCCAACCTTTACTACTACTCTTTTAGTTTCCATTACTATTTTTTTCCTAATTCAACGGCCCTGTCAAATGCTGCATAGGCTGCGTCTTCAATAAGTTGTTTAACATTATTATCGTCCATAGAATCTATGGCTGCTTGTGTGGTTCCGCCTTTTGAGGCCACTTTTTCGATCCACGATTTTGGGGAAATATCATTTTGATTGAAGAGCTCGATGGCACCTTCAAAGGTATTGCTTACGAGTACTTTGGAATCGTAATCTGAAAAGCCCATTTTTAAAGCGGCTTCCAGCATGGATTGCATAAAGTAAAACACATACGCTGGGCCACTGCCAGAGATTCCTGTAGAAGCATCAATGAAATTCTCTGTGTCTACGTGGATGGAAGTCCCCGTTGTATCTAATAAATTCCTCACCATGAGCAATTCAATTTTCGATACGGCTTCACTTTCGGTATAGGAGGTTACCCCTTTGCCCACTTGAGCTGGCAGGTTGGGCATTGTTCTTACTACTTTTCTACGATCTAATTGCTCCTGTATCGTATCTATGGTTACTCCCGCCATCAACGAAACAAAAATTTGTTCGTCGTTGAGCATCGGCTTCATTTTTTCAAATAAATCTTCACTATGAAACGGTTTTACCGCTATAAATACAATGTCGGCTTTGGGCAAGCAATCGTCCAAGTTGTCGTAGACATTAAATTGTGGTTGTTGCCGTAAGGTTTCTATCTTTTTTGGATCTGTGTCAAAAATCCGGAGTTTATGTTTACTGAGCAAAGGCGAACTCGCCATCCCTTCTGCATAGGTCAATCCCATATTTCCTGCTCCAATGACTAATACTTTCATTTCTTAAATTATTGATTATCAATGTTATTTGCCTTATAGGGTGCAAGGACTGTACGGAAGACCGGTTTTTTGAAGTTAATTTTGAAGATTCACTAAATTGATAAATATAGGCGTGTTACATTGCGATTTTGTGAATTTGGATTCGCAATAGGTGTCAAATACTCAAATCCAAAAATAAAGGAGAGGTGACAGCTTGTCGGGAATGCGCAAATTTGTCGGGTTTAGGAGCGTAAAGCGCACAAAAAAACCTCACAAATCTTAAAAGATCAGTGAGGTTTGGTATTTAAAAAATAAAATTAAGGAACTTAATCTTCTTTTTTATCTTCTCTTGGTTTACGATCGTCACGTCTGTCATCACGACCTCTGTTGTCACGAGACCCGCGGTTATCACGACTGTCACGTCCGCCACTTCTACTATCTCTACTATTATCTCTTGGCGGTCTTGCTACGTAACCTTCAGGTTTTTCTAACAAAGCCTTACGAGATACTTTTTCTTTACGGGTTTTAGGATCAACGCCAAAGTATTTCACTTCAAACACATCGCCCATATTAACAACGTCCGACACATTTTCAGTGCGTTCCCATGCCAATTCACTTACGTGTAATAAGGTTTCGTTTCCTGGTGCGTCTAAGTATTCAACCACAGCTCCAAAATCTAACATTTTGATCACCTTTACTTGGTATGAACCGCCAATTGTTGGTTTAAACAATAAGGAATCAATTTTTGTTAACACCGCATCAATACCTTCCTGATTGGTACCTAAAATTTCCACAATACCTTCTTCAGTAATAGGATCTTCATTGATAACAATCGTTGTTTTTGTGGCTTTTTGTAACTCTTGAATTACTTTTCCACCTGGTCCAATTAATGCACCAATAAATTCATTAGGAATGACACGAGTGATCATTTTTGGAGCGTGTGCTTTAACTTCTGCATTCGGTTCAGCAATAGTTTCAACCAATTTCTCAAGAATGTGTAAACGACCGTTACGTGCTTGCTTTAGCGCATTCACTAAAATTTCGTAAGACAATCCTTTTACTTTGATGTCCATTTGACACGCCGTAATACCATCTGCCGTACCTGTAACTTTAAAGTCCATATCACCTAAATGATCTTCATCACCTAAAATATCAGACAATACAGCGTACTTTCCAGAAGCACCATCAGAAATTAATCCCATAGCAATCCCAGAAACAGGTTTCTTTAACTTCACCCCAGCATCCATAAGCGCCATTGTACCGGCACAAACTGTAGCCATTGAAGAAGAACCGTTAGATTCTAATACTTCAGATACGACTCTTACAGTGTAAGGACACTCATCAGGAACCATTCCTTTTAGTGCGCGTTGTGCCAAGTTACCATGACCTACTTCTCTACGAGAGGTACCACGGATTGGTCTTGCTTCACCTGTTGAAAAAGGAGGGAAGTTATAATGTAAATAGAAACGCTCTTCACCTTCAAAAGATGGCATGTCTATTTGGTTAGCTTCTCTAGAAGTACCTAAAGTTACTGTTGCTAACGCTTGAGTTTCGCCACGAGTAAAGATTGCAGAACCGTGTGTAGACGGTAAATAATCTACCTCACACCAAATTGGTCTGATTTCGTCAGTTTGACGACCATCCAAACGCAACCCTTCATTCAAGGTTAAATCGCGAATGGCAGCTTTTTCTGCTTTATAATAATATTTAGAGACCATTCCACCAAAATCAGCTAATTCTTCTTCGCTGAAAGAGGCTTTGATATCTTCTTTAATGGTGTCAAATGCAGCAGTACGCTCATGTTTTGCTGAACCAGCTTTCGCAATAGCATACACTTTATCGTATGCTAAGTCATGAATTTTCTTCGCCAAATCGTCATCTTCTCTTTCTGCAGCGTATTCACGAACCTCTTTCTTACCGAAAGCTTCAGCCAATCTCACTTGCGCAGCACATTGTACTTTAATCGCTTCATGAGCAAATTTAATTGCTTCAGCCATTTCTTCTTCAGAAATTTCATCCATCTCACCTTCAACCATCATTACTGAATCAGCAGAAGCACCAATCATCATGTCAATATCTGACTCTAATAATTGTGCACGGGTTGGGTTGATTACAAATTCGCCATTAATACGACCAACTCTTGCTTCAGAGATTGGGCATTCAAAAGGGAAATCTGACAACTGAATGGCAGCAGAAGCCGCTAATCCAGCCATAGCATCAGGCATCACATCTTCATCATGAGACATCAACTGAATCATCACTTGAGTTTCCGCGTGATAATCTTTAGGGAATAATGGGCGTAACACTCTATCAACTAAACGCATGGTCAAAACTTCGCCATCACTTGGTCTTGCTTCTCTTTTGAAGAACCCTCCTGGATAACGTCCTGACGCAGCAAATTTTTCTCTGTAATCTACAGTCAAGGGTAGAAAATCAACGTCACTTTGTTTGTAATTTGAAACTACTGTACATAATAACATACAGTTTCCAGATTGCACAACAACCGAACCATGGGCTTGTTTAGCCAATTTTCCGGTTTCGATGGAGATTGTACGTCCATCACCAAGGTCAATGACCTCTTTAAAAACTTTTGGAATCATAATTTTTTTAATTCTAATTAAACAATGGTCTCCGCCTTCATATAAGTCGGACAGGGTTGTGTTGTTGTGTAGTGTTGTGTGTTGACCAATGAAAAACCATTTTGTCCCGAACATGCTTCGGGATCTCGCTTCTTTTAATTGTCATTGCGAATCTCACTATTTAATGAGATGTGGCAATCTGTTAAAAAGATCACCACGTCGTTACAATTCTCGGAATGACATGTAACTAAAAATAAAACAAAAAACCACGCTGAAAGGCGTGGTCTTTATTGTGATTATTTTCTTAATCCTAATTCCTTAACAATAGCACGATATCTTAAGACATCTTTCTTAGTTAAATAGTCGAGCAAAGAACGACGCTTTCCTACTAATTTTACTAAAGAACGCTCTGTGTTATAGTCTTTACGATTCTTTTTTAAGTGTCCTGTTAAATGATTGATTCTGTAAGTAAACAGAGCGATTTGCCCTTCTGCAGAACCTGTGTCTTTTGCACCTTTACCGTGTTTGGTAAAGATTTCTTCTTTTTCTTTTTGATCTAAATACATGCTAATATTATTGTAAATGATTGTTATGTACGATTCGGTTTTCGAATCAAGCTGCAAATATAGTAATTATTATATTATGAATCATTGTTGTGCGATAAAGAATCAAGACCCTGCCTCATCGGCAGGCAGGCGCTGTGCTGTTAGAATAAAGAATTAAGACTTGTTTGCAACTAACTGACAAACAACGATTATTTAAACTAAAATCGCACATTCCCTCTCGGTAGAAACAGTTTCTAAAATGCAAGGTCTCATCTCGGAAATCTTCTAATATCCCTTGCTTTAAATGAGTTTGTTAATTTATTATTTATTTTTATCGGACACTAATGATTATGAATTATTGTTGTGTGATAAAGAATCAAGACCCTGCCTCATCGGCAGGCAGGCGCTGCGCTGTTAGAATAAAGAATTAAGACTTGTTTGCAACTAACTGACAAACATCGATCATTTAAATTAAAATCGCACATACGCTCGCGGTAGAAACAGTTTCTAAAATGCAAGGTCTCATTTCGGAAATCTTCTAATATCCCTTGCTTTAAATGAGTTTGTTAATGTATTATTTATTTTTATCGGACACTAATGATTATGAATCATTGTTGTGCGATAAAGAATCAAGACCCTGCCTCATCGGCAGGCAGGCGCTGCGCTGTTAGAATAAAGAATTAAGACTTGTTTGCAACTAACTGACAAACAACGATCATTTAAATTAAAATCGCACATGCGCTCGCGGTAAAAACAGTTTCTAAAATGCAAGGTCTCATTTCGGAAATCTTTTAATGCACCTTGCTTTAAATGAGTTTGTTAATGTACTATTTATTTTTATCGGACACTAATGATTATGTATAATGGTCGATCCCTAATTTTGAGTGCTATTGAATTAGTTTATTGGATACAATTTGTCGCCATTGCGTTAACTATTAAAGGCATAGTTGTCTATTTTTGGGGCTGATCCCTCACTCTCATGCCCTCACATTTAGTAGCTATTAAGCATACCCTTTTTGAAAACATTTTTAACCATGCCCCTAATGGTATAGCTGTAATGGGGTTGGATTTTAGATGGATTAGAGTCAATCAGAGTTTGATGGATCTTTTGGGATATTCTGAAGATGAGTTTTATGCCATGACGTTTCCTGATATCACGCATAAGGATGACATTTATAGTGATAAGGAACAGCTGGGACAATTGTTAAACGGTACTATTCAGAGGTATCAAATAGAGAAACGTTATTTCCATAAAACAGGTAAATTAATTTGGGTCATCTTATCAGTCTCCTTGGAGATTTCCGAAAATGGGGTGCCACTTTATTTCGTAATTCAAACAAATGATGTGACACGGCAAAGGGAAATGCTGATTCAGATGACTGCTTTTACCACGATTGCCAATATTCAAAATGAACGGTTGAAAGATTTTGCACACATTGCTACTCATGACCTCAGAACCCATCTTGGCAATTTAGGAGTGATCACTGATTTTATGCAAGAGGATTTACCTGGGATAGCGCAAAATGATAATTTTATGATGCTTAGGGAAGCTTTGTCGCAATTGGAAAGCACTATCACGGATCTTAATGAGGTCAGAAATTCTGATTTTGGGGCGCAAGAACAAACGCTCAATCTAAATTTAAGGGAATTTGTAGACAATTCCATTTATAATATAAACGCCATTGCCTTACATCAAAAATGCCACATTATTAACCAGGTCAGTGACTCTTTTAATGTGTTGGGGATTCCGGTATATTTAAATAGTATCATTTTAAACTTGTTAACCAACGCTATAAAATACAGTTCTAAAGAGCGTTCCTCATACGTACAGTTGTCCAGTAAGATTGTGGACGATTTTGTTGTTCTGGAGGTTAGTGATAATGGTTTGGGGATTAACATGGAGGCGCATCGGCATGAGCTGTTCCAGTTTCAGAAAACTTTCCATCAAAGTGCAGATTCGAGGGGCATAGGCTTATTTATCACCAAAAATCACGTGGAGAGTATGGGAGGGCAGATAACGGTTGAAAGTCGGGTAAATGTGGGCACTACTTTTAGAGTGTTTTTCAGAAAAGCTCCTCCAAAAGGTAGAGGTTTACATAAAAAAAAGCCACACGCTCTAGAACATGAATAAGAATTCTAGAGGGTATGGCTGAAACTATAGTCTTGAACTTTTAATTAAGCTCTTAACGGTTGATTGGTAATTAAATCAATGTATTGATTGATTTTATGCTTTAAATCTTTACGTTCTGTAATAAAATCCAAAAAGCCGTGTTCCAATAAAAACTCTGCGGTTTGGAAATCTTCCGGTAATTCCTGTCCCGTAGTATCTCTTACCACGCGCGGCCCAGCAAATCCAATCAGCGCTCCAGGTTCACTAATGTTGATATCACCTAACATGGCAAAAGAAGCTGTTGTTCCACCTGTAGTGGGATCGGTACATAGGGAAATGTATGGGATTCCTGCATCAGTCAATTGGGCCAATTTAGCCGATGTTTTGGCTAACTGCATCAAGGATAAAGCGGCTTCTTGCATTCGCGCTCCGCCAGATTTTGAAATGATAATGTAAGGCAGTTTCTTCTTTAAGGCATACTCTCCTGCACGGGCTATCTTTTCTCCCACAACGCTTCCCATAGACCCACCAATAAAGGCAAAATCCATACAGGCTACAACGATATTTTTTCCTTTCGATTTTCCGACAGCACAACGCACGGCATCTTTAAGGCCAGTCTTTTCTTCCGCCGCTCTTAAACGGTCTGGATATTTTTTGGTGTCCTCAAACTTTAAAGGGTCTTTGGACGCTAAATTTGCATCCAATTCGATGAAGATGTTATCATCAAATAATATTTGAAAATATTCTTTACTCCCAATCCTAACATGGTAGCCATCTTCAGGACTCACAAAGAAATTTTTCTCTAATTCTTCAGTATCTATAATTTTACCCGTTGGAGATTTGTACCACAAGCCTTTTGGCGTGTCTTTTTTCTCCTCAGTAGTGGTGGTGATTCCTTTAGTTTTTCTTTTAAACCAAGACATATTGATGTATGATTTTATAGTTTTACAAACGCAAAACTTTTATGATTACAACTCTAATTACTGCAGCTTCTTTAACGTGATAAGTTCAAAAAATGAGCTAAAACGACAGCGCAAAGTTATAAAGTATTTACGTTATTTAAATCTTCAAATGCCTTTTTTAATCGATCGACAAAAGTTTCTTCACCTTTTCTTAGCCAAACACGTGGGTCATAGTACTTTTTGTTTGGAGAATCTTCTCCATCCGGACTTCCAATTTGAGCTTTAAGGTAGGCTTCTTTATCTGAAAAATAATCGCGAATACCACTCATAAATGCATATTGCATATCGGTATCAATATTCATTTTTATCACTCCGTAACCAATAGCTTCTCTTATCTCTTCAACACTAGATCCAGATCCACCGTGGAATACAAAATCGATGTGGTTGTGAGGTAAGCCATGTTTTTTAGATAAAAATTCTTGAGAATTTTTAAGAATTTTAGGAGTCAGTTTTACGTTTCCAGGTTTGTAAACACCGTGTACATTTCCAAACGCTGCAGCAATCGTGAATTGGTCACTGATTTTACTAAGCTCTTCGTAAGCGTAAGCAACTTCTTCTGGCTGGGTGTATAATTTAGAATCATCAACATCAGTATTGTCTACACCATCTTCTTCACCTCCGGTAATTCCTAGTTCAATTTCTAAAGTCATCCCCATTTTGCTCATGCGCTTAAGGTATTCCTTACAAATTTCAATGTTCTCTTCAATGGGTTCTTCAGAGAGATCAATCATATGTGAACTGTATAACGGCTTACCAGTTTCTTCAAAATGTTTTTCGCTGGCATCTAAAAGTCCGTCAATCCAAGGCAATAATTTTTTCGCACAATGGTCCGTATGTAAAATTACAGGTACGCCATAAGCTTCTGCCATTAAGTGTACATGTTTTGCGCCGGCCACGGCACCTGCAATAGCTGCTTTTTGCCCGTCATTGCTCAAACTTTTTCCTGCGTTAAATACTGCACCCCCGTTGGAGAATTGAATGATTACTGGCGCATTTAACGCTGCTGCCGTTTCTAAAACACCATTGATGGTGTTGGATCCGATAACATTGACTGCTGGTAAAGCAAAACTTTTTTCTTTTGCCAGTTTAAAAATAGCCTGTACCTCTTTGCCTGTAGCAACTCCTGGTTTTATGTTGTGACTCATAATGTTTTAGTTGTTTAATTAGTTTCAAAAATAATGAAATTAAAGCTAAATAAGGGCTTCGAGACGGGTGTTTTTTGTAAAGATGCCACATTTACCCTGCCGAAATCCTTGTAGTAAAAAGCAGAGGCTGCAACGGTATCACAAATGGCTTGGATACAAGTTAAATGTCTACTTTCATACGATAGATAACCAAAAACGGCAATCGATGTATTGCAATAAAATAACCTCTATAAAACAGTTATACTAAGAATTTTTTAGAAAGGATAGTTGATACCGATATTGTACACGGCATTGTTGAAGTTGTAATCTTTAAACCAGCGGTCGCCCACATTGTAGGAGGGGTCATAAGTTTTAAAACCGATATCGCCCCGCAACACAAAAAAGCTGAAATCATAGCGCAAGCCAAACCCTGAACCTACTGCTATATCTTTTAAGGAAGATAAACCATCAAAGGTTTGGGCCTCATCCGTCACGTTGTCAAATACGTTCCAGATGTTTCCCGCGTCCACAAAAAAGGCACCAAATAAAGATCCGAACAAGTTAAACCGTTGCTCCACGCTGAAATGTAGCTTTAAGTTAGCTTCGTTAAACTCGTTGGTCGATTTTAAACTTCCTGGGCCCAAGTTGTAGGCGGTCCATGCGCGGTTGTCATTGGGTCCTCCTGCAAAGAAGCTTTTAGAAAATGGAATGTTTTCTGAATTGCCATAAGGCACGGCAATCCCAAAATAACTTCGCACCGCAAAAACGCTTCTTTTGCCCAAATCCCAATATTTGACATAATCAAACTCAGTCTTGGTGTATTGTGAAAACGCCACGCCAAAAATATCGTAACGGTCATTGTCATTTTTAGGAGCGCCCGTAAGATTGCCAATTGTGGCTAAAATATTTCCGGCAAATTCCACTCTAAATCTGATGATGGAGAAGTCATTATCGAAAATATTTACTCTTTTATTTTTGATATAATTGAAACTGGAAGAAATGATAAGGTTGTTTTCTGTCAATCTTGTTTTGCGCTGGTCAATATTACTGATGGTTTTATAATCTTCATCAATTGGCGATAGCGCTGTGCCCTGACTCAGCACATCTCTAATAAATTGATTGGCACCATTGGGAATGCTTAAATCTTGCGTTCGATCAATATATTGAATGTCCTTAGCAATAGTATTCAGACTGCTAAAGGAATTTTGATACACTCCAAAATAGTTGTCTACGTTTAGGTTTTTTACAAACTGCGCACTAATAAGATCGAGCGTATTGGTAACCCGCTGATTAGGATACCAATTGTAGCTTAAATTTCCGGTAAAGGTTTGCTTGTCCAACCCGATGTTGCGCTGACTGGTGGCAGAGGTAAGAATTCTGGTGCTTGGCGACATGTACTTAGGGATGACTTTGTCTGTATTAACAGGGAAAAATAACCGCGGAATTGTGAGCTTTACCGTCGCCCCAATTTCCGTAATGTCAAAAAAGGCATCTTTTGAATTTTTAGCGTCCTTGGATGCGCCAATAGAGCTTAGTCCCGAAACCTCCAAGGTTTCTGCGCCTCTAAAAACATTTCGCATCAAAAGGCCGCCACTAAAAGCAAAACCTATGGTTTGGATATTACTTTGTGAGACTTCCGCATTAAAATTGAGTCCGAATTTTTTCTTCGGTATGAGATAAATGTTTGTAGTTAACGTGGTGTCTTTATCGTTTTCTATATATTCAATATTAGGATATTTAAATGTGCGCAATTCACTTAAATGTCGGTAGGTACGGGTACGGTTAATATCTTTAAAAATTCCGCCTTTTGTTATAAAAACAGCATCTGTTAAAGCTTTAGCTCGGTATTTTGATTTCCCGTAACTGTAAATATGAAAGCCTTTGTAATTGATGGTATCTGTGGGCGCCACATCTTTATTTTGATAGGTGTCATCTGTAAAGATGTTCACATCTTTAATTTTGTAGATTTTAAAGGGCGTGACTTCTATGGAATCGTCGTAGCGGATGGTTCTATTTTGCACGATGATATCCGTATTGACTTTTTTATTGGTGCCTATGGTATCAATCTCAAACGTGATATAATCCTGCGCAAAGTGGAACAAACCTGAGTTACGCAATTCAGTGGTCATCCGATCGCGTTCATTGGTCAAGTTACTTTCCTTAAATTGTTCTCCTTTTACAAGTAAAGAATTCTTTTTAATGCTTTTATAAAGTGTATCGATGACCGGCGAATAAATTTTGGTTCTGATCGAATCTAAATAATACGGATCACCCGTGTTGACGTAATAATTTATTTCACCTTTTTGGGTGTCTGTAGTGTCCACTTTATAAGACGCATCAGCATTAAACCATCCATTTTTGTAATAATAGGTTTTTAAATTTGTGGTCGATTTCTCCGCTCGGGTAGGTTTGATAATAACTGGTGGCTCGCCGGTAGTTTTAAGCCAACTATTAAATGTGCTCTTGGAGTTGATTAGCGCCTCGTATTGTTTTAAGGATAAAAAGTTTTTCAGACCAGTTTTAGGATCATTAGAATTTCGATATTTGGCATCCAGTATCGAATCTATATTTGGTCTGGCTAGGTTGTAAATGTGCAATCGGATAGGCGTTCCTAACAGCGGAAACCTCCCGTTTGGTTTCTGATAGAGCAAATTATTGAGTGCATCCGTATTGTTTTTTTTATCGTTGACGTAAACGGTGTTGTCCATCAGCAATAATTCGTCACTGCTAAGGCGTTTTACGGCATTGCAGGAGGACAACATTAGGATTAGTGTTGTAATAAATGATATTTTTGCTACCTTAAGTTTCAAAGAGAAATTGACATAAGTGTTGATGAGTCCAAATTTACTGTTTTTATGGATGGTAAAACAAACATTGCATAAATCCTTGACACGATTTAATAACGTCACAAAAGTAAATAGATTTTGATGTTGACCAAGAATCAAATAAAATTAATTACGAGCCTCGCACAGAAAAAACAACGCTCAAAACATCAGTTATTTACTGTGGAAGGTGTAAAAGCTGTAGAGGAATTTTTAAAATCCTCCTATATCTTAGAGCATCTGTATGCGACGACCGACAATTTTGAGGTGAACCCTGAACGTTTTAGCCTGATCACAGCCGCTGAACTGAAAAAAATTAGCGGATTGACCACCGCTCAAGAAGTGCTGGCCGTTTTCAAAATTCCAAACCCCAAAAGCGTGTCTACAGAGCGATTGATTGTCGCTTTAGATGCCGTACGCGACCCTGGGAATTTAGGCACTATCATTAGACTTTGCGATTGGTTTGGTGTGGAACATATCGTCTGTAGTGATACGACGGTAGATTGCTTTAATCCTAAGGTGGTGCAAGCCACTATGGGCTCATTAACCCGAGTACATGTGCATTATCTGGATTTGCCAGCGTTTTTAGAAAATACTAAGGTTCCAAAGTTTGGAGCATTTATGGATGGTGCGAACGTTTACGACATAAAATTGCCAAAAAATGGGATCCTGATTATGGGGAATGAAGGCAGTGGCATATCTCCTGAAATTGAAGAATTGATATCAGAGCGCTTGAGTATCCCCAGTTACAGCGTACACCAATCGACTGAAAGTTTGAACGTGGCCACAGCGACGGCAATTTTGTTAAGTGAGTTTAGGAGGAGGGGTTAGGAGTGGGGAGTTAGGAGTGAGGAGTGAGGAGTTGGGAGTGAGGAGTGAGGAGTGAGGAGTGAGGTTTGCTTATAATGATTTAGTCTTATTGGCGCTTTTTTATAGAAAATTACGTCAAATTTTGGCTGAATGTTTTAGAATCATTAGTGTCCGATAAAAATAAATAATAAATTAACAAACTCATTTAAAGCAAGGGACATTAGAAGATTTCCGAAATGAGTCTTTGCATTTTAGAAACTATTTCTACCGAAAGCGCATGTGCGATTTTAATTTAAATGATCGTTGTTTGTCAGTTAGTTGCAAACAAGTCTTAATTCTTTATTCTAACAGCGCAGCGGTCTTGATTCTTTATCGGACAACAATGTTTTAGAATAAATTATTTTACAACAATCAACAATCCACAATCAACAATCCTCCCGTAACGAACAGGCACGTTCAGCCTGGTCACCAATCCCTATTGGAAGGTGAAGTTTATAAATACCCCACGGGTTTGCATTTTATCAATACTGCCTGTCCAAGGACTATTTGGATCCTTATCTTTCACCAATTCATCGTTAATGGCGAATACACCTCTGATAGAAGGTGTAAACTTAAACCACTCCAAGTAAAAGTCAATCCCGAAGCCTAATTCGTAAAAAAGCATCCCCTTTTTAGTGCGGAATTCTCCAACAGTATTGTCTTCAGGGTTGTCTTCATTACTCGACAAGTTTAAAGCGGTAGAAAATCCACCAACCAAAAAGGGCTTAAAGTTGTTCAGACGTTTTGTAGATACTTTTAATAATAAAGGAAAGTGGAGATAGGTCGATTTCACTTCACGGAATGCATCGCCTGGTTTAAACGTATTTGTAATAAAATAGTTATGCTGCGTAAAAATATTGTTTTCATTGCTGTATTCCAGATTTCTACGGGTAATGTAAAGTCCAGGTTCAAATCGCAAGTTTAAATACTCATTGATCCGCATATCACCAACCAGACCCACATTAAAGCCAATGGTGGTTTCGACTGCAATATCTGGCCTTTTTGCCTGAGCCGCGTCATATTGAAATTTAAAATCGTAACTATTGAATCCTAAATAATACCCCCAAGTCAGAAAATCTTTGTCAAAATTCTCTTGATTGGCAACCTTTTCTTTGGTGAATAATTGTGCTGACGCTGAGGTATATATCAAGGTCAACATGATAATGAGGACTGTTTTTTTCATGGTAATGAGTTCCGAATTCAAATGGAGGTTATAACTTTGTAGCCTTGTAAATAGTGGCAACGCCTAAGGTTTGAGGTAAATCCTCAACATTACTAAACCCAATTTGTCTTAAAATATTGTTTAAAGCTTGACCATAAGGAAAAACAGATGCAGACTCGCTGAGATAGGAATAGGCAGAACGGTCTTTTGAAAAGACTTTTCCAATAGTTGGCAAAATGTATTTTGAATACAATTTATACCCTTGTTTGAAT
This sequence comes from Gelidibacter salicanalis, assembly GCF_007997285.1. Classification (GTDB taxonomy): domain Bacteria; phylum Bacteroidota; class Bacteroidia; order Flavobacteriales; family Flavobacteriaceae; genus Gelidibacter; species Gelidibacter salicanalis. Next base: position 472,406 of record NZ_VORX01000002.1, read on the forward strand.
GGCGATTTTGTAGGGACCGACGTTTCTAAAATCACAAATGTGCCATGAGGCTTTAAAACTCGTAAAATTTCCGAAAGTCCTTTTTCTAAGTTTTCAAAATTCCGAACGCCGAAAGCCACGGTTATCGCATCAAAACTATCATCATCAAACGGGAGGTTTTCAGAATCGCCCAGGGTCATTTTAATCTTGTCACTTAAATGTTTAGCGGCAATTTTTTTCCTGCCAACTTCAAGCATGCCATCACTGATGTCCAATCCAATAATTTCTTCGGCCTCTGTTTCGGCTAAATTTATGGCCAAATCTCCTGTGCCGGTAGCAATATCCAAGATCCGTTTGGCTTTGGATTGCGCCACGATGTCAACCACTTTTTTACGCCACTTCACATCAATTCCAAAAGAAATGACCCGGTTTAATCCGTCGTATTCTTTAGAAATATTGTCGAACATTTGGGCGACTTGTTCCTTCTTATTCAACTGACTGTCCTTGTACGGCTTTACTTTTTCTGACATACCACTATTTTTGGCAAAATTACATATTTTTTCATTGCTAAGCGCTCATCCATTTGCGAAAAATAGGTCTAATGTGCATTGAAAAGCGCAGGGAATTAACGATTGGAATTGATTGGACGCCTACGATTCCTATTATATCCACTTGAAATTGAAATGCACATGTTTTAAAGTCTTATATTTGTACGTTTTTTTGAATACATCTACTAATGAAAATAATTATTGCAGGCGCTGGTGAAGTGGGGTTTCATTTGGCCAAATTATTATCGTACGAATCACAAGAAATCACCCTATTAGACACGAAAAAGGAAAATTTGGTCTACGCGATTGATCACTTAGATATACGGGTGATTAAAGGTGACGCGACCTCTATAGCAACTTTGAAAGATGCCAGAATTGCCAATTCTGATTTATTTATTGCGGTAACCTCTTCAGAAACCACCAATATAACGGCATGTGTTTTAGCCAAACAACTTGGCGCTAAAAGAACCATTGCTAGAATTTCGAATGCCGAATTTATTGACCAGAAAGATGAGGTTGGCTTTTCCAAATTTGGAATTGACGAGCTTATTTCTCCAGAGTCTTTAGCGGCGGGTGAGATTGAATTGCTCCTCAACCAATACGGTTTTGACGACGGGTACGAATTTGAAGAAGGCGCATTGACCATGTTGAGCTTACGGCTCTCAGAAAGTGCCAGTTTTGTGAATAAGACAGTGCAAGAGGCGGCCGAGGTATTTCCGCAACTCCACTTTGTTCCCATTGCTATTCAGCGTTTTGGAACACAATACACCATCATCCCTCGCGGGGACACTGAATTTAAAGAAGGCGATAAGGTCATTTTCGTAACCTCAAAAGGGGGCAGTGAAGATTTGTTTAAATTGTCTGGTAAAATGCGATTGGATGTCAAGAACGTAATGATTCTTGGAGGTAGCAAAATTGGCCATAAAACCGCCAAGGATCTGTGTGCTGCCAATTTCAGGATTAAATTGATTGAAAGCAATAAAGATGTGGCTTTTGAAATGGCGGACGATTTACCAAACGCCTTGGTAATCCACGGCGATGGGCGTGATGTAGAATTATTGGAAGAAGAAAATATTAGTGGTATGGACGCGTTTGTAGCGGTTACCGGCAATTCTGAAACCAATATCATGTCGTGTTTAGTAGCGAAATCCAAAGGGGTAAAAAAAACAATTGCCTTAGTTGAAAACATGGATTATTATCAAATCTCTGAATCTATTGGGATTGATACCTTAATTAATAAAAAACTTTTGGCGGCCAATAATATTTTTAGATATATCCGTAAAGGTGAAGTCGTGGCCATGACCAAATTGAATAATATGAATGCCGAATTATTGGAGTTTGTGGTTAAGAAGCGTTCCAAAATCACCGACAAGAACGTCAAAGATCTAGATTTTCCACGATCGGCCATCATTGGTGGGGTGATCAGAAACGGTACCGGAATTATTCCTTTAGGCGATTTTAAAGTGCAGGCAGGAGATCGAGTGGTGGTGTGCTGTTTGCCGAGAGCCATTACCCAGGTGGAGAAATTCTTTTTCTAACCTAATTTTTAAATCCTAATTCTTTAGGGCTTGACCCGAAATAAAAACTGAATATCACGTCCTTTTCGTTTTGAAAGACACACTATGAGCATTAATTATAAAATCATTTTTCACTTTTTTGGGCTGTTACTGTTGTTTAATGGTGGATTTATGCTCTTGTCTACATTAATCAGTTTGATCTATGATGATGGGGTAACCTTAAAATTGTTCATGTCAGGAATGGCGGTATTGTTGATGGGCGCGTTCTTGATGTTGATCACAAAAGACCATCGTAAGGAAATGAACAAACGGGAAGGCTACATGGTGGTTACTTTTGGATGGATTGTGATGGCTATTTCTGGGGCGTTGCCCTATATGGTCACAGGAGTGATTCCGAGTTTTACCAGTGCAATTTTTGAAACCATGTCCGGCTATACCACTACCGGTGCCACCATCATAAATGATATTGAAGTGGTACCAAAAGGGGTGTTGTTTTGGCGAAGTACTACTCACTGGATTGGGGGCATGGGAATTATTGTTCTGGCCATTGCTATTTTACCTTTGCTCGGCATTGGTGGGATGCAGTTATTTGCAGCTGAAGCCCCGGGACCTAGTGCGGACAAGTTACACCCGCGGATTACCGACACGGCTAAGCGTTTGTGGCTTATTTATTTTGGATACACTGCAGCGGAAACAGTATTGTTAAAGGTGGCAGGTATGTCTTTTTTCGACGCGATCAACCATGCGATGAGCACGATTTCTACAGGTGGTTTTTCTACTAAAAACACTAGTATTGCCCATTGGAATGACCAACCTATCATTCAATATATCATCATCCTATTTATGTTTTTGGCAGGGACCAATTTTGTTTTGAGCTATTATGCCTTTAAAGGAAATGTCCAAAAAGCCCTAAAGGATGAGGAACTGCGTTGGTACTTTAAATTTATCGCTTCCTTTACCCTGATTGCTGCCTTGACAATTTATTTTAAGGCTGATTTAAGCTTGTCATCCATTGATCATCCAATGGTGTGGGGAAGAGCAGAGAGCTCGGTACGGCATGCTTTGTTTCAAGTGCTATCCGTAATTACCACCACAGGATTTATTACTGCTGATTACACTTTATGGACGCCCTTGCTGATCGTGTTTTTCTTTGGGATGATGTTTTTGGGCGGATCCGCCGGAAGTACTTCAGGTGGGGTGAAAGTGGTACGACATTTAATCCTGATAAAAAATGGGTTTTTAGAATTTAAACGGGCCTTGCATCCCAATGCCGTATTGCCCGTGCGGTATAATACGAAAGCTATTCCTGGGGTGGTGGTGTATAATATTCTGGGATTTTTCATTTTGTATATGCTCTCCTTTATTGTGGGAGCCCTAGGATTCTCTTTTTTTGATATCGATTTCAAATCCTCTGTAGGCTTAGCGGCGTCCAGTTTAGGGAATATCGGTCCTGCATTGGGCGCATTCGGTCCGGTTAACAATTATGCCGCTTTGCCGCCCTTAGCGCAATGGTGGGCTTCTTTCTTAATGTTGTTAGGGCGCTTGGAATTGTTTACAGTATTGATTCTATTGACGCCGTTCTTTTGGAGAAATAGATAAGGTTCTCATCTTATAGTTGAGTGTGTTTAATTATTTAGTGTTGATGTCTTGTAGATCATTAGAAACTCTAATAGTAAAGCTCTTTCAAATTTTTAAAGGCCTGATTAATTAAATTAAAGGCCTTCATATATGTTTTTTTTTCTCACCCTAAATACTCAGTAAACCTTTTTGGCTGGAACAGCATTTATGATAATACGGGCTTCTGTGTTTTATACACTCAATCTTAACATCACTTTATAAAACAAAAAAACCGTTTCGAATTTCGAAACGGTTTTCTTTTAAGCTGCACTTCTTAATTTTACAGCTCGTATTTATAGACTAACATAAATTCACTAATTCCAGCCTGGGTTTTGTTCTGCTGCTAAAGTTGGATTGGCATCAATTTCTATTTGTGGTATTGGCCACAAGAATCTAGAATCTGAACCAGGAATAGCGGCTACTCCAAAAGGACCTGCGTATGGTGTTCCTAATTCATAAGCAGATGCAGGAGGGTTTCCATTATCAACTTTTGCAGGAATACCATCTATTGGTTGAAGATCATCACCTTGTAATCTGTGAATATCTGACCAACGTCTGCCTTCCATAACGAACTCAATTCTACGTTCCTTTAAAATTGCACCTACCATTGCTGCAGGAGTGGTGAAAGACGCAGCTGTATAAGCTTGAGCTGCAGGATTTGCTAAAGCGCGATTTCTCACCTTGTTCAACAATTCTAACGCTGCGGTCAAGTCTGCTGGCGACTTTCGAGCTTCAGCTTCGGCCATATTTAATAACACTTCAGCGTATCTAATCACTGGTGCAGCATCCGTATAATTGACACCGTCTCTATATTTGGCAGTGTATTTTCTTCCGCCGACAGTAAATACCATTCCGTCTGGATCTTCGCCTTCATACGTTTCAGAACGACGTTTATCATCTACCAACCAGCTTGGATCTCTCCAAATAATTGGGCTAATAGCGACCAATCGTCTTCTGTTGTACTGAGAAGCCAATGCTGCGTTAACACCTGGGTTGTTGGTTGCTGATTGTAAAGTTGAGAAGATAGATTCTGTGTTGCCATAGTTATCATCAAAAACACCATCAGGCTCAGCGGTTAAGGTATAGGCACCCATTAGTTTGTTGCCTTCTTCTATCACCTTGTTCCAATTTCTCATATGAAGATATACGCGTGTTTTAAACGCAATAGCTGCATTTTTAGATGCTTTGGTCAATTGAGTGTTGGTAATGGTGTTTTCAGCAGCATCCAAATCAGCTAACACTTTTTCGTAAGTTTCAGCAACAGTATTTCTGCCCTTTAAAATTTCTGAATCAATTTCACTTTGAGTGTCAATACCTACTTCACGGTAAGGCACACCTGGGTGAGATGCTCCTGGGGTAAAGTTGTAAGGTCTTGCAAAGTACATCAACAATTCAAAATGGGTGATTGCTCTTAAAAATTTGGCTTGACCAATATAATCCGCGCCCACTTCAGGGGTTATGATCCCACCTTCAATGGCTTTGGTTACACCTTCAATAACAAGATTGGTTCTGTTAATCAATCTGTAGCCATCTACCCAATAGTACACGTTATTGGCGGTTGTACCGTCATAAGTAGCCGTATAGGTCAGTTGGTAAAACGTAGCCGTATTTACTACATCTTCACCTCTGTTATCACCTTGTTGTACAAAGGCTGCACCCCAAACATACCCACGTCCTGTTCCGTTATACTCACCAATTGCCGCTGCGTTATACATACCGTTAAGCGAACTTTCAATTAGCGAAGGAGAAGAGAAGGCATCATCAATAGAAATGTTATTGATTGGGCTCAAGTCTAGAATAGCCTCTTCTGAGCATGAAACCATTCCGATTCCAATAACAGACATTGCTAAAAATTTGAATATATTTTTCATTTTATTACTATTATAAATTAACATTTAATCCTACAGATACAATTTTAGCTCTAGGAGTTCCGTTTAAATCTACTCCACCAGTTTCCATCTCAGGGTTTAAACCTTTGTAATCAGAAATGGTTAACAAGTTTTGTCCTTGAACAAATAATCTAATGTTGTCTACTCTGATTTTCTCAGTTAACGATTTAGGCATTTGGTAGCCTAAAGTAACGTTGTCTAAGCTGATAAAATCACCATCCTCTAAGAACCGTGTAGTGGCACTTCCTGTTAAGTTGGTAAACGTATTGCTACTTGCCCATAATCTTGGGGTAACACCGTCTCCTGGGTTTTCAGGACTTTGCCATCTGCCTAAGATTTCAGTACTATTATTGTTTAAGTTTTGGGTCACTAAATCTCTTCTTGTGGAGTTGAAGATTTTGTTGCCACCACTAAAACGGAACATAAAACTTAAATCAAAATCACCATAGGTTAAACGGTTGATAAGGGCGCCATAATATTTAGGAAGTGTGTTCCCTAAAATCACGCGGTCTGAACTGGCACTTAATGATGAAGCTTGTGAAACGTCGTCTGGGTTGCTAGGATCATACACGGCATATCTAGCAGTGCTAATGTTACCTTGTACTAAAGAGCCGTCAGCTTTGTAGTAGACTGGGTTTCCGTTTGCTTTGTTAACACCCCAATATTTAAATCCGTAGATAGAGTTGATTGGCTCACCTTCTCTAATGATTAAGTTTTGAGCAATGTTGGCATCAGAAAAGGTGCCTCCCAAAATATCTTGACCATTAGGGATGCTTAACACTTCGTTTTGATCTAGCGTTAAGTTAGCAGTAACATTCCAAGTGAATTTATCAGTTGTTACAGCTCTATATTCCACGCCAAATTCGTAGCCTTTGTTGCTCATCGCACCAATGTTTTTCTTGATTCTACTACCAGGAACACCTAAAGATGCCGGTAATGGAACGTCTAGAATCAACCCATCAATATCATTGTTGTAGTAATCAAAGGTCACTCTCAACTTGTTGTTAAACATGGCCATGTCAACACCAAAGTCCGTCTTTTTACTAGTTTCCCAAAGTAATTGGTCGTTACCAAATTGGCTAAATGTAATCCCGTTTAAAGTACCGTATTTAGAAGCAGACGTTAAACCTAAGTAAGGGTAGCTACCAATTTCAGTATTTCCTACTTCAGAGTAGGATCCTCTTAATTTAAATTCATTGATCGTGTTTTTAAGATCACCCCAAAAGCCTTCATTCGCGATGTTCCAACCAGCAGAATAGCCCGTAAAGTTGTTCCAACGGTTAGCTTCGCTTAATTTTGAAATGCCATCACGTCTGATGGACCCTTGTAGGAAATACCGTTGCTTGTAGTTGTAGCTTAAACGACCCACGTAAGAAATGATGCCATTTTCAGTTACACCACCACCTGAAGTTTGTGTGCCGTAAGCGTTGGTAACTAAGTTTTGGCTGTAAAATTCATCCAATAAATCTGTACCAGTTCCAAAAAACGATTGGTTTTTTTCCTTTTGGTATTCGTTAACTAAAGTCAAGCCAAAATTGTGGGCATCATTAAATGATTTGTTATAGCTTAAAATGTTTTGAATGTTCCATCTTAACAAATCGTTGTTGCTGTTTTGAAGTCTACCGTTAGAGCCTCTTCCGTCCCCGTGAACTGGATTCCAGTATAAGAAACCTGAAGTTAATGGATTGTCAGCACTTGCTTGAAATCTGTAGTTTAAACCTTCAAATAAATCTATAGAAGCAAATGTGTTTACGATAGTTCTATTCACTTTAGATTTGTACTTGTTTTTAGCCAAGACATACGCAATGTTTGAAATGTTGTCTCCAACTGGATCTGTATTATCCCATTGTCCTACGACACTGCTGTCCGGAGATAAGTTAAAGCCTGACGGATGATCAGTATTATAAATAGGAGTGTTTGGTAATTGTCTGGTAGCATTAAAGATGTTTCCAGAAAGTGAATTCATTCCAGTATTTAATCCTTCATATTCCGTTCTTGTAATAGCGATGCTACCACCAATGGTAAGCCATTTATTAAGATTGTGCTCTAAGCTTGCTCTTAAGTTGTAACGCGCTAAACTGTTAGCTTTTGCAACACCTTCTTGGTTTGCATAACCCATAGAGAAGAAATATTTAGTGGTTTCAGAACCTCCATTAAAAGAAAGGTTATGATCAGTTTGAAGCGCACTAGATTTTAATACAGCATCTTGCCAATCTGTGTTAAATTGATTGCCGATAGCCCACGGTTCTTGACCTCTGTTGGTACGTTTCTCGTTTGAGATTGTTAAAAAGTCAGGTGTTTCTAACAAATCAAAGGTTTTAATTGCAGATGCAAATCCAGTAACAGCACTATAGCTTACTTTCATTGTACCTCTTTTTCCTTTTTTGGTAGTAATTAAGATGACACCATTGGCAGCTCTTGAACCGTAGATTGCAGTAGCCGCACCATCTTTTAAAATCTCATAAGATTCAATGTCATTTGGGTTAATGTCTCCTAATCCATTTGATGAAGCATAACCTCCAATGTCTCCTGAATAAATAGGCATTCCGTCCACAACAACCAGCGGCGAAGTACCTGAACCAATAGAAGCGATACCTCTAATTCTGATTCTTGGAGCTTCTCCAATAATTCCGTTGTTTGAAGTTACTTGAACTCCAGCTGCTCTACCAGCAAGTTGCGATTCAAAACTTGGAGTGACCAAGCCTTGAAGATCAGATCCAGAGATGCTTGAAATTGCCCCGGTAACCTCTGATTTCTTTTGTACACCATAACCCACAACTACAATTTCATCCAAGACTGCAGCATCTTCTGCCATAGTTACGTTGATTGTGTTTGATGCGGCAACTGTAACTTCTTTGGCTTGTAATCCCACATAAGAGAATGATAATACATCCCCTGTTTTAGCACTGATGGAGTACTTACCGTCAAAATCGGTTTGAGTTCCTGAAGTTGTTCCTTTGACCAAAATATTTACCCCAGCCAATGGAAGTCCAGAATCGTCAGAAACAGTTCCCGAAATTGATTTTTGTTGCCCAAATGTTATTTGAGCAACCAACACTAGACATAGTGTTAAAATTAGACTAAATTTTGTTTTCATTATAAAATGGTTAGAATTATGGAAGCAAATAAAACGATAAAATGTATACAAAACAATGTGCAATGTTAAATAGTCTAAATATTAACAGAAAAAACGTTAAATCGATGCATATATTTTAATGAATACACTTGAGTTTATTTGTGTAACACGCTGTGAATAAGATAGTTGTAATATTTTTGTTTTAAAAAAGACACTTGGGATTTAGAGTTAGAATTATTGAAATCTAACCGAAGTAAGAAATTGGTTTCTAGTGCGTTGGGAAAGCTGTAATCATGCAAATTTCCCAGCATTTACAATACTTTCAAAGAAATTTATTCTGATTTTTGTGATATTGTTGACTGTTGGTAAAAAAGGCTAGTAAATCGGTAAAACGACAAAAAAGTGATACTATATCGATTGCGTAGACAACTAATCGTATAAAAAAGCCACTTTAAAAGTGGCTTGCGTAATAGTATTAAAAACAGTTAAAGTCTAGCTTAGCGCTGCCTTTATACGTTTAATAGCTTCTATAATTTGCTCTTGAGATGCTGCATAAGAAATTCTAATACATTCTGGATTTCCAAAAGCGCCACCATCTACTGTGGCTACTAATGCTTCTTCCAATAAGTACAAGGAGAAATCTGAAGCATTGTTGATAGTTGTGCCTCTTAAGGTCTTTCCGAAATAGTAAGATACATTAGGGAAGACATAAAATGCGCCTTCAGGGATATTGGTTTTAAAGCCTTCAATGTCCTTCAATAAATCGAGTACCAAATCACGACGGATTTTAAATTCGTCAATCATAAATTGAACTTTTGATGGCGATTCGTTCAAGGCGGTAATGACAGCACGTTGCGCGATGCAATTGGCACCACTGGTGATTTGTCCTTGCATTTTGTTACAGGCACGGGCAATTTTTTCTGGACCACCAATATAGCCTATGCGCCAACCAGTCATTGCAAATGCCTTGGAAACGCCATTAACAGTCACGGTTCTATCGTACATGTCTTCAAACTGGGCCATGCTAGCATGTTCACCAGAAAAATTAATATGTTCGTAAATTTCATCAGAAACCACGATAATATTTGGATGCTTTACCAAGACATCAGCCAAGGCGCGCAACTCCTCTTTGCTATACACAGAGCCACTTGGGTTACAAGGGGAGCTGTACCATAACATTTTGGTTTTAGGAGTAATGGCGGCATCCAATTGTTCAGGGGTCATCTTAAAATCAGTCGCAATAGTCGTCGGAACTTCAACGGGTACGCCGTCATTCAGTTTAACTAAGTCTGCGTAGCTTACCCAATAGGGGCATGGTAAAATAACTTCATCACCTTGGTTTAATAACACGGCCGCAAGATTGGCCAAGGATTGCTTTGCACCTGTAGATACTACAATTTGGCTGTGAACGTAGTCCAGATCATTATCGCGTTTAAATTTTGTAATGATCGCATCTTTGAGTTCTACATAGCCGTCCACTGGTGTGTAGGCACTGTAATTATCGTTGATAGCCTGAATGGCGGCATCCTTAATGTAATCTGGAGTGTTGAAATCAGGTTCGCCGAGGCTTAAACCGATAATATCTTTTCCTTCTGCCTTTAATTCTCTTGCCTTAGCAGCCATTGCTAAAGTGGCAGATGTAGACATGTTTAAAATTCTGTCTGAAAGTAAATTCATGTATAATGTAATGATTAAGCTTGTAGTGCTGGGTTAATTCCCATTTCTTTTAAATATCTGAAATGTGCAACAATAGCCATTCGCGTAGTTTTATATTCTTTGTATGGAAGGTTAAATTCCAAAGCAGTTTCTTTAACTATTTTTGAAATTTTAGTATAATGTACATGACTGATATGCGGGAAAATATGGTGTTCTACTTGATGGTTTAAACCGCCAGTAAACCAGTTGACAATTTTGCTTTTCGTTCCGAAATTGATGGTGTTCTCCAACTGATGAATGGCCCATGAATTTTTCATGGTGCCGTTCTCTTCTGGCAACGGCATTTCAGCATCTTCCATAACGTGTGCCAATTGGAATACGACACTTAAAATAAGTCCAGCTACATAATGCATAATAAAGAATCCTAACAATACTTGCCACCAAGGAATGTCCGTAAGTACCAATGGTAAGACAATCCAAATAGAGACATAGATGATTTTAGAAATAACCAATTTGCTCCATTCTGTACGAGGGTTTGGGAATTTTCCATAAGACAATTTACGTTTTAAATAGCGTTTCATTTGTAGATAATCGGTAGTAATTGCCCAGTTGATGGTCAATAAACCATATAATAATACAGAATAATAATGTTGGAATTTATGATGTTTATGCCACTCCGCGTGTTTTGAAAATCTTAAAATCCTTCCAGCTTCCAAATCTTCATCATGGCCGTGAATGTTGGTATAGGTATGGTGAAGTACATTATGCTGTACTTTCCAATTGTAAACATTTCCGGCTAAAATATAAATACTGCTTCCCATTAAACGGTTGACCCATTCTTTATTTGAAAATGCGCCATGATTCCCATCGTGCATCACATTCATGCCAACTCCAGCCATTCCAATTCCCATGACAATGGTCAATAATAACATTGCCCAAGATGGAAGATTGAGGGTGAGAATTAAAAAATAAGGTGTAAGGAACATGGAAAACATCACTACGGTTTTAACCCATAATTGCCAATTTCCGGTTCTTTTAATATTATTGTCCTTAAAATAATCGTTAACGCGTTTATTTAATGTCCTGAAGAATTTCGCTGAGTCATTTCTGGAGAAGGAGAGGGTTTGCTGTGTCATTTTATGTATTTACTGTGATAACTTCAAATATCAAGCCACCATATAGTGAAAACGCAAAGATAATCATTTATTGTCCCGGTGGTGATATGAATATGCTAAAAATATCCGTATAAAATTACCTATTTTTGCTGAAAATTTAAGCAGAATGCAACTTATTAAACATTATTTTCCTGAATTGGCTGAAGAGCAAGTAGTGCAATTTGAACAATTGGAAGAACTCTACAAAGATTGGAATCTTAAAATTAATGTGGTTTCCCGCAAGGATATTGACGAACTTTATCTAAGGCATGTGCTTCATTCTTTGGCTATCGCTAAACTGATTGCTTTTAAACCAGGCACAAAAATAATAGATGTTGGAACGGGAGGAGGTTTCCCTGGTATTCCCTTAGCCATAATGTTTCCGGAAACAACTTTTCATTTGGTAGACAGTATTGCCAAAAAGTTAAAAGTTGTAGATGAGGTGGTTGCAGGTTTAGGACTGCTAAATGTCAAAACCTCCCATTGCCGGGTCGAAGAAATTAAAGACACTTATGATTTTGTAGTGAGTAGGGCAGTGGCGGCAATGCCCACTTTTGTACATTGGGTAAAAGATAGAGTGGCTAAAAAGCAACGTCATGACCTTAAAAATGGCATTATTTATTTAAAGGGGGGTGATTTGGCTGAAGAGTTGGTCGATTTCCCTAAAGCGACGGTATATAACCTCTCCGATTATTATAAGGAAGAATTTTTTGAAACCAAGAAACTGGTGCATTTGCCCATTAAATACAAAGGCTAATTAGCAGTGTGTCTTAAACTAGGACAACGCAACTGAAGTCTATCTTTTAGAAAAGGTTTATAAATAAAAAATCCCCAACAGCTGCTGGGGATTTTCTTATAGTTGATACCAATATTATCCTAAAAATGGGTAACGGTAATCCGTAGGTGTTACAAACGTTTCCTTGATCATTCGCGGAGAAATCCAACGCAACAAGTTTTGCGCACTTCCTGCTTTGTCATTTGTTCCGGATGCACGTGCGCCACCAAATGGTTGCTGACCAACAACAGCGCCCGTAGGCTTATCATTAATGTAGAAGTTTCCAGCGGCATTCTGAAGCACTTTGGTCGCTTCATCAATCACGTAACGGTCAGTGGCGATAATCGCACCTGTTAAAGCGTATTCACTTGTTCCATCAACCAATTGAAGTGTTTTACTGAAATCTTTATCTTCATAAACATATACAGTCATTACAGGGCCGAAAAGTTCAGTACACATAGTGCTGTATTTTGGATCAGTAGTTTCGATAACGGTAGGCTCAATAAAGTAACCTTTGCTCTTGTCGTAATTTCCACCAGCAATGATGGTGGCATTCTTATCTTTTTTAGCGCTGTCAATATAACTTGCTAATTTATCAAAGGAAGCTTCGTGAATTACGGCAGTCATAAAATTACTCATGTCTTCAGGAGATCCGAGAGTGATCGTTTTTAAATCTTCAATCACATACTTCTTAACGTCTGCCCAAATGCTTTTAGATATATAAGCTCTAGAGGCCGCACTACATTTTTGACCTTGAAACTCAAAAGCACCTCTTACAATAGCGGTCGCTACTTGTTTTGCATCAGCTGTTTTGTGCGCTACGATAAAATCTTTTCCACCAGTTTCTCCAACAATTCTTGGGTAGGTTTTGTAGTTGGTAATGTTGTTGCCAATTTGCTTCCATAAGCTTTGGAACACACTTGTAGATCCGGTATAATGTAAGCCTGAAAAATCAGGACTCGCCATCACGCTTTCGGTAATCATGGCTGCATCTCCAAATACCACATTGATAACTCCTGCCGGAACGCCTGCTTCTTCAAAAACGTCCATAATTACTTTGGCCGAATAAATTTGATGGTTACTTGGTTTCCAAAGTACCACGTTGCCCATTAAGGCCATACATGACGGTAAATTCCCAGCGATAGCGGTAAAGTTGAATGGTGTTACCGCATAGGTAAACCCTTCTAAAGGTCGGTATTCAATTCTGTTCCAAGCATCGCTGGTGCTCGCAGGTTGGTCGTTAAAAATTTCAGTCATAAACTGAACGTTGAATCTTAAGAAATCGATTAACTCACAGGCAGAATCAATTTCAGCTTGATGGATAGTTTTCGATTGTGCAATCATGGTGGCTGCGTTTATTTTCGCACGATAAGGTCCCGCAATTAATTCAGCCGCTTTAAGGAAAATTCCAGCACGGTGTTCCCATGGTAAATCTGCCCAAGCTTGTCTAGCCTCTAAAGCGGTTGCAATAGCGTCTTCAACGTGTTTTTTCTCTGCCAAATGGTAGGTTCCAACGACATGTTTGTGGTCATGTGGTGGAGACATGGTTCTGGTGTTGTCTGTTTTAACATATTTACCATTAATATATAAGGGTACATCAACAGTGCTTTTGTACATTTTTGCGTATTCGGCTAGAACAGCTTCACGTTCTGGCGATCCTGGAGCGTATGTCTTTACAGGCTCATTTACTGCTACTGGTACCTTGAAAAATCCTTTTCCCATGAGTATTTTAGTTTGAAAGTTTAAAAATTTAAGTCCCAAAGGTACAAAAATTTGAAAGTTTAATTGTTCAATTCCTTACTAAAAGGACGTTAAAATGACCATCCAAATTGGTGTGATTTAAGTTACGCTCAATGCGTTAGTTGTATTCCAAGATTTATCTATGACAGAGCGAGAAAATTTCAGATCTGTACTTGCAAAAATTGGAGCATCAACGAAACATCCGAAAATGAGGAAAGTTTCTAATTGAGGTGAACTTTGTAAGGGTTGAAGGTCCGAAAGTATTTGGGAGTATAATTAAGATTAAATAATCGCATCTTTAGTTTAAAGCGAAGGGTGCACTTAGCTTAAAGGTGGGAATATAGACCTTAAATTCATTGGAGGTGGTAAAGTTAACCATATTGTAATGCCCTTGCATGGCACCAAATGGAGATGCTAACAAGCAACCTGATCTATAGGTGTGAAGTTCACCAGGTTTAATTACGGGTTTTTTGCCGATGACACCTTCGCCTTCAATAATTTCCATATTGTTTAAGGCGTCCAAAATACGCCAATGGCGAGAATTCAATTGCACGGCATCTTTACTTTGGTTTTCGATGGTCACTTTATAGCCAAAGGCATAATGAACTTTATAATTTTTATAAAAAGTGCCTTCAAAAACAGTTTCTACACTTATTTTAATTCCACTTGTAACTTGCTGGACCATAATGCATCAAAGTTTAGCTATTTGCAAAAATAGCATAATTTAAAAGAATGTATTGCTTTATATCAATCAAGATGTGCCTTTAAGGCAATTATGATAGTTTATCATCAATAGTCGATTTTCAATCCAAATCATTACAATATCAGGAGGAGCTTAGTGTATGTATTTTCTTTAATTGGAAATATCAACGGAGGAAGCTTCGCCAAGTCCAATCAAACGGTCGTAACGGGCTCCTAAATCTCTATAGTACACCAATACTTTATAATTGTTTTCGGTTTGATAATAGTTACCACTGATGGCGCCTTCATTAAGGACACCATTTTTGTCTACCACGACATATTTGTAATTATAAAATCCTTGTTTTAATCGGAATGCAGTTTCGTAGAGTCTGGTTTCAGCATTATAAAGTAATTGGTTGTCAGGCTCTAAGGCGTAATTATTATAGTTGCCATACACGTAAATAGATTCACCATTGGTCAGTTCCGGATGCTCTAAAGCAAAGTGAATCATGGTGTAATCTGCTTCAATGGATACATCCTCAGAATCGACCGCTGTAATCACAAAGTTTCCGTTGATGTCTGGATTATAGGTGTAAATTTGGTTGGCTCTTGGAGTATTGATAAATAGATAATTATGATAAATGTCTTTTAAATCTATAAATTGAACTCCAACATTGGCAGCTCTCACATCTTTGTTTTCAAAGTAGAGGTATTCATTACCGCCCCAAAAACTAGTTTCTGTGGTGTATTTATAGACCAATTGGTTGCCCAGCGTGTATTGCGGTTTCACATTGGAAATGGCCGTGTTGAGATTGTTGTTTTGAACAATTAAACTCTTTACATTTTCCAGCGGATTGTTAAAATTGAAATTAGAGTTGTTAATTACAATATCTACCGATTGTTTTTGATCAATGGATTTAACATCCCTCGACCGTTTTACGGACACACCAACACTAACCCGATCCTCATAAATCATAAATTTTCTTGAAAATACCAATTGATCATCATCGTTAAAAATGCTGATCAGATAATTACCCGTCACCAATAATCCTCGGGTTTGCTGATTTGGTATCTGGAGTATGTAATGAGAATAGATTTGATACGTGTTGAAGGAGTTTTTATAATCCTGAATACGTTGGTTATCAAATCCGCTTAAATATTCTGATTTCACCAAATTGGAAGGCGTCCAATCGTAATTGTAATGTTCTATAACGTAATAGAAGTCGGGTTCATTTCCCAAAAGCGCATCAAACTCTAAGAGTAGGGGTTCTCCTAGTTTTAATATTGGCAACTGACTTTCAGTAGTGCTGCCTTTAAAAGAAATGGTTTTTATATAGTTGGGCGGATTAATTTCTTCAACTTGAGCATTTCCTAAAAAAGAAATGAAAACAAGAACTATAAAATACTTAAATTGTGAGGTCATTAAGTTGTAATTTGAAAAGTAAAGATAACAAAAATTACGCCCTAAAGGTTACGCAATCGTTGCCGCATAAATTTTATAACTTTAATTGTGAAATCTGCATTAAAAATTTGTAAATTTGCACCGATTTTTACTGTTATAAAATCACATTTACTATAACTATTAACAAATAGACTTATAACATGTCAAACGACATTAATATTAAAAAAGGTCTCGATATCAAACTTAAGGGAGAAGCTGAAAAAACTACTGAAAAGGCCGTTTTGAGCAACTTTTATACCTTAAAACCTGAAGACTTCCACGGTGTTATTCCAAAATTAATTTTAAAAGAAGGAGCAAAGGTGAAAGCTGGAGAGCCTGTATTTTATGACAAATCTAATGAGGCAGTGAAATTCGTTTCGCCAGTGTCAGGAGAAATTGTGGAAATTCAGCGTGCAGAAAAAAGGCATATCGTAGGCATCAAAATCCAAGCAGATAAAGAGCAATCTTATCAGGATTACGGAAAATTTAATGTGGATGCAGTAGATGCACAAACCGTTAAGGCACATTTATTGGCAACAGGGTGTTGGGCGTTTATCAAGCAACGACCGTATGACATTATCGCCAAGCCTGAACCGGCACCTAAAGCAATTTTTATTTCAGGATATAATAGTGCACCTCTAGCCGCAGATCTTGATTATGTGCTTCAAGGTAAAGAAGCGGAGTTGCAAGCTGCGGTAACTGCCTTAGCAAAAATGACTGAGGGCAAGGTTCATGTGAGTGTTGGTAGTAAATCAAACTCCCCATTGGCCGGACTTTCGGGTATTACTCTTCATAAAGTATCAGGACCACATCCTGTTGGGAATGTGGGAACTCAAATTAATAAAATTAATCCGGTAAATAAGGGCGAAGTTGTTTGGACTGTTGCAGCGCAAGACTTAGTCATTATTGGGGAATTACTGTTAACAGGACGCTTCAATGCTGAACGTATTGTGGCACTTGTAGGATCTTCAGTAAAGAAGCCTCGTTACTTTGTAACAAAAATAGCCAGTGAGGTTTCTACTATGGTATATGACCATGGTGTGGAGCAAAATGGTAATGACCGCATCATTTCCGGGAACGTTTTAACTGGTAAACATATAAAGCCTGATGGCTATTTAGATTTTTATAGTAATACAATCACGATTATACCAGAAGGTGATGATTACGAATTCTTCGGTTGGAACAAACCAGTTTTTGATAAAATTTCTAGCACTAGAGCGTTGACGTTCTCTTGGTTGACTCCAAATAAAGTCTATGATTTGGATACCAATACCAACGGGGAGCACCGTAATTTTGTATTGACCGGCAACTATGAGGAAGTGTTTCCTTTAGATATCTATCCAATGCAAATTTTAAAATCTTGTATGTACGAAGATTTAGATGAAATGGAAGCTTTAGGAATGTACGAAGTTGCGCCTGAAGATTTTGCATTGACTGAATTTGTGTGTGTGTCTAAACAACCGCACCAACAAATTATCAGAAAAGGTTTGGATGTAATGATTAAAGAAATTGGTTAAACATGAGCTTGAAAAGTAATTTACATAGTTTAAAAGAAAAATATAGAGGCACTAAAATGGCGCCTGCCTTTAATGCGTTGCATACCTTTTTGTATGCTCCAAATGAAACAACGCAAAGTGGGTCTCATATTAGAGTAGTGGACGATTTAAAACGAACGATGAACACGGTCATTTTGGCTTTGGTTCCTTGTTTGATTTTTGGAATGTTCAATGCGGGTTACCAACACCATTTAGCTTTAGGAGATATCGGTCGTGCTGACGGATTTTTCAGTGCTATTTTTTGGTCATGGGATAACTTGGTTATCGGTCTTTGGAAGGTATTGCCATTAGTCATCGTGTCCTACGGTGTCGGTTTGGCCATTGAATTCCTTTTCGCAGTCATTAAAGGACATGAGGTTGAAGAAGGGTATTTGGTAACAGGAATGTTAGTGCCTTTAATCGTACCAATTGACACCCCACTTTGGATGCTTGCTGTAGCAGTAGCATTTGGTGTGGTCATTGGTAAAGAGGTTTTTGGTGGTACAGGAATGAACATCTTAAATCCCGCCTTAACCATTCGTGCGTTTTTATTCTTCGCTTATCCAACTTGGATGTCCGGAGATAAAGTATGGGTTCACGGTGCAGTGGCAAGAGATAAAGCGATTGCTGCCGGTCAAAATGTAGATGCGATTTCTGGAGAAACCGTTTTGGGGAGTTTGGCTCAAAATCATGAACCTGCCTATTCTGTAGCGGACATGTTCTTCGGAATGATTCCCGGTTCAGTAGGTGAAACCTCTACCATGTTAATTTTATTAGGAGCCCTATTCTTAATTTTTACGAAAATTGGAAGTTGGAGAATTATTGTATCTACAGTTTTAGGAGCATTAACTATGGGCTTAATCTTTAACTTAGTAGTATCGCAGGGGTGGATTACCGAAAGTAGTAAATTCTTCGGATTGATGAGTACCACTTGGTGGCATCATTTACTAATCGGTGGTTTTGCTTTTGGAGCAGTATATATGGCTACGGATCCTGTAACCGGTTCTCAAACCAATATAGGTAAATGGTATTACGGATTCTTTATCGGATTTATTTCCATCTTAATTCGTGTGTTTAACCCTGCATACCCAGAAGGGGTGATGTTGGCGATATTATTAATGAATGTATTTGCACCTACCATTGATCATTATGTAGTGCAAGGTAATGTGAAGAAAAGAATGAAACGTTTAAAAGTTAAAACGGCTTAAGAATGGAAAAGAGAACAGATAAAAATTCATATACAATACTATTCGCCGTAGTTATGGTGGTGGTAGTTGGGTCATTACTGGCTTTTACGGCGTCGTCCTTAAAACCTAGTATTACTGAAAATCAGCGATTGGAAAAACAACAGAATATCCTTTATGCTATGGGCATTAATGATAATGACGAGTCCAATGCGGTATTCATTTCTACGGATAAAGCGCCTGATGCCTTTAATAATTATATCAAAGAACAATTGGTCATCACAATTGATGGAAGCGGTAAAATTATTAAAACGCAAACGCGTGATGAATACATGGCGGAAACGAAGCAAGAGCCGTATTTGATTGAGGTGAATAAACAACAAGACAACGCCAAAAAAGGAGAGCCAAGAAAACTACCTTTGTTTGTTGGTGAAAAGGATGGAAAAACATACTATGTAGCTCCTATTTACGGTAAAGGTTTATGGGATGCCATTTGGGGTTATGTTTCTGTTGATAAGGATATGGTTGTGCAAGGGGCTTACTTTGATCATAAAGGTGAAACACCAGGATTAGGGGCAAACATTAAGCAACGTTATTTTATGGACGACTTTATTGGCGAACACTTATTATCTGAAGATGGCGTCTTTAAAGGAATCACTGTAGCTAAAGGAAATGCTGACCCTAAAAATAATGACAAGACTGATAATGCAGTTGATGCTATTGCAGGTGCAACCATCACGGGAGACGGTGTAACCAATATGATCAAAAGCGATTTAAAGCTTTACAAACCTTATTTTGACACTTTAAAAAATAATTAATCTATGGCACTTTTATCAAAAAAAGATACAAAATTAATTACTGATCCTTTCGCAGATAATAATCCGATTACCATTCAGGTACTCGGAATTTGTTCAGCATTGGCTATTACCGCAGAGTTGAAAGCTTCCATAGTTATGGCTGTTTCTGTATTGTTTGTACTAGGCGTTGGAAACGTGGTAATATCCTTAATGCGTAATATCATTCCATCTAAAATTAGAATTATCGTACAATTGGTAGTAGTTGCTGCTTTGGTAATTATTGTAGATCAGGTGTTAAAAGCATTTGCTTACGAATTGAGTAAAACGCTTTCAGTATTCGTAGGATTGATCATTACCAACTGTATTATTATGGGACGTTTTGAAGCGTTCGCTTTAGGAAACGGACCATGGCGTGCGTTCTTAGACGGCATTGGTAATGCTGCAGGTTACGGAATCATTTTAATTATTGTAGGATTCTTCAGAGAATTATTAGGATCTGGAACCTTATTGGGATTCCCTGTGTTAGGAAACCCAATCCCAGGTGAACTTACAGGATTATATGCCTTAGGATACGAGAATAACGGATTCATGTTATTATCACCAATGGCCTTGATCGTTATTGGAATCATCATCTGGATCCAACGTAGTAGAAACAAAGATTTAATAGAAGACTAATTTAATTAGTTGGCAGTTGACAGTCGCCAGTAAGCATTTAAACGCTTCTGAAAACTGTAAACTGAGGACTGAAGACTATAAAAAATGGAACACATAGAATTATTTTTTAAATCGATATTTATAGATAACATGGTATTTGCAACCTTCCTTGGGATGTGTTCTTACCTTGCGGTATCTAAAAAAGTAGCTACAGCAGTGGGTCTTGGTGCTGCGGTCATTTTCGTATTGGCCATCACCGTGCCTTTAAACTGGTTGTTGGATCAGTATATATTAAAAGAAGGTGCCCTAGTCTGGTTAGGTGAAGAATATGCAAGTTACGACTTGAGTTTCCTTTCCTTTATCATGTTTATCGCCACCATTGCAACCATGGTACAATTGGTAGAGATCGTTGTAGAGAAATTCTCACCATCTTTATATAACTCATTAGGTATTTTCTTACCTTTAATTGCGGTGAACTGTGCCATCTTAGGGGGATCGTTATTTATGCAATCTAGAGATATTGCAACCTTAGGCTTAGCATTTAATTACGGTGTATCTTCTGGTATTGGATGGTTTTTAGCAATTTTAACCATTGCAGCCATTCGTGAAAAAATTAGATATTCAAATGTTCCGCCAGCTTTAAGAGGATTAGGAATTACATTTATCATTACCGGATTAATGGCTATTGGTTTTATGAGCTTTGGCGGAATGCTTACTGGTGGAGATGAGCCAGAAGTGACCAAAGGAACTGTTGTCCAAGAAGGAGACAAGGAAGTGTCTCAAGTTGAACAATCAGTAGAAGATAAACAAACGTTGAACATCACTAAAGTAAACGAATAAGATGATTTTATTAGCAGCAGGAACCCTAGGTACCATTTTAGCAACAGTAGCAGCGTTTTTAATAATTACGCTATTATTGGTAACATTATTGCTATTTGTAAAACAGAAGTTGTCACCATCTGGTCCGGTAAAGATCATGATCAATGGTGAGCGCGAAATAGAAGTTTCTTCCGGAAACAGTTTACTACAAACGCTAAGCGCAGAAAAGATTTTCTTGCCATCAGCATGTGGTGGAGGTGGTACATGTATTCAATGTGAATGCCACGTTCTGTCTGGAGGTGGTGAAGCACTTCCTACGGAAACGCCTCATTTTACAAGAAAAGAATTGGCACATGGTGTCCGTTTATCATGTCAGGTAAAAGTAAAACAGGATATGGAAATCACCATTCCTGAAGAAGTTTTTGGGATTAAAAAATGGGAAGCAACCGTTGTTAGAAATTATAATGTCGCTTCTTTTATTAAAGAGTTTGTTGTTGAAATTCCTGAAGACATGGGCTATAAGGCTGGTGGGTATATTCAAATTGAAATTCCACCATGTACTATAAAGTTCGAAGATATGGACATTACAGCACATCCTGAAGAACACGAGACTCCAGATAAATTTCAAGCAGAATGGGACAAATTTAAGTTGTGGCCATTAGTTATGAAAAATGATGAAACTGTAGAGCGTGCGTATTCTATGGCTTCCTATCCTGCTGAAGGACGTGAAGTGATGTTAAATGTGCGTATTGCTACACCACCTTTTGACCGTGCTAAAAATGGTTGGATGGACGTCAATCCTGGTATCGCTTCGTCTTATATCTTCAATCAGAAAAAAGGAGATAAAGTTACTATTTCAGGTCCTTATGGGGAGTTCTTCATCAACGAGTCTGATTCAGAAATGTTGTATGTTGGTGGAGGTGCTGGTATGGCGCCAATGCGTTCACACTTATACCACCTTTTCAAAACTTTAAAAACAGGTCGTAAAGTAACCTATTGGTATGGTGGCCGTTCTAAGCGCGAGTTGTTCTACTTAGAGCATTTCCGCGAATTGGAAAGAGAGTTCCCAAACTTTAAATTTTACTTGGCATTGTCTGAACCAATGGAAGAAGACAATTGGAAAGTAAAAGAAAACATTGATGCCCCTGGAGATGGTTTCGTAGGATTTATTCACAATTGTGTGATAGATAATTACCTGAACCACCATGAGGCACCAGAAGATATCGAATTGTATTTCTGTGGGCCTCCTTTAATGAACCAAGCGGTTCAGAAAATGGGTGAAGACTTCGGAATTCCGGATGAGAACATCAGATTTGATGACTTTGGAGGCTAGTCGATGACTAGAACATTTCACAGCGTCTTTGACGTTGCCAATTTAAAATTGAATCTTAAATTAGTGTTATAAATTTCTGCTAAACCAGAAGTTATAAAACCCGATACAAATGTGTCGGGTTTTTTTATGCGAGGATCTCATCCAGCTGATGGCACGGTTGACCATTTTTACGTTCAAATAGTTTTGAATAATCCATGACATTTTCAACACCATCCAAGGCGCATAAATAAGAAATTGTAGCACTTAAACCTTCAAAAAGAAGGTGCTTGTCTTGTGGTTTTTTTGGCTTCTTTCCATGCTTTTGCAAGGGTAACGAATATCCACAGGCTCTAAGGAAGGTCGCTTCTATGTTTAAAAGTTCTAGAGGAGAGTACCCATTGAATTTCCTCCCGAGGTTTTGATGTACAATACCTACATAATTTAACCGGCTAGAGCCATGCTGGTCGGAAAGATGTTTCCATGCATCAGTGTTATCCAAAATATTTCCTACCGCACATTGTTGACAGCATTCGGGATGTAGGGTGTTAGCATGAAAAGCAGTGTACAGCTTTTTAATCGCTTGTTCTAATCGGTATGAAGTGTTCATAACAAGAGGTTTAAAAGTATTAAGATACTAAAAATCAGATCTCAAATGAAATCATCGCTAATTTTTAACACAATTCTCAGAGTTTCCACCGCTGCAAATCATGATCTCGCTTTTAAGATTTCAAGGTGAACCATTAGAAAACACTTATCTCACGATCATTAATTTCTATTTCTGAACCGTGTTCTTATCTTAGCAAAAGCGTATTTTTGTAGGATGAGCAAAGCACTTACACTACAGGAATTACATAACCTCGCCATGAACCATGTTGGAAAGGATTTAGAACAGCGAGGCTTTGAATTTATAGCCATCAACAGCAAACTGAAAAAGCACCCCCAATTTGTTTGCATTGATAAGAATAAGCAATATTATTTTGTGATTGTCAGGGCAGTCATACTCCCTGAAAATCCAAATAATTTCGATATGATTTGGATGGAAACCTTTAAAAAGCATGCGCGTGAGAATGATGCAAAAGTGCTTTACGCCGGTGTTGGTCTTGGCAATCCTGACGGAGAGGAACTGCCTGTATATCTCGACGAAGAATATCTTATTGAGTACAATGGGATCCAAGTGGTTGAAACCAATTTGAATTAAAAGACCATGCGAGCGACAAGATATCTTTTAAAATATTTCTCTAATGCACAGCGAGGTTATCTTGGTCTGCTGTTCATTGTTCTATTCACGTCATGTCAACAAGAACCAAAGAACACAGTTATTAGCGGAGAGGTTTTTGGAACATCATATGGTGTGCAATATTATTCAGAAAGTTCTACAAGTTTTGACAAGCAGATTGATAGTCTGTTTCAAGTGATCAATAAGTCAATGTCTACTTATCAAGCCGATTCTTACATTTCAAACATTAACCATAATCAAGCCTTTACGGTTGATACGCATTTTAAAACTGTGTTTAATGCTTCAAAACGGATTTTCAAGGAGACTGAAGGGGTTTTTGACCCTACCATAGGGGTTTTGGTAAACGCGTGGGATTTTGGTCCTGAAGGATCTATCGTGGCCTTAGATAGTCTTAAAATAGACAGTTTGATGCTTTCAGTAGGGTTGGACAAAGTGCAGCTTAACAACAATGCTATCAATAAGGAAAATCCGGAGACCTTTATTGATTTTAATGCGATTGCCAAAGGCTATGGTGTTGATGTGATTGCGGAGTTTCTTGAATCGCAAAACATCTCTAACTATATTGTAGATATTGGTGGCGAAATCAGATGTAAAGGACAAAATTTTGAAAAGCAAAAACCTTGGCGAGTGGGGGTGGAATTGCCTCACTTTGATGGGGAGCAGTCCATTTTAAAAGCCATTTCCTTGTATGATGAGGCGATGGCAACCTCAGGAACCTATAGAAAATTTAAAACAGATAGTTTGGGTAATCGGTATTCGCACATCATCGATGCCAAGACGGGTTACCCTAGTAAAACCAATTTGCTAAGTATTTCAGTTATAGCAAATGATTGTATGTCCGCTGATGCGTATGCCACCGCGTTTAAAGCCATGGGAATTGAAAAAGTAAAGGCTTTCACTACTCAACACCCCGAAATAAAAGTGTTTTTGATTTTTGAAAATGATCAAAAAGAATTAGAAACCTTATCATTAAATAATTTCCCAGAAGATTAACCCAGTCCTTTGTTTGTTATTTCCACTAAGAAGGAATCAACTTACCGCTGACATCATTAAGTCAATTAGTTTTGTAATTCCGTCGAAGGAAGAACCACATACCCGAGCTTTAAAAAATTCCTCTAATTAAACGACAACTCTAAAGCCAATTGTTTTGTCATTCCAACGAAGAGGAATCCCATAACCCAGAATACCAATTTGGCTTACAACCCAACCATTTACTTCCGAACCACCGGTATAATCTCTCCTTCCGCCAAACAAAATTGCGTCACCTCAGATTCAGATAACGTTGATGTATAATCAACTTCCTCCACTGTAAAACCAATAGAACGCAGTTTGTCAAAATAATCCCTTCCATAAATCCGTACATGATCATACTGACCAAAAATAGTAGCACGTTCTTTCTGATCCGTGATCGTATCATCTTCAAAGGTCTCAGCTCTACTCAAATCTTGAGGAATTTGAAACACACCGTAGCCGCCAGGTTTCATAACACGATACAACTCTTGCATTGCTTTAGTATCATCCGGAATATGTTCCAATACATGGTTGCATAAAATAACATCAAATTCATTGTCCTTAAACGGAAGATTGCAGATATCTGCCTTAACATCTGCCAACGGCGAATTTAAATCGGTCGTCACATAATCTAAATGTTTCATTGCTCTAAAACGCTTGTAGAATGCTTGTTCAGGAGCAAAATGCAGCACTTTTTTAGGAGCGCTAAAGAAATCAGTGTCACTTTTAAGATACAACCATAACAAACGGTGACGTTCCAGACTTAATGTTGACGGAGACAGTACATTGTTGCGTTGGGTGCCATAACCATAAGGTAAAAAAGTTTTAAAGCTCTTGCCATCTATAGGATCCGTGTACTGGTCACCTTTAAGAAAGAATGCTAAAACAGGACGTGCCACGTAGCTCAACCGGATCAGGATGGGCCTTGGGATGGTGTTGAGGATTAATTTAAAGAGTGTCTTCAAAATAGGTCACAGAGATTCACAGAGATAACGCAGAGTTTCACAGAGGTGAATTAATGAAGCGTTTAATGCCTGTGGTTAATAATTTGGTGTGAAAATTAATAAGCAATCCTTTAGGAAAATGCCCTAATTTTAAATAGGTTAATATTTGTGCATAATGCACATCAGTAAATTTTTCGACGGTTTTTATCTCTATGACCACTTCATTTTCGACTAATAAGTCAATACGGTAACCATGGTCAAGTTTAATATCTTTGTAAATGATGGGTAACGGAATTTCTTGCTGAACTTCGAAGCCTTGCGTCTTGAGTTCAAAAAACAAACACTTCTGATACGCGGACTCCAACAATCCAGGCCCCAACGCTTTATGAACTTCTATAGCTGCTCCAATTATCCGTTCAGTCAATTTGTCGTTCATATATCTTCGTGTATCTCTGTGAAATCTCCGCGTATCTCTGTGAAAATTCTACAGAACTAATGTATTTTGCCTAAACTCATCTTCCTCATCAGACACAATCCCCAAGGCCTCATAAACATACCCAAACGTAGAGAGAATCTCCGGCTTTCCATCAATGATGGCGACATCATGCTCAAAATGTGCGCTAGGTTTACCATCTAGAGTCACAATCGTCCAACCGTCATCCAACTGTTTGATACGATGTGTGCCTAAATTGATCATCGGTTCAATGGCTACCACCATGCCTTCAATAAATTTCTTACCACGACCGCGTTTGCCATAATTAGGCATTTCCGGATCTTCGTGCATTTTCTTGCCCAAACCATGACCCACCAACTCTCGCACCACACCGTAACCTTCAGCCTCGCAATAATTCTGAATGGCGTAACCAACATCACCCACACGATTGCCTAATTTCAGCTCTCTAATGCCCACATACAATGATTCCTTGGTAATTTGCAAAAGTTTTTTTGTTTCGGGAGCTACTTCACCAATTTCGAAGGTGTAGGCATGGTCACCATAAAATTCATTCTTTATGGCTCCACAATCTATTGCTACCACGTCGCCCTCCTTTAATGGGATATCAGTTGGGAGTCCATGAACAACGGCTTCATTCGTACTACAAAGTAAGGTGGATGGACAATCATAAAGACCTAAAAATCCAGGAATAGCACCTTGTGCGCGAATAAATTCTTCCGCCATCTTATCCAATTGCATAGTGGTCACCCCAGGTTTCAATTCCTTGGCTAACATTCCTAAAGTTTTGGAAACGATGAGCGCGCTTTCTCGCATCAATTCTATCTCTTCTCGTGTTTTTTGTATGATCATTGTAGAAAAAATTAGTGGCAAAGATACTTAAAATAAATAGGATGGACATTTTTTGAAAACATGACTTTCGACAGTTTTTTACTCGATTTTGTTGAATAGTTTTGTAATTAAATTCAGGTATTATGTACAAATCTGTTTCTGCAGAAGAAGCTTTAAAGGCTGTAAAATCAAATGATCGTATTTATATTCAAGCAGCAGCCGCTGCACCGCAGTTGCTCATAAATGCTCTTGCTCACCGGCATGAGGAACTTAGAAATGTAGAAATTTGCCAATTGCATACCGAAGGCGAAGCGCCTTATGCCAACCCGGAATTCCGCGAAAGTTTTCACGTCAATTGCTTTTTTATAGGTAAGAATGTGAGGCATACCATAAAAGCCGGAAACGGATCTTATACCCCTGTATTTTTGAGTGAATTGCCCTTACTTTTTAAGCGCCGCATTTTGGAATTGGATGTGGTGCTCATTCATGTCTCAGTCCCTGACAGACATGGGTATTGTTCGCTTGGTGTATCTGTGGAAGCGACTTTGGCTGCCATTGACAATGCCAAATATGTGATTGCACAAGTGAATAAACAAATGCCTCGAACTCACGGTGCTGGTATTATTCATATGAATGAAATTGATGCGTTTGTTGATTGTGATGAGCCATTGCCAGTTCATGAACTTTCTGAGCCTACTGCTATAGAAGGAAAGATAGGCGATTTTGTTGCCAGTTTAATTGATGACAGAAGCACCTTGCAAATGGGGATTGGGAGTATTCCAAATGCGGTTTTGACCCGATTGCTCAATCATCAGGATTTAGGTTTGCATACTGAAATGTTTAGTGATGGCGTCATTGATCTGATATTAAAGAATGTGATTAATGGCAATTATAAACACATCAATAGAGGTAGAGCCTTGGCTACATTTTTAATGGGATCCAAGCGGTTGTACGATTATGTAGATGATAATCCGTTTATAGAAATGCGCGCCTCCAATTATACTAATGATGTATCCATCATTAAACAAAATCCGCGAATGGTAGCGATAAATTCTGCCATTGAGGTAGATGTAACGGGGCAGGTATGTGCAGATTCTATTGGCTCACAGATGTACTCAGGTGTAGGCGGACAAATGGATTTTATAAGAGGCGCCTCTTTAAGTGAAGGTGGGAAAGCCATTATTGCACTTCCTTCCCAAACCGCATCCGGAATTAGTAGAATTGTACCCAGTCTAAAACCTGGCGCTGGCGTAGTCACCACTCGCGCGCACGTCAACTATGTGGTAACCGAATATGGAATTGCAGAATTATACGGAAAAACAATCAAGAATAGAGTGAAAGCTTTGGTGGGCATCTCCCATCCCAACCATCAAGAGGCTATAGACCGGCATTATTTTGACTTATTGCGGCATTAATCCTTATCTGAAAAATGCAAATAAGCCTTTTTTTCGTGGGATAGGAATATTTGGTTCCTCATCAGTAATCATTTGATAAATTTCGCCCCAACCTAGGACACCTCCGATATTGCGATCATCAATAAAAAGATCGGCATTAATTTTTCGGCTTTTTGTCTGGTCAAATTGCTCTTCAGGAAAACTGTTATTAACAGCGTAAAACGTGATACCATTGTCTTTACAGAAAGCTACGGCCTCATCCAAACTTTTGCCACACCTGTAGGTCCATAAAATTAAACGATGCCCATCTTCTTGAAGACGCTTTAGCGTTTCAAAAGCGAAAATGCGAGGTTTTCCAATCCCTGGATACCGATCTTCCACAATGGTGCCGTCAAAATCTACAGCAATGATAAGTCTGTCCTGAAAATTCATAGGTTCATAGCTTTGGGGGTTAAAATTACAATAAATTCATTGTAAACCTAAGTGATTAAACTAATGGGTGGCGCGTCATAATAGCTGGCTTTGGTACGCCCATCAGTTTTAAAATGGTGGGCGCCAAATCACCTAGAACTCCGTCGTCAATATGTTTTAATTCCTTATCAATTAAAATAATGGGCACCGGATTGGTGGTGTGTGCGGTGTTTGGAGACCCATCTGGGTTGATCATGGTTTCACAATTTCCGTGATCCGCAATCAATAAGGTGGTGTAATTGTGGGCCAAGGCTGTAGTGACAACGTCTCGTACAACAACATCAACAGCTTCACACGCTTTAATGGCAGCCTCCATAACGCCGGTGTGCCCAACCATATCACCGTTAGCAAAGTTGAGGCATACAAAATCAACCTCTTCACGTTCCAATTCTGGAAGTAAAGCGTCACGAAGTTCAAAAGCACTCATTTCTGGTTGTAGGTCGTAAGTAGCCACTTTGGGGGAGTTTCGTAAAATACGTTTCTCACCATCAAACGGAATTTCCCGTCCGCCAGAAAAGAAAAAGGTCACGTGCGGATATTTTTCAGTCTCTGCAATCCGAATTTGCTTTTTATGGTGTTTCTCCAATACTTCACCTAACGTTTCAGTAAGATTATCTTTTTCAAAGACGACGTTAATTCCCGTAAAGACCTCGTCATAATTAGTCATGGTAACATAATATAAATCAAGTTTATGCATGTTTTGTTCATGAAAATCATATTGCGAAAGCGCTTCTGTTAACTGGCGTCCTCGGTCCGTTCTGAAATTGAAGAAAATTACTACGTCTCCATCCTTAATAGTCGTTTTTGGAAGTCCATTGTAATCGGTCATGACGATGGGCTGAATGAATTCATCCGTAATGTCATGGTCATAACTTTTTTGTATCGTTTGAATGGCATCCGTTGAAGCTTCACCTATTCCATTAACCAAGGCATCATAAGCCAATTTTACACGTTCCCAGCGCTTATCGCGGTCCATGGCATAATACCGTCCGGTCACG
Organism: Gelidibacter salicanalis; assembly: GCF_007997285.1. GTDB lineage: Bacteria > Bacteroidota > Bacteroidia > Flavobacteriales > Flavobacteriaceae > Gelidibacter > Gelidibacter salicanalis. The sequence goes on from NZ_VORX01000002.1 coordinate 502,117, forward strand.
GTCGCCAATTCCGCTGATGATTCTTGAAGGTGATTTTGAAGTTGAGCTATATAGCCTAAACCCGATTTCGGATCGACATCACGCCCGTCAGTAAATGCATGTACATAAACATCGTCAAGATCATATGATTTTGCGGCATCAAGCAGTCCAAACAAATGCTTGATGTGAGAATGTACCCCGCCATCACTCAACAAACCTAAAAGGTGTACAGGTTTCTTGTTCTCTTTGGCATAGGTAAAAGCATCTACTAAGGCCTTTTCCTGAGCGAGGGTATGATTCTCTACCGCTAAATTAATTTTCACCAAATCTTGATAAACAATTCTTCCCGCACCCAAATTCATGTGACCTACTTCGCTATTTCCCATCTGACCTTCTGGCAATCCTACATGGAGGCCATCAGTTCTTAAAGAGGCACTTGGGTAATTGTGATATAAGGAGTCGATAAAAGGTGTGTGTGCGTTATCTATGGCGGATACTTTTGGGTCTGGAGATTTTCCCCAACCGTCAAGAATCATGAGGATGACTTTCTTGTTCATGCTGTTTAAATTTGAGGTTCAAAGATAAAAGTTTAAAACCTAATGGCTATCAAAATGTCCTCAAAATCCGAAAATTAAATATTCCGAAAAGCAGTTGCTATCTCACATAATGGATGATTTATTGCATTCTTACATTAAGGTTGGTTTAATCTTACTATGTTAAAATTAAACTGTTTAAGTAAAAATAATGTAACAGTTTGGATTGCCAATCGTCTTTTTTTAATAATCAAACTCTTTCATCATGAAAAAAACAATCATTATTTCAGCAATTGCATTAGGATTTGCAATCCACACTTCTAATGCCGCAAACCACGTAAAGGAGGTTGCGTTTACAAGCTTCATCAAAACAAAGGTTGAAGTCAATCCGTTTTGTATGTCCATTGTTAAAGGTGATGTAGCTACGGTTAAAAAATTAATTGAGTTAGGGGCTGACGTCAATGCGACATCCAATGGGATGACCCCAGCCATGTACGCCGCTAAATACAACAAGACTGAGATTTTGAAAATTTTAGTAAATCATGGCGCAAATCTCAAAAAGAAATCTGAAAAAGGATTAACCGCGGTGGACTATGCAAAACAATCAAAAGCAACAGATGCCTTAGCGTATTTAGCTACAAAATCTTAGCTTCCTTAAAAGGTGCTTGCCAAAAGAGCTTCTTAATTTTAAGAGGCTTTTTAATTTTAGGGACTGATGTCTGATGGTATTGATATAAATGAAGTTATGATTAAGGGGAACCCACCATGCTTTTATGATCTGAGGCACAAATCAATTACGCACGAGGGCTCATGTTGAGGGAATTTATTTAATTTTACCCAAAAATGTAGAATATGCCTATTACGTTTAAAATTATCGAGCCCGCTAATATTAATTCCATCATGCCGTTGATGTTAAAACTTACGGAACACAAGACCTCTGAAGCCGTTTTAAAACAACGTTTTGCGGAGATGGTTACCCAAAATTATGAGTGTGCCGCAATATTTGATCGTGATAAGCTCATCGGGATTGCAGGGATGTGGTTTTGTACACGTCACTATTCGGGAAGAAGTGTCGAATTGGACCATGTTTTTATAGAAGACGGCTACAGGAAAAAGGGCTTGGGCAAGCAGTTTATGAAGATTATTTATGATTATGTCACGCAAAAAGGATGTCAAGCTGTAGAACTCAATACCTATGTACAAAACTATCCATCGCACAAATTCTATTATAATGAAGGTTTTGAGATCTTAGGCTATCATTTTTTAAAGAAGATTTAGGCAGTAACCATTTTGTTTTCTGACACGAATTACACGAATTAACACAAATGGTCTAAATCAAGATGCTGGCTATGTTATCTATCAAGAATAAATCTTCTAAAACAATTTCAGCTTAGTGAGGCAATTGAAATCATTCCTTTACTCAGGGGTACTGTCTGAATACTCAGTACATAATTCTAAATACTAACCCCCAATCCTCACACCTCACACCTCACACCCCAAACCCAATCTACTTCAACCCACTCAAATCTGTCCCCGTCTTCACTTCATAAGGTGTTGTATGGTATTTAAAAATCCGAGCATCCAATTCGCCTCTTAACACTATGGAATCGCCCTTCACTTCAAGCCAACTACCTTCGCGAAGCCCAATTACCGGTGGCGAGTTATAAGCATGAAATTCCTGAATCCGTGTCTCTCGTGTTTCTCCCATATGCTTGCTACCGGGGTCAGGATCTAAATAGTGCGGATTGATATTAAAAGGCACCATAGCTAAAACCTTAAAACTCGGCGGGTAAACAATGGGCATATCGTTGGTGGTGTTAATTGTAAGACCGCAAATATTGCTCCCTGCACTTGTGCCTAAATAAGGTGTTCCGTTTTGAATTACTTCTTGCAGTGTGCCAATCAAATCATTCTTGTAAAGCTGATTGACCAACACAAAGGTATTACCTCCACCAACAAAAATGCCTTTCGCTTGTTTTAAGGCTCCCTTCGGATTATCAAATTCATGAATGCCTTTAACCTCTTTTCCAATTTGTGAAAAGGCATCTTTAGCGATTTGGGTATAATCATCGTGGCTAATTCCGCCCGGTCGGGCATAGGGAATAAAAAGAATGGCTCCCGTGTCCTTAAAAAAAGAGGAGAGCGTGTCTAAAAGGTAACTCAAGTATCCGCTGCCATGAACGGTGGACGTACTAGCAATCATCATCTGTTTCATATTTTGAATTTTTTAGGAGATTTAGTGGGTATATAATAGTGGAAAATTCGTCACTAAAAGTACCATTACATTGCGATTAGGTCAACAATCTCAAATATTTTGTTGTAAATTTAAGTAATCTACTACTTTAACAAAAGTTTAAACAGGTTTTACACTTTAATTAAGAGAGTTCAAACTTTCTTTATAATCCTAACTAAACAATCAACTTATGAAAACAGCTTTACTGTACCTTCTTCTTATCATGCCACTATTCATGGTGACTGCCCAAACTATTAAACGCGTTGAGATCTCAGGTAAGATTGTAGTAGAAAATAGCGACTTAGAGAATATTACCATATACAATTCGTCGTCCAAAAAAGGGACGCTCACAGATGAATCGGGAATGTTTACAATCAATGTTGCTCTAAACGACATCATTGAGGTGCGCGCTTTGTTGTTTCAAGATTTTACCGTGACTATAGATGACAACATTATAAAGACGAGAAGCATGACCGTGTTTTTAGTGGAAAAAGTGAATAAATTGGACGAAATTATTATTCTGCCTTATGACCTGACGGGAAATTTACTGGTAGATATTGAAAGTGTCAAAACATTCAATCCAGATTTAGATGCTATTTACTTCGGTTTGGCCAATATGAACGATTATGAATTTCCTGATGATTATAAATCGAAGGTGGTCAATATCGCGATGCCCGGAACCGGAAATAATATCCAGTATGGTTTTGATGTCATTGGAATCGTAGAATTATTTCTACGGCCAATTTTTAAGACAAAAAAGAAAGACACTAGGGAAGAAGCTCTAAACGAAATGTCTTATGACGACTTTACTGAACTTTATAGCACCAAGTTTTTAGTGGAAAATTTTAATATTCCAGAGCCTAAAGTAGAGGAATTTATTAAGTATGTTGAAGAGGAAGGTTTAGATTATTCCCTCCTAAATTCAGGAAAGGAATTTCAATTTCTAGAATTTATCAGCCAAAAGAGTAAAGAATTTTTAGCAAAAAATGATACAGAGGAGTAAGTGTTTAGTCCTTTTTCTAACCCTTTTTTATTTTCAATTTTCTTTTGGTCAATTGGTCGATTTTAAGGGACAGATCGTGGCACCGGGTGACGTTGATGGTATTCATGTTATCAATACATCAGCCAGTAGGTTTAACATATCAAATAGTACTGGACAATTTACAATTTCGGCCAAATTGAATGATACCATCCTTTTTTCAGGAATTTCTTACCAGCCTAAAGAAATAGTAATTACTAAAGTTATAGCTGATTCGCAGAATCTTACGGTATACTTAGAAGAATTGGTAACTATTTTAGATGAGGTCGTGGTCGGAAAAATACTTACTGGAGATTTGATTTTCGATTTGAAAAATACACCGATAAAGCCAGAAGTAAATTTTTTTAATTTAGGCATTCCTGGGTATACAGGAAAACCAAAAACACAATCAGAAAGACGCTTGTATGAAGCTACTTCTGGTGGTGGTTTTATTCCTTTAAATCCGATCTTAAATGCTATTTCTGGGCGTACGAATGAACTTAAGAATCAAGTAAGCTTGGAAAGGCTGGATAATTGCCTTGATAAATTAAAATCTCAATTTTCGGAAATTCTTTTCGCCAAATCTAATTTAGATGAAAGTTTGAGAATAGAATTTTTCTATTATTGTCAAGATGACTTAAGATTTGAACGTGTTTGTAAAGTGAATAATGGCTTGGAGACATTTGAATTTCTGGAGGCTAAATTAAAATCTTATAAAGATATTTTACGTTCTCAAAAAAATTGAATTGATTATTTGACTGTTTTTTGCAAGCGAAACCTTTATTTTTGGAAATTGAAATATCCTATGAAAACTATTAAATTACTTGTTTTAGCCTTTGTTTTACCCGTTTTAATGTCCGTGAGTGTACATAAATTTTATGTCAGTGTCACTGAAGTGGAATATGTAAAGGAACAAGAGTCTATACAGATTATCTCCCGAATTTTTATAGATGATCTGGAAAATACCCTCCGCAAACGCTTTGAAAAGAGACTGACATTTTCTCCTAAAAACGAAGCCGAAGAGGTAGAGGTGTATTTGCAACGCTATTTAAAGAATAAAATAACCATCACTATTAACGGCAAACCTGTGGAATTTAAATTTATCGGAAAAGAGTATGATAACGATATCCTTTTTTGCTATTTGGAGGTAACTGGAATTAGGGACATTAAAACATTTGAAATTTCTAATGCTTTACTATTTGATAGTTTTACTGACCAACAAAACATCGTAAAACTCAATATTAACAATGAAAAAAAGAGTTTCATCCTCATGCAACAGAATAATAAAGCTATGTTAAAATTTTAACAAACCTTATCAGATCGTTTCAAATTAATTACATTTCAAACTTATTATCATACACATAATTCTTACTGATGAAATCATTTAATCTATTGTGCCTCTTCCTATTGTCTATCACCGTGCAGACGTTTGCGCAGAATGACACCAAACAAGAACGAAAACCCGGACATGTCAATACCAATAAATTCCGTCAATTATATACTGAATTCTCAACGCCTAATATGTACCGAGCTGCTTCGGGAGCTCCTGGTCATGCATATTACCAACAACAGGCCGATTATAAGATGAATATTGAATTGGATGATGAAACCGCAAAAATCCATGGGGATGAGGTGATAACCTATACTAATAATTCTCCCGATGTGCTGACGTATTTGTGGGTGCAGTTAGATCAAAATCAGCGTGCAAAAGATTCAAAATCGCCACTAATTGAAAGTAGTGGTGTGGCCAAAGCGGCGACAACTGAGCAATTTGCTTCAGCGTATTTAGAGGATCCTTTTGACGGTGGATTCCATATTTTAGAAGTCAAAGAAACAAATGGTAAGCCGTTGCAGCACACCATCAACCAAACGATGATGCGGGTTGAATTGCCACAAGCTTTAAAATCTGGAGAGCAATTCTCATTTGGTATTAAGTGGTGGTATAATATCAATAATCACGTTAAAGATGGTGGCCGTTCAGGTTACGAATATTTTCCTGAAGATGGGAATAGAGCTTACGTCATTGCACAATTTTACCCGCGCATGGCCGTCTATAATGATGTTGAAGGATGGCAAAATTCTCAATTTTGGGGTCGTGACGAGTTTGCATTGCCATTTGGAAATTTTGAAGTAAATATTACGGTTCCTGCAGATCATATTTTGGATGCCACCGGAAAATTGATGAATAGAAAGGAAATGTTTTCAAAAACAATGTTGGAGCGCTACGAAAAGGCTAAAAAATCCTACGATACACCGGTGATGATTGTGACACAGGCTGAAGCGGAAAAGGCAGAAAAAAGCCGATCTAAAGCTAAAAAGACTTGGAAGTTATATGCTGAAAATGTGCGTGATTTTGGTTTTGCTTCTTCACGAAAATATATCTGGGATATGATGGCCGTTAAAGTAGGCGATAAAGACGTTATGGCCGTGTCCTTATACGCTAAAGAAGGGAATCCGTTATGGGAAGAATGGTCTACGAAAGCTGTAGCAAGCACCTTAAAATCCTATTCACGAATGACTTTTGATTATCCTTATCATAAAGCCATATCAGTACATGCCCAAAGACAGGGTATGGAATACCCAATGATTTGTTGGAATTATGGACGTCCCGAAAAAGACGGCACGTATAGTGACCGTGTAAAATACGGGATGATGGGAGTCATCATTCATGAAGTGGGGCATAACTTTTTTCCGATGATCGTTAACAGCGATGAGCGTCAATGGACGTGGATGGACGAAGGTTTAAATACGTTTTTACAGTATGTTGCAGAACAGGATTTTGGCGAATGGTATCCGGATGCGTTGTCGCCAGAGCATAAAACCTTTCCGTCACGTCGTGGGCCTGCTGCAAACATCATTCCTTACATGGAAGGCAATCAAGATTATATTGCGCCCATTATGAGCAAAGGTTTAAATACCTACCAATTTGGAAATAATGCTTATGGAAAACCTGCGACTGCCCTCAATATTCTAAGAGAAACGGTTATGGGCCGTGAGTTGTTTGACTATGCCTTTAAAGAATATGCACACCGATGGAAGTTTAAACACCCCACTCCAGAAGATTTTTTCCGCACTATGGAAGATGCCTCGGCAATAGATTTGGATTGGTATTGGAGAGGTTGGTTTTATACTACAGATTGGGTAGATATAGGCATAAAGGAAGTGACCAAATTTTATGTATCCTCAGAACCTAACCAATATATAAGGGATGTAGCGAAAAGGAGAAATTTGGATATGGATACTTTAGAACCAATGGTGTATATGGTTGAAGATGGTAGTGATGAGTTAACAGAAGCTATGAGAAATGGGATTCAAGCGAAAGATATTCCCTCACTTCAAGAATATTTGATGGATAATTTTACGGAAGCAGAACGCAAAAACATTCAAACACCTAAGTATTTTTATAACGTCACATTCGAAAAACCAGGAGGCTTGGTAATGCCAATTATAGTTGAATATAATTATGTTGATGGCACTTCAAAAACAGAAACCTATCCAGCAGAGGTTTGGAGATTAAATGATAAGCAAGTCAGCAAGGCCATTGCATCACAAAAGGAAATTGCCTCAATAGTGGTTGATCCTCGTGCGGAAACTGCAGACATTGATCCTTCTAATAACACTTGGCCACAAAAAGCTGAAACTAGTCAGTTTGATAGTTTCAAAAGCAAAGTTCAAGAGTAACATTCAAAACTTTAACTAAAACAGCCGACGAATTTACAGTCGGCTTTTTTATTCTATTCAAAACAAGTCACTATATTTGCATTGTGATACTACATACAACATTTTTATTTATTGGGACCACTGAGATCATGTTCATCCTATTTATAGTGGTGATGGTTTTTGGTGCTGATAAAGTTCCTGATATCGCAAAGGGTATGGGTAAAGGCATGCGCTCACTGAGAGATGCTACAAATGACCTAAAATCTGAGATTACTAAAACCTCAGAAAAGCATGGCATCGATCCTTCCGAATATTCCAAATCTATTACTGATGAAATTCAGAAAGTTAAGGATGAGGTTGAGGATAGTGTAGGCTCCATAAAACGAAAGCTGTAATTCGTTTCCAATAAAAATTTACTAAAATTTTAGTATGAATCTATAAAAAGATTCATTTCGCTGTGATTATTTATCATTTTTAGACGGCTAGTCCATTTTAATTAAATATCCAAGGTATCTTCACTGTCTGCATTCTTAAATTTTTAAATTGGGCTCAAGGATAAGTGAAAAGAAGATTAAAATAAGCTTTCACTATAATTCTCGTATGTTAGCAGTTCTAGCTATGGTCATAGTGCTGGCTTATGCGTTCTAATAGAATTGAAAATTAATTAGAAGTTTATGTAGATAATGGAGGACTTCAAAATTTAGAAAAATGGATCTGCGGACTCCTAAAGCTTTGCGGTTGACAAAATTCTATTATTCATCCCGGTCTAAATAGTAGTCTACAAGTTTTGAAATTTGTTGCGCTTCTGCCAATTCCAGTAAAGCTCTATTGGTATCATAGGTTAGATTTGAATTCATAGGAAACGCAAACCCATAGCCTTGTTTAAAATATTCAGCCTTTGCGAGGTACAAACCGTCATCTTTATGGTTTTTTAAATAATACAACAATTGCGGACGATCATACACAACGGCATCTACATCTTTATTGATTAAACGCTCCATAGCTTCATTTAGGGTGTTCGTACTTGTAATTTTAACCTTGTGGGATGTCAAAAAATTGACTGATGGTGAAGCAGCCAGAGTGGCCACCTTACGTCCTGATAACTGTTCAATGTTGGAAACTGTCGATGTGCCAAGTGAAGAGAGTGTTAGTGTACTGGCAATTCCCGCCACCATAGATGACGCAAAAATTATTGAAATAATCATCCAACTTCCAGCAATAATGCGGCCCCAGAGAGTTATGGGTGCTTTGTCGCCATACCCTGTAGTGCTCATAGTAACAATAGCGAGCCACATCCCGGTTCCAATACCATCTATAGGTTTTTGAGAAAATTGATCGGGAGATTTTTTTCGTTCTGCCACCCATAATAGCGCACCAACTAGGGCTAAAATAATTAGAAAAACCCCAACGGCCAGCAATAGTTTGATGCTGAAAAGCGGTTTCATTTTTTGCCAAATGCTCAAATGATCCTCACGAGAAATGATGGCTAAACTTGAGTTGTAAAATGGTTGTGAAAAACGGATATTCTCCAATCGTTTAGAAGTAATGCTAATTGGGCCGACAACGACATCTAAATCGCCGCTATTTAAGGCATCAAGTGCATTTTCAACAGATTCAAAATTTTTGGAAGTATAATTCCACGATTCCTTTGTTGCCAAATCATCCCATATTTCTACAGCAATCCCTTTAGAGGCTGAATTTGATTTAAATACGAAAGGTTCGTTTCCAGCAATTCCAACCCTAATTGGAACTGTTTTAAACGTGGGCTCCGTTTGTGCAGACAGTGATGAATTGAATAATAATAATAATAATAATCCGGCCCAAATAAGTAAGGCTATCAATCGTAAAATAATTGTCATGAAACAAAATAAGTGTTTTTCATGTGATATAACAGCAAAGTTTTTAATTTAAAAAAGATCTAAGCGTGAAATATACCTTTCTTTAAGATGTGAACTTGTTGATTAGACTACCGTTAGTAGCACCAAATTCATATTTTTCGATTAATGGTTAACCCATCACGAATTGGCAACATGAGAGTTTCAACCCGAGTATCTTCTTTAAGCAGCGTGTTGTAGGCAATTAGAGCTTCTGTAGACACATCGTCCTTCTTTATAGGCTCTAGCACCTTTCCGCTCCAAAGCACATTATCTGACAGGATAATGCCCCCTGATTTTAATTTGTCAATCACTAAATGAAAGTAGTTGGCATAATTCTCTTTATCGGCATCAATAAACACCAAGTCAAAGGCTGTATCCAACTTTGGGATAATTTCTAAGGCATTGCCTAAATGCTGCTGGATTTGATTTCCATAATCAGATTTTTCAAAATATTTGCGCTGAAAATCGATGAGTTCTTCGTTAACGTCAATAGTGTGTAAAATCCCATCTTTTTGAAGTCCCTCAGCCAAACATAAAGCCGAGTAGCCAGTATAGGTTCCAATTTCCAAAATCGTTTTTGGATTTACCAATTTAGATAGCATACTCAATACGCGACCTTGATAGTGTCCACTGAGCATGCGTGGTTGTAAAATCTTTTGAAAGGTTTCTCGAGAGAGTTGTTGTAATATTTTTGGTTCATCTTCAGAATGTGCCGTAATGTAGCGCTCTAAAGGTTCCGGTATAAAATCCATAATAGTAATCTTAATTAATTAAAACGTCAGTCTAATTCTCAGATGCGTTTCTAAAGGTGGTAGAAATTGAACATAATTGTATACAGCTAAAGGCCTAAAATACGGTTTACTAATCTTTTCTTTGCCACTTCATCATCACCGCACAACCATCGGACCACGTTATCTTCCCAAATGGCATCGCGTTCGGTTTCAGTAATAATTTCGCGTTCCATGGCGAGATCTAAAATTTTGCCTGGGTAGGACGATTGTTGCGCACTTTCCATTTCTCCCAAAGGATACGGATCATCCAAGCCCATCAGCACTTGTTTGGAGCCCTGGTTTTTAATCAGTAATTGCAAACCTCCGGTGTCATGTACCAAAGTGTCAAAGAATATATTTTTGTGACCCACAGCTTTTCTCGGATGACTCTTACCTTCAAATAAATCTGGTCTACCGTCAAAACCTTGAATACGGCGCCCTAAATTAATTTGTGCCAGTTGGCCACCATGGGCAAAACAGGTACGCATATTTGGGTATTTGTCTTGATACCCATTTAAAGTCAAGAAATGATAGGCATCAGCACATTGCGCCAACATCCAAATCAAGTGAAAACGCCATGACGTATTTTCAAGTTTTATGAATTTTTCACCATCATAGGGGTGAATTTCAACAGCCAAATTATATTTACTTGCCAGCTCAAATAGGGGTTCATTTTCTTCATCAAAAATACAACGCCAAGTCCCAATGGTATCCATGTAATGCGTAGGTAAACACATCAGTTGCATTCCCAATTCTTCTACACAGCGTTCCATTTCCCACATGGCGCCACGAACAAAACCTGGGTGCACTACAAAACCGGAGGTGAATTTACTCGGATTTTCACGTTGAATTTTCGCATTAAAATCATTTTGAAATCGCAAGGCTTGCTTCATTTCTTCCACTCGCAATCCATTACCGTATAATTGGGACAGATTTAAAACCACCGCATGGTCGATTTTAAAACGTTCCATCCAAGCTAATTTTTCATCTAAAAAGAAGCTTGAATCCGTGACGGGACGGCTCCAATCTTTTTGAAGCATGAATTTTCGGTCTTTATCAACCCAAAATATCCCTTTATCCTTCATGAATTGAGGAATTTCCTCAGGGTAAGGCAATAAATGTGAGTGTCCGTTAATGCGTAGTTTGCGTTTTTCCATACCAATTTCCCACCAAAGTGGGAATCTTATTTTTTTTCAATTATTAAAAGGAGCTTTGAGATGAGCGCCTTCAAATTTATTCCTTGATCCTGTTACAATAATAACATTACTCAATCTTGACCTTTTTAGGCGGTTCCATCAACTCACCACAATTGGGACATTTGCGTTTATCCTTGTCCTGGTAATATTTGTCGAAAATCTTTGGCATATCAGTTTCAATATTTTCCACCGTAAAGTCTTCTTCATAGAGTTTTGTGGTGCAATTTTCACAAAACCATAGTAAGGCGTCACGCATGCCTTCGGGACGTTTGTATTCGATAACCAATCCAACAGTATTGGCTTCGCGTTGCGGGGAATGTGGGACTTTAGGTGGTAATAAATAAATATCACCTTCTTTAATATGCACATCTTTTGATGTGCCGTTATCAATAATTTTTAAAATCATATCCCCTTCCACTTGATAGAAGAATTCTGGGGTCTCGTTGTAATGATAATCCTTTCGATTGTTCGGCCCACCAACGACCATCACAATAAAATCGCCATCCTTCCAGACCACTTTATTACCCACAGGTGGTTTTAGAAGATGTCTGTTTTCTTCAATCCATTCCTTGAAATTTATAGGAGAAACTAATTTGCTCATGGTTTTAGTTTTTGTTGGCGTTAATGAAACTTCAGGTTTTCCTGGTGAAAGCTATCTTGACCTCCATCCTTAACGCAGATTTCGATCTTAAAATTAAGTATAAAACTGCAGAACAAAAAGACTTTGTTGATGCTTATTTTGTCCTAATTTTATTGGTTGTCCGCCACATATCATAAAGCTCTTAGTTATGTCATTATGGCAACATATTTATGTTGGCACTAATAACGAACTTTTGCTTTTATTCTGCGATAATCCTCCTGATCTGCGGGATAACCTTTCACATGCTCATGGTTTTGTATCCCGCTGATTTCGCAGATATTCGCAGATTTTTTACGCGTATGACAAAAAAGGGATATACAATCATTTTATAACGATTTGGTGCGGCCACCATCAACTGGGAGATTAACGCCGTTGATATATCCCGCTTTTTCACTTGCTAAAAACGTCACCGCATACGCCAGCTCTTCTGGTTGCGCGAAGCGTTTGGCAGGGACTGTGTTTTTCATGGCATCGGCGGCTTCTTCTTCCGTCTGACCAGATTTATCCGATTTATTTTTGATAATATCCGTTAAACGTTCTGTTTCGGTGGCGCCAGGAAGTACGTTATTCACGGTAATTCCGAATTGACCAAGCTCATTGGCCAAAGTTTTACTCCAATTGGCAACGGCCCCACGAATGGTGTTGCTCACTCCAAGACCATCCAAAGGCTGCTTCACTGAAGTAGAAATAATATTGATAATACGCCCGTAGTTTTGTTCTTTCATAAAAGGAACAACCACTTGCACCAAAACATGGTTACATTTTAGATGTTGGGTAAAGGCATTTCCAAATTCTTCCAATTTTGCCGAAAAAATAGGTCCTCCGGCAGGTCCACCAGTATTATTTAAGAGAATGTGGAACCCATGATGTTTAGAAATGAACTCAGATACTTTACGTTCCAACTCCTCGGGCTTAGAAAAGTCTGCCACAATATAACTGTGGTTTTCAGGATTGCAAAGTTCTGAAATGGTTTGCTTCAATTTTTCTTCATTTCGCGCTACCAAAGTCACCTTCGCACCTTCAGCGGCTAATGAAATAGCTGTTGCTTTCCCTATTCCTGCAGTGCTCCCGCACACTAATGCGTATTTATTGTTTAGTTTTAAATCCATAGTATTCCCTGTCGAGACAGGAATCTTTTTAAAGGTTATTCTATATCATTTGATCAGAGAAAAGAGAGAAGAGAAAAGAGACGCTAATTGTGATGAAAATTTCATACTTCTCTGTTCTATATTCTCTTTTCTATATTCTTATTAAGTATTCATTTTCAAGAAGCAAACGTTACCCGTCTTGGCTCTTGACTCTATTAATCTTGGCTCTCTTTCTAGTATTTTATACAAACATTCTTCGCTTCCGTAAAAAAGCGCAAAGCTTCGAATCCGCCTTCTCTGCCAACTCCGGAAGCTTTTATGCCTCCAAAAGGCGTGCGTAAATCGCGCATCATCCAAGTATTTACCCAAACGATTCCGGCTTGTAGTTGATTGCTCATGCGCATGGTGCGTTTTAAATCATTCGTCCATAATGTTGCGGACAAACCGTATTTAACTGCATTGGCCATTTTTAAAACCTCATCTTCAGTTTCAAATGGCATAATAGTTACTACTGGGCCGAAAATTTCTTCTTGATTAACGCGACAATCGTTCGACGCCACTTCAATAACTGTGGGCTCCAAATAATAGCCGTTTTTATAATCTTTAATAATTAATTTATTGCCACCACAAAGGATATTCCCATGTTCTGACTTAGCAATTTCAATATAATTCAAGACTTTTTCTAAATGCGCTTTAGATACTAATGCCCCAATATTTGTTTCTGCTTTTGAAGGATGACCAACTTTAAGTGCTTTAACTCTAGCGACAAAATCTAACTTGAATTTTTCATATATGGACGCTTCCACAAAAATCCGACTGCCACACAAACAAATCTGCCCTTGATTGGCAAACGAAGAGCGCACTGTAGTTCCTAGCATGTCATTATAATCGCAGTCAGCAAAAATGATGTTCGGATTTTTGCCACCCAATTCTAAAGATAATTTCTTGAACATTGGCGCCGCTACTTTGGCGATATGCGCCCCAGTTGCAGTGCCTCCCGTAAAACTGATCGCTTTAATGTCTGGATGCTCAACAATGGCTTGCCCTGCGGTAGTTCCTAAGCCGTGAACAATGTTCAATACCCCATTTGGCAATCCCGCTTCTGTACAAATTTCGCCTAATAAATAGGCAGTCATAGGCGTGACTTCACTAGGTTTGGCAACGACGCAGTTTCCCGCGGCTATGGCTGGTGCGATTTTCCAAGTAAAAAGATAGAGTGGGAGGTTCCATGGCGAAATACATCCCACCACACCAATGGGTTGGCGTAAGGTGTAATTAATGGCATTTTGACCAACACTCTCGTGACTTTCACTACCGAATTGGGTAATTGCATTGCCGAAAAATCGAAAATTACTGGCCGCTCTCGGAATATCCACAGCTTTGGCTAACGAAATTGGTTTCCCATTGTCTTTACTTTCTGCTTCAGCAAAGCGCTGTAAGTTCGCTTCAAGGAGTTCTGAGATTTTAATGAGAATTCTACTGCGTTCTTCCAAAGTCGTTTGAGACCAGCTTGGAAACGCCGATTTCGCAGCGCTATAGGCATTCTCTACATCCTCAGTTGACGAATTTGGAATTTGTCCATAAACCTCGCCATTGGCAGGGCAATAATTATCAATCCACTCGTCAGCAACTGGAGGTAAATATTGACCGTTGATGTAGTTTTGTATCTTCATAATGCCTAATTCAGTTGATGTTAAAGAGCTAAATTTTCTCTTCTCGCTTTTCTCTACTCTATATTCTTTTTATAAGCCATCACCTTAATCTCCACCACCAGATCGGGATGTGGCAATTGATGCACCGCTACTGTAGTTCTAGTAGGCCCAGTTTCTTTGTCAAAAAACTCGGCATAAGCTTTATTGTACCCAGCAAAATCATTCATGTTGACTAAAAATGTAGTAACATCGACGACGTCTTTTAGGGTTGCACCTTCTTTGGCTAGATTTTTCTCAATATTTTTGATGACCTCACGCGTTTGAACTTCAGCATTTAAATGTTTGGTGCCCATGACGTCAATAATGTCTACGCCTGCAATACTATTGTCGGCACGCCGGGAACTTGTGCCCGATACAAATATAAAATCGCCTACACGTTTGGTATGTGGGTAGGCGCCCCTAGGGGTTACTATTTCTTTGCTCATAGGTTTAGTGTTTAAAATTTTTCGCTACATGATCATCTTCCAAAATCTCCTCAGTAGCACGATTTACTTTTTCTAAATTAGTTTTTAAATCAGCATCGATATTAAGTTCCCTGTCGGCAAGCATATTCAAGATGGCTTTATCTTGTGCACGACCTCTTAACATGGCTTCTCTATAGCCAATATCTTCATTAAAGGTAACCAATGAATATTTTGACGAATAGTCATCGGGGAAATTCTTTTCAAAGGCCATTTCTAAATTGCGTTTTTCTCTAAAAATCGCATTGTTGACGTGACCTTTCATCTCATGGAAATTGTCAATAGCCAAATCAGCAATAGCGTCAGTGTCCATTTTTCGGTTTTTTTCATAGGCCTTAAAAATGGCTTCCCATCCTGCTTCGCTATTTGGTTCTCCCTCTTCTAATGCCTTGTCGAATACAACAACATCCTCAAAAGACGCATTCATTCCTTGTCCGTAGAAAGGCACAATGGCATGAGCAGCATCACCCATCAATAAGGTGTTTCCTTTATAATGCCATGGCGAACATTTTACGGTGCCTAAAGGTGATGTTGGATTGGTGAAAAAGTCATCTACCAAGTTTGGCAACAATTCTAAGGCGTCTTTAAAATATTTTTCAAAAAACTCAAGCACCTTTTCAGGGGTATTCAAATTTCCAAAATTGTAGTCGCCGTCATCAAAACTTAAAAATAAGGTAACGGTAAAACTGCCATCTAAATTGGGTAAGGCAATCAGCATAAAACTATCGCGTCCCCAAATATGTAGTGCATTTTTATAAGTTTGGTAGCCGCCATTTTTAGCAGGAAGTATGCTTAACTCTTTGTAACCATGAGTTAACCAATCCTGTGAAAAACTGAATAAAAACTTCTTTCCTAAAAAATAACTTTTCCGCAATGCTGATCCAGCGCCATCTGTAGCGAAAATAATGTCAGCGTCTTCAACAAAATTTTCCTTTGTTTCATAATCTTCAAAAAGGGCTGTCGTATTTTCGAAATCGACAGATTTACACTTTTTGTTGAAATGAATATTTACATTTTGATGTTTCTCGGCTTCATTCAATAGTAAAGCATTCAAATCGCCACGAGAAATAGAATTGATAAATTCATGTTCACGTCCGCTATAAGGTGCTAGTACCGTATTCCCTTCCAAATCGTGCAACAATCGTCCGTTCATTGGGATGCAGAGTTCTTTCACTTGTTCTTCCACACCAGCAAGTCGCATCGCTTTTAGGCCTCTATCAGAAAGCGCTAAGTTGATGGAGCGCCCTGCACTGATGTCAACCTTACGTAAATCAGGACGCATTTCATAAAGATTTATATTAAAGCCGCGTTGACCCAATCGTAAAGCGAGTAAGCTTCCACAAAGACCAGCGCCGATGATAAGTATATTTTGTTGTTTTTTCATAATATGTTCTGCGAAGGCAGGAACCTTTTGTTTTTAATTTCAATATAAGATTGAAAACTCTTCAAAATTGAAGCACTAACCAGAGCTTTAATCCACCTTCCTTTAAAAATGGAAGAAATTTTTAAGCATTTTTAATTCAAAATCTCCTTTAATTTTTCTACCAAATGATATACATCCTCAAATGAGTTGTATAATGGCGTAGGCGCACAGCGAATCACGTCGGGTTCACGCCAATCCGAAATGACACCTGCTTGCGTTAATTTGTTGTTCAATGTCTTGTCTGCATTTTTAACTTGAATAGAGAGTTGACACCCACGTTCGTCAGGATTTGATGGCGTGATAATTTTAATGCTGTCGTTCCCTAATTGAAGCAATAGAAACTCGAAATAACCCGTGAGTTCCTTCGATTTTGCAGTTAGTCTTTCCATGCCAACTTCTGCGAAAATGTCTAATGAAGCTCTAATGGCTGCCATTGATAAAATAGGTGGATTGCTCAATTGCCACCCTTCTGCACCAGCAAGTTGATCAAATTCGTCGCGCATCTTAAATCGGGTGGCTTTATTATGGCTCCACCAACCTGCAAAACGGTTGAGGTCTTTATTATGTGCGTGGCGTTCATGAACAAAAGCGCCACCTAAACTTCCGGGACCCGAATTTAAATATTTATAAGTACACCAAGCGGCAAAATCCGCACCTGAATCGTGAAGATTCAAAGCCACGTTACCTGCACCATGTGCACAATCAAAACCAACTAAACAGCCATGTTTATGACCGAGTTGGGCGATCCGTTTAAAATCGAAAAATTGTCCTGTATAGTAATTAACACCACCAATCATAATTAAGGCAATCTCATCGCCCTGCGTTTCCATGATGGCTTCCAAATCTTCATAATTTGCTAATTCTTCACCTTTTCTGGCTTTCCACAGAACAACACCATCTTTCGGATCAAAACCGTGGTGCTTCAGTTGGGATTCAACGGCATATTTATCAGAAGGAAATGCATCCGCTTCAATAAGTATTTTATATCGTTTTAGTGTCGGCTTGTAAAAAGAAACCATCATCAAATGTAGATTGACCGTCAAGGTATTCATGACAATCACTTCAATGGGTTTTGCACCGACCACTTTTGCCATGTTTTCCGTTAGCAATTCGTGATAGTGCAACCACGGGTTTTTTGCTTCAGTATGCCCTTCAACCCCTAAATTTGCCCAATCTTCCAATTCTTGATTGATATAGTCTTTGGTTGATTTAGGTTGGAGGCCGAGAGAATTCCCGGTCATATAAATCAAGTCATTTCCATTTTTATCCTTTGGAATATGGAAGCGGTCTCTATAAGATGCCAATGCATCGGATTGATCTAGTAGTTGCGCGTATGCTAAGCCTAATTTTTGATGTGACAAGGTGTATTTATTTTCGGTTGTACACAAAAATAAGAATTATAAGCTTAGTAAGAAGTCCTAAAAAGAGAGTTTATAAGAAGGTAAAGTGCATTTTTTTGACATTTTGTAGTGGAGGAGAATGAGGTCAAAAAAAAAGAGCTTCAACTTTTTAAGTGGAAGCTCTTTGAATATATAGAGACGCATTGCTGCGGAATATTTTTTTGATACACTATATATACGTGTTCTTTACCTGTTTTGGATGTCTGAAAGTGGCGTTTTAGCAATAGTTTAACAAATCTTATTGGATGACCTTGATGTTTGTAAAGTGCAGCGTCCAATCAACCTCTGGACGTTTGTGTGTTTTACTGATTTTAATGCCACTGAAATCTTCAAAATCCTCCCATGTCGTCATCATAGAAGGTTCTTTGGAATTTCCTTTGCGATATACCCATTCTTTCAGCATAAAGTCATCTCCATAATAAAAGTCGTATGCATCGCCTGGTGTATAGCCGCCTTCATTAGTATAAGTAATTGTGATCTTATTGAGTTGTGTTTTGCTGATTGGAGCCTCGGCTGCAGAAACTTCGGAAATGCTTGCTGAGGTATCCCAAACCAATTGAAAAGGTGCTAATAACCAGTATTTGTCGTTAATAAAGCTTTTATCTGCATTTAAAGAAATACTGTCGATAGATTTTCTGTTGTAAGCAACCGTGTCCTTCCCGGAAATCATCACCACGTCTTCTGACTTTGGATTCCAGATCCATGAACGTTCAAAATGAATCGTATCTCTGTCAACATTAAAAGTGAACTGTAGTTCAGATACATTTTTCCAATTTTCTAAACCATGGGCATTGGCAATTTTTTCGGCGGTGGACCATTCTTTTTCTATGACTTTAGCTTCTTCCTTTTGTTTACAGGATAACGAGAACGTGACTAATAGGACTAACAATATTGATTTTTTCATCTTTTAATTTTTTATAAAGATAAACAAGAATGCACTAGAAGGATTATATTTAAATATCAGAACAGGATATATGGATACAAATGATCATTATTTCAACACCAATAGAGATACGTGGAACACCAAAGTGGGTGTTCACGCTGAAAGTGACATGTATAATATGGAAGCTTTCAAAAGCGGTATATCGTCATTAATGCCTTATGAATTGGAAGCGCTTGCCGATGTTAATGGAAAAACCTTGCTGCACTTGCAGTGTCATTTTGGGCAAGATACCTTGAGTTGGAGTAGGATGGGAGCAAAGTGCGTGGGTGTCGATTTGAGCGATAAAGGCATTGTCTTAGCGCAGCAGCTCAATGAAGAACTACAACTTGATGCCAAGTTTGTGTGTTGCAATGTTCTGGAAACCTCTAAACACATTGCTGAAACTTTTGATATTGTCTTCACAAGCTATGGCGTCATTGGTTGGTTGCCCGATTTAAATCCTTGGGGACGAATGATTGCAGAGCGCTTAAAGCCAGGAGGCATCTTCTTTATGGCCGAGTTTCACCCAATTGTGTGGATGTTCGATTATTTGGATGGCAAACCTAAGCTGCAGTATGGGTATATGCAGGAGGATGCTATTTACGAAGCCTATGAAGGTACCTATGCAAATCCGAATTCAAAAATGAAGAGTAAGGAATATGGTTGGAATCATGGATTGGGCGAAGTGGTGTCTGCATTATCAGAAGCAGGATTGCATATTGAATATCTCAAAGAACATGATGAAAGTCCGTACAATGTATTTCCCGATTTAGTAGAAACTGATTCAGGAATGTTTGTAACAAAGGACAAGCTGTATCCTTTGATTTTTACCTTGAAAGCAAGCAAAGAGGCATAAAAAAACCTCACAGGTTTTGAAAACCTTTGAGGTTGAAATCATATTATTAAGAGGATTTGACTAGATCTTATTGCTTAATCAACTCTGGAAATTTAGCTTTAAAACGTTCATATCTAGGGATGGATACGTTTTGAATATATGGATTTTGTGGATTGTGTTTTTCGTAATCTTGATGGTAGTCTTCTGCAATCCAAAATTTCTGAAACGGATACACTTCCGCAGCCACTTTTTGATTCAATTTTTTAGCCAAGGCCGCTTTCTTCTCATTAATTATTTTTTTTTGAGCATCATTCTGATAAAAAATAATAGAGCGGTACTGTGACCCTCTGTCGCCACCTTGCCCATTGACTTGTGTCGGATTTTGAGATCCAAAATACACATCCACTAACGTCGCAAAACTCACCACATTCGGATCGTAAGTAACTTCTACAGCTTCTGCGTGCCCTGTTCGGCCTGTGTTACTTGACTCGTAGGTAGGATTCTTAGTATGGCCTCCAGCATAGCCGCTGATTACTTCATCAACACCGTTTACATGTTCATAGATGTTTTCAACACACCAAAAACAGCCACTTGCAAAATAGGCTTTGGCTTTGCCATTAAGCATGGCAACTTCAACAGGATCGGCATTTGTAACTGCGTCTTGTTTTGGACTATTTTGAGCCGTGTTTTGACAGCTAAATAAGACGATAAGTGATAGGGATAAAAGTATAGATTTCATTGGAACTATTTTATAGGTAGTCGCTAAGTTATTTAAAACCTTAGTCTCATACTGTGAAAGTTATCCCAAAAAAAAAAGCCTTCACAGATCTTGTAAAGGCTTTTAAATATATAGAGGAAGTTGTTTAGCTCAATTTAGCGAACAATTTTTCCATTTTCTCTTTTTGCTCTTCAGCTAATTGTGCATCAACCAAAATACGACCACTATGCTCATCTGTAATTACTTTCTTACGAGAAGCAATCTCTACTTGAACTTGTGGTGGAATAGTGAAGAAAGAACCACCTGAGGCACCTCTTTCAATAGCAACAACTGCTAAGCCATTCTTTACATTTGCTCTAATTCTGCGATATGCATTCACCAAACGCTCATCGATAGTGTCTTGATACTCCTCAGATTTTTTAATTAAAGCTGTTTCTTCTTTTTCAGTTTCAGAAAGGATAGCATTCAATTCACTTTTCTTGTGTTTTAAATGCGCTTGACGGTCTTTTAAACGGTCTTTAGTTTCAGAAATAATCTCTTTTTTCTGCTCAATTTGTACTTTGAATTCTTTAATGTGCTTTTCAGCCAATTCTATTTCTAATTCCTGAAATTCCATTTCCTTGGTAATAGAATTGAATTCTCTGTTATTTCTAACATTTTCTTGCTGTTCAGCGTATTTTTTAATCAACGATTTAGCCTCTTCAATCAAATTCTTTTTTGATTTGATTTCGTCGTCAACTAGTGCTAAGCCACCGTTTAATTTTTCAAGTCTAGTATTAAGTCCTTCAACTTCATCTTCTAAATCTCTTACTTCTAAAGGAAGTTCCCCTCGAATATTTCTGATTTCGTCAACTCTTGAATCAATTAGTTGTAAATCATACAACGCTCTTAATCGGTCTTCAACAGAAAGTTCAGCTTTTTTTGCCATAATTATAAATACTTTACAGGATTGGTGTTTATCGTCGATAAAACGACTGCAAAATTAGTAATTTTTTTTGATAGATAGTCAGCTAAATAGGTTTTTGTGAACTGTTCACTTTCATAATGTCCTATATCTGCTAAAATTATTTGATTTTCTGCAGAAAAAAAGTCATGATATTTAAGATCTGCGGTAATATAAACATCTGCCTGTGCCGCCTTCGCAGCAGCAATGCCAAAACTGCCCGACCCCCCAAGCACAGCTATCCGTTGCACTTTATCGGTATGGAGTTGTGAATGTCTGATGCAAAAGACTTTCATTTTTTCTTTTACAAACAGTAGAAAATCGTTAGTAGCCATTGCTTCATGTAAGTCTCCTACCATACCAATCCCAATGTGTTGGTTGTAATTGTCTAAGGTGGTCACTTCAAAAGCAACTTCCTCATAAGGATGATGCTCCTTAAGCGCTTTTAATAGTGCTTTTTCTAAATGTTTTTGGAAGGTTACAGAAATTTGAGTTTCATCTTCCTGGCGGTATTCAAAACGCTCCCCAACTTTTGGGTCTGATGCTTCATTACCTCTAAACGTGCCAACACCTTCCGTGTTAAAACTGCAATCATCATAATTTCCTATTTGACCAGCACCAGCTTTAAAGAGCTCCGCACGTAAACCGTCAGCATTGGCTTGGGGGACGTAGGTGGTCAGTTTTTTAATGGTCCCTTTTTGCGGTAAGAGTATTTTCTTATTTTCTAGGCCCAAGGTATTGCAGATAATGTCATTCACGCCTTGTAGCGCATTGTCTAAAGCGGTATGAATGGCGAAAATGGCAATATCATGCTTAATCGCCTTCAAAACAACACGTTCCACATAGCTGTTACCGTTCAACTTTTTTAAACCTTTAAAGATGATCGGATGAAAACTGACAATTAAATTGCAGTTTTTTTCAATAGCTTCGTCAACAACATCTTCTAAGGTGTCCAAAGTGACCAAAACACCCTTAAGTTCATTATTTTTGTCGCCCACCAACAACCCTACATTGTCAAACTCTTCAGCATATGCTAAAGGTGCTAACTTTTCGAGATGATCAATGACCTCTTGGATAATCATATGTTTTTTTGGTTTTAGGTTCAAAGCAAAGATAAAATATTATATTTTCGTTCTGATGAAATTACTTAGGTATCTCCTTATTCCGGTCGTTCCCATATACTATGGGGTTACTTGGTTACGCAATAAATTATATGACTTGGGTATAAAAAAGTCTACCGCTTATCACTTTCCCGTCATCTGTGTGGGGAATTTAAGTGTTGGTGGCACGGGTAAAACGCCCATGATTGAGTATTTAATTCGGCTTTTACATTCGGAATTTCAACTTGCCACGCTGAGTAGAGGCTATAAAAGACAAACAAAGGGTTTTATTATTGCAGATCATACGGCCACAGCGAACAGTATTGGCGATGAACCTTTTCAATTTTACCAAAAATTTGATGACGTAATTGTGAGTGTAGACGCAAATCGGGTGCACGGTATTTCTCAACTAACCGCATTGCAAAATCCTCCAGAAGTTATTTTATTAGATGATGCTTTTCAGCACAGAAAGGTGCGTGCTGGTTTCAATATTTTGTTGACGCCTTATGATGATCTTTATGTAGATGATATATTGTTGCCTACGGGGAATTTAAGGGAACCCCAGCGAGGTGCACAGCGTGCTGACATCATTGTAGTAACCAAATGTCCAGAAACGCTCTCAAATCAACGAAAAGAAGAAATTACCAATCGCATACAACCCTTAGCACATCAGGAGGTGTTTTTTGCAAGTATTGCTTATTCGAGCACATTAAAAAACGCCAACGAGACGATTGCTTTGTCCACGCTTAAGAATGAAAAATTTACTTTGGTGACTGGAATAGCCAATCCGAAACCATTACTTTCTTACTTACAGGAGCGAGGACTTGAATTTGAGCATTTAAAATTTAAGGACCATCACGAGTTTAGCAGTAGTGAACTAGACAATTTGAAAACGAGAGGTCTTATAGTTACTACGGAAAAGGACATGGTACGGTTGGCACCTCATTTTACTCAAGCTGAAAAACTATATTATTTGCCTATTGAAATGAAAGTGAATAGACCAGTAGATTTTGATCAACTTATCCTTGGCTTTGTCAAATAGAAGCGGATGACTTTTGATTGATTTTTAACGCATTGTACAATTTCTTTTCGAAATCGTCTTGTTTAAAAGGTTTGGAGATAATGTCATCAAAGCCCGCTTCATCAAATTCGTGCATTTTGTCTTCGATGGTGACTGCTGTTAATGCGAAAATTGTCAATTCCTTATCAAATGTTCTGATAATCTTAGTGGCTTCAAGACCACTGATTCCAGGCATATGAATGTCCATGAGTACGACATCATAGTGTACCTCCTTAACGCGCTCCACCGCATCTTCCCCATTCTCTACAACATCGCAATAGAGATTCATTTTGTTTAGAATCTTCCGGGTTATCATTTGATTGATCTTGTTATCTTCAACAACCAAAATTTTGATATTTGTCAAGTCCAAAGTATTAATTTTGTTAAGTTGTTTAGGTTTTTCACTTATAGTTGGCTCTGGAGCGTAGGTCATAGGAATTTCAAAGAAAAAGCTCGAGCCTTTTCCGAGCTCACTTTTTAAATAAATTTTACCTTTTAAGATTTCAATTAGCCCTTTAACTATGGACAAGCCTAAACCAGTGCCGCCGTATTTTCTATTAATTTGGATGGAGCCTTGGGAGAAACTTTCAAACATATGTTCTTGTTTCTCTTTTGTAATTCCAATGCCGTTGTCTTGAATTTCGAATCTTACGGTATAGGTGTTGTTTTCTTGATTTATCTTTTTCAATTTCACCCAGATATCACCATCCTTAGTAAACTTGATGGCGTTACCCACAAGATTGATTAAAATTTGGGATATCTTGAGTTGGTCAGCCGTAAATGTAGTTGGCAGGTCATTGTCATATTCATAATGCAATTTGGTATGGTTATCTATTGCCGAGTTACTCAATGCTGAAAGGACATTTTCAACTTTTTTCTTGAGATTGAACACTTCCGGATCCAATTCCACTTTATTCGCTTCAATTTTGTTGATTTGAAGAATATCATTTATAAAGGTCAATAAATAGTCCCCAGAAAATTTTAAGGATCTTAAATGCGGAATCTGATCCGGTTTAGGATCTTCGTCCAAGAGCATGTTCGTTAAGCCTGTTACGGCATATAATGGTGTTCTAAGTTCGTGAGTTACGGTAGACAAAAAGTTGGCCTTGGTTTTGGAAGCAAGTTCTGCTTTTTCTTTTGCAACAATAAGTTCATCATTTTTTTTATGAAGCATGTTGTTGGTCTTGAGTCTGATATTATTGTTTTTATACAAGGATAAGGTAAGGAGAGACAAAATGGTAATCAGGGCAATACTTAAGATAGTGGTAATCCTGGTTAAATTGTTGGAAGCATCAGCCTCTTCCAACTTAATTTCCATTTGTTTACGCTCAGAATCTTTATAATCATTAATAAACTGTGCTTTTTTTTCTGGAGAAAGGTTTTTGCGCTTAATATCCATCAAAGCATCTGACAGTTGAAGATGTTTTCTTAAATATTCAACGGAAAGTTTATAGTTACCATTGCTTTCATAAATATCACTTAAGGTTAAATAACTATCATTAATGTATTCCGGTATGTTATTCTTTTCGGCTAATTCCATACCTTCTTTCGCCATAGACAGAGCTAATTCATCATTTCCCATGGCTTGGTAAACTTTTCCGCTGTTGATGAAAGCGCTGCTTAAAACACCCATCTGATCGTGTTTTTTAGCAAGGATGATGGTTTTTTCGAGCTTTGATTTGGCGGTTTTGTAATCTTCTAGCGCAATGTAAACCTTAGCTTCGTTCAAATTAACGTCTGAAATATAGCGTTCTAATCCTTCTTCTTCAAATTTAGTGCGGGCAGAGTTGAAGTAATCCAGGGCGATTTGATATTCCTTTTTACTGCTGTGCAAAATGCCTCTAAGATTGTAGGTAGTGGCTAAATTTAAATAATCATTTGTTTCCCGTTGCAGTTCAGCAGCTTTCGTTAAAGAAACTAATGCATTTTCTGGCTCCTCTATAATAAACTGCATCTTAGCAATTTGCGTATAAATACTGCCTTCAGTTTTTTTGTCCGCAATTTTGTGGGCAATGACCAAAGCTTTATCTAAATTGTCCTTAGCGTTGTAATATTCCCCCCGTTCCATTTCAAAACCAGATTGAGTAATGTAATTTTGAACTCGCATTTTAAGAACCTCTGCATCTTCATCAGCAGCGTTTTGTGAGAATAACGTTACAGATAGGAGGATAAGAAAAGCAACTATATAATACTTTGGTTGGGACATTTTTGGTCACTTTATGGAAAACAAATATAATTATTTATTCGATAAAAGTGTGGTTTTCATCGTTATATTGCTGATTAAATCTAGAATTCTGCTAGAATATCCAGTTTCGTTATCGTACCATCCAACAATTTTTATCATATTACCAATCACAGATGTCATCTGCGAATCAAAAATGCAGGAATGAGGATTGCCCACAATGTCAATTGAAACTATAGGATCTTCCGTGTATTCCAATATATTTTTCAAATATGTTTCGGAGGCCTCTTTAAAAGCTTGGTTAATGTCTTCAATGGATACTGTCTTTTCCACATTTAGAGTGATGTCTGTCAAAGATCCATTGGGCACAGGAACTCTGATGCCACACCCACCAATCACATCGTTGAGTTTTGGGAAGATTTTAGTTAGGGCTTTGGCGGCACCGGTTGTAGTTGGGACGATAGATTGTCCTGCTGCCCGTGCCCGTCTTAAGTCCTTATGGGGTTGATCATGTAAGCTCTGATCTGTAGTATACGAATGCACCGTGGTGATATAGGCCTGTTTGATGCCACATAAGTCATTAATGACGGCAATCATTGGTGCAGCGTTATTTGTGGTACATGAAGCGTTAGAAATGATGGTTTCATCACCATTCAGAATCCCGTCATTTACACCCAAAACAATGGTTTTAATGTCGTCATCAACAGGAGGCACGGATAAGATGACTTTTTTAGCCCCGTTTTTAATGTGATGTTCTAAAGCGGCGCTGGTTTTAAATTTTCCGGTAGCTTCAATTACAAAATCAACTTTATAAGGTTTCCAGTCTATGTTTTCAATGTCTTTAGAGTTCAATAAAGGAATCTGTTGATCTTCAAAAATTAAATGATGCTCGTCAAAAGAAAGCTTGGATTTTAATACACCGTGGATGCTGTCGTATTTTAACAGATGACTTAGGGTACGTGCATCCGCCAAATCGTTTATGGCCACCACATGCATGTCATCACGGTCTTGGATAAGTCGGAACACACGACGGCCAATACGTCCAAATCCATTAATCGCTACTCTAATCATTAATTGATATGTTTTTGAGCTTTATAGGATGATCGCACTAAAGCACTACTTTCCACATGTCTAAACCCAAGGTCTAGTCCAATCTCTTCATATTCCTTAAACTGATCAGGAAGTATAAATTGTTTTACTGGGAGATGCTTCTTACTCGGTTGTAGGTATTGCCCAATGGTCACCACATCGACATTATGTGCTCTTAAATCGTGAAGTGTTTCAATAACTTCTTCTCGTTTTTCGCCAAGACCTAACATGATGCCAGATTTTGTACGTCGTTGCCCTTGGTCTTTTAAATACTTAAGTACGCCTAAACTGCGGTCGTATTTCGCTTGGATTCTGACTTCTCGGGTCAATCGTCTGACCGTTTCGATATTGTGAGAGACCACTTCAGGCGCTACACCAATAATTCTGTCAATATGTTGCTCGATACCTTGAAAATCGGGGATCAGCGTTTCTAAGGTTGTTTCAGGATTCATACGGCGGACAGCCTTCACTGTTTCAGCCCACATGATGCTTCCCATATCTTTTATATCGTCGCGATCAACACTCGTTAATACGGCGTGTTTAATGCCCATTAGCTTAATGGAGCGCGCTACTTTTTCAGGTTCATCCCAATCTAAAACTTCAGGACGACCTGTCTTAACGCCGCAAAAACCGCAAGACCGGGTACAGATATTTCCAAGAATCATAAACGTTGCCGTTCCTTCACCCCAACATTCGCCCATATTAGGACAGCTCCCCGAGGTGCATATCGTATTTAAACTGTATTTATCCACCAAGGTGCGAAGCTCTGTGTATTTTTTACCAGTAGGTAATTTTACTCGGAGCCATTTGGGTTTAGGTTGGCGTTCTGGGATTACTTTTGAAATGGTTTCTGTACTCATAGATTCGGAAATTTTCAATGACAAATATACAAAGTATAATCGTAAAACTATAGGGTAGCAGGCGCAGATCCTACTGGCTAAAAATGCGGTTTAAAATGCTGATTGCGCATTTGAGTGACCACAATTCACTAGAATATATTAAGCATTTAGTACAGAAGGATGTGATTAAACATGTAATGATACCGTTTGGACATACAGTATGTTAACGAGTAATTATTTGGTAATCACTTCCGCTAATAGTTTTTTAGCTCTCAAAAGTTTTACTTTTACATTGTTGATAGGCTCGTTGAGTTCTTCCGAAATTTCTTTATAACTCAATTCTTGAAAGTATCTTAAATTGATGACTTGCTGATAATGGGGTTTTAGCTTCTTAATATCACGGAGGAGTTTGGCTAAATTTTGTTCTGTGATCAATTTGTCTTCAGGAGAAGGCGATTCATCTATGATGTCATTAAAATCATCAGAACTGGTATGACGAGACCTGGTTTGAAAAGAGGATTTGCGCTTTCTTAAAAGATCAATATGAATGTTTTTGGAAATGGTAATCAGCCAAGTTTTAAACTCGTAGGCGTCATTATAGGTGTCAATTTTATCAAAAGCTTTTGAAAAGGTTTGGATGGTAATATCCTCTGCATCATTTTCGTTTTCGGTACGTTTCAATTGAAAACCATACACATCATTCCAAAAAGCATCCAGTAAAACCTTAAATGCGGTTTGATCATTACTCTTGGCTTTTGCAATAATTAATTTTATTTCCAACGATTCTGCTTTGATAAAAGATTTTTTATAAAGATAGAGAATTGTGTAACAATAAGAAATATTTCCAAAAGTGGGAAATAAGGAATCAAATCCTTTTCATTCAATTTTTTAGAAGCTAAGCTTAAATTGATGAATAACGCCAAATATCGAGCGACAATCAATCCCAAAACAATTTGCCAAAAGAAACCTGTGCTGATCAAAATTAACCCAATAGCAAAAAACAGGAATTGCGAAACAAAAAACATTCCCAAAGCCGATTTATGTTTGGTTTTATAGTTTTTGGCAGTTGTGATATGACGGCGCTTTTGAACGATCCATTCACTGTAAGTTTCTTTTGCAATAGATTCAGTAAAGCTGTTTTTTGACAGACAAATAGTGGTGTTTCTGGAATCTCCAATCTGATTGACAAATAAATCATCATCACCAGATTTAATGTTCATATGGTCCATAAACCCTCGTGCTTCAAAAAAGAGTTCTTTGGTATAAGCCATGTTTCGTCCAACGCCCATATAGGGGTTTCCTAATTTGGTGTAGGAGAAATACTGAACAGCCGTCATAAAGGTTTCAAAACGGATTAGTTTATTTAATACAGATTTTTTGACTTTAGCATAGGCGCCATAACCTAAAATCAATTGATGTTCTCTAGTAAAATGACTGCTCATCTCACTGATCCATTGCCGGGAGACAGGTTGACAATCAGCGTCGGTAAATAATAGGCGGTTATGGGTAGCCGCTTTAATACCCAGAGTTAGTGCATATTTCTTATTGCCCCAAAATGCTTCAATGTTTTTCACATTGACAATCTTAATATTGCTGTGGTTAACCTTAAATTGCTCCATAACTTGAAGTGTGGCGTCAGTGGAGCTGTCATTAATTAAGACCACTTCAAAATTTGGATACTCTTGATCTAGAATGCTGGGCAAAAATGCAGTTAGATTTTTAGCCTCATTTTTTGCGCAAATTAGTACGGAAACGGGGAATGTTTGTTGTGGAGAGGCGGTGCGTCTTTTCTGTTTAACACTGGAGAAAACGTAACCGTAAAAAAATAATTGGACAAAGGTAACTACTACAAAAATGTAGAACAGCACATGTAATATAACCATTAACCTTTATGAATGTTGAGGTTCACTACAATTTTCATACTGGTCTGGAGACTTCCCGCAGAACCCGCAAGCTTCTCCTTCTTTATTAAGCATAGGATTTTGGCTAGCACAAGTGCCGGCAAATTTACCATCTTTTTTTGCCCAGATTTTAATGGCAATACCAGCAACTCCGAGGCCTAATAGGATTAATGTGATAAGTAAAAGTTTCATGCGTATAGAATTTATGCAAAGATAATGCTTTTAAACAATTTAATAACATATTAGCGCAAGAGTTCATCAGGAAATATGCCACCAAAAAACCACCCTTTCGAGGTGGTTTAGAATGTTGATTTTGTAAAAAAATATTATTTATTATTCTTCAAAACGATTTCAGCAACGGAATTTTCATTGTTACCAGAATTCATTTGAGATCCTGCTTTAGGTTCAATGGTAATACTCAATCCTAAAGCATTTTCCATATAAGGTATGGTCTTCAATTTGCGCTCAGATTCATCCAAAATCCCTAAATTTACCATACGATCTTGAAGTTCTGCCCATATTTGGAAGGACTGATCTTCAGGTAATTTAGGTAAGGATACCACATCAATCATAGATGTTTTATCCACCGCATTAATGTAGGCTACCGTTTTTAAATTCTTTGCTCTGGAGTTTCCTCTTAGGACATACTTTTCCGTTTCAGGGTTGTTCAACTTCATAAATTGAAGCATGACATTTTCCAACTTATTATTGTTCTCTTCAATATCACTTCTAAGATCAAAAATTTCCTCTACCACAACTTGGTTTTCATTGCTCAATGTTATGTTTTTATCATTCAAGAAAAAGGAAGCGCCGGCAAATATAAATGCTGCAATACTTGCTGCGATGCTAAACCACGGAGTTCGTCTTTCTGGTCGTAAATTCATTTTTAAGACCGGTGTTTCTTCCGAGATCTCTTTAAAAACATCGTTCAAAATGTATTTAGGTGCTTCCACGATGTTTGCCTTTGCCAAAATTTCAAGATTTTCCTGAAGCCGGTCATATTCAGCGGCAACTTCAGGAAATTCAGCAATAAAGCTCTCAACTTCTAGATTCTCATCTATCGTTGTAGTCCCTAAGATATAACTATCTAAAAGGCCCGAATTCATAAAATGTTGTAATTTTTTTTCCATTATTTCTAAACTTTTAATGGTTAAAAAGTTTTCGTAAATCTCTCAAACCAATTTTCAATCGCGACTTTATTGTGCCCAAAGGAATATCTAGTTCGTCACTAGCTTCTTGTTGTGTCATGCCTTCAAAAAATAAAGCATTTAGTACAACTTGGTATTTTTCATCCAATTTGGTAACATGATCTCTTAAATCAATAACATCTTGATTTAAACTTGCGGTTGGTAAAATATATACGTTGGATTTATCAATTTGGACTTCCTTTTCGAAACGATTATTGAAACTTCTTAATTTATCAATAGCCGTATTTCGCGCTATTCTGTAGAGCCATGTAAAAAGTCTTGCCTTTTTGGAATCGTATTTTTTGGAGTTCTTCCAAATTTTTATAAAACTTTCCTGCAAAGCGTCTTGGGCGAGTTCTTCATTATTGGTTATTTTTAAAATGACCCCATAAAGACTGTCAGAATAATTTTCATAAAGTAAATTAAGCGCAGCTTTATCTCCTTTTTCAAGAAGTTCGACAATATGTTCTTCTAATGAGTAACTCAAAAGTTAAATTTTAATTTAATATTTTGTGATTAAAGTCCGAATACATCTTTTAAGCGTATATCAACTATAGGGTGGTAAAATTACAAATAAACTACCTTATAATTCTAATATAGTTTTTATATCTCTAGCGTTATATATTCTTCTATTTAAGGAATATGATTAATAGCTTTTTCATTAACTTTGCAGGGATTTTAAGAAGGCCTCAATTTATAGATTTGAAGCCTTTTTATATGATGTTGACTTCCATTTCTATGGAAATCCCGAAGAGTTGTTGTATGGTTTTCTGGATAAGTTTAGCCAGGTTATAAATTTCTAAGCCACGAGCGTTGCCATAATTTACCAGTACTAAGGCCTGTTTTTTATGCACGCCGTACTGATCAAATGTTTTACCCTTAAATCCAGACTTTTCTATCAGCCAACCCGCTGGTACTTTTACTTCGTTAGGAGATACGGTATAACTTGGAATTTCAGGGAAATTCTCCCTTAGTTTTTCAAAATGACCTTTAGAAATTATAGGGTTTTTGAAGAAACTTCCGCTATTTCCGATGTCTTTAGGATTTGGTAATTTGCTCTCTCGAATTGCAATGACTGCTTTTGAAATATCCTGAATGGTTGGGGCCTTTACCTGCATCATTTCCAATTGGGAAGTGATCGCACCGTAATCCATATGCAATTGATGATTAGAGGTTGTCAATTTAAAAGTCGCACTTACTAAGACGTAAGCATGCTTTTTCTCTTGCTTAAAGATAGATTCTCGATAATCAAATTTGCATTCCGCATTTGTGAATGTTTCAATTGTTTTGGTGGCGATATTTAAAGCCTCACAAGACTCTAAAGTATCTTTAATTTCAACCCCATAGGCGCCTATATTTTGGATTGGTGCAGTACCTACATTGCCTGGAATTAGGGATAGGTTCTCAATACCTCCAAAATCATGGGCCAAACACCACAACACAAATTCATGCCAATTTTCACCTGCACTGGCTTTGACCCATACGCAATTTTCTTTTTGCTCAATAATTTCGACACCCTTAATGGCTACTTGAATTACTAAACAATCCAAATCCTTGGTGAGTAGCATGTTACTGCCACCACCAAGGATGAATTTATTGGGATACTGATCTAAACTTAGCGCCTCAATTAATTGTTGAACACTTTCAACCTTAATAAAATATCTTGCCTGAGCGTTTAGCCCAAAAGTATTGTAAGGCTTGAGTGATATATGCTCTTGGATAGTCACTACGGGTTAGGATATACTTTTAAAGCTTCTTTCAGTATGTGTACAGCTCTGATCAAACTTTCTTCGTTTAATACGTAAGCAATTCTGATTTGGTTTAAACCAACGCCGGGAGTTGAGTAAAAACCAGCTGCAGGAGCTACCATCACAGTTTCTTTCTCATAGTCATAACTTTCTAGCAGCCATTGTGCAAAATGATCGGCACTTTTTACCGGTAATTCTACTATGCAATAAAAGGCGCCTTTTGGTTCGGCAATTTTAAGGCCGTCGATGGTTTTTAACTCTCTGATGAGCGTGTTGCGGCGTTTGACATATTCTACAATAACGTCATCAAAATAACTTTGTGGAGTGTCTAATGCGGCTTCACTGGCAATTTGGGCCAAAGTTGGCGGGCTCAAGCGGGCTTGCGCAAACTTTAGTGCGGTTTGGATCACTTCTTTATTACGCGACACAAAATACCCAATTCTGGCACCACACATGCTGTAGCGCTTAGAAACAGAATCGATCATGATGGCATAGTCTTCCAAACCGTCTTCTTGCATGATGGAGTAAAATTCATTTCCATCGTACACAAACTCTCTATACACTTCATCTGCAATTAAAAACAGGTCATGTTTTTTTACCAAGGCAGCTAATTGTTTTATTTCTTCTTTAGAGTACAGGTATCCCGTAGGATTCCCAGGGTTGCAAATTAAGATGGCCTTAGTTTTATCGGTAATCAGTGCTTCAAATTCTTCAATAGGAGGTAAGGCAAAGTTATTTTCTATTTTGGAAATAACCGGCACTACTTTAATGTCTGAGGCTGTAGAGAATCCGTTGTAATTAGCGTAAAATGGTTCAGGAATAATGATTTCATCGCCAGAATCCATGACACTACCAAAAGCAAATAACAAAGCTTCACTACCCCCGGTAGTCACAATAATGTCACTATGGGTAACATTAATATCGTTCTTAGAGTAATACTGGGCTATTTTTTTGCGGTAGTCTTCAGAACCTTCAGAGCGTGTGTAAGCCAAAATATCTAAGGAATGTACCTTTACGGCATCCAATGCCACTTCTGGAGTTTTGATATCAGGTTGCCCAATGTTTAAATGATAAACAGTTTTACCTTCTTTATAAGCTTGTTCCGCATAAGGAACTAATTTTCTAATTGGAGATGAAGGCATCAACTGCCCTTTCTGTGAAATTTTTGGCATGAGTTTCAAATTTAAGGGGTAAAGTTCTGAAAATTATCTCAAAGAATTTTGAAATTATCCAGGTAATAAACGAATGAGAAGTTAAAGTATTGTAAATTGGTAGAACGCTACCTTTTATATATGTCTAAAAGATTTTCATTAGCGATAATTCTTTTCCTTTTTTGCGAACTCGCCAATTCGCAAAGCAACTTCATTTTACCTAACGTTGAACGGACTAGGATCAATTTTCAGCTGATTGATAACCTCATTATTCTTCCAGTTGAAATTAATGGCGTAACGCTTTCATTTTTGTTGGATTCTGGCGTAAGCAAGCCCATTTTGTTTAATATTATTGATTCTGCGGATTCCTTAAAATTGAAAAATATTGAAAGCATTTATCTTAGAGGATTAGGTGATGGCGATTTTGTAGTCGCTTTAAAGTCTGAGAAGAATGTCTTTAAAATTGGCCAAGCCCTGAACGTCAATCAAGATGTGTATATCATAACTGACGAGTCTATCAATTTTACCCCCAGATTAGGTGTGCAAGTACACGGCATTATTGGCTACGATATTTTTAAGGATTTTATTGTTGAAATCAACTACGGGTCTAAGTTTATAAGGTTGAATGACCCAAAGACCTACACCTATAAAAATTGCAAGAAATGTGAAACAGTCCCGCTCACATTAGTAAACAACAAACCTTACATTGATGCCACGGTTATGACCACTACAAAAAATGTTCCTGTAAAACTGTTGATGGATTCAGGAGGCAGTGATGCTTTGTGGCTTTTTGAAAATGATTCCCTAGGGTTGGTTCCTAGAGAAGATGCATACTTCATTGATTATTTAGGGAAAGGTTTAAGTGGCAGCGTGTATGGCAAACGGGCTAAACTTGCACAATTCTCCATTAAAAGTTTTCATCTTAATGATTTGAATGTGGCTTATCCTGACTCGGCAGCCATAAGTTTTGCTAGAAAATTTAAAGAACGCAGTGGGAGTATGGCCGGAGAGTTATTGAAGCGTTTTAATATTATTATGGATTATAGTAATGCCCAAGTCACCTTTAAAAAAAACAAATTTTTTAATTCCCCCTTTACCTACGATAAAAGTGGAATTATTTTAGAACAGTCAGGAAGTAGAGTCATAAAAGAGGTCAAAAATTCGTCGCAATTAAAAACTGATCAGGCTGCAGGTGGGATCATGGTACTTGAGGCATATAGATATCAATTAAAACCTGCTTTTAATATTGCAGAATTGAGGCCTAACTCACCGGGCGCGAAAGTCGGCTTAATGGTGGGTGATTTGGTGATTTCAGTTAACGGCAGACAAACACACGCCCTAAAATTGCAAGAAGTAAACTCTTTTTTCAGAGGTGCAGAAGGCCGGTTTATAAAATTAGTCATTGACAGAAATGGCGTGATCATGACCTTTCGTTTTAAATTGGAAAGTTTATTATAAAAAAAAGCTCTCAATTTTGAGAGCTTCAGTTTTATATAACCTTAGGACAATTTAATGGTGCCTGGAGGATTGATATGATGTTATTTTGAACTGGTTTTATTGGAATCTACAACCTCACCTTTAATCTTAAGTGCTACTGTTGGGGTTTCAGCATTCGAAATTACCGTAATGGTCTTTCTAATTGGGTTGACAATATCGGTATTATATTTAACCTGAATTTCACCTTTGTCTCCAGGAAGGATAGGACCTTCCGGCTTTTTAGGGATGGTGCAACCGCACGTTGAAGATACTCTAGAAATAATTAACGGGGCATTTCCTGTATTGGTAAATTCAAAAACCCGAACGCCGTCAGCACCTTTTTCAATGGTACCATAGTCAATCATATCAGTCTTAAATTCAATCTTCGCTACTTTGTTCTGTGCAAACGCAGAAACACTTAGCATTCCTACAAATAAAATTGCAAATAAATTTTTCATCATTTTATATTTAAATTGATCATTACAAAATTACTTACATTTAATCGTTTCGCAAAATTTATTAGACGTATGACACGCTTCGTAAGGAAAATGACACCTATTTTAAGGTGAATTATTGTTTTTATAATTTCACAAAAACAGAAATATAAGTAACTTTGTCTGTTATTATCTATATATACAAAAACAGTACCAAAGTATGACAATTCCAACAAAATATGCCGCCTCCAACGTAGAAGATAAATGGTATTCCTATTGGATGGAACACAAGTATTTCAAGTCCGTTCCAGATGAGCGTGAGCCGTATACTATTGTGATTCCGCCGCCAAACGTCACTGGAGTTTTGCACATGGGGCACATGTTAAATAATACCATTCAGGATGTGCTCATAAGGAGAGCCCGACTGCAAGGCAAAAACGCCTGTTGGGTGCCAGGTACCGATCATGCTTCTATAGCAACCGAAGCGAAAGTTGTCGCGAGATTAAAGGAGCAAGGCATTGATAAAAACAAACTGTCTCGTGAAGAGTTTTTAAGCCATGCTTGGGATTGGACGTATGAATATGGCGGGGTTATTCTTGAACAATTAAAAAAACTGGGCTGTTCTTGTGATTGGGACCGTACAAAATTCACCATGGATGAGGACATGAGCGAATCAGTAATTAAAGTTTTTGTTGATTTGTATAACAAAGGTTTAATCTACCGAGGCTACCGCATGGTCAATTGGGATCCCGAAGCAAAAACGACATTGTCAGATGAAGAGGTGATTCATGTGGAGCGCACTGACAAATTGTATTATGTCAATTATCAAATTGAGGGTCAGGAAGATTATATAACGATTGCTACCACCCGTCCTGAAACCATTTTAGGAGATACTGCGGTGTGTGTGAATCCTAATGATGAGCGTTTCCAGCATCTAATCGGTAAAAACGTCATTGTGCCCATCTGTAATAGAATCGTGCCGATCATAGCGGATGATTATGTGGATATGGAATTTGGTACAGGCTGTTTAAAAATCACCCCTGCACACGACGTAAACGATAAAGAAATTGGAGATAGACACGGTTTGGAAGTGCTGGACATCCTTAATGATGATGCTACTTTAAATAGTTTTGGTCTACATCATCAAGGAAAAGATAGAGTAGTAGCGCGAAAAGACGTTACCCAAGAGCTTAAAGATTTGGGCCTTCTTTCAAAAACGGAAGACATCACCCATAAGGTAGGCACGAGTGAACGTACTAAGGCGGTCATTGAACCAAGACTTTCTGATCAGTGGTTCTTAAAAATGCAAGATCTTGCTCAACCTGCCATAAAAGCAGTATTGGAAGATGAAGAGGTGAAATTGTTTCCAAAACGATTCAACAATACCTACCGACATTGGATGGAAAATATTCGCGATTGGAATATTTCACGTCAATTATTATGGGGACAGCAAATTCCAGCATATTTCTATGGTGACGGTAAAGAAGATTTTGTAGTGGCAGAAACTATTAAAGATGCGGTAAAACTAGCACAAGACAGGACAAGCAATAGCCAACTTACGGCGTCTAATTTAACCCAGGATAAAGATGCGTTAGACACTTGGTTTTCCTCCTGGTTATGGCCAATTAGTGTTTTTGATGGCATACGCAACCCTGATAACCCGGAAATTGGATACTATTACCCAACCAATGATTTGGTAACCGGCCCGGATATCCTATTCTTTTGGGTGGCACGAATGATTGTTGCTGGATACGAATATAGAGACGAGAAACCTTTTGAAAATGTTTATTTAACGGGATTGGTACGCGATAAGCAACGCCGCAAGATGAGTAAGTCTTTAGGGAATTCGCCTGATGCCCTAAAACTGATTGAAGACTATGGGGCTGATGGAGTTCGTGTAGGTTTACTATTAAGTTCTGCTGCGGGTAACGACTTGATGTTTGATGAAGACTTATGTAATCAAGGAAAAGGCTTTGCCAATAAAATTTGGAATGCTTTTAGGTTGGTAACTGGATGGGAAGTTTCAGAGATTGAACAACCTGCAGCCTCAAAAATTGCGGTAGAATGGTACCAGTCCAGATTTCAGCAAGCCTTGGTAGAGATTGAAGATCATTATAGTAAATACAGACTTTCTGATGCCCTGATGGGGATCTATAAGTTGATTTGGGACGATTTCTGTTCTTGGTTATTAGAGATGATCAAACCAGAATACCAACAGCCTATCGATTCAAAAACATTCAAAAGTGTGATTGCTATTTTTGAATCTAACTTAAAGCTATTGCATCCGTTTATGCCCTTCTTGACCGAAGAAATTTGGCATTTTATTGCCGAGAGAACTCCTGAAGAAGCTTTAATCGTGGCGCAGTATCCAAAAATTGAATTGTTTGATGCGTCATTGATATCCGAATTTGAAGTGGTGAAAGAAATCATCTCTGGCATTAGAACCATTAGAAAGAATAAAAACATATCGTTTAAAGACAGCATTGAATTATCTTTTATCAATAACGAAAAGTTACCCGAACGTTACAATTCGGTTATTGAAAAAATGGGAAATATTTCAAAGATGAATGCAGTGACTGATGCTGTAGAAGGTGCTTTAAGTTTTAGAGTGCAATCCAACGAGTATTTTATCCCGATTTCTGGCGCTATAAACGTAGAAGAAGAAATCAAGAAATTGACGGATGAGTTAAACTATACGGAAGGGTTTTTGAAATCCGTGCAAAAGAAATTATCCAATGAGCGATTTGTTAATAATGCCCCAGAGCAAGTGTTGCAAAACGAACGCAATAAAGAAGCTGATGCTTTAGCGAAGATTGAAACTATAAAATCGAGTTTGGCGAGTTTGAAATAAATTGGCTACTCTTTATAAGTACTGAAAACCTGTCTGATATGGACAGGTTTTTTTTTATTTATAAGTAGATGATCTTAAATAAGTATTAGGTACATACTCTAAAGTTTACCACTCATTGATCCGGTTCGAATCGAGTTTGACAAAAATAAATAGAAGGATGGTGTAGGCCCAAAGTCCGGAACCACCATAACTAAAAAATGGCAGCGGAATTCCAATGGTAGGGATCAACCCCATCACCATCCCGATATTGATCAAAAAATGAATGAATAATATCGAGGCCACACAATAGCCATACACTCTACTGAAAGTTGATTTCTGTAACTCCGCTAAAAACAATATGCGTAATAATAGGCCCACAAAAAGTATGACCACCAAGGCACTTCCTAAAAAGCCCCATTCTTCTCCTACGGTGCTAAAAATATAATCCGTATGTTGTTCTGGGACAAACTTTCCGGTGGTTCTTGTTCCTTGTAAAAATCCTTTGCCGGTAAGGCCTCCTGAACTAATTGCTTTTTCAGATTCGTTGAGGTTGTATAGGATGGTTTGCTTCATTTCATGAAGTTTTAC
Source organism: Gelidibacter salicanalis (assembly GCF_007997285.1). Taxonomy (GTDB): domain Bacteria; phylum Bacteroidota; class Bacteroidia; order Flavobacteriales; family Flavobacteriaceae; genus Gelidibacter; species Gelidibacter salicanalis. The sequence goes on from NZ_VORX01000002.1 coordinate 541,110, forward strand.
CGGATCATTTTCCAGTCTCAGCCATAAACTAATACGGTCCTTTTGATGCGATTGTAATACCGAGTTGTAAAAGTACTTTATGCCAAACGATACGGCGACACAGGCAATAACGATAACAATGGGTTGGATGAGTTGCGGACGCTTTCTCAGAATGAAAAAATGATGCCCAAAAATAATAAGCGTGGAAATCAAACTGGCCACAACCACGTTAAATTTGAGTGCTAAGATGGAGAGCCCTATCAAAAATACTACAATAACCAAATAGATTTGCTGTAAGCCTTCCCGATAAAATACAAAAAAGAATGCGGCATACACTACGGTGCTTCCAGCATCATTTTGTAACAAAATCAAGATGGCAGGCAGTACGATTAAGGCCATGGTTTTAGCCTGATCCCTAAACGTCTTCATGTTGGTTTGAAGATCACTCATGTATTTGGCTACCGCCAAAGAGGTGGCAAATTTTGCAAACTCACTGGGTTGTAAAGTCATGCCCCCAATACCATACCATGCTGTAGCACCATTAACATTCTTTCCAAATATGAATAATCCCAGCAAGGATAGGATAGATACCACATAAATGATACTGGCAAACCGTTCGTAAAATTTTGCATCAAGGGCCAGAATAATGACTATTAGTGCTAAGGTAAATAAGATAAATACCGACTGTTTCCCGTAAGGCTGGGACATATCAAAATAGCTATTGATTTCTCCATTGTGGGAAGCAGACATGATGTTCAGCCAGCCAAAAATTACTAGGAGCAAAAATAGGCCAATGGTTATCCAGTCAAAATTTAATAATTTATATTCTCTTTGCATTACTGATTGAATGTAGATGTGCGTGTGGTCGTAGGATTAACAACAGTATCTTTAGTAATTTTATCAATTACTTGCAATGCGGATTGCCTATTGATTCCAAACTCTTTTCCAGAATATGGTTTTGCATATTCGTTTTCCAAACTGTGGGTTAAAATCCAATTTTCCATAGAAGTCATGCTGACTTCGCCTTTAATATATTTTTCAATCATTAAACTCGCAATACGGCCGGCAAATCGGCTTCCCCAATAGCCATTTTCTACAAAAACGGCAATGGCAATTTTAGGGTTGTCTTTAGGTGCAAACGCTACAAATATGGAATGATCCGTCAATTGCACATGCTTGCCATCAATCTTCATGAAGTTTTCTGCAGTTCCCGTTTTTCCGCAAATTTCGATTCCCGGAACTTGAAGGCTGTAAGCCGTACCCGTATTGTAAACATCAAACATACCCTGAACTACAGGTTCAAAATGCTCCTTGTCAATGGTGGTGTGATTTTTGGTGGTATACTTTTCGTCTATGGGCTCGCCTTCAATATTTTTGATGATATGAGGTGTATAATAATACCCGCGATTGGCGATGGCAGCCACCATATTTGCCAATTGGATTGGTGTGGTTTCAACCTCACCTTGGCCAATAGCGTTTGAAATGTTATAGGTAGATGACCATCGATTTTTGCCGTACCATTTGTCATAAAATGCACCGTCAGGGATACGGCCTTTGTTTCCGATTTTAAGATCATATCCTAGATAGTCGCCAAGCCCAAAACTCTTCACATGATTACTCCAAACATCCATTCCATCAGCAGCCTTATCGTACTTGTCGATTATTCGTCGATAAACATTTACAAAATAAGCATTGCACGATTGTGCAATACCTTGATTCATGGATAGTGGGCTCGCATGGCTGTGACAGCCGGTTAAACGTCTGTTGCCTAAATAGTAGCCATGACGGCAGGTAAATTGATCTTCAGTAGTGACTACCTTTTCTTGTAGTCCAATTAAAGCACTTAATACTTTAAATGGTGATCCTGGTGCGTATTGTGCTTTTAAGCTCCGATCGAACAACGGCTTTGCGATGGTATCCGTATACAACTTCGAAAAGTTTCTTGAACGTTGTCTGCCCACCAAAAGATTCGGGTTATAAGACGGTGCAGAAACCATTGAAATAATTTCACCACTGCTCGGTTCTATCGCAATAATTCCTCCGTGCTTGTGGCGCATAAGCAATTCGCCATATTTTTGGAGTTCTGAATCTATGGTGATGGTGATGTCTTTTCCAGGTTGAGGTAAGGTATCATATACCTTATCTTTATACGGGCCAATATCTCTATTAAAACGGTCTTTTTGAATAAATTTTATACCCTTAACACCGCGTAGCACTTCTTCATACGACAATTCTACGCCCTGTTTACCAATTAAATCGCCACTTTTATAGTATGGATCATTTTCAATGATGTAGTTGTTTACTTCACCAATATCGCCTAAAACATTGGCACCAATGGTTGTTTGATAATCTCTTAATGAGCGCTTTTGAATATAAAAACCTTCGTATTTTCTAATTTTTTCCTGTAAAACGGCATATTCCATTCTAGAGAGTTGCGGAATGAATACAGAAGGAAGTCTCGGGGAATAGCGGTAGGCTTTTTCGTAAAATTTAATGAAGTCTTCTTTGGTAATTTTTAAAAGATTGCAAAATTCTAAAGTGTCCAAAGGTTTTACTTCACGAGGAATGAACATGACATCATAAGACGGCTGATTGGCCACCAATAGCCTTCCGTGTCTGTCAAAGATGTAGCCGCGTTTAGGATAGTCAAATACCTTTCTAATGGCATTGTCTTCGTACAAACTGTATGGATCTTCATTATACACCTGAAGGTAGAATAAGCGAGCAATAAATACAAAACCTACAAGAACAATAAGTGAAAGAAGTAATAATTTTCTCATTTACGTTTTTGGCTAAAAAGGATGGTTATAAGCATACAAAGGATAATAGTGAAAATCCCTGAGAATAACGTTTTTTGAAGGATTAAAAGTATTTTGGAAATGTTAAAGATTTCTAAAGCGTACATGATCAAATGATGGATGAAGATCAGGGCTGAAAAATAAGTCAATTTACTCCCAAAATCTATTTGATTAAATTTGATGGATTGGTAATCATACACGGTTCCAAAGGTGAATTTTAAAAATATCGGTCGTATGTAGGCTATGGTAACGCAAGCTGCGGCATGCACCCCTCCTGAATCCGAAAATATATCAACACAGAATCCCAGTAGAAAGGCTAAAAACACAAATAAGGTACGGTTGTTATTTGCCGGAAAAAGAATGATGAATATGATGTAAATATAGGGATTGATGTATCCCATAAAATTGATGTGATTAAAAATCAACACCTGCACCAAAATCAAAACTACAAACCTTGCGGCGATATTTAAAGTTTCCTTAGTCATCCTTTGGTTTTTGTAGTGATTTTATTTCCGTAGCTTGTAAGTTTTCAACTACGTAAACGTGACCAATATTAGTCATGTCATTAAATAATTTCACATTAACCACATAGTTGTCTCCACCGGAATCAATTTTATAGGAATTCACCGTACCGATCAATACGCCTTTAGGAAAAATTGTAGACTGTCCGCCCGTAACAATGGTGTCGCCAATGGCCAAAGGTGCAAATTTTGAAATGTCTATAAGCTGCGCAAACTCGGCAGATTCCGTGTTCCATACTAAAGAGCCAATATGGTTGGTCTTTTTGAGTTGTGCGTTGATACGGCTACGGGTGTTTAAAATAGACAATACCGAAGAGAAATTTTGAGAGGTGTTCTCAACAATCCCAACAATACCCTTTGAGGTAATTACACCGTAATCTATTTTTATACTGTCCCTTTTACCTTTATTAATGGTCAGATAATTAGTGGAGTGCGAATAGCTATTTTTAAAAACTTGAGCCGTCCTGAATTTATAGGCGGAATCTAATTTAATACTGTCTATTTGGATGTTTACGGTGTCGAGATCTAAATTGTACACAATAGATTTCAACATCCGATTCTCCTCCAGCAAGGCTTTGTTTTCATTGGTCAAATTAAAGTACTGTCCTATGCCATTGGCAACTTGGTAAACACCGCCAGTCACCAGATTGGAGGAGTGGATGTACTTGCTTTTGTGGTAGGAGTGCGACTGAATTGTAAAAAACAAAGACAGACCAAAGAGCAACAAAAACACCAAGAAGGTTTTGTTCCGAAGTACAAAATTTATGATTTGTTGCATTTGGGCTTACTATTTAATCAATATGCTTTTGAATTTAGGAAGATTTTTCAATACAATTCCCGTCCCTCTAACTACAGCGCGTAAAGGATCTTCAGCAATGTACACCGGTAAATCTGTTTTCTGTGACAAACGTTTATCCAAGCCTCTCAGCATTGATCCTCCACCGGCTAAATAAATACCAGTATTGTAAATGTCTGCCGCCAATTCAGGAGGGGTTTGAGATAAGGTTTCCATGACAGAATCCTCGATACGTAAAATAGATTTATCTAAAGCTTTTGCAATTTCACGGTAAGAAATTTGAACTTGCTTAGGTTTTCCAGTCAATAAATCACGTCCTTGAACGCTCATTTCTTCTGGAGGCAATTCTAAATCTTCAGTGGCTGCACCAATTTGGATTTTAATTTTTTCAGCAGTACGCTCACCTACGTACAAGTTGTGTTGCGTTCGCATATAGTAAACGATGTCATTGGTAAATACATCGCCCGCCACTTTAACTGATTTATCGCAAACGATACCACCTAATGCAATAACTGCAATTTCTGTAGTACCACCTCCTATATCCACAATCATGTTTCCTTTAGGCTGCATGATGTCTATACCAATACCAATAGCCGCGGCCATTGGTTCATGAATCAAATACACTTCTTTACCATTTACCCGCTCACAGGACTCTTTTACCGCACGCATCTCTACTTCGGTTATACCGGAAGGGATACATACCACCATACGTAGCGCTGGTGTAAAAAGTTTCTTTTTTAATGCAGGAATATTTTTGATAAACAAACTGATCATTTGCTCGGACGCATCAAAATCAGCAATAACCCCATCTTTTAAGGGACGTATTGTTTTAATATTCTCGTGTGTTTTTCCTTGCATCATATTGGCTTCTTGGCCAACGGCTATAATTTTTCCTGAAATTCGGTCTCTAGCAACTATTGATGGACTATCAACCACAACTTTGTCATTATGGATGATTAAGGTGTTTGCGGTTCCTAAGTCAATGGCTATTTCTTCTGTTAAGAAATCAAAAAATCCCATGTGCTATTATTGATTGTAAATGTTGATATTAGGTTGTTTGTCAGTGTTGATGTAAATGTAATAAAAGATCATAAATATCAACGATTTTATTATATACGTGTTTGCTTCGGTTTTAGTTGAGTAACGGCTAAATTTATCCTAAATAAATCAGCAGTTTAAATACGCTTTTAGTGTTTAAAATGACGTGTCCCTGTAAATACCATGGACACGTTATTTTCATTGCAATAAGCAATGCTCAATTCGTCTTTAATTGATCCTCCTGGTTGAATTACCGCCGTAACACCAGCGTTATTAGCGATTTCTACACAGTCCGGAAATGGGAAAAAAGCGTCGCTTGCCATAACAGCACCACTTAAATCAAAATTAAAGGATTGTGCTTTGTGAATTGCTTGATTAAGGGCGTCTACACGACTCGTTTGTCCGGTTCCACTGGCATACAATTGCTTGTTTTTTGCCAGTACGATGGTGTTCGATTTGGTATGCTTGCAAATTTTGGAAGCAAATATCAAGTCTTCTAACTCATTTTGAGTTGGTTTATTGTTGGTGGCCTGAGTTAAATCCTCCAAGGCATCCGTTTTATGGTCTTTATCTTGAACCAAAACGCCATTCAGACAAGTTCTTACTGTTGTTTGAGGCAGTGCAGCATCCTTTTGAATTAAAAGAATACGATTTTTCTTGCCTTCTAAAATGGCTTGCGCTTCCGCAGAAAATGAAGGTGCGATGACCACTTCACAGAATAAATTGTGAATTTCTTCCGCGGTAACCTTATCAATTTCAGTATTGGCAATTAAGACGCCACCAAAGGCAGAGACTGGGTCGCCCGCTAACGCATCAAGATAAGCTTGGTGTAAGGTTTCCCTTTGGGCAAAACCACAAGCGTTGTTGTGTTTTAAAATGGCAAACGTTGGCGCCTCACCTTTAAATTCATTCATCAGATTAACCGAAGCATCAACATCTAAAAGGTTGTTATAGCTTAATTCTTTGCCGTGGAGTTGGGTAAACATGGCTTCAAAATCGCCGTAGAAATATCCCTTTTGATGTGGGTTTTCTCCATAACGCAATGCTTTTCCGTTGGTTTCGCTAATTTTGAAAACGGTTTCTTCTTGATCTTTATTGAAGTAATTAAAGATGGCGGTATCATAATGTGAAGATACATTAAAAGCTTTGCCAGCAAAACGTTTACGGTCTGCTTCTGTTGTTTCTCCTTTTTTAGATTCTAATAATTCTAAAAATTCACTGTAATCATCCATAGACGAAACACAAATAACATCTGCATAATTTTTGGCTGCAGCTCTGATCAAAGAGATGCCTCCAATATCAATTTTTTCAATGATGTCTTCATGGCTGGAGCCTGAGGCAACTGTCTTTTCAAAAGGGTATAAATCTACAATGACCAAATCTATCTGTGGAATGTCATATTCTCCCAATTCTTTGACATCTTGAGCGTTGCTCTGTCTGTTTAAAATACCACCAAATACCTTAGGATGTAAAGTTTTTACCCGTCCACCCAAAATGGAAGGGTAAGACGTTACGTCTTCAACAGGAACGACATCAATTCCTAAATCTTTTATATACTTTTCAGTGCCACCAGTAGAGTAAATTGTAACGCCCAATTGGTTTAATTGTTTTACGATGGGTTCTAATCCGTCTTTGCTAAAAACAGAAATTAAGGCAGAAGAAATAGTTTTGTTGTGCATGGTGTTGTGTGTCTGGTTTGGCTTCATTTTTCAATGAAAGCAGTGGAATAATTAGATTTTGATAGATTATATATTTTAAAGCGCAAAAGTACAATTTATCAGAGACAATTTCGATTAACCCGCAGCAGTTTATTTCCGATTTTTGTAACAAAAAATTGTTGGGAACGTCCTATCTTTAAATTTGTTTAAAACCACCCAACACACATGTTGCTTTACTTACGCTTATTTAAAGAAAGTTTCTCCTTTGCTATAAATGCACTTACTAACAATAAGCTGCGCACCTTTTTATCTCTTTTGGGCGTTACCATTGGTATTTTCTCAATTATTGCGGTGTTAGCAGCTGTTGATTCTCTCGATCGGAACATTCAAAATCAATTGTCAGGCTTGGATAAAAACACCATGTATTTGACTAAGTTTTCGTTCGGGCCAACTGAAGTCCCTCGTTGGCAGCGTGATAATTTTCCTCAAACTGATTATGATGATTTTGAGTTTATCCGCAGAAATGTGCCCGATATTCAATCCTCAGCTTACGTCATATTTGGTACTCCTCAGACCGTGAAATACGGAGCAGAAACCATATCCGGTGTAAATGTTACGCCTGTTTCCAATGAGATTTCAGATATTGAAGATGTAAAGATTGCCGAAGGGCGTTTTTATACAGAATCAGAATCCATTACAGGATCTGCTGTAATTGTTTTAGGCCACGGTGTTGCTGAAAATTTATTTGGAAATGTAAATCCGTTAGGAAAACAAATACGAATTTACGGAAGGCGACTTACGGTGATTGGCGTGATGAAAAAAATGGGAAACAGCTTAGGGGGCAATCCGGATGATAAAGCATTTGTGCCGGCAAATTTCGTGAGACGTTTTCAGTCTGGAGGCGTAAACGGCATTGCTGGCGCTGTAATAATAAAACCCAAAAAAGGCGTTGATATGGGGGCGTTTGAAGGCGTTTTAAAACAAAAATTTAGAGCTTATCGAGCTTTGAAAGCAGGAGAGCCCGACAATTTTTTCGTCAATAAAATGTCAGGAATGACTGATGCCATTGACGGTATTATTGGTACAATGAACCTTATGGGGTGGATTATTAGTGGCTTTTCTTTATTGGTGGGAGGCTTCGGGATTGCAAACATCATGTTTGTGAGTGTAAAGGAACGGACCAACCTTATTGGTATTCAGAAATCTCTGGGAGCTAAAAATAGATTTATTCTTTTTCAATTCTTATTTGAAGCCGTCATTTTAGCCGTCATAGGTGGATTGGTAGGGCTGTTCTTAGTCTGGATTGTATCGTTAATAGCTTCTCAGTTTACGGGCGATTTCGAGTTTGTATTGTCGGCCGGGAATATGTTTTTAGGTTTTATATTGTCGACCATTATTGGGTTGATTTCAGGCGTGATTCCCGCCATATCAGCTTCTAAGCTAGATCCTGTTGAAGCGATTAGAACGGGGATGTAGATCTCGGTTTGAATAACCATAAAATCAAAATGCCAATAGATAAGACTATGTATCGGCATTTGGATTTTTATTTATAGGATCTTTAGTGTCCGATAAAATATAAATTAACAAACTCATTTAAAGCAAGGGAGATTAGAAGATTTCCGAAATGAGACCTTGCATTTTAGAAACTGTTTCTACCGAGAGCGAATGTGCGATTTTAATTTAAATGAACGTCGTTTGTCAGTTAGTTGCAAATAAGTCTTTATTCATTATTCTTACAGCGCAGCGGTCTTGATTCTTTATCGGACAACAATGATATAGGATGTTTATTCTAAAATCGTGGCGACTTGGGCACATACAAATTCTAAAAAGCGCTCATCTGCTTCCGTAAACGGGTCTGGCGTGTTGGAATCGATGTCAATCTGCCCTATGTTTTCGCCTTTAACAAAAATAGGAATTACAATTTCAGCTTTTACCGTAATGCTACAGGCAATATAATTATCTTGTGCGGATACATCAGGAACTACAAAGTTTTGATTGCTTACGGCGACTTGGCCACAAATACCTTTCCCAAAAGGAATAATGGTATGATCTGTTGGTGCGCCTACGTAAGGACCTAATTTTAATTCTTCCTTAGTGCCGTTTCTAAAATAAAATCCAACCCAATTGTAATGCGGCACATGTGATTCTAAAACCTCACAGATGGAAAGCAAACGCTCATCAACAGTATGGTTGTTATTAATAATGATGGTAGTTATTTGTGGTTTAAGTTGCTCTAAATTCATTGTTTAAAAGTTTTTGTAAAAGTATCTAAAATGGCCATCTTCAATTCTTCTTTTTGTATATTTTTAACACACTAGAAACAAACTGCTGCTTTTGAAGGATTTGCTGGTAAAATACAAATTGGTACTTAAATTTATCCTGACGTTTTTGTTGGTTTATGGCACTTTGACATTTGCCTATAAATTTTATCTGGATAATGCCAACATCAATAACAAGACAGATGATCTTACATATTTGGTCGCGAAACAAACGGACGTATTGTTAGAAAATTTGGGCTATGATTCTGTTATCGAAAAGCATCCTGATGAACCATCTATGAAACTCATCATTAATGGCAAATATGTGGCAAGGGTAGTGGAAGGCTGTAATTCGGTAAGTATACTTATTTTATTTACCTCCTTCGTGCTGGCCTTCGTGGGGAAATTTAAAACAACCTTCCTATATATTCTGGCCGGAAGCGTACTGTTATATGTGGTGAACCTCTTTAGAATCGTAATTTTGTCTATAGGTTTGTATCATTATCCTTGGCGAAGTGAAGAGTTGCATACCGTTGTATTTCCATTAATCATCTACGGCATGGTGTTTCTCCTTTGGATGCTTTGGGTCAATAAATTTTCGAACTTAACAAAAACCGATGATTAAAGTGGTTAACTTAATGTTGCTATTGTTGCTTTTTGGGATGTTAATTCTGATTCGAGCCTTTGAACACGATTTGTTTTATGACCCATACCTCACGTTTTTTGAGAATGATTATCTTTATATAGACAATCCGCGTCGGGAAGTTTTGAAATTGACTTTGTTTACTACCTTGAGATTTTTACTCAACTCATTAATTTCATTAGGCATACTTTTTGTCTTTTTTGATGATCGGAGCGTGGTAAAGTTTTCAGCACTCATCTATACTGCTGCTTTTATCGTGCTGCTGGTGCTGTACCTTTATTTTGTTATAAATCCGAATAAGGAAGATTATTACATCTTTTTTAATATCAGACGTTTCTTAATCCAACCATTATTGCTCTTGTTGCTGCTGCCCGCTTTTTACTATAACCAACTCAAATCTGAAAAAAGTTAAGGTTTAAAATTTGTAGGTGATACTGGCAATATTTTGTAATTTTGCAGCGATGGCTCATAAAATCAATCATAAAATTGTCTCAGTAGTACTAGCGCTTCTAGTATTGCTCTCAACTGTGTCCATTGCTTTGGAAAAGCATTTTTGTGGAGATGTATTGATTGATGTGGCTATTTTTTCCCATCCTGATTCTTGCGGCACGGATATGTCTACAACGGCTTTGAATTCTGAGGATAAAGCCTGTTGTCAGGATGTCTTAGAAATTGTGAAAGGTCAGGACCAATTAAAAAAAGCGTCATTTGAAGACTATAGTCTTGAGCAGCACGTGTTCGTTACCGCTTTAATTTATTCATATAGTCACTTGTTTGAGGAACTAACTCCTCAGGCTATATCACACCAAGAGTATTCTTCACCTCATTTGATTGCGGACATCCAAGTTCGGAATCAAGTCTTCATTATTTGATGTATTTGTTAAAGTAATCTTTGATTACTTACCTATTTTTCGGAAAAGCTGCCATGCCCAATAATCTGTTAAGAGATTGCTACGGGTTGCATAGTTCCAAACCTACTTTCTGTACTGTACTCATCAGTACGCTAAAACGAATTCACTTATATAAAATCAATAATGAAAAACATAGTTTACCTCCTTTTGCTTCTCCCGACGCTAATTTTTTCTCAAGAAAAAATTGACGGCGTTATCGTAGAGCTTACGGAACAAAAAAAGACCTTCCCACTTCCGGGAGCCAATGTATATTGGTTGGATTCCACCATCGGGTCAACTACTGACATCGACGGAAAATTCAGTATTCCCTTTTATAAAGAGTACAACAAATTAGTCATTAGTTATGTGGGTTATAAAACCGATACAATTACGGTCAACTCAGCAAGATCTATCAAACACACGCTTCGAGCCACTGGAGAGCTCAGTGAAATTACCGTGACCTCGCGCAAGCAAGCCACATCAAAATCATATTTACAATCCGCAAATGTGATGTTTGTCAGCAGCGATGAATTATTGAAAGCGGCGTGTTGCAATCTTTCGGAAAGTTTTGAAACCAATCCCTCTATTGATGTCAATTTTGCGGATGCGGTTACTGGAACACGACAAATAAAAATGTTGGGTTTAACCAGTCCATACATCTTAATCACTTCAGAAAATATTCCAACCATACGTGGCGCATCTCAAGCTTACGGCCTCAGTTTTACACCCGGTACTTGGGTAGAAAGCATTCAAATAACCAAAGGTGCGGGAAGCGTAGTGAATGGTTTTGAAAGCATTGCAGGACAAATTAATACCGAATTGGTGAAACCCACCACGGACAACGCTCTGTTTGTAAATCTTTACGGCGCCAGCAGTGCGCGTTTAGAGGCGAATGTGCATATGAACACTCAGGTGAGCGACAAATGGAGTACAGGCTTGTATCTACACGGCAACACCCACAATCAGAAGCATGATGTCAATGACGATGGCTTTATGGACATGCCTATTTACAATCAAATTAACTTGATGAACCGCTGGCAATATACCAATGCTGAAAAGGGTTTTGTGAGTTTTATCAACCTTAGTTATTTAGATGATACCAAGCAGACGGGGCAGGTCAATTTTAATCCGGGTACGGATAAGCTCACCACTAATGCCTGGGGCAGTGAGATTGATACTAGAAGGTTTGATGTATCCTTAAAGTCTGGCTATGTCAATCCTGATATTCCTTGGCAGACGCTAGGGTTTCAATCGGCGTTTAGCAGCCATAAACAAGAATCTTATTTCGGCCTGCGTCAATATGATATTTTGCATAATAGTTTATATGTTAACGGTATCTATAACACCATTATCAGCGATTCTAGACATAAGATAAAAACTGGTGTTAGTTACACTTACGATCATTATGATGAACTGGTGCTCACCGAAGATTTTGAACGTACAGAAAACTCTATTGGTGCATTTTTGGAGTACAATTTTGATAATTTAGAGCAATTGAATCTGACCGCAGGGATCCGCATTGATCGGCGCAATCTTTTGGGAACCTTTGTAACACCACGCCTGCATGCGCGTTATACGCCATGGGAAAAATCGGCTTTACGGGTTTCCTTTGGAAGGGGCAAGCGCAGTGCGAGCATCTTTGCTGAAAACCAAAATATTTTTGCGACGTCAAGAGCACTATTGATTAATGGTGGCGCTCCTTTGGGGAGTTCTAAAGGTGCTTACGGCTTGGACCCAGAAATAGCTTGGAACTATGGCGTGTCATTTTTACAAGGGTTTAATTTGTTTGGCAACAAGGCTGATGTCACTGTAGATTACTACAGGACAGATTTCCAAAATCAAATTGTGGTCGATTATGAAAATCCGCTTCAACTGAATTTTTATAACCTCGATGGTGAAAGTTATGCTAACAGTTTTCAACTCGAATTCAATTATAATGTATTTGAAGGTTTCGATTTTAGAACCGCTTACAAGTATTACGACATTAAAACACAATACAATTCCGGGAAGTTAGAAAAGCCTTTAACTCCTAAACATCGCGTTTTCGGAAATGTATCTTACCAAACAAAACTTAAGGAAAATTTGGCGCAATGGAAATTTGATGCGACTTATAATTGGTTGGGCGAACAACGTTTTTCCTCTACCGCTAGCAACCCTGTGCAATACCAATTACCTGAATATTCTGAGACAGTAGGGACGCTGAACGTGCAGGTTACCAAGGTGTTTTCCGAAAAATTTGAAGTATATTTAGGAGGCGAAAACATTACGGACGTACGCCAGAATAATCCAATTTTAGGAGCAGATGACCCTTTTGGAGCAAATTTTGATACAACCTTTGTCTATGGGCCAATTTATGGCAGTATGTATTACGCCGGATTGCGATTTAAAATTAAATAAATAAAATTATGAAAAGAATAGTATTAGTAGTAGCCTTATTGATCGGAACGGTCAGCATGGCACAAAACAAAAACGCCAAAGCGAGCATTGAAGTAGACGGGGTTTGTATGATGTGTAAAGAGCGCATTGAAAAAGCGGCCATAAAAGCCAAAGGCGTAAAAATTGCCACTTGGGATGTCAATACCCATGAATTGAAATTAATTTTTGATGAGCGCAAAACCAGTTTAAAGGCCATACAACAAAGTATCGCTGATGTTGGCCATGACACCAAAGAAATTAAAGCGACGGATGAAGCTTATAATAGTTTACATGCCTGTTGTTATTATAGAGATGAGGCCGTTAAGGACGATCATAAGGATGATAAACAACAATAGGGGTTTATCATATAGTTTCACAAAGTGTGAAGATCACATAAAGAAAATGCCCCAATAAATTTGGGGCATTTTTTATGAATTTAAGTTTGATGTTATTAAAATTACATCATTCCAGGCATCCCGCCTCCACCCATAGGCATTGGAGAATCTTCCTTAATATCTACTAAAGCACATTCAGTAGTTAAGATCATTCCGGCAACTGACGCAGCATTCTCTAATGCAATACGGGTTACTTTCTTAGGATCAATAATACCTGCTTTAAGCATGTCTACATAAGTTTCCGTTTTAGCATCAAAACCGAAGTCTTTCTTTCCTTCCATAACTTTAGACACAACAACACTGCCTTCGCCACCTGCATTTTCAACAATGGTACGTAGAGGCGCTTCAATAGCACGCGCTACAATTTGAACTCCAGTTGTTTCATCTAAGTTTTCAGTAGTTAACTTTTCCAATACTGATTTTGCTCTAACAAGGGCAACACCACCACCAGCAACAATGCCTTCTTCAACAGCTGCTCTTGTAGCATGTAAAGCATCATCAACACGGTCTTTCTTCTCTTTCATTTCAACTTCACTTGCTGCACCTACATAAAGTACGGCAACACCGCCAGCTAATTTAGCTAAACGCTCTTGAAGTTTTTCTTTGTCATAATCAGACGTAGTCGTCTCAATTTGAGCTTTTATTTGATTTACTCTTGCTTTGATATCGTCAGCTTTACCAGCACCGTTCACAATTGTAGTCGTGTCTTTATCGATAGTAATGGTTTCTGCCGTACCTAACATGCTTAAATCAGCATTTTCTAATGAGAAGCCTCTTTCTTCAGAAATAACAACACCACCGGTTAGGATTGCGATGTCTTCTAACATTGCTTTACGTCTGTCACCAAATCCTGGTGCTTTAACGGCAGCAATTTTTAATCCGCCACGTAATTTATTTACGACTAAGGTAGCTAAGGCTTGGCCTTCTACATCTTCTGCAATAATCAATAACGGACGACCTGATTGTGCAACTGGCTCTAGGATTGGAAGAATTTCTTGAAGATTAGAAATCTTTTTGTCAAATAATAAGACATAAGGATTTTCTAAATCAGCAATCATTTTGTCTGCATCTGTAACGAAGTATGGCGACAGATATCCTCTGTCAAACTGCATACCTTCGACAACATCAACATAGGTTTCCATACCTTTTGCTTCTTCAACAGTAATCACGCCTTCTTTGCCGACTTTGCTAAACGCAGTAGCAATTAAGTCACCAATAGTGTCGTCATTGTTAGCTGAGATGGAAGCTACTTGTTTAATCATTTCAGAATCGCTTCCTACTTTTTTAGATTGTTTTTCAAGGTCTTTAACGATAGCTTCAACCGCTTTGTCAATACCGCGTTTCAAATCCATTGGATTAGCACCAGCCGCAACGTTTCTCAAGCCTTCTTTAACGATAGCTTGTGCTAAAACGGTTGCAGTAGTTGTTCCATCACCTGCTAAATCATTGGTTCTAGAAGCAACTTCCTTTACCATTTGAGCACCCATGTTTTCTAACGGATCCTCTAATTCAATTTCTTTTGCAACGGTAACCCCATCTTTAGTCACCTGAGGTGCACCAAATGATTTACCAATAATAACGTTACGACCTTTTGGGCCTAAAGTTACTTTTACTGCATTTGCCAATGCATCCACACCGCGTTTTAATCCGTCACGTGCTTCAATATCAAATTTTATGTCTTTTGCCATAATACGTTTTTATTTAAAATTTTAAACTTTCAAAAATCAATCATAAAATTTCAGAGTATGATAGCTGATCAGGTTGAAAGTCTTAATAATTTATGTTTTATTTTATTGTCCGATGGTTATCGGGATTGCAATTAAATAATTGCCAGGACATCACTTTCACGCATGATCAAATAATCTTTGCCTTCAAGTTTTAATTCTGTTCCTGCATATTTTCCGTAAAGAACAGTTTCACCAACCTTTACAGTAATTGGATTTTTTTTGGTTCCAGCACCAACGGCAACAACTTTACCTTTTTGAGGCTTTTCTTTAGCGTTGTCTGGAATGATAATTCCTGAAGCAGTTTTGGTTTCAGCTTCTACAGGTTCAATAAGAACACGGTCTGCCAATGGTTTAATGTTTAATCCCATAGTTTTATTATAGTTTTAGTCACGATACACGTGACAGGTTAATTAAATTTGTTTAATGGATTATGTAGTTGCGAAAAATGTGCCATGGACACTGAACTGACAAAGTTTCAGTAACAAAAAATGCCAACAAATTTTGTTGGCATCTTTTTATATTTTGTAAGGTATTACAAATATTTAATTTGTAGTATCAATTGGGGTAGTAGTATTAACCGCAGGAGCTGCTGGAGTTACAGGCGCAGGCATGCTGGTAGACGTGTTAGGATCTAATGCTTTAGATTCAGTAGTTCCAGTGGCACCATCAATAGCAACATTAGAAACCAAGATCAGGGCTAATAATACTGTAGCTAAAATCCAGGTACTTTTATCTAAAAAGTCAGTTGTTTTCTTAACACCACCTAATTGCTGAGAGCCACCACCTCCAAATGATGAAGACAAGCCGCCTCCTTTTGGATTTTGAACCATAATGACAACCACCAATAGAAAAGATACAATGATGATAAGGACTAAAAATATTGTAAATGTACTCATGCGCTATTTGGTATTATTTGCTTGTATTTGTTTTACCGCTTTAATTTGGTCTGCAAAGAAACCACTTTTTTCTGGATATTTCAAAATTAAAATTTTATAAGATTGAATTGCTTTATCGTAGTTTTTTTGCTCTAAATAAATGCGCGCCAAAGTCTCCGTCATGAAGTTATCATTCTGAACCAGTTGACTTTGTGCGAGATTAACTGTAGGTTTTGTTTCCTTTATCGGCGCAATTTTTGGATTGGTAGTGATGAATTTGTCGATTAAATCTAATTTTTTTTCTAAAGCCGACTCGATTTTAGGCTCTGGAATTGACGCTTTTTCAGAGCTTTTAATTTGAGGTTTAGTACCCTCTTCTTCACGTTCAATGGGTTTAAAACTTGTAATTTTTAACCAATGGGCAAAAGAATGGGTTTCATTTTTATCAAAGAGCAATGGCTTGCCTATCTGCAGCTGTTCTTCGGGCGAGGGTTGGATGTTTTTGACATCGACCGCTATATTCGGTTCTTTAGGAAGAGTTGTTGCTGAGTGCTCTTTTTCTTCGAATAAATCCGGATCTAAAACCCGCTCGCTATCTTTTACTTGCTGTTTTAAAGTATCATCCAAGGTGACACTTTTATGCACGGAAATATCATCCGCATCCGTAACCTCAATATTCTTTAAAAGTTCTGTATTCTGTTTGATGAGTTTAGAAATCTCATTCTGATTGAACGCTTCCGAAGTGATAAAATCGAACAAAATACTTCGGTCGGTGGTATAGGCGGCGGTGATTCTCAGTTCTTGATTGTAAGCCGCGCTTTCCTTTGTCTTTAATCCTTTTAGATACAAGGCTCGTGCGGCCTGAAAATAAGGATAATCGGCTACAATATCGCCCACGTTTGAGGTGTGTACCGCGTTTAACTCTTCAGGATGACTGAGTAAATATGTAAAGTCTTGTGTGTTCACGTTATAAGATTACCATTTGCCTAAAGTAGCATTTAAAATATCTTGGGTGATTCGTTCTAAAATTTCAGAAATAGCTGCGTCTTTCTGGGCGCCCACCAATTGTGCATTTCCGGGATAATCATAAAAGAACGAAAATGTTTGGTTGACGTCTCCGTCCGGGTTGTTTTTATCAAAAAATCGCACTCGTACGCTAATGGTTAATCTGTTTTGAGCAGCCGTAATGTCAGCCGTTGCCGTAGTAGGAGAGATGCGATACTCCACAATTTCACCTTCATAAGTAATGTCACCTCCTGAAGTTACCAATTGTAAACTGGTTTGATTTTGAATTAAATCGGCCAAGGAGTTGGTAAACGTGCGCTCCAGTCCTGGTTCAATCAGCGGGGCATCATTTTGAAAATAGTTAACTTGATAGGTGGTCGTACCTGCAGGTAAAGAGATGCCTGTAAATCCGTAATTGCCACAGCTTGTTGCTAAACAGAAGCTGAAGGCGACTGTTAAAGTTTTTAAATAGTTCATAGTCGTTATTCTGTGCGTACGGATTATAAATCGTATTGTTTAATCTTTCTATACAAGGTGCGTTCGCTTATACCCAATTCAGCAGCAGCTAATTTGCGTTTGCCTTGATGACGTTCCAGCGATTTCTTGATCAATTCCAATTCTTTATCATGTAAAGACAGGGTTTCTTCCTCTTCAACTTCTTCCGCAAAATAATATTTATCGTTCGATTCGTCAATCGCTTCTGAAAGTTGATTCATTTTTTCAGGAATGGAAAGCACTTCTAAATCTTCAACGGATTCTTCGTAATTTTCTTCATCCTCTTCGTCGCCATAGATTTTCTGAATCAAGCCTTCATTTTTCTTTTGAACATCATGAGTCGTCCCATTTTTCATCAATTCCATGGTGAGTTTCTTCAGGTCATTCAAATCGCCTTTCATATCAAACAACACTTTATATAGAATTTCACGCTCACTACTAAAATCACTTTCACTTTTAGAATTTTTAATAACAGCAGGAAGATTGCCTTCATAGTTTGGTAAGTAACCTTTTAATGTAGGGGCATTAATGGTACGGGTTTGTTCTAAAACCGAAATTTGCTCAGCTGCATTTCGCAACTGTCTGATATTTCCGTTCCATCTATTTTTTAAGAGTACCTCAACAGCCTCATCGGTTAATTTGATGGTGGGCATTTTGTATTTTAACGCAAAATCACTGGCAAACTTCCGGAACAACAAGTGGATATCCTCTTTGCGTTCGCGAAGAGGTGGTAAGTGAATGTCTATTGTGCTCAGTCGGTAGTATAAATCTTCTCTAAATTTTTCCTTTTTTATGGCTTCGAACATGTTCACGTTGGTCGCAGCTACAATGCGGACATTGGTTTTTTGAACTTTGCTTGATCCAACCTTAATAAACTCTCCATTTTCTAAAACACGCAGCAAACGTACTTGGGTGGTTAAGGGTAATTCACCCACTTCATCCAGAAAAATTGTGCCGCCGTCTGCTACTTCAAAATAACCCTCACGGGTTTGGGTGGCTCCGGTAAATGCGCCTTTTTCGTGACCAAACAATTCACTGTCAATCGTCCCTTCTGGAATGGCGCCACAGTTTACGGCAATATATTTACCGTGCTTACGGTGGGATAATTGATGGATGATTTTTGGAATACTTTCCTTACCAACACCACTTTCGCCAGTAACCAGCACTGAGATGTCTGTAGGCGCAACTTGAATGGCTTTTTCTATAGAACGGTTGAGTTTTGGGTCATTCCCAATAATTCCGAAACGTTGTTTTATGGCTTGAATTGATTCCATTTAATAAAATTATGAATAAATACTGTACACTATATATGAGGTAATGTTTCGATAAGTAATTTTGGATTAGTCATTATATGCATAGCCAATAGCTTCCCCAATGAGGGTGGCGCTCGTGCAATCCGTAATGGTGACAAGAACTAAATCGCCAATTTTATAATTTTCTTTAGGGAAAACGGCCACGACATTTTGAGAGGTTCTTCCTGACCATTCTTGATCAGATTTTTTAGACTCTCGTTCTACCAAGACCTCCACGGTGGTGTTTAAAAATGCACGGGTTCTCAACTCGCTATGTTGGCGTTGTAATTGGACAATTTCATCTAAGCGTCTTTTTTTGACTTCTTCAGGAACATCATCTTCCATTTTGCGTTCCGCCATAGTGCCTGGACGTTCAGAGTAGGTAAACATATATCCAAAATTATATTTTACGTACGTCATTAAACTCAGTGTATCATGATGGTCTTTTTCCGTTTCCGTAGGGAATCCTGCAATCATATCATGAGAAATAGAGCAGTTTGGAAGGATGCGTCTGATGTTATCTATGAGTGAAAAATATTCTTCACGGGTATGCAGACGGTTCATTTCCTTTAAAATACGGTTACTGCCGCTTTGTACAGGTAAATGAATATGGTCGCAAATGTTTGTGTGCTTGGCCATGGTTGTAATCACGTCCAGAGTTAAATCTTGAGGGTTGGAGGTTGAAAAACGGATGCGCATTTTAGGATAGGCTTTGGCACATAAATCTAAAAGATTGGAGAAGTTTACGGCTGTCGCTTTTTGGATGTCACTGGCTTTATCAAAATCCTTTTTAAGGCCACCGCCATACCATAAATAACTATCCACATTCTGACCTAAAAGAGTTATTTCCTTAAAGCCTCTGTCCCAAAGATCTTTAATTTCCTCTAAAATACTTTGTGGATCACGGCTACGCTCACGCCCTCTAGTAAAGGGAACTACGCAAAACGTGCACATATTATCACAACCACGGGTGATTGAAACAAACGCAGAAACGCCGTTGGAATTTAAGCGCACTGGAGAAATATCACCATAAGTCTCATCCTTACTCAGGATAACGTTAATAGCGTCTCTGCCTTCTTCAACCTCTGACAATAAATTGGGAAGATCTTTATAGGCATCAGGACCAACTACGAGATCTACAATTTTTTCTTCTTCTAAAAATTTACTTTTCAAACGCTCTGCCATACATCCTAAAACGCCGACCTTCATCTTCGGGTTAATGCGTTTTACAGCATTGTATTTTTCAAGGCGTTTACGAACAGTTTGTTCGGCCTTGTCGCGAATAGAACAGGTGTTCACCAATACCAAATCAGCATCTTCTAAAGTTTGGGTAGTATTATAGCCTGCCTTAAGTAAGATGGAAGCTACAATTTCACTGTCGCTAAAATTCATAGAACACCCGTAACTTTCAATAAAAAGTTTTCGAGTATTACCATTTTTAGGTTCGAGTACGAGAGATTCTCCTTGTTTGCTTTCGTCAATAATTTTCTCCATAAGGTTTCTAAAACGTCTGAATTTAAAATACTGCACTGCTTTAAAATGCAGCTGCAAAGATAGGATTATTTTACGGATTGTGACAAAGTGACAGTGTTTAAAAATGTTTTGATACTGTTAAAAATTATGGTTACTTTGAGGTCTAACCAACTAAAATTACTCCGAATGACTCCAGATGAATTTCAATCCAAACTAGCCAATGCAAGAGCTTTAGATTTTGGAACCATTTTTAATCAATCTATTGAACTTTTTAAAAAAAGCTGGTTATACGGGTTTTTGATGCAACTGTTTGTCATTATAATAATGATGCCATTTATCCTAATTTTTTACGTGCCTTTTGTTTTTGCTGTGGTGGCGCAGTCTGAAACTGGAGATTTTGACCCCAGTACTGCTAGTGGTCTCTTGGAAGGCTTCACACTGGTATACGGTTTGTTATTCATGGTTGGGATTTTAGTAGTGGCGGCAATCCAAGTGGCACTTAACGCAGGTTTTTTTAGGATCTTAAGAACTTTAGATATGGGTGGCGAAGTGCGGACTTCGGATTTGTTTTATTTTATGAAGGGCGACTATTTTGGGAAAATACTTTTGTTGATGCTTGTTACAGTGGTAATTTCTTCCCTAGCATCCTTGGCGTTTTACCTACCCTTAATTTATGTCATGGTACCGATTTCCTTCTTCTCCGTAATTTTTGCCTTTAGTCCGGAGTGGTCCGTTGGAGCAATTGTTACGTCTAGCTTTAGATTTGGAAATAAAAAATGGGTCTTGACTTTTGGACTGTTAGTCGTGTCCTATATATTAATAATGATAGGAGCTGTGGTGACCTGTGGCATCGGAGGTTTGTTTTTAGCATCGTTTATATTTCATCCTATTTATTATATCTACAAGGAAACGATTGGAATTGATGAGACCAGCGAATTACATCAGATAGGGGCTAGAGAAACATTTTAACGCAACCTTTTTGATCTCTTTACATCTATTAAATGATGCTAATCAGGCATTTACTAAAAAACAACCAAAACTTATGAAACAATTCTTTTTTGTATTTGCTCTAATGTGTCTCTTGTCGTGTAATACTGATGATAGAGATTATGAAACGATAGCTGTAGCCATTCCGGAAATGATGTCAAAATCGGAATTTAGAAAGTCGGTGGAAGTGCAAGCTGCCAAATCTTCAATTAACGTGGGTAAAATTTACGCTTACGAAGATTTAATTTTTATTACTGATGCGTTTAAAGGGGTTCATGTAATTGATAATTCCAATCCAACCGCACCGCGTGCTACCGCCTATTTAAAGATCCCTGGCAATGAGGATATTTCTATCAAGAATAATCATCTCTATGCGGACAGCGCTATGGATTTGGTTGTTTTTGATATCTCAGATCTTTCAAATGTGCAAGTTATTGATCGGTTGGAAGATGTGTTTTCAGTTTATGACTACCGGATTCCTAGTGAGGCAGAATATGCAGATTTTAGCAATTATGATTTTGAAAACAATGTTGTGATCAGTTGGCGCATCGTGCAAGAGCGGCGTGAAATTGTTGATAATAGTCTATTAGTGTTTAATGATGCCGCCTTTTCAACCGCAGCGGAAAGTAGCGTGGGTGTTGGTGGGTCTCTAGCGCGCTTTCAAATTATAAATGATTATTTGTACACCGTTGGGACTTCAGCTCTTTCCATATTTAATATTTCAAATTTGGCCAATCCTATATTTGAGAATATACAATATGCAGGATGGAATATTGAAACCATGTTTTACGCAGATAATTATTTGTATTTGGGTGGGACTAATGGGATGTACATCTATAGTTTGGAAAATGCTACGACCCCCAAATATGTATCACAATTTGTGCATTGGGAAGGCTGTGACCCTGTTGTGGTAGATGGTAATTATGCGTATTTAACTTTGAGGGGTGGTAACACTTGCGGTCAATTGGAAAGTGTGTTGGAGGTTATAGATATTACTGACAAAACCAATCCCACTTTGGCGGCTAGGTATTTTTTGGATAATCCGTACGGCTTAGGATTTAAAGGTCCAACCTTGTATGTGTGTGATGGCACTTCTGGCTTAAAAGTT
Organism: Gelidibacter salicanalis; assembly: GCF_007997285.1. Lineage (GTDB taxonomy): Bacteria > Bacteroidota > Bacteroidia > Flavobacteriales > Flavobacteriaceae > Gelidibacter > Gelidibacter salicanalis. The sequence continues at coordinate 563,463 of NZ_VORX01000002.1, forward strand.
TTTGATAAAACCAATCCGTTAGAACTTCAGCAAACCCAATCATTTACAGATATACATGCTAAGGATGTCATTCCATTACCTAATAGTCTATTAATGATAGGCGAAAAAGCGCTGTATCAATATAGTTACAATGAAAATGCCTTACAACTAATAAGCACGTATCGTTTAAATTAAAATGCAATTCATAATTTAAGAAGCCGTCTCAAAACTAATTGAAACGGCTTTTTTTATGTTTTTCTCTCGGACAGCTGACCGAGAATAGTACTCAAATATTCAACTCTAAGATAGGTTGTATAAGAATTGAGACACATTCTTTGTGTTTTAATAAGGACTCGGTAAACTGCATATAAATAGGCTTAAATTTTTTATATTAGGTTGAATAATTATTTTTCATATACATTTGTAGCCAGAAAAAATCAGATATGGCGAAGAACTTAGTAATTGTTGAGTCCCCTGCGAAGGCTAAAACTATTGAAAAATTTTTAGGAAAGGATTATAAGGTAGAGTCCAGTTTTGGACATATTGCTGATTTACCTTCTAAAGAATTGGGGGTAGATGTGGAAGGCGATTTTAAACCAAAATATGAAGTTTCAAAAGATAAAAAAGCAGTTGTTAAAAAACTGAAAGACTTAGCAAAGAAAGCCGAAATGGTATGGTTGGCAAGTGATGAGGATCGCGAGGGTGAGGCTATTGCTTGGCACTTGGCGGAGACCTTGAAACTGGATAAAGCAAAGACCAAGCGCATTGTTTTTCATGAGATTACAAAAACGGCCATTCTTAAGGCTATAGAAAATCCGAGAGATATTGATTATAATTTAGTTGATGCCCAACAAGCACGTAGGGTTTTAGACCGCATCGTAGGTTACGAGTTATCACCAGTTTTGTGGCGTAAAGTAAAGGGTGGGCTATCGGCAGGCCGTGTACAATCGGTTTCAGTGCGCCTTATTGTGGAGCGCGAAAGAGATATTCAGAACTTTACAGCAGAGGCGTCCTATAGAATTGATTCTGAATTTTCCAATGAAGATGGGCAATCCTTCAAAGCAAAACTTCCTAAAAACTTTGCAACTAAAGAAGAAGCTCACAAATTTTTAGAATCCAACGCTGCCGCTGCCTTTAAAGTAGCAGATTTAGATAAAAAGCCAGCTAAGAAATCGCCGGCTGCTCCATTTACAACCTCTACATTGCAACAAGAAGCGGCTCGTAAACTGTATTTTTCAGTATCGAAAACCATGACCATGGCGCAACGTTTGTATGAAGCTGGTTTGATTACCTACATGAGAACCGATAGTGTCAACTTATCTGACGATGCCCGTAAAGGTGCGGAAGCGGAAATTAATGAAGCTTACGGCCAAAAATATAGCAAACCACGTAATTATAAAGGGAAAAGCAAAGGTGCTCAAGAAGCGCATGAGGCCATCAGACCCACTGATTTTTCGGTGCATACCGTCCAGATGGATCGCGATCAGGCACGGTTATATGATTTGATTTGGAAACGTGCCATTGCTTCACAAATGAGCGAAGCGGAATTGGAACGGACCAACGTAAAGATCAGTGCTTCTACCCATAAAGAACTATTTACCGCCAACGGAGAAGTCATCACTTTTGATGGGTTTTTAAAAGTGTATTTGGAAGGTACTGATGATGAGGATTCTGAACAAGAAGGCATGTTGCCTGCCATGCGGACCAATGAAACTTTACTCAACTCTTATATTACAGCTACGGAACGTTACACACGTCCACCTTATAGATATACCGAGGCATCATTGGTAAAGCAATTGGAAGAATTGGGTATTGGCCGACCGTCCACCTACGCGCCAACCATTTCTACCATTCAAAACAGAAATTATGTTGAGAAAGGCACCATAGAAGGTGTAGAACGCAACTATACCCAACTGACTTTAAAATCAGGTAAAGTTAAAGATGCTGAATTGACTGAAAAAGTGGGTTCAGACAAAGGAAAGTTAGTGCCTACAGATATTGGAATGATTGTTACTGACTTTTTAGTGAATCATTTTGAGAGCATTTTAGATTACAATTTCACGGCCAAAGTTGAAGCTGATTTTGATGAGATAGCAGAAGGGAAGGAAGATTGGACCAGCATGATGAAGAATTTCTACAAAGATTTTCATCCTCAGGTGGAAGATGTTCAGGAAAACGCTGAGCGTGAATCTGGAGAACGCATTTTAGGTAAAGATCCGAAGACCGGACGTCAGGTAAGTGTGCGTTTGGGCAAATTCGGTGCGATGGTTCAGATAGGAACTGTAGAGGAGGAAGAAAAGCCGTTATTCGCGAGTTTGTCACCAGATCAGCAATTGAATAGCATTACGTACGAAGAAGCTATGGATCTTTTTCAACTTCCTAAAGCTTTGGGAGAGTATAAAGGCGAGGCTATTGAGGTAAATAATGGCCGTTTTGGACCTTATGTAAAATACGGCGATAAGTTTGTCTCACTCCCTAAAGGAATGGAAGCGTTAAACGTTGAGTTGGATGAGGCAATTGATTTGATCAAAGAAAAGGAAAAAGCGGACGCTCCTATCTATATGTATCAGGATTTACCGGTTCAGAAAGGTAAAGGACGCTTTGGTCCCTTTATCAAATGGAACGATATGTTTATAAACGTTAACAAAAAATACGATTGGGACAACCTGTCTGACCAGGATATCGTACAATTGATCGAAGATAAAATTCAAAAGGAAATTGACAAAGTCATCCACAATTGGGAGGACGAAGGCATCCGTATTGAGAAAGCACGTTGGGGAAGGCATAATATCATCAAAGGCAAAACGAAAATAGAATTGGATAAATCAGTGGATGTTTCGGAATTTACATTAGAGAAGGCCCAGGCCATGATTGAAGCCAAAGCCCCTAAAAAGAAAGCAGCCAAAAAACCTGCAAAGAAAAAAGCCACAAAGAAAACCGCAACTGCGAAAAAGAAATAGGAAATGACGTTTAACTTTTTATCGCCAGTTTCTGAAGCAGTATTGACTCATAATGAAGTGTTAGTACCTCAAGCTTTGGGCAAGAAATTAAAGATTCACTCCCAGCAACACGGTATTCCGGATCTTGACAATGTGCAAATTGCTCTTATCGGCGTTCTCGAAAATCGGAATGACATCAATTATACGGGATTTGATATAAATTTGGACACTATAAGAAACGTCTTTTATAATCTGTTTCCAGGCAATTGGCATACGAATCTGGCAGATTTGGGCGATATCCTAAAGGGTGATAGTGTTGAAGATACTTATTTTGCTCTGAGGACCACTATTTCAATTTTATTGGAAAAGAAAATTATTCCTATTGTTTTAGGCGGAAGTCAAGATTTGACTTATCCCATTTACAGAGCTTACGACAGGATTTCGCCTATGATTAACGTCGTGAATGTCGATAGTAATTTTGATTTGGGAGACTCTGCGCTTTCTATTAAGAACAACAGTTATTTGGGAAAAATTATTTTGGAGCAACCCTATAATTTATTTAATTACTCAACTATCGGTTACCAAACCTATTTCAATTCACAGGAAGAGATAGATTTAATGGAGAAACTATACTTTGAAGCCTACCGTTTAGGTGAAGTATCAAATGCCATTAATATTGTAGAACCAGTGATGCGTGACGCCCACATCGTGAGTGTCGATTTAAAAGCGGTCAAAGCTTCAGAGGTTTCTAAGTCGCAAAAATATTCGCCCAACGGTTTCGACGGAAAGGAGATATGTGCTATTGCGCGTTATGCGGGAATAAGTAATAAAGTTTCGTCGTTTGGCATATATGAATACCAAAATTCAGAAGAGGATCACGTCACAGCGATGTTGGTGGCACAAATTATGTGGTATTTTATTGAAGGTGTGAATTGTAGGGTAAATGAGAATGTTTTAGGCGATCAGATAAACTATCAAAAATTTAATGTTTTAATAGACAATGATGAGCTTATTTTTTATAAAAGTAACAAATCAGGACGCTGGTGGATTGAGATTCCTTTTTTGCCCGATGTCAATAATAAATTAAAGAAGCATACGTTATTACCTTGCACCCATGAAGATTACACCGAGGCAATGCAGGGTAAAATCCCCGAAAGGTGGTATAAAGCCTATAAAAAGAACACCTATTAATAATATTTGCTGACGGTTCTTTAATCGATGAAACGTTAACTTTTTAGGATGAAATGCAAATAAAGTAAAAAAAAGATTGTTTTTTTGAAAATATATAAATATGTTTACGCCCTCAAAAAACAGATCCTGAACATTATAAGATTAAATAATTTAACCTCGAGTTTATATGAATATGAAGAAGTTCGCTTTATTAACCGCTGTTTTAGCACTATTAGCTAGTTGTAATTCTGGAGACAGAGGGGAGCTAGTTGGAGTACAAGGAAAGAAATGGCATCCGGAAAAGCCCTATGGAATGACTCTGATACCTGGAGGATCTTTCATTATGGGTAAATCTGACGATGATTTGGCTGGTATAAATGATGCGCCTACCAAAACCGCGACAGTTAGAGCCTTTTATATGGACGAAACTGAAATTACCAATGGGGAATACCGTCAATTCGTAAACTGGGTTAGAGACTCTACTATTAGAACAAAGTTAGCCATTATGGCTGATGAGTACGCCTTGACTCCTGGAGATGGAGGTACGGGCGAATTTGCATTTAAAGATTCGGATCCAGATAACATGACCGTATATGAAAAGTACATGTACGATAACTATAGTGGTGTAGGCCCAACCGGATATGAGGGACGCAAACTTAACAAAAATGTAAAGTTAATTTTTGATACGAGCAAATATCCAGATGAATATTATGCTGAGGTTATGGATACGATGTATCTTCCTATAGAAGAATCTTACAATGGACAACGTACTTGGGATGTTAAGAAATTTAAATTTCAATACACATACATGGACATTCAAGCTGCGGCCAAGAATAGGGATTTAAGACGTAAGGACGTTATAGTAACTGAAGAAGTTGCTATATATCCAGATACTACGGCTTGGATTAGAGATTTCGCTTATTCTTATAATGAACCTATGCATAATGATTATTTCTGGCATGATGCTTACGGAGATTACCCAGTAGTTGGCGTATCTTGGAAACAAGCCAATGCATTCACTAAGTGGAGAACTTTATATAAAAATGCTGACCAAAAGAGTAGAGGCAAACAACATGTTAATTCTTTTAGATTACCATCTGAAGCGGAATGGGAGTATGCTGCTAGAGGAGGACTGCAAGGAGCAACTTTTCCTTGGGGTGGACCTTACGCCAAAAATGATAGAGGATGTTTCTTAGCAAACTTTAAACCATTGCGTGGTGACTACGCCGCAGATATGGCGTTATACACTGTAGAAGCAAAATCTTATGAACCCAATGATTACAACTTGTATAACATGGCAGGAAATGTTTCAGAATGGGTAAACGGGTCTTATGATCCCGCATCATATGAATACATGTCAACCATTAACCCAAATGTTAACGATCCAAACAATCAACGTAAAGTGGTCCGTGGAGGCTCTTGGAAAGATGTTGCCTACTTCCTACAAGTAAGCTCTAGAGATTATGAATACGCTGATTCCGCAAGAAGCTATATCGGATTTAGAACTGTACAAGACTACATGGGTACAGATATCACGGCCAACGCAGCAACCAATAGAAATTAATCATTACACCAAAACTAAATATTAATCTACTTAAAGAATCTATCTTAACTCTAACACACACAAATTATGGCAATTAGTAAAAAAGCAATGAACATGGTATACGGCCTAGGTGCCGCAGTTGTAATTCTTGGGGCACTATTTAAAATTATGCACTGGCCTTTTGGTAACGAAATGTTAATTGCAGGATTGGTCACTGAAGCATTCGTATTCGCAATATCTGCATTTGAACCTGTAGATAGTGATCTGGATTGGTCATTGGTGTATCCTGAATTAGCAGGAGGCCAAGGTATCCAAAGAAAAATAGAGCAGCCCAAAGATGCTGAAGGCCTCTTGTCTAGAAAATTAGACGAAATGCTAAAAGACGCTAAAATTGATGGCGAGCTTATGGCAAGTTTAGGCAACAGCATTAAAAACTTTGAAGGTGCTGCAAAAGGAATTAACCCAACTGTAGATTCTATTGCTGCTACAAAAAAGTATGGCGAAGAAATGTCATTGGCTGCGGCACAAATGGAGTCGTTAAACAGTCTTTATAAAGTACAAATGGATTCTGCCAGTCGTCAAGCTGCAATCAACGAAGAAGCTGTTGAAAACGCTGAGAAACTTAAAGAACAAATGAAATCTTTGGCATCAAACCTATCATCTTTAAATGGTGTATATGGTGGCATGTTAAGCGCAATGAACAGAAACTAATTAGGAATTAGTAGATTTTTATCAACCCAACAACTAAAAACTAATTAGAATGGCAGGAGGAAAATTATCCCCAAGACAAAAAATGATTAACCTTATGTATTTGGTGTTTATCGCAATGATGGCACTTAATATGTCCAAAGAAGTGCTTTCAGCATTTGGGTTAATGAACGAAAGAATCAGTGATTCTAACCAATCGGCTACCGTACGTAACGCGGCATTTATGCAAGGTTTGGCTGATAAAGTTGCTGAGCAACCAGCTAAATATCAACCATTAAAACAGCAGGCAGATGCTATTGATAAATTATCATCAGATTTTAATGCGTATTTAGAGAGCGTTAAAGCTGACTTATTGAAATCTGTCGACAATCCATCGGAATATGAGAAAATGGATAGAACTGATTTTCTTGACGAAAAATGGTTCAGTGGAGATAAAGTCACCAAGGATGGTGAGGCGTTTTTAGCTCAAATTAAAACCTATAGAGAAGGTGTTATTGAAGTATTAGGTGAAGACAATAAAGATATCCAAGCGGATCTTAAAAAGAAGTTCGCAACGGATAACGTTAAAACTTCTGATGGCATCACTAAAGGATGGTTAAACTATCATTTTGAAGGATTTCCAATGGTAGCTTCATTAACGAAGTTGACCCAAATGCAGGCGGATGTTAAAACGGCTGAATCTGAAGTTTTATCATCTATGTTAGCTGGGAAACTTAAAATTGAAGCTTCTTTAACAAACTTTGATGCGATTGTTGTTCCAGACAAGACGGCTTTCTTCTCGGGAGAAGAGTTTACCGGAACCATCATCTTAGGAAAGAAAGATCAAACCCTAAGAGCTGATAAAGTAATCATAAACGGGAAAGAATTATCACCAGATGCGATGCAGGCTGGTAAAACCATTTTGAAATTTCCTGCCGGTGGAGTTGGAGAAAGAGAGATTGTAGGTGAATTTCAATTTAAGGAAGGCGATTCAATTATTAAAATCCCTGTAAAAAGTAGCTATGCTGTAGTTCCTAAACCAAACTCTGCAACGATTTCAGCAGATAAGATGAACGTTGTTTATCGTGGTGTTGCTAACCCTATGACTATTTCTTTTGCTGGTGTTCCGGATAATAACGTGAATGCTTCAGCGCCAGGTTTATCTAAAGGTTCTGGTACTGGTAAATATGTTATGAACCCTGGTTCTGGTAATGAAGTTACAATTAGTGTTACAGGATCTCTTCCTGATGGGACTAAAGTGAGTGACCGATCTACGTTTAGAATTAAGGACATTCCTAAGCCATCAGGTACAATTGCTGGACAGGCTGATAATGTCAGTTTACCAAAAAGCAATGTTGAAATTGCTACAGTGGCTGCAAAGTTATTCGATTTTGACTTTGATTTAAATATCAACGTCACATCATTTAAAATTAAAGTTCCTGGTCAACCAACAGTTACTGTTAATGGGAACAGAATGAATGATCAAGCAAAAAGTGCGCTTCGTAAAGCCTCTAGAGGTGATGCGGTGCAAATCTTTGAAATCAAATCACAAATTCAAGGCAATAGCAGTATTAAGTTGCTTCCAGCGTCTCCAGTATTTATAGAAATTTCTAACTAAGATACTTTAGCTAGCGTTGCACCGTTGCATATGAATGAAGGTAACATCCCAAATAATAATAAAAAGATGAAATTTAAATATTGTTTATTAACCGTTTTAAGTGTGGGGTTGGCAGTGAGTTCGTTTGGTCAAACCAACCTGCTCAACGCAAAGACACCTGAAGATATTGGTGTGAAATCTGAAGCTCAAAAAGCTATGGATAACGACAAACCGCTTGAGTACGGTTATGTTGATGATAGGGATATCATGTTTTCAAAAATGACTTGGGAGAAGATTGTACTTGATGAGCGAGTTAATTTTCCTTTATATTATCCTGTAGACACCAATAATATCGGATCTAACAGAAGGTCTTTATTTGATGTGTTATGGAAAAGTGTAAGAGAAGGAAAAATTAAGAACGTTTATGATGATTCTTACTTTACAACGAAACGTAACCCTTCAGATATTCAATCCATTATGTCAAAAACCGACACCTTGGATATTGGATACCAACAATACAATTCAGAAGGATTTGTATCTCCAGAATATATCATTAAAAGAAATATACAGTCTTATGACATCAGTGCTTACCTAATTAAAGGGTTATGGTATTTTGACAAACGTCAAGGCGAATTAAAGTACAGACTTTTAGGTATTGCTCCGGCGGCGGCAGACGTTAACTTTATTGACTCTGAAGATGAAGCTAACAAGCAACCCATTGCTTTGTTCTGGGTATTCTATCCTGAAGTAAGAGAGGTGTTGCATGAAGCAAAAGCGTTTAATAATGAGAACAGTTCTATGCCATTTTCCTATGATCACTTGCTGAATTCAAGACGATTCAACGGCTACATGTACAAAGAAGAGAATGTATATGGGGATAGAGAAGTTAAAGAATATGTTGCGGACAACGCATTAATGCAGTTGTTGGAATCTGATCGTATTAAAGATAAGATTCGCGATTTCGAGCAAGACATGTGGTCTTACTAATTCGCGCACTACAATAGTACACAACGCCCACTTTTCGAGTGGGCGTTTTTTTGGTTAAAAGTGAAGTGATATTTGAACTGTTTTTTATTAACTACAATTAAATGGTACTTTTGTTAGTATGAAAGAAGTAGACTATATCCTTGTAGGCTGTGGATTGGCCGGTGTGGCCTTCTGCGAAGAGCTTCGGGCTCATGACAAATCATTTGTGGTGTTTGATGATGGCTCCCAGCAATCCTCGATTGTAGCGGCAGGATTGTACAATCCGGTCATCTTAAAACGCTTTACTGGGGTTTGGAAAGCTAAGGAACAGTTGGAATTGGTGGCGTCCTTCTACCAACACCTCGAAAAGCTATTAGGTGTAACGTTAGATTACAAACTCCCGGTATACCGACGTTTTGCCTCCATTGAAGAGCAGAACGATTGGTTTACGGCTTCCGATAAGCCTATTTTGGAAGAGTATCTCCATCCTGAGGTTATTAGCAATACCAATACGTGCATAGAAGCGCCCTTCGGATTTGGCAAAGTTTTGGAAACAGGCCGTATAGATACGGCTACTTTACTTCAACATTATAAACTATATCTGAAAACCATCAACAGCTATGTAAAGGAACGTTTTGACTACAGCGCGCTTTCCCATACCGATTCAACGGTGAGCTATAAGACTATTGAAGCTAAAACAATTGTCTTTGCCGAGGGCTTTGGTATGGTGCAGAATCCGTTTTTTAAAGATCTTCCACTCAATGTGGCAAAAGGTGAAGTGTTGACCATTAAAGCCCCAGATCTCAAAATGGACTTCATCTTAAAATCTTCTATATTTCTTGTGCCTGAGTTGGATGATTGTTATTCTGTAGGCGCGACTTATAATTGGGAAGATAAAACCCATGCCACTACCGAAGCAGCCAAAGTTGAACTTGTGGATAAATTAAAAGAGCTGATTACCTGCGGCTTTGAAGTGGTTGATCAAGTTGCCGGCATACGACCTACAACTAAGGATAGGAGGCCCCTAGTGGGCAAGCATCCTAATCATGGCAACATGACCATCTTAAACGGATTGGGCACACGAGGGGTGATGATTGGACCTTATGTGGCCAAGAACCTTTATCAGCACTTAGAACATGGAACGCCTCTAGAAGAAGAAATTGATATTAAGCGCTTTCAGAAGGACTAGTATTTTTAAAGATGCAGAAATGAAGGCGATAGCTATCACTGAATTGCTGTTAATCAAAGTGTTTTTTGGCGAGGTTCTCATCGTAACTCATAAACATATTGATCCAAATATTACGCGAGAGACGCATAATGATAGGCATAAATACGACTAGGGTAATTACAATGGCTATAAATGCTGTGGTGAGTGTAGAACTAAAAAAGAAAAAGCTGATGATAAAGGCGGCCACTGAAAAAGCGACACCTAAACCATAGCTCACATACATGGACCCAAAAAAGAATGACGGTTCCATACGGTATTTGGTCTGACAATGGGAACATTTCTCCTTAATTTTAAGCGTGTCCGCCAGCATATAAGGGTTCGGATTAAAGTACATGGACTCTTGATGGCATTTAGGACATGTGCCCGTAAAAATACTATACAATTTACTTCCTTTATTTATCATGGATAATGTTTACTTTTGCATTTTCAAATAAAATACAAAATTAAGATTTTTAAAATCAATGTTTTGTAACAATCCTTACAATAATGCTCAATATACATAATCTTTCCATTTCATTTCAGGGGGAATACCTTTTTGAAGACATCACTTTTAGACTAGGCGCTGGTGACAGAATTGGCCTTATCGGAAAAAATGGTGCAGGTAAATCCACCATGCTCAAAATCCTATCCAAAGAAATGGAGCCAGATTCTGGACAAATTGCTGCCGATAAAAATTTAAGTATTGGCTTTTTAAAGCAGGATATCGATTTTGTTTTAGGCAGAACTGTTCTTGAAGAAGCGTATGAAGCATTTCACGAAATTAAGGACCTAGAAGCAAAGATAGCACATATCAACGAACAATTGGTAGTACGTACAGATTATGAAAGTGAGCTGTACCACCAACTCATGGTTGATTTGAGTGAGTTTCAACACCAATATGAAATTATTGGAGGTTATAATTATCAAGGTGAAACTGAAAAAATACTACAAGGTTTAGGTTTTAAGCGAGAAGATTTTAACAAATTGACGGATACCTTTTCAGGAGGTTGGCGTATGCGTATTGAACTAGCAAAACTTTTACTTCAAAATAACGACATTCTTCTTTTGGATGAGCCTACCAACCACTTGGATATCGAATCGATCATTTGGCTGGAAGGGTTTTTGAAAAATTATATTGGTGCTGTGGTTATTGTATCGCATGATAAGATGTTTTTGGATAACGTGACCAACCGAACCATTGAAATTTCGCTAGGACGGATATACGATTATAAAAAAGCCTATTCTGAATATTTAGTGCTGCGAAATGAATTAAAAACCCAACAATTAGCATCACAAAAAAATCAGCAGAAACAGATTGAACAAACTGAAAAGTTAATCGAAAAGTTTAGAGCCAAGGCTTCTAAAGCCACCATGGCGCAATCGCTCATAAAAAAATTGGATCGAATGGATCGGATTGAGGTTGATGAGGATGATAACAGTGTGATGACGCTTAATTTTCCAGTTTCAGTTATTCCTGGGAAAGTTGTAGTGGAGGCCGAACATATTTCCAAACGCTACGGCGATTTACAGGTGTTGAAGAATATTCATCTGAATGTAGAGCGCGGGAGCATGATTGCCTTTGTTGGTCAAAACGGACAGGGGAAATCTACCTTGGCAAAAATTATTGTGGGCGAATTGAAATATGAAGGGCATCTGAAACTCGGTCATAATGTGCAAATCGGATATTTCGCCCAAAATCAGGCAGAATATTTAGATGGTAATAAGACCGTTTTAGACACCATGATTGATGCTGCCAATGAGAAAAACAGAAGCAAAGTACGTGATATTTTAGGGTCATTTCTCTTTAGAGGGGAAGAGGCTGATAAATATGTAAGAGTGTTATCAGGAGGTGAACGGAACCGTTTGGCTTTAGCAAAATTACTATTGCAACCGTTTAATGTGCTGGTAATGGATGAGCCCACCAATCACCTGGACATCAAATCTAAGAATGTACTTAAAGAAGCGTTGAAGAGATTTGAAGGTACGTTGATCTTGGTCTCGCATGATAGGGATTTTCTCCAAGGGTTGACTAAGAGTGTATATGAGTTTAAGGACCAGCGTATTAAAGAGTATTTAGGTGATATTGACTTTTATTTAGACCAGCGTAATGTTGAAAACCTGAGAGAGGTTGAAAAACGAGATGTTATTAAGGAAACCCCTAAGGAAACCAATAAGCAGACTTATGAAGATCAGAAGAAATTAAAATCATTGAACAACAGGCTAAGTAACGTAGAAGCAAAGATCAGCCAGCACGAAAAGGAAATAAAATCTATGGATGCGGCACTTGCAACAGATTATGATAAAACCAGTGCGGACCCAAAGTTTTTTGAGCGTTACAAAGGAAAGAAAGAAAAGCTTACTAATTTAATGCAAGAATGGGAAACCATTCAAGAAGAATTGGAACACGTCAGCTAAACTTATGGAAGAACATTTTTTTCAATGTCCGCATTGTTGGGAGGAAATTTCGATGCTTTTAGATTACTCTGTTAGCCAACAGAGCTATGTAGAAGACTGCGAGGTCTGTTGCAATCCCATCCAAATTACTCTAAGTATTAATGATCACACTCTCGAAAGTTTTAGTGCGCAAAGTATTGAGCAGTAGGAGGCACTGATTCCAAGTCTCTTTTTTTGAGCTAAAAATTTTCTTATTCCTCATGTAAAAGTAAGCCTCAAATATCCTAATTTTAAGGGTATGCAAGAGGCTTTTCTTCATTATATATGGCAATTTAAAAAGTTTGATACCACTGCGTTAAAATCAACCCGTGGTGAAGGCATCACCTTGCGAAATACTGGACATCCAAATTTGCATGGAGGTCCAGATTTTTTCAATGCTCAACTTGAAATTGACGGCATTCTCTGGGTAGGAAACGTGGAGTTACATATAAAGTCCAGTGATTGGTATGTGCACCATCATGAAACTGACCTGGCTTATGACAATGTTATTTTGCACGTGGTCTATGAACACGATACTGATATTTTTAGGAAAAATAATTCAGTGATTCCGACGGTTGAGTTGAAAGACATTATACACTCTAAGGTATTTCACAACTATCAACACCTGTTAATGGCGCCCCATAAATGGATCAATTGCGAATCTGATTTTGCGAATGTTGATGATTTTATAGTGGATAATTGGTTGGAACGTCTGTACATTGAACGTCTCGAAAGAAAATCGAAGACTATAGAAGAGTTATTGTATGCCACAAAAAACGATTGGGAAGCAGTGCTGTTTACGCTTCTTGCCAAAAATTTCGGACTTAAAATAAATGGTGATGCTTTTTTGAGCATGGCCAAATCCTTTGACTTTTCAATCATCCGAAAACTCCATAGCCAACCGCTGCAATTGGAAGCCTTATTATATGGGCAGGCAGGAGTACTCGACAAGGATTTTGAAGAAGCCTATTATTTGAGTTTAGTAAAAGAATATCACTTTTTGAAACAAAAATTCAACTTGTCCACTACTCATGTGATTCCGTTGCAATATTTTAGACTTCGACCTCCTAATTTCCCAACCATCAGATTATCTCAACTCGCGATGCTGTACCATCAACATCCTAATTTTTTCGCGAAACTGATGGCCGCTGAGACATTGGAAAATCTGTACCAACTCTTTCGAGTGGGCACCTCCGAGTTTTGGACCACGCATTTCACTTTCGAAAAGACATCAAAACTTTCTAAAAAGGTTCTTACAAATAATTTTATCGATCTCCTTCTGATTAACACCGTGCTGCCTCTTAAATTCAGCTACTTAAAACACCAAGGTAAGAACCCAACAGAACTTAATTTACAGCTTGCCCAAATGATCAGCCCCGAAAAAAACAACATTATTACTGCCTTTGATGCGCTCAAACCACTGGCAACTAGCGCCATGCTTACCCAAGCACTACTTCAGCTAAAAACGGAATATTGCGATAAAAATAGGTGTATGAAATGTGCTATTGGCAATTCAATTTTAGCAAAATAAAGACTGATTAAAATAACAAAAAATGAGTACATTGCGGCATGAACATCTTGTACAGAGCCTTACTTTATTTTCAGAAACGTGGGTATTACGTCTGTCAGCGAATTGCGGATAGATTAGGAATTCGGGCAAAGGTGGTGCGTATTTCTTTTATGTACCTCACTTTTGTAACCGTAGGATTCGGTTTTGCACTCTATTTGTTTTTTGCGTTTTGGATGCGTATAAAAGATCTTATCTATACCAAACGATCTTCTGTTTTTGATTTATAAGCTATGAACGCGCTAGATAAATTTCACGACTTCAATGTTGTAGCTTATAGTTGTCACTTCATTGGTTATTACGAGATGCTTAAGCATTTCTTATGGAGGTTTCATCTCGATAACCTCAAATTTTAATTATGATAAAACCCATCACCATTCTTAAGCCTCCCGATGTTTATCATATTTTTCATTTTAACAACCAAATTTTTATAAAATCATTTTTTTTTAGCATCTTGTGGTGTTTTTAACCAAATATTATAACTAACTAATACAAAATTCCCTTATGAAGAAGTATCTTCTCACCCTATTTATCACGCTCTTTCCTGTTTTGTTTTTTGCTCAAGATCTAGATATTAAGGGAGATATAGTAAACCCATCAGAAGCTATCAATGATGGTGTTATTGTCGTTACAGCATCAGGAGGGGTTGCGCCTTATACTTACCGATGGAGTGACCAAAACACGCCTTTAAGCTCCAATAAAGCAATGGGTTTAACTGAAGGTGTGCCCTATACCGTAGTGGTGACAGATTCCAATGGCGATACCAAAACCGCGGTTTATACCGTTAAGACAGGCGCAATTACAGAAGTATTTAACGGAACGATGACCCCAGCAGTGGCTGCACTTGGGGCTATTTTATTTTGGGATCCTTTTGCCGCAATTGGGGTTTATGACCCAGTGGTTTATGCAGATGAAAAGCAAATTGGGGTGCCAGATTGGACTAATGAAGTTGAAAATAAATATACACTTAAGCAGTGGCTCAAACCTGAAGGCGCTCAAGTGTCTAAAGATGTACCCATAACAATTATAACTGATAAGGAAGGCAAAGAAATTATTGTAAATTCTTCCGCTCAAGGAACCTTAAAACATCTTACGGCAGAAGGGAAGGTCATTTATAATTCTGACAATAGTAAACACGTCATTGAGCAAGGCGCCCATAATTTCGCTCAAGTTATATATGATGAGCCAGTAGTGCTGACACATCCTAATGGAGATCCATTAACAAAGCCAATTCCATTTATTGTGATTTGGTTGGTCGTGGGAGCCGTATTCTTTACAATAAGAATGGGCTTTATAAACTTTAGAGGTTTTAAGCATGCTATAGATTTAGCACGTGGAAAATATGATGATCCGAGCGCTCCAGGACAAGTAACCCATTTTCAAGCCTTGGCGACTGCAGTTTCTGGAACTGTTGGTTTGGGGAATATTGCCGGCGTTGCGGTAGCTGTTTCGGTTGGTGGAGCAGGCGCAACATTCTGGATGATTGTCTGTGGACTTTTGGGGATGTCAACAAAATTTGTAGAATGTACTTTAGGCGTAAAATACAGAGATATTTTACCTGATGGACGTGTATTTGGTGGCCCAATGAACTATTTGCGTTACGGACTCGAAAAACGTCAAATGAAAGGCTTAGGAAAAGTATTGGCCGGATTATTTGCCGTATTGGCAGTTGGCGCCTCTTTTGGAGGTGGCAACATGTTTCAGGCCAATCAGTCTTTTGAACAAATGGCTGGACAATTTCCAGTATTAGTGGGTAACGGATTCTGGTTTGGAATTATTACAGCGATTTTAGTTGGTGTGGTAATTATTGGAGGGATCAGCAGTATCGCCAAAGTAACGGGAAAAGTTGTGCCAATTATGGCTTCCATATATATAGTTGCAGCCTTGGCCGTGATTATTATGAACATTCAAAACGTTGGACCTGCATTTGCTGCTATTTACGATGGTGCATTTAGTGCCTCCGCTTTAAAAGGTGGTGTCATTGGGGTACTGGTTGTTGGTTTCCAGCGGGCCGCGTTCTCTAATGAGGCCGGTGTTGGGTCTGCCGCTATTGCACATAGTACGGCAAAAACCAATCACCCACCATCTGAAGGCTTTGTGGCATTATTAGAGCCCTTTATTGATACGGTTGTAGTGTGTACATTAACTGCACTTGTTTTGATCTTTACCGGAATGCACGAAGTTGAAGGTTTGGCAGGAGCGCAGTTAACGTCTGATGCTTTTGGAAGTCAAATTTCTTGGTTCCCATATGTGTTGGCGGTAGCAGTATTCTTATTCGCGTTCTCTACTATGATTTCATGGTCCTACTACGGAATGAGAGCTTGGACATACTTATTTGGGAAAAGCAAAAAAATCGAATTCATTTACAAAATGTTATTCTTAGTATTTGTGGTTATTGGAGCTTCAGTAAGTTTAGGCGCTGTGTTAGATTTCTCAGATATGATGATTTTGGCTATGTCATTCCCTAATATTATTGGGCTTTACATCATGTCAAAAGAAGTCAAATTTGATTTGGATGCGTATATCGTAAAACTCAAGGCTAATTTGCTTTATAAAAAGCAAGAGCCTAATAATTAAAATGTCATCATGGCAATCAAATCCCATTTCAAGTTTTCTAACAGTCAACGAAATGGGATTTTTTTATTAGCCATACTCATCGTTGTTGCGCAAGCGGTTTATTTTTTTGTAGATTTTTCACCTAACGTTAGCCATACTAAACATGAGGAAATAGAATACTTTAGACAGCAGGTCGATTCGCTCAAACAAATCGCCTCTGAAAAGAACATTCCTAAAGTGTATCCTTTTAACCCCAATTTCATTACCGATTATAAGGGTTATACGCTTGGGATGACACCTGAGGAAATTGACCGGTTGTTAGCATTTAGAGCTAAAGATCAATGGATCAATTCTGCACAACAGTTTCAAGACGTTACCAAGGTTTCTGATTCTATGCTGACTGTTTTGTCACCACTATTTAAATTTCCAGATTGGGTTACAAATCCGAAACCTAAAGCCCATTGGGTGGATTATTCTAAAACTCAAGATCAGAAAAATTATGCTTCAAAAACCTACGCCCAAAAACAAGATTTAAATACCGCTACAGCACTCGATTTGCAAAAAATAAACGGGATTGGCGAAAAAATATCTGATAATATTATTAAGTATCGGAACAAATTTAAGGGTGGATTTATTTCAGAAGTCCAACTGCAGGATATTTATGGATTAACGCCAGAAGTCATTTCGCGCCTATTGAATGATTTTGCAGTAAAGACTCCTAGAGTTGTGGAAAAGATTGATCTGAATAGCGCAAGCAAAGAACAATTAGTCACCGTACAGCATATCGATTATGAGATTGCACACCATATAATTGAACAACGCACCCTTAGAGAAGGCTTCAAATCTTTTGACGAACTGCTGTTAGTTAAAAAATTTCCAGTTCAAAAATTTGAGATAATTACGTTATATTTGAAACTTAATTAAATGAAAAAGACAACGTATGAACAGCATGTACTTCACAGAAGAACATCAACTTTTTAGAAAAAGTTTACAAGATTTCTTAAAGAAAGAGGTCGTTCCGCATATTGACAAGTGGGAAAAAACAGGAACTATTGAACGATTTATTTGGAAAAAGTTTGGAGATATGGGCTTCTTCGGAATCAATTATCCTGAAGCTTATGGCGGAATGGATCTCGATTTATTCTACACGGTTATTTTTCTTGAGGAATTACAAAAGATAAATTCGGGAGGCTTTGCTGCAGCTATGTGGGCTCATGCTTATTTGGCCATGACCCACCTTAATAAGGAGGGCAGTCATGACATCAAAGAAAAGTATTTGGCGCCTAGTATTACCGGCGATAAAATTGGGTGTTTATGTATCACCGAGCCTTTTGGTGGAAGTGATGTTGCAGGAATGCGCACCACAGCAATAAAACAGGGGGACAGGTATGTGATTAATGGTTCTAAAACCTTTATCACTAACGGTATTTACAGTGATTATTTGATAGTTGCTGCCAAAACAGATCCAGATGCAGGACACAACGGGATGAGCATTTTTGTGATGGACAGAGATACCCCAGGGATTTCGTCTACTAAATTGGACAAGTTGGGCTGGAGAGCATCAGATACTGGAGAGATTGCATTTGATAATGTGACCATTCCAGCCGATCAATTGATGGGCGAAGAAGGCAAAGGCTTTCCTTACATTATGCAACATTTTGCCTTGGAACGCTTGATTATGGGGATTAACGCCCATGCCAGAGCTGAGTTTGCCTTGGAATATGCGGTGCAGTATATGTCTGAGCGTACTGCGTTTGGCAGAACCATTGATAAATTTCAAGCTCTGCGTCATAAAGTTGCCGATTACTATACGGAAATGGAAATATCCAAGGAATTCAATTATTCTGTAGCCCACCGTTTGAATAAAGGCGAATACGTAGTGAAAGAGGCGACCATGTCTAAATTGCACGCCACTAAAATGGCTGATGAAATTATTTACGGGTGTCTGCAATTTTTAGGCGGCTATGGCTATATGGAAGATTATCCATTGGCAAGAATGCTTCGTGATAGCCGACTAGGCCCAATCGGCGGCGGCACTTCTGAAATTTTGAGAGAAATTATCGCTAAAATGGTGATTGATAAGAAGGACTATAAACCTAGCACCTAATATTTTAAATCACTATTTGGCGAACATTCCTCACGGAATTATCGCTAAAATGGTGATTGATAAAAAGGATTATAAACCTGCCACCTAATATTTTAAATCACCATTTTAGCGAACATTCCTCACGGAATTATCGCTAAAATGGTGATTGATAAGAAGGACTATAAACCTGCCACCTAATATTTTAAATCACTATTTGGCGAACATTCCTCACGGAATTATCGCTAAAATGGTGATTGATAAAAAGGATTATAAACCTGCCACCTAATATTTTAAATCAGCATTTGGCGAACATTCCTCACGGAATTATCGCTAAAATGGTGATTGATAAGAAGGACTATAAACCTGCCACCTAATATTTTAAATCAGCATTTGGCGAACATTCTCACGGAATTATCGCTAAAATGGTGATTGATAAGAAGGACTATAAACCTGCCACCTAATATTTTAAATCAGCATTTGGCGAACATTCCTCACGGAATTATCGCTAAAATGGTGATTGATAAAAAGGATTATAAACCTGCCACCTAATATTTTAAATCAGCATTTGGCGAACATTCCCAACGGAATTATCGCCAAGATGGTGATTGACAAGAAGGATTATAAGCCGGCAACTTAGCGAGGATATAGTCTCGCATCTCAACATATAAAAACCTCATTTAGTGAATTTAAGTCCACTCAAATGAGGTTTTTTTTTATACTTTTAAGCCCAAGTCACTACTAATCTACCATCTACAACATGAAACACCTACTCACCTTAGCGCTCTGCTTTTTATGTTTTTCCGCGATCGCTCAAAAAGAACTGAAAAATAAAATTTCTGATTTCGGGACTTTGATGCCTATTGAAAGCGCCAGCATCTATGTGCAAAACACCACCATTGGAACAGTCAGCAATGCCGATGGTAAGTTTGTGTTGCAAGTGCCGCTGCAATTTGCAAGTGATACTTTGGTGATTTCCTCCATCGGATATAAAAGTTTTAAAACCACAGTTAGTGATTTTGACAATACCCAAGAAATTTATCTGGAGGAAGATGTGGCGTCTTTAGATGAAATTGTATTGGTGGCAGAAACCCGTCCTAAAACCGGAAACGATATTGTGCTTAAAGCATTAGAAAAGCTTTCAGTGAATATGCCAGAACAACCCTATTTACAAAAAGGATTTTTACGTCATAAGGAACGCAACCGAAGAGAGTTTAAATGGCTTATCGAGAGTGCCATAACAGTGTATGACTCGGCTTATACCTCACCATCCAAAGAGAATCTTAAAATAAATGTAGATCAAGTTCGGAAAAGTTATGATTTGCGTGACGTGGATAGCTTGCTAACCTATACGGCATATTTGAAAGAAAACGCCAATAGAGTAAACTTACAGGCGCGTAATCTAAGGCGGGATACCATTAAAACATCGAGTTTGGTAAAAGCCATAAAATGGAATGATACGCGAATTAACGGTCTTCAAAACTTGTTTGAAAGCAAGTTAAATGTGTTTAGAAATGTTAACGCCACGCGTGCTTTATTTGGCGAGGATGTGTTGGATACCCACCAATTCCGTTTGGATACCATTTTGGTGGACAATGATCGGAAGCTTTATAAAATAAAAATTTCTGAAAGCCATAAGTATGTAAATCTGGAGACGAAAGGTGTCTTTAATGATGGGTATCACGCCAAAGGTTGGCTCTACATTTACTACGATAATTATGCCATTAAGAAACTGGAATATGAGTTGGAAGCCGCATCAAAGGCGCAAAAGAGCAGAAGTAAGACTCTTTTTGACACACAAATCAACCATAAAATTACGATGACCTTTAGAGAATATCAGGGAAAAATGTATCCTAATTATATCTATTACGAAACTCCTAAATTAGTGAATGTGGGTTACAAGCCAACCAAGCCTGGCCAAGTCATGGAAGAAGAAACCAATACTGATGAGCGTTTTTATTATACCGTTCAAGAAGTTCTATTTACTGAAATTATTTTGGATGCTGACCGTATAAATGAAGCATTGCAACATTCTTGGGATCCTGACATTTTCGCTGTAAAACCATATAACAAGGAATTTTGGAGAAACTATAACACGCTCTTGGAAAGTGAGGAGGATGAAAAGCTGATCCAAGATCTGACGAAGCGTTCGTCATTGTTTAAAGATTAATACTACGGACGTTAGCGTTTAAATGAGCATTTTTCCTATATCTTTAGAGAAAACAAAACGGTTTACATATGAATGAAATGTCTTATATAACAGCAGCTGTTTTAGCACCTTACTTTAGTTATGATCTGTTTCTCAATAAAAACGCCTTAAACACGACTACGTTACGAATTCTGGGTGTGTACAACATGTTGTTTTTAATTGCTGCCATCACGGTTACTATTATGGACTCAGAATTCATCTTTAACAATTGGTGGTTATTCACGCTATTTGCGTTGCCTACCTTGATTTTTCAAATATTAAAATTCAGAAATTCTAGTAGGTCTCAAGTTCAGAAAAACCGTCTATAAGATTCGCTAGAGTAATATTTAAATTTAAAATAATTATTGACTTTGTAGTGAGCTCCCAACAATTTTCAAATTTTTAATTGCAGATTATAATTTACTTTTTATATTTGCAGCCTGAAAAATCTAAAAGAGAGGAGGTTAAGACACTATGTTAATAATACCAATTAAAGAAGGAGAACAAATAGATAGAGCGTTAAAGCGTTATAAACGAAAGTTTGATAAAACGGGGACGAAACGTCAATTACAGACTCGTAAACAGTTTAACAAACCTTCAGTAGAGCACAGAGCTTTGATACAAAAAGCACAATACGTTCAACGATTAAGAGATCAAGAAAACGTGTAAGCGTTTATTGATTATTATAAAAAAGGATTCCTGCATGAGCAGGAATTTTTTTTTACCCTATATTTAAAATCTGAACACCTCAATTGATTGTTACATGTCTGCACCACATTCAGAATTCGCCTATTTTTCAGAATATCTCCGTCACGAAAAGAACTATTCTGAACTGACGGTCAAGGCGTACCTTACAGATCTTGAAGCGTTTTCAGAATTTATGGCAGAGGAGTCAGGCTATAAAACTATTCAAGATGTCCATTATTCCCAAATAAGAACATGGATCGTAGCGTTGGTAGAAACTCAAATATCCAACCGAACAATTAATCGGAAAATTTCCGCTTTAAATTCCTATTTTAAATTTTTGATCAAGACCGGAACCATTGAAGCAAATCCGCTATCCAAACACAGAGCTTTAAAAATGACCAAAAAAGTTCAAATTCCATTTTCGCAAAAAGAGATGGGCGATGTGATGAAGATTTTGGAAACTGAGTCTGATTTTGAAGGCCTAAGAAATCGATTGATTGTGGAATTGTTTTATGCTACAGGCATTCGTCGCATAGAGCTGATTGACATTAAGATGAAAGATATAGATTTCTCCAATAAAACTTTAAAAGTACTGGGAAAACGGAATAAAGAACGTTTTATCCCGTTAATTGATGCGGTGGTAGTAACGGCCAAGCAGTATTTAGAATTTCGAAGCACTCTAAACAGGGTTCAAGATTCTGAATATTTGTTTCTAACCAAAAAAGGGTTAAAAGTATATGAAACCCTTGTTTACAGAATTATAAATGAGTATTTTAGTAAAGCATCTTTAAAAGTAAAAAAGAGTCCGCATATTTTGAGGCACTCTTTTGCGACCCACTTACTTAATGAAGGTGCTGATTTAAATGCGGTAAAGGAATTGCTTGGACATTCCAGTTTAGCGGCTACACAGGTTTATACCCACAATAGTATCGCGGAATTAAAAAAGGTGTACGATAGTGCACATCCAAGAAGTATAAATAATAACTAGTGTCTAACCCAAATGAAGGCATAAAATTTTTAGACTGAAGGTGTATAAATATTATGCTGCTAATTTATTAAAACCACAACAGATGAAAGTAAACATTCAATCAGTTAACTTTAGTGCAGACAAGAAGTTGATCGACTTTATTCAAAAAAGAATGGATAAGTTAGATTTGTTTTATGATAAGGTCATTCAATCTGATGTCTATCTAAAAGTTGAAAATACCAGCGACAAAGAAAATAAAATTTTTGAGGCCAGAGTAAATGTGCCAGGAGATAGCTTTGTGGTAAAGAAGCAATGTAAAACATTTGAAGAAGGTGTAGACATGGCTGTGTCGTCACTTGAAAGACAGCTAAAACGAAGAAAAGAGAAGTTAAGAACACATATTTGAAAATTATTTGAAAAAAAATAAAAAAAATGTTTTGAAAACTTAAATATTTCTATACATTTGCAGTCCGTTAGAAATAGCGGGCTTTTTTATTGAAGAGAAAGATCATAAAAAGCCGATGTAGCTCAGCTGGCTAGAGCAGCTGATTTGTAATCAGCAGGTCGTGGGTTCGAGTCCCTCTATCGGCTCAAAAAACTCCTAGAGTTTTTGAGATTGTTTCTCTTCGATAAAAGAACTGGGCAACCAGTTAAGAGTTCATTAACACAGATTGAATAATTGGGGAGATACTCAAGCGGCCAACGAGGGCAGACTGTAAATCTGCTGACTACGTCTTCGCAGGTTCGAATCCTGCTCTCCCCACAAAGTTTTTCAAAATTGGTATCATAAAAATGCTTACTTTTGCAAAACTTAATTTGAAAGTACTCGTTCGGAGTAATTCGGACAGGATTAATGAGCCTAGCGCGTTAGTTCATAATTAACATGATTACGTTCATTAGGTAATGAGGTTTGAAATTTCTAAACGGAAATTTCTAAAAATTGCGGGAGTAGCTCAGTTGGTAGAGCGTCAGCCTTCCAAGCTGAATGTCGCCGGTTCGAACCCGGTCTCCCGCTCTAAAGTGAAATGTGATCACGTATAACGTCGATCCGCTCTTAAAGAGGATATCATCGCAACAACTTGGCGTGGTGTCCTGCTCTAGATTAATTTACGAGCTCCGTACTGTGATTTACGAATCGTAGATCTTAAAATCGGCTAGCGTAAATCAACCGCCGG
This sequence comes from Gelidibacter salicanalis, assembly GCF_007997285.1. GTDB lineage: Bacteria > Bacteroidota > Bacteroidia > Flavobacteriales > Flavobacteriaceae > Gelidibacter > Gelidibacter salicanalis. The sequence continues at coordinate 587,207 of NZ_VORX01000002.1, forward strand.
TGTAGCTCAGGGGTAGAGCGTTTCCTTGGTAAGGAAGAGGTCACGAGTTCAATTCTCGTCATTGGCTCTTTTTTAAAATAAGCAAAATTAAATTTTTGAACACTAATATAAATTAAGATTAAAATAAATTAAACATGGCAAAGGCAACTTTCGATCGTTCAAAACCACACCTTAACATAGGTACTATTGGACACGTGGATCACGGTAAAACAACTACGACTGCAGCTATTACTAAAGTATTAGCTGATGCAGGTTTTTCAGAAGCAAAATCATTTGATCAAATTGATAACGCTCCAGAAGAAAAAGAAAGAGGTATTACAATTAATACATCTCACGTAGAATATGCAACAGCTAATCGTCATTACGCTCACGTTGACTGTCCAGGTCACGCGGATTACGTAAAGAACATGGTTACTGGTGCTGCTCAAATGGATGGTGCTATTCTGGTTGTTGCTGCAACAGATGGTCCTATGCCACAAACACGTGAGCACATCCTTTTAGGTCGCCAAGTAGGTATTCCTAGAATGGTTGTATTTATGAACAAAGTTGACTTAGTTGATGACGAAGAGTTATTAGAACTAGTTGAAATGGAAATCAGAGATTTATTATCATTCTACGATTATGATGGTGATAATGGTCCTGTTGTTCAAGGTTCTGCTTTAGGTGCACTTAACGGTGAACAAAAATGGGTAGACGCTCTTCTTAAATTAATGGAAGAAGTTGACGTTTGGATTGAAGAGCCAGTTCGTGATATGGACAAGCCTTTCTTAATGCCTATTGAAGATGTATTCTCTATTACTGGTCGTGGAACTGTTGCTACAGGTCGTATCGAAACTGGTATTGCTAAAACTGGAGATCCAGTAGAAATCATCGGTATGGGAGCTGAGAAATTAACTTCTACTATTACTGGTATTGAAATGTTCCGTCAAATCCTTGATAGAGGTGAAGCTGGAGATAACGCAGGTATCTTGTTAAGAGGTATTGAAAAATCTCAAATTACAAGAGGTATGGTTATCGTTAAGCCAGGATCTGTTAAGCCACACGCTAAGTTTAAAGCTGAGGTTTATATCTTGAAAAAAGAAGAAGGTGGTCGTCATACACCATTCCACAACAACTACCGTCCACAGTTCTACGTACGTACAACTGACGTGACAGGAAACATTATGCTTCCAGAAGGTGTTGAAATGGTAATGCCAGGAGACAACTTAACTATTACAGTAGAATTGATTCAATCAATTGCAATGACAGTAGGTTTACGTTTCGCTATCCGTGAAGGTGGTAGAACTGTAGGTGCAGGTCAAGTAACTGAAATCTTAGACTAATTATAATGGTCAAAATATTAATTAAGGCGTCTTGAATATTCAGGGTGCCTTGATTATGTTTACGGGTTTAGCTCAGTTGGTAGAGCACTGGTCTCCAAAACCAGGTGTCGTGAGTTCGAGTCTCTCAACCCGTGCAAAACAATTTAAGTTATTAGTCCAATAATTTAAATGATTATAATAAAAAATTAAAAGCGTTTGCTTTGAAATAAACACAACCATAATGGCAGGATTTGCAAATTATATTTCGGAATCTTTTGGTGAATTAAAAAACAACGTGACATGGCCAACATGGGCAGAAGCACAGCGTTTAACCATAGTAGTAGCTGTATTCTCAATTATATTTGCCTTGGCAATTTGGGGAGTTGATACAGTGTTTAGTGGAGTTATCGAAGCTTATTTCGACTGGATTAAGTAAAATACAAATAAAGAATGTCTGAAACTAGTGGAAATAAAAAGTGGTATGTTGTAAGGGCCGTTAGTGGTCAAGAAAACAAGATCAAAGCTTATATTGAAAACGAAATTACCCGTTTGGGTCTAGAAGATTTCGTTGACCAAGTTTTGGTGCCTACTGAAAAAGTAATACAAATCCGTAACGGAAAAAAAATCAATAAAGAAAAAGTTTATTTTCCAGGTTATATCATGATTCAAGCCAACTTGAGTGGCGAGATTCCTCACATCATTAAATCCATAACCAACGTTATTGGATTTTTGGGTGAAACAAAAGGAGGTGAACCTGTGCCGTTAAGACAATCTGAAGTAAACAGAATGTTAGGTAAGGTTGATGAACTTACAGTTGATGCGAATGCCAATGTGGCCATTCCATTTACAATAGGTGAAACAGTTAAAGTAATCGATGGTCCATTCAACGGTTTTGATGGTACGATTGAGAAGATTAACGAAGAGAAGCGTAAGCTTGAAGTAATGGTGAAGATCTTTGGAAGAAAGACACCATTAGAGTTGAGTTATATGCAAGTTGAAAAAGTTTAATAATTGTTACATATAGATCGCATGCCTCTCGGCTTCCAATGGAGAGTTATGCAACTAAAATTTTAAAAATGGCAAAAGAATTAAGTAAAGTAGTTAAGCTACAAGTTCGGGGAGGCGCAGCGAATCCATCGCCGCCGGTAGGACCCGCTTTAGGAGCTGCTGGAGTTAATATCATGGAATTCTGTAAGCAATTTAATGCTAGAACTCAGGATAAGCCAGGTAAAGTATTACCTGTTGTGATTTCTGTATTCAAGGATAAATCGTTTGATTTCGTTATTAAAACTCCACCAGCTGCGGTACAATTATTGGAAGCGGCCAAAGTAAAAAAAGGATCTGGAGAACCGAACAGAAAGAAGGTAGCAAAAGTAACCTGGGATCAAATTAAAGCGATTGCTGAAGACAAAATGCAAGATTTAAATGCATTTACTTCAGAGAAAGCTATGGATATGGTTGCAGGTACAGCAAGATCAATGGGTATATCCGTAACAGGTAAAAAACCTAATTAAACATTTCTGAAATGGCTAGAATAACAAAAAAGCAAAAAGAGGCAAGAGCTAAAGTTGACAAAAACAAACTTTATACTCTTGAGGAGGCTACAACTTTATTAAAAGAAATCACTTACACAAAATTTGATGCTTCAGTGGATATCGCTGTAAGACTAGGAGTAGATCCTCGTAAAGCAAACCAAATGGTAAGAGGTGTAGTATCTTTACCTCACGGAACAGGAAAGGACATGAAAGTTCTTGCATTAGTAACACCTGACAAAGAGCAGGAAGCTAAAGATGCAGGTGCTGATTATGTAGGATTGGATGAATACCTTGAGAAAATCAAAAATGGTTGGACAGATGTTGACGTGATCGTTACCATGCCTGCAATCATGGGTAAATTAGGTCCTTTAGGACGCGTATTAGGCCCAAGAGGTTTAATGCCAAACCCTAAGACAGGAACAGTAACAATGGATGTGGCTAAAGCAGTTGCAGAAGTTAAAGCTGGTAAGATTGACTTTAGAGTTGATAAAACAGGTATCGTTCACGCTCCAATCGGGAAAGCATCATTTACTGCTGACAAGTTGATGGACAACGCTAACGAACTGTTGACAACCTTAATTAAAATGAAACCTGTTGCGGCTAAAGGTGTGTATGTAAAAAGCATCTTTATGTCAAGTACCATGAGTCCAAGTATATCAATTGATACTAAAATAGGTTAGTAGTTAAACTTTAATATTATGACAAGAGAAGAAAAATCACAAGTTATTGAAGAGTTGACTGCTCAATTAGCGGATAATACACATATCTATTTAACAGATATCTCTGGATTAAGCGCTGGATCCACTTCAAATTTACGACGTGCTTGCTTTAAAGCAAACATTAAAATGGCCGTTGTAAAAAATACATTGCTAGCAAAAGCAATGGAAGCTTCTGATAAAGATTTTGGCGACTTGCCAACAACTTTAGTAGGAAACACTTCTGTAATGTATTCTGAAACTGGTAATGCTCCAGCTAAAGTTATAAAAGAGTTCCGTAAAAAGTCTGATAGGCCTTTGCTTAAAGGTGCTTTTATAGAAGAAGCAATCTATATTGGAGATGACCAATTAGATGCATTAGTTGACATCAAGTCTAGAGAAGAGTTAATTGGAGACATCGTAGGATTGTTACAATCTCCAGCTAAAAACGTTATCTCTGCACTTAAGTCAAGTGGTGGCAAAATAGCAGGCATCGTCAAAACATTATCCGAAAGAGAAGGATAATCAAACAAGTACGCACTTAAACAAATTATATTTTATTAAAATTATTAAAACGATAGAAAATGGCAGATTTAAAAGATTTCGCAGAAAAATTAGTTAACTTAACAGTAAAAGAAGTTAACGAATTAGCTACAATATTAAAAGATGAGTACGGTATCGAACCAGCTGCTGCTGCAGTTGCAGTTGCTGCAGGTGGTGGTGCTGGTGCTGAAGCCGCTGAAGAGCAGTCAGAATTTGACGTTGTTCTTAAGGCAGCAGGTTCTTCAAAATTAGCAGTTGTTAAATTGGTAAAAGAATTAACTGGTTTAGGTTTGAAAGAAGCTAAAGAATTAGTTGATAGCGCACCAAGTAACGTTAAAGAAGGTGTTTCTAAAGATGAAGCAGAAGCTTTAAAAGCTCAATTAGAAGAAGCTGGAGCAGAAGTTGAGCTTAAATAAGCTTAGCCCAAACTACAATTTATGGTTTAGGTCTTCCCAATCCCGATAGTAATCGGGACGGAATGACCTAAACCCTTTTGTGTATATTAAAAGTACATAAAAAAACTACTATTTTTTTTAATCAAAATCTCGTTCATCGATGTTAGCACAAAAAGCTGAAAGATTAAATTTCTCTTCTATTGTAAATAGAACGGATTATCCTGACTTTCTGGATATCCAAATAAAATCCTTCCAGGATTTTTTCCAATTAGAGACTAAATCTGAACAAAGAGGGAATGAAGGTCTCTACAACACCTTCATGGAAAACTTCCCAATTACCGACACTCGCAATCAATTTGTCTTGGAGTTTTTGGATTATTTCATTGATCCACCAAGATATTCTATTGAAGAATGTATTGAAAGAGGATTAACGTACAGTGTGCCATTAAAAGCGCGTTTGAAATTGTATTGTACAGATCCTGAACATGAGGACTTCGAGACTATCGTTCAAGATGTGTATTTAGGTACCATTCCTTACATGACGCCAAGTGGAACCTTCTGTATTAATGGTGCTGAGCGTGTTGTCGTTTCACAATTGCACAGATCTCCAGGAGTTTTCTTCAGTCAGTCTTTCCATGCGAATGGAACTAAATTATACTCTGCCAGAGTTATTCCTTTTAAAGGGTCGTGGATTGAATTCGCTACAGATATCAATCAAGTGATGTATGCGTATATCGATCGTAAGAAAAAATTACCAGTTACTACCTTGTTTAGAGCTATCGGCTTTGAACGTGACAAGGACATTCTTGAAATTTTTGACCTTGCTGAAGAGGTTAAGGTTTCTAAGTCTGGACTTAAGAAAATCATTGGTCGTAAATTGGCAGCTCGTGTGTTGAACACATGGCACGAAGATTTTGTTGATGAAGATACCGGTGAAGTAGTTTCAATTGAACGTAACGAAATTGTACTTGATCGTGATACTGTTTTAGATAAAGACAATATCGAAGAGATTCTTGAGGCTGATGCAAAAACTGTTCTTTTACACAAAGAGAGTGCTCAGCAAGGCGATTATTCTATCATCCATAATACGCTACAAAAAGATCCAACAAACTCTGAAAAAGAAGCTGTTGAACATATCTACCGTCAATTGCGTAACGCGGAGCCGCCTGATGAGGAGACTGCACGTGGTATTATTGACAAATTATTCTTCTCTGACCAACGTTACTCTTTAGGTGAAGTAGGTCGTTATAGAATGAACAAAAAACTACAATTGGATATCGGTATGGATAAGCAAGTGCTTACCAAATTGGATATCATTACAATTATAAAATATTTAATTGAGCTTATCAACTCTAAAGCTGAGATTGATGATATTGACCACCTTTCTAACCGTCGAGTACGTACAGTAGGGGAGCAATTATCTCAACAATTTGGTGTTGGTTTAGCCCGTATGGCACGTACAATTCGTGAGCGTATGAACGTTCGTGACAATGAGGTGTTTACACCAATCGATTTGATTAACGCGAAGACCTTGTCTTCTGTAATCAACTCTTTCTTTGGAACGAATCAATTATCTCAATTTATGGATCAAACCAATCCATTGGCTGAGATTACGCACAAACGTCGTCTATCAGCATTAGGACCTGGAGGTTTGTCTAGAGAGCGTGCAGGATTCGAGGTTCGTGACGTTCACTATACCCACTACGGACGTCTATGTCCTATTGAAACTCCTGAGGGACCAAATATTGGTCTGATTTCATCACTTTCGGTGTATGCTAAAGTGAATGGAATGGGCTTCATTGAAACACCTTATCGTAAAATTACGGATGGTGTTGTTGACATTAAAAATGAACCAACCTATTTAAGTGCCGAAGAGGAAGAAGATATGTTGATTGCGCAAGCAAACATCAAGATTGATTCTACAGGTAAAATTACTGAAGATAAAATTATTGCCCGTCAAGAAGGTGATTTCCCAGTAATTGATCCAGCTAACGCTAACTATACTGACGTTGCTCCTAACCAAGTAGCTTCAATTTCAGCATCGTTAATTCCATTCTTGGAGCATGATGATGCCAACAGAGCCTTGATGGGATCTAACATGATGCGTCAGGCAGTACCATTATTGCGTGTTGATGCACCAATTGTAGGAACTGGATTAGAGCGTCAAGTAGCTTCAGACTCTAGAGTATTGATTAATGCAGAAGGTGATGGAACTGTTGAGTATGTAGATGCCAACGAAATCACCATCAAATACGAACGTACAGAAGAACAAGCCATGGTAAGTTTTGATAGTGATACCAAAACCTATCCATTAGTGAAGTTCAGAAAAACCAACCAAGGCACGTCAATTAACTTAAAGCCTATTGTAACCAAAGGTGATAAAGTTAAAAAAGGACAAGTACTTTGTGAAGGTTATGCTACTCAAAACGGAGAGCTCGCTTTAGGTCGTAACATGAAAGTGGCATTTATGCCATGGAAAGGATACAACTTTGAGGATGCGATCGTGATTTCTGAAAAAGTAGTACGTGATGATATTTTTACATCGATTCATATTGATGAGTATTCATTAGAAGTTAGAGATACCAAATTAGGTAACGAAGAATTGACTAATGATATTCCTAACGTTTCTGAAGAGGCTACTAAAGACTTAGATGAAAATGGTATGATTCGTATTGGTGCTGAGATCAAACCAGGTGATATCCTTATCGGGAAAATCACACCAAAAGGTGAATCTGATCCAACACCAGAAGAAAAATTATTAAGAGCAATCTTCGGTGATAAAGCTGGTGATGTAAAAGATGCGTCTTTAAAAGCATCTCCATCATTACACGGTGTGGTTATTGAGAAAAAATTATTCTCAAGAGCTGTAAAAGACAAACGTAAGAGAGCTAAAGATAAGGAGGATATTGATGCATTAGAATCAGTTTACTACAGAAAGTTTGACGATTTAAAAGCTGTTGTGGTTGATAAATTGTTCGCTATTGTAAACGGTAAAACTGCCCAAGGTATCTTTAATGATCTTGGAGAGGAAATCATTCCAAAAGGTAAAAAGTATACCTTAAAGATGTTAAACTCTGTAGATGATTATACGCATTTAACTTCAGGAGTTTGGACTACTGACGATCATACTAATGGTTTAATTGCGGATTTGATCCACAATTATAAAATTAAGGAAAATGACCTTCAAGGGTCGTTGCGTCGTGAGAAGTTTACAATTTCTGTAGGAGATGAGTTGCCAGCGGGAATCATCAAATTAGCTAAAGTTTACATCGCTAAGAAACGTAAACTGAAAGTTGGTGATAAAATGGCAGGGCGTCACGGTAACAAAGGTATCGTTGCGCGTATTGTACGTCAGGAAGATATGCCATTCTTAGAAGATGGAACTCCGGTAGATATCGTATTGAATCCACTTGGTGTACCTTCTCGTATGAACATTGGTCAAATCTATGAAACGGTTCTTGGATGGGCTGGTCAAAAATTAGGTCGTACGTATGCAACTCCAATTTTTGATGGGGCTACTTTAGATCAAATTAATGAATTGACGGATGAAGCTGGAATTCCACGTTTCGGACATACATATTTATATGATGGTGGTACGGGAGATCGTTTTGATCAACCTGCAACTGTTGGTGTAATTTATATGTTGAAACTAGGACATATGGTGGATGATAAAATGCACTCACGTTCAATAGGACCATACTCATTAATTACACAACAACCATTGGGTGGTAAAGCTCAGTTTGGTGGTCAGCGTTTTGGTGAGATGGAGGTATGGGCACTTGAAGCTTATGGCGCATCTGCAACCTTACGTGAGATCTTAACAGTAAAATCTGATGATGTTATCGGTAGAGCAAAAACTTACGAAGCAATCGTTAAGGGAGAGCCAATGCCAGAACCAGGACTACCTGAATCTTTCAACGTACTTATGCACGAATTGAAAGGATTAGGATTAGATATTAGATTGGAGGAATAATATCGCAGATATTATTCCGTGGTAGAGACAGATGATTATCTGTCTCTACCCAATCCAAAAAATTAAATTTTAATTTGTTAGTACCATAAAAAATGGCAAGAAGACAAGATAAGAATACAGTACAGAGATTTAATAAAATCTCCATTGGTTTAGCGTCTCCAGAGTCTGTTTTAGCAGCATCTCGAGGTGAGGTTCTTAAACCTGAAACTATTAATTATCGAACACACAAACCAGAAAGAGATGGTTTGTTCTGTGAGCGTATTTTTGGTCCTGTAAAGGATTTTGAATGTGCTTGTGGTAAATATAAACGCATCCGTTACAAAGGTATTGTTTGTGACCGTTGTGGTGTTGAAGTAACTGAAAAGAAAGTACGTAGAGACAGAGTAGGGCATATTAATTTGGTAGTGCCTGTAGCTCATATCTGGTATTTCCGTTCATTACCAAACAAAATTGGATATGTATTGGGGTTACCTTCCAAGAAATTGGATATGATTATTTATTACGAACGTTATGTCGTAATTCAACCAGGTAATGCCAAAAATATCGACGGAGAACCATTACAAAGATTAGATTTCTTAACGGAAGAAGATTACTTGACAATTCTTGAATCCCTTCCACAAGACAACCAGTATTTAGATGATAATGATCCAAACAAATTCATCGCCAAAATGGGTGCTGAATGTTTGATTGATTTACTTTCAAGAATTGATTTAAACGATTTATCTTTTGAATTACGTCATAAAGCAAACACTGAAACGTCTAAACAACGTAAAACTGAAGCGTTAAAACGTTTACAGGTTGTTGAAGCCTTCCGTGACTCTAACGCCAATCGTGAGAATCTACCTGAGTGGATGATCATGAAGGCGATTCCAGTAATTCCACCAGAATTACGACCGTTAGTGCCTTTAGATGGTGGTCGTTTTGCGACTTCAGATTTAAATGATTTGTACCGTCGTGTTATTATTCGTAACAACCGTTTGAAGCGTTTGGTTGAGATCAAAGCGCCTGAGGTAATTTTACGTAATGAGAAACGTATGTTGCAAGAATCAGTAGATTCATTATTTGACAACACACGTAAAGCATCTGCAGTAAAAACAGATTCTAACAGGCCATTAAAATCGTTATCTGATTCCCTTAAAGGAAAACAAGGACGTTTTCGTCAAAATTTACTTGGTAAACGTGTGGATTATTCAGCACGTTCGGTAATTGTCGTTGGACCAGAATTAAAATTATTTGAATGTGGATTGCCTAAAAACATGGCAGCTGAACTTTACAAACCGTTTATCATCAGAAAACTGATTGAGCGTGGTATCGTAAAAACAGTAAAATCTGCAAAGAAAATTATAGACCGTAAAGAGCCTGTAGTTTGGGATATATTAGAGAATGTTTTAAAAGGACATCCGGTTCTTTTAAACCGTGCTCCAACGTTGCACAGACTAGGTATTCAAGCGTTCCAGCCTAAGTTAATTGAAGGTAAAGCAATCCAATTGCACCCATTAGTATGTACGGCGTTTAATGCCGATTTTGATGGGGATCAAATGGCAGTGCATTTACCATTAGGACCTGAGGCTATTTTAGAAGCTCAATTATTAATGTTGGCTTCTCATAACATCTTGAACCCTGCTAACGGTTCTCCTGTTACTGTACCTTCTCAAGACATGGTGCTTGGTCTTTACTATATGACCAAGGAACGCAAGTCTACGGATGAGGTTAAAGTGAAAGGTGAAGGTTTAACATTCTATTCTGCAGAAGAAGTAAACATTGCTTACAATGAAAAGATGGTCGATTTAAACGCGGCAATCAAAGTAAGAACTGAAGACTTTAACGAAGAAGGAGAATTAGTAAAACAGATTGTGTCAACTACTGTTGGTCGTGTACTCTTTAACGAGAAAGTACCAGCTGCAGCAGGATATATCAATCAAGTATTGACTAAAAAATCGTTGAGAGATATTATTGGTAACATCCTAAAAGCAACTTCTGTTCCTGAAACAGCTGAGTTTTTAGATGAAATCAAGGATTTAGGCTATAAATTTGCCTTCCAAGGTGGATTATCATTTAGTTTAGGTGATATTATTATCCCGCCGGAAAAACAAAGCATGATTGATAGCGCCAACAAACAAGTTGATGGTATTATGGCCAACTATAACATGGGTCTTATTACCAACAATGAGCGTTACAACCAAGTTATTGATATCTGGACGTCTACAAATGCGGAATTGACTGAATTGTCAATGAAACGTATCCGTGAAGATCAACAAGGATTCAACTCAGTGTATATGATGCTTGACTCTGGTGCTCGTGGATCTAAAGAACAGATTCGTCAGTTAACCGGGATGCGTGGATTGATGGCGAAGCCTAAAAAATCTAATGCAGGTGGTGGAGAGATTATTGAAAACCCGATTCTTTCTAACTTTAAGGAAGGTCTATCAATTTTAGAATACTTTATCTCTACTCACGGTGCTCGTAAAGGTCTTGCCGATACCGCACTTAAAACGGCAGATGCTGGTTACCTAACACGTCGTTTGGTAGATGTATCTCAAGATGTTATTATCTACAGTGAAGATTGTGGAACATTAAGAGGTATTGAAGTTTCTGCATTGAAGAAAAATGAGGAGATCATTGAAACTCTTGAAGATAGAGTAGTGGGTAGAACGTCATTAAATGATGTTTACGATCCATTAACTCAAGAACTTATTGTTGGTGCAGGTGAGCACATTTATGATCCAATCGCAAAACGCATACAAAATTCGGCTTTAGAGTCGGTTGAAGTACGTTCAGCATTAACTTGTGAGGCTAAAAAAGGAATTTGTTCTAAATGTTACGGACGTAACCTTGCTACCGGTAAGATGGTACAAAGAGGTGAAGCTGTTGGTGTCGTTGCTGCCCAATCTATTGGAGAGCCAGGTACACAGTTAACACTTCGTACCTTCCACGTTGGAGGTATTGCGGGTAACATTTCTGAAGAAAATAAATTGACGGTTAAATTTGACGGTATAGCTGAAATTGAAGATTTAAAAGTAGTCAAAGGAAAAGATAGCAATGGCGAAGCTGTTGATGTTGTAATTTCTCGTACTTCTGAATTCAAATTGGTGGATGCTAAAACAGGAATTACACTAAGTACGAATAATATTCCTTACGGATCATTCATCTACTGCGAGCCAGGAGATAAAGTGAAGAAAGGCGACGTCATTTGTTCATGGGATCCATATAACGGGGTTATTATTTCTGAGTTCGCCGGTAAGGTAGCTTATGAAAATATTGACCAAGGTGTCACTTACCAAGTTGAAATTGATGAGCAAACAGGATTCCAAGAGAAGGTAATCTCTGAGTCTAGAAACAAGAAATTGATTCCGACATTGCACATTCAGGATGCTAAAGGTAACGCCATACGCTCTTACAACTTACCTGTAGGTTCTCACATTATGATTAATGATGGCGAGAAAATTAACGTCGGTAAGGTATTGGTGAAAATTCCACGTAGATCAGCTAAGTCTGGTGATATTACAGGAGGTTTACCACGTGTAACTGAGTTATTTGAAGCACGTAACCCTTCAAATCCAGCTGTAGTAAGTGAGATTGATGGTGTTGTTTCTTTTGGAAAAATCAAAAGAGGTAACCGTGAGATTGTTATCGAGTCTAAATTAGGTGAGGTTAAGAAATATTTGGTAAAACTATCTAGTCAGATTCTTGTTCAAGAAAATGATTATGTGAAAGCCGGTATGCCTTTATCTGATGGGTCAATCACTCCTGATGATATCTTAAATATTAAAGGACCTTCAGCAGTGCAGCAATACTTGGTAAATGAAGTACAAGAAGTATATCGTTTACAAGGTGTGAAGATTAATGACAAGCATTTTGAGGTAGTGGTAAGACAAATGATGCGTAAAGTTAGAATCATTGATTCTGGTGATACTATTTTCTTAGAAGATCAATTGGCTCATAAATCAGATTTCATTGAAGAAAACGATAAAATTTTCGGAATGAAGGTGATTGAAGATGCTGGAGATTCTAAGACACTTAAACCAGGACAAATTGTTACAATGCGTCAGTTAAGAGATGAAAACTCTGTGATTAGAAGAGAAGATGGTCAGTTGGCTGTTGCAAGAGATGCACAACCGGCTACAGCAACTCCTATATTACAAGGGATTACGAGAGCGTCATTACAGACTAAATCGTTTATTTCAGCAGCATCGTTCCAAGAGACGACTAAAGTACTTAACGAAGCCGCAGTAAGCGCTAAAGTTGACGAGTTAGAAGGCTTGAAAGAAAACGTAATTGTCGGACACAGAATTCCTGCGGGAACTGGTGTAAGACGTTACGAGAACATCATCGTTGGTTCTAAAGAAGAATTCAACCAAATGATGAAAGCTAAAGAAGAGTTGAATTTTAATTAATGAGATGCCACTTCTGTTTTTTACAGAAGTGGTTCATCAAATTATCCCCGCGCAGGCGGGAATCTTTTAAATAAGTTAACAATCATGGTGAATCATAGTTGATTCTCAAAATCGTCAGTTTTTTCAAGAGACCAATTTTAAAAATATAATTCCTGATTTTTCAGGATTGTAAGTACATATTATGAGCGACATCAAAGAAGACCCAAAACAAGGACAAATCAATATTGAATTGGATGAAAAAATTGCGGAAGGTATTTATTCCAATTTAGCAATCATCAACCATTCTGTTTCTGAATTTGTTGTTGATTTTGTAAGCATCATGCCCGGAACACCTAAAAGCAAAGTGAAGTCACGAATTATCCTGACGCCACAACACGCCAAGCGTTTGCTCAAGGCTTTAGGCGAGAATGTCAAGCGTTTTGAAAATGCCCATGGTGAAATTAAGGATTATGAACAACCACCGATACCATTAAATTTTGGCCCGACTGGCCAAGCATAACCCACAAAAAATCCCTTTGAAACTTAATTCAAAGGGATTTTTCTTTTTTAGAAATAGTTAGGCTACTTTCTGATTTATATGAAATTTTAAAGCTCCGGACGGACATTTCTGAACTTGGCTAATGATGCTCTGCGATGGTGCACCATCTAAATCAATCCAAGGGATTACAGAATTCCGAAATACATCTGATAGTTCTTTTGCACAACGACCAGCATTGATGCAAACACGAGGTTCGTAAGTAATAGTCATCTCGCTATTACTAAACTGGTTCATAATGGTTTCCATAAATAGTTCAATTTGGGGTTTGACACTATCTAGATTTGGAAAAAGTAATTCAACAAAGCATCTATTTTTTTAAACCCCTCGATTAAATGTATAAAAAATTCGTTAAAACTTAAATTGTACGAGAATTATTCGATGAACTACAGTTCTTTGATAACATGAACTCTGAATCCCAAATTTTGAAATATAGAAAACGGAGTCTTATAATATAGCTTATTTATATTCTGAAGTAAAATGGAATTTTATACTTGGATATTTTTGTTGGGTCATCTGAAGTGAAAATTGGGAGTCGGCCAAGAATACCAATTGGTCTTCTTTGTCTTTGGCCAAATAACGATGCTTAACTCTTAAGAACTCTTTGTATTCCTCATTCTTCGCATCTGTTGGTTCAACCCAGCACGCTTTGAATACATTCAAATTTTCGTAGGTGCATTTGGCGCCGTATTCGTGCTCCAATCGGTATTGGATCACTTCATATTGCAATGCGCCAACCGTTCCAATAACCTTTCTTCCGTTTAATTCTAATGTAAACAATTGGGCAACCCCTTCATCCATCAATTGGTCGATGCCTTTAAAGAGCTGTTTCGATTTTAACGGATCAGCATTATTGATATATCTAAAGTGTTCCGGAGAGAAGCTAGGGATGCCCTTGTAGCTCATATTTTCCCCTTCAGTGAGTGTATCCCCAATTTTAAAATTCCCCGTGTCGTGCAGCCCTACAATATCGCCCGGATAAGAGATGTCCACAATTTCCTTTTTCTCCGCAAAAAAGGCATTGGGACTGGAGAACTTCATTTTTTTCTTATTTCTAACGTGTAGATAGGGTTTGTTACGTTCAAACGTGCCTGACACAATTTTTATAAAGGCCAAACGGTCCCGATGGTTGGGGTCCATATTGGCGTGAATTTTAAAAACAAAGCCTGTAAAATCCTTTTCATCCGGCTGTACTAAGCGTTCTTCACTTTGTTTGGCTCGTGGTTTAGGTGCTATTTCAATAAAGCAATCCAATAACTCACGAACGCCAAAGTTATTTAAAGCGGATCCGAAAAACACCGGTTGTTGGTGGCCATTTAAATATTCCTCGCGGTCGAATGTAGGGTAAATCCCTTCTACAAGTTCCACTTCTTCACGTAGGGTATTAGCGGCTTTTTCACCGATAAGTTTATCAATTTCTGGTGATGCTAAATCGGAAATTTCAACCGTCTCTTCAATATTTTTACGGCTGTTGCCACTGAATAGGTTGATATTGTTCTCCCACAAATTATAAATTCCTTTAAAATCATAACCCATGCCAATAGGAAAACTCATTGGGACGACGCGCAAGCCTAATTTTTGTTCAATTTCATCTAACAAATCAAACGCATCCTTTCCTTCACGGTCCATTTTATTGATAAACACGATCATCGGGATATTTCGCATTCGGCACACTTCAACCAACTTCTCAGTTTGTTCCTCCACACCTTTAGCCACGTCTACAACCACAATCACACTGTCTACGGCCGTAAGAGTCCTATAGGTATCTTCAGCAAAATCCTTATGTCCGGGAGTATCCAAGATATTGATTTTCGTACCTTCATACTCAAAAGCCAAGACCGATGTCGCTACGGAAATACCACGCTGGCGTTCAATCTCCATAAAGTCACTCGTCGCACCTTTCTTAATTTTGTTGCTTTTGACGGCACCAGCTTCCTGAATTGCACCTCCAAATAGTAGTAATTTTTCCGTAAGTGTGGTTTTTCCGGCATCGGGATGCGCAATAATTCCAAATGTACGTCGTCTGTTGATCTCTGATTTAAAACTCATAATCTGCATTAAAATGGGATGCAAAGATACTATTATTGAATACAAAATTAATAGATCAAAGAGGTCGATTTTTATTTTAAGACAACATTGGTTCTTTTTATTACTTTTGTTGGTAACTTTGTGGGTTATGACAGAAGAAAAGGTAATACTCGTTAATGAAAAAGACGAGCAGATAGGCACTATGCCAAAGATGGAAGCGCACGAAAAGGCACTATTGCATCGCGCTTTTTCCGTATTTGTTTTCAATGAGAAAAACGAATTGATGTTGCAGCAACGCGCATCACATAAATACCATTCGCCCTTACTTTGGACCAACACCTGTTGCAGTCATCAAAGAGTAGGAGAGACCAATATCCAAGCAGGGAAACGCCGCTTACAGGAAGAAATGGGTTTTCAGACAGCTCTAGAAGAAACCGTTTCTTTTATTTATAAGGCGCCTTTTGATAATGGCTTGACGGAACATGAATTTGACCACATTCTTGTGGGTAATTATGAAGACGCACCGGAAATTAATCCTGATGAAGTAGCAGCCTGGAAATGGATGCCTTTGGAAGACGTGAAACAGGATATCGCGAACCATCCAGATATTTATACCGAGTGGTTTAAAATTATATTCGAAAAATTTTACGAACATATAAATCGTGTGGAATCATGAGAGTAACGGTCAGTAGAAAAGCACATTTTAATGCGGCGCACCGACTTTACAGGAAAGATTGGAGCGCTGAGCAAAATGAAGCCATTTTTGGTAAATGTAGCAATCCTAACTTTCACGGCCATAATTATGATCTAACGGTAAGTGTTACTGGCGAAATAGATCAGGAAACTGGTTTTGTGATGGATATGAAAGTGTTGAAAGACATCATTAAAGATGACATTGAAGAGGCTTTTGACCATAAGAACCTGAATGTAGAGGTAGAAGAATTTAAAACTTTAAATCCGACTGCCGAAAACATAGCTGTGGTTATCTACAACAAAATTAAACCGAAGTTACAACCAGATTTACAATTGTCTATTACCCTTTACGAAACCCCTCGTAATTTTGTTACCTATTCCGGATCTTAATCCGCAGACTTATAAAAATTTTATATTTTGAAAAATACGTTATATCCCTTAAAATTCCACCCTATTTTAAAAGATAAAATTTGGGGCGGCGAAAAGTTGAAAACACTTTTAAATAAAGATTCCAAATTGCCAAACATTGGTGAAAGCTGGGAAATTAGTGATGTTGATGGCGATACATCTATAGTTTCTAATGGCACTTTGGAAAATCAATCCTTAAAACATGTGTTGAGTAGCTATAAAGCTGATGTGTTGGGAGAAAAGATTTATGAGCGCTTCGGTAATAAATTTCCGTTGCTAATTAAGTTTATTGATGCTAAAGAAGATTTGTCCATACAATTGCATCCCAATGATGAGTTGGCGGCCAAACGTCACAATTCCTTTGGTAAAACGGAAATGTGGTACGTCATGCAGGCGGATAAAGATGCCAATTTAATTGTAGATTTTAATCAGCCGATGACCAAAGAACTTTATTTAGAGCATCTCGATAAGCATTCGCTTACTGAAATTCTAAATTTTGACAAGGTTAAAACGGGCGATGCTTATTTTATTGAAGTAGGTCGGGTACATGCTATTGGCGCAGGTGTACTGTTAGCTGAAATTCAACAAACAAGTGATATTACCTACCGTATTTACGATTGGGACCGAACCGATGCTGACGGAAATTCCCGCGAGTTGCATACAGATTTGGCAATTGATGCGATTGGATTTGATATGCCTGATAATTTCAGGGTATCTTATGATCAAGAAGCTAATCACTCTAATAAAATGGTGAGTTGCCCCTATTTTACTACTAATTATGTAAAGGTTAATACAACCCTTGAGAGAGAAAACACCTATGATTCCTTTATGATATATATTTGTGTGGAAGGCGAAGCAGAATTAAAGACGGCCACGCATTCTGAACGCATTAAAAAAGGGGAAACAATATTGATTCCTGCAGCTTTGAAAACGTTTCAAATTGTAGCAAAGGACGCCACGTTGTTGGAAGTCTATGTGTAGTTAAAATATACGCAATCCGTTATGCGGGACGTTGTTTAATTGACTACTTTTGTAAAAATTTTAAAATTAAGAAAAATGGCAAATGTTAGAGACCTAAAAAAAGATATCAACTACGTATTAGGAGATATTATTGAAGCGGCTTATGTTTGGGAATATACGCATACTGGTAAAGACACTAAAAAAACTGAAGCGATAGTTGACGAAGCTATTGAAACGTTTGATGAGTTGATTGCTAAAGTAAACGATAAAACTGTCGAAAACAAAAGAGCTCACTTTAAACAAGTTAACGCTGAACTAGAAACTAAAGGTCGCGCGTTGATTGAAAAAATCAATAACTTAGGTTAATTTTTATTTCAAAAGATTTGCAAATATTATTTTCAAGATTATATTTGCACTCTCTTAGGCCGATGTAGCTCAGCTGGCTAGAGCAGCTGATTTGTAATCAGCAGGTCGTGGGTTCGAGTCCCTCCATCGGCTCTCAGAAAACCTCTCATTTTGAGAGGTTTTTTTATTGACATTAGTCTGGGACGAGAAGTTTATCCTTAGCGCAGTCGAAAGGAGTCCCTTCGTCGGCTCTTGAAAAAACTTCTTTGTGAAAGGTTAATTTGTGTGTACTTATTAAGGAGGAGAAATTGATCATGAGAATAATCAGTAGTTGTTTTCCTTGGATAGCCTGGGCGGCCACATATAAACCTTTCTCTTATCTAAATGTTATATTAATCCTGAGGGCAATCAAAGGGCAGGTATAGGCAGATCATTATGTGGAGAATTACAAAATCCTCTTCAGTGTCTTTTAAAAAATCACTAGCGTAGATATATTGTTTCTAAAGTAACGAAGAACTTCATTGTGATGCATTGCTCACAATAGAATTATTCATCCTTATCTTTCTTCTTCAACCAACCAAAAATACCACCACCTTTCTTATTCTTCTTTTCCTGTTTTTTAAATTGACGTTCTTCCTTTTTATTTCCAAAGAGACGCTTAAAAAAACCATCCGTTTTAGTTGGGTCGCAATTAAGCGAATTTAGCACAGCTTCCGTAGGGTTTTCAAAAGACGCTTTTGTAATGCTGTTGAACTTGGAATCTGCATTTAATTTTTGCAGGTATTTGGCAAAGATGGGAAGTGCTGAGTTGGCACCTTGACCTAATCCAGTAGAGCTGAACCCAATTTGTTGATTGTCATTACCTACCCATGTTACAGTTACCAGTTTTGGCATAATGCCCACAAACCAACCATCTTTATTATCCTGTGTTGTACCCGTTTTTCCGGCCAGTGCGTTCGGCAATTGATAGGTAGAACGTAATCTGGTGGCGGTACCTTCATTAACTGTGGCTTTCATAAATTCCAACATCACCTGTCGGGTTTCATTGCTAAACGCCATGCTGTTGTTTTGTGCTTCCGGATGTAAATCTTCAAAAGACGCAATGATGTTGCCATCTTTGTCTTCAATTTTGTTAATAAAAACTGGGTTGGAAGCCTTGCTGCCATTAACATAGGTGGTGTAGGCTTTTGCTAGTTCCAAAACCGTGAGATTTGATGATCCCAAAGCAATGGAAGGCACAGCTTCAATGTGGCTTTCAATCCCCATTTTCTTAGCTTGTGCAATTACATTTCCCAGACCAGTTTCGTAAAGCACTTTCACGGCAATGGTATTGACGGAGTTGCTCAAGGCCTTTTGCAAATTATAATTGAGATCTTCATCATCCAGTCCACCGGCGTTGGTTGGTCGCCAATTATTTACATCAGTATAGGTAATTGCTTTCAGCGGAATGTAAGTACACGGATCCATACCCTGCTCTAAAGCGGCAGTATAGACAAACGGTTTAAAGGTGGATCCTACTTGACGTTTACTTTGCACAATATGATCAAATTGAAAAAAGCCGTAATCAATACCGCCTACATACGCTTTTATGGCGCCATTTGATGGGTCTAGAGAGACGAGGCCCGCATTAAGAAACTTAGAGTAGTACTCTAAGCTATCGAGCGTAGACATAGAAGCTACGGTGATTTCATCCCAGGAGAAACGGTCAATTTGATGGGGGCGTTGTAAAGAATCCGTAATGGCCTGGTCATCCAAACCTTGAGCCTTGTATTTTCTGTAGGATTTTAAGCGTTTTTTTGCCGCTTCAAATGCCGACTTCCCTTTAAGCCACGGGGCATTCTGTCCGTATGCTTTTTCAAATTGGCGTTGCAAATCACTCATGTGCTCTTGCATAGCGGCTTCCGCATAGCGTTGCATGGTATTATCTAAAGTGGTGTGAATCTTTAAGCCGTCGTGATAAATGTTGTACATCTCACCATTGGGTTTACGAAATTGTTTCTGCTTAAGTAAACTGTCCAGCTGTTTTTTAATTTCAGCCCTAAAGTATGGCGCTAACCCTTCGTTAGGAGCGTAATTTTGATAATCGATGACGATACTATCGGTGGTGGCTTTGTTGGCTTCGGCTTCAGAAAGAAAGCCATATTTAACCATCTGATTAATGACCACATTTTTGCGTGCGCCCGATCTTTCGGGATAGCGACGCGGATTGTAACCGGTATTAGCTTTTAAGGAGCCCACCAATGTGGCGGATTGTACCAAGCTTAAATCTTTAGTATGGGAATTAAAGAATTTTTCTGAAGCGCTTTCTATCCCGTAAGTGTTGTCCGGAAAAGGCACTGTATTAAGATATAAAGTGAGGATTTCATCCTTGGAATACAATTTTTCAATGCGTCTGGCAACAATACTTTCTCTGATTTTGTTGATCACAATTCCAAAAGGACCATAATTTTTTCTTCCAAAAAGGTTTTTAGCCAACTGCAGCGTTATGGTGCTCCCACCGCCCGAAGAATCATTAGACATCAGGATGCTTTTAAAGAATACACGAAGTAAACTTTTACTGTCAATCCCGTTGTGCTCATAAAACCGAACATCTTCAGTAGCTACCAAAGCATCAATTAAATGTTTGGGGAAATCTTCAAATTTAATAGATTGCCTGTCGTAAACGTAAATCTTACCAATTAAATCATTATTGGCATCGAGTACTTGCGTAGCCTGACTTTGTTTTAACTGTGCGAGTTGTTTAGAGTCGGGGATTTTACCCCAGAGTCCGAAATAAATACTGGCATAAAAACAAATAAAAAGAGCTAAGAGAAGGCCTAAAGCATAGCTCATTCTCTTAGCCCATTTGATAAGGTCAACTTTGGTAATAGTCATTATTTATAAGTCTTTGCTCCATAACGGATATCTGGGTTAAGTATTTCAATTTCTGAAAAGGAAAACGTAGTAGGGTTGAATCAGGCCCATTGCCCAATTTTTACGGCTATTGCTTTTTACGTTCTGTAATCAGTTCTTGTAATATCTTACCGTATCGAGACGATTTAATTTCTGGAGTTAAGGCATTATTAATGGTGTCTAGATATCTCAAGTTTGCATCTGAAATTTCTGATATGGCCAAGTATGGTGCAATCTCGCTATCCTTATTATTCATCGCAAAATTGATGGTATACAAATATTTTCTGAGGATTAAATTGTTGTATTCCTTATAGCTGGAATCCATTAAAATAGAATCATTACTTTTTCGGGCTTCTAAATTATTTTTTATAAGATCGAGATTCTTATCCTTGAATCTGTCCATCATCTTATTGTATTCTTCCAATTTTTCCTGTTGCTTAGACCCTGTGATTTTAGCGTCCATATAGAAGTTTTTTAAGCTTGTATTGATTTCAGTAGTTCCTAAATCAGCGAAAAAAGGAATTACTCCAGAATCTTGTCCGTTTTTATCCAATGCTAAATACAGTACTTCCGGACCATCCAATTTCGTGTGAAGCTCAAATTTCGAATCCCCATTTATTTGAATGGAATCTATCGATACCAAGAGAGAATCATCCACCCTCTGAAGATAAACGGTTCCTTTTTTTAAATCTTTAATAGTTCCTGTAAGCGTGAAATTTGAGCTGTCTTTAGCACAGGACGACACGAGGAGTAAACTAAGTATAACTACTAATCTTTTCATGGAGATTTTTAATTTTTGGTGGGCAAATATCTTATAAAATTCCTTTAAAAACTAACCTACCGCAACTATTCTCATGAGCTCTGCACATAAAAGTGCGCCATAGGTTCCTACCACATATCCAAATACCGCCAAGAGCGCGCCAACCGTGGCCAATGAAGGGTGAAACGCGGCCGCAACTACCGGTGCAGATGCTGCTCCACCCACGTTTGCCTGACTTCCTACAGCCAGGAAAAAGTAGGGAGCTCTGATCAATTTAGCGATGACAATAAGGAGGACGGCATGAATGGTCATCCACACCAAACCTATTAATATCAGCCCAGGATTTTCGAAGATTTTGCCTAAATCCATTTTCATACCAATGGTAGCCACCAAGATGTATATAAAAATGCTCCCAATTTTACTGGCGCCGGCACCCTCGTAATTTTTAGCAGGGGTAAAGGATAATAAAATTCCGATTATTGTCGCAATGGATATCAACCAAAAGAATTGGCTACCAAATGAGGAAAGTGCGCTTCTCGGATTGCTGACGGCTTCAAAATTGGCGGAGAGATACGTAGAAATCACGTCCGCACCGTAATGTGCAATACCTACCGCAACAAAAGCAAATGTCAAAATGATGAGCAAATCGGTTAAGGTGGGAATGCGGGTTGTTTTTTCGCTAAAGTTTTGCACTTTCTTTTGCAATTCATTAATAGCGGTATTATCTGCTTTTAGCCAGTTATCAATTTTTTCGCGTTTGCCAATTCCTAATAACAGCACGGCCATCCAAATGTTGGCCACTACAATGTCCACCAAGACCATGCCTCCGTAGAGTTCTTGATTAAATCCATAAATTTCTAACATGGCGGCTTGGTTGGCGCCACCGCCAATCCAACTTCCTGCTAAGGTTGCCAAACCACGCCATACCGCATCAAATCCTGCACCTCCAACAGTTTCTGGAGAAAATGTTGAAATGATTAAAATGGCTATGGGCCCACCAATGATAATCCCAATAGTTCCCGTAAAGAACATCACTAAGGCTTTCCATCCTAAGTTGAAAACAGCCTTTAAATCGATGCTAATGGTGAGCAGTACTAAAGATGCTGGTAATAAATAACGGCTGGCAATATAGTAGGTTTCCGAAACGTCTGCGGAGATGAGACCCAGCGAATTGAAAATGGCTGGAATCATATAACACATTAATAGTCCTGGAACGTATTTGTAGAATTTTGGCCAAAACCCTTGTTTCTTTGATTCGGTGAAGAACACAAACCCGAGGGCTAGCATTAATAGTCCAAAAACAATAGCATCATTTTTAAAAAGTACAAATTGATTGGCAGTGGCCGGTTTGACCTTTTCAGTCATGGTGACCAATTGATTGTTATTGTAGAACGTACTTTCATTGATAACGATTATGTTTTCATCTGAAAAACGATTGGTCGTATTCAATTTTAAATCTAATAACTTTTCTTTTTTAGAAATTGCTAATGCACTTTCACTAGTGTAATCTATCGTATATATAGAGCCTACAGAAGAGAATTTTAGGGTTCCCTTGGAGAATTTTTTATCGAGAACTACTTGATTGATCACTAAAGATGGATCAGTTGTGGAAAGTTTAATTTGAAAGCGATCAAATGTGGTAGAATCAATAGTAATAGGAATATCAAAGTTTTCTGAGTAGCTCTCACTAGCCTTGTCAACCACTAAGGTTTGAGCGTTGCCGACGAAGGTTGAGGAAACAATAAAAGAAAAGAATAATAAAATTTTGAAATATGGACGCATGTAGTCTGAATTTGAGCTGCAAAATAAGGATAATTATTCTGACGACAAATATAAATATGGCACGGAATTTGAAAAGCTTATCATGTAAATAATTATGCTCTACATTACAAAAAGGAGTAGTTAACCTTTAGAGACGTTAATATTACATTTGGTTGGTTAGTTAGTTAAAAAGCACCTTGAGAAAGGTGCTTTTTTCGGTTATATGAATGAAGTTTTCAACTATTGTTTTATAAAATTTACGATAGATTGGATTAACACCTCCGAAACTTTGCCATTAGGATCGTTATAAGATTTGGCGTTTTCCTGATCGTCGCCATCAATAACAAAGAGCACGTGGTTCATGTTATCAATGAGTTTTAATTCAGATGTTTCTGAGGCTTGTTGCAGCATTTCTGCTTCAGCCTTACTTACTTGCAAATCTTTGGTTCCGTTGAGGAGAAGAATGGGGATGTTTAATGATTTGATGACCACTGCAGGATCGTGTTTCATCCAACTCATCATGAATTTTTGTACACTGCTGTCAAAGATGGAAGCTAAGGCAGGCGGATAGTCCGTCGTCGTACGCCCAGATTTTAAAACCTCAAATGCACGCTTGGTTTCCTCCGTAAACAAGGGCGCAGTTTTGTCAACTTGGTCAATAATTACAGCGTCAATAGACTGGCCTGCACCCGCAATGGAAATAAGACCATCAACATCTTGTTGCGCCGCCAACATACCAATTAAGCTACCTTGGCTATGTCCAATAATATAGAGCTGTTTAAATTTTTGTTCCGATTTAAAATGATGGACCACAGCAATAGCATCGGACACAAAATCGTCAAATTTGATATTAGGGTCGACAGATCTCATTTTAATCTGTTTTACAATACGCTTGTCGTACCGAAAACTTGCAATGCCGTTTTCAGCTAATGTCTCAGCAAGTTTTTTAAGGTTATTAGTTTTTGCAAAATTCTGATTCCCATTTCTATCGGTAGGACCGGAACCACCAATGATAATGGCCATCTGATCTGATCCTGAATTTGGAACGATCAAACTACCATCAATCCATTTGGATACGCGGATTTCAGTTTCGGTAAAAGATGGGTCCTGAGCAAAACTCAAGGTGGAAATCAGGCTAAACAGGAGGATTAAAGTTTTCATACCTACAATTTTTTTGTGACGAAGATACATTACGGCAAACTATTACTAATTAAGTAACGGATAATTATTAAAAATATGTTGGGGTAAAGGATATTTGTAATGGAACAAATGATGCATTTTGTCGATTAAATGTCGCTTTTTATCCTTAAATGTTAAATTTTATTGCATTTCATCGATTTAATATGTCCTTTAGCAGAGTGATTGAATTATATTTCTATCTTTGAAGTGTACTGAAATTAACGTTTTTGTACAATGGATTAATTAATTAGTATTTGCACATGTTGTTGGCTTAGTGACCCTAAATCTACACATTATAAAAAACGCAAATTAGAAGAACCGAGGTTGAGGGACCTCGGTTCTTTATTTTTATAAGGATCTAAAGGTTAGGTTGATCCGCTCCTTCACCACCTTCTTAGTTTTCGGAATCTGATGCAACCAAAAATGTTGCATTTCCCCTTTCATAATTAAAAGACTCCCATGGTCAAGATGCAATTTGTATTGTTCTTTTTTTATGGTGCGGTGTTTAAAATGAAAGGCTCTTGTCGCTCCAAAGCTCAAAGAAGCGATCACAGGATTTATTCCCAATATCTTCTCATTGTCCGCATGCCAGCCGTTACTATCCGAGCCGTCTCTATATCTATTAAGTAATACGGTGGTAAAATGATGCGCACTTATGTCTTCAACATCATTTTTTATTTGAAGAAGTTCATCAGACATTTTATTGGGAATCAACGTTAGATTAGAATAGCTATACGGCGTGGTGTTTATCGCATATAGTGCCGTTAAACGGGGTTGGGCATAGATTTTTCCGAAAATTTTGATGTCGTCCTGTTGCCATGGGCTGTTTGCTTTAAAGTGATCAAAATAAGCGTCGGCCGTCCGAGCATCGTAAAAATTGGGGATATAGATCACTTCTGCATTTGGAAGGTGAAGAAGTGTTTTTTCAGCAGAAAATAAGTCCATAATTTAATTTTATCTAATTTAGCACAACTATGATGAAAAACAAAGTAATGTTATTGGTGCTGATTATCTTGGGATTTGCCTTTGCCAAATTGCCAACAAGCCCACTTCCTGACGGATTTGTATATGTTCAGGAGGTTATTCCTGATCTAGACGTTGAGCTACGGTACCTCACAGATCATAACTTTGTAGGTAAACCTATTGAAGGGTATCGGGCCAATACATTGATTTTGACCAAAGATGCTGCTGAAGCGCTGGGAAAGGTTCAGGAAGCTCTCCGAGATCAGAACTTCTGCTTAAAAGTGTACGATGGCTACCGTCCACAACGCGCGGTTAACCATTTTGTAACATGGGCAAAAGATTTGGGAGATACACTCAATAAACACGCGTTTTATCCTGAGGTGGAAAAGCAATTTTTGTTCAGTGAAGGCTATATCGCTTCAAAGTCAGGGCATAGTAGAGGAAGTACTATAGATTTGACCGTTACTGATGGCAATACCGGCGAGCCTCTAGATATGGGAGGTGCTTACGATTTTTTTGGGGAGCAATCCTGGTTGTCTTATGGACATCTTACGGAAGCGCAGCAAAATAACCGGCAAATTCTTCAGAGTGTGATGCAGGCGCACAACTTTAGAAATTATCCTAAAGAATGGTGGCACTTTACCTTACGTTGGGAACCTTTTCCAAATACCTATTTTGATTTTCTTGTGGAATAAATGTGCTACTTATTTAATTAACACTTCTTCTTCAACTTCCGGTTCAAAACCCAGCAAGGCATCTATAGTGTTCGCCGTAACAGAATGGTAATTTGGACGCGATTTTTCATAAATTTTTAAAGCATCATCAACTCTGTCGTTTCGTTTAAAAGCTTTAAAAATAGTTTCTACATACCAGCGACGGCCCACAGTAGTTAAAAATTGCTCAATTTTTTTATCTACATTTTTGCCGTGGTAATCATGATTTAAGACTTGTTCATACCACACCATCTGAATGTAGGAATTTGTGGCGTTGGTAAAATTAAAGGTTGTGTCCAATTCCTGCATCTGATCGGTAGTCATCGTGGCAGGGAAGTTTCTTATAAAATGCACCCATTCTTGAGATGTCCATTCTTTGGTAAGATCTTTATCGATTTTATCCGTAGTCAAAAATTCCTCTAAAATGTGTTCAACGATTTTAAACTTATCAGAAGTGATGACAGCTTGATTTTCAGGAACCCCAGGTTGATAGATCCATTCATCCGCATTGAAAGTGACCTGATTTTTCTCAAGTAAATTGGTTTTAAGATACGTAAGAAAGGTTTCAGTAGTCATCGTGGAAAACGCATGAGCCTTAAAGTATTGTTTTAAAAAGGCATCGAATTTATCACGGCCAACAGTCTCTTCCAAAGTTCTTAAAAAGAGATAACCTTTGTCATAAGCAATGCTGTTCATACCATCATCCGGATTTTTGCCTTTTAAATTCAGTTTGAGTTTCGTGGCGTCTGGAGTATCTTTCAATTGCGCTAATTCTTCATCTAAATCCTGACGGCTGATCAAGGCCAACATATCTGCCCGCTCTTTACCATAGAGGGCTTCCATGATGCGCATTTCAAAATAAACGGTAAAACCTTCGTTGAGCCAAAAGTCATTCCAAGTGGCATTAGTAACTAAATTTCCAGACCACGAGTGCGCCAGTTCATGAGCCACCAATGAAGTTAGGCTTTTGTCGCCAGCAATAACTGTTGGTGTAGCAAAAGTTAATCTCGGATTTTCCATGCCTCCAAATGGGAAACTTGGGGGTAGTACAATCACATCAAATTGCTCCCAGGCGTAATCGCCATAAAGTGCTTCAGCTGCACTGACCATATTTTCCATATCAGAAAACTCATCGTGCACTTTGGTCAACATTGATTTTTCTGCATATACTCCTGTGCGATCGCTAATCGCTTTGTATTCAAAATTTCCAACGGCCAAAGCTATTAAATACGCCGGAATAGGCTGTTTCATTTTAAAATGGTACTGACCATCTTCAGTCTTTTCCTTTGGATTCTCTGCACTCATTACTGCCATCAGTCCTTTTGGAACTTTCACATTGGCGTCATAAGTAAGGCGAATTTGTGGGCTGTCTTGAATGGGAATCCAAGTTCTGGTCAAGATTGCCTGTCCTTGCGTAAATAGGAAAGGATGGGTTTTATCAGCAGTTTGTTGTGCTTTTAACCATTGCAGGGCTTCTGTAGCCTTGGTGGTTTTATAAACAATTGCAATTTGTTTGGTATTCTTGTCAATGGTCACGGTCAACGGTTGTCCTAACAGCTTGTCCTTGGCTCCCAATGAAAATTCGGTTTCTTTACCATCAGCCGTTACAGCTTCAATATCGAGATTTTTAGAATCCAAAATAATTTGGGTGCTGTTATTGTTTTTAATGTCATAGGTGGCTTTCCCGCTGATCACTTCCGTCTCAAAATTGACCGTGATGTCTAGGTTTAAATGAGTAATGAAGGCGTTGTTTGGTTTGGCATAGGAATGCGGTTCTTCCACATAAGTATACACTACAGGTTCAGCTACTTTAGGTTGTGCACAACTCGTCATGATGAGTAGTATGAGGTATGGGATTGAATTTGAGATTTTCATGATATTTTAGATCATTAAGGTTGCGAAGATATGATATTGAGGTTGAACATTAAAATTGTAAATACCAATAGGCCCAATATATTAGAGCGAATTGCAAGGGAATGCGTAGCAGTAAGACCCACTGTGGAATACCGGCTCCGGCTTTTTTGCTGGACAACATATAAAAATGCACCAACAGGAATAGGATGAGCATGGCAATAATTCCAGAAATTGCACTGTTTTTAGTGGCAGGAAAACACAAGCCAATGCCTAACATGATTTCTGCAATACCACTCAGCGTGACCAGTAACTTTGGATTGGGCAGGTATCTTGGCATAATTCGCAGATACATTTTGGGTCTTATAAAATGCATCATTCCAGCAAATATGTAAATTGCCGCCATCAAATAAAGGTGCCAAGGATAAATCATACTTTTTTAATCTTTATAAACATTAAAAGTTAATCCCATGCCATAATTGTTCAAACCTGCTTGGAGTAATGTGGACTGGAATCCGCTATTCTCTTCAAATCGGGTCCAGTTATTTCCATTGACAAATACCCGTTTGATATACGTTCTGTTTTGGGGGATTTCATCGGTAAACGGTAGTAAGGGTCGGAAATTTGTTGGAATTTTAACCACACTACCATCACGAGATTTAATTTCTTTATACTTTTTATTGGAAAGCAACTTACCATTGTCATCCGTATAGCCTAATACTTGAAGCGATACAAATACGCCGGATTGGGGGATAAATATCGCTTCTTCCGATACATCGAACACGACAGCATCACCTCCTTTTTCTGTAGCTCTGACCACCAGCGTTTTAAAGAGAAGTTCTTTGCCAGGGAAACCGTTTACATTGTTGTAAAATTTCACCCTAAATAGGGTTGAAAATGGCTTTTTATCGGCGTTGGAGCGTTTTCTTTTTTCCCAATCCCTCGATTCTAATGTTACAGGGAAGTGCACTTTGGTAATTTTTTTTAGCGCCTCATCAGGATTGTTGAAATAGACTGCAATTTCAGATTCTACAGTAGGCAGCCAACAATGGTAATAATCATCATCCAAATAAGGTTTAATGTCTTCTACCTTAAATTTACGATCTATTTTAGCGGTAATCATTACTTCATCCAAAGCGTTCGTTTCTGGTTGCATTTGAATGATTTGGGGCAAATTTAGTGTTGCGATTTTAAACTCTTTATATCCAAGTGCAGAAATGTAAAGCGTGTCAATATCTGGATAAATCTTTTTGGTAAATATAAACTCACCTTCGTCATTGGCAAACAAGCCGTTGCCGTTGTTAAAGGAAACAGTGGCGTAGGAAACGGGGTATTGCGATTGCGCATCCTTAATGGTGGTTTGTGAAAAACCTAGGGAAACACAACACAGCAGCAATATTAACGGTGTTGATTTAAATAGCATATCGATAAAAGTCATAGATCTGGGCATGTCTTTCTTATGAATGGTATAACTTAAAAAATTTAAAACTATGTAAAGCGTCAGTTGATAATCAGTAATTAAGACTTTAAAGATACAGTTATTAATAAAAAAAACGGCTAACAAAATGTTAACCGTGTAGAGAATGTGAATTTTAGTAGACTTTTGGCTTAAAGTCTAATGGGAAACAAACTTTAAGCCGACGATAGATAAAATGAGGGTTGATATGAAAAATATCCTCCAAAAATCGACTGATTCCTTAAAGATAAAAATCCCTACCAAAACAGTGCCTACCGCACCAATTCCGGTCCAGACGGCATACGCCGTTCCAATGGGTAAGGTTTCTGTAGCTTTTATTAAAAGTAACATGCTGATGGTTAAGCATATTACAAATCCGATGTACCACCAAGTAGCAGCAATTCCTGTGGCATATTTGGCTTTGCCTAAACACGCCGCAAAACCCACTTCAAATAACCCACCAATAATTAAGAGTATCCAATTCATAAAATATAAATCTTAACTTTCATTCTTTTAAGCTTATAAATTCTAATTTTTCAATCCCTAATACCAACGTTTTTTCTTGCTTTTAGAGCCTTGTCCCTTCCGGCCTTTTTTGTGTTTACTCCCCGTTTTTTTAGAGGTATGGATGATGGGTTTTGCTTGTGGATCGAGTGGATATGGGTGATCGTTTTCCACAGGAATTTGAGTATTGATTAATTGCTGAATGCTTTTAACATAGGGTTTTTCATCTGCCGAACAAAACGAAAAAGAAGTTCCAAAATGTTCCGCACGTCCTGTCCTTCCAATTCGATGTACGTAGGTTTCTGGAACATTGGGCAGGTCAAAATTGACTACTGCATCCAACTCATTGATGTCTATACCTCGGGCGGCAACATCTGTAGCAATTAAAATATTGGCTTCGCCGTGCTTAAATTTACTTAAAGCAGCTTGGCGATCGCTCTGTGTTTTATCACCGTGAAAACTCTCCACTTTATATCCGTTTTTAATTAAAGTCTGCTCTAATTTATCAACCCCAAATTTGGTGCGTCTAAATATTAAGATGTTTCCTTTAATGGTATTGCGTAAGAGATGAAGACAAAGCTCAATTTTGTTGCGTTTTGGAACATAATACAATACTTGGCTCACATTTTTAGCTGCCGATGAGGTTGGAGTAACTTCAATACGTTCTGGCGATTTTAATATGGAGGAGGCCAGTTGCTCCACCTTAAAAGGCATTGTAGCTGAAAACAACAAGGTCTGTTTATCTTCAGGGCAAAGGCGAACAATTTTCGTTACCTCATCAATAAAACCCATATCGAGCATTAAATCCGCTTCATCTAAAACCAAGGTTTCTACATAATCTAAATTTATCAGGTCTTGCTTGTGCAAATCCAATAAACGTCCGGGAGTGGCAATGACAATATCAACGCCTTTCTTTAAAAGGTCAATCTGCGGATCAATGGAAGCTCCGCCAAAAACCACCATAGTTTGCAAATTGGTATGGGTACTGTACGATTTGAAGTTTTGTGAAATTTGAATGGCCAACTCTCGAGTAGGGCTAATAATTAAAGCTCTAATCTTTTTGCCTTTTTTTGACCCCTCTTGCTTGTCATAAAGCAGTTGCAAAATAGGGAGAGCAAATGCCGCAGTTTTCCCAGTTCCGGTTTGGGCTGATGCAATAACATCTTTACCGGCCAGGATTAACGGTATAGTTTGTTCCTGAACTAAAGTGGGAGTATCGTAACCAGATTCAGTTACTGCTTTTAAAATAGGTTTGTTAAGCTGTAAGTCCTTAAATGACATTGTTGATGATTTTCTGCAAAGATAGCAGAAAATATAGTGGCAATTTATAGATGGGTTTAGGTTTTAATCGAGAGCTTGTTTGGTCACAAACACGCGCCATCGAATGATCGCCATTTCTAATTTGGACGCTTTTGCAAGGTCCAAACCTTTTTTTGTATAGCTTGGAAGTAGTGCTTTATTGATCTTTGCTAAAAATTTAAAGACGTTTTTTTTCATGGAGATCTATAATGGCGTTCTGAACAAAGATACAAATTAACAGATTAAATTTCATGATGAAAGCGGAATGCTTACCCTAAGCTGAAACTCATTCTAGAACTGAGTTTGACTTAGTGGTTTTCCTTTACTGAATCGAGAAAATAATATCGATTATAATTTTGACAAGTGTGATCATGAGCGTAGTGTTTAAAAGGTTCATATATAGTGTTTATTTACAATTGTTTTCTGAAGATATATGTTTTGTAATCTATTATCCAAATACTTAGCTCAGATTTAATGAGTTTGACTTTACTTTTATAAGTGTAATTACCAGAACTGTTTCGGATTTTAATGCCTTGTCTAATTAAAAGTATTATTATGCAACTACATTAGCTTCTATAACATATAATATGTAATATAGTAAAGGCGTATTTTTAATTTTTTTATGAGTCCTAGGGGCAATTGATCTATAATGTGGCTAAAAACAAGAGTTTCGTCTTGAACCATCAAAAGTTAATGTCATCATAGAAAGACCAGAGTGGGGACTTAGTGCTGAATAGAAGTAAATTGATAGGATACTCTATACTTACGAAATAAAGGAATTCTAAATCTTTATAAAGAAAGGCGTTAAAATTATCATTTTATAAATTTGATATTTTTAACGCCTTTAAATAATTAGAACAGTCGGTTGTTATTTTTTCTTTTTGGAAGTGATGATAATCACACCATGTGCGCCTTTGGTACCGTATTTTTTAGTGGCCGAATCGTCTTTTAATATATCCATAGACTCAATGGTATCCGGATCGATGGCTTCCATTTTTTCTTTAGTGATTTCTTCATTGTCAAGAATGTAAAGCGGCTGCATCTGAGTTTCAGTAGCGGTGGGGGCTTTTAATTGGATGATAATGACCCCATTCTTTGCTTTGTCACCATAAGATTTAGTCGCATTCTCATCTTTCAAAACAGAAATATGGGCAATAGTATCAGGGTCTATGGCCTGCATTTCTACATGCGTAATTTCTTTATCCTTTAAAATTATTAGAGGTTTATTTTGAGAATTGGATGTCTCGTGAGTAATTTTTTGTAAGCCCAAAGGCTCTTTAAGAGCTATATTTTGAATATGGTTACTGTCCTTTTCTGATCCAATGGCGATTGTTTGACTTAACCCTGATGAGTGTTCGCCAATAGTCACATTGTGGGAAGTAGGATTTACTGAAATCTCAATTGAAGGAATCGGGCTGGACAAACTTTTGGCATAGGTTCCTGTCTTGTTTTTGTAATCATACTTGATCTTGATGCCTGTGATTTCATTTTTGGAATTACGCTCAATATTCTTGAATTTAAAGTGGACGTCTTCATTGGAGAGCTTTTCGGTAATATATTCCATCTGTTCTATTTTTGTGTCTTTGGTAACGATAAATGTTAAAACATTCTGTTGATCCAAAGTCGTAGCCGAGGCTGGGTTAGAATCGGAAACATTCTGCGCAATGATTTCTGTATTAAAAGTCAAGGCAAAGGCAGCCAATAATGGCACGATAATACTGTATTTCCAAGTGTTCATAAGGTTTGATTTTGATTTGTGTAACATAACGATTCGTTTTTTGATGGTTGAATTGTAAAAAGGATTGATACTAATTAATTTTTCTTCAGGTACGCTAGTTTTAAGCAGTAATTTTTGATAGCGTTCTTCACAACCCGATTGTTTCTGGGTTTGGTGGTCGGCAATAAATTCTAAATTTTGTTTGAGGGATGTTCTGTAAATCCATATCAAAGGGTTGCACCAAAACAGAGCCGTGGTAAAATCCATGATGAGAACATCAATACTGTGTTTTTGTTCTGCATGTACTTTTTCGTGCTGTAAAACAAGATCTAGTTCTTGGGCATCAAACTGGGTTGGATTATATACAATCCAGTTAAAGAATGAAAATGGAGTGCTGACTTGAGCAATTTCTATAAAGGTGAATACCTCAGTTTTTTTCTTATGATGTTTGTTGATTAGGGTAGTTAGTGAAAAGAGCTGAAGAATAAATCTCCCTACAAAAAAACTCGCACCAATGGCATACCCCCAAATAAATAGTGAAGTCAGATCGAAAACTTCTGGAGGGTGTGGCATGGTGGCGGCCACAGCCGCAAAGTTCCTGTTGGGCGTCAATGGAACCTCAATGTACACAGGGATCACCATCAATGGTAATAGGGCAGAAGTCATTAGTCCCAGTAATAAAAACCATCGGTTGGCCTCATAAAAGGTTTCCCGCTGTAAAAACAAGCGATAACAGATATAAAATATGGACAATATAGCGCTTGCTTTAAGTACGTATTCCATAATCAGACGGTATTGGATTTCTCGGATTTGGCATCGTCACGATTTTTTGTTTCAATAAGCGCTATGATTTCTTTTAATTCAGCAATACTTATTTTTTCTTCCTTGGCAAAAAACGATACCACATTCTTATAAGAATTATTAAAGTAATGCTCAATAGCCGTACTCATAAAACGCTTTTTGTAGGCTTCTTTACTAATTGTAGGGTAATACTGATGGGTTTTGCCATAGGCATGATAACTGACATAGCCTTTCTCCTCCAAATTTCTAATGATGGTAGATAAGGTATTATAGTGTGGCTGGTCATCTGTGATTTCTGCGAGCACATCTTTAACGAAGGCTTTTTCTAGCGTCCATATAATGTGCATAATTTCTTCTTCTTTGTTGGTGAGCTTCTGCATGATCAATTATTTTAAGGTTCAATGGGTGCTATAATACACTTATGGAATTCAAATATAACTATTTTTATAGTTATACAACTATCATTCTAGTTATTTAACTCAAATAATAGTTGTGATAGCGATGTTTTGGGGTTCTCAATTGAAGATAGCGCGCTGTCTATCTAATGTTAGGGTAATATTTTGATTTTTTTTTCCTATGCGTTAAGAATTTTCAAGTTTCCTAAACTACAATGCTTTCCACATAATGTGAATATCCTATCTTCGCAAAAAAAAAATACTATGAGTTTTGTTTGGGTGATTTTAGGTTTAATTCTTTTGGTCGTGGGAGGCGAGTTTTTGGTGCGTTCTTCCGTGGCGCTCTCCTTTAAATTTAATATCTCAAAACTTGTTATTGGGATGACCGTAGTGTCCTTTGCAACTTCAGCGCCAGAATTGTTGGTGAGTTTGCAGGCTGCTTTGGATGGATCTTCGGACATCTCCTTAGGAAATGTCATCGGATCCAATATTGCCAATATCGGTTTGGTACTGGGAATAACAGCGCTGATTTCACCTTTGGGAGTCGATAAGAATTTTTACAAACTCAATTGGCCCATGATGATGTTACTTTCCGTAGTCCTTTATTTCATGCTTCAGAGTGGTAATGTTCTTGACCGATGGGAAGGCGCAGCTTTAATGATTTCTATAATAATTTTTCTAGTGGTCCTGATCAGAAAGTCGAGAAATGCGCCTGAATCTGGCATAGATGAGGTGGATGACAGCTTACAAGTGACCTCTGGCTTTAAAATTACCGTGTGGTTACTCATTGGTGCGGTAGCTCTATATTTTGGTAGTGAATGGTTGGTTTTTGGTGCTAAAGAAGTTGCTTTCTCGTTTGGGGTGAGTGAACGCGTCATTTCCGTGACCATGGTGGCCATTGGCACCAGCGTACCAGAATTAGCGGCTTCTGTAATTGCAGCATTGAAAAAAGAGAAAGCCATCTCCTTGGGCAATTTAATAGGTTCTAACATCTTTAACATTGCCTCAGTTTTAGGAATAACCGCCATGGTCCAGCCAATTGCAGTGAACAATCCTCAAATATTGGGTAGTGATATGCTTTGGATGATGGCCTTTGCATTTATCTTAATTCCAATGATTCTCTTACCGAAAAAATTTGAAATTGGCCGATTGAAGGGCTTTATCTTATTGGCGGCGTATCTCGTATTTATATTTCTAGCCTTCTATATCGAAAAATAGAGGGGTTGAGACTGAGAATATGATAAAAATTGTAAGCTAACCCTAAATTTTTTGGGGTTAAAACTTCTGGTAGATCATTTTTTTATATTTTTGTTGCATAATTTAAATACATATACAATTATGTCAACTCTACGTTTCCACGCAATTAAAAAAACTTTAGATCGCAAACCTGTTCATATTGAGGAGAACGAGCGGCGTTCTGAAACCTTTGGAAGAAATGTTTTTAACGAAGCGACCATGCGTCAATTTTTGACAAAGGAGGCGTTTAACAGCGTAATGGCTGCTGTGCAGAATGGTACCAAATTAGACCGCTCGGTTGCGGATCATATCTCTACAGGCATGAAAGAATGGGCCATTTCAAAAGGGGCTACGCATTATACCCACTGGTTTCAACCATTAACCGGTTCTACAGCGGAAAAACACGATGCTTTCTTTGAAACTATTGGAAACGGATTGGCTATTGAAAAGTTTGGAGGTACACAATTAGTGCAACAAGAGTCCGACGCCTCAAGCTTCCCAAACGGAGGAATCAGAAACACTTTTGAAGCGCGTGGATATACAGCATGGGATCCAACATCACCAGCTTTTATCTACGGCACGGCATTGTGCATTCCAACCGTTTTCGTTTCTTATACGGGTGAAGCATTAGATTTTAAAACACCCTTATTAAGAGCCTTATTTGCGATGGATACGGCAGCAGTTGCAGTGTGTAAATATTTTGACAAAAACGTTAAAAAAGTAAACACGTCTTTAGGCTGGGAACAAGAATATTTTCTAATTGACAGTGCTTTGGCTGCTTCAAGACCTGATATCGTCCAAACTGGACGCACGTTATTGGGGCATTCAGCGGCTAAAGGACAACAGTTGGATGATCATTACTTCGGATCGATCCCTGCCAGAGCCTTGGCTTACATGAGAGATTTGGAAAAGGAATGTATGTTGTTGGGAATCCCGGTTAAAACTAGGCATAACGAGGTAGCGCCTAACCAATTTGAACTGGCGCCTATTTATGATGAAGCCAATTTAGCGGTCGATCACAATTCGCTTCTAATGGATGTGATGGATAAAGTGTCCGAACGTCATAATTTTAAAGTGTTATTTCACGAAAAACCATTTGCTGGGGTTAATGGCTCTGGAAAACATAACAACTGGAGTTTAAGTACGGATACAGGAATCAATCTTTTGGGTCCTGGAAAAACGCCGATGAGCAATTTGCAATTTTTAACCTTCTTTATCAACACCATTAAGGCGGTAAATGACAATGAAGAGTTGCTAAGGGCCGCAATTGCCTCAGCGGGTAATGATCATCGTTTAGGGGCAAACGAAGCGCCTCCGGCCATTATGTCTATTTTTATTGGTGAGCAACTGACCAATGTCTTAAATGAACTGGAAAATGTTACTGACGGAAAATTGTCTCCTCAGGAAAAGACGGATTTAAAATTGAACGTGGTCGGGAAAATTCCTGACGTGTTATTGGATAATACCGACAGAAATAGAACCTCGCCATTCGCCTTTACCGGTAATAAATTCGAATTTAGAGCGGTAGGTTCTACAGCCAATTGCGCCAACCCTATGACTGTTTTAAATACCATCGTAGCTAAACAATTGACCGATTTTAAAGTTGAGGTAGATAAATTGATCAAGAAGAAGGAGATGAAAAAGGATGACGCCATCTTTAACGTCTTAAGAGAATACATCAAAAACTCCAAAAAAATACTATTTGAGGGTAATGGATACGGCGAAGCTTGGGAAAAGGAAGCTAAAAAACGTGGTCTTAGCAATCATAGAACTACACCTGAGGCATTAAAAGCGAAAGTATCGAAAAAAGCAATCAAGCTTTTTGAAGATATGGGCGTAATGAATAAGATAGAATCTGAAGCGCGTTATGAGATAGAAATGGAAGATTACGTGATGCGGATTCAAATTGAAGGCCGTGTGTTGGGGGATATTGCCCGTAATCATATTGTGCCAATTGCAGTGCAGTATCAAAACAGGTTGATTAAAAATGTAGTGGGCTTAAAAGAAATCTACGGCTCAGAATTTAAAAAATTCGCTCAGGAGCAGCTCAATTTGATTGAAGATATTTCAGGGCATATTTCTTCAATTAATTCTGATGTGACCAGAATGACGGACGAAAGAAGAACAGCAAACCTCTTGGAGGATTTTGAGCAAAAAGCACACGATTATTGCAATAAGGTGAAGCCTTTGTTTGACAGCATTCGTTACCATTGTGATAAATTAGAATTATTGGTGGATGACGAAATATGGCCGATGACGAAATATCGAGAATTGTTGTTTACCAAATAAAATACCCGGATAAAACCAAAAAATCAAAAAGGTCTCTAAAGTTAGAGGCCTTTTTGTCCTTAATTTGGTTTTTCAGGTTAACTCAATACGTATAGCTACGTACGCTATCGCTAAGAAAAATGCAGTTTGTCTTATTATATTGCATCTAAACGAAATTATGGATTAATCACGAAAATACCCCATTAACTGCTAACATTCAGCGAGTTATTTTCTTACATTTGTAGTGCTATTAATCAATAATTATTAAAATGAAAAAACTTATTCTAAGCTTTGCGGCTTTGGCATTTGCTACTTATTTGTTTTCTCAAGATGATTCTGAAAACGCTACAGAGATCGATAAATATTCTTCTGCAGTGGTTATTCAGGATGGATTTCAAAACGGTGCTAAGCTTCAATAAAAAAAGAAGATTCACTAACGAACTTTCATCATTTTTAATCTAATTAAGAAAACTGTGCGAAGGACAACTAATTCATGAAATTAGTTGTCCTTTTTTTATGCGCAGCTCATTCCAGTTTTTGAAAGATTTTAAAATCCCTTTTCCATAGGGCAGTATTTCCTTCTACGCTTCTGTGGCGTCTTTGTTTGTACATGCTTCTCGCGGTCTACTTAATTTTTCGTAATTCAACGACAAAAGGAATCCCGATAACGGGGAAAACTGAAATACAATCCCTATTTTTGTAGCTCCAATTAAAGTTATGAGTCAAGACGTAAGTAAAAGGTATGCCCAAAGAGGCGTTTCTGCCTCTAAAGAGGATGTGCACAATGCCATCAAGAATATAGATAAAGGCCTGTTTCCACAGGCATTTTGTAAAATTGTTCCAGATTTTCTCACGAATGATGAGGCGTATTGCCTAATCATGCATGCGGATGGTGCAGGTACCAAATCTTCTTTGGCCTATATGTACTGGAAAGAAACAGGAGATGTATCGGTTTGGAAAGGAATTGCCCAGGACGCCCTCATCATGAATATTGACGATTTGCTATGTGTGGGTGCTACGGATCATATCATGCTATCCTCCACCATTGGGAGAAATAAAAATTTAATTCCTGGCGAAGTGATATCTGCGATCATCAATGGCACTGAAGAGCTGATTGCTGAATTAAAAACTTTTGGTGTGACCATCCACTCTACCGGCGGAGAAACCGCTGATGTGGGAGATTTAGTGCGTACGATAATTGTGGATTCTACCGTTACGGCGCGCATGAAGCGAGCTGATGTCATTGATAACGCCAACATTAAAGCAGGCGATGTGATTGTAGGCTTGTCTTCATCAGGGCAAGCTAGCTATGAGAAAGCATATAACGGAGGTATGGGCAGTAACGGCCTCACCTCTGCACGTCATGATGTTTTTCATAATTATTTAGCAGAAAAGTTTCCTGAAAGTTTTGATGCCTCCGTGCCTAGTGACTTAGTGTATTCAGGAAATGTGAAATTAACTGATCCTGTTGAAGGTTCGCCACTTGATGCTGGTAAGCTGGTCCTATCGCCAACGCGTACGTACGCACCTATTATCAAGAAAATATTATCAACCTACAGCGCCAAGGATATTCACGGAATGGTGCACTGTAGTGGGGGTGCTCAAACTAAGATACTGCACTTTGTAGAACACCTTCATATCATAAAAGATAATTTATTCCCGATTCCACCGTTGTTTAAGTTGATTCAGGAACAATCCAACACCAGTTGGAAGGAAATGTATCAAGTATTCAACTGTGGCCACCGTATGGAGCTGTATGTGTCCCCTAGCATTGCGGAAGATGTGATAGCAATATCAAAATCATTCAATGTAGAGGCGCAAATAGTGGGTAGGGTGGAAGATGCCGCTAAAAAGCAGTTGACTATAACGAGTGAATATGGAAAGTTTAACTACTAGGTTAACTTACACTATTAAATGCCTGCTTAATGAGAACGATGATGATTATGTGCACAGTGTTGCTGTGTCAAATTTTAAATGCCCAAACTCCTGAAACGGAGAAAGATTCTGTGGCAACTGTAAAAAATGATTCTGTTGCAATCGCAAAATCAGATTCCTTGGTAATCACCAAAGCGCAATTAAAGGCGGCAAAAAAAGCTGTAGAAAAATCAAACGCCCTAGCAATTGATCTTGCTGTGGCAAGGGCTAGAATCATTGCCAAATACAAAGCAGATAGTTTGGCGGCTATCGAGAAACCAAAGTGGATTCAGAAAAATAAGGCCACTGTGGATATCAGTGAGGTCACTTTTGTCAATTGGAACTCAGGGGGTAGCAATTCTATTTCCGCGCTTCTAGGTCTCAATTCTAATCTCAATTATAAGTATAAGGATTTTTACTGGTCCAATAGAGGGAAAATTCGCTACGGCCTTCACAAACAAGAAGAACAAAAACTTCGAAAAACAGAAGATATTATTGAACTGGATTCTAACGTTGGTTACAGACGGGATTCTTTGACGAACTGGTTTTTTTCTGCGCAATTTAATTTTAAAACTCAATTCACGAATGGGTATAAATACCCGGATAGACAACGAGCCATTTCCAAATTCTTGGCGCCCGGTTACATGTTTGTTGGTGTAGGTGCTGAATATGGCAAGGACATGGAAAAATTTGCGTTTTATTTTTCACCCTTAACCGTTAAAACTACCTACGTTTTAGATCGTACTTTGGCCAATAAGGGAGCTTTTGGTGTTGACCCTGCGGTTTATGATGGTGCGGGCAATATGCTTAGAGAAGGACGAACGTCTAGACACGAAGTGGGAATTTTAGTGACGAACTATTTTGAAACTGGAATCTTTGAAAATATAAATGTGTCCAGTAAAACAAGTTTGTATACAGATTATATTAACAGTTTTGGAAACGTTGATGTCGATTGGCTGGTAAATTTCGATTTTAAGGTCAATCAATTCGTAAGGGCGTCCTTGGGGTCGCATATAAAATATGACGATGATATCAAAATAATAATTCCTACAGGCGTTAAGGATGAGTACGTTCAGAACGGTGCCAAAATTCAATGGAAGCAAATTCTGGGCATCGGTGTGGCACTCGATTTCTAATTTCAACTTACCAATACATATATTTAAAATTTGTTAACTTTTTGATGTTGATAAATAATTAATTTATTGAAAATCAATAAGTTGCAACCACTTTGCTGCAAACTATATGATTTCGATCATGTGGTAAGTTGTTTATTTTTTGTTACTTTACACTTTCCAAAAATATTTTCTACAACCCATTTAAGTCTATAATTTCATGAAAGTCGACACCCTACTGACACCAACCACTACCTACACTCAAGAAGAAGCTTTTGATGCTGCTTTACAATATTTTAAAGGC
Organism: Gelidibacter salicanalis; assembly: GCF_007997285.1. Taxonomy (GTDB): domain Bacteria; phylum Bacteroidota; class Bacteroidia; order Flavobacteriales; family Flavobacteriaceae; genus Gelidibacter; species Gelidibacter salicanalis. The sequence continues at coordinate 628,137 of NZ_VORX01000002.1, forward strand.
GACGATTTGGCCGCAAGAGTGTGGTTGAATAAATATGCCCTAAAGGATTCTCAAGGCAATATTTACGAAAACACGCCAAATGCTATGCATACGCGCATTGCTAAAGAAATTGCCCGAGTGGAGTCGAAATATGAAAATTCGATGTCAGAGCAAGAGGTTTTTGATCTTATAAAAAATTTTAAATACATTGTGCCACAAGGAAGCCCAATGGCTGGAATTGGAAACCCGTTTCAGATTGCTTCATTGTCCAATTGTTTCGTCATAGGGAATTCAGGCGATTCTGATTCTTACGGTGGGATTATGAAAATTGATCAGGAACAAGTGCAATTAATGAAACGTCGTGGCGGTGTGGGTCATGATCTTTCACACATCCGTCCAAAAAGTTCGCCCGTTAAAAACTCAGCCTTAACATCTACGGGAATTGTGCCTTTTATGGAGCGTTATTCAAATTCGACAAGAGAGGTTGCTCAAGATGGACGTAGAGGTGCTTTAATGTTATCAGTTTCTATCAATCATCCAGATGCTGAAGATTTTATCGATGCGAAATTGGAGCAAGGGAAAGTTACCGGTGCAAACGTTTCTGTGAGAATTGATGATGACTTTATGAAAGCTGTGAAGGCTGATGCCCAATACACTCAAAAATATCCAATTTTTAGCGAGAACCCTAAGTTTTCTAAAACGATAGAAGCGAACGGGATTTGGAAAAAAATAGTCCACAACGCGTGGAAATCGGCTGAACCAGGTATTTTGTTTTGGGATACGATTATCAACGAATCCGTCCCAGATTGTTATGCGGACTTAGGTTATAAAACAGTATCGACAAATCCGTGTGGCGAAATTCCATTATGTCCTTACGATTCTTGTAGATTATTGGCAATCAATCTATTTTCATATGTTGATCAACCGTTTACAAAGGATGCCAAATTCAACTTTGAACTTTTCAAAGAACACGTGGGTTACGCGCAGCGTATTATGGACGATATTATCGATCTCGAATTAGAGAAAATTGATGTCATCCTACAAAAAATTGATGAAGATCCGGAAGGTGATGAAGTAAAGGCAACCGAAAGAAATTTATGGGTAAATATCAGAACGAAAGCCAAAGAAGGTAGAAGAACGGGAGTTGGGATTACTGCTGAAGGCGATATGTTGGCAGCGTTGGGTATTCAATACGGAAGTAAACAAGGCAATGAATTTTCAGTAGAAGTTCATAAAACTTTGGCGCTTGCTGCTTACCGCTCGTCAGTTGATTTGGCAAAAGAACGTGGTGCTTTTGCATTTTTTGATAGCGACCGTGAAAAAAACAATCCGTTTATTCAACGTTTAAAAGAAGCGGATAGCAAGTTGTATTATGACATGACAGAGTATGGTCGACGTAACATCGCTCTTTTAACTATTGCTCCAACAGGAACAACAAGTTTAATGACCCAAACATCATCAGGAATTGAGCCTGTATTTATGCCTGTTTATAAAAGACGTCGCAAAGTGAATCCTAATGATAAGGATGCACGTGTCGATTTTGTTGATGAGGTGGGAGATTCTTGGGAAGAATACGTAGTGTTCCATCACCGTTTTAAACAATGGATGGAAGTTAACGGTTTTGATTTGACCAAAAATTACGGTCAAAAGGAATTGGACCAATTGATCAAAAAATCACCGTACTATAAAGCAACTTCTAATGATGTCAATTGGATGAGCAAGGTGTCTATGCAAGGTGCTGTACAAAAATGGGTTGATCATTCCATTAGTGTGACCATCAATTTGCCAAACGACGCTACTGAAGAGTTGGTTGGAAGGTTGTACATGGAAGCATGGGAAGCAGGATGTAAAGGAGTGACGGTTTATAGAGACGGATCGCGATCTGGTGTATTAATCTCAAATGAGGAAAAGAAGGAAGAGGACACAGATACTTTGACGACATTCCCTACAAAACGCCCACAAGTGTTAAAAGCTGATGTGGTACGCTTCCAAAATAACAAAGAAAAATGGATTGCCTTTATTGGGTTAATCGACGGGAAACCTTACGAAATCTTTACGGGTCTTGCTGATGATGAAGATGGTATCTTGATACCGCGTTGGGCCAACGAAGGGGTGATTATCAAAAATAGAAACGAAGATGGATCCTCGCGTTATGATTTCCAATACCAAAACATAAGAGGTTATAAAACTACCATTGAAGGTCTTTCGCATAAATTTGATCCTGAATACTGGAATTATGCCAAATTGATCTCAAGTACTTTACGGCATGGGATGCCAATTGACAAGATTGTGGATTTAATCAATAGTTTACAACTGGATACAGAATCTATCAATACTTGGAAAAATGGTGTGGTAAGAGCTTTAAAACGTTATGTTGAAGATGGTACTCAGGTAAAAGGACAAGCTTGTAGCAACTGTAATTCAGAAAATCTAATTTATCAAGAAGGCTGTTTAACCTGTAAAGATTGTGGATCGTCTAAATGCGGATAATCATTTGATATTCAAAACTAATGGAGGCTAATGGCCTCCTTTTTTGTTTTAAAGGTATCTTGATGTAAATAGTGGTAATCTTCCAATTCTTCGATATCATCAATTTTTTTGGTGCACCCATTTCGTAAAAGATACAGTGTGTCGCAGATGTCAATGACGTCTTGATAATAATGGTCGGTGATGATAATGGCCTTAGTTTGTTTTTCGGCAACAATCAGTTATTTCATCTTTTCAACATACAAAGGCGCAATGTTGGAAAAGGGTTCATCCAGTAAAATGATAGCACTCTGTTGTTTTAAAACTACAAAAGTTTCCACCACGCGGCGTTCGCCCCCAGAGAGTGCATCCAATTTAGAATTGTTATAGTGTGCAAAATTTTCAAAATAGTCAACAAATGCATTCCAATCCAACCGTAAGAGTTTAAATAGGGTTCTGATTTTTAGCTGACTTGGAGCCAAATTATGTTGTGGGAGATAGACGCTATTGCCTTCGGCATATAAAGGCTTTAGCAATGGTTTGCCATTGAGTTTAATGAATTTATATTTGGCTTGTAACGATCCAAACAAAATCTGAAGCAAACAACTCTTGCCAGAACCGTTGCGCCCTAAAAGACCGACAATAGAACCCGTTTCTGCTTTTAGATAAACACCGTATAAAATGCGACGATTATTAAAATTTAGTTCGACACTATCTAACTCGATGGTCATACAAAAGCTTTCATTAACAGGAGAAAACTGATGGTAATGGCAATATCAATGATAAAAAGTGTCGCAAAAAGCCGCCATGTTGAGATTCCTAGATTTTTATAAAAGATCAATTTTCGTTTTCCGCCGGTTTCATGGACCAGGTACCACACAAAGAAAGTCAGTAGGAGCTTGGTAATGATGCTAGGTAAAATATAAGGATTGAAAATGAGGATCATTATATTAACCGCCATAGACCAAAAAAAGAAAGGCTTATAAAATAAGAAGATGGCTCCTAAGCGGTGTATCATAATGCGTTAACGGATTTTTAAACTATTTATTTTAGTGTGATGGCATTTAAAACTGTTAAGTCTTTCAGCCTGAGCAGATCAATCCATGTTCCGCAATTATAATGAATTAAATCTTCTGAAGAAATAAATGATCACCGGTTACATTAACCTTGCAAAAAATATCATTTGGCAAGTTCCATAAAGTGATGCAGCGTGGCAACTTTGTACATCTTTTCTTAACCTGCTAATTAAATTTCCTTATTTAGAATTGAGAAATTATCGTACTTTTGCATCACAATTAAACCATACATGTTAGACAAATTACAAATAGTAAAGCAACGTTTTGATGAGGTTAGCGATTTAATTATCCAACCAGATATCATGACAGATCAAAAACGCTATGTAGATCTCAATAAAGAATATAAAGAATTGCGCAAACTCATGGACAAGCGCGAGGAATATTTAGAGTTGACTAACAATTTGGCTGAAGCTCAGGAAATTTTAGATGATGGCAGCGATCCAGAAATGGTGGAAATGGCCAAAATGCAGTATGACGAAGCGAAGGAAGGTATTCCAAAATTGGAAGATGAGATTCGTTTTATGTTGATCCCTAGAGATCCTGAGGATACCAAAAATGCTGTAATGGAGCTCCGAGCCGGTACTGGTGGTGATGAAGCGAGTATTTTTGCTGGAGATTTATTTAGAATGTATTCTAAATATTGCGAAAGTAAAGGTTGGAAAGTTGATGTGGTCGATTATAGTGAAGGTACCAACGGTGGTTATAAAGAGATTCAATTTGAGGTCTCTGGAGACGATGTCTACGGAACTTTAAAATTTGAAGCTGGAGTTCACCGCGTACAACGTGTGCCACAAACGGAAACCCAAGGTCGCGTCCATACAAGTGCCGCTACGGTAATGGTGTTCCCAGAGGCTGAAGAGTTTGATGTGGAAATTAACCCCAAAGATGTGCGTATTGATTTTTTCTGTTCTTCAGGTCCAGGAGGTCAGTCGGTAAATACAACCTATTCAGCGGTACGGTTAACGCATATTCCAACAGGATTGGTGGCGCAATGTCAAGATCAAAAATCACAGCATAAAAATAAAGAGAAAGCCTTTAAAGTATTGCGTTCCCGTTTATACGATATGGAATTGGCCAAGAAAAATGCTGAAGATGCTGAAAAGCGCGGCTCTATGGTAACTTCTGGAGACAGAAGTGCTAAGATTAGAACCTATAACTATTCGCAAGGTCGGGTGACGGATCATAGAATTGGGTTGACACTCTACGATTTAGGAAATATTGTTAATGGCGATATTCAGCGCATCATTGACGAACTGCAATTGGCAGAAAACACTCAGAAATTAAAAGCAAACACTGATATAATTTAATAACAAGCCTCTTTTTTGAGGCTTTTTTATTGTATGACAACACAGCAACTTGTAGCCCAAATAAGAAAAAAGAAGTCCTTCCTTTGTATAGGCCTGGACGTTGATTTAGAGAAAATTCCGCAGCAACTGTTAACTGAAGAAGATCCCATTTTTGAGTTCAATAAAGCGATTATTGATGCCACACATCATTTATGTGTCGCCTATAAACCAAATACCGCGTTTTATGAAGCATACGGCTTAAAAGGATGGCAATCTTTAGAAAAAACCATTCAATATTTAAATCAGAACCACCCTGAAATCTTTACAATTGCAGATGCCAAACGCGGTGATATTGGTAACACTAGCCGTATGTATGCCAAAGCATTTTTAGAAGATTTAGGGTTTGATAGTGTCACGGTAGCGCCGTATATGGGTAAAGATTCCGTGGAACCTTTTCTAGAGTTTACAGACAAACACACCATACTTTTGGCTCTGACATCTAATGAGGGCGCCTTTGATTTTCAAACGATAAGCATGGAAGGTAAAGAATTGTATAAACAGGTTTTAGAAACGTCTAAATCATGGAAAAACTCTGAAAACCTCATGTATGTTGTGGGCGCCACTAAAGCGGAATATTTAGCAGATATCAGAAAAATTATCCCAAACAGCTTCTTGTTAGTTCCTGGCGTTGGCGCACAAGGTGGAAACCTTCAAGACGTGTGCAAATATGGACTGACGGATACGGTGGGATTGTTGATCAATTCGTCACGAGGGATTTTGTATGCCTCCAATGATCAAAACTTTGCAGTTGCTGCTGCTGAAAAGGCTAAGGAATTGCAACAAGAAATGGCCGCTATATTGCAACAGTCCATCTAGTTGCCGTAGACCAGAAATCTTCCGAAATTTCTTAAAATTTAGATATGAGAGACCAACTTGATAGACCTATAGCTCTAGAAAGCACTCCAAAACGAATAGTTTCCTTAGTACCATCTCAAACAGAGTTGTTGGTCGATTTGGGTCTTGAGGAAGCTATTATTGGTATCACCAAGTTTTGTGTCCATCCCCATCATCTGCTTAAAAGTAAAGTTATTGTTGGAGGGACAAAACAAGTCCATTATGACAAAATCCGAGAGTTACAACCAGATATTATTTTGTGTAATAAGGAGGAGAATACTAAACCGATGATTGCTGAGCTGGAGAAAATTGCGCCAGTCCATATCAGTGATGTCAATACTTTGGATAATGCTCTAGAGCTGATACAACAGTATGGAGAAATCTTTAAAAAAGTGGAACCAGCTGAACAAATCACCAATGGCATCCGGGAGAAAAGGAATGAATTTGTCGCTTTCTTGAAAGACAAACCTAAAAAAAGTGTCGCCTATTTCATCTGGAAAAATCCTTGGATGGTAGCGGCAAATGGAACGTTTATAAATGAAATGCTTGTAGAAATAGGATTTCTCAACTTTTATATAAATCAGGAACGCTACCCTGAAATCACCTTAGCTACTGAGCAGCCAGAATCTGCAGAGCTCGTCTTTCTTTCCAGTGAGCCATTTCCATTTAAACATGGGCATAAGGCAGAGGTGCAAGCCTATTTTCCTAATGCAACGATCCACATTGTAGATGGCGAAATGTTTTCGTGGTATGGATCGCGGTTAGAAAAAGCATTCGATTATTTTAAAACGCTGCATCAATTTCAGACCCCTTAGAATTCTTCAAATTCAAGATAATTTTTCTCAATTTGGAAGCTTCATGATATAGAAAATCACTTAAACCAGCATCCGTTTGTAGCAAGTTATAAGCTTCTTCTGTAAATTTTAAATAATTGTTTTCGATGTCGTTCAAATTCAGTACCTCATTGAGGCTGAATTTTATTTTTCCAACTTTACAAAATTGTGTATTCATAGGTTAAGATTTAAACTATAGATACGTTTATGTAACCACTTAAAGATGTGTGCGTAAAGTTAAATATTTGGTAAATTATCCGATGCTCCTGGGACGTGAAGTTTCCCGGCTCAAATACTTTAAACGATTTAATTTATTTAAAAGTTTGATGGCTTTATATTCTGAAATATCACTTAAGGCATGATCTGTTTGACGTAGGTTATAAGCTTGTTCTACAAGTTGTTTATATCGGGTCTGTAGTTGAATTTGATGAGATTTGATTTCTAATAACTTTTTCATGACTACAACAGTTTGAAAGTTAAATATATTTAAAATAGTGATACGCAGCCCATTAAATATCATAAATGATTATTAAAAAAGTCGATTTATTTCTAAATCGACTTTTAACTAACCTTCATAACTGTCTAATAATTTTAAAACCAAGTTTTAATGGACAAAGCAAAAATAAATGTTTTAGGGGGCGTTGGTATTACCAGAACATTAGCAAATTATTAAACTAACAATTTTTAATCCTGCATTGCGAATACGCGACGTAATAAATCAGTTGTTCTTGCGCCAACTTTGGTTCTTATTTCCTTCTCTTCAACCGCAATCATTTTATATACACCTTTCAGAGCTTCTTCGGTTACATAATCGGTTAAATCTGGGTTTACGTTAGTGGTAAATGGAATCGCATTATACCTATTAATTAAATTTGTCCAAATTTGATCAGCACCAACTTTAGCGAAGGAGTTATTAATCACAGGATGAAATTTATCGTATAATGTTGTTTGGGTCTTAGAAGTTAAATATTGAGTAGCAGCATCATCAGTTCCTAAAAGAATGGTTCTGGCATCTGCAAATGTGATCTCTTTAACTGCACCCACAAAAATAGGAGTAGCTTCTTTAACTGCATCTTCAGCGGCTCTATTTAAAGCTCTGATACCTTCGTCCGCTAAATTACCCAAGCCAATATCACGCAGACCTTTATCAACTTTTTGTAATTCCGCAGGGAGGAGAATCTTTACCAAGTCATTTTTATAAAAACCATCCGTCTTGGTCAATTTGGTCACTTGTTTTTCAATTCCCAAATCAAGCGCTTGCCTTAATCCACTGGCAATATCTGTATTAGTCATTACACCGCCTTGCGGTAAAGAGTCTACTACACTCTGTAATTCGGCGCAAGAATTTAAAGTAATGATAGCAAACAGTATAAATAAAGATTTTTTCATAATAATTCGAATTTTTTGTGAGTTCAAAAATAAATCAAATAGTTTTAATTCCGATTGTTTAAAGCTCTTAAACACTATTCATGCCGATTTACTAGAAGTCCATAAATTATTTAATATTCATTATCTATTTTTAGTCTTAAAAACAAATTTTGGATAGTATCAACTAGTACTAAAAATGAATACACTTCTCACGCCTTTCGTTCTCTAAACTACTCACAATATATGTGTACTTCTTTTATAAAATCTGTAAATTTGCAGGAGGTATAAATTCAATTTTTACATATGATACAAGTAACACCCTATAAACCTAAACATAAAGTTAGAATCGTAACCGCAGCATCGCTTTTTGACGGGCATGATGCCGCTATCAATATTATGCGACGCATCATTCAATCTACAGGGGTTGAAGTTATTCATTTAGGCCACGATAGAAGTGTGGAAGAGGTTGTAAATACGGCCATTCAGGAAGATGCGAATGCTATTGCCCTGACGTCTTACCAAGGTGGACACAATGAGTACTTCAAGTATATGTATGATTTGTTAAAGGAGAAAGGTGCTGGCCATATCAAGATTTTTGGTGGTGGTGGTGGTGTAATCCTTCCGGAGGAAATTAAAGAACTCATGGATTATGGTATTACAAGAATTTATGCCCCAGATGATGGAAGGGAATTAGGCTTACAGGGGATGATAAATGATTTGGTAGAAACCTCAGATTATGCCATTGGCGATGTGCTGGAAAATGAATTGGAGCAGTTAGAAATCAAAAATCCGAAAGCAATTGCCAGAATCATCTCTTCAGCTGAAAATTTCCCTGAAGTAGCTAAAGCTACTTTGGATAAAATTCACACAAAAAATGAAAATTCAAAAACGCCTGTTCTTGGAATTACGGGGACGGGAGGTGCTGGAAAATCGTCTTTGGTGGACGAACTGGTGCGCCGATTTTTAATAGATTTTCCTGAAAAAACCGTAGGTTTAATTTCTGTCGACCCTTCAAAACGTAAAACTGGCGGTGCACTTTTGGGAGACCGCATACGTATGAATGCCATTAACAGCCCGCGCGTATATATGCGTAGTTTGGCTACCAGACAATCTAATTTAGCGCTTTCAAAATATGTCAACGAAGCCATTCAAGTTTTAAAAGCGGCAAAATATGATTTGATTATTTTAGAAACTTCAGGTATTGGTCAATCCGACACTGAAATTATTGAACATTCTGATGTGTCACTATATGTAATGACGCCAGAATTTGGTGCTGCCACCCAATTGGAAAAAATTGACATGCTCGATTTTGCTGATTTGGTAGCCATCAACAAATTTGATAAACGTGGTTCATTGGATGCTTTGCGTGATGTGAAGAAACAATACATGCGCAACCACCAATTGTGGGATGTGGATCAAAGTGATTTGCCCGTTTTTGGAACTATTGCCTCGCAATTTAATGATCCGGGTATGAACACGCTTTACAAAGCGATCATGGATGAGGTGATGAAGAAAACGGATGCCGATTTAAAATCAGACTTTGTCATTTCGCAAGAAATGAGCGAAAAAATATTTGTCATTCCTCCAGCCAGAACACGCTACCTTTCAGAAATTGCAGAAAGCAATCGCGCTTACGATACAACGGCAAACGAACAAGTTGAAGTTGCCCAAAAACTCTACGGTATTTATAAGACTTTAGAGTCTGTAGTTGGTAATACCCCGGAATTAGATAAGGCAGGTATTGACAGTGCATCTGTCAAGGATGTAGCTGATGATCATAAGGATTTTGTCAAATTGTTAGTAGGCGAGTTTGATCGTGTCAAACTAAACCTCGATCCTTACAATTGGGAAGTATTATTAGGATGGGACGAGAAGGTCAATTCCTATAAAAACCCGATCTATTCCTTTAAAGTTAGAGATAAAGAAATAAAAATTGAAACCCATACAGAATCCCTTTCTCATGTACAAATTCCTAAAGTTGCACTTCCAAAGTATCAAGCTTGGGGAGACATCTTAAGATGGATTTTACAAGAAAACGTGCCGGGAGAATTTCCGTTTACCTCTGGTTTATATCCTTTTAAACGCACCGGTGAAGATCCTGCGCGTATGTTTGCTGGAGAAGGCGGACCAGAACGTACCAATAGACGTTTTCACTATGTAAGTATGGGCTTGCCAGCCAAGCGTTTGTCTACTGCGTTTGACAGTGTGACCCTATATGGAAATGATCCAGATTTACGCCCTGATATTTACGGGAAAATCGGGAATGCTGGGGTGAGCATTTGCTGTTTGGATGATGCCAAAAAACTCTATTCCGGGTTTAATTTAACCCACGCCATGACTTCTGTGAGTATGACCATCAATGGTCCTGCTCCTATGTTGTTGGGCTTCTTTATGAATGCGGCTATAGATCAGCAATGTGAATTGTATATCAAAGAAAATGGATTAGAACAAGAGGTAGAGACTAAAATTGCAAACATCTATGAAGATAAAGGAGTTGACCGACCAACCTATAATGGTGATTTGCCAGAAACCAATAACGGATTAGGGCTAATGTTGTTAGGTGTTACTGGAGATCAGGTGTTGCCAGATGACGTGTATCAGGATATTAAAACTAAAACGATTGCTCAGGTGCGAGGTACCGTTCAAGCGGATATTTTAAAAGAAGATCAGGCACAGAATACCTGTATTTTCTCTACAGAATTCGCCTTGAGATTGATGGGCGATGTTCAGGAGTATTTTATTGAAAATAATGTCCGTAACTTCTATTCGGTGTCTATTTCAGGTTACCATATTGCAGAGGCGGGCGCGAATCCAATCACCCAATTGGCGCTCACGTTATCTAACGGATTTACCTATGTAGAGTATTATTTAAGTAGAGGGATGGATATCAATAAATTTGGTCCAAACCTATCCTTCTTTTTCTCCAATGGGATCGATCCAGAATATGCTGTGATAGGTCGTGTAGCACGTAAGATATGGGCAAAAGCGATGAGAAATAAATACGGTGCTGATCCGAGAGCGCAAATGTTGAAATATCACATCCAAACCTCAGGTCGTAGTTTACACGCGCAGGAAATCGATTTTAATGATATTCGTACAACGCTTCAAGCCTTGTATGCCATTTACGACAACTGCAACTCGCTACATACAAATGCTTACGATGAAGCCATTACAACCCCTACAGAAGAATCAGTGCGTCGTGCCATGGCCATTCAATTAATCATCAATAAAGAATTAGGATTAGCGAAAAACGAGAATCCAATTCAAGGTTCCTTCATCATCGAAGAACTGACCGATTTGGTGGAAGAAGCAGTGTTATTGGAGTTTGATCGCATTACGGAGCGCGGTGGAGTGCTTGGTGCGATGGAAACTATGTATCAGCGGAGCAAAATTCAGGAGGAAAGCTTATACTATGAGACCTTAAAACATAACGGCGAGTTTCCAATTATTGGTGTAAACACGTTTTTAAGCAGCAAGGGGTCGCCAACGGTAATCCCGAAAGAAGTGATTAGAGCAACGGAAGAAGAGAAACAGTACCAGATTAAGACTTTGGAAAATCTGCACAAAAGAAATGATACGGACGACTTGTTAAAGGAGCTTCAGCATAAAGCCATAAGTAATGAAAATATCTTTGAAGCTTTGATGGAGGTCTGTAAAGTATGTTCGTTGGGCCAGATAACAGAAGCCTTATTTGAAGTAGGAGGGCAGTATAGAAGAAACATGTAAGCAGCGAACCACATTTTCCTTTTCGGAAAATGTGTGTGAGTCGCTTATCCCGCTATTTCAGCGGGATCTTTAGAAGTTTAAGCCAAATCTTGAATTGAACTTAATTTTCGGAAAATGTGTGTGAGTCGCTTATCCCGCTTTTTCATCGGGATCTTTAGAAGTTTAAGCCAAATCTTGAATTGAACTTAATTTTCGGAAAAATGTGTGTGAGTCGCTTATCCCCCTTTTTCAGCGGATCTTAAGCAGAATTAAGCCAAATCTTGAATCGAGCTCAATTTTCGGAAAATGTGTGTGAGTCGCTTATCCCGCTATTTCAGCGGGCTCTTAAGAAGTATAAGCCAAATCCTGAATCGAACTTAATTTTCGCAAAACTTGTGTGAGTCGCTTATCGCGCTTTTCAGCGGGCTCTTAAGAAGTTCAAGCCAAATTTCGAATAGAACGTAATTTTCGGAAAATGTGTGTGAGTCGCTTATCCCGCTTTTTCAGCGGGATCTTAAGAAGTTCAAGCCAAATTTCGAATAGAACGTAATTTTCGGAAAATGTGTGTGAGTCGCTTATCCCGCTTTTTCAGCGGGATCTTTAGAAGTTCAAGCCAAATTTCGAATAGAATGTAATTTTCGGAAAATGTGTGTGAGTCGCTTATCTCGCTTTTTCAGCGGGATCTTTAGAAGTTCAAGCCAAATTTCGAGTAGAATGTAATTTTCGGAAAATGCGTGTGAGTCGCTTATCCCGCTTTTTCAGCGGATCTTAAGCAGAATTAAGCCAAATCTTGAATCGAGCTCAATTTTCGGAAAATGTGTGTGAGTCGCTTATCCCGCTATTTCAGCGGATCTTAAGCAAAATTAAGCCAAATCCTGAATCGAACTTAATTTTCGCAAAACTTGTGTGAGTCGCTTATCGCGCTTTTCAGCGGGCTCTTAAGAAGTTTAAGCTAAATCTTGAAAAGAACATAGTTGTCACAAAACTGGTGTGAGCCGTTTATCCCGCTATTTCAGCGGGATTCTAAAAATCTTAAGCCAAACCTTAAATCGAACTTAATCTTTGCAAATCTTGTTAACTCTAAGATTATTTTAAAAATATACGCTTCAAAATGCATCTTTTTAAGACATTTCACGTCTACTCATTGAACTTATAAAAAATAAACATCATGAATAATAATCAATGTGCATGTAAATGCGACAACTGTCAAAAAGGAAATTGTGCGGCTTGCACGTGCGAAAATTGTACTTGCAAAAACTGCAACTGTTAAGCTTAATTTAAAATGATCGTAAAGAGCGTCTGTTTTAGTAATTTTATACTAGAGCAGATGCTTTTTAAATGCACTTTTATGAAAACGAAAACGGTTTGGGATTTATATGGCGAAGACGTTAAATACTTTATATTAAGTAAAGTAAAAAACGATACCCTTGCCGATGATTTGCTTCAAGAAACGTTTATAAAAGTACATATTAAATTACGCAGCTTAGTAGATGAGTCCAAATTGAAATCGTGGGTACTTGCGATTGCCAGACATACTATGATGGACCATTTTAGAAGTCAAAAATTGGTCAGTGACCACTCCACTGGTAACCTTGTGTCAGAGGAAACCACACCTGATCACACTAAAGAGGATTGCTTACACGGCATCATCAAGAATTTACCTAGAAAATACAGAGAGCCTTTATTGTTGGCCGATATTCAGGGTTTAAAACAAGCCCAGATTTCCGAACGTTTAAACTTACCGCTGCCTACAGTCAAATCGCAAATACAACGCGGTAGAAAACTTATTTCACAAGGTTTTGTAGACTGCTGTGGTTTTAAAATAAATGATAACGGCTTTTTAGTGGGCGAATTAAAGGAGCGTGAGCACTGTAAAGTGTGTCACTAAATTATATCATAAAAAAAGAGTTCTTCGGAATTTAATAACAGGGATTACAAAGTCATCATCCACGTATGCTGCAAGCTTCTGAATTTCTTCAACTCACTTCTCAAAATTGGCAGATAATCCCGCCCGTCACTATGACTTTTTTCTAAACGTCGACAATTTTTATAAAGTAGGGTGGTCAAACGTTCTAAAGAAGCGATGTGTTTGTATTTTTTATCGGAATGACGTTCCAATTCTGCATTAACAATTTCTGGAGCCAAGGAGGTGGATTGCTGCACAATATCACCAGAGAAATAAATATGATGATCTTCAGAACCATCTGATTTTAAATAAGATAAATCCTGATTTAAATACGTGGAAATACTTCTGGAAAGCGTAATGATATCCATGGCCTTTTTATAAATAGGCAAATCTGAGAGATGAGAGGGAATAGGATACAACATTTTTCTTAAAAGCAATTTATCAAATTTACAGACAAATTCAGACCTATTATAATCGATTTTAAAGAATTGATGTATATTTGCTTTAATAATTAAAGCAGAATAGTTAATTTTCATTAAGATGAGCATAGATAGCCTGAATTGGAAGATTTTAAAATGTTTACAGAATAATGCGCGTCAATCGAATGCTGAAATTGGCCGTCAAGTGGGCGTCAGTTCACCGGCCGTTTCTGAACGCATCAAAAAAATGGAAGATGCCGGAATTATACAGGGCTATCACGCATTTGTCTCGCCTTTTGAAGCGGGGTATCAACTCAAGGCCATAATTACTTTGCGTGCCTTTATGGGCATGCTTAAACCTTTTTTGGAAAAAGTAAAAACTTACGACGAAGTGTTGAATTGCTACCGCATTACGGGCAATGAAAACATCGTCATGGAGGTGGTCTTAAAAAATCAGAAACATTTGGAAAGTTTTATCGACCAACTTATCGTCTATGGCGAAACCAAAACGCAGATTGTCTTGTCGCATGTCATTAAATACAATGAAGTCCGTCCCATAAAATAATCCAAAAAGAACATAGGTTAAGAACGCCTATTTCTTTTTAATATGATCAGCAATTAATTGCGCGTGAATTCGAGAGTTTTCTATAAACCACTTGTGTGTTTCTGTGCCCCCACAAATAACCCCTGCCAAATACAAGCCTAGGACATTGGTTTCCATAGTTTCCGGATCGTATTCTGGTAGTTGTGCCTTGTCATCCGACAAGTTGATGCCAGCATCCGTTAAAAATTTAAAGTTGGGACGATACCCAGTGAGGGCTACTACAAAATCATTGGAAAAACTGATCTCACCCTTTGGAGTGCGGATGGTAACGTCCTTTGCGGTAATGTTTACGACTTCTGAATGGTAATAAGCCGTAATGCTTCCTTCCTTAATTCTGTTGATGATGTCTGGTCTTACCCAGTATTTTACCCGTTCGCCAATCTCTGAACCACGTATGACCATCGTAACCTTGCCACCTTTTCTCCAAATTTCTAAAGCGGCATCTACGGACGAATTGCTCGCACCAACTACAACTACATCTTGCATGGCATAAGGGTGTGCTTCATTATAATAGTGGGTCACCTTCTCTAGCGATTCTCCTGGCACCTTCAAAAGCTGCGGAATGTCGTAAAATCCGGAGGCTATTACGACCTTATCAACCTGATAAGTGGCTTTTGATGAACTGACTTCAAAGTACTCCCCGCGCTTCTTTATCGATTTTACTTCTTCATATAAATGAATATTCAGCGTGTTGGAGGTAGCAACACGTCTGTAGTATTCCAGAGCTTCGTCTCGGTTTGGTTTTGGATTGTTACTGATAAAGGGTATGTCATCAATTTCCAGTTTTTCCGAAGTGGAAAAGAAGGTCATGTTTTTTGGATAGTTGAAAAGGGAATTGGTCAAGGCGCCTTTTTCCAGTACCACATAGTCCCAGTTATTTTTTTTACATTCTAATGCACAGGCAATACCAATAGGTCCTGCACCGATAATTAATACTTTATATGAAGTTGTCATGTCAAATTGTTTGTTTAGTGGCCAGCATTTGTTTTTTAAGATAGAGTAAAAGTCCTAAACCTAAAAGGCCAAATACGCTCATGATCGTCCAAGTGATATCAAAACCATAGCTATCAATTAAATGAAAGCCTAAGTTATGTGCAAAGATATGGGATATTGAAAAAGCAATACTGTAAAGTGCCATATATTGGCCTTTAAGGCCGCGCTGTGCTCTATCTAAAGCAAAAGAGTTTGAAAACGGAAATACGATCATTTCTCCAAAGGTCAATAAAATCATACTGATGATGATAAACCCAAGCCACGGGTGGATAATCAAAAAGAGAAAACTAATACAAATTAGGATCAACCCAAAAATCATTAACCCTATTTTAGTAAATGTTTTGTTCTCAAACCATTTGATAAGCGGCATTTCAAAGATAAAAATTAAAAGTCCGTTCATGGCCATTAGGAGTCCAATTTCAAATTCCGTCAGCCCAATTCCTTCCTTGTAAAAATAAGGGATGGTGGAAATTAATTGTAGAAATACAATGCCGAAAATGACCATAGCTACCAGAAAAATGATGAACGATTTGTCTGAATACGCAGACAATGGATGCGTGCTTTCTTCAGTATATATGGTTTTCGATTTCTTAGGATGCAACACTTTTAGTAATAAAAAACCCGCGAGCATGCAGGAAAATCCGTCTATCCAAAAAAGTGCGCCATAACTCATTGTAGTAATTATGAGTCCGCCTACTGCCGGTCCTGCAGAAAATCCTAAATTGATGGCCAAACGGATTAATGTAATACTCCGTGTTTTGTTCTCGGGTTTGCTATAAGCGTTCAGTGCGACAAACATGGCAGGTCTGAACATATCCGCTACCGCCATCAATACGAAAATACCGATACAAACCGTATTAAAAGTCTCAAGATACTGCATGCCGATAAACAGAAATCCGCTCAAAATTAAACTGATCACCATAACTTTATAATAGCCTATCACATCGGTCAATTTTCCGCCAATCCATGAACCAACCAAAGATCCAAACCCGAAGGCGGTCATGATCCAAGCCACATCATCTAAGGAGAAATTTAAATCCGTAGTCAAATACAAGGATAAAAAAGGAATGACCATGGTGCCTGCTCTGTTGACCAAAGTGATAAAGGCTAACCACCAAACTTCTTTAGACAAGCCTCTAAATGTATTCAGGTAAGCTTGCCCCACAGAATAATAAAAGAAATTAAAAATTTTCATGGTTGGTTTGGTTTCATACAGTCCATAAAGACATAAAATAGGAGTGAAAAAGTAAAAAGTCCGACGTTGGTGTCAGACTTTTTTATACTAATGAAATGGTAATTTATCCCATAATACAGTGCAGGTCAAACTTCAGAGTGAAGCGGTCCTAATGTATTTATAAAACCTATTGTTTTGATGCATTACAGCGTTTTTTATTGCCGGTCAAAGCTAGGGAAAATAAGTTAAAGTTGTATTTTTACAAATCAATTATTTTAGTTATGAAGACGTTAGTATCAGTTGTTTTAGGAGTTTTATTTCTTTGGAGTTGTGCTCAGAAAAAACAAGAACTTCAGGGGGAAACGGAGTTTCAAAGAAAACTCAATGCGGAATTTAAAGATGCTTCAAAATCGCCTCTAAAAGATAAAGATCGAAGAGATTTTAATGGCTTAGATTTTTTCAAATTTGATTCCACCTATGTGGTGCAAGCTGTCTTTACGAGAACCGAAGATGAACAACCTTTTAAAATGAAAACGACTACGGACAGATTGGCGACCTATATAAAATACGGTGAAGTCAGTTTTAAATTAAAAAACGAAGATTTTAAATTAAATGTTTATCAAGATCAGGACTTACTAGAGGACGAAGACTTTAAAGATTATTTGTTTTTACCGTTTTTAGATGATACCAACGGCGAAGAAACTTATGGCGCCGGGCGTTATATAGATTTGAGCATTCCATCAGGAAACCAATTGACCATCGACTTTAATACGGCTTATAACCCGTACTGTGCTTACAATGCAAAATTTTCTTGCCCAATTGTGCCAAGAGAAAATTATCTAGATGCAGAGGTGAGAGCAGGAGTGAAGGATTATAAGAAGTAGTAGGCAGTATTTAGTTGGCAGTAATCAGTATTCAGTTTTCAGTAGGTGCTTTAGCTTTTTACTAAATACATGCCTCCAAAAACGGCGAGAAAGCCAATTACAAAACTTGCGATTGTATAAATAGCAAAACTCATAAAATCACCTGATTTTAAGAAAATATGGTTTTCGTAAGCAAAAGTTGAGAAGGTTGTGAAGCCACCACAAAATCCAGTAGCTAAAAAGAGGATTTGATTTTCAGTGAGCGTGCTGTTTTTCATGGCCAAACCAAGAATGACGCCTATGAGAAAGCTTCCCAAAATATTGGCAGCAAATGTACCGTAAGGAATTCCTGTGGTTGGACTGTTGAGGTAACGTCCTATTAAAAATCTAAGCACACTCCCAATACCACCTCCTATAAATACTAGGATGACCTGTTTCACAAAGCTATAGGGTTTACCAATTCTCTCTCCTTAATCGGGATATAAATTTCGGTAATCCAATCGGCAGGGTTATCCAGACTGGCGTGGTCATTTTTGTAAACTTCAAACGGGCTCATTTCTGAGGCGATTAAGTTGTTATCTTGCAGGTGTTTTCTTGCGGTAGACCAAGCTTCCAATATGTGGGTATAATTTCCTTTTAGCGTCACTTTTACAGCTCTGGTACGTTCCATATACGCGCTTAAAACAGTGCTATTTTCTGCGATCAAAACATTTTCGCTTACGGGAATAGCATTACTCATTATAACGTTGCCATTTTCAGTGTTCAGCTCAATAAAAATACTCATTGGCATTCCGCTGGCACTCACATTATGACTGCTCATGAATGTTTTTATTTCTCTGAATTGTGTTGCCATAGCGGCACTTTTATTACTTCCAGTAGATGAAATAGTTTTGTACATGTAAAATCCTCCGCCATAGTCCGTCACCCCATCTACAGTAATGTTGTAGACCGCCATGCTTTTTAAAACTTCAGTATTTAAATTTTCTAAATCGGTATTAAACTGTTGGGTGAGTTCTTCAATATTATCTCCAAATAAAGCGAATTTGGCTTTGGTCATAAAAGATAAGCGATCAGCATTAAGAGTGCGCGTTACATTTGTAGAACCATCAGGATTGGATTTAAACGTCCATTTTAAAACAGATGTTTTGATGCGTCCGCTGGTGTAATTTTGGATAAGAGAATCGTTTGGATGAGTGGTCTCTGTGGTCAAAGTTTCTGAAGATTTCCAAAAATTAGAGCGGTCATGCACTGTGGAATCAGCTACCGCTTTATAAACGACACTTTTTGGAGCATGAATAGTTATGCTCTCTGAAATTTTAAAGGAATTAGGTTGAACAGCGACGTAAATCGCCATTCCGATAAATGCAATCAACAGTAAAAACAAGAGGTATTTTGAAAATTTCATCCGTGGTTTTTGTAATGTTAATCAAAGATAGACAATTTTATACTATCTTAATAAATATTACATTTGTTGTATAATAATTTAAAAAATGAACTGATGAACTTAAAAATGATATTCGGAATTGCCTTGGCAATGAGCTTGACTTATTCCTGCAAAGACGAATCAAAAACAAATACTGTCGCAGATGCGGATTCAGTTGCGTACAAAGACAACACTGCACCATTTGATTATAATGTGGAGCAATTTGCCGATATTAAAATTTTGCGCTATCAAATTCCAGGATGGGAGAATTTGACTTTAAAAGAGCAAAAATTAGTCTATTATCTTACTCAAGCAGGATTGGCAGGCCGTGATATTATGTGGGATCAAAACTACCGTCACAATCTAGAAATTAGAAATGCTTTAGAAACCGTATATACGACTTATGAAGGCGATAAATCGTCTGAAGATTGGAAAGCTTTTGAAACCTATTTAAAGCGAATTTGGTTCGGGAACGGCATTCATCATCATTATTCTAACGATAAGATGAAACCGGAATTTTCTCAGAACTATTTAAAAACGGTTTTGGCGGAAACCAATACATCCTTAGAGGGTGAAGCTTTTGATGTTATTTTTAATGACAAAGACGCTAAGAAAGTAAACCAGGCCAAAGGTGTTGATAATGTGGCCCAATCTGCCGTAAATTTTTACGGACCAAATGTGACAACTGCTGATGTAGAGAAATTTTACAAAGCTAAAAAATCGCCCAACCCAGAAAAGCCATTATCTCACGGATTGAATTCTAAATTAGTAAAAGAGAATGGACAAGTTAAAGAACTGGTTTACAAATCTGGCGGACTTTACGGTGAGGCTATTGATGAAATTATAAAATGGTTGGAGTTGGCAAAAGGCGTGGCTGAAAACCAAGCTCAAGGTGATGCTTTAGGACTATTAATCAATTACTACAAAACGGGAGATTTACAGACTTGGGATGATTACAACGTTGCTTGGACGGCTGCTACTGCCGGGAATGTGGACTACATCAACAGTTTTATAGAAGTGTATAATGATCCTTTAGGTTACACAGGTTCTTATGAAAGCATTGTTCAAATCAACGATTTTGACATGTCTCAAAAAATGAAGGTATTATCTGATAATGCCCAATGGTTTGAAGACAATTCGCCATTAATGGACGCACATAAAAAGAAAAGCGTCGTTGGCGTAACTTATAAAGTTGTGAACGTAGCAGGTGAAGCTGGAGATGCATCGCCAAGCACGCCAATTGGAGTCAATTTGCCAAATGCAAACTGGATTCGTGCCGCTGTAGGGAGTAAATCCGTTTCTCTTGGTAATATTATCGATGCTTATAATAATGCCGGAAGTTCAGGCCGATTGAAGGAATTTGTTCACGATGAGGAAGAATTACAGTTAGAAGAACAATACGGACAAGTAGCAGATAAATTACACACTGCCCTACACGAGGTCATTGGTCATGCTTCAGGGCAATTGAATCCTGGCATTGGCGAAACTAAAGAAACTCTAAAAACTTACGCATCTACATTAGAAGAAGGCCGTGCTGATTTGGTAGGATTGTATTATTTATATAACCCGAAATTACAAGAACTCGGGTTGGTAGATGATTGGAAAAAAGTGGGAATGGCTGCTTATGATGGCTATATTCGCAACGGTTTGATGACACAGTTAATCCGTCTGAATTTAGGTGATGATGTGGAAGAATCACACATGAGAAACAGACAGTGGGTGAGTGCTTGGGTGTTTGAAAAAGGACAAAAAGACAATGTTATTGAAAAAGTAACCCGTGATGGTAAAACGTACTACAACATTAACGATTACGACAAATTGCACGAGCTTTTCGGACAATTGTTACGTGAAACACAACGTATCAAATCTGAAGGCGATTACAAAGCGGTTGAAGCCTTAGTTGAGGATTATGGAGTTAAAGTTGACCAAACCATACATGCAGAAATTTTAAAAAGAAACGAGCAATTTACAGGTGCCCCGTATAGCGGATTTGTAAATCCGGTATTGGTGCCAGAAATGGATGATAATGGTGAGATTACTGCGATTAAAGTAACCCAGCCAGAATCTTTTCCAGCACAAATGTTAGAATACAGTAAAACCTACAGCTTTTTAAAAGGCACTAAATAATTCAATTTGACAATACAAAAACAGAAAAGCAGGATATCTCACTATCCTGCTTTTTGTATTTTAGTAATCGTGTCACTGAGAATGGTGCTCTGTGATAATTTGTGAGTTGCCAATAATCAGAAGCTCACACAATAATGTATTTCACCACGCTAATCATCACTATAAAGCCAATAAAAGCGAGCAGTATCCAGAGACTTCCTTTATAATATTTTCGGTGAAGTTTTAAGTCCTTCCGATAGGTGTAAAACAAAACAATGGCAAAAACAATTGCAAATAAACCTCCAAAAATCAATTGACCATTTGTAAACATAGTGCTATTTTTATGCAAAATTACTCAAACTATTGTAATACGGGACAAGGATGTGCTAAAAAAGAGGATTAGTTGAACGAAGTTTGAGTTTTCCTCCGATACCATCCATTAATAAAAATAATATCATGAAAAACAAAATAGAGGCCGTCAAGGCTTTCCATACCGCGTTCAAAATTGGGCATAGAGAAACCCCTCAAGCCGATTTGGGCATGGCAAAAAACTTACTACGCTATAAATTGATGCGAGAAGAAAATGAAGAATATCTAGAAGCGGCGAATTCTAATGACTTGGTTGAGGTAGCGGATGCCTTAGGAGATATGCTCTATATTTTGTGTGGCACCATTATAGAACATGGGTTGCAACATAAGATTGAAGAGGTGTTTGACGAAATTCAAAAAAGCAATATGAGCAAGTTAGGAGCTGATGGCGAACCAATCTACCGTGAAGACGGAAAAGTGATGAAAGGCCCTGATTATTTTGTTCCTAAAATTAAGAACATTCTTGAAGCGTAATATTTGGATAGAAAATGAAAACCGTTGCGCAGGTTGGTTTGAGAGTATAGAATAGAGAGCAAAGAACCAGGATTCAAGACGGTATTTCTAGTAGAAAAAGATTTTTGATTCTGAAGTTATGTGCTCAATCACTATTGAGTTACACCAAGTTCAACATTCAAAAACGAAGCCTTACTTTTTAGAATCTTTTTCTATTAAGAGTTATTGGATCATTGGAATTTAAATGATCGTTATTTGTCAGGTAGGTGTAAGCAAGTCTTTATTCTTGTCCCGATTGCTATCGGGACTAACAGCGCAGCAATCTTAATTCTATACCCAACCACAATGATTTTTAATACAAAAACCCCAAGAATAGTCAGGCTATTGCATTGGGGTTTTAAATGTTAATTGGGTTGAAGGTCTTATACGCCGTATCTCCAACCGTGCTTATCTTCGGCTAAATTGTGCTGAATATTAAGCATTTTATCTTTTAAGGTGTCTGCGTATGAATTTTCAATATTTGGAAGTTCATAAAGCTCTTCAAGATGTTCAAAAGCTGAAATGGCACTAATTACTGCCGCTGTTCCTGCACCAAAAATTTCTTTTAATGAGCCAGCTTTGGCCGCTTTTTTAAGTTCAGTAACCGTAATAGGTCTTACGTCAACTTCAATACCATTGTCTTGTGCCAATTGTATGATGCTGCGTCGTGTCACACCATCTAAAATACGATCGCTGATTGGCGCCGTAATTAAAGTGTCATTAATTCTGAAGAACACATTCATCGTCCCAGCTTCTTCCAATTTCTCATGAGTGTCTGCATCAGTCCAAATGATTTGCTGAAAACCTCTCTTTTGCGCTAAGCTAGTTGGGTAAAACTGTGCTGCATAATTTCCTGCTGCTTTAGCAAAACCTACACCGCCATTGGCTGATCTACTGAATTTTTCGGCAACTAAAACTTTAATTTTGCTTGTATAATATGCTTTTGCTGGCGAACAGATAATCATAAATCTATAATTCTCTGATGGCGAAGCTGAAATTGCAGGATCAGTAGCAATGATAAAAGGTCTGAGGTATAATGAATTCCCTTTTCCTGTTTTTATCCATTCGCTATCCATTTGTAGCAATTTGGTGATGCCTTCAAAGAAGTATTCTCTAGGGAATTCTGGCATGGCCAAACGTGCTGCAGATTTGTTGATACGGTTATAATTATCTTCCGGTCTGAACATCCAAATTTTGCCATCAGCATCTTTGTAAGCTTTCATGCCTTCAAATACAGCCTGTCCGTAATGAAACACTCGTGCAGAGGGATCCATGGTCATAGGTTGGTAAGGAGTGATTTTTGGCGTTTGCCATGCATTGTTTTCAAAGTCACATATAAACATATGGTCGGTAAAGATTCTCCCAAATGTTAAGTTTTCAAAATCAACAGCGTCAATTTTAGAAGTCTCTGATTTTACGATATCGATTTCGTGTGATGTATGTTTTGTCATCTTATTTTGTTTGATGGTGCAAATTTAGTCATTTCTTGCAGTATAAAAAATCAAAAAAAATGTTTTAAAAAAAAGTTATATTTGTCGGTGTAAATTTTATAGATATCAGCAGATTATGAATAAATTGCTTATAGTTTTGGGGCTATTACTAACAGTAGTCGCTTGCAAAACTGAAGATAAAAAAGTGGAGGAACAAGCCATAGAAAAAGAGGTTGTAAAGTATACCTCAGTTGGAAAGGAGATTTCTGCGGATGCGGCAAAATCGACCTTAGAAATGGCGGAAACATATAGGGCCATGACCATAGGTGATACCATCAGCACAAAATTGATCGGGACAGTTGACGAAGTGTGTCAATCTAAAGGTTGTTGGATGAAAATTGACCTTAAAGACGGTCACCAAGTGATGGTAAAATTTAAAGACTACGGCTTTTTTATGCCTAAAGATATTGCTGGGCAAGAAGTGATCATGTATGGAAAAGCGTATATAAATGAAGTTCCTGTAGATGAACAACGCCATTATGCTGAAGATGCAGGGAAATCTGCTGAAGAAATTGCTGCCATTATTGAGCCGAAAAAGACATTTTCTTTTGAGGCAGATGGGGTATTGCTAAAAGGTGAATAAGATTTGCGTAGACATATTATAACAACGGCTGATGGTTCAAAAACCATCCAAATTGAAGATTGGGATGAACAGTACCATTCCATTTATGGTGCCATACAAGAAGCAAACCACGTGTATATTAAACATGGTTTGCTTTTTGCCTTGGGAACTAAGGGCTATTCAATACTTGAAACAAGTTTAGCAGAACGTACCGAACAACTCTCAATTCTAGAAATCGGCTTTGGCACAGGGCTAAATTCCTTTTTGACCTTACTAGAAGCGGAAAACTATCCGGTAAACATTGACTATGTTGGTATAGAAGCGTTTCCTATTTCAATAGAGGAGATGCAGGCGCTAAACTATGTAGAAGAATTAAAAGTCCCAGATCGCGCCATGCTTTTTAACCAGTTGCACACGAGTGCATGGGAAGAAGCTGCGCTATTAACGCCTCAGTTCACGCTGCACAAACAGCAGAAATTTTTCAAAGACATCACAGCCAAGAATGAGTTTGATTTGATTTACTTTGATGCGTTCGGCGCGCGCGTTCAACCCGAACTTTGGACCGCTGAAATTTTCAGAATCATGTACGACGCTCTAAAACCGGAAGGTGTTTTGGTGACTTATGCCGCAAAGGGCAGTGTGCGCCGTGCGATGCTAGAGGTGGGCTTTAGCATCGAAAAACTGCCTGGGCCACCAGGGAAAAGAGAAATGTTGAGAGCTACAAAAAAGCTGTAGAAACTGCATTTGGATAGCGCTCTTTAAGGCTGTTTCAATAGCATTTTCTGGCTCAGATTTCACTAAGAAATTCATATGCATGCATCAGTATTGGAGCCTTGTAGAAGTTGTATCCACTAAATTGGCGTTAATTATGTTAAACCTAAGGTAAAGTGCGAAACTATGAACACCTCATTTACTAACTTTATAAAAAGCACAACATAAATGACGATATTAATTACAGGAGCCACGGGTTTGATTGGGAAGGAGATTGTAAAACGCTGTCATGAGCAGGATATTTCTGTTCACTATTTAACCACATCAAAAGAAAAGATTAAGACTCAAGACAACTATAAAGGATTTTATTGGAATCCTAAAGAAGGGGTTATTGATGCCAAATGTTTTAATGATGTAGATGCCATAATTAATTTAGCTGGTGCCACCATTGCAAAACGGTGGACCAATAGTTATAAGAAAGTCATTCTCGAAAGTCGGGTCAACACCCTGAAATGTCTTAAGAATGCCCTTTCAGCAGTTAAAAACCATCAAATTTCACATATACTATCTGCAAGTGCGGTAGGATTCTATCCGGATTCATTTACTAAATATTATGAAGAATCCTGTACTAAAGTTTCTCCAACCTTTTTGGGAAAAGTCGTGGAAACTTGGGAAGCCGCTGTAGATGAATTTGCTGAATTAGGGCTAATGGTATCAAAGGTAAGAATTGGATTGGTTTTGGACGATAAAGAAGGTGCATTGCCACAAATTGTAAAGCCCACAGCGCTCGGTTTGGGAGCACCATTTGGATCTGGAGACCAATGGCAATCTTGGATTCACGTCCATGATTTGTCCAAGATTTTTGTACACGTCATTCAAGAAGAATTGGAGGGCATATACAATGGGGTAGCGCCTAACCCGATCACCAATGCTGAACTTACAAAAGCGGTTGCCAAAGCCGTGAATAAACCGTTAATCTTACCTAATATTCCTGAATTCGCCATGAAATTGGTTTTAGGAGAAATGCATATTTTGCTCTTTGAAAGCCAACGGGTGAGCTCTAAAAAAATAGAAGACACTGGCTTCCATTTTATCTATTCCAACATTCAACCAGCATTAGAAAATTTGCTACAGCCAAATGTGTCAAATGACTAAACGACTTATTATGGCAAACCTATTTCCAAGGTCTTATACTCCCTAAACTAATTTACTTCCAAACTTTCTAATCCCAAATTTCAGGGCTATTAACCTTATTAACTTCTAGTTCATATACTCTAAATAAATTGCGTTTTTATTTTTATAGCATGTTTCAAAATTCAGTGCACTTACATTCCATAATTATTTCGTGACATTTTGACATTTTATAATTAATGGCAGTACTTTTGCCAATTGAAAAATGAAGATTTAAAATGAAGTTCAAAAAGATGAGCAAAAAAGATAAAAATGTAGACGTTGAATCAAACGTTGAGGACCCTTTAAATGATACTCCACAAACTGAGGAGTTAAGTGTTGAAGAGCAGTTACAAGAAGACTTAGGTAAAGAAAAAGATAAGTTTTTAAGGTTATTTGCAGAATTTGAAAACTATAAAAAACGCACTATCAAAGAGCGTATGGATTTATTTAAAACCGCAGGCCAAGAGGTGATTCTGTCACTTTTGCCAGTTTTGGATGATTTTGATAGAGCACTTAATGAAATCATTAAGTCAGATGAGAAAGACTTGATAGAAGGTGTTAAATTGATCCGTAACAAATTTAAAAATACATTAGAAAGTAAAGGTTTGGAAGAAGTTACCGTTGAAAAAGGTGACGTTTTTAATGCTGATCTGCACGAAGCCATTACTCAAATTCCTGCACCCTCTGACGATTTGAAAGGTAAGATCGTAGATGTCATCGAAAAAGGGTACAAGCTAGGTGACAAAGTGATTCGTTTTCCTAAAGTAATTACAGGATCATAAACCAGCGAGTACTTAGTTAAGGAATAGAATAGAAATATCATACAATGAAGGAAGATTATTACGACATACTGAAAATAGATAAAAGTGCTTCGGCTAGCGACATTAAAAAAGCGTATAGAAAGAAGGCTATTAAATACCATCCGGATAAAAACCCTGACGACAAGGCGGCAGAAGACATGTTCAAAAAAGCGGCTGAAGCTTATGAGGTACTAAGCAACCCGGAGAAAAAGGCACGTTACGACCAATTTGGTCATCAAGCTTTTCAAGGCGGTGGCGGTTTTAACGGTGGCGGCATGAATATGGATGACATCTTTAGCCAATTTGGTGATATTTTTGGTGGCGGCTTTGGCGGTGGCGGTGGATTTTCAGGCTTTGGTGGCGGTTTTGGCGGTCAGCAAAGACGGGTTAAAGGCAGCAATTTAAGAATCAGAATTACGCTCACCCTAGAGGAAATTGCTAACGGCGTCGAGAAGAAATTAAAAGTTAAGCGTAAAGTTCAGGCAGCGGGCACTACCTATAAGACTTGTTCAACCTGTAACGGTTCTGGGCAAGTGATGCGTGTCACAAACACCATTTTAGGACGTATGCAAACCGCGTCACCCTGCACAACGTGTGGTGGGGTTGGTGAGATGATTGACAAAAAGCCAGCTGATGCTGATGCACAAGGCTTGGTCATCCAAGAAGAAACAGTGTCTGTTAAAATTCCTGCGGGAGTGGTTGACGGGATGCAGTTGAAAGTGTCAGGAAAAGGTAACGAAGCGCCAGGTAATGGAATTTCAGGAGATTTATTGGTGGCCATTCAGGAAGAAGAACACGCTACCTTAAAGCGTGAAGGAGATAACTTACATTATGATTTATATGTAAGTTTACCCGATGCCGTTCTAGGAAACAGTCAAGAGATTGATACCGTTACGGGTAAAGTCAGAATCAAGATAGAACCAGGTGTGCAATCTGGTAAGATTTTGCGTTTGAGAGGAAAAGGGATTCCAAGTATCAACGGATATGGCAAAGGTGATTTGTTGGTGCATATCAATGTATGGACCCCAAAAACTTTAAATAAAGAACAAAAAGACTTTTTTGAAAGGATGCGCGATGACGAGCATTTTCTACCCAAACCAGAAAGTTCAGATAAATCTTTTTTTGAGAAAGTAAAAGATATGTTTTCATAATCAAGGAGTTATTTATTAAAAAAGACTATATTTGAGTATCGCCAATTTATTTGGTGATAATTTTTCTTTTTCATAGCAATTTTTTCCCATCCTTAATTTTTTAAGGGTGGGTTTTGTTTTTAGAGATGTTTTTAGATTTCTAACCTCAAAAAACTTACCCATCGGATTTAAAAAAATTCAGTCTATAAAGAGCCCTAAACTCTAACATTTAATATATTTACGCTTCTTTAAATTGAATAATTCAAACCCTAATTTATGAACAACTTATTGGTTGCTAACGCTGTTTCCAAAAGTTTTGGCGACTTTAAAGCGCTAAATGATGTTTCCATTGAAGTTTCAAAAGGAAGCATTTTCGGACTTTTGGGTCCAAACGGCGCAGGTAAAACCACCCTGATCAGAATTATCAACCAGATTACCATGCCCGATTCTGGTGAGATTCTGTTAGATGGTTCACCGTTAAAACCTCATAATATTAGGGATATTGGCTACCTTCCGGAAGAACGCGGACTCTATAAAACCATGAGAGTGGGGGAACAGGCCATTTATCTGGCGCAATTAAAAGGTCTTACAAAACAGGAAGCCAAAGACCGTTTAAAATATTGGTTTGATAAATTGGATATAGGCGATTGGTGGAATAAAAAAGTCCAAGAACTCAGTAAAGGACAGGCCCAAAAAATTCAGTTTATTGTTACTGTATTACACCGACCGAAACTGTTAATTTTTGACGAACCGTTTTCTGGTTTTGATCCTATTAACGCCTCGTTAATCAAAGATGAGATTTTACAATTAAGGGATGAAGGTGCCACCGTAATTTTTTCCACCCATCGCATGGAATCTGTAGAAGAACTGTGTGATCATATTGCGTTGATTCACAAATCGAATAAAGTATTGGACGGGAAATTGACCGATGTCAAACGCCAATTCAAAACCAATACCTTTGAAGTCGGATTACAATCCGCGCATCCGGAAACGCTGACCCAGTTAATCAAAGAGCAGTTTGAAGTATTCCCAGCCACCTTTAAAAACTTAAATGATGATATTAAAATGAATATCAAACTGCCTCAAAATGCATCGTCAAATGATTTGCTAAGGTTTCTTACCTCCAAGGCGGAAATTCACCATTTTGTGGAAGTGATTCCTAGTGCCAACGACATCTTCATCCAAACAGTAAAAAATAACTAACAATGAATCATCTACCGCTGATCATCAAAAGAGAGTATCTTAATAAGGTGCGTAATAAGTCGTTTATTGTCATGACTTTTTTGAGTCCGATGATCATGATTGCCCTAATTGCTGTGGTTGCTTATTTATCTCAAATGAATAACGATAAGCAACGTACCATTTCAATCTTGGATGAAACGGGAGTTGTGGCCAGTGAGTTTGAGACTTCAGAATTTACCACCTACTCGATAATCGATAACATGCCTTTAAAGGGCGCAAAGGAATTGGTGAAAGCTAAAAACGACTTCGGATTGTTATTCATTAAAAAAAGTTCTGACTCCATGAATGTGGTGGAATCGGTCAACTTTTATTCAGATGATTCCCCATCCTTGTCAATTATTTCCGGATTGGAGCGCAAAATTGAAAAGCGATTGTCCGATGTGAAACTTCAAAAAGCAGGTGTAGATATCGCTCAAATCTTAGCGTCAAAAACTCAAGTAAATATTGCCCAAGAAACTTTTGAAGGCGAAAAAACATCTAAGGTAGACAGTTATCTTAAACTAGCTTTTGGTGGTGCAGCAGGCTATTTGTTGTTCATGTTTATCATTATCTACGGCAATATGATTATGCGTAGTGTCATTGAAGAGAAAACCAGCCGAATAATTGAAATTATCATTTCTTCCGTAAAACCTATTCAGTTGATGATGGGTAAAATTATTGGGACTTCGTTAGCTGGGGTCACACAGTTCGTCATTTGGATTATTCTCGGGGGGGTTTTATTGTCTGTAGTATCAGCCATTTTTGGGATTGACGTCATGCAGATGCAAACGCCACAACAAGAACTGATCAACCAAGCTATGGCAAATTCAGATGCTCAAAATATGGCTCAAGAACTCATTACAGGCTTTGTCAATTTGCCTATTTTAAACTTGTGCGTGGCCTTCCTATTTTTCTTCATTGGAGGGTATCTATTATACAGCTCATTATACGCGGCTATAGGTGCTGCGGTAGATAATGAAACGGATACCCAACAGTTTATGATGCCCATTATCATGCCACTTGTTTTGGCGGTCTATGTTGGTGTTTTTACGGTTATCGAAGACCCTCACGGAACGGTGTCTACGGTGTTTTCATTTATTCCATTTACCTCCCCAGTGGTGATGTTAATGCGAATTCCGTTTGGGGTTCCCGTCTGGCAACAACTGTTATCTTTTGGCATTCTCCTTTGCACTTTTATATTTACCGTGTGGTTTGCGGCCAAAATTTATAGAGTAGGTATTTTAATGTACGGTAAGAAACCAACATACAAGGAGTTATTTAAGTGGCTGAGGTATTAAAAAGTGCTATTAAGACCACTTTCTAATAGGTTTTTTTATATTTTTAAGGGAGCGTTTAAGATTGATTTTGTAGGTAAAACATAGGAGATCTTACGGAGATTTTTTGTGGCTATCTTACGATTAGTTGTATATTGTTGCTAGCTATACCAAAGGGGTTCTAACTGCACTAATACGAGATATCCTCTAAATGAAATTCAAGTTGTGGTGATACTTTTTCAATTATGGGAAGGAGCTATTTAAGTACTGGCAAAATCAAGTATAGTGCTAGTCTTGAGTCTAGAAATCACACTTTTTTTGATTATAGTGAAATCTAGCGTGCAAGGACTAGAGGTTATGGAATCGCTTTTGCGTGACGCATCGAATTATATTAAACTGAAACGTAATAAAACAGTCTAGTAAGTATTGAAATCAACTGATACTCTAGATCCACAGAGCGTTTAAAAATTTAAAACCCAAAAATGTCAAAAATATTAGTTATAGAAGATGAAGCTAGCATTAGAAGAGTGCTGGTGAAAATTCTTTCCGAAGAAAATGAAAGTTATCAAGTAGATGAAGCGGAAGATGGCCTGGCCGGAATCGAAAAAATAAAAAATGAAGATTATGATTTGGTACTTTGTGATATTAAAATGCCAAAAATGGACGGTGTTGAAGTATTAGAGGCGATCAAAAAGATAAAACCGGAAACCACTATGGTGATGATTTCTGGGCATGGCGATTTGGATACTGCCGTAAATACGATGCGTCTTGGCGCTTTCGATTACATCTCAAAACCACCAGATTTAAATAGATTGCTCAATACGGTGCGAATTGCACTCGACAGAAAGGAATTGGTGGTCGAAAACAAAATGCTCAAAAAGAAAGTAGGCAAAAACTTTGAGATGGTGGGGGAGAGTAAAGCTATTTCCCACATTAAAGATATGATCGAAAAAGTTGCAGCTACGGATGCCCGAGTTCTCATAACAGGACCTAATGGTACCGGGAAAGAACTTGTTGCACATTGGTTGCACCAAAAGAGTGAACGCTCTAAAGGACCGTTAATTGAAGTCAACTGTGCCGCCATCCCATCAGAATTAATAGAAAGTGAACTTTTTGGCCATGTTAAAGGTGCTTTTACCAGTGCAGTAAAAGATAGAGCTGGGAAATTTGAAGCAGCCAATGGGGGGACGCTGTTTTTAGATGAAATTGGCGACATGAGTCTGTCTGCCCAAGCTAAAGTGTTACGTGCCCTACAAGAAAGTCGTGTGCAACGCGTAGGGAGTGACAAGGATATTAAAGTAGATGTACGTGTTGTAGCGGCCACCAATAAAAATTTGACTAAGGAAATTGAAGAAGGCAGGTTTCGAGAAGACCTATACCATAGGTTAGCGGTCATCTTAATTCAAGTGCCATCCCTTAACGACAGACGTGAAGATATCCCACTATTGATTTCCTATTTTGCAGATAAAATAGCCTCAGAAAATGGATCAGCCACAAAAAAATTCACGGCTAAAGCCATTCAGCAGTTACAAGAATACGATTGGACTGGGAACATCAGAGAGTTGCGCAATGTTGTGGAGCGACTGATAATTCTTGGCGAAAATGAAGTGAGTGAGAATGACGTAAATCTGTTCGCCTCTAAATAAACGCAAGCGCATGAAAATGACCCATTATAACAAACGTGCACTTTATGGCGGAATAATTTCTGCTATTATCATGGGATTAGGCGCCTATTTTATGGGGCATATTAGTGGGTATGAAGCTAAAGAGCTTATAAAATCTTCACTTCCTGGCATCAATACACTCTGCAATACTATTGCTTTGGCTTCTGCTACCATTTTGGCACTTTTGTTAACTTTATTGAGCGTGAGTTCAAGTACGAAATCTAAACTCACAAAAGAACATTACACCCATATTTTGCTCATTGCGAAAATAGATACCACGGTTTTTATATTTGCGATCATCTTTTTCCAGTTCTTAAACATTCCGATTACTGAAGCTGATAATGTGCCGAGTTCTTGGTTTGCAACCATCTATTACGTCAGTTTAGGGTTGTCATCCTTATTAAGTGGCGGGTTGATCAGTGTTGTTCTCATGCTTTTTAATGCAGTGAGCAACATGATCGAAATTGTAGGATTGCAAGTGGATAATCATCCCTTGATGATACAGGAGGATGACGAAGAAACTGAGGAAGACAGTTAAAAATTTGAAGACAACCAAAATTCTAAACGTAATTTTTTATGAAAGATATCAATATTGACGATTTTAAAATAACGGAAACTATACGCATAGAAGATCTGGAAACTAGTTTTGATTTAGAGGCCTCCAAAGATGCGATTAAAGATGGTCTGAAGGACATTAGAAAGGAATTGGGTGAAATTCAGGATAAGATGTACGCCCATGGTAAATATGCTATTTTAGTGTGTCTTCAGGGGATGGACACGGCTGGTAAGGACAGTTTGATACGGGAGGTGTTTAAAGATTTTAATTCGCGGGGTGTAGTAGTACACAGTTTCAAGGTTCCCACCAGTTTAGAGCTTAAACACGACTTTTTATGGCGTCACTATATCGCGCTTCCTGCGCGTGGTAAATTCGGCATTTTTAACCGTACCCATTACGAAAATGTTTTGGTAACCAAGGTTCATCCTTCGTATATTATGAATGAAAATATTCCAGGAATTGATGCAGTTGAAGATGTTGATGGAGCGTTTTGGGACCAACGTTTTGAGGATATTAATAATTTCGAAAAACATTTGACAGAAAATGGCACCTTAGTTTACAAGTTCTTTTTAAATATTTCGAAAAATGAACAAAAAAACCGCCTGTTAAGACGTTTGGACCGTGCCGATAAAAATTGGAAATTTTCTCCAGGCGATTTAGAAGAACGAAAACTTTGGAATGACTATATGGAAAGTTATGAGGAAGTTCTCAATAGAACTTCCAAGCCACACGCACCTTGGTACGCCATTCCTTGTGATGACAAGAAGACATCACGTTATTTAGTTGCGCGTGTACTTTACGACACTTTAAAAACCTATGAAGATATTAAGGAACCCGAGTTGGATGAAGATATCAAGGCCAATTTAGAGTTGTATAGAGAACAGTTGAAAAACGAATAATACACCAATCCATTCAGAATTCTATAATAAGTTTGTGACTTACTCTATATAAGAACTTGAAAAGTTTGGATAAGAAAATATTACTTATGGAGTTTTTCCTAGATCTAGTTGATACCTACACTACAATTTCAATTCGCTAAAATTTTTAAGTCGTCAAGACATCTCGTCTAGGTATTAAATCGTTAGCCCATTACATATCAATATATAAATAACGCGCTTTTACAAACATATATAAACCATAACACAAAAGGCCAACCGCCACTAAACTTAATACTAAGGCACCAAATTGATAGTTTAAAAATTTAAATGCATCCGTAACGGTGCTTAATTCTTCATTTCTATAGCTCAGGCCGGACCGTAGAGTTAAAAATCCCATGATTCCAAAAACCACAGCTCTAGCCAAGTGCCCAATGACCCCAAATTTTAGTAACATATTTTTAGCCTTAGGAGGCATTTGAGAAGATTGGACATTCTTTTTAAACTGATTTGAAACAATAAAGTAAATTTCGAATATACATTTGCCGCCTAATATTAATCCTAAGATCACCGATAGTACGCTGCCATATTCTGAATTTAATAAATTTATTATTATTTTTTGTTGGTCCTTATACCCACCACCAAAAAGCAATTTCAAGGCTACAACGCCTAAAGAGCCATAAAATAATGCCCCAGTAAAATATCCTGCTCTTACAAACAGGCCGTTTAAATCTGTTCCTATTTTCCGTGAATCAAATAGGGTTTGGTACATGCGCCAAAACACGTAGCTGAACAGTCCCAAAGCAAGCACAACTAAAATGAATTTTCCTAAATAGGGACTATTCAGATAACCTATCGCCCCTTTGGTGCCAGTTTTTTGGCCACCCCAGTTAAAAGCGGCCATCGCGGTTAAGAATCCAACTATTATATAAACAAATCCCATGGCGCCCAATCCAAAACGCGCTATATTTCCTTTTTTAAGCTTCATCAAAATTTGTTTAGTGACATATCATCTTAATGTACAGAATCGTTTTTTTGATTCTATAGACCTTTCAAACACCGCCAGAATCAGTTTGAAAATGGAGACTGTAAAAATTTCTCCACAACATATCCTTGCCTTAAGCTGTTCAAAAATATATAAATTTTTGAACACTAAACAAGTAACTTTAAGATGAATTATAAATGAAAATATGAAGTTGTTTTTTGGGAATGATTTAAGTGAAACCCCCTACAAATGGCGTTAGATAATTTCTATGACTTTTTTGTAGCACTCCATAACGTTAAATTTTATGCAAAGCCGCGCAAAGAAATGTTTTGTGGTACGGTTTCTGTCACAATTAAGCCGATGAAAAATTACTTGTTTTTATTGGTCATAGGGGTTTTTATATATGGATGTTCTCAAGTGCAACGCGCAACAGATTTGATAACGAAACCTTCAGCCAGAGAGCTTTATTTGCGGACCTTAGATGTCAATGTTATTTCTGAAACGCTTTGGAATGATGCCTTCATGAATGCCAAAACTAATCAGTTACAAGCGCCTATCCCTTTTGTCATCGCAACACAATCTTTTAAGTATAAAGCTATAGCATTAGCTTATAAAATCAATTTAAAAAAAGGATCTGTATTTAAATTAATTGTGGAGAA
Source organism: Gelidibacter salicanalis (assembly GCF_007997285.1). Lineage (GTDB taxonomy): Bacteria > Bacteroidota > Bacteroidia > Flavobacteriales > Flavobacteriaceae > Gelidibacter > Gelidibacter salicanalis. The sequence goes on from NZ_VORX01000002.1 coordinate 663,193, forward strand.
AAATATAGATTCGGGTCTAGTTTTTATTGATTTATATCCCTTCAATACAGATTCCACACTCTCTAAAGAGCCATTAGTTTCCAATGACTGGCAAATAGATTCCATTAGTTATACGGTTGAACGATCAGGAGTATATAAGGTAATTATCCAGCCCGAGTTGAGGGATTCCTTAAAGTTTACCGCAAAAATGTACACACAACCTTCATTTGCATTTCCTGTCGTTGGCAAAGGTAATGCAGCCATTGGTAGTCGTTGGGGAGTGGCAAGAGATGGCGGAAAAAGATCTCATGAAGGCATCGATGTATTTGCAGTCAGAGGAAATCCTGTTGTGGCAGCAACGGACGGAGTCGTCTCATTTACCGGGGAAAAAGGGCTAGGAGGGAAACAAGTGTGGCTTCATAATGGGCTTTGGGGTCAATCTCTATACTATGCACATTTAGATAGTATTATTGTGACTAGAGGTGCTCGGGTAAAAAGAGGGGATACTTTGGGCTTAGTGGGCAACACGGGTAATGCTAGAACTACGCCACCACATTTACACTTTGGAATCTATACCCGATCTGGGGCGATTAATCCTTTGCCATTTGTGGAGCTACAGGATGTTCCTGTTGAAACTCATATCGTAGCTTTTGATAGTGCCGTTACCAAATTAAAAAATAACCAATTGCGTACTGGTCCGGCTACAAAATTTCCAGAATTGATGAATCTACCCAGAAATCATCCCATAGTTATTGTAGGTAAAACCCACCAATGGTACCATGTAAAGGTTGCCGATTCTTTGGAAGGATTTATAAACCAATCGCTGCTCCAAAAACAAACAGGTTCTACTAAAAAATGAATTAGTAATGAATAGTAGGGTTATGGCCAGTTTTACTTAGCACTATAGATTTCCTAAACGCTTAAAGCACCTCTTCACCGTTAGATTCCTGTTTGCCATATTCATTTTTATAAATGTTTACCAAAGCTAAAAATAGGCTGATCAGCAAGGGTCCAAAAATTAACCCAATAAACCCAAAAATAGGTACACCCACTATAACACCGATTAAGGTTATTAAGGGATGTACATCATCTAATTTTTTCAAGACATATAAGCGAATAATATTATCTGTAGATCCTACTACCACAAAACCGTAGATTAGAATAGCCCAAGCTTGAAATGTATCTCCTGAGGAAAGACTTATCAAAAATACCGGCAATATGCCAATAAGTGTCCCTACAAATGGAATCATAGATCCAATAGTCACAATGACGAACCAAAAGAAAGGCTCGTCGATCCCGAATATTAGAAACCCTATTAAGGCAATGATACCTTGAGCAATGGCTACTAAAGGAATCCCTATGGCATTAGAACGCACCATTGTTTGAATCTCTTGGCCTATTTCCTTTAAATTATAGTTGTCCAACGGGATATAATCGGTAAGTGATTCACGCAATTCTCTCCTGTTGGTCAACATATAATACAGCATAAAATACATCAAACCAATAGCAATAAATGCATTAAAGGTGCCTCCTGCCAAATTTTGCAGATTGGTAGAAACCCAACCGGTAATGGCACTCGTATCGATAGTTGAGCCAATGTCAAATCCGACATAATGCTGAATGCTGCTCAATTGTTCTTTAAATGCGGTAATCACCTGCTCGGAGTTATTGACAGCGCGTCCTATCTTATTGCTCAACATCCATACAATTCCAGCTAGTGGGAGTAAAATGCCAACAAAAGAAATGAACATAATTAATAACGCTGCCATGGTTGGGCTCCATTTGCGTTTTTTAACCAAGGTCGCCATCCACTTCCTGAACAGGATATAAATTGTTATAGCCCCGAGAACACCAGTGAGATAGGGTAGCATTTCTTTAAATATCAAACTTCCCATAAAAACTATAAGAAGGATGACAAAGATTTGTCGTATTAATTTGGGAGAAATTTGATTCATTGAGGCCTATTATGATTTCGAGATGGAGTACACCACCTTGAAAATTAAAGATAATGCAAGTTTCTTGATTATTTTTATAAAATAAGGACTCACATCCAATTATTTGGAACCTAAATCGATCTCAACTTGATTGTGGATAATATCATCAAAGGTTTCACGCTTTCTTATTAAATGGGCTTTTTTATTGTGCCATAACACTTCTGCTGGCCTGTAACGCGAGTTGTAATTACTGGCCATACTATAACAATAAGCCCCAGCATTTTGGAAACACAAAATGTCACCTTCAGTGATTTCTTTTATGCGTCGGTTATTTGCAAAAGTATCCGTTTCACAAATATAGCCTACTACAGAATAAAAGCGTTCACGGCCCTTCGGGTTGGAAATGTTGATAATTTCATGTTGCGATCCGTACAACATCGGTCGGATTAAATGGTTAAATCCAGAATCAACCTGCGCAAAAACCGTTGAGGTCGTTTGTTTAACCACGTTCACTTTAGTTAGAAAAACACCCGCTTCACTCACTAAGAATTTTCCTGGTTCAAAGGCCAATGTCAATTCACGGCCGTATTTTTTACAAAAGGCATTGAAGCGCTTGGTGAGTTTCTCGCCCAATTCTTCAATATTAGTTTCAATATCACCTTCTTTATAAGGCACCTTAAAACCAGATCCAAAATCAATGAACTCCAAATCCTTAAAGTGCAATGCGGTATCAAATAAGATTTCACTGGCGTATAAAAACACATCAATGTCAAGAATATCACTGCCTGTATGCATGTGAATTCCGTTGATATTCATCTTGGTGTTTTCAATAATGCGCAATAGGTGTGGAATTTGATGAATTGAAATCCCAAATTTACTATCAATATGTCCTACTGAAATGTTAGTGTTTCCACCCGCCATAACGTGTGGATTGATCCTGATGCACACAGGAGTTTTAGGATGACGTGTTCCAAATTGTTCCAAGATGGAAAGATTATCGATATTAATTTGAACGCCAAGTTCAGCCGCCATTTCAATTTCTTCAAGAGATACGCCGTTTGGAGTATAAATAATTTGATCTGGAGAAAACCCTGCCTTCAACCCTAATTTAACTTCCTGAATGGAAACGGTATCCAAGCCAGAACCGAGTGATTTAAATAATTTCAGGATGCTTATATTGGACAAAGCCTTAACTGCATAGTTTATTTTTAACGTTTTGACCTTACTAAATGCAGATGTTAAGCGTTTATATTGTGTGCCAATTTTTTCTGAATCATAGACATAAACTGGACTTTCGAAGTCGTTAGCGATTTGTAGTAAGGTTTTGTATTCCATTTTTTATTATAAATTTTAATAGCGGTAAATCTAAATCCTTTTTTTTATTCAAGCCTAATGAAACATTAAAAATGGTACAACTTTTTATGTAATGATTTAGACCGTAACAAACAATACTTAAATTTATTGGTTAAAAGATTTATCTTGATTACTTTTGTGCTGCATAAAAATAGAGATTTCCGCTTTAGCTGAAACATTTTCAGAACTTAATAACGGAACAATTATATACTGATCAATATGAATTTACACGAGTATCAAGGAAAAGATATTTTAAGCAGTTTTGGAGTACGTATCCAAAGAGGTTATGTCGCAAAAAATGCTAATGAGGCTGTTGCTGCAGCAAAACAATTGACCGCAGAAACCGGAACCGGATGGCATGTGATCAAAGCACAGGTTCATGCAGGTGGACGTGGTAAAGGCGGCGGTGTTAAATTGGCCAAAAACCTTAAGGAAGTTGAAGAAATTGCAGGACAGATTATCGGAATGCAGTTGGTAACTCCTCAAACCTCAGCAGAAGGAAAGAAGGTTCACCAAGTATTGGTAGCTGAGGATGTATATTATCCAGGTGCAAGTGAGACAAAAGAATTTTATGTATCTGTATTGTTAAACAGAGGTACAGGGCGCAATATGATCATGTATTCTACTGAAGGCGGTATGGATATTGAGACGGTTGCTGAAGAAACGCCACACTTAATTTTTACTGAAGAAATTAATCCTGCTACAGGTATTTTGCCTTTCCAAGCAAGACGTGTTGCTTTTAACTTAGGTTTAGAAGGCACTGCTTTTAAAGAAATGACCAAATTTGTCACTAATTTATATACAGCATACGTAAAATCTGATGCTTCTTTATTTGAAATCAATCCTGTATTGAAAACAAGTGATGATAAGATTATGGCGGTTGATGCAAAAGTAACTATTGATGACAATTCATTATTCAGACATAAAGATTACTTAGATCTACGCGATTTACGTGAAGAAAGTGCAATTGAGGTTGAAGCAGGTGCTTTAGGCTTGAATTATGTTGATTTAGAAGGTAACGTTGGCTGTATGGTTAACGGTGCAGGCTTGGCCATGGCTACTATGGATTTAATTAAGCAAGCAGGTGGTGAGCCAGCTAACTTTTTAGATGTTGGTGGTACGGCAGATGCGGCTCGTGTTGAGGCAGCTTTCAGAATCATCTTAAAAGATCCAGCGGTTAAAGCTATTTTAATCAATATTTTTGGTGGAATTGTACGTTGTGATCGTGTTGCTCAAGGTGTCATTGACGCTTATAAGAACATGGGGACGATTGAAGTGCCAATCATTGTTCGTTTACAAGGTACCAATGCAGACATTGCAAAGAAATTAATTGACGATTCAGGATTGGACGTTATGAGTGCTACTGAGTTTCAGGAAGCTGCTGATAAAGTTCAAGCGGTATTGGGTTAATCAATCAAACATATATCATAAAAGACCTCGCAGTTTTAAACCTGTGAGGTCTTTTTTATTTATAAAGGTGAAGCAGGTCAAATTCGCTACGCCTTGATGTTTTGTTATTCTTTCTTCTTCGGTTTTGGCTTGTCCTCTTTAACCGGTTTTGGACCCCGTAAATGAATCACCAATCCGTTTAGGAAATTACGCAAAATTTGATCGCCACATTCCATATAATTCGGATGGTCTTCCTTTCTGAAAAAGGCTCCTAATTCACTTCTCGTGATTCTGAAATCTACGAGCTCCAGGATTTTTATTATTTCGTCGTCTCTCAATTGAAGTGCGACGCGTAACTTTTTAAAAATGTCATTATTAGTCATGATGTTGATGTATGTGATGGTAAATTTATATTATTATAAGTTTTTAAAACATTGTTGTCCGAAAAAGAATCAAGACCGCTGCGCTGTTAGAATAAAGAATTAAGATTTGTTTGCAACTAACTGACAAACAACGATCATATAAATTTAAATCGCACATTCCCTCTCGGTAGAAACAGTTTCTAAAATGCAAGGTCTCATTTCGGAAATCTTCTAATATCCCTTGCTTTAAATGAGTTTGTTAATTTATTATTTATTTTAATCGGACACTAATGTTTTTAAAATACTGTTATTCTGACATTAACCAAATGAAAGCTTGACCGAAATTTTCGCGCCAAAGCGCTTCATTATGCTGCCCGCCTTCTACCTTAATGTTCGTAAGCTGGTGTTGAGGTACTCCTTTTTCCAATAAAAGAGACACCATTTTTTCTTGATCGGGTACCATGGTATCACTTTCTGCAGAACCCGCTAGAAAGTAGAACCTTGAATTTTTAGAAATTTGAGAGGCGGCCACCACATCAAAAATTTCAGGGTTGAACCAAAATGATGCCGAAAACACTCCCGCACTCCCGAAAACTTCAGGATGTTTTAAAATAGCATAAAATAATAAAAGTCCACCCAGCGACGATCCGAAAATACTTGTAGATTTAGCGTTTTCTAAGGTTCTATAAGTGCTATCTATATGTGGTTTTAAGGTGTGGATGATAAATTCTAAGTAGGCATCAGCATTGCCACCACCATAGCTCTCGTTTGGATAAGGTGTTAATTCACTCATGCGTTTCTCATTGCCGTGTTCAATACCAATGATGATTGCATTATTGGAGGCATTCGCATCTAAATATTCGTCTATTTCCCATTCGCCGGCATAAGATGTGGCAGCGTCAAAAAGATTTTGGGCATCCTGCATATATAGTGTTGGATAATGCGCTGAATTTTCTGAATAATCCTTGGGGAGATAGATCCAAATCTGTTTATCGGTTCCAAGCTGCAGAGCTTCAATGGTAAATTTAGAGACTTGCGGAGATAGGGTATGTTGACTATAACCGAGCGTGCGCCAAGCAATGCAAATAAAAATTAGAAGACGGGTAAATATCATTTTAGCTAAAATTTTTCAGAAAACAAATTTAAGGATTCACGCCGATTACAAGGGTCCTAAATTCAGATTTGATAGTCTTAAAATCGACGAATTGCGTAATATTCACAATGTGTTGATTATCAATGTTTTAAGAATTATAAATGTATGAAATTGAAAAAACCACGTTGTATGGTAGATTATTTTTCGATAAGTTACTAATTATCAACGATTATCAAAATAGAATTGTCGCTAACTTTATAAAGATAAAATTAGATTCCCTCTGTTATGATAAACCGTGTAGAAAAGTTGAGTCTCCTTTCGGAAATGATTGCGTTTGCTCAAACGGATGCGTCCATTAAATCTATAGAATATAAATTTTTACTGGGTGTTGCTAAGCAATTAGAAATTTCTCAATCCGACTTTGATTATTTATTTGAATTTCCTGTGACTTACGTGCATTTAAAATCGCACAGTGAGCGTATTGTTCAGTTTCACCGATTGGTATTATTGATGAATTTAGATCAGGATATTACCTCTAAGGAACTCGTTAAGTTGCACAATTTTGGCTTGCGAATGAGCCTGAGTCATGAATCCATCAATCGGGTATTAGACTTGATGGAAAGTTTCCCCAATAAAATTGTACCACCAGATTTTTTGATTGACATTTTTAAGCTACAGTATAATTGAATATTTAGTTGGCAGTATTCAGTTGGCAGTATTCAGTATTCAGTATTCAGTTGGCAGTTTGCAGTCAGCAGTCTTCAGTAGGCAGTCACTAAAAATTAGTATTCAGTATACAGTTGGCGGTCATCAGTGAGCAGTTAAAGGTCAGATCATTTCATAATTACAATCTTCAGAATTATGATTTCTATTTTAAAACCTAAAACCTAAAACCTAGAACCCAAAACCCAAAACCTTAAACCTGAAACCTCAAACCAAAATTTACGCTTTCAACTCCTCCAACTTGCCTTGATAGGCTTTAATATCATCCCTAAGTTGTGCGGCAATAATAAAATCTAATGCTTTAGCAGCTTGCTCCATCAATTTTCGTTTCTCGCGAATTTTCTTTTCCAACTGATCTTTGGTCAAGTATTGACTTTCCGGTTCTGCTGCCTTGGCGGCTTCAATTTCATAACTATAGGTACTCACTGAGTTTTTAGCCAAAATACTATCCAAGCTTTTGTTTAATGCCGTTGGTGTGATACCATGCTTTGTATTGTATTCCATTTGTTTAGCACGTCTGTAGTTGGTATCGTCGATAGTTTGCTTCATGCTATTGGTGATTTTATCCGCATACATAATGGCTTTCCCATTCAGATGCCGTGCAGCACGTCCCACCGTTTGCGTCAAAGATCTGTTAGATCTTAAAAAGCCTTCCTTATCCGCATCCAGGATGGCTACTAAAGAAACTTCCGGTAGATCTAAGCCTTCACGAAGTAAATTCACGCCAACTAAAACATCAAAAAGACCTTTACGCAAATCTTGCATGATTTCCACACGCTCTAACGTGTCCACATCACTGTGAATATAACGGACTCTTATTTGTATTCGGTCCAAATATTTTGTCAATTCCTCGGCCATACGTTTGGTAAGGGTGGTGACCAGAATACGTTCGTCCTTTTCAACACGTTGGTGAATCTCCTCAATTAAATCGTCAATTTGATTTAAACTTGGACGTACATCAATGATGGGATCTAACAAACCAGTAGGTCGAATCAATTGTTCTACAAAAACACCATCACTTTTTTCAAGTTCATAATCGGCTGGGGTAGCACTGACGTAGATAACCTGATTTTGCAACGCTTCAAATTCTTCAAACTTAAGAGGTCTATTATCCATAGCCGCAGGCAGTCGGAAGCCATAATCTACTAGATTTTCTTTACGACTTCTATCCCCTCCGTACATGGCATGCACTTGAGAAATGGTCACATGGCTTTCATCAACTACCATCAAATAGTCATCTGGAAAATAGTCCAATAAACAGAACGGTCGGGTGCCAGGTAAACGGCCATCTAAATAGCGGGAGTAATTTTCAATTCCAGAGCAATAGCCTAATTCTCGAATCATTTCCAAGTCAAATTCCGTACGTTCCTTTAAACGTTTGGCTTCTAAATGTTTTCCGATATCTTGGAAGTATTCAACTTGTTTTACCAAATCATCCTGAATTTCCTTTATGGCCCCTTGTAAAACTTCAGGGGAGGTCACGAACATATTAGCAGGAAAAATATTAATGCGTTCATAGGTCTCAATGACTTTGTTGGTCTGAATATTGAAGGCTTCAATTTCTTCAATTTCGTCTCCAAAAAAGTGAACACGTACGCCATAATCAGCGTATCCGGGGAAAATGTCCACGGTATCCCCTTTAATTCTGAAATTTCCATGGTTAAAGTCAGATTCAGTTCTTGAATAGAGACTTTGCACCAATTTATGAAGGAGTTTGGTTCTCGAAATGACCTCGTCCCTTTTGATGGTAATTACATTTTTTTGAAATTCCACTGGATTACCAATCCCGTATAAACACGATACGGACGCCACCACAATGACATCCCGTCGGCCGGAAAGGAGGGAAGAAGTCGTACTTAAACGCATCTTCTCAATTTCTTCGTTTATGGAAAGATCTTTTTCTATATACACCCCAGAAACTGGAATGTAGGCTTCGGGTTGGTAATAATCATAATACGACACAAAATATTCGACAGCATTTTCCGGAAAAAACTGCTTGAATTCAGAGTATAATTGTGCTGCCAAGGTTTTGTTATGGGCCAAAACCAAGGTTGGCTTCTGAACTTCTTCAATGACATTGGCTACCGTAAATGTCTTCCCTGACCCTGTAACACCGAGCAAAGTTTGGTATTTATCATGGCTATCAATGCCATGTGAAAGTTGTTTAATGGCTTGCGGTTGATCTCCAGTAGGTTTAAATTCTGATTTGATTTTGAACTTCATTTTGCAAATTTAACCAAAGTTTTCTGAAATTTTGAGGCTATTTTAAATAACCTATAAACAGATGGTTATGCTTTTTTATCCGATTCTTTTGGATTAATAAATAACCGATTTAGGTCAATCACACCGTATTATAAAAATTACTTTTAAATCACCTTACTTAGCCCTTTAACTGAACTATTGATATTTGAGATCGACCGCTATAAACTTTTAAATAAATAGAAGATATGAAAACTTTAAAACAATTTACGTTCGCTATTTGTATGACTCTTACTTTTGGCGTTTTTGCACAAAATGACAAAGACCATAAGATTATGGCTGATGCCGATGATGCCAGAATAGAACTTATAGAAGCCGATGAAACCTTGAATGATTATTTTGACAATGCTGCAGGTTACGTACTTTTTCCTAATGTTGGTGAAGGCGGATTCATAATCGGAGGCGCGTCTGGTAATGGGGTTGTTTATGAAAATGGGACGGCTATCGGAATGGCTAATCTTAAAAAATTAGATATCGGTTTTCAAGCCGGTGGTCAGGCAATCATAGAGGTCATCTTTTTTGAAACAGCATCAGATTTAGCCAAGTTTAAAGAAGGACATTTCGAATTTTCAGCAGAAGCTTCAGCGGTGGCCGTCGAGTCTGGCGTAGCCGTTACTGCAGGGTATGATGACGGTGTTGTCGCGTTCGCATTACCTAAGGCAGGACTTATGGCTGATGCCTCTGTAGGAGGTCAGAAATTTAGTTTTAAATCTTTTTAAAACCTCTCTTAGATGATTTATTAGAGATCAATTTGTAGAAGAGGAACGTCCGTGATTAAAAAATATCATGGACGTTTTTTTTCTTCCACATTTAAGGGAAAGTGTTCCGCTTATAATCAGTCCTTCCTGAGGCATTGTGGTTAGTCATTTAAAAATCCTCACTCGTGAGGATTTTTTAGAATAGGATCATAAAAAATTTTAATCCAAAATTAGCGTTTTAAGGTAAAGTGTCCGGTAATTTGAAATGTGGTGCCATCTTTCTTTTTAACGTCGGCCACAAACCAGTAATCTGATGATGGCATCTTTTGACCATTAAATCTACCGTCCCAACCAGGAGAACTTGAGGTGAGTCGCGCCAGTTGTTTACCGTAGCGGTCAAAGATTTTAATCACAGTACCTGGCAAGGTGTGCACACCTGTAATATGCCAAGTATCAAAATAGCCATCGTCGTTGGGCGTCATGAACTTTGGGGTGTCGAGAACAAGGATATCTTTTGTTATTTGGCCACAACCGTTCAAATCAATTACCGTGATGACATTTAAACCAATCGGTACTTTTTCAAAAATATGAGACTTTTGAGGTTGGTTGTTGTTTAATTGGTAAAGATAATTTCCAATACCAGAAATGGTAACTGTTATATTATTGGGGTCAGAAAAATCGACATGATCGGTAAATTCTATTGTTGCAGCTTCTGATGCTATAACGGTGTAAATATGGGTCGTGCTGCAACCAGATGTAGTCGTTACGCGCAACGTATAAATGCCTATTTTATCAATTTCGATTTCTCTGGTATTCTGATTAGTAGACCAAACATAGGTATCATCGGAATTATTGATTTCAGGTCCGATAATTGCCGATCCAATGTCGACACATAATGCGGATTGGTAATCTAATGTGTCTGGCAAACTCACGATCAATTCAATGGGAACTTCCAAATGACACCCTGTATCAGTATTTGTAACCCAAAGGTATACCGTTTTTGATCCTGAGGTATATGCAGTTGGGTTTAAAATAGGAAGCTGACCGGAGTCATCCTCATAATAATGCAACACTACATTTCTTTTATCAATGATATCAACCTTTGCATCTTTTAAGTTGAATTTAACAATACCATCCACTTCAATACCAAAAGGATTATCATAGGTGTCACATTCTATTAGAGGCTTAGGGGGAGCTTTAATTTGTGGTGGTTTAATTATTCCAATATTAAAGCTAACAATTGGCGTGCAAAGACCATCATTGGAAATTCGAGCATAAATAAGTTGCGTTTTACCCTTTGGATTGGAAAGTGTATTGGTTAATGGCAACGCGTCCCAGCCATTCTCAGCATCGTTTAAATCTTTATAGAATGAGACTTGAAGATTCTCAGAAGTGCCTTCTTTTATTTCGAGTATTATTTCATTTAGATCGAAATTTTCAACACCATCATTATTAAAATCACACGGAAATTTATCAGTAGGGATGTTAAATTTAGGATTTGATCCTACTTCTGTTAAGAAGGAACCTGTTGCATAACACGTATTGTCCGTAATATTTTCTACCCTAACATAGATGGTTCGCGACGGGAGCGATAGTGGTGTTTGTTTGTCAATAGCCTTTTTATTATTTCTTTGTTCCGCATCTAGAGGATTCAGATAATAGTATACGCGCTTTCCAGCCTGACCTTTTAATATTTCAGCGTCTTTTGTGTTGAAGGTAAATAGTCCCAAACCTGCACTATCTTCCGCACAATATTTATAAACACTTATCGTAGGAATGACGGGTAAGGTGTTCACGATTATATTTATTGGTTCTAAAGAATAACATCCGGTAACCGTGTTTTCAACACGGGCATAAACTGTCTGCGTTTTTTTATCAAAATTGCTTGGGTTAGATATGGAATCCATTTTACTGATCGCATGATCTTCAGTTTTATAGAAAGTGATCGTTCTATCGGTCATGTCTTTAACAATTTCGTTTATTTTATCATTGAGATTAATGATAAACTCCGTTATGCCATCGTCACAAACAGTAATATCTGAAGCCTTATTGGTCTCAGGCGCCGGCAAAACGGTTAGGAGAAAGCTTTTAATATCCGAACAGCCTGTTTTGTTTGAAGTTGTTTTAGTATAGATTCTTTGAGGATTGCTTGTATTGCTGTCAAAATTGGAGAGTGGATTGTTGGCTCTTAAATCTGCTTCAGATAAATAATATTTCACTGAATACCCTGTTTGACCGTTTGTGACACCATCATCAAAAATGCTAAAATCTATTGGCGTAATGCCATCCTGATCAGTGTCACAATAGGTTGCATCTTCTATGGACGGGAAATCGACAGTCGGATTAAGGATGAGCTCAATTTCTGCGACTTCTCTACAAATCGTATTATCTAAAGTGATATATAATTTATGGGGAAATGATGGCGGTGTATAAGGCAAGGTTTTATCTATAGAAGTATTGGTGTTTCGATCTTCAATAGATTCATAAAAATTTACAGAAACGTTAAGTAAATCATTGGCTATTACTTGTTCTATGTTGAATAAATCAAAAGATTTGTTTCCATCCGTATCATCACAAATTGAAAATTCTTGAATTTTAGTAGCGGTTAATAAGGCGTTGGTATGCAATTCTACAATTGTTGTTGAAGAACATCCAGTGGCATTAGAAACCTTTATATAAACATTTTGCTGGCTAACTTTAGTATTGCTATAATTGCTAGGGTTCAAAATCTCTTTACCTTCATTGCCATCATTATCCATTTCAAAAAACTGAGTGGTCATACCCGAAGATCCGTCCAGCACATCGGCAATCACACTTGTCAAATCGAAGATGGCAAAACCATCATGATCCGTGTCACAGGCATCAATATAATGACGTTTAGTAGTATTGATTACTGGACTATCCAATACAGTGATAGTTAAGTTTCCTTCGTTAATACAGCCTGTTAAAAGGTTCTCAACACGCACAAATAACTGTGCTACTTTAGAAATCTTATAGGGATCAACTATGGCATTGTCATTGGAGGCGGCTTCCGATTGGTTGTTAAAATAGAAAACAGCTAAATCAGGATCACCTTTAGTGATGTCAAGATCTGTTTGTAAGTCTATTGTGGTAAATCCATCCTTGCTATTGTCGTTACAGACTGTAACCATAGGTGGCAATACAGGTGAAGCATTTACTATAATATTAAAAGAGGAGTAAGCTAAACACCCGTTCACGGTATCTTCAATTCTTACATAGATGGGTTTTGGACTGGTGGTGCCAAGAATTGGCGCTGTTATGGCATTGTTGTTTAACGCTGCCTCCTGTTGATTGTGATGGTAGGAGATGCTGTAAGAACCGTTAGGGACCCCTTTTAATATTTCAGCATCTTTTAGTCGCAGGTTGAATAGTTCACTGCCGTTGCCAGAATTATCATCGCATAATACATAATCGGTTATGGGATCGGCTGTTTGTGTAGAACTTAATTGGATATCAATACTATCTTCAATGGTACAAAAGGAATCTGACAACGGAATTTCCACTTTAATGGTGTAAGTTCCTGTTTGGTCAACTACCAAAGTTGATTGCGTTTGATTTGCAATTGGCGCATTATTGAAAAACCAAGAATAAGTTGCCTGCGGATTATCTATACTGCCATTTAAAGTTAGACTACTTGCGCATGTTGTGATGTCATCTCCTAGATCAACTGTTGCATTAAAGCTATTCCCCTCAATAAAAACGGCAGAGTCAAAAGTTGCATCAGTTTGATCAGCAATGACCATTTTAATAAGGTATTTTACATTTGGTGAGATGCCAGCAGTGGCGGTCATCACTTTTGTTCTACCATTATAATTGGTGTCACCTAGGTTATAACCCTCAAAGTATTGCGCATTGGAGGGGCCACACTTGCCAGCTACCCCATTACGAATGGTTTGGGTATTTACCGGGATATTAGTTTCTGGTATTAATGCAATATTTTTATAGGGCTCGCTGCTGTCTGCTCGTTTAATAAGAAATGCAAAACCATCCGAATAATTACACGGATTATTTCCGTAGTATTCTTCAGAAGCCAAGATATAATTAAATTGAATCAGATTTGATGTTGATGCAAATTCAAACTCTATAACCGTGGCATTGAGTGTATTGCTGATCCCTAAAGCCGTTTCAAGATCTGGATCTGAACCCCAACTCGCATTGCCATCACTTAAATGTTCTAAATTGACAGCATTTCCTCCCGCAATTGCTTTTCCTGTAGTTAAAACGATACCATTTTCAAAAGGGAAATTGGAACTTCCGCGCTCAAAATATCCAAAACTTGAAAATCCATTTTTGGTTCCATTTATAGGTGAAGCTATGTTTGAAGTTTCTACACAGCCTTGAATTAAATGGTTTTCAATCAGGCTCTTAGGAGTGATGGTGCCATCTACCGTTATCTGCTGACTGAAAACAGTGTTACACAACAGGCATGCAAGCACAAGGAGGGAGATATTGAATGATTTCATTCTTCGGTAGATAAATTTAGGTTGAAACGTTCCATTGGAGGGGCAATGAGTATTCCGTGCAATTAAATAAGTGGGGAAAAGTAGTTAATTATTAGACGAAATGCAAGAAAATACGACAAAACGCATGAAAATTTAACTATTGCTAAAAATTGAGGATAGTTATAAGTTTGAAAAAATAGAGAATAGCAGAAAAAGTTATATTAAATTGAGTCTGCGCTTCCAATGTGTGCTTTTTTATTTTTGAAATCATTAGTGTCCGATAAAAATAAATATTAAATTAACAAACTCATTTAAAGCAAGGGACATTAGAAGATTTCCGAAATGAGAGCTTGCATTTTAGAAACTGTTTCTACCGGGAGAGAATGTGCGATTTTAATTTAAATGATCGTTGTTTGTCAGTTAGTTGCAAACAAGTCTTAATTCTTTATTCTAACAGCGCAGCGGTCTTGATTCTTTATCGGACAACAATGTTTTAAAATAGTTCATTTAATCAAAGGCATTGGCCAAAATCGCCCCTAGAAACATGCTTTACCTTTTTAAAGTAAAATGGCCCTTAACTGTTCTACCATCTTGTAGGGTAATTGAAAACCAATAATCATCAGGGGCCATCGGCTGCCCGACATAGGTGCCATCCCAACCTTTTCCTAATGGATTTAGTTGCTTTAGGAGTTTGCCCATCCGATCAAAAATATAAATGGTAGTTTTAGGCTGAAACTGTTTGTTGACCCCATAAATCTGCCAGTAATCATGTATCGCATCATTATTTGGAGTAAAATATTTTGGAAATCCTATCACCGAAATTTTTTCAGATGTCATGCCACACCCATTTTTATCCTTTACATAAACGGTATGAAATCCTGGAGACACATTTTCAAAAAGCTGCTCATCCTGATAAATTCCGTTCCGATTGTCAAGTGCGTATTCATAAGCCCCCTCGCCTGTAACCAATATGTTTACTGTGTTATTTTGAGCAGCGTCGTTTATTTTTATCTCACTTATGGTCGCGATGTTGGAGGGTAGTACACGAATTATTCTGTCTTTATAGCACCCATTGCCATTGCTAACTCTGACGGAATAGGTACCGGGGTTGTTAACCAAAATTTCCGAAGTAGTTTCAGATGTAGACCATAGGTAACTATAGCTTCCCGAACCGTTAGAGGTGACGTCAGCGTAAAGCGTTATCCTTTCAGGAAAGGTGTTTAGGCAGTAAAACATCTCACTTTCGGTTTCTAATTGGGGCAATTGAAAAACATTTAGTGTGACTTCGCTGATTCCGTAACAGGCATTGCTGTTTTCAACCCTAGCGTAAACAGTTTGAGAATAGGAGGTGGTAGTGGTATATACATTGGGTAGGGGATCAGTTTCTAAAAGCGCATCCTGATACGATTTATAATAGAGTAGTTCTAAACCTAAAGGTAAACCTTTTAAAACTTCAGGGTTGGCATCAGAAAGTGTGAAAGTGTACAAACCGTCTTCAATACCATCATCATCGCAATGAGTCAACTCAGCATCAAAAGCAGAAGTGGTGCTGACCTCTAAACGCACTTCGGCAATCCTGAAGCATTTGGTGTCATCATTGCTAACTCGGGCATAAAGCAACTGAGAGGATGTAGTGTTTATAAAGGCTTGGGAATCAACTGTGTTTGGCTTTCCTGAGATGGCATCATTCTTATCTAAATAAAACGACACGGTTCTATCCGATTCACCTCCGGTGATGGTTTCCTTAATTTCAGTCAAATTAAACACCGTCCGACCATCTTTTAAACCATCTTCATCACATTGTACTAGACTTGTATTATAGGCTAAAGGAAGGGCGTTGATGACCAAATCAAAGGAGGTTATAGCTCTGCAATTTGTATTATAGGCATCTTGAATGCGTATGAAGAGCTGTTGTTGATTGGGCACAGCATTATAATAATTTCTCGGTATGCCCATGTCTGAATTATTAGTAGCTGACGCCATGGATTCGTGGTAGGTAATGTTTAAGCTTGTGGGATCTTGACCATTTAAAATTTCTGAAGTCTTAGAATATAAATCAAAAGAGGTTTGTCCATTAGTGCTGTTGCCATCTTCATCTGTATCACACATATAATATGTGGATGGGGCTTTAAAGTCAGGTCCTAAATTGGAGGATAAGGTAAAGTCGACCAATTCAAAACACCCGGTAATCGTATTTGTAATGCGGGCGACAATGTTCTGCGGATTTGAGATGTTCGTATACGGACTTGACAATGGCTTCGTGTTACTATTTGCGTCCGTATCATTCAAATAATAAGCGACCGTAACGTCTTTTTGTAATCCTATAATTTTTGATGTATTTCCTTCTATATTAAAAGATGTGAATCCGTCGGCATAGGGCAAGTCCGTATCACATTTCTCTAAATTAAGAGGCGTCGTTAAAGGATTGGATGCATTGACCGGAGGTGAGGAAAACTTCGCCGTTCCCGTCCATTCCAACGTAAACCCGCTATTACCATATGGCCTATCAATAACGATATAAAAAGTGTCTCCAGCTGTTACAGTTAGGGGTTTTACAAAACTATTGCCATCAGGTCCTGGGCCCTCTGAAGTGTCACTGGCACTCGAGTTCATCCCCGTCCAATTGTTTGCAAGTCCAGCTGCTGAAGGATTGGTAGTAGAACATCTAATGGCCTGCCCTAAATTGTTACAAGCTACATTTGGACCGAACACAAAAAAATCATAGTCTTCTATTATGTCACTGCTATTCGGCTTTAGCGTAAAGCCTAAAGTACCGTCAGTGACAAAGCTTACCTGTAACCAAATACTGTTGGTTTCACGACTTCCACAGGTATTTGAATTATTTAATTCTTGCGTTCCAATCCCGTTAACATTGAGGTTAACACTGGAATTTCCACAAATAATGACTGAATCAATACAATCCGTTGGATATTGAGCAGGTGCACTAAAGCCGCTAATCAGAAGGTTAAAAATTAGAAATATCTTCAGAAAAGGTTTCAAGAGACGGGTATGTTAATTGCTTATACCCTCAAATATATTATAAATCCCGCTGCTTTAATAACCTATAAGATAAAAAGATAAAGATGGCTGTCCATCCTAAAACAATCGCAATTTCATACCAATACACGCTATAATCATAAGCCATATCAATTTTTTCAGGGTATTTGGTCATCACCACACGTTGAAAAGGTTGATTGATCAAATTATACATGGATTCTAAAGGAAGAAAGTTTTTTATCTTCCAAGCCGTCTCCAAATTAGATGTCTTGGTGGCCACTCCAAAAATAATCCATTCAAAAATATAGAGCAGAAAAAGGAAGGCGAGCGCAAATGCGGAACGCTTCACCAACATTCCAAAAAACAGACATAAACTGAAAAATCCGACCAACTTCACAAAATAGGCTAATAAAAATTCTGTTTCCCTAAAAATGATGGACGCTTCCGTATAACTTGAATAATATAACCCAATTAAGAAAGATGCCACTCCAATTAATACTGTGGCAAACAATGAAAATAGAACAATCGTATAAAATTTAGAAAGGATAAATTCTTTCTTACTCAGTCCGTCTATAAGATTCTGTTTGATGGTCTTGTTCGAATACTCATTGCCAATCATACTTACTACTACAATAGCGAAAAAGAGTTTAAAGTAAGAAGCAAAGAACGTGGTAATATGCCAGATGATAGGAAAGTTGAAAATGCCCAATTCCCCTAATTCCAACGTAAAAAATCCGAAGAAGTTAATTTTGATGGAAGAGAGAATCAAAACTGTAAAAGGTAGAATAAAGGAGATAAAAATTAAAATCTTACTCGCCCGGTTTAAAAATAATTTTTGTAGCTCTAAATTGATGAGTCGTAACATTATGTTGGTTTTGATTGATTAGTTATTGTCCGTGAGTTTCAAGAATTGCTCTTCTAAACTTTCCTTGCGTTTCACCAAGTGAGAGAGCGTGACACCTTTTTCAAACATTAAAGAATTGAATGTTGAAGCGTCCATGGGTTGTTTTAGGAAAGCGGTGATGAGGTCGCCTTCTACTTTAACACTTAAAAAGTCCGGGTTGTCTTTAAAGTAAGCTACTAAAGTATCGTGCTGCACAGATTTCAATTCAAAAAATCCGTGACTGGAGATCATTTCATCCACACGCCCAGAATACAGTTTTTCTCCCTTACGGAGTACGACAACATGTGAACATACTTTTTCTACTTCATCCAAGAGATGAGAGGCCAACAAAATTGTCGTGCCTTCACTTGCAATTTGTTTAATCAACGATCTAATCTGATGGATGCCTTGAGGATCCAATCCGTTGGTAGGTTCATCCAATATTAATATTTCCGGATCATTCAAAAGGGCAGAAGCAATAGCCAAACGTTGTTTCATCCCTAAGGAATAATTACTAAACTTGCTGTTTTTTCTGTCCAAGAGTCCCACAACGCCCAGTTTTTCGTCAATTTTACTGTAATCAACACCTTTAATTTTGCAAACCAGCTTCAAGTTTTGATAGGCCGTCATGTAAGGATAGAAATTGGGGTTCTCGATAATAGCACCTACTTTTTTGAGGGCATCATGCGTTGTCGTCTGTCCTTCAAACCAACTGAATTCTCCTGAAGTTTTATTAACCACATTAAGGACAATCCCCAAAGTAGTCGACTTTCCACTGCCGTTGGGACCTAGAATACCGTAAACATTACCTTTTTGAATGGTAAACGATAAATCTTTAACCGCAGTGAGATACCCAAATTTTTTGGTGAGATTGCTGATAGTGAGAATGGTTTCCAAAATATTTTTCTGATTGATTAGTTACACGTATGACGAGTGATGGTTAAATTTGTTACATCTGTAAATATAAAAACTTACATTTGAGATAATTCAAACGCCATGCAAGATCTTAAAATTTCCTTACGTAAACCCTCATATCCGATTACGGAAAAGTTGCACAATTATCTTTCTGAATATAACAGAAATATCCGCTTGCCAATTTTTTATGATGATCTATTGCGATTTCAGGGCGCTGTCGCCTTATACGATAAAGATGATAATGATACACTTTGGGTGCGCGTGTATTTTAATGAATTTGAACGTCAGGAAATTGATTTGAGCTTAAAAAAAGTGTATACCATTCTGCATTCCGATGGGAATGAAAGGACTATTCCGTTTTTAAATGTAGATGCGATTGATTATTGCACTTTTGGAAATTCGAAACCCTTCCGGATTAAAGTCAGGAATATTTTGAATGACAATTACACGTATTTTTACGTCAAAAAAGCCGATGCCTCCAGAATTTATGGCTTAGAACTAGAGCACATGCTCTCGCCTTATAATTTAAACTTTTTAGTGTACCAAGAGACCCTAATTGAAGAGCACATCGCGGGTGTTCCTGGGGATGAATTCATCAAACACATGCTACCCAAATGTTCGCCTTCAGAAAAATCTCAAATAGCGAAGGAGTTTGTAAAGTTCAATGAACGCTGTATGATCCGATTATTGGGTGATATGCGTTCTTATAATTACGTGATTGTACCCACGCATGATTTTGACCACGTGGTCTATAAAATTAGAGCAATCGACTTTGATCAGCAAAGTTATGAAGGCAAGTTTAACGTGTACCGACCACAGTTTTTTAAAGAGAATTTGGCCATGGTAGAACTGGTTCAGGAGAAATTCCAGCAAGAATCTATCGACCAATATAAATTAGAAGAACGTTCCATCGTGGCCAAGCGTTTGATAAGTTATCATGAACGGATTAAGGAACTTTTAGATTGTATGATTAACGATACCTTGTCCAAACCAGAACACATCACACTATTAAAAATGAAGATCTTTGATTACACCCAGGATTTGAAATTCAAACGCAGTAAGAATATGGGAGAAATTGTCAAAAATGCGCTCGATTTTGTGCAGCGTAATTATGAGAATGTGAATACTAGAGCGTTATAAATGGTATTAGAAAAAAGAAAAAAGAAAATAGAATAGAGATAAGAGAAAATAGAAGGGATTTAATTCCAGTTTTCATCAAAATCCAAATCGTCGTAATCATCCACGTCTAAATCATCATCAAACTCATCATAATCGTCAAACTCATTGTCGGCTTCAAAGTTTTTTTGTGGCGCTTCTGTTGGGATCTGGCCGTGTACAAACATTAAATTAGGATAATCAGTTCCTTCAGCTTCTTCAACAATTTCCGCCAATTCTACGAAAAAAGTCCACATACTGAAAAAATCATACACATAAATCAATTTTGTCTGCATTTCGTGCACAACGTCATTGATTTTTGTATCGCCCATCAGTCTTACTTCATCATAACCCTCGCTGGTGTCGAACATCGAAATTTCTTCACCTTGATTCCATTCGTCGTCACTTAAGTAGAACGATGCCATTTCAATTCCGTCAAATCCGAACGCTTGGGTAATGCTATTATGTAAGTCTTCAAGCGTGTCAGTTTCGCGGATTTCGATATCTCTAAAAACATCATCTTCAGTGTCGTTGTCAAGAATAATTCTGAATCTGTAAACCATGAGTAAAATTTAATTGGCAAAGGTAAAGCTTTTTCTATTATCTACTAAAACGATGCAAGGTAAATGTCATAGCTGAAAGCAAGAAAAATGCACCAATTTGGTGGGCTACACCAAGCCATAACGGTACGCCATAAATGATAGTCAAGACGCCCAGTAGAAATTGAACCCCAACCAAGATCAGTAAACTATTAACGCTATTATGCTGAAGTTTGGTCAAGGACATTTGTTTGGCGCGGTACCAGATGACGCCTACAAAGAACACAACCACGTACGCAAAAGTGCGGTGCACAAATTGAATCCCACTTGGATTTTCAATAAGGTTTAAATAAAAAGGGTCGATTGCATAGGCTGATTCGTGAATGAATTTGCCTTCGTTCATAAATGGCCAATGGTTATGTAGAAGGCCAGCTTTTAACCCAGCGACAAAACCGCCGTAAATAATCTGTAGGATAAGAATGATGTAGCCTATCCCAATTAAGTTTCGAAAGCTCTTATCTACGGTTTTTTTATTCGGATAAATTAAGTCTAAGGCCACCCAAAGCGTTGCTGCAAAAGTTAAAAAAGCAGTTGTCAAATGTGCGGCTAGACGATAGTGGCTTACGTCTGGCATATCTACCAAACCACTTTTAACCATGTACCAACCAAGAAAGCCCTGAAAAGCGCCAAGGAAAAGAAGCACTAGTGATTTTTTTATTGTTTTAGCCGTTAATTGTTTGGTGGCAATGAAATATAGGAAAGGGATGATAAATACCAGCCCAATCACGCGTCCAATAACACGATGCAGCCATTCCCAGAAATAAATGGCTTTAAAATCGGATAAGGTGAAATGCGAATGTAATTTTTGAAATTCCGGATATTGCTGATAAACGGCAAAAGCATCTTGCCATTCTGCATCATTCAATGGCGGAATGGTGCCGGTGATCAATTTATACTCTGACATTGATAGTCCTGAATCTGTAAGTCTAGTAATTCCACCCACTACCACCATGATGAACAGGAGTGCACAACCAGTTAGAAGCCAATAAATGACCTTCTTATTATCCTTTTGCTTTGCCATTTAAATATGCATTTGAAATTGAAATTGAATTTGAAATCGAAAATCAATTTTTAACTATTACTAAACCTATAAACCTACAAACCCATAAACTATAACCTCAAACCTCAAACCTCACACCTGACACCTCACACCTGACACCTCACACCTCATGCCTCTTCAGCCCGAGTCTCGCGCCTTCTTCTAACATAAGTTTATAGGCAGCGTCATGTTCATTCGGAATTTTACCTTCTAAAATAGCTTCTTTAATGCTTTCTTTAATAGTTCCTATTTCACGGGAAGGTTTTAAGTTGAAAGCTTCCATAATTTCTTCTCCGGAAACTGGAGGTTGAAAATTTCGGACGTGATCGCGCTCTTCAACTTCAACAATCTTGTCCCTGACCAACTTAAAATTATTGTGGTATTTTTTGAATTTCTTAGGGTTTTTAGTGGTGATATCAGCTTCACAAAGCACCATTAAATCATCCACATGATCCCCTGCATCAAACACCAAACGCCTCACCGCAGAATCTGTAACATCTTGAGCTAGCGCGATAGGTCTAGAACTCATAAATACCATTTTCTGGACATACTTCATCTTGTCATTCAATGGCATTTTGAGTCGTTTGAACAACCGATAAGCCATTTTTGATCCGGCTAATTCATGGCCGTGGAAGGTCCAGCCTACTTTTTTGCTGAATTTCTTGGTCGGCGCTTTGCCAATATCGTGTAATAGGGCAGCCCAACGTAGCCAAACATCATCAGTGTTTTTGGCTATATTATCTACAACTTCCAAAGTGTGGTAAAAATTATCTTTGTGACGTTGCCCTTCTTTTTCGTCAATGCCTTTTAGTGCCATCAATTCGGGAAGGATATATTGTAATAAACCCGTTTGCTCTAAGAGTAAAAACCCAATGGACGGCACATCGCTTTCCAAAATTTTATTGAGCTCTACAACAATACGCTCTTTAGTAATAATGTTGATGCGATCTTTGTTCTTGGAAATAGCGTCGAGTGAAGCGGGTTCAATGGTGAAATTGAGCTGAGTTGCAAAACGGATGGCACGCATCATGCGCAGCGGATCGTCGCTGTAAGTTATGTCCGGATCTAACGGCGTTCTGATGATTTTTGCTTCCAAATCTTCCAGTCCATCAAAAGGATCTAGCAGTGTGCCAAAATTAGCTTCACCTAAATCCAAAGCCATCGCGTTGATGGTGAAATCGCGTCTGTTCTGATCATCTTCCAGCGTTCCATCTTCTACGATAGGGTTTCTGCTTTCTTCAGAATACGATTCTTTACGGGCACCTACGAATTCAATCTCAATATCTTCATACTTTAACATGGCAGTGCCATAAGTTTTAAAGACTTGAACTTTGGGATGGTTAGGGATGTTTTTAGCCACTTGTTTGGCTAGGGCTATTCCGCTGCCAATGGCTACAATATCGATATCTTTATGCTGCCCACGCTTTAAAATATAATCTCTGACAAAACCGCCAATGACGTAGGCATCAATGCCTAGTTCAGCTGCCGATTTGGAGATGATTTCGAAAATTGGATGGGTTAAAGCTTGATTTAAGTTCATGTTTTTTATTTGCCACTAATTCACGAATATTTTTCTTTTCTATATTTAAGAATTAAGTTGCGAATTCATCGTCTATTACTTTACAGTATTATTCTTTTATGATCTAAAAAATCTTTATGAAAATTTGCTAATATAGCTAATTTGCATTCCGACACTTTTAGATAATTAATACATTGCGAAACATGGGAGTCATTCAATGCTACAATGGATTTCACCTCAAGAATTATTTTGTCAAAAAGCACATAATCAGCGTAAAATTTATGCTTTAGATGTATGTTTTTGTAGGCAACCTTGAATTCTTTTTCTCTTTCAAAAGGAATATTATTCTGCGTAAATTCATATTCTAAGGCATCTTTGTAAACAATTTCTGAAAAGCCACTTCCTAAATGATTATAAACGTCGAATAACACACCAATAATAGCGTAACTTTCATCTTTATAGATAATATCTGCCATAAACATTCGTGTATTAGTGGCTTTAATCGTTCATCGAATAATTTTAACCTTCCCATTAGCACTCAACTTAATGATTGCAGAGGGTTTGGTACACATTTTTTCGCGATGCAAATTTACGACATAGTCCACACCTTTTAAAATTCGGGGTGCTATTTCTTTAAACGATTTTGGTGTGGGTTGCGTGCTGATGTTAGCGGAGGTTGAAACGATTGGTTTTCCGAAGCGTCTGATGAGTTGAAAGCAAAAATCATCATCGGGAATTCTTATCGCAATAGATCTGTCTTCTGCAATTAAATTAGCGGCTAAATTTTGAGCATCGTCATAAATAATGGTAATAGGATCCTCCGAAACCTCAAACAGATCATAAGCTACTTTGGGAATTTCTTTGACGTATCTGCCCAACATTCGGTCATCGGCCACCAAACAAATCAGGGCTTTTTTGTCTTGACGTTCTTTTAGTTCATATACTTTTTTAACCGCATCAGGATTTGTTGCATCACAACCTATTCCCCACACGGTATCCGTAGGATAGAGGATAAGACCGCCATCTTTTAAAACCTCCAAGGCATTTGAAATTTCTTTATGCATATTGTTTTTCTAATGGATTTTCAAAATTTCACGATAAATGTCCAAGGTTTGTTGTGCCATTTTACTCGTGGTAAAGTTTTGCGTGACCTTGTGATAAGACGCCTCAACAAATTTATCTCTTAAATTGGGGTTTGTGGCTAATTTTAACACAGATTCACTAAGCGCTTTAAAATCATGTGCCGGTGCGAGCAAACCGTTTACGCCATGTTCGATAATTTCAGGAATTCCGCCCACATCTGTACTCACCACAGGAACTTTGTGGTACATAGATTCATAAATAAATTGTGGGACACCCTCACTTTGTGATGTCATTAAGGACACGTCAAACTGTGGGATGAAATTTGAGGCCTTTTCTGTATACCCCATAAACATTATGTGTTTGGTTAATTGGAGTGATGTAATACGTTCAAGAAGCGCGTCAGTGCGTTCTGTGAATGTACCTATCTGAACAAAGATGAATTGGGTTTGCTTGTCGTGGTTGATTAGTTGGTCGGCAACATCAATCAACGTATCCAAATCCTTTGCCCTGATGTGATTGGCCACATTCCCAATAATGAGGGTATCTTTTGCAACTACAAATTTATCGCGTAATTTAAACGGGGTTTGGTCACTTTTTGTCTTCAAATTGGTGCCGTGGTATATGGTTACCAATTTATGGTGATCAACAATTGCTTTTTCTGAGATCCGCTGCGTTTCTTTGGAGACACAGAGGATTTTTTTAATTTTTGGGTAGTTGTATTTGTAGAGTGTTTTTTTGCGTTGCTTGATCTCAAATGAGGTTTTTTTACTAAAAATAAAGGGTGGCAACTTATAAATTTTATCGGCTATAATTGCTAATTGAAGAGCAGTGGTATCATGAATATGAATAAGGTCAATATGCCTTGATTTACAAATTTGACCCAGTTTTAGCGAATACCTTAAGTCTATTTTTAGAAGGAGCGGTGCGGTCACAAAGTCAATGTTGGTTTCTTTTAACCGGTGATGGAAAGGTCCATCTTTAACACAGAATACGGTCGTTTGTACTTCAGGATTGGTCAAGGCCAATTCCTTGCATAAATTTTCTATGTGATATTCTCCGCCTCCCCAATTGGAAACTCCTGATAAATGTAATATGTTCATGTGTTAAGGAGCTATGGTTTGTTGCTGCTTTAAGGAGGCGCTGATGTGAGCACCTTTTAAATACAACAAAAAGACTGGAAATGTTTTTGGTGCAATGAATAATTTAAAAAATGCTTTTAAGGTGAGCCACCATCTTAAAATTTGATAAGACAGATAACCGGAATTTTTTCTCAAAACATAGAGCAGAGAAATTTTTAGTTCTTTTTTAATCGCATTATTTTTTGCGGTGCTTTGACCTTTAAAATGAATAAACCTACCTTCTGGTACCAAATAGCAGGCTCCTTTAACAGTCTGTTTAGCGATACGATAGCATAAATCAGTTTCTTCATAATATAAGAAAATGGTGGTGTCAAACCCGCCCACCTCATTAAATTGTTCAGCTTTCACCACTAAAAAGGATCCTGGTACACTCTCGACCTTCAAAGGATCTGAGTAAATCTTTTGACGTTTAGGATACTTAGTCTTGTTGGTTTTCTCCAGTAATGATCGTCCGAAAAGTTCCCGCTTTAAGCTCAGAAAATGGTCAAAGGATTTTTGAACTTCACCTTTTTCATTGAATTGTTGTGGACTGCAAATAGCGGCTTCCGGAGTCTTCAATAAAAATTGGTGTACAATGTTTAAACAATCGTTTTCTAAAAGCGTGTCATTATTAATAAACGCATAATGGCGAGCGTTAGCAAACTGGATACCATACATGTTTCCACCTCCAAAACCGGTATTATAGCGGCTTCGGACAAGTTTAATAAGGCCTGAGTTTAAAGACTTCAATGCGTTTTTTAAAGTGTGATAATCTTCAGTTTTAGAGGCATTGTCAACCACAATAATTTCAAACGCAATGTGATTAGAGGTTTTTTCTAATATAGATTTTACGCAATTAAGGGTAAACGCGGATGAATTATAATTGATAATTATCGCCGAAATGTCTTTCATGTTTGCTCTTGGATAGAGGTCAAAAATACAATTTGAGGGCTGATAAAACAAATCATACGCGTGGTATTCACATCCTCAAGATTATCACCTCATTGTTTAGTTTCTTTTTTATTTAGATATATTTGTGCCCTTGGAAGACGGTCAAAAAAGTCATAAATATCCATTTATACTAGTGAGTGAAACGTTAGTAATATCTTCAGAATATCAATTGCACGCCGATGCGATCAAAAATGCCATTACCCATTTTGACGATCATAGTCAAATACTCGGTGCTGCAGAACGCAACGTGATTAAAATAGTAACTATTGGCGATCAGAAACACACCATTAAATCCTTTAAAGTACCCAATGTGGTCAATCAAATTGTGTATCGGAGCTTTAGGAAATCTAAAGCGCAGCGCTCTTATGAATATGCACATAAACTGTTAGACTTAGGTATTCATACACCTAATCCAGTAGCCTATAGTTATCATATTGATGGAATGTTGTTTAAAGAGAGTTATTATATGAGTGAATTATTTGAAAGTGATTTAACTTTTAGGGAACTTACTGAAGATTTTGATATTCCTGACCATGAAGCCATCTTGCGTGCCTTCACCCGATTTACCTATAAACTTCATGAAAACGGGGTTAATTTTATAGACCATTCTCCAGGCAATACGCTTATTAAGCGCGTAGAGGGTGGTTACGATTTTTATTTGGTCGATTTAAACCGGATGGAATTTGGTCCGATGGATTTTGAAACAAGAATTAAAAATTTTGCAAAACTGACCATCCATAAACCGCTGATTAAGATCATGAGCAATGAGTATGCTAAATGTTCTGGCGGCGATGAACACGTTATTTATAATTTGATGTGGAAATCGACCGTGGCATTTCAAGATGAATTTTTTAAGAAGGTACGGTTAAAGAAGCGCATCTTCTTTTGGAAGAAAAAGTACAAATCTCGGCCTAGCAGGTCTTCCATTCAATAAAAAAACACAAGATGGAGAGCAATTTAAAGGAGAAACTTTATTTTCTATTTTTTCATAAATGGAAATACTTATGGGCGATATTTAGATCAAAATTCAGCGCATCAACCAAAAACAATAAGATGGATTCTGTCGTGTATGTGGCACGAGAAAAGGATAAGGAATGGATTTTTGGGGCAAAAGTGCGGCGCCTTTCTAAAAACTCTACGCTGAACGCTAGGACCTATTATCACGATAAATTACGTAATTTGCCGGAAGCGAATGGGTATTATTTTATCTATCAAAATTATTTCTGTCGCTGTATCCGCAGCACCCCAAGTATTTTAAATAAAAAAAATATTGTCATGTTTACCCATCCTAATTGGGATAAAAAATATTCAAAAACCCATGTGGTATGGTGTCTAAACAAAGCCGATTATGTAATTTGTTTAAACTCCGAAATAAAAATGTATTTGACGCAGATTGGGGTGAGGCCAGAAATCTTAAAAGTAGTGCATATCGGAACTTGCTCTACATTTTTCCAACACAATGAAAGAGGTGAAGGAGACGTGGGTTTTTGTTCTAGTTTTCACCTGAGAAAGAATCCCAAGTTGATCTACGATATCGTTAAAAATATGCCGCACCGCAACTTTCATTTGATTGGTCAAAAGTGGGATAATTACGAAGGATTTTCAACAATTAAAAACCTGCCAAACTTTAAGTATCATGAGGAAATTCCTTATGAAAACTACCCTGAGATGTACAGCAAATTGGACGTGTTAGTATCACCATCCCTACTAGAAGGTGGTCCCGTACCCGTACTAGAAGCCATGATGTCTAATTGTGTACCGGTAGCTTCTAAAACGGGTTATTGTACAGATGTGATCAATCACAATACAAATGGGTTTTTGTTTGATGTAGATGCGACCTTTGAAGAGGTCGTTCCGCTTATCGAAAAGGCTTTTGAACTTAAGTCGGACGTCAGAAGCACGGTTTTACCCTATACCTGGGAGAATTGTGCAAAAACCATAGATGGCTTATTCTTAAATTAAGAATCAGCTTCTATTTTTTCGTAATAGCCAGACTTTTATATAGCGCATAAAGATGACATATCCTTGAATGTATCCTATGGTTAGGCCAACGACGCCGTCTCTAAATCCACTTTGTAAAATATAGTGCTTAAAAAATCCCCAGAAAGGTTTTATGACAAAATGATAAGGCGTTAAATTACCGGTCTTTTTATCATAATCTTTAGCCTGCCAAGTCGCGTAACGGTTCATTTTCTCCATGTACTTGTCAAAAGTGACATAGGTGTTATGGTAGAGTTTATTGTTGAGTTTGCTAACCTTACCTTGGGCAATAATTTCCGCGTGGACATGCTTGTCTTGATAGGTGCAAAAATCGCGTTTGAACAACCTTATTACGGAATCATTTCGCCAACCACTATACTGCACGGGCTCACCCATAAAATGGTTGAGGCGCCCCACCCAATACGCCACAACATCCTCTTGAGGGTTTTTTAATAAGTCGGTGATTTCTTGTTTAAGTTCAGGCGTCACACGTTCATCAGCATCTACCAACAATACCCATTCATGCTGAGCTTGAGGAATGGCCCAGTTTTTTTGGGAAGCGGAATATTCATAGTCGCGCCTGATCACCTTAACGCCCAATTCTAGGGCTTTTTCATAAGTCCCATCCGTACTAAAACTGTCTACCACTAAAATTTCATCTGCAAAATCTACAGAAGCGATAACTTCTTCAATGTTATGGAGTTCGTTTCCAGTGGGAATAATAGCGGTAAGCTTTTTCATATATTGAGTTTGGGCCTATCAGCTAAAGTCTGATTAAGAAATATCTGAAGTTTTTCTATAAAATAAGAAGGTTTAAAGGACTTATAAAGTGAGAGCGCCTCACGCTTCATTTCCTTGTCTGCCTTCCCAGCATACAATGCTGGCGCATAAGTCTTCAAATGCACGTTTACATGATTACTATTTTCCACAGCACCCCAAGTTTCCGTATCTATCCACGGTGAGAAGATGGCAAAAGTTTTAATTCCCAAGGCTTTGGCCATATTGATCGCGCCGCCCTCATTGCCAATTAAAGCATCACAATGAGACGTAATCGCTAAAAACCCTCTCAGATCTTTGGCAAAAACATCAAAGTGGATGTTTTTCTGATGTTCCGGTTTACATAATTCGTAAATAGCCCGTGCTTCCGTGGCCTGATTAGGGATATAGTTGAATAAAACTTGACCTTTAGTCGTTTTAATGACGCTATCTATGACTTTAGCCATATATTTAAATGGATAGGTTTTATTGACGCCACTTCCCAGGACGCTAATCATGTACAAAGGTTGATCTAGATGAATGCCGTTACGCTCTAAAATAGAAGCGCTGTTGGCGATTTCTTGGTTAGTCAAGTATATTTTCGGGGTTGCGTTTGTTTGATGAATTTCTAAAGGTTCTAGGAGTTGAAGTCGGTGTTCCACGGCTAAGCCGTCCGTTGAAGTCGCAGTGGGCTTTCTTTTAATGTTATGCGTATAGAGCGCTGAGGTATAAGATTTGTAATAGGATATCTTTGTTTTTGCTCCAGAAAATAGGCTAATGATATTGCTCGATAATTTCGAATACACATCAATAACCACATCATAATGCTCCCGTCTAATGGATTTCGCAAGTTTTAAGAGCGCCAATTTACTCGACTCATGTTCCTTCGTAAAAAAAACAATAGTATCAATGAAGGGATTGTGTTCAACAACAGAAAAGGTGTGGGTATTGATCAGGTAATGAAGTTCGGCATTAGGATGCTGGGCTTTAAGGGCCTCAAACAACATACTCGATGTCAACACATCGCCAATCATTTTCTGTTGTATGATTAAAATTTTCATTTAAACGGCCACGTTATATTCGCGCAAAGCATCATTTAAGGACGTTTTTTTATTGGTGCTTTCCTTGCGTTTCCCGATTATCAGGGCGCAGGGCACATTAAAGGTTCCGGCAGGAAATTCTTTAGCATAACTCCCAGGAATAACTACGGATCGTGCAGGTACGACACCTTTCATTTCCACAGGTTCATCGCCAGTAACATCAATAATTTTTGTGGAAGCAGTCAAACACACATTCGCACCCAGTACCGCTTCCTTTTCTACTCTTACACCTTCAACAACAATACATCTGCTGCCAATAAACGCGTTGTCTTCAATGATTACGGGAGCTGCTTGTAAAGGTTCCAATACGCCGCCAATTCCTACGCCGCCAGATAAATGCACATTTTTTCCAATCTGGGCACAACTGCCCACAGTGGCCCACGTGTCTACCATGGTGCCTTCATCTACATAGGCGCCAATATTAACGTAACTTGGCATCAGTATCGTACCCTTGCTAATGTAAGCGCCGTGTCTCGCTACCGCTGGTGGCACTACGCGGATACCTTTATCAGCATAGCCTTTCTTTAATGGGATTTTATCATGGTATTCAAAAATACCAACTTCAAATGTTTCCATTTTTTGAATCGGGAAATAAAGCACTACCGCTTTTTTTATCCATTCATTTACTTGCCACCCATCCTCAGTAGGTTCAGCAACTCTTAAAGTGCCATCATCTAATAAATCGATAACACTTTTAATACTTTCAATAGTGACTTTATCAGAAAGTAATTCGCGATTTTCCCAAGCATTCTCTATATTTTGTTGCAATTGTTCCATGTCTAAATTTTAGTTCACACAAATATAAACCTATAATTCATTATGAAAAATATTGTGGAGTATTGATTTTTAAGATGCGCTAATCAACATTAGAGATCTGTAATTATGCTGCAATCGCTTGAGTTAGACTTTAAATAATGGTAACTTTGTGGTGACTAACAAATTAAAAGACTCCTAGGTTTCAGGAGAAGTAATATGGCAAGAATTTTAGCAATAGATTATGGCACAAAACGCACAGGCATTGCGGTTACCGATGAACTTCAAATCATCGCTTCCGGCTTAACCACCGTGGCCACCAAGGAGCTGATACCGTTTTTGAAAGAGTACATTGCTAAAGAACATGTCGAATTATTTTTGGTAGGAGAGCCGAAACAGATGAATAATGAGGTGTCTGAAAGTGAGGGGTCCATCCAATCTTTTTTAACCAAATTGACTAAAGCTATTCCTGCAATGCCGGTGAAACGTGTTGATGAGCGCTTTACCTCAAAAATGGCGGTGCAGACTATGATCGATAGCGGACTTAAAAAAGGGCAACGTAAAAATAAAGCTTTGGTTGACGAAATTAGTGCGACCATAATCCTGCAAAGTTATTTGTACAATCAGTAACTGCTGAGTAACAAATTTTATCGAAGTTTCTAAAATCCTAAATAAGTGTTGTATTTTTGCACTCTTAAATTTAAAGATCAATGATTTTACCTATTGTGGCCTATGGCGATCCTGTTTTAAGAAAGGAAGGCGAACCAATTACTGCTGAGTATCCGAAACTAACAGAACTGATTGCCAATATGTATGAAACCATGTATGATGCGTATGGCGTTGGTTTGGCTGCACCGCAAATAGGCTTGGCCATTCGTTTATTTGTGATGGATACGACTCCTTTTTCTGAAGATGAAGATTTAAACGCAGATGAAAAAGCAGCGTTAGAAGGTTTTAAGCGCACGTTTATAAACGCTGAAATTCTTGAAGAAACTGGAGATGAATGGGCTTTTAATGAAGGCTGTCTGAGCATTCCTGAAGTAAGGGAAGATGTGTTTAGAAAACCAAAAATCAAGATCCAATATCAAGATGAGAATTTTAAAACCCATATTGAAGAATTTGAGGGCCTTGTTGCGAGAGTAATTCAGCATGAATATGATCATATTGACGGCATCTTATTTACAGATAAGCTGTCAACTTTAAAAAAGCGTTTAATCAAAAGTAGATTGAATAATATCTCTAAAGGGAACATTAGCGTCGATTATAAGATGCGATTTCCGGCAATGAAAAAGAAACGTTAATTTTTTACAATCCTAAGGGCAAAGGTATATATTTGTCTCCGTCAAAATAAAAAAAGCATATAAAGAATATGAGTTTAGATAAGATTTTATCCATTGCAGGGAAACCAGGGCTATATAAAATTGTAACCCAAACACGTAGCGGTTTTGTAGCAGAATCGTTGCTTGATAATAAGCGTATCACCGTTAACATTCACAGTAATGTGAGTGTTTTAAGCGAAATTGCGATGTACACGCTAACTGAAGAAGTGCCTTTACGTGAGGTGTTTAAAAAGGTTCGTGAAAAGGAAGATGGCAAGCAAACAGCAATCAGTCATAAAGATTCTAAAGATAAACTTGAAGAATATTTCTTTGAAGTGTTACCTGATTATGATGAAGATCGTGTTTACCCAAGTGACATCAAGAAAGTGATCCAATGGTATAACATCTTACAAGCTAATGATTTATTAGATGCACTAGATAAGGTGGATGAGGACAAATCTACAGCGGCAAAAGTTGAAGAGGCACAATCTAAAACTACCGCAAAGCCAAATGCTGCCGCTAAAAATGCAGGATCGAAGGCTTCTGCCACTAAAAAAGGTGGATCAACTAAAAACACTAGTGCTAGAAAAACTTAAATAGAATTAAGATATTAGTAGCAAGAATTAAGATTGATTCTCTATAATTTAAAACCCACGTTTTCTTTCGAAGATTGTGGGTTTATTTGTTTTTAGAATCTTTTAAACAAAATTGTATTCTAGACTCCTAAAGCGGAGTGGTGCTGATATGGGATGCCTCCTATACGGCGGAATGGCAAAACCATAAAGTCGATAGTGAATGACATTAATTTTTGTCATGTCGCATGTAATGAGACATCACATCATCTTTTTATCTTAGAGCCATCTTTGTTATGGGATTCCTCCGAACGTCAGAATGACAAATTGGAATGGAATGTAAGGGCTTATAAATCTCCAACTGTTGGAATTCAACCCAATGTATACCTAATCTCAAAATCCCACAACAATTGTTTTTGATCCCTGAATCTTATTCTACTATTTAATTCGCGAGCAGTACCGATTTTCGTAATTTTGAAATCTATAAAAAAGCACCATATGACACGCAGACAAGAACAACTACTAGCCTTTGACCGATTGCTGACTATTATGGACGAATTGCGCGAGCAATGCCCATGGGATAAGAAACAAACTATGGAAACGCTCAGGCATTTGACTATAGAAGAGGTTTATGAGCTAGGGGATGCCATTTTAGATAAAGATCTTGATGAAGTTAAAAAGGAGCTGGGAGATGTGCTCTTACACATTGTTTTTTATGCGCGCATAGCTAGTGAACATAAGGCTTTTGATATAGCTGACGTCTGCGTGAGCATTTGTGATAAGTTAGTGGAGCGACACCCGCATATTTATGGCGACGTAAAGGTCGAAAATGAGGAGGACGTGAAACGCAACTGGGAGCAGATTAAACTCAAGGAAAAAGGTAAGACGAGTGTGCTGCAGGGTGTGCCCAAAAGCTTGCCGGCCATGGTAAAGGCCAATCGCATTCAAGATAAAGTAGCTGGGGTTGGTTTTGATTGGGAACATCCTGAACAAGTGTACGAGAAAGTAGAGGAGGAGCTGGCTGAATTAAAAGTGGAGGTTGCCAAGGGCGATGCTGATAAAATGGAAAGTGAGTTGGGCGATGTTTTGTTCTCAATCATTAATTATGCGCGATTTTTAAAAATAAATCCTGAAAATGCCTTAGAACGTACCAACAAAAAATTCATCAAGAGATTTCAGTATTTGGAGGTTAAGTCGCGGGAAATCAACGTTCCTTTATCAGAGATGACTTTGGATGAAATGGATGTTTTTTGGGAAGAAGCAAAAAAAGTTTAATTTTTTTTGCAAACCCGTAATCCAAGACCGTCTTACGCTCGTATATATTTTATAATGGAACTTTCTTAGTTTCATAATCATAAGTAGGTAGTCTTAGTTATATTTTAAGCGGTATTAATTAAGATTAAAAATTTAGTTTAGTTAGGGGTCAAAATCCTATCTGTGTAAACAGATAGGATTTGATTTTTTAAGACCTTTCGTATTTTAAAATTCACAAATGTCCATAAAAAAGTCCCAATTTTTCTAAGTGAAAAATTGGGACTTTTTAGTTATTTGAAATCATTAGTGTCCGATAAAAATAAACAATAAATAAACAAACTCATTTAAAGCAAGGGACATTAGAAGATTTCCGAAATGAGACCTTGCATTTTAGAAACTGTTTCTACCGAGAGGAAATGTGCTATTTTAATTTAAATGATCGTTGTTTGTCAGTTAGTTGCAAACAAGTCTTAATTCTTTATTCTAACAGCGCAGCGGTCTTGATTCTTTATCAGACAACAATGAATTGACAAGTTATGGTTAATACAATTCTTTCAGTTTTTTAAATTTCTCTTCCCAAACCGCCAGATTTTCCTTGTGGTTCTCAATGTTGTTTAAAACATCTTTCACCAATGGATTGGTCTTGTCAATATTTGAGAAAAATTGAAGATTGTTTTCCAACTGGTTGATTTCCCCACGGACTTCATCAATTTTTTTACGGATAAAATGGTGTTCGTTATCTAATAATCGCGTGTCGTCCGGTTGAGAAAGATGTTCCAATTTGTTTTCAAACTTGATCATTTCAACTTCTGACTTATCTAATTTTAAATCATTGAACAAACCATCCAAGGTTTTATTGAATTTTCCTTCAATAAAGCGCTTGTTCTGTGGCACTGGACCTAAGGCATTCCACTCTTCAGTTTTTTGCTTAATCATCTCCAAATCCGCTTCAGGAGTTCCACTTAACTGCAGATCTTTAAGCTCATCAAGCATTTTCGTCTTCTTGTCAAAAGCTTCAACCTGACCTTTATTGGCCGCATTGCGTTCTGCATTCAGCTTGTCAAAATAATGATTACAAGCGGCTTTAAAGCGCTTCCAAATCTTGTCACTATCTTTTCTTGGCACATGACCAATGGCCTTCCATTCATTCTGAATTTTCTTCATCAAAGGGGTCACGGTGTCAAAATCGTCGCTGTCCTTGTGGTCTTCTGCTGTTTGGATCAATTCCAATTTCTTTTGTAAATTGGTGTATTGATCTTTTTTTAGGCCTTTATAGAAGGAATTTTTCTTTTTATTAAAGGTTCTAACTGCGCTTTTAAATTTAGCCCAAGTGGCTTCATTTACCTTAATCGGAACTTTACCGGCATTAAAAAACTCTTTGCGTAAGTCTTCTATTACCTTAATTTTATTTTGCCATGCCTGGTGAGAACTCAAGTCATCTTGTGCAATGGCTTCAATTTTGGCAATAATGGCTTCTTTTTTCTCCAAATTCGCTTCATGCGCTTTGTCGACATCAACATAATACGCTTGTCTCTTATCATGAATAGTTTTGGTAGCATTGCTAAAACGTTCCCAAATAGCCTCACGGTGTTCTTTATCTACAGGACCTAAGTCTTCTTTCCACATTTTATGAAGTACCTGTAATTCTCTAAACGCTCTATTCGAATTGTCATCTTGTGCTAATTCCTCAGCACGATCAATGATTTTCAATTTCTGATCGAGATTGTGTTTAAAGTCCATATCGCGCAAATCGCGATTAAGATGTAAAAAGTCATAGAAAATCTCCACATGATGGTGGTAAGTGTTCCATGCATTATTGTATTTATCTCTAGGAATTGGACCAGCAATGCGCCATTCTTCCTGTAGATCTTTGAAGTGTTTATAAGTCGTGTTGATGTTTTCTTCAACATTGATCAGTCCTTTTATGTCTTCAATAATGCGCAATCTGTTCTCTAAATTCGATTTCAGATTGGTCTCTAAAGTCTTATAATAGGCGGTCAGGCTGTTTTTATAGTCTTTATAAAGCGCATTGAAGCGCTTTTTTAACGGACTGGAGTAAAAGAAATCAATCTCGCTGCCCCCTTCGCTGATAAATTCTTCTTTCTTTTCTTCAAGAATTTCTGAAAACTTTGAGTTAAACTCCGTTTTAATCTCCTCAATATGAGATTTTATGGTTTGTACTTTTTTGCTTTTCAGTAAACCTTCAAATTCATCTACCAACTGTTCCATAGTCATCGCATGGTAGTCCTTTTCTTCTAAGGAATGACGCTCAACATTGCCTTCATCTTCAGCATCTTCAGCATTAGACTCCTCAATTTCATCGACGTGCGCATCTTTCTTTTGGACAGGTGCCTCGTATGAAGTTTTAGGGATTGCAGTTTCCGACTCAATAGGAGTTTCGGCGTTTTCTACCGTCTCTTGGGATGCATCGCTTACAGGTTGTTCTTCAACAGGATTTGAAGATTCAGGCTCCTCTGTTGAAGAGGTGTCGTTTTTGATAGTGTTTTGGTTTTCAGTTCCTGTGTGATCAGTAGTGATAGCCTCTCCTTTTAATTCCTCGTTTCCATCTGCACTGGGCAGGTTATCTTTCTCTGACATTGTCGTAATGATTAAAGTTTATGCTGTTGTTAAAAAGTAAATATACTAACTAGCCCTTAGATTACAAAAGAGAAACTTGATTTTAGGCTATTTAGCTTATTTGTTCCAAATTTGCCATGCTTTCTCCGCCTGATACTCCAGCATCTTGGCGCCATTGCACGTGGTTGCACCCTTAATTTCTCCACAGATTAAAAATTTAGTTTGAATAGGATTATATATAAGATCGAATAGTAAATGGTCCTTGGTGATGCCGTCATATGGAATATCCGGGCATTGATTCACATTAGGATGCGTGCCCACCGGTGTACAATTGATGATGAGGGTGTGACTGGTTATAATAGCGTCGGTCAAATCCGTGTATATATACTTTGCTTTTATATGAGGTGTTCTAGAAACATACGCAAAACTAATCCCAAGTTTTTGTAATGCGTAGGCAATTGCTTTAGAAGCGCCGCCCGTGCCCAAAATTAAGGCGTTCTTATGATGGGGTTTTAAAAAAGGTGCGATCGATTTTTTAAATCCATAATAATCTGTATTATATCCCTTTGTTTGTCCAGAGACCAAGAATTTGATAGTATTGACGGCACCAATCTCAGAAGCCGTTTTATGAAGTTTATCTATAAACGGGATGACTTGCTCTTTGTAGGGAATTGTAACGTTTAAACCTCTCAAATCATCCTGCATCAGAATTTCCGGAAATTCCGCTATGCTCTCAATATCAAAATTCACGTAAGCATAAGGCAACTGCTCTTTTTCAAACTTGGCCGTAAAATGGGCTCTTGAAAATGAGTAATCGATATTTTTGCCGACAAGCCCAAATTTAGGCCTTGACTTTTCTTGTTTTGTGTCCATACCATTCTAATGCTAAAACAATTACAATTCCAATTATGATATAACCAACGGCCACATAAGTTTCGTTATGCAACTCAGGAATGAAGCGCTCGTAATTAGAGACTACTTTTTTGCCCGTGGAATCGAAGATATAATTCCCGTCGGCAGCCATTCTGTAAATGGTTTTTTTCCAGGGCCACACCACTCCTAATGATCCCACAATAAATCCAATGATAGATGCAGTGGTAATGCTTTTGTAATGCTTTAATATATAGCTCAGCATATGTGAAAACGTGACTAAACCAGTGACCGATCCTATGGTGAAAATAATCAGCACCTTTAATAACCTAATGCGCGCCGAATTTTGAAAAACACTAAAATCGCCTACAATAATTTCGTAAAAGGTATCTGAAAGGGCATTGACAGAATCCACCAATAAAAGCACATAATTGCCTAGTAAGATCAGAATAAATGAGCCTGAAAATCCTGGTAAGGTCATGCCCGAAACGCTGATAATTCCGCAGAAGAAAACAAATAATAAATTGTCATTTTCTCGAGCAGGGTCGAGGAAGCTGATGCCTACGCCCAAAACAATTCCGATAACCAACGCAGTGATGGTCTTGTAATTCCAGTCGTTAAAATCTTTGTTGATATAATAAATGGAGCCAATGATTAGTCCGAAGAAAAGGCTCCAAACATAAAGCTCCGAATGAACCAAAAAATAATCGAGCACTTTAGAAATGCTAAAGTAACTGATGATCATCCCTAAAAAAAGTAAGCTTAAAAACTTACCGTTAATATAGTGGAAGAAGCTTTTAAAACGACCATTAAACAAGAGTTTGAAGGCGGTTTTATTAACTTTTTGCAATGAATAAATAAACTCTTCGTAGAATCCAGCCACAAAGGCTACCACACCTCCAGAAACGCCAGGAACTTTATTTGCTGCACCCATGGCCAAGCCCTTTATGACTAAGAAAAGTCTATCTGTAAAGGTTCTGGTGCTTTGCATTTACCGAGTTTTGGAGCCTACTTTTTCGAGAATGAAGATAGTTAAAAATCCAACAATCATCAATCCAATTGCAAAGGTTATTTGAGGATCTATGCCATTATTAATTTCTGAATAGCGAAACGGCAGGATGCTCTTATCTGAAATCATCTTAAAGGTATCAAAATCATTGATTTGCCGTTGATAGACCTCAATGGTACCAAAATCGGAAATAGTGTCGATGGACGTTCTTGCTCCCGTTGCTTTTTCAAAAACAGTAAGGGTTTCCTTCCAAGGCCAAATCTTGTTCAAGGACCCAAATATAAAGCCTGTTAATACCGCCAAGGTTGTGTTTTTATAATTGTTGAACAACCATTTTAAAATTCTGCTGAAACTCAGTAAACCGATCAGCGCTCCAACGGCAAAAATTGCTATTTTTTTTAAGTCGAAAGCGTATAAGGCATCACTTAGCGTTTTATAGGCGCCTAAAATGACCAGAATAAAAGAACCTGAAATTCCGGGTAAAATCATGGCGCAAATGGCTAAAGCTCCTGCAAAAAATAAAAATATTGAACTGTCATTATTTGCCATAGACGGCAGGGTAGTAATGTAAAAGGCAGCTACAGTGCCAAAAATTAGAGCTGCAATCGTGCCTAGGTTCCAAACTTTGATCTGTTTGCCCACAAAAAAGATACTTGCTACAATCAGCCCAAAAAAGAAGGACCAAATGAGCACCGGATGTTGCTCAATTAAAAATTTTGCAAGCCTCATAAAAGATACAAAACTGATAATGATTCCTGTTAAAAGTGCCAACAAGAAATTTCCGTTTAATTGTGTCCAAAAGGCTGCAAACCCACTTTTTCTAAAGGTTTTTAATAAATCTAGGTTGACACCACTTATGGTAGTGATCAACTCTTCATAGATTCCAGAGATAAATGCGATGGTACCGCCTGAAACTCCTGGGACAGCATCTGCTGCACCCATTGCAATGCCTTTCAATGTAATGAATAGGTAATCTGATAAACGTCTTTGCATTGTTAAATTTTACAGATAAGAAACGTAAAGATATATAAATTTACTTGGACGTTTTTTTGGAATTTGAAATAATCTTGACCACCATTTGATGGTCCGCAATTAAAGGAAATAATTCCTGAAGAATAAAATTATAATCCTCATCAATCAACAGACCGTTTTTTAAATGGTACTGTCCTTTTTCATTTTCGAACAACGTAAAATAGATTCCAGCCAGTCGGTATTCTATCTCTGCATTTTCTGGATAAAATTCTGCAGCTTGAATCAGGTTAAGCGCTGAAGCCTCATACTCTCCTAGTTTAATAAGTGCATCAGTCCTGGCCAGCCAAGTATCCAATTCATAATTGCCAAGATCTAATGTCTTTTTGTAACCACGTTCAGCTTCTTCAATAAAATTTAAACGATGATTGATTTGCGCATACAATTTCCAATAGCGCACATTTTCTGCATCTATACTTATAGCTTTGTTGATATAATACAACGCTTTTTGATAATCTTTCTTTTTATTGTAAAATCTTGTGATAGAAATCCAACCTTTATCTAATAATGGATCTTCGTGAACGGTCTTGAAATAATACTGCACCGCTAAGTCATCTGATCCCAATTTTTCGTAGCAGTTGCCAATGCGCAATAGCGCGAATGAAGTAGGCTCATCTAAGGCCAAGGTCACGTTGTAATTTTCAATCGCTTCCTCGTATTTTTTCATTTTCTCCAAAACCTTACCTTTTTCAAGATAAGCACCAACAAAAGTGTCGTCAGAAATGATGGCGAATTCAAAAGCGGACAGGGCTTTGGGATAATCTTTTAAGGTAGCATACTGTTTCCCTAATTGATGCCAAGCCACTTCACAATACGGGTTTTTATCTAAATAGTGATTGAGGAAATCGATAGCTTCCTCATTCAAGTCTAAAAATTCAAAACAATAGATGATGTTGTACAAGGCCGAATAATCTTCCATATCCAATTCCAAGCACTTAATAAAGTAGGTCTTGGCATTTTCAAATTGATCCATAAAAAGATATTCCATCCCGATTAGGGCATATAAATCAGCATCCTCTTCATCAGCATCAGATAATTTTAAGGCAATTTTAAGCGTATCAATCGCTTTTTCGTGTTGGTCCCGCTTTGATAAGATGCTTGCTTTTTGAATGTAGATCTCTTCGTTGGAAGGCTCTAAAATGTACAATTCGTCCAATAGTTTTTCAGCTTGCGGTAATTTGTCTTCAAGAATGTAAATTTCTACCTGAAAAAGTCTTAAAACAATGGATGAGGGGTGCTGCTCCAGTCCTAATTTGATGGCTTTTTTTGCAAGTGCCATGCGGCCATTTTCAAAATAGAATTGGATGATATTTTCAAACTCATTTGAATCAAAAAACAACACATTGTTTGTTTTTAGCATCGACTCAAATTTTGTTAGCGAATAGTTATTGTCTTCGTCATGTTGACTGAACTCCATAAGCACTTTGTTTTGTTCGTTGAATTAAATGTAACGTTATCATTAGAGAATTGTGATTTTTAAGCTGAATGTTTTCAACAAATTAATTAACAGCTCTAAAAATCAGTGGGTAATGGTGTAGCCGAAAGGCTAATTGGTAAAGGCGTTCAAGCATTATTCATCTTTAATATTTGGAAGAAATTTCGTCCAATATTTCAAGGATAATTTTGCAACCTTTGGTAATTTCTTCTTTTGTAATGGTTAAAGGTGGGGTTAACCGGATGGCTTTAGTCTCAAAAAGCAACCAAAACAAGATCAATCCTTTGCCTTGTGCCTTTAAAATAAGTTCCGTTGCAAGCTCTGCTGAGGGAGTTATAGCTGTCAACATCAATCCGCGTCCCCTTATCTCTGTAATCAAAGGGTGTACCAAAAGCGATCTAAAAAGAACTTCTTTTTCTAAGGCTTCAGCCATCAAATTACTTTCCGTAATTTCCTTAACTGTTGCCAGGGCCGCTGCAGCAATTACAGGGTGGCCACCAAAAGTGGTAATGTGTCCTAATTTCGGAAATTCTTGCAAGGTCTGCATCATCGATCTTGATGCTGTAAAGGCGCCAATAGGCATTCCGCCTCCAAGTCCTTTTCCCGTCACTAAAATATCAGGAATACAGTTGTAATGCTCAAAGCCAAAGAGTTTACCTGTACGTCCTATTCCTGGTTGTACTTCATCTAATATAAGGAGAGCGCCAACTTCATCGCAGCGCGTTCTAACTTTAGTTAAATAATTGGATTTTGGCTCAATAAATCCTGCACCACCTTGGATGGTTTCTAGGATGACGGCAGCCGTTTTATAGGTGATTTGCTTTAAATCTTCAGTGTTATTATAGGTAATAAAATGCACATCAGGAATTAATGGTCTGAATGCCTGTTTGCGCTCTTCGTAGCCCATCACACTCATAGATCCCATGGTATTACCGTGGTAGGCGTGGTTTGCTGCAATAATTTGGCTTCTTCCTGTTGCCCGTCTTGCCAATTTTAAAGCGCCTTCAATCGCTTCAGTGCCCGAATTGACCAAATAGGTACATTCTAAAGATTTTGGTAAGTGTTCCGCTAAGAGTTTGGCCAACTCTACTGCGGGTTGTTGAATATATTCGCCATACACCATCACGTGCATGTATTTGTCCAATTGATTTTTAATAGCCTTGACCACTTTAGGATGTCTATGTCCTAAGCTGCAGGCCGAAACGCCCGCAACAAAATCGAGATATGCTTTGTTGTTGGTGTCGTAAATATAACAGCCTTCAGCGTGGGATACTTCCATAGCTAAAGGATGTGGGGTGGTTTGCGCTTGGTACAATAAAAAATCGCTAGTCATATCAATTGTCCTTTTTCTTTAATGATTGTACCGGTTTTGCCTTAGTAGAATCTGCTTTTTGCAGTGCCTCCTTCGGAATATTACGAGATGCTTTTTGAGTAGCATCCTTTTTTGTGTCTTTTGGTGTGGCATCTTCAACGCGTTGCAATAAGGCTTCATCAAAGAATTCTTCTTGCGGTACATATTCCCCCAAACCTTTTATGATCGGTAGTACTAATGGTGGATCCTCACTGAATAAATCCTCCACACTCATAGGTCGTTCTTCTCCGCGCCAGTCAAAGCCACGCATTTTTCTAGCATTTTCAGGAAATTTAGATTCCGGATAAATGTCGCCATCCACTTGGTCAATCAAGGTAATGATTTTATATCCTTCTTCAATCTTAAGATTGATTTTCCCCGATTTTGATTTATTAATACCGATCAATTCCTGATTGTCATCTCGGGAATAATTGATGACTTCCGCATTTTTTATGATGTCTACATTATAGAGGTCATTATCTCTAAAAAGTCCGATAAGTCTTAAACCTTTTATTTGATTATAGCCATCGCCAAGAGTGTCCTTACTGATGAGAAAAGCATCGTTAAAA
Organism: Gelidibacter salicanalis; assembly: GCF_007997285.1. Lineage (GTDB taxonomy): Bacteria > Bacteroidota > Bacteroidia > Flavobacteriales > Flavobacteriaceae > Gelidibacter > Gelidibacter salicanalis. The sequence goes on from NZ_VORX01000002.1 coordinate 706,279, forward strand.
ACGACTAGGGAATCGAGTTGTTCTGTTTTAGGATTGGAAATGAGATGAATCGTGTCTCCGGTCATTTGATTATCCAAATTCCAGAGAATGGGCCTGCGTTTGACTGTAAAGGCATCCGTATTAGAAAATCGCTTTAAATTGATGAGTTGCGTCAATCCTGCCTTATGGTCGGCGTGAATGGAATCCGCCTTTCCGCTCAAATCACTTTTAAATATTTTAGCATTGTAATAGGCTCTAGTAATCCGATGTTCGGGTTTCCCCGTTACCATTAAGGTATCGCTATGCATGTAAATGGAATCTTTTTCCTGAACGGTAATCGCCAAAGCGCGTTTCGTGATAAACACGGAATCCTTTGCGCGCCAAATTTCGGCGTAGTGGCCCCTTGCGACGCTATTGTTTATGGTATCCGTTACTTTGATATTATTCGTAGCCGAAGCAAAGCTGATTTTTCTATCAAAATACATGCTGTCACCCTCAAAAATCCGATTTTGATAATTGATTTTTGAGTTTTTTACAAAATAGCCGGTGTCATTATTAGTGTCGTAAAACCCGCGCTCGGCATAAATAGTATTGTTTTCACCAACAATGGTCGATGGGCCATAGAGATAGGCAAATCCAGTTTCAGTATAAAAATCGAGTTGATTGGTGTTTAGGGTGTATTGCGGATTGACCAAAACCACATTTTGAACAAATTGGTATTTTTTACTGTTCATATAATACCGACCAATTTGACTAGTAATGGTGCCTGACGAATCTCTGACGACTTTCCCTTTGGTGCGATAATAGGCTTGTTGTTTAACGCGGTCAAAATGTAGCGTATCTGTGGTTAAAACGGACTGTGGCTCCGTGAGTACTACATCGCCACTGGCAAAAGCTAATTGGGTCTTGCCGCTGTATTCCGCATATTTAGCGGTCATCGTAATGGTATCACCCTGTTGCATCACGACATTGCTATAAGCTTCAATAAAATCTTCCTTTTCGTAATAAATCGCTTGATCGCAATACATGTTGATACCCTCATGAGTAAAGTGGACTTGTTGGGTATTATCTCGGGTAAAAACCGAAACTCCCGGTCCCCTTAAACTGTCGGAATCGACAAAGCCCGCATATTCAACCCTGATTTTTTTTAACTTTTCCGTTTGGGCAGATGCTGAAAGCTGGATGCTTAAAAATAAGACTGTAAAAAGGTATAATGCTCTCAATGTGTGACAAATGATTTTCAAAAGTAACTCTTTAATTTAAGCATTATTTTGCATTAACATAAGTTTATGTGCCGCCAAATGAAGAAAATGAACGAACCTGATCAAGATAATTGAGCAGGTTCGTTTAAGATAATTATCTAATAATGGTCTGTTTTCTATCCGGACCAACTGAGACTATAGTTATTGGAGTTTCAAGTTCTTTTTCTAGAAACTCAATATAGTCTACTAAAGGTTGTGGCATATCTGCAGCATCAGTCATTCCCGTCAAATCTTCATTCCACCCTTTAAATTCGGTGTAAATAGGAGTGAGGTTTTCTGGTTCAATGCTGTACGGGAAATGCTGAATTTCTTCCCCTTTATAATTATAAGCCGTACATACTTTTAAGGTTTTAAAGCCTGAAAGCACATCGCTTTTCATCATAATTAGTTTGGTAACGCCATTTACTTGACAAGCATAACGTAAAGCAACTAAATCTAACCAGCCACATCTGCGTGAACGCCCTGTGGTAGCACCAAATTCATTACCTACGCGACCCATTGTTTCTCCAACTTCATCAAATAATTCGGTTGGGAATGGTCCTGAACCAACACGCGTAGTGTACGCTTTAAAAATACCGTAGACATCGCCAATTTTATTTGGTGCAATGCCTAGGCCTGTACACGCGCCAGCAGCGGTGGTGTTGGATGAGGTTACAAATGGATAGGTTCCAAAATCAATATCTAATAATGAACCCTGAGCGCCTTCAGCCAAAATAGACTTGCCGTCTTTTTGAGCTTGGTGTAAATATTCTTCAGAATCTATAAAAGTCAAAGTTTTTAAAACGTCTATCGATTTAAAAAATTCGGTTTCAAGTTCCTTTAAATCATATTGGATGTCTACGTTATAGAACGCAATCATCGCTTCATGCTTGTCAGCGAGCGCGCGGTATTTGTCTTTCCAATCGGCCATTTCTATATCGCCAACTCTAAGACCATTTCTTCCGGTTTTATCCATGTAAGTTGGTCCAATTCCTTTTAAAGTGGAGCCAATTTTAGCTTTTCCCTTAGAAGCTTCGCTTGCCGCGTCGAGCAAACGGTGTGTTGGTAAAATGATGTGTGCTTTACGAGAAATCAATAACGATTTTCTATAATCCACACCTTGCTCTGCAAGTTTGTCGAGCTCTTTGTTGAAAATGACAGGATCTATTACGACACCATTGCCAACAAGATTAATTTTGCCTTCGTGGAAAATACCAGAAGGGATGGTGTGTAGCACGTGCTTTTTGCCGTTAAAGACCAAAGTATGCCCCGCATTTGGACCGCCCTGGAAGCGTGCAATAATATTGTAGTTAGAGGTCAGGACATCGACAATTTTTCCTTTGCCTTCGTCGCCCCATTGTAATCCTAGTAGTAAATCTACTGCCATTTTTAAGATTCTTTAGGTTGTTCGTTCTTTGTTCCGTAAAAATATAGTGAGTGGTTGGAGATGGAAATATCGAACACTTCTTCAATCGTTTTTTTGATAGATTGGATCCTAGGATCACAGAATTCGATAACTTCTCCAGTATCTGTTAAGATGACGTGATCGTGTTGTTTGTCAAAATAGGACTTTTCATAATGAGCCTGATTCTGACCAAACTGGTGCTTGCGTACGAGTGCACATTCCAATAACAATTCAATGGTATTGTAAAGTGTTGCGCGGCTCACCCGATAGTTTTTGTTTTTCATTTTGATGTAGAGAGATTCTATATCAAAATGCTCTTCGCTATCATAAATTTCTTGCAGAATAGCATAGCGTTCAGGGGTTTTACGGTGCCCTTTACTTTCCAAAAATGTGGTAAACACGTTTTTAACTATTTCCTGATTGTTATGTTTTGTTTTTGAGCTCATAATTTACGTTGGCAAATTTACACTATTTAAACTCTTGAAACCTTATCAATCCCGTTAATTTTTTTTAGATTCTCCATGAGTTTTTTAAGCATAGTGCTATTCTTTACAATAACGTTGATTTTACCAGAGAATATGCCGTCATCACTTTGAAAACTAATACTTTTCATGTTAACGTGCATGTTGGAAGAAATCACTTTTGTGATGTTATTGACCAAGCCCATGTTGTCAATACCAGACAAGGTTATTTGTGCCGCGAATTCCTGTTGTGAAGAGTCGATCCACTTGGCCTGCATAATCCGATAGGCGTAGTTAGATTGTAGGCTCAAGGCGTTAGGGCAATTCTTTTTATGAATTTTGATGCCCTCATTAATTGTTAAAAACCCGAAGACCTCATCTCCCGGAATGGGGTTGCAGCAGGCTGAAAGTTTGTAGTCTAACTTCTCTTCTTCCTTACCAAACACCAAGCTGTCATATTTGGCGGTAATTTCATCCTTATCGATATTTTGGACCACCGTTGGCTTACGGATTTTACTCTTAATATAACTCATAAACGCATTGCTGCGCGAGGAGGCAAAATCCTTGAGCATTGGGTTGTCAATAGAGCCAATGCCCACGCGGTAAAATAAGTCTAAACTCGTTTTAAGCTTGAAAAAAACCACCATTTCATTGATGGATTTTTCATCTAGAGCAATTTTAAGTTGCTTTAATTTTCTACGTAAAATTTCCTTGCCTTCTTCGGCAACAACTTTCTTTTCGTCTTTTAAAGACGATTTAATTTTTCCGCGCGCTCGGGCGGTTGTTGCATAATCTAACCAGTTGCTATTCGGTCGTATGTTCTCAGATGTCAATATTTCAACCTGATCGCCACTTTGAAGCTCATGACTGAGCGGCACCAATTTGCCGTTCACTTTGGCGCCTCTGGTTTTCATGCCAATTTCTGTGTGGATGCTAAATGCAAAATCGAGTGGGGTAGCACCTTTAGGCAATGATTTTAGATCGCCTTTAGGTGAAAACACATATATTTCTTTGGAATATAAATTAAGCTTAAACTGTTCTACAAAGTCTACGGCATTCGTCTCATTGCTTTCCAAAGCTTCCTGGAGTTTGTCAATCCACGTGTCCAAAGCATCTTCAGCATTGCCCTGCTTGTATTTATAGTGTGCGGCGTAGCCTTTCTCCGCAATCTCATTCATCCGTTCACTCCTGATTTGCACTTCTACCCAGCGGCCTTTTGGCCCCATGACGGTGATGTGCAACGCTTCGTATCCTGTCGATTTAGGCGAAGAAATCCAATCGCGTAATCGGATAGGGTTGGGAATAAAATGATCGGTAACGATGGAATAAATTTTCCAGGCCAGAAATTTTTCATTCGCAAAATCAGATTTATAAATGATCCGGACCGCAAATTTATCGTAGACTTCATCAAAAGAAACACCTTGTTTCAGCATTTTCCGTCTAATGGAATAAATGGATTTTGGACGGCCCTTAATAGTGTAGGACAAGCCTTCCTTATCCAAAGAATCCACGATAACTTGAGAAAACGCCTTGATATAAATATCTTGTTCTTCCTTGCTTTCTTTTATTTTATTGTGAATTTCATGATATACCTCAGGCTCAGTATATTTAAGCCCCAAATCTTCAAGCTCACTTTTGATATTGTACAGTCCGATCCTGTGTGCTAAAGGCGCATAGATGTATAAAGTTTCCGAGGCGATTTTTTCCTGCTTGTCCGCCCGCATGGAATCCATGGTCTGCATATTGTGAAGACGGTCCGCAATTTTGATGATGATCACCCGCACGTCATCATTTAAGGTCAACAGCATCTTCCTAAAATTCTCTGCTTGCGTCGAGACGTCAGTTTCTTTGCTCAACGAGGAGATTTTGGTCAATCCGTCCACAATTCGGGAGACTGTTTTACCAAAGGTTTGTTCAATATAGTTTAATGTGTAGTCAGGGTTATCCTCCACAACATCGTGCAATAAAGCCGCGGCAATACAGGTGGCATCCAACCCAATTTCTTGGGCCACAATTTTAGCCACTGCAATGGGGTGGAATATATAGGCTTCTCCTGATTTGCGGCGCTGATCTTTGTGCGCCTCCACAGCCATATCAAAAGCTTTCCGTATCAGTTTCTTATCATCAATGCTAAGTGTTTGATAACTTACCTTGAGTAACTGTTTGTAGGCTTTGGCAATTGCAGCATTTTCCTTTTCGATATCAACTTCTGTCATAAAATAAAAGTAAGACAAAGAAAGGGAATTGACACTATTTTTTAGAAATTTTGACAGTCTCGAATAAGTTGAGGAGAATTATCAGCAGATGAACTTTTTAGGTCAATATTTACATCTATTTTGTTAAATGAAATGCCTGATTCAGTGTAATTTTATCCAAAATAATTAAAGTTCCCACGCCTGTTTCCCTCTATGTCTTTTGAACGCACCCAAGAAAAATTAAAAATACTTGCTGACGCAGCTAAATACGATGTATCCTGTGCCTCCAGTGGCAGTAAACGCAGTAATGCCAGCAAAGGTTTAGGTGATGCTACGGGCATGGGCATTTGCCATTCCTATACTGAAGATGGCCGCTGTGTGTCCTTACTAAAAATTCTACTGACCAATTATTGCATTTTTGATTGCGCTTATTGCGTAACTCGAAAGAGTAATGACATCAAAAGGGCTGCTTTTCAGGTGCAGGAAGTAGTGGACTTGACCATCAATTTTTACCGTAGGAATTATATTGAAGGCTTATTTTTAAGTTCTGGAATTTTTAAAAGTGCCGATTATACTATGGAGCGCTTGGTGGCAGTGGCGAAGAAACTCCGTTTGGAAGAAAATTTTAATGGTTATATCCATTTAAAATCCATTCCGGGAGCTTCTGATGAGTTGATGAAAGAAGCAGGATTGTACGCGGATCGTCTGAGCGTAAATATTGAAATCCCCACCAAGGAAGGCTTGAAATTACTGGCGCCGGAAAAGAATCGGGAGGATTTTATAAAACCGATGGTCAAGGTAAAAAATGAAATCATTCAATACCAATCGGAACGAAAAATCATTAAAAGCACTCCAAAATTTGCACCCGCAGGTCAGAGTACCCAAATGATTATTGGGGCGACCGGGGAGAGTGACCAACAGATTATGTGGACTTCCAATTATTTTTATAAAAAATTCAATCTAAAACGAGTGTATTATTCTGGATATATTCCTATTAGCTACGATTCGCGTTTGCCACAAATAGGTACCGATGTGCCCATGTTGCGTGAAAATCGATTGTATCAAACAGATTGGTTAATGCGTTTTTACGGTTTTGAAGTGCACGAAATACTAAATAACGAGCATCAAAATCTCGATTTAGACGTTGATCCTAAGTTAGGATGGGCTTTACGAAATATGGAACATTTCCCGATTGATGTGAACAAAGCTGATAAATTTATGGTGGCGCGTATTCCTGGATTAGGGATGAAATCAGTCTATAAAATTCTGCAGGCCCGACAATTCAGAAAATTAAATTGGGACCATTTAAAACGTATGGGTGTAGCCCTGAATAGAGCAAAATATTTTTTAGTGTGCGATTCTAGAGACTTTGAACGTCGCGATTTGACTTCCCCGCAATTAAAATCCATTATTTTACAAAACTCGACCAGTAAATATCAGAAAATATTGAGTCCGCAATTGAATTTGTTTGGATAGATGTTAATGTCAGAAGAACATATCCTCCGTTACGACGGCACTTTTGATGGATTTCTGACCGCAGTTTTTCATGTATTTGAGCTTAAATTGCTGACCGTTAGCTTTCAAAGACCAGAGCGCGTTCAAGAATCGTTGTTTGGTAATACTATTGAAATTATTACCGATTTAGAAAAGGCTGATCGGGTGTGGAAAGGCATCAAATCTAAAACAAGTGGAACAGGAAGTTACAGAGTGTACAGTTCATTTTTAAGTGAGCAGGCTGGAGTTGAGGTATTGCTACTGGATTATTTACGACAAGCCTTTAAAAGTGCAATACCTATGGATTCCGATTTCTCTAATGCTACCGTTTTAAAAGTTTCACAAATTGCTAAAAGTGTCGGGCGAGAAAAACACAGAATGGAGGCTTTTGTGCGATTCCGACTGACTAATGATGGCATCTACTTTGCTACAGTAGAACCGGATTTTGATGTGCTGCCCCTAATTTCCAAACATTTTAAAAGCCGCTATGCGGACCAAAAATGGATTATATACGATATAAAACGCGGTTATGGTTTGTATTATGATTTGGAAAAGGTTGAGGTTATGCAACTGTCTTTACCCGAGGGTTTTGATGCCACTAAAACCAATCGCGATTATTTTACCGCTTCAGAACTTGAATTTCAGACCTTATGGCAAGATTATTTTGAGAGCACTAATATAAAGTCTCGTAAAAACATGAAGTTGCACGTCCAGCATGTGCCCAAGCGCTATTGGAAATATTTGAGTGAAAAATTGCGGTAATTATTTTTTACTACTGCTTTAAAACCCGATCTAAGGTTTTGTCGTAGATGAAGTGTGAGAATTTTTGTTTTTTTAATCGTTTTATGTCCAACTGTGGTTTTTTCTCAGAAATTAGACCATTGGGCCTCCTTCCGAAACATTTCCAGTAACAGCTATTTCCGATTGAATTACGATAATGACTATTTTAATGCTACAGACCGAAACTACACGCAAGGCTATAGTTTTGAGATGGTATTGCCGATATTAGAAAAAAACCCTATCAACAAACTGCTGCTTACGCACAAGGATAATTCCTATCGCTATGGCTTCACCCTTGAACATTTTGGGTATACACCAGATCATTATGAAAGTCCCGACATCCAAAAAGGTGATCGACCTTTTTCAGCGACAATTCTGTTGAAAAGTTTTGTGCTTGCCACGAATGAGGTCAACAAATCGCGCACGAGCACATCTTTGAGTCTGGGATTGATCGGTCCTGGTGCTTTTGGAAAAGAAATGCAGGTGGCCATTCACAAGGCTACAGGTAATAAAATTCCCTTGGGATGGCAACATCAAATAAAAAATGATGTTGTCGTAAATTATGGTCTTCATTATGAAATCCAACTTTTTAGATATCGGAATTTATGGTCTTTACAAGGCCTTGCTTCAGCGAATCTTGGCACATTATTTACCAATGCATCCGTAGGAATGAATAGTGTCTTTGGAATTTTAAACAACCCTTTTGCTGTCAACGGTGATCGTGCTTTTAAATTATATGCTTTTGCCCAGCCTTCTATTTCTATCGTTGGATATGACGCTACACTACAAGGCGGGGTGTTTAACAGGAGCAGCCCATATGTTATTGAATCAAGCGAGATAAATCGGGTTACGGGGCAGCTTAACTTCGGAGTCATACTGCAAACCCGCTCACTATATTTTGAATATACTCGATCATACCTTTCTAAAGAATTTGAATCAGGAGAAGCATCTGGTTGGGGTGGCGTAAAAATTGGATTTACGTTTTAATTTCCTTCTCCGTAAAGTAAACCTAAGGGTTGTAATTCTACTTTAATTTAAAATTTTACATGCTTTTTTGGGTTAATTTCTCTTCAATAGTTGTAGTGTACCATAAGTTTATGGCTAACTTTGCGGGAATTATCAACTAATTTCTTCGCAAGTGATGTCTCAAACACTCTATAATCCTTTTACTGACCTTATTTTTGATCCGCATTTTTGCTTTCTTTCCGGCGCTTTAACGACTGAAAAAATGTCGGTTTTTCCAAAATGGCTGATGGATCATTTTAATTTTGGTGATGAACGTATTGAAATGATGGATAAGGAAAAATCGTACAATTATGAAGATTTAGAATTGCCGTGTTCACTTAAAGTTAAACAAGCCTTCGACGCCATAGATATCAAAATTAAGGCGGCCTATGAACACGGTTATGAAGGGATGGCTGCACTTGATGAACTTCTGATTTTTCAGTGGACGGGCAGAATGGTGTATGGTTTGTTATATTACGAAATGGTCTATGAGAGAAACCGACTTCTTAAGACAGGTGAGGAATTTGAGCTTTCTCCGGCATTGCAGGAGCGGTTTAGCAATTTTCATCTCATGTTACAGTCTATTATAGAACCGATTAGCTTTGAAGGTAAAAAACCGTGGAGTATTGTGGTGTTTCCTCTAAAATATTCGGCAGATATTTTTAGTTATCGCGATGATGCCATTAATTTAATGTTTTCGTTTGGGGTAAACGGCTTTGGATTTGTAGCCTGCTTACAAGATAATGGTGTCATTAAAGCGAAGCATACAGAAGTGCTGGAGAAAATTGAAGGTCACGTGTTGCACCCCGTACAGTTTGAAGAATTATACGCTAGATTTCATTATTCCGACTATATATTGCAATACAGCCCTAAATACCTTGTTGAATATAATGTTGATCTCATCAGCATAGCCGTAAAAGAAGAAAAAGAACCGCTTTTCGGATTCTGGAATGAGGATATCTATGCGCAACTCTTGTCGAATTACTGGGGTGTTTACGGGATTACTAAAGACGATATTCTTCAACCGCAACGCCCGACATTAAGCTTCTTGGAAAATCCGTATACTAAAGAATTTGTGAATCCAGAAACTATAGCGCTTCCATTTTAGAAACGTTTTTTATGGTTGTAAACACAGAGGACTCCTTTAAAATATGATTTTAATTAAAGTCGGATCACTTCAATATTACCCTTGTCGGCAAGGGTGACGTAAATAGTTTTGTAATCTGGACTAAAGGTCAAATTAGAAGGTTTTTGCCCTTTCAATCGGTATTCCTTTAGTACCTTTCCGGTTGGTGATAAGACGACGACGGTGCCTTTGTCGTAACGCGTCACGTAAAGATTCCCCTCTCGATCACAACGCATCCCATCCAAGCCAAAATCTGCAAAAGACATGAACTCTTTCTTGTTTTTGATCATCCCATCTTCATCAATATCATACACCCAAATTTTGCGTTGCACGGACTCATTGACGTATAATTTTTTGCCGTCCGGACTCACTTCAATACCGTTTGTGGTACCCATGTTGTCTTCTAATAATTTAAAGCCATTTTCTTTGGTTACCTTCCAGATCTTGCCAGTATTATCGGCCCAATTTGGGTCACTTGCATAAATGGTGTCATCAGGCGCAATAGCAATATCATTAGGTTGATTGGCCGTTGGTTCATGCGCATAAACTTCGATATGTTTAGAACTCATATCAATTTCTAAAATATTATGATTGACGTAGTCCGCCACAAACATCTGGTGCTGCTGGCCAAAGCGAATGCCGTTTCCAATACTGCCGTTAGGTAAAGTAACAAATACCGTGCTTTCGCCAGTTGGGGTAATTTTACCAATGGTGCCTTGCTCTTTATAATTGACCGCATAAATAGTGCCTTGGTCATCTGTCGCAGGGCCTTCAATTCCTGATGTAAAACTTCCTTCCTTGGTAAATTCTTTGCTGTGGTAGCCAGTGGCGCACCCCATCAACATTGCAGAAAGGCATAGGATCGTAAAATATTTCATAGGATAGATTCTAATTGTTGTCGGCAGGAGTAATCATAATATGAGAGCGGTGGGTGTCAGCATCCATTAACCATGGCATTCCTGGGGCGCTAGGTTTGGTTGGCAGTCCAGTTTCTGCGCCAGACATATAGGGTTTGTAGAGAACATATCTCATTTTGCTGTTTGTCAATGCGCCAGTTTCAAAATCATAATCTTCTTTCGTAGCAGTAACCATATAAGCTGCAGCAGGCTCTTTAGGCATTATTAAGGTGCCAGCGTCAATGTCTTGTTTGCGTAGCTCCCGTTTTTCAGCTTCATTTTTTCCACTATCGGCCAACTCACGACCTCTAGCCATATAGGTTTCCAATTTATCACTATAACAAGATACCATGACGCCATTTCTCTTTGGGCTGTTAGCGATACAAATTAGACCATTGTTGCCTTCCCGCAGGGTAACGAGTTCGCCTTTTTCATTGTAGCCCAACACTTTTGCGCCGTCTTGATACATCTCAGGACTGGCATATAACGCGGTTTTTATTTGACTTTCTGCTGATGGAATCTTGGTTTGGCCTATGGCGATTCCAAAACACAATACAAACGATAGCAACATTAGATTTTTCATAAGTTTCAATTTTTAAATGACTGCTTAAGATACGATATTTTTGGGTACTAGAGTGGAATTTTTTGTATAGGTTCCTAGGCCGTATTAGATAAGATAGCTGAATAAACGATGACCAGATCTCAAATTATGTTCTTAAATTCCTAATCCGCTCCAATAGCGTTGGATGTGAATAGTGCACCCATACGTAGGCCGGATGTGGGGTCAAGTTGCTCAAACTGTTTTTTGATAGCTTTTTCAAGGAACTCACCAAAGGTTCGCTTTTGTAAGTGTTTTTAGCGTAATCATCAGCTTGGTATTCAAATTTGCGTGAGAAATGGTTCATCACAAACCCCGTCAGCTCTGAAATGGGCGAGTAAAGCAATCCGAAAGCAATCAAGCCGACATGAAAACTCGGAATAGCCACTCCAAGCGCATTAGATAATAATGGGTTCGATATAAATATGGAAAGAATATATAATGTAAGTCCAGTAAGTAACAAGGACGCCACCATATTAAAAATGATATGTTTTTTTTTGTAGTGTCCCACTTCATGCGCCAACACCGCTACAATTTCTTCATTATCTAAATCTTTAACTAAGGTATCGTAGAGCGTCACGCGTTTTTCACTGCCAAATCCCGAAAAATAGGCATTAGCTTTGGTGCTGCGTTTGGAACCATCAATCACAAATATTTTATCCAAATTAAAACCAACGGAATTCGCGTAAGCCGAAATTTTTTCTCTTAAGACTCCAGCTTCCAAAGGTGTTTGCTTATTAAATAACGGGACGATGAGTCGCGCGTAAAACAAATTGGCAAAAATGCTAAATACTGCCACGAGTGCCCAGGCGTATAGCCAGAAATTAGTTCCAGTAACTTCATAGAACCATATGATAACGGCTAGTAGTCCGCCGCCAATAATGCCCATCATTACTAATCCTTTCAATTTATCGAGTAGAAAGGTTTTTTTTGAGGTTTTGTTAAATCCAAAACGTTCCTCAATCACAAAGGTTTGGTAATAGGAGAACGGCGTGGTGAGCAGGTCACTCCCCAACATGATGATGCCGAAGAAAATGAAAGCAATAACGATACTGTTATCACTATAACTCCTGGCGATAGTGTCAACAAATTCAAAACCGTCTAACAGCAAAAAGGCTAAAGTTAATACCAATGAAAATGTTGAGGTAATGACGCCAAACTTGTAATTAGTGGCTTTGTACCGCTGCGATTTTATATATGCTTCTTCGTCATACACATCGGTCAGTTCCGCTGGGATGGGATCATTATAATGTGCGGCGTTCAAAGCATCCAAAATTTTATCGACAATAAAATCGAGGATGATTACGGCAATGATGATATAGAAAAGGGTGGTGGCAGTCATGGGTTTTAGTATTCAGTTGGCAGAATTCAGAATTCAGTATTCAGTATTCAGTTGGCAGTTTTCAGTATTCAGTTGGCAGTTTCGGTTGGCAGGATTGCTACTTAAAATTTCGTTGTCTTTTAGCCTCAAAAATTAAAATGCCTGCAGCCACTGAAACATTCATACTGTCAATTTCCCCTTGCATTGGGATGATGATATTTTGGGTGGAATTTTGCAACCAGGCATCACTCAATCCTGTCGCTTCGGTGCCCATCACAATTGCGGTGGCGGTCTTAAAATCTTGACTAGTATACACTTCAGATGCTTGCAGAGCGGCACAGTAAATCGCGATCTGTTGTTCTTTTAAAAACGAAATGATCTCCTCCGTTGAACCTGTAGCAATTTGATTGGTAAACACGCATCCTACGCTGCTGCGGATAATATTAGGATTATATAAATCGGTTTTGGGATTGGCAATAATTACTGCATCCACGTTAGCAGCATCTGCAGTTCTTAAAATTGCACCAATATTGCCCGGTTTTTCAGGAGCTTCCGCCACCAAAATTAAGGGTTGCTTCGATTTAAATGTGATGTTTTCCAAATCGTGAGATTTGATTTTGGCCACGGCAATAATTCCTTCAGTGGTATCTCGATGAGCCAATTTTTGGTACACTTCCTTTGAGATTTCTATAATCGAATTTGAAGGTACGGATAGGCCATCTAGCTGTGCTTCAGAAAATAATTCAGGTACATATAAAACGGTATCAATGTGATAATTTCCCTTTAGGGCCAAACTGATTTCGCGCGCACCTTCTATTAAAAACAATCCTGATTTTTTACGATCCCTCGATTTTTCCTTTAGCTGAACTAAGGTTTTGATATAAGTGTTTTGGACGCTTGTTATTTCTTTATTCACAGATAAGTAGTATTTTGCTAGCACAAATTTACTGAATAAGCGCTAAGAATAGCAGGTTCCATGAAAATTGAACGTAGAATTGCGATTTGGCTACTTATTATTTTTGGTAATTTTGATCATAGCTATTCACAAACTTTAAATTTTAACCAATTCATATTTATGAAAAAAATCCTCTATTTATTCTTGATGCTTGCGGTTATGGTGTCTTGTAAAGATAAAAATACAGAAACAAAACCTGAAGCTGAGCCTTACACTGAAGAAGAATTGGATGTGACTACCAACGCCTATCCTGAAAATATGACCAAGATCTTTGATGCCCACGGCGGACTCGACACTTGGAATGAGATGGCTACTTTGGAGTTTTCTGTTGAAAAACCAGGCGGTTATGAAATTACCACAACCGATTTAAAAGAGCGATTCTCCCTCATTGAAATGCCAAAACACACCATTGGTTTTGATGGCGAGGTGCTTTGGTTGAAAAACTTGGATAAAGCAAAATATGAAGGCAATCCGAAATTTTACTACAACTTGATGTTCTATTTTTATGCGATGCCTTTTGTGTTGGCTGATGACGGTATTATGTATGCCGATGCTGAGCCTTTAGTGTTTGATGGGAAGACCTATCCTGGAATCAAAATTTCTTATGAAAGTGGTATCGGTGCCTCACCGGATGATGAATATATATTGTATTATGACGCCGATACCCATAAAATGGCTTGGTTGGCCTACACGGTAACCTTTGGGAAAAACGAAAAAGCTAAGGATTATCATTTTATAAACTATAGCAATTGGCAAGACGTTGAAGGCTTGTCATTACCAGAAGCTATGGTATGGTATAATTCTGAAAATAACCAACCGACAACCGTGAAAAATGAAGTAAAATTTGTAAGCCCGATGTTGACTACGGTTAAAATGGATATGAGAGTTTTTGGCAGACCTGAAGGTGGGGAGTTGGTGCAGTGAGGGGTGAAGTTAGAAGTGAGAAGTTAGAAGTTAGAAGTGAGACCGCTGAATGTCCCTGATTAGAGTTGACCGTTTTTAGTTATTAATTTCATTGTTAAAAATAGTGATCATTGGTCTATTATCTGGTGTTAAATCGTTCCAATAATTTTGAAAAGTATTAGGACTCATTTTAGGTAAGTGTCTGTGGACTCTTTTTTCATTATAATTAATTACTGCTTTTTTTACGTATTGCTTTAATTGATAAAATGTTTTGGGATTCC
>NZ_VORX01000025.1 GCF_007997285.1 Gelidibacter salicanalis
CGCCCTATTCAGACTCGCTTTCGCTACGGATCCGTGGCTTAACCACTTAACCTCGCTGGCAACGGTAACTCGTAGGCTCATTATGCAAAAGGCACGCCGTCACAGACCTAAGTCTGCTCCGACCGCTTGTAAGCGTATGGTTTCAGGTTCTATTTCACTCCCTTATTCAGGGTTCTTTTCACCTTTCCCTCACGGTACTAGTTCACTATCGGTCTCTCAGGAGTATTTAGCCTTAACGGATGGTCCCGCCAAATTCATACAGGGTTTCACGTGCCCCGCACTACTCAGGATACCACTATCTATGCATTCTTTACCTATACCGGGCTATCACCGTCTATGGCCCCTCTTTCCAAAGGGTTCTAATTCATCATGCTTCGAATGTCGTGGTCCTACAACCCCGATATTGCCGTAACAATATCGGTTTGGGCTAATCCGCGTTCGCTCGCCACTACTTACGGAATCACTTTTGTTTTCTTCTCCTCCGGGTACTTAGATGTTTCAGTTCTCCGGGTTTGCTTCCTTGCGGATACTATATCTTCAATATAGTGGGTTGCCCCATTCGGATATCTGCGGATCACGTTGTATGTGCCAATCCCCGCAGCTTTTCGCAGCTTATCACGTCCTTCATCGCCTCTGAGAGCCTAGGCATTCCCCATACGCTCTTATGTAGCTTATTGTACTTTTGTCTTTTAATGAGTT
>NZ_VORX01000026.1 GCF_007997285.1 Gelidibacter salicanalis
TAAGGTGGTTATAGCGACGGGGCTCACCTCTTACCATTCCGAACAGAGAAGTTAAGCCCGTTTGCGCCGATGGTACTGCACCTCGTGGGAGAGTAGGACATCGCCTTTTTTAGAGAATCCTCAACATGTATTTGTTGGGGATTTTTTTGTTTATATAAGTTCCAATTTTATAGTTTGGACGGATCTTTACCATAAACCAAAACGATACTTTATTCCTTAATTTAAGGATAGGCGCTGCCGCAATCTCCAGTATTTAAAAGTTAACGGGTAGATTTACTTTTTTTGAAAAATTTAATTTTTATAAGTTCATTAATTATATGGTCTAAACTACTCTCCAGAAGAGACTTATGGCAACGTCAGAATAGGATTATAAATAAATCTAAAAAAACGGCTTGCCAATTAAAAAAAGGTTGTATGTTTGCAGCCGCTTAAAACGGCAACGTTGAGAAGCGGAGAGTTCATTAAAATAATGTGTATTGAGTGTTGATTTAAAGTGTGAAATAAAACTTTTAAAAAAACTTCAAAAACATTGTGAGATTTAAAAAAGGGTTATATATTTGCACCCGCTTAGCGATTGAGTTCGCTGAGAGAAACAAAGAAACAAGTTCATTAACATATTGGATTGACAGCGTAGCGAAGTACTGGAAACGGTATTAGCACA